>CAVZUX010000033.1:0-171753 GCA_963778435.1 uncultured Actinomycetota bacterium
TGCGCGGCGTAGTACAGGTGGCAGCCGCCGGACGGGGTGCCGACGGCGTAGGTGGGCAGCGGGTAGGGCTGGCCGTGCTGATCGCACAGGGCGGCGAGCACGTCGGTGCCGGACACGGCGCTCCTGCCCTCAGCCGAGGAGAGTTCCCCGGTGTCGTGCGGGACGTCGAGGTCGATGACGACCAGGCCCGAGGGGCCGCAGGCGATCCCGATGTTGTACGCCGCCCGGCTCCACCAGGCGCGGATGCGAGCCGGTTCGGTGGTGGCGTGATCCTGCCAGCTGCCGCGCAGCGCGGGCCGCTTCCCGCCGGGAACGCAGGGGAACACATGCCAGCCACGTTCGGCCAGAGACAGCGCGGACCGCAGCAGGGGCCGGATCGGTATGACCGGTGCCAGGGCGTCGGCCATGGTGCTCCCTTCTTGAAGGCGATGGGGCTGGAAGACAGGGGTGAAGCGGTCCCGGCCTGCCGGGGGAGTGGCAGGCCGGGACCGCGGTCAGGGGTGGTCAGAGGGAGGCGGCGAGGCGGAGCGCGTCCAGGGCGCTGGTCTCCAGGTCCCAGGCGGCGTCGCCGTCGTCCTGGACCTGGGCGGCGGAGGTGACGGCGTGCATGATCCCGCCCGCCGTCAGCGACCCGCCGGCGATGAAGTGGTCGAGGATCTCCTTCTGCTGCGCCTCGGTGTACCGCAGCCGGGCCCCGATCACCTCGATGGCCTTGGGCGCGTCGGTGACCCGGTGCCCGGCGTGCTGCTCCATCTCCCGCACCAGCCGGGCGACGTAGCCGGGGTCGAGGAACGCGGTCACCGCGTCGCGGGCCTTGGCGGTCACCAGCTCGAGCTGCCGGTCGAGGGTGTCGGACGGACCACTGGATGCCCTCGTCCATCCGCTCGCCGAGGTGGACCGCGCGCATCGCGTCCCGGGTGATGGTCATCCCGTTGGAGCAGACCTGGGCGATGATCCGCGGGGTGACGGTGCAGGCGCCGCAGCCGGTCTCGGAGTTGGTGACGACGAACCCGGCGAACACCACCGGGTTGTCCGCCCCGGACGCCCCGGTGAACGGCGACCGGTACCCGGCCAGCAGCGCCGGGCGCGAGCACCTGGACGGCCTCGCAGCGGGCCCGGACGTACATCCGCCGGTCGGTCAGGTCGCAGGTCTCGATCTGGACCGGGTGCCCGGCGCGGCGGATGCCGTCGAAGACGGCCATCAGCGTGTCGAGGTGGTCGATCTTCTTGTACCCGTCCGACAGCCAGGCCCGGGCGACCCCGGTCTCCCCGTCGGCGCCGCGCAGGGCGCGGATGAAGAACCTCCGGTCGTCCCGCTCCAGCCACCCGTTCACGTTCGCGTCGAACAGCGCCGGGTGGGAGTCGCGCGTCCTGCCGCAGGTAGGCGGCCGGGATGCCGAGCTTGTCGGCGATCCCCGCATCGCACACGTCGGTCGGCCGGTACCGGCCCGCGGTCATCGTCACCCCGTCCGGCGCCGAGCACCGGCATCGTCCCGTCGAGCACCAGGCACCCGCCCTCGGCCCGGACCGACGAGGCGGACGCGACCACGTCGACCTTGCGCGCCTGCTGATCGCGCAGCAGCACGACGAGGTCGTCGATGGTGGCGTTCCGCGCGGTCAGCAGGTCACCGGAGACAGCAGTCATGAGCACGTTCCCTTCCCGTGAGCACAGGCGAGACGCCTGCGGCCGGGCGGCGGGGCGCCTCCCGGCGGTCAGGGAAGGGCGCCGCTATGGAGGGCGGGCGCGCCACACCGGCGCCCTCTGCCGGTTGCGTGCCCGCCCGAGCGGCGCACACTGACCACGCCGGGAGCAGGCCAACCGGCACCAATGATCGAGGACGTGCTGGCAGGGAGCCTTCACGCTTCGACACGCGCGTCCTCTGCCACGCTCTTATGTAGCGCGGAGATGAAAGGTGTCGGCGACGGTGGAAAACTGGATTCGGCCAACGTTGACAAAGAGCCGTGGTTCGCGCACACGATCATTAGCAATGGATTCGAAGCTGGTCAGCACGAAGCTATGATCTACGGGCATGGATCTCGCGAGGACGCTTGGGGTGGCCTGGGCAGGAGCGCACCTGCTGGAGCGCGATGATGCTGAGGACCTGCTGAAGCGAGTTGGATGTAGCGGAGTTGTGCGACCTGGGCGGTCGCTGTCATTGGGTGGCGAACGGCGAGGCGGTTTCGTAGTCCGCCAGGCGAGAGGCACTGCACCTGCTCTCCTCGTGACCCGGCCAGTCTGTTACGAAGCGATGAGCCTGCACGACTGTATGCATGCGTGGGTTGCACGGGTCCTGGCTTCTTCGACCATGACATGACGACCCGGAGCGTGCCCGGTCCCTCCGGGTCAGTCATGCCGGTCAGTCGAGGTGGTGGGTGCCCCCGACGGGGTGTCGCCCTCGGGGGACTGGGGATCAGCCTTCGGGGCGCTCGTAGGCCCAAGAAAGCTGTTGGTGAAGCCTGGCCCGGGTGTCCCAGGTGTCGGGCATCGTCGATATGGACCTCTGGTGCAGGGGACTGGCCATGGATCGTCATCTCGCCCTGATTACCTACTCGTCGCTCAGGCTGAAGGATGCGTCAGCTCGGGTGACAGGATGTCTTCGTCTTCCTTTCGAGTGCAGGGGATGAGCGGCCCAAGGCCCCCTTGTGCCCAGTTTGACGAAGGCAGTCGGGCCGAAGCGCACGTCCTTTGCTGGGATGTGCGGCGCCAGGCTGCTTGCCGTCGACGCAGGGTCACCGGCCCTACCCAGGTGGCGGCATGCGGCGCTGGAGTTGCTGGCGGCGAGGATGCACGAGCTCGGTGCTGGGACAAGGAGGAGCATCGGCACCGTACGCGGCTCGACCTGGATCAGGAGCGGACTATCGGCATCGGCCGCAGATTGGTTCTCGCCTCGCTGATGTTCATACCTGGGCGCTCCTCGGCCGGCTGCACCGGCGGATTGGGCGCAGTGCCGGCTCGAGTGCGGATCGGAGTACCCGCGGCCGCCCAGTGAGCGGGGAGAGGCGGCGATCATCGAATACTGAATTCGGGCGTGCCATTGTGGGATCACTCAGGACGTTCGATCTCGGGGACCGGGAACTTGCCGTCAGCGTGGGCGATCAACAAGCGAGTCGACGATGCCCTCACTGGTGGCGATACCGCGGCCGTCTTGCCGCGCAGAAGGTGTTCGCTTTTCGGACCTCGGCTGGTGCGGAGTCAGGGAACGAGCCGGAGTGGGGGCGAACCGGCAGGTGACGGTGGGTCGCTTGAAGCAAGACGATGAGCTCGCGTCTGGTGAGAGAGCCTGTCAGTCAGCTGATGCCTGATGGCTCGATCTCTCCAAGTGACGGTGAGGTAGTCCGCGCGGATGCGGTGCTTGCGGAGGCAGGCAGGTACCTGTCGCCTGCATGAGGAGTTCAGTACATGTCGCCGCGCCGCCGCTTGGCCTCGAAGGCGCGCTGGTCCTGCATGTCGGCGGCGTACCGGTCGACCATCGACCGGTCGTGCCACCCCATCAGGCGCATCAGGTCGCCTTCTGACCCGCCGCCCGCCAGCCAGTCATTCGCGAACGTGTGCCGGAACATATGGGGATGGACCGCCTGCGGATCGTAGCCCGCTTCCTCGGCCCGCCGGTCGAGCATCTGGTAGACGCCCGAGCCCGGTCATCGGCCCGCGGTTGCGGCTGCCTAGCCACAGCGCGGGCAGCTTCGCCATGCTTGTGCGACCGGCGGGCCCGGAGGTAGTCCGCCAGCGCCTGCGCCGATGCTCATCATGAGCGGCACCAGTCGCCCCTCCGAGGAGTCGCGGGCGCCCTTGAGCGGGACCACCCGGACGAACGGCCGGGTGATCAAGTCCCCCGACAGGTCAGTGATCTGCTGCTGGGCCAGCTCCTCGCGGCGGACGCCCTCGGTGAGCATCCGGATCATCGCGTGGTCGCGCACGTCGACGAACGACGTCGCCTTTCCGCCGCCCGTCACCTCCAGGAGGTCCCTGATGAAGCTCCTCGGCCAGCGTCGACGGGCGGGACTTCACCGGCCCGTAGCGGACCATGTCATCGGTCCACGGGTCCGGGTGGTCGTACCGGAGCGCCAGCCACTTGAACAGGTGGTGCAGGTTACGCTGCCGGGTATTGGTGCCGCCCTGGCTGTGCGAGTTCCGGTAGGCCGCGAAGAACCTGTTCAGCACGTCGACGGAGCAGGCGGTGAAGTCGCCGTCGATGTCCTGCTCGGCCATCCACAGATCGAGCGCGCGGGCAGTCTCCGCGTACCCGCGGATCGTCTCCTCCTGGAACGGGCGCTTGTGCTTGTTGGTCTGCGTCCGCAGCCAGGCGCTGAACTCGCTGATCTGCATCCGCCGCAGTTGCTGCGCCGTGACCTCCAGTGCGGGTCCGGCGGCGGCCGCGGCCGGGGCTTCCGGCTCGTCGGAAACCGCCGAGGGCGCGAGCAGGGGCATGGTCGAGGCCCGCAGCGGGTTCTTCAGGGCGGGCCTGGATGCGGTCTTCAGGGTGCTCGAAACCGGACGAGACATGCTGAAACTCCCTCCGACGTGGGGGAGCGCTACAGAGATACCAGGCACCAAAGTAACGTCTGTAGCGCCGAGTTGCTTGACCAAAGCAGCTCGGCCTCCGCCCCAGCGAGGCGAGTTTTCCCAGGTCAGAGCACGTAGTGAGTGCGCCGGGCAGGATTCGAACCCGCGACCCGCTGCTTAGAAGGCAGCCGCTCTATCCGACTGAGCTACCGGCGCTCGATGACCATTGTGCATGGCGAAGATCACGCAACGGCTACACGTAGGTCGCAGTCCGCGAGAAGAAGGACCTGATCAATATACCGAACGTGTCCGATACCGCCGCGCCCGTTCACTGCGCCGTCTGGCCCTCGCGAGTCCCTGCCCGGGCGGGCGTGTCGCGATAGGCTCGCAGGTATGCCCGAGAAGGTTCTCTACACCGCCGAGGCGACCTCGACCGGTGATGGCCGCAACGGCCACGTCGCCTCCTCCGATCGGAAGATCGACCTTGACCTGGCGTTCCCCCCGGAGATGGGCGGCACCGGTGCCGGGTCCAACCCCGAGCAGCTGTTCGCGGCCGGCTACGCCGCCTGCTTCCACAGCGCGCTGCGCCTGGTCGCGGGCCGCGAGCACGCCTCGCTCGGCGACTCCACGGTGACCGCGCAGGTCGGCATCGGCCCAGACGGTGACGCCTTCGGCCTGATCGTGACGCTGGTCATCCACGTCCCCGGCATGGAGCGGGAGAAGGTCCGCGAGTTCGCCGAGGCGGCCCACCAGGTCTGCCCCTACTCCCGGGCGACCAGAGGCAACATCAGCGTCGAGCTCAGAGTTCTTTAAAATTCAAATACCGGTCATATCGAACGTACCGTTGCTCCGCCTCGACCCTGCATTACACTGCGGCGGGGGAACGATCACCCGTGACAACCACCGACCAGACCTGGAGGCACGCCGATGACCGAGATCGACCTGGACGCGATCAAGGCCGAGCGCGCTCGGCTCGAGGCCGCGTACATCACGCCCGACCGGCCGGCGACCTCCGCCCGCGGCATCCACCACGCCGCGCTGATCTGCTCCGACGTCGAGCAGACGATCAAGTTCTACCAGGGCATCCTGGAGTTCCCGCTCACCGAGCTCTTCGGCAACCGGGACTACCAGGGATCGACGCACTTCTTCTTCGACGTCGGCAACGGCAACCTGCTCGCGTTCTTCGATTTCCCCGGCCTCGACCTCGGCCCGTACCTGGAGACGCTCGGCAACATCAACCACATCGCCATCTCGGTGACGAAGGAGAAGTGGCTCCACCTCAAGTCCAAGCTAGACGCGGCCGGGGTCCAGTACACCGAGGCAAGCGGCACGTCCATCTACTTCAAGGACCCGGACGGCGTCCGCCTGGAGCTCCTGGCCGACCCGCTAGGCGAGATGTACGGCACCAAGGTCCTCTAAGCCCGTCCGGCCAGTGCCTCGCCCGTCGGCGTCGGTGTCGGCGTCGGCGCTGGCTTCGGGAGGGGCGCCGTCTGGCGCTCGACCTGCTGGTAGAGGCTGCGCGTGGCGGAGCCGAAGTAGGGGCTGTAGGAGGCCCACTCGTAGTCGCCGCCGAGTTCGTAGCCGCCGATCACGCCGAACACGGTGCCCGTTCCGTTCTTGGCGTTGTAGCCGATGATCCACGGGCCGCCGCTCGTCCCCGTCCAGAACCCGTGGCAGTAGAACTCCATCTGCCCGGTGCGGAACCTGAAGCTCTTGGTCGCGCAGCGGATAGGCTCCGCGTCGGTGTCGTTGTGCCCGATGACCTCGATCTTCTCGCTGTACCAGCGGGTGAAGCCGATGGTCAGGCCGCCGGTCCGCGCCTGGATCTGCTGACCGCCGACCGAGGCGGCGGTGAGGAACGCGAAGTCGAGGTCGGGGTTGTGCGAAGACTCCCAACCGCTGGCAATCGTGATTTTCGCGACCGGCCACGCACCGTACGGCTGCTTCCCGTCGTGGTACCCGGGCACGTACTCGATGTTGGTCGCGAAACTCTTCCAGTACACGCAGTGCGCCGCGGTGAGCACCATGTCCGCTGCCGTCGAGTCCACCACCGACGCGGTGCAGAAGTGGTTCTTGCCGCCCGTCGTGTAGAACAGCGCCCCGGTGGTCGGCGATCCGCTGAACCGGACCGCCCAGGGGATTCCCTTGGGCGGGGTGACCTCCGGGCCCGGCTGGCTCCGCGTTGGCTGCGTCGGCACTGGGGTCGTCGCGGGCAACCAGGGGCGCACCAGCGCCGGGGAGAGCGCCGTCGCCGTCCGCATCCGCTGCGGCGTCCAGTGGGCCAGTGCCAGGCGCTGCGCCGTCCCGCTCACCTGGTACGTAACCGCCGTCGCGGAGTCGGCCCCGATTACGCTCGCATCGGCCACGCTGGCGAGGGCGAATTGCGCGGTTCCGCCGGCCTTGGCAATGCCGATCACCACGGCGGCCACGCCGACCATGCTGATTGCGACGAGCGCCCCTCCGGCCGTCACGCCTGCCTTGTACCTGCTCCGCGAGGACACTCGGGCTCCCCAGTCTGAATGACTTCATGCGCGGGACACCCAGGCTCCCCAGTCCGTGCGACTTCGGGCGCGCAATGCGTGCATTAAATCACTCACCAGCCGGCCGCGAGGGATCGTGAAGCAAAATGTTGCCAGTCGTAGCAGCCCAGCGCTCGCCCCTTAACCAAATCCTCAACAAAGACCATAGCTAAACCCAAAAATCACTTCCGCAACTGAATCGCTCGACCCCTCGGACCGTGTAACTATGCTCGATACACTAAAAATTCGCCCAAAATAACGCTGCCAATCGCGCTCTCAACCGCGCATGTGTGCCTTCCGCTGCGCCCGAAATTTCGGTACATATTAACCAAAGTCGAGTTTATCCATGGCTGTTCCGCCCTTATAGTCGCTGAATCGCCATGGATTACTTGTAACCGTGGCCACCTGCTGGGACGGGTCTGCGGTGGAAGGCGGCGCACGGGACCGTTCACTATCAATTATTTTGGTTTTTAGCTTTATACGGGTAATTTTCCCATGAACTTAGCTTTATACAGGTAATTTTCCCATACGGAGCTGAGCGCGGTGCGGGCGTCGCTGGTGGTGAGCGCCCTCGGTTCGGGGCGATCGCTGCGATAGCCGGATTGCCGGGACTGGGTGAAGGTAGGCTATGAGGCGGCGCGGCCGATCCAGGATCGCAGCCCCGTGGGTAAAGGTGTACTAGGTAAATCCAAGAAGCGCTAGGTAGAACTGCTGATCTTCGCGCTGTTCTTCGCACCGACCCATTCCTGGCTGTAGATCGGCGTGTAAGACTGGCGACAAGCCGGCCCCTCAACCCCTCACCCTCGAGCCGGACAACCGGACCCCTCAACTCCTGGAGGCCCTTGATGACCAAGGCCCTGCGCCTTCCGGAGGGCCTTGACACGTCGAAGCCCTCCCCGGCGCGGATCTACGATTACATGCTGCGCGGGACCAATCATTTTGACGTTGACGAGGCAGCGGCGGAGCGCATCCTGACTGCGGTCCCGGAGATTAAGGACTGCGCCTGGTCGAACAGGGGGTTCCACCAGCGCGCGGCGGCCTGGATCGCGAAGACGGGGGTTAAGCAGTTTCTCGATATCGGCTCCGGCCTGCCGACCATTGGGAACACGCACGACGTGGTCAAGAAGATCCACCCGGACGCCCGCGTGGTCTACGTGGACAATGACCCGATGGTCGAGCTCTACAGTCAGACGATCCTCGACCCAGGCGGGACGGTCAGCGTGCTCTGCGGCGACCTGCGGGAACCGGACTCGATCCTCGGCCACCCGAGCGTGCGCGCGCTCCTCGACTCGGGGGAGCCGACCGGCCTGCTGATGACCGCCGTGCTGATGTTCGTTTCCGACTCCTGCGATCCGTGGAGCCTGGTCTCGCGCTACGTGCGCGCGGTTGGGCCCGGCAGCTTCTTGTCGCTGTCGCACCTCACCGACGACGCCAAGCCGCCGGTGGCCGTCAGTGAGTTCCGTAGCGTGTTCGACAATGCGACGGAGCACATGTACTTCCGCTCGAAGCCGGCGATAGCGCGGTTCTTCGACGGGCTTGAGATAACCGAGCCGTACCCGGGCGGGGAGCGGGCGCTCACCTACAGCGGCCTGTGGGGCGCGGAGGACGTGGAACTCGCCGACAGCGACGGGTCTCGCTGGCTGTACTGCGCGGTGGCGAAGATCCCATGACGCGCTCCGTCGGCAAGCCAACCCCGGGCGACCTGGGTATCGACCTGGCCCGAACGGCCTGGGAGCGGTCAGGGGAGGGCGACGGATCGATCGAGATCGCCTTCCCGCTCAGCGAGCGCTGGGCGCGCGGTGACTGGGTGCTGATGCGGGCGGCCGGCGACCCGGCCGGCCGGGTCTTGGTGTTCGACAGGAATGAGTGGGAGTGCTTTATCGACGGCGTGCGAAACGGTGAGTTCGACGACGCGGCGGACCCTGATTGGCCCGTTTCGTAGGGAAATTCACTGAATGGTCGGATCTGTCCGTCTCTCCGTGGGCGGCAGGCCACTTTGGCGTGCGCCGAAGTGCTTCCGACTGCCGTCTGATGTCTCTAAGCCGTCGGAAGGGTTTCCGACAAAAGCCTTGATTTGTGATTCGCAATTTGGGTATGCTAAGACTGCATCTACGGGTTTGGTGTGCGCAACCGTGAAGCTTCATGTATTTCGGTGACCCAGGCGAGGACGGAGGGAGATGTCGATGAGCGATGACGCCTACGGCGCGACTGTCGCAAAGCGGCGCCTGTCCCGACGCCTGTGCGAACTGAGGAACGCGTCCGGCTATACCGCGAACCATGTCTGCGACATCCTGAATTGGGGCCGCGGCAAGGTCGGCCGGTTTGAGGCCAACCAGTGGAAGCGGCCCGAGATGAGCGATATCCGCGATCTCATCAGGATCTACGAGATCGAGGGCGCCGAGCGGGAAGAGATCGAGGAGCTCGCGGTCCGCTGCCGGGTCCGCCCGTGGTGGCGGGAGTACGGCGAGATCTTCGACAACGAGTTCCCCGGTTACGAGAACGACGCGACGTCCATCAGGGCGTTCATGCCGCTCTTGCTGCCGGGTCTGCTGCAGACCCCCTCGTACATGGAGGCGCAGCTCAGGTCGGGTCCGCGGCCGCCCGCTTGGCGACGCAAGGCGGTCGCGACGCGGTTGCGCCGGCAGGAGATCCTGGACCGCAGTGACGGCACCGCGCCGCACCTGTCGGTCGTGATCACCGAGGCCTCGCTGCGATACCGATGGGGCATGAACGCCGACCGCAGGGAGCAGATTGAGCACCTGACGGAGCTGAGCAAGCGGCGCAACGTCGAGCTGCGGATCCAGCGGTTCGACGACGGCCCGCCGACCGGCCTCTTCTCGATGGTCGACATCTGCGACTTCCCAGCCGGCGAGCCGTCGCTCGTCTTCGTGGAGACGGACTACTCCATCGAAGAGGTCAGCGCGACGGACGCCGTTAACGGTTACATCCAGTCGTTCGAGCGCGCGTGCGACGCGGCGCTCGAACCGGAGGACACCACGGTGTACCTCGAAAAACTCGCCAAGAGAATGGAGTAACTAAAAGTGATCGACCTGTCTCAGGCTGTTTGGCGGAAGGCCGCACTCAGCGCGCACAACGGCGGCTGCGTTGAGGTTGCCGCCAACCTGCCCGGCGTCACCGCGGTCCGCGACAGCAAGCGCCCCGAGGGCGGCGCCCACGTCATCGACCGGTCCGCCTTCGCCGCTTTTCTGGTAGACGTGCAGGGGGGGCGCTACGACATCTAGCTAGCTTAGGTGTCGTGTCGCACGGCACGAGGGGCCTCTGGGGTGCATCCCAGGGGCCCCTCGTGTTTGTTGCGAGCCCTGTCTCAGTGAGCCCTGGCGGCCGGACGCGTCACCCGTGCGGTCGCGCCGCCAGGAGCGAATCTACCCCGGCGGCGTCCGTGGTCGCCAGACCAAAGTGACAATCGGTTGCGCGTGGCGCAATTGCAAACTCGTGTGATTGGTGAGAATCCATCAACTGATGGAATATCATCGACTAAGACGGACCGGCAATCCTCCCGCCAGTCCGGGGGCTATGCCACCGCGCCGCGCGGGTTTAGTTGATTGGTGCGCGACGCCTTAGGGGTAAGCCGTCGGCGCGTCGCCCTGGTATGGATTAGCGGCCGTAGGTATTTGTACCGATCCGCTTTTTAGGCGCAGTTATTTGACGTGGTTTAAACCAATTTGGACCCTTGACGCCCGTCTGATATCGACGGTTCGGCTTCCTTGCAGGTGCCTCGCAGAGTACTGTGAAGTGACGTACATGACTCAGAACATGTGCTTCACAGATTCAATATCAGAACCGGGATGGGGACCCGGCAATCTGAACGGCGGGGGCTCTGACGGCACGATGGCGGCTTAGGCCGGAGGCACCGATATGGATGACGGGTTGCGGATGGTGCAGTCCCGCGCATGCGGCGCGTGGACGCTCCCGGGGGACCCAACCTGCGCAGGCGTTGCCCGCCGCCTGTTCCGGATGGTGGCAAGCGGGCTCGCACTCGAACCTGAGGCGATCGACGACGGCGTGACGATGGTCAGCGAGCTTGCCGCTAACACGCTGCACGCGCAGCAGGGGCATCCCGCCCCCGCCAATCCGGAGCTCTGGCTGTACCTGCGGGGCAGCGGGCCGAGGGCGGAGCTCGTGTGCAAGGTCTTCGACACCATTCCCGGCTGGGTGCGCGGCCACGCGCCCGGCCGCACCATCGCCCGCGCGCCCGCTGACGCGATGAGTGGACGGGGCCTTGAGGTAGTGCACGCGCTGTCAGCAGGGCGCTGGGGCCATCACCTGTCCCGAGCCCGGCTCGTCAGCACCGGCCTGCGCGGCAAGACCGTCTGGTTCGGGCTGCCCGCGCCTGAGGCCGGCCGCGATACCGGGCGGGCCGCGGGCCGGGGGAGTCGCGCCAGCGCCAGCGAGGCAATGACCGAGCTGGAGAAGGACCTTGACACCAGGGGCTTCGCCGGCAAGCTGATGCGCGCCGACGATCCGGGCGCCGACATGGCCGCCTTCTCGATCGCCAGCGGTCTCACGGTCTGGTGCCGGTCCGGCGCGGCCTGGCTGCGGGCGCCCGGCACCTCCGTGCAGCAGTGGGGCTACTACGACCTGGTCGAGGTCGCGGAGCAGACGGTCCAGGCGCACGAGACAACCATCGCGATGGCCGAGCGGGGCACCTTGGCCGCCGCCAGCAGAACCGGCGCCTAGCCTTCGCCGCGGTTAGCCGATCCGGGCGGCGACCGACCGGTAGGCGTCGAGCACGATCTCCCAGAAGCGATCGGCGTGAAACGCGGTAGCCACGCGTGCGTTCGGGATGATCTCTGCTGAGAAATCCGTGACGGTCATGCCCGACGTGAGCTTGCCTGTGGTCTCCACCTGCACCAGCGCCGGCGTGTACTCGAAGACCGAATCGGGGTCGGCCAGGGAGACCACCGCGCACACGTCGTGCACCGGTGGCTCGCCGGTGGTGTCGTCTGAGTCCTGGTACTGCGCGAGGGCCGGCAGCAGCAGCCGCGCGCCGAGCGCGCCGAGGGTCCGCATCTGCTCCTGGATGCCGTGCGTCGCCCGGGCCCGCAGCGTGACGTCGAGCCCGATCATCGCCACGCCCGACGGCCACCCCGCCTCGAACACGATCGCCGCCGCCTCGGGGTCCGCCCAGATGTTGAACTCGGCGGCGGGGGTCACGTTGCCGCGCGACGCCGAGCCGCCCATGATCACGAAGTCCTTGACCCACGATGCCAGCCGCGGCTCGCGCCGCAGCGCGAGCCCGATGTTGGTCAGCGGGCCGGTCGCCACCAGCGTGATCTCACCGGGCGCGGCTGCCGCGGCTTCGATGATGAAGTCAATCGCGTGCCCGGCGTCGGCCTGCCGCGCGGGGGCGGGCAGCACCGCGCCGCCCAGGCCGGTCTCGCCGTGCACGTGTGCGGCGTGCAGCGCCGGGCGCAGCAGCGGAGCGGCGCACCCGGCGGTGACCGGCACCGAGCCGACGCCGACGAACGACGCCACGGCGAGGGCGTTCGCCGTGGTCTTCGCGACCTCGACGTTGCCTGCCACGGTCGTGATGCCAGCCAACTCGATCGCGGGCGACCCGGCCGCGAAGGCGATCGCCAGCGCGTCGTCGATGCCGGGGTCGCAATCGAGGATGATGGTGGTGCTCATGGCGGGGTCCTGTCCGTCGGCTCCGGGGAACAGATCGAAGGTACCGAACGGGTCCCGTGTTTCACCCACCTGGTTGGTAGCCTTGGGCGGACGAGGAGGTCATCATCCCAATGCACCAGCCGCCCATCCCGCAGATCGACGTCGAAGACCCGGAGATCGCCGGGCTGATCCACGACGAGGCTCGCCGCCAGCACGACAAGTTCCGGCTGATCCCGTCGGAGAATTACGTATCGGAGGCCGTGCTCGAAGCCTCGGGCACGGTGCTGACCAACAAGTACTCCGAGGGGTACCCGGGCAAGCGGTACTACGAGGGTCAGCAGCTGATCGACCCGATCGAGTCGATCGCGGTGTCGCGGGCGCAGGCTCTGTTCGGCGTTGAGCACGCGAACGTGCAGCCGTACTCGGGGTCGCCGGCGAACCTGGCCGTTTACCTGGCCTTCGCCTCGCCCGGCGACACGATCATGGGGCTGGCGCTGCCGATGGGCGGGCACCTGACGCACGGGGCGGGCGTGGCGGTCGGCGGCAAGTGGTTCAACGCCGTGCAGTACGGGGTGCGCCGCGACACCGGCCGGATCGACCTGGACGAGGTGCGCGACCTGGCGCTCCGCGAGCGGCCCAAGATCATCTTCTGCGGTGGCACGGCGCTGCCCAGGACCGTGGACTTCCCGGCCTTCGCGGAGATCGCCGCGGAGGTGGACGCGGTCCTGGTCGCCGACATCGCGCACATCGCCGGCCTGATCGCGGGCGGGGCGCACCCGTCGCCGGTCGGCTTCGCGCCGGTGATCACCACGACCACGCACAAGACGCTGCGCGGCCCGCGCGGCGCGATGATCATGACGGACGCCGCGCACGCGATCGCCGTCGACAAGGCGGTCTTCCCCGGCCTGCAGGGCGGACCGCACAACCACACGACCGCCGGCATCGCGGTGGCGCTGCGCGAGGCGGCCCAGCCGTCGTTCCGTGCCTACGCGGCGCAGGTGGTGGCCAACGCCGTCGCGCTCGCGACCGCCCTGCAGGCGCGCGGCTACGACCTGGTGTCCGGCGGGACCGACAACCACCTGCTGCTTGTGGACCTCACCTCGAAGGGAATCGGCGGCAAGCCGGCCGCGAAGGCCCTGGACAAGGCCGGCATCGAGCTGAACTTCAACGCGGTCCCGTACGACACGCGCCGCCCGTTCGACCCGTCGGGCATCCGCCTCGGCACCCCGGCGATCACCACCCGGGGCCTGACGCAGGAGCACATGCCGCAGCTGGCGGCCTGGATGGACGAGGCCATCACGGCCGCCGCCAAGGAAGACGAGGGCCCCCTCGACGGCATCGCCGGCGAGATCCGCGACCTGCTGTCCGCTTACCCCATCCCTGGCTGGAGCGCGTAAGCCGTCAAGCACCGCTTGATCAATCCGTAAATGTCGGGCGCGGGCGCGCCTCGACATTTACGGATTTTTCGTGATATGTGCCTCGTGACCTGCTCTCACCCTTCGACCTGCTGTGACCTGCTGTGACCTGCTGTGACCTGCTGTGACCTGCTGTGACCTGCTGTGACCTGCTGTGACCTGCTGTGACTTGAGTGACCAGTGTTGCTGGGATCGTCTTGACTTACTTGCCCTAGTGAACCTATATTCGAATTCTGTTGGGTTCGTCGGGTCGGGCGAACATTGGTTTCGCCCGTCTTCCCCCGGGCGGGCCGGCCCGTGCGAGCCACGCCGCACGGCGCTGGCGGCTTGGCGTGCGGGAAGTGCAGGGCAACATGGCGCGGGTGTACGGAGAACCGGTCGAGGTTCAGACCGGGGAGGACGGTCGGCCCACCCGATTCGGGTGGCGGGGGCGGCGCTACGCCGTGCGCGCGGTTCATGAGTACTGGCTGGTCAATCGCGACTGGTGGCGAGAGTCCAATCCCGTTCCGGCCCGGCCCGAGCTGGAGTTCTGGCGGGTTGAGGCGTCAACGGGCCAGGCCCGGCCGATCGGCGCGTACGAGCTCCGCCGGGAGATCGCGGCCGGCACCTGGACGCTGCGCCGGATCGAGGACTGACGCCGATGACGCTCCGAACTCGCCCGGAATTCACCCACCTGCACGTCGCGTCCTCGTACTCGCTGCGCTACGGCACCGCGACCCCGCGAGCGCTGGCCGCCCGCGCGGCCGACCTGGGCATGCCCGCGCTCGCGCTGACCGACCGTGATGGCCTGTACGGCGCGTTCAAGCATGTCAGCGCCTGCGCCGACGCCGGGATCAAGCCCTTGCTCGGCGTCGATCTGGCGCTGTCGCCTCGCGGGCGGGTGACGCTGCTTGCCGTCGGCCGCCAGGGCTGGGCGTCGCTGTGCCGGCTGGTCTCCGCCGCCCACGCCGCGGCGGCGGCGTGGGCGGCGGGGGCGGGGCGCGCGGCCGACGACGACGTCCCGGCGGTCACCCCCGAGCTGATAGCGGAGCACGCGGCCGGGCTTGTCCTGCTCCTTGGCCCGGCCAGTGACGTCGGCCAGGCGGTCGCCGCCCGCCGCCGCGACCTGGCGCGACGGCTCCTGGCCCGGTGGCGCTCCCTGGACTGCGAGGTCGTGGTCGAGATCGTGGATCATCTGGAGTACAAGTCCACCGCCAACGCCGCGCGGCTGGCGGAGCTCGCCCGCGACACGGGGACGACAGCCGTCCTCGCCAACGCCGTCAGGTACCTGGACCCGGCGGACAGCCCGGCCGCCCAGGTGCTCGACGCCGCGCGGCACCTGGTCCCCCTCGGCTCGCCCAAGCTAGTCCCGCACAACGGCCGGGCCTACCTCGCCGGTCCCGCCGAGATGGCGGTGGTCGCCGAGCGCGTCGCCGCGGCGATGACCGGGACGGACGGACGGTCGGGCCCGGCGGGCCCCGCTACCCGGCTGCTTGCCGCCACCGAGGAGCTGGCCGTGAGGTGCGCCCTCGATCCGGCTCGCGACCTGGGCGTCGGCGCCCACCATCTGCCGGCCATCGGCGGCGCCGCAAGCGAGCAGCAGCGGGCGCTCCGCGACCGCTGCGAGCACGCGATCCTGCACGGCGAGTATCGCACCGCCCGAGCCGGCAGCCGCCCGCCTGGCGTCGGCAGGCAGCGGGCCGCCAGGGACGCCCGCGACCGCCTTGAGCGCGAGCTGGCGGTCATCACCGCGACCGGCATGGCCTCGTACTTCCTCACGGTGGCGGACGTGGCGGACCGCATCCGCGCGGCCGGCATCCGCTGCGCGATCCGCGGCTCGGGCGCGGGCTGCTTCGTCAACCACCTGCTCGGCATCAGCGCCATCGACCCGCTCGAGCACGATCTGCTGATGGAACGGTTCCTGTCGCCGATCAGGGCCACGCTCCCCGACATCGACCTGGACGTCGAGTCGGCCCGCCGCCTGGACGCGTACCGGATCATCTTCGACGCCTACGGGGCGGAACGCACCGCCTGCGTCGCCATGATGGAGACCTACCGGGCGCGCAGCGCGATCAGGGATGTCGCCGCCGCGATGTCGCTTCCCCCGGACGAGATCGGCGCGATCGCCAAGGCCTTCCCGCACATTCGCGCGAAGCACATCACGGCCGCGCTCACCGAGCTGCCAGAGCTCCGCCGGTCCCGGGTCAACACATCACAGCTCGCGACGATATTCAACATAGCCGAACAGTTGGACGGGCTCCCGCGCCATGTCGCGATGCACCCGTGCGGGGTGCTGCTCTCCGACCGGACCCTGCTCGACCGGACGGCGGTGCAGGCGAGCGCCGAGGGGTTCCCGCTCAGCCACCTGGACAAGGACGACGCGGAGATCGCCGGCGTGATCAAGCTGGATGTGCTCGGCGTTCGCATGCAGTCGGCGATGGCGCACACGCTCGCCGAGATCGAGCGGACCACGACCGAGAAGATCGACATTGACGCGATGCCCCGTGACGACGAGGCCACCTACGCGATGATCGGCCGGTCGGACACCCTCGGCTGCTTCCAGATCGAGTCGCCCGGCCAGCGGGAGCTGGTGAAGAAGGTGGCGCCGCGCGACGTGGCCGACCTGATCGTGGACATCTCGCTGTTCCGGCCCGGCCCGGTCAACTCCGACATGATCTCCCCGTTCCTGCGGGCCAGGCACGGAGTGGCCGAGCCGCACTACCCGCACGAGAAGCTGCGCGCAGTGCTGCGGGAGACCGGGGGAGTGGTGGTCTTCCACGAGCAGGTGCTGCGGATCATCGACGCGATGACCGACTGCGGCCTGGCCGAGGCGGACCTGGTCCGCCGCCACCTGTCCACGGAGAAGGGGCCGGAGCGGACCGCCCCGTGGTTCCGCGCCCAGGCCGCGGCCCAGGGCTTCGACCCGGCGACCGTCGAGCGGGTCTGGTCGGTGGTCGCCGCGTTCGGCGGGTTCGGCTTCTGCAAGGCGCACGCCGCCGCGTTCGCGATCCCCGTCTACCAGTCGGCGTGGCTCAAGCGCCACCATCCGGCCGCGTTCTACGCCGGCGTGCTCACCCACGACCCCGGCATGTACCCCAAGCGGGTGATCATCGCCGATGCCCGGCTGTCCGGTGTCCAGGTTCTCCCGGTTGACGTCAACGCTTCATCCGGCCACTGGAAAACAGAGAAGCCGTCAGCCGGCGATCCCGCTCCTGATGGCCACGGGCCTGCTCCTGATGGGCGCCGACCGGTTCTCGATAGCCGTCGGCCCGCTCCCGATGGCCACGGGCCTGCTCCTGATTGCCGCGGGTCTGCTCCTGATGGGCGCCGACCGGTTCTCGATAGCCGTCGGCCCGCTCCCGATGGCCACCCGTCTGCTCCTGGCGGCCATCGGCCCGCTTCCGATAACCGAAGGTCGGGCCGCAAGGTCATTCGATTCCCCGGCCGCCGCGACGATCACCTGATAGCGGGCGGCGGTGCTTGTCCGCCCATGGCCATCCGCTGCTCGCTGCGCGAGGTGAAGGGCATCAGCGACGCCGAGGTGGCCCGCATAATCTCAGGCCAGCCCTACACGTCCCTGCGGGATTTCTGGGACCGCGCGCGCGTCTCCCGCCCGGTGGCGGAGCGCCTGGCCCTCATCGGCGCCTTCGATTCCCTGCTACCCGCAGGCGCGCCCGTGTCCGGTCTACCCGCAGGCGCGCCCGTGCCCGGGGGCCCGCCCGTGTCCGGGGGGCCGCCCGCGCCGACACGGCGCGACCTGCTCGCGCGGGTGGGCGTGCTGGCAAGGCAGTCCGCGTCAGCGCGACAGGGAACGTCCGCCGCCCTGGACCTGTTCGCCGCGACCGAGGCGGTCGATGACATGGCGGATCTCGTCCCCGCGGGCGAGCTCCGCGACCTCGATCTCGCCGAGCGCGTGGCCGCAGAACTGGAGATCCTCGGCTTCGACGTCAGCCAGCACGTCCTTGAGTTCTACGTCGACCTGCTGACGGAGCTGAACGTGGTCCGCTCGGCGGACCTGGACGGATGCGGGAACGGGGAGACGGTGCTGGTGGCCGGGGCGAAGGTGGCGACGCAGACTCCGGCGGTCCGTTCCGGACAGCGGATCATCTTCGCGTCCCTTGACGACGCGGTCGGCCTGGTGGACCTGGCGTTCTTCGAGTCGGTGCAGGATCGGTGCGCATCCCGGCTGTTCGGCTCCTGGCTGCTGCTCGTCCGCGGCCGGGTCCGCCGGGCCGGCGCGGGCCCGATGGCGGTCACGGTGAACGCGACCGAGTGCTGGGACATCCCCGCGCTGGAAGAGATCCGGGTGACCGGCGGCATGGACGCCGTCCGCGCCGCGATGGCCGTCGGCGACGTAGGCTTGGGCGCCCCCTACCTCGTCGGCCCCGCAAACCTCGTCATGCCCGATGACCCCGATAACCCTGCTGGTCCCGCCGACCCCGCGGGCGCCGGCACCTTCGGCGAACCCGCTAGCCCAACTGACCCCGCTGGCACCGACCCGTCTAGAGACGACTCGTCCGCCCGGTCGGTGGTCTTCGCCAACGGCTTCACGCTCTCTCCCTACGCCGAGACCGGCGCCCCAGGCGGAAACCTCAAAAACCCGCCCCGAACCCTCTGGCACGCCAGCCCCGGCAGCGCCGGCACCTCAACCTAACGGGACTTCGATTAGCTTCCACTTCCTACCGGTTAGCGCCGAGCCGTCAGCTTCCTATCAGTTTTTGACCGACAAATCGATATAAATCGTACAGAAAAGTGGTCAGAACTGATAGGAAGGCATTGTAAAGTGGTCAAAAGTGATAGGAAGCTGAAAAATTGCCGCTCGCGGCGGCGGCCTAAGGTCGGCGAGTATTGAATGGTAACACGCAGTGATGTTCCGAATGCTGTTAGTAAAAATACCGTTATGGCGGCCAAGCGGTGGCATGCCGAGGGGGTCTCCCCGGCGCTGCTGCGTTCGCTGACCCGTTCTGGTCAGCTGGTCCGGATGCGGCAGGGGGTGTACGCGACCAAGCGCGCAGTGGACTGGGCATTTTTTTTTTTTTTAAAAAAAAAAAAAAAAAAAAAAAAAAAAAAAGCGGAGTCGGGACCCGGTGCGTAGGCCCATGTCCTGACCGTGCTGGCGGCAAAGGCCACCATTGGAAGAAACGCGGTCGCGAGCTTTCAATTCCGCCGCCCTGCTCCACCGTCTCAGTCTGCTGAAGCCGCCCCCAGAGGGTGCTGTGGCCCTCACGCTCCCGTTGGCCACGCCATGGAACAGGGCAAGGCCCGCAGACGTCGTCTTCCACGCCAGCGAGCTTCCACCGGGAGCACGTGACCAGGCTCCACAAGCTGCCGGTGACGACGGCTGCGCGGACGGTCGTGGATCTGGCGCGGACACTGCCGTTCATGGACGCAGTCGTGGTAGCGGACTCGGCCCTCAAAGAGGAGAAGGCGACGAAGCCGGAACTCCACCAGATCCTTAACACAATGCGCTGGATGGCCGGGCGTGAAGCAGGCTCGCCACGTCATAGATTTCGCTGACGAGCGCGCCGAGTCACCACTGGAGTCGGCCGCGCGCGTCGTGTTCGAGCAGAGCGCCCTGGACCCGCCGGAGTTGCAGGCCACCATTCACGGTCACGAAAATACTTCGCATTCAGGGTCGATTTTCTCTGGCGCGGCCACGACGGTGATCGCCGAAGCCGACGGCCTCGTCAAGTACAACGACCGCAAGGACCTGCTCGCGGAACGAGAGCGGGATCACCTGCTCCGCGAAGCGGGATATACGGTGATCCACTTCACCTGGCGGGAACTCTTCCAGACTCCCGAAGTCGTGATAGCCAGCATCCGCAAGGCCCTCGCTCTCGCCGAAAAGGCACCCCAGAAAACGACACCCTGAAACGACACGCGCTGAAACGACCCCGCGCTAAAACGACACCGGCACTCACGACTCGGGGGCGGGCTTGCGCCAGTCGATCGTCGGCCGCAGCGCCTCCGCCCGGACTCGGCTCGCGTACCGCTTGCTGATCGCGAACAGCGACTCGATCAGCGTCTCCGACAGCAGGTGCGGCTCGAGGCCGAGGTCGATGAGCGCGGTGTGCGTCACCTTGTAGTAGTGCTCGGGCGCCTCCACCCGGGGATTCGACAGGTTCTCGATGGAAACCGGGCCCGGATACGCCGCGGCCACGACGGAGGCGATCTCGCTGACGGACATCGACTCGGTCATCTGGTTGAACACCCGGTACTCGCCCGCGGCAGCCGGGTTCTCAATGGCCAGCCGGACGCACGCGACGGTGTCGCGGATGTCGATAAGCCCGCGCACCTGCCCGCCGGAGCCGTACACGGTCAGCGGGTGCCCGATCACCGCCTCGATCACGAACCGGTTCAGCACCGTGCCGAAGACGGAGTCATAGTCGAACCGCGTCGCGAGACGATCATCCAGCGACGTCTCGGACGTGGCCTGCCCGTACACGACCCCCTGGTTCAGGTCGGTGGCCCGCAGGTCCCAGATCCGGCAGGCGAACTCGATGTTGTGCGAGTCATGCACCTTGGACAGGTGGTAGAACGAGCCGGGCCGCTTCGGGAACAGCACGCGGTCCGTCCGCCCGTTGTGCTCGATGTCCAGCCAGCCCTCTTCGATGTCGATGTTCGGCGTGCCGTAGGCGCCCATCGTGCCCAGCTTGACCAGGTGGATCCGCGGGTCGATCTCCGCGATCGCGTACAGCAGCGTCAGGGTGCCGAGCACGTTGTTCGACTGCGTGTACAGGGCGTGCGACCGGTCGATCATCGAGTACGGCGCGGCCCGCTGCTCGGCGAAGTGCACGATGGCGTCGGGCCGGAACGAGCGGATCATGGCGTAGGTGAACACCGGGTCGCACAGGTCGCCCACATAACACCCAAGAGACGACCCGGTCAGCTCCTGCCACGCCGCGATGCGCGCCCGCAGCGGCTCGATCGGGACCAGGGACTCGACGCCGAGCTCGTCGTCGTAGTGCCGGCGCGCGAAGTTGTCGGCGACCGCCACCTCATGGCCGTGAGCCGACAGGTCGAGCGCCGTCGGCCAGCCGAGGTAGCCGTCACCGCCAAGCACCAGGATTCTCATGCCGCCTCCTCCTGCCCGGGTCTCCCGGGTCTACCCGGACGACAAGGTTACGCTCCGAAGCGATTGCCAACGAGTCGGCGGGTCTGGCAACGGCGAGCGGCCATTCAAGGTAACGTGAAAAAAGGTACGCGTGACCGAAGCATCCTCGCAGATGTGCCAGGTACGGCGCTTCCGGGGGTGGTGTCCAGGGCCTGCGGTTCTCGTGCTGTTTACTTGAGTCACACCGGTCCCAGCCAGTCCCAAGGAAGCATATGGCATTCGCTCAGAACCGCCTCGTGACAGCCACGTTGCTGAGGCTGCGCACCAAGGTGGGTGTTCGGTTCACCCGTTTCGTCGGCGTTGCCGCCGCATCGCTGGCGACCAGCGAGATCCTGCTCTCGGTCTGTAACGGCCTGTTCCACATGACCGCCACCCCTGCGGCAGCGGTGGCCACGTTCAGCGGTGCGGCGGTCAGCTACGTGCTGAGCCGTTGGGCCTGGGAGCGCAAGGGCAAGCCGGACGTGCTGCGCGAGACCGTCCCGTTCTGGGTGATCTCGGCGATGGTCTGGGTCATCCTCTGGCTGGCGACCAAGCTCGGCTACCACCTCGCCTCCTGGATGGGCCTGCACCACGGCGTCAAGCACGTGCTGGTCGTCGACGTGGTTTACCTGGCCGCCAACATCGTGACGTTCGCCCTGCGGTTCGTGATCTTCCACTACGTGCTGTTCGCCGACCGCACCACCGCCGCCCGCGCCGCGGCCACCGGCCCGGACACGGTCCCGCCGGGCACTCGCGTCGACCTGGACCCGGCCGACGTGGCGGCGTCCGCCGCATCCGACGCCGCGCCCGCCGCCAGCAGCGCCGCCGAGGCCGCCCCCGCGAAGTCTTCCACCGCGAAGGCGCCCGACGCGACCGCGAAGCCCTCCGACCGCTAGGACGCGGCCAGCCAAGCCGCAACGCCGCGCCGCCCGCCTGGGGTGGCGCGGTGTTCTGCGTAACCGGAGAGATCCGCCGCCCGCAGCTGGAAGCTCAAAACCTTTCATCCCGAACGGTCCCGTGTTTCACCGCAACGCGAAGGGCCTGGAACGCACTAAGGTTCCAGGCCCTTCGCAGCGTGCTGTGCTGTGTACGGCTACTTGCCGCGGTTCCGGCGGCGGCTCTCGCGCCACCAGGTTCCGAGGACGACCCGCATGAACCGGCTGCCGTAGAAGACGTTGTTCAGGCCGGGGATGTGCAGGTTGTAGAGCGGGTTCTGGCCCTTCTTGGACTCGCCGACCGCCCGCTTGTGGATGGTGGCGGGCACCTCGAGCAGCTTGTACCCGTGGGTGATGACCCCGATCAGCAGCTCGGACGCCTGGTACTGCGGCTGCTCGAGCTGGACGGCCCCGGTCACCTCGGCGCGCATGGCGCGCAGGCCGAAGGTCGTGTCGCCGATCTTCTGCCCGGTGAGCACGGTGACAAGGGCGGCGAAGAACCGCACGCCGGCCTTGCGGACCGGGTCCTTGGTCTCCTCGCTGCCCAGGCGGCGCGACCCCGTGACGAAGTCGGCCTTGCCATCGATGATCGGCTGCAGCAGCGCGGGGATCTCGGCCGCGTTGTACTGGCCATCGGCGTCAGTCGTGACGATGTACTGAGCGCCGCCCTCGCGGGCGATCCGGTAGCCGAGGCGCAGCGCGGCGCCCTGCCCGCGGTTGACGGGGACGTCCGCGACGATCGCGCCCGCCGCGTCCGCCTCCTTGGCGGTGGCGTCCACGCAGCCGTCGGCGACCACGATCACCTCGGCGGCGAGCCCGCACACGGTGCGCGGCAGCGTCTCCACGACCGGGCCGACCCCGCCCTCTTCGTTGTAGGCGGCGATCACCAGCGCAACGGGCGGGAGCGTTGGCTACTCGCTCCCCGTAGACGTCGGCGATGGTCTGCAGCGCGTCGGCATCGGTTGCCGCGTCGGCCGGATTGGAATAGAACACGCTGATTGCCTCCGGCAAGGTTAGTCGCGCCGGCGGGGGAGTCACCCGGCCCGGCTGAAAGATCTCGCTGATCTCTGGTGCGGTCTACGGCTGGTGGTCCGGCCTACGACTCGACACGGGACAAGATCAAGCGCCCGCCAAGTGTATCGGCCTCAAGCTCCAGCATGATGTGACTTCCCCAGTGCCGGGCACCTTATCGGCGCAAATGACCCATCTTTTAAGGCAATTTACAGTTCTGCTACAGAATGTGCAAAGATTTCCGTTACCTGACAGTAACACATGCTCGCCGGGCGCGCCGGCCGAGGGACGAGTGGGGTCGGTCCGTCAGGGTAGCCTGCCGGCGTGACAGGACGACAGCCTTGACGGGACAGCGAGCGTGACAGCGCAGGCAGACGACCAGGGGGAATGGGGGCGGGAGCCTCCCATGCCGGGAATATGGGGGCCAGCGGGGATGAGCAGGAGGACGCGTACCTGCTCGGCCTGCGGCTGCACGGGCGGCGGGTGGCGGTCGTCGGCGGCGGAGCGGTGGCGGCCCGCCGGGTGCCGAGGCTGCTCGCCGTGGGCGCAGACGTGGCGCTGATCTCGCCGACCGTCACCCCGGCGCTTGAGGAGCTCGCCGCCCAGCGCCGGATCGACTGGCGGCCCCGCGAGTACCAGGCCGGTGACTGCGCGAACGCGTGGCTGGTTGTCGCCTGCACGGACCGGCCGCAGGTGAACGCGGCGGTCGCGGACGAGGCGGAACAGACCCGTACCTGGTGCGTGCGCGCCGATGACGCGGCGGCGTCCACCGCCTGGACGCCCGCGGGCGGCCGGGTCGGCGATACCAGCGTCGCGGTGCTGACGCGGCGACCCCCGCCACAGCGCCGCGATCCGCGACGCGATCACGACCGGGCTGCAGGACGGCACGATCGCGGCCCGTCACCACCGAAGGCGCGCCGCCGGCGTGGCGCTCGTCGGCGGCGGTCCCGGCGACCCGGGCCTGATCACCGTCCGGGGGCGGCGGCTGCTCGCCGAGGCGGACGTGGTGATAGCCGACCGGCTCGGGCCGCGCGAGCTCCTCGCCGAGCTGCCGCCCGATGTGACGGTGATCGACGCGGGCAAGGTCCCCTACCGGCGGCAGATGTCCCAGGACGAGATCAACTCCGCGCTCATCCGGCACGCGAAGGACGGGAAGTTCGTGGTCCGGCTCAAGGGCGGTGACCCGTTCGTCTTCGGCCGGGGCGGGGAGGAGATGCTGGCCTGCCTGCGCGCCGGGGTGCCGGTGACGGTCGTGCCCGGCATCAGCAGCGCGACCGGGGTGCCGACGGCGGTCGGCCTGCCGGTGACGCACCGCGGCGTGGCGCAAGACTTCCACGTGATCTCCGTGCACGTGCCGCCGGGCGACGAGCGCTCCACGGTGGACTGGCCGGCGCTGGCGCGGGCCGACGAAACGCTGGTGCTGCTGATGGCCCTCGAGCGGATCGGTGCGGTGGCAAAGGCGCTCATAGAACACGGAAGGCGGCCGAACTGTCCGGTTTCGGTAATCTCGGACGGTACCATGCCCACGCAGCGCACAATTTACTCAACGCTAGAAGACATCGAGAGACGACTAGCGGATGAAGGCGTCCGGCCACCGGCCGTGGTGGTTATCGGCGGGGTGGTAGCTATCGCGGCGGAACTCGCCGGGCTCGGGCGGGCGCTTGGCGGCGGGGACCACGATGCCCCCGGTGCCGCCCCTTCGCCGGTACCCCCGCTGGCGAGGGACACCTAACGAGCATAAAACCAGGCGGGACCATGGAAGGTAAGGGCATGACGGCGGAAGAATCGCCGCCGCCCGGTGATAACGGCGAGCAGAACGAGAAGATCGGGGCTAAAGCGCACGGCGGTGAAATGGTGCCCACGCGGGGTGCTGTTTCGCGGGCGGACGGGAATGAACCGGGCATGTCCGCGAACTGGCAGCGGCGGCGGGTCCGGGTTGATGCCCGGCTGGTCGAGGCGACCCTGCTGAACCTCAGGAAGCGGATCGCCGCAATCCCGCTGGTCTTCGATATCCCTGGCGCCGACGAGATCACCGCCGAGCGGGCCAAGCTGCTCAGCCAGATCGACGACTACCTGCTGCCCCGGGTCAGGCAGTCCGCCGCGCCGCTGCTCGTGGCGCTGGTCGGCTCCACCGGGGCGGGCAAGTCGACGCTGGTGAACAGCATCGTCGGCACCCAGGTAAGCCAGACGGGCGTCCGGCGGCCCACCACCAACTCGCCGGTCCTCGCCTGCCATCCCGACGACATCCACTGGTTCGCCGAGAACATGTTCCTGCCGACGCTGCCCAGGGTCCGCCAGGGGGGCCTGGCGAGGCCGGGCCGGGACGGGCTGCTCGTGCTCGCCGCGAGCGAGGGGATGACCAAGGGGATCGCGCTGCTCGACACCCCCGACATCGACTCGGTGGTGCGCGCGCACTACGACTTCGCCTACCAGTTTCTCGACGCCTCCGACCTATGGCTGTTCATGACGAGCGCGAGCCGGTACGCGGACGCGCCGGTCTGGGAGCTGCTGCAGCACGCGCGGGAGCGGGGCGCCGCTCTCGGCGTCGTCCTTTCCCGGGTGCCGCCGAGCCATCGCACCGAGCTCGTCGCCCATTTCAACGCGATGCTCGACGCCAACGGAATCCAGGCAGAGAACCGGTTCGTGATCCCGGAGACCGGGCTCGTGGACGGCAACCTTCCCGACGACATCTTCCAGCCGATCAGGGACTGGCTGGAAGACACCGCCAAGCGCTCCGACCGGCGGGTCGCCGTGCTCAGCCAGACGATGGCCGGGATACTCGACACGTTCAAGACCCGCGTGCCGAGGCTCGCCGCGCACGTGGACGCCCAGGTCGTGCTGCGCACGCGGCTGCGCAGGGAGGCGGAGGCGGCCTACGCGACCGCGCTTGCGGAGTTCGACGCGGGTACCCGCGACGGCCGGCTGCTGGTCGGCGAGGTGCTGGCGCGCTGGCAGGACTACGCGGTCAGCAGCGACCTCGGCGCCGCGCTGCGGGGCAAGCGACCGATCTCCGCGGTGCGGCGCGGCGGCAAGCGGGCTCGTTCCGAAGGGGGCGCCACCAGGCTGGCCGCGCTCGACGCCGCGTTGCGCGCCGCGCTGCAGTCGCTGGTCGTCTCGGTCGCGGACCGCGCGGCCGAGCGGGTGGCGGGGGTCTGGCGGGACAACCCGGACGGTGCCGCGCTGCTCGCCGTCGCGGAGGCGAGCCGGGCCCGTGACGAACGCGCCAAGCGCGAGTTCGAGTCGGCGTTCGGTGCCACCCCGCCGGCGGACCTTTCGTCGGCCAGGAGGGTGCTTTTGACCGCGCGTCGGCCGATCTGTCGCCGCGGGTCTCCCGCGCGGTCAGCGCATGGCAGGATCAGCTGATGCGGCTTGGCTCCCGTACCCCCGGGGCGCGCCCGACGGAAAGGCAACGGGAACGGGCATGCAGTCTTCCGGCGTGAGCAAACAGGCGGGCCCGGTGAGCGTGGTCACCCTGGTCGCGCTGCTTGGCCAGCCCAGCCAGGCTGGCGATTCCGCCCAGGCGACGCAGGCGCCGGCGGGTGAGGCCAAGAGCGAGATCGGCGCGCTGCCGGAGGGAGACGCTTGCCACGCTCATCGGATCGGCCGAGTCCGCCGCGCTGATAGCCAGGGCCAGGCAGGATCTCAACCAGCGTGTCGGGCTGCTGCTCGATGAGGAGATGCTGCGGTTCAGCGAGGTCATCGATGAGGTCGGCCCGATCGATTCTGTGGCCGCCGTCCGTCTTTACCAGGCCGAGTACTCGCTGGAGGCCGCGCGATGAACTCTTCCTCCTCGACGTTTCCTCCGGCCAGCGACTGGGCGAGCAGAACCTGTCCCAGCGCCTCGACGCGCTCGCCGAGCTGGTCCGGATCGGCCGGGCCCGCCAGGCGCAGGGCGAGAGCGCGCCGCAGTCCCAGGGAGCGGAGCGGCGGCGCCGACGGCGGCTTCAGCGCGGCGCTGCTCGACAACGCCGAGGCGGTGCTCAAGCGGGCCGGCGAGCGGCTGCGCCTGTCGAGCAACCACACGGTCGTCGCGCTGGCCGGCGGCACGGGCAGCGGCAAATCGACGCTGTTCAATGCCCTGTCAGGTGCGACCTTCTCGCCGCCCGGGGTGACCAGGCCGACCACGAGGCACGTGCACGCGTGCGTGTGGGGGATGCAGGGGGTCGCCCCGCTGCTTGACTGGCTTGGCGTGCAGCGCCGCCACCGGTACGCCAGGGCCAGCGTGCTCGACTCGGGCGAGTCCGACCTCGACGGCCTGCTCCTGCTCGACCTGCCGGACCACGACTCGGTGGTCACCGCGTCGATGGCGGCGGTGGACCGGCTGTCCAAGCTGGCCGACATGGTGATCTGGGTCCTCGACCCGCAGAAGTACGCCGACGCCGCCGTGCACAACCGGTACCTGATCCCGCTGGCCGGCCACGCGTCCGTGTTCACCGTGGTGCTCAACCAGATCGATGTGCTCCCCCCGGAGCAGATCAGGGACTGCGAGCAGGACCTGCGCCGCCTGCTCGACGCCGAGGGACTGGCCGAGACCCCGGTGCTGCCGGTCTCGGCGCGCACCGGCGCCGGGCTCCCCGAACTGCGCGCGCTGCTCCTGGAGACGGTGCGGCGCAACCGGGCGGTCACCGACCGGATCGCCGCCGACATCGACGCGGTGATCGGCGGCTTCGAAGCGCACGCCGGCCCGCAGATCGCGCCGGAGGCGGCGGTCCCGGGCGCGGTCCCGGCCAGAGTTGGGGTCGCGGCGTCCGAGGCACCGCTGGGGGCGCCGCTCAGCGACGACGATGACGAGTCGAGCGCGCCGTCCCGCCCGCCGTGGGAACTCGGCGACGAGCAGCCCGCGGTCGCGCCGCCCGCTCCGAGCAAGCCGCCATGGGAGGACGCCACCCCGGACGGGGTCAGGCGTGAAAGCGTCGACCTGAGCGCCAGCGTCCCGCAGGCGCCCGCCCGGCAGCTGACCGAGGCGTTCGCGCGCGCGGCCGGCGTGGTGGCGGTGGCGCAGGCCATGGCCAGCGCCCGAGGGGCGCAGGCGGCGCGGCTGACCGGCTGGCCGGTTGCGCGGCTGCTGCGCCGCCGCGGCGCGGTGCCCGCGCTGCCCGGCGGGGCCTCGGCGGGCCGCCAGGCCGCCGAGGCGGCGGGCCAGGCGCAGCAGTCCGAGGTGGACAACGCGATCACCGCGTTCGCCGACTCCGTGGGCGGCGCGCTCCCCAAGCCCTGGGCGGCCAGCCTGCGCGAGGCGGCCCGCTCCAACGCGGGCACGGTGCCGCAGGCGCTGGCGGACGCGGTGCGCACCGTGGCCGCCGCCGGCCGGTCCCTGCCGCCGACCTGGTGGCGGCTGGTCACGCTCTGGCAGTGGCTGCTGACCGCGGCCGCGGTCGTAGGCGTGGCGCTGTCGGCCGTGATCGCGGTGGTGCGCCTGACCGGTCACCAGAAGGGGCTGATCAGCGAGGCGTCGCTGATCCCGTGGCTGCTCGCCCTGGCGGCGGCGCTGCTGGTGCTCGGCTTCCTGACCGCCGTCGGCTGCAAGAACATGACCGTCGCCACGGCCGAACGGGAACGGGACGCCGCCGAGCAGGCCATGCGCGACCGGGTCTCCGGGGTCACCCGCGACCTGGTCCTGGTGGCCACCGGCCGGGAGATCGCCCAGTACGAGCGCTTCCGAGGGGAGTTGGCCGTCGCCTCGGCCTCGTGACGACGCCGACCGGCGGTGACGAGGCCGACCGGCGCCCCCGCTAGCCCCGGCGGCCCCGGTACCGGAAATCGCCGAACGGACGGCGCGAAGACCACCGTCCGTTCGGCGGTTTTCTTACTTGTAGAGGGAGGGCGTGCCGGTGGGGCTGATGATTTCCATGGCGGCCAGCACCCCGCTGTAGCTCTCGTAGTTGGACGGGGTCCTGTCCCACAGGATGCCCAGCGTGTTGATGTCCAGGTGCTGGAGCTTCGCCATGATCGTCGTCTCGTTCAGGTTGCCGGCCTGCTGGATGGCCCAGCTGATCTCCAGCCCGGCGTCCCAGCCTTCCTGGCTGTTGTCGATCGCGTTCTCGTTGCCGAGGCCCGCGGCCTGCATGCCGGCCATGTACGCCTTGAGCCCGGTGGCGGTGGCCTTCTCCTGAGCCGAGGTGCCCTGCTCGGCGGCGGTCAGCCAGTCCTGCATGGAGCCGAGCACGTAGATGTTCTGCATCACCGAGGGGCCGCCGGCCGCCGAGATGAAGCTCGGCAGCTCGCAGGCCGAGCATTCGCTGATCGGGATGGTCTGGTCCTGCGCCCTGATGGCGCGGATCGCGGTGATCGAGTCGGTGCCTGGCACCAGGCCGAAGAGGATGATCTGCGGCTTGGCGGCGAGCATGGCGAGCACCTGCGGGGTGACGTCGGTGGCGCCCACCTGGTCGATCTGGGTGGAGACGAGCTGGAAGCCGTTCGCCTTGGCGAGAGCCTGCACGGTGCTCTGGTTGGCCAGGCAGACCGACCCGCAGTTGTCTTCGAGCAGCGCGACCCGGGTGTAGTGCCGGGGCACGATCAGGTTCTGCACCGAGGCGATCTGGTCCTCGGCGAACACGTCGTAGAAGCCGGGGAAGCCCCACGAGTTCAGCTCGCTTGACGGGTAGCCGTTGCTCGCCCAGCCGGAGGAGAGGCTGATCAGGATCGTCTTGTTGGCGATCGCGAGCGGCAGCGCTGACTCGGTGTCCGCCCCGGACTCCGGCCCCACGATGAACTGGGCGTGGTCGGACTGGATGCACTTGCGCGCGTCGAGTTCGGACTGGGCGGCGTTGGACTGGTTGTTCAGCGTGATGTAGGTGACCTTGTGGCCGAGAATGCCGCCGGTCGCGTTGACGTGCTTGAAGTAGGCCTGCGCGCCCCAGTTGTCGGTCTCGCCGATCTGCGCGTACGGGCCCGCCAGGGCCAGGTCGCCGCAGACGACGATGGGGGAGTTGCTGCTGGCGGAGTTCCCGCCGCCGCCGGAGCTGCAGGCGGCGAGCGCGCCGGCCGCCAGGACGATGGCCGCGGCAGCGGCCACCTTGAGCGGGGTTCGTCTTCGAATCATGGTTCTTTCCTCCTGGAACTTGCTTGTAATGGACACCGAGGTTTGCGTCAGCCGCCGACTAACTCCCGACGAGGAGCGTGTTGACCACCGGGGATGAGCGGAAGTCGGAGGGACCGCCGTCGAAGACGAGCCGACCGGCCGAGAGCACGAAGATCCGCTCGCTGACCTGCGCGACCAGGGCCAGGTCGTGTTCCACGAGGAGCACGCAGGTGCGGTCGGCGAGCGTGGTGAGCAGGCCCGCGAGCCGCTGGCGCTGCTCCTCCGACAGCCCGGAGGCGGGTTCGTCGAGGAGCAGCACGCGGGGGTTGGGGGCGAGCGCGCGGGCGAGTTCCACCATCCGCTGCGTCTCCAGCGTGAGGCTGGATACCTCCCGGTCCGCCAGGTCGGCCATGCCCAGGTCGGCCAGCGCGCTTGCCGCCTTCTCCCTGGCCTCGTCGAGTCGACTGCGGGAGATCCGGGTGACGATCGACGAGGTGTGCGAGGCGAGACAGGCGACCGCCACGTTGTCGAGGACGGTGCGGCCCTTGATCAGGTGGACGGCCTGGAAGGTGCGGCTGATGCCCTGGTAGAACCGTTCGTGCGGCGGCTGCTTGGTGATGTCGGTGCCGTTGAGTATGACCTGGCCGCTGGACGGCGGGACGCTGCCGCCGATGACGTTGAGCAGGGTGGACTTGCCCGCGCCGTTCGGGCCGCAGAGGGCGAACAGGCCGCGCTCGGGGAGCGCGAGCGTGATGTCGGCCAGCACGCTGAGCCCGCCGTACTCCTTGAAGACCGACCTGACCTCAAGCAGTGCCGCCTGGGGCGGTTCGCCGTCGCCGATCCTGGCGGCGGCGTCGGGTGCGCCAACCGCGCCATCCGGCGCGGTCGCGTCGGTCGCGTCGGTCGCGTCGGTCGCGTCAGTCGCGTCAGTCGTGTCGGTCGCGTCGGTCCCGGCCGGCTGGCCGAGCCAGCCGTGGGTGGAGGCGCCGAGCCGGGCCCGCAGCCACCCGAGCCCGGTCATCACGATGCCCGCGAGCCCTTCCGGGTCCACCAGCAGCACCACAGTGAGCAGCAGCCCCTCCACCACCAGGATGTTCACGCTCACCCAGTTGCTCGCGCCCTGCAGGTACTGGATGACGAGCGCCCCGATGACCGCCCCGATGACCGATCTCCGCCCGCCGATGAACAGCATGATCAGCAGCGCCAGCTCAGCGGTCGGGTCGACGAGCGTCTCCGGCACGAACTGCTGGGTGCCCGCGTAGGCCGCGCCTCCCAGCGCCGCGAACACGCAGCCGAGCACGAACAGTTCCAGCTTCCGCCGCGGCGTCCGGACCCCGAGCGCGGCGGCGGTCCGCTCGTCCACGCCCAGCACGAAGAGCTCGAGGCCGATGTCGGAGGTGAGGATGCGAGCCGCGATGAAGACCGCCAGCGCCAGCAGCGCGACGACGATGAGGCCGCCGCCGACCAGGGCGACGGTGGTGGACGCCGAGGATGACGGCCAGAGCGTGCCGGGAAGCGGCGCGCCGACCGCGCCGCCGAGGAACCCGGTGCCGGACACGTAGCCGACCGCGATCAGCGGCAGCATCAAGGTGGCGACGGCGAGCGCCAGCCCGGAGGCCCGGGTGACCACCGAGCCGAGCAGTAGCGCCGCGAGCGCCGAGCCGACCAGCACGATGGGCGTGGCGACCAGGACCGGCATGTTGTAGTGCGAGTTCAGCATGGCCACGCCGTAGGCGCCCACGCCCATGAACACCGACTGGCTGAACGCGATCTGCTGCGAGAACCCGATCTGCACCGCCATGCCCGCGGTGACGATCGCGTAGCAGGCGGCCAGGACGAACACCGACCCGGCGTACTGCTGCCCCCAGACGAGCACAAAGAGGCCGCCGACCACGGCGACGACCGCCGTCGGCGTCAGCCCGCGCGGAGCCCGGGCCGCAACCCGTGCCGAGCGCCGCGAGGAAGCAACCAGCCGGCCGTTCATCCGCTCACCGCCGACTCGAAGCCGAGCTGGCGCGGCCAGGCGAGGACCAGCGCCGCGAGGATCGCGTACATCACCGTGTCGCCGTACTCGGGGCTGACGTAGCCGCCAAGCATCGCCTCGAGGACGCCGATGAACAGCCCGGCGAGCAGCGCCCGCCCGGGTTTGCGGAACCCGCCGTAGGCGGCCGCGAGGAACCCGGTCAGCGAGATCGTCGCGCCGGACAGGTAGGTGAACCCGGTGATCGGCGATTCGACGATGCCGAAGATCGCCGCGATCACCGCCGTCCCGACGAAGATGAGCCGCCGGTAACGGCGGGTGTCGATGCCGACGATCCGCGCCCCGATGGAGTTCTCGCCGCTGGCCTCGAGCGCCTTGCCGCCGAGGGTGAACCTGATGTAGACCCAGAACGCGCCGCCGATGATCACCGCGCAGCCGAGCACCAGGATGCCGGCCCGCTCGAAGTGCAGGCTGCCCAGGCTCAGCGACACGCCGTTCCACAGCGCGGGCGCGGCGTGCACGTCGGTGCCGAACAGCATCTTCGCCACCCCGTCGATGAAGAACGAGAGGGCGAACGTAAAGAAGAACGTGACGACGATGCCGTCCATCCGCCGCGGCCCGTCCTGCGCGATGCGCAGTACCACCTGGTCGTAGACGTAAGCGAAGGCGGCGACGACGACGAGCGTGGTGATGATGGCCACCGGTAGCGGCAGCCCCTTGACCCGGTAGAGGTTGTCCACGCCGAGCGCGCCGACCATGGCGAAGTCGCCCACGGCCAGGTTGAGGATGTTGGAGACCCGGTACCAGACCGAGACGCAGACGGCGAACATGGCGTAGATGGCGCCGGTGGTGATGCCGGCGATGAGCAGGTTGCCGAACTTCATCATGCCGCACCCGCTGCGCTGTCGCCTGCCACGCTGTCGCCCGCCATGCCGTTGCGCACCTCGACCCGCCGGTTGCACAAGGTGAGCGCCCGCCGCGGCGCCTCCTCGACGACGATCAGCGTGGTCCCCTGTTCGTGGATCTTCCCGAGCGCGTCGTACACCCGCTTGGCGAGGGCCTCGGCGAGCCCGAGGCATGGCTCGTCGACGGCGAGGATCTTCGGGTCGGCGGCGAGCCCGCGCGCGATCGCCACCATCTGCTGCTGCCCGCCAGAGAGGGTGCCGGCCAGCTGCTTGAGATGCGGCTTGAGCTCGGGGAAAAGATCCATCGCGCGCCCGAACGAGGCCGACTTCCGAGCCTTGGAGATGCTTGAAGTCCACGTGTAGCAGCCGAGCAGGATGTTGTCCGCCGTGCTCAGGTCGGGGTAGAGCTGGCGGCGCTCCGGCACCAGGGTGAGGCCGTGCCTGGCGGCCCAGCGGACATCGCCGTTCCTGGCCTGCGCGCCGAAGATCTCCACGCCGCCCCGGCGGCGCACCATGCCGGTGACGCCCATCAGGATGGACGACTTGCCGTTGCCGTTCGGCCCGATGATCGCGCAGGCGTCCCCCTCCGCGACGGTGAACGTCGCGTCGTGCACCGCGACCACGTTCCCGTACGCCACCGACAGGTTCCGCACCGCGAGCGCCGTGCCCGCGGTGCCCGCCGTGCCCGCCGTGCCTTCGCCGGCCGTCATGATGCGGGCCCCCGCGGTCTCAGCACCGCGCCTTCAGGGAGCGGCCGGACGAGGCGCTGGTAGACCGACAGCCAGCCGACCTCGATGGGTCGCGCGGGCGGGCTGGCCGCCAGGGCCGCCTTCCGCTCGGCGAGCTCGGCATCGGTGAGGTCCAGGTCCGCGGTCCCGGCCGGGACGTCGATGCGGATCGTGTCGCCGTCCCTGACCAGGCCGAGCGGCCCGCCCGCGGCCGCCTCGGGCGATATCTCGCCGACCACGATGCCCTTATTCACCAGGCCGGAGAGCTGCCCATCGGTGACCACGGCGACCTGGCCGGTCAGCCCGGCGCCGTCGAGGGCGAACACGAGCTGGGAGGCCATGCCCATGCCGGGTGAGCCGGTGACGCCCTGACCGCGCAGCACCACGACCTGCCCGGCCTTGATCTGCCCGGCCTTGACCGCGTCGAGCGACGCGGCGGGGGAGTCGAAGACGATCGCCGGGCCGGCGAAGTCGAGCCGCCGGTCGTCCGCCACGGCCAGCTTGACGATCCCGCCGTCGGGGCAGAGGCTGCCGCGGATCAACGCGATCGTCGGCCGCCGCCCGAAGGGCCGTTCGGGCGGCCGGATGATCTCCGCGCCGTCTTCGGAATCGGTCACGCTGACCCCGGCGAGGTTCGCCGCCACCGTGGCGCCGGTGACGGTCAGCGCGTCGCCGTCGAGCAGCGGCTCGAGCTGCTTCATGAGCGCGCGGGTGCCGCCCGCGTCCTCGAACTCCTCGATCGTCGCCTCGCCGTTGGGCCTGATCGCGGTGAGCAGCGGCACGCCGTCAGCCAGCGTCTCGAAGAGCCGGTACACGTCCACGTCGCACTCGGCCTCCGCGGCCACCGCCTGGAGGTGCTTGACCGAGTTGATCGATCCGCTGACCGACAAGATGGCCGTGACCGCGTTCGCGAACGCGGCCGGGGTGAGGATGTCCCTCGGCTTGCTGAGATCCTCGGCGGCCATCTCGACGATGCGCGCCGCCGCCGCGTCGACCGCCCGCCACATCGGCTCGCTGTTCGCCCGCACCGGGGTCGAGCCCGGCAGCGCCATGCCCAGCGCCTCGCAGGCGAGGTGCATTGTGTTGGCGGTGCCGATCCCCGCGCATACCCCCGGGCTGAGCACGGCGTTGGCGCTCATCTCGGTCAGCTCGGCGACGCTCAGCCTGCCGCTCGCGACGTGCCCGGCGGCCAGGAACACGTCCTCGATGTCGCAGTGCCTGCCCTGGTAGGACCCGCTTGCCTGGTAGCCGCAGGCGACGATGATCGTCGGGATGTTCAGCCGGGCCGCCGCCATCAGCTGGCCCGGCGCGGTCTTGTCGCAGGAGGCGAGGCAGATCATCGCGTCCAGTTGCGCGCCCTCCACCTGCATCTCGATGTCGTTGGTGATCAGGTCGCGGGCGGACAGGATGTACCCGCCGTGGTGCCCGGCGCTGTGAATGAAGTCGCTCGGGGCCGCGGTGCGCACCTCGAAGCCGATCCCGCCGGCGGCCTCGATCGCCCGCTTGGCTCGGCGGGCGATCTCGTCCAGGTGGCTGAAGCAGATCGCGAGCTGCGAGGACGTGTTCACGATCGCGATCTTCGGCTTGAGCATGTCCTCGTCGGACAGGCCGAGCGCGAGCCACTGCGCCCGGCGGGTCGCCCACCGGGAGGTGCCTGGCTCGTAGTTGGAGCGCAGGTCCGATGCCCTCGCGCGCATCATCGCTTGGTGACCTCCACTGTTGAGTTATCAAGAAGCAGCCAGTCGCCGGTGGCGATGACCTCGCACGGATCGGCGTCGAGGTCGGTGATGGCCGGAACCCGGGTCACCACCGCCCCGAGCGCCGACTTGGCCGAGACCCGGCCGATGACCATGCCAAGGGGAGCGGTGCCGGACAGCCGCGTCGTCTGAAAGAACCCGGACCAGCCGGAGGATCCCTTGGCACTGGGGAAGACGAGGATTTTGCCTGCGAAGCACACCCCGAACAGCTCATGCCGGGGTTCGATGATCACGCCGCGAGCCGGGTCGATGCCGCCCCACCCGGAGATCGGCTCGTGCGATACCAGGGCCTCGCCCTCGGCAGTGCCGGGGACGACCGTTCTTCCATGGAGGACGAGTCCGCTCATCGGAGGATCCCGTCGCGCCCACGATAGTCGAACAAGTCGGCGGTAGTCAACACAGGAAAGGGCATCAGTTCAGCTCTCCGTTCCAACGCCCGGTGACGGCCGCGTCGATGCACTCCTCGAGGGTGCCGAACCAGGCCTCGATGCCGAGGATCGCCGGCAGGTAGTGCGCCTGCTTGGCCGAGTCGGTGGCGAAGACGCGGGTGCCGTTCGGCGCCGCCCGAGACATGGCGGGGCAGGAGTCGGCCAGCACCCGCCCGCCGGCCCGCTCGATCACCGCGGTGTAGCCGGACCGGTCCGCGACCACCTTCAGCGAGCGCGGCGCCATGATCCAGAGCTCGGTGGACTCCGACAGCCGCTTGCCGTCGAGCAGCTCGGCCGTCCGCCTGATCTGGTCCACCGAGGCGTGCGGGCAGCCGAGCAGCACGAAGTCGACGTCGGCGGACGAGCCGATCTCGTTCAGCGTCTCGTACATCGCCCGCCGCTCGGCCGGGGAGTACACCACCGCCTCCGGCACCACCGCCTCGCCGTTGAACGCGGCCGCCACCGTCGGCGCCTCCGGGGTGATCCCCGGAACGTGGTAGAGCTCGACCCCGCCGGACGTCGCCGCCGCCGCGCCGAAGTGCTTGAGCTCGGTCAGGTCGGGCCGGGAGACGGAACCGACGATCACCGGGTGGTCCTCGCCCGCGACCCCGCCGGCGAAGTAGCCGAGCAGCCCCCAGTCCTGGAAGCTCTCGACCCGCAGGCCCTGCACCGAGATCAGGTGAGTGCCATACCGGTTGGCCTCCAGATGGTTCCCCCAGCACGGGATCTTCCCGGTCAGCGACGCCGCGCCGGTGGAGGCGATCCCCTCGCAGTTGGTTCGCGCGCCGAGCACCGAGTTCGCGTAGATCACCGCGGAGGACTCCATCCACGCACAGTGCTCGCCGCGCAGCGGCAGGTTCCCCACCTGGTAGGGCGTGCAGGTGGCGAGGATGTTCACCCCGTGCCGCCCGTAGAACGACTCCGCGTCCTCCTGCAACGCGACGTTCGCCCGCGGGTAGGGCACGATGTCCACCGAGTCGGGCCCGAACCCATGCTGCAGCTGGCACGTCGGCACCCGCATCGAGGGGATCGTCAGGTCCAGGTCGCTGTCCAGGTTGATCACCGCGAACGCCTTGTCCCAGCCGCCCTCGGCGACCAGCCGCGCCTTGACCGGAGACGGCTGGGTCATCGTGCCCGCCACGTTGCGGATGTCGCAGAGCCGCTCCGCGTCGAGCGCAAACCCGTACCTGATCAGCAGGTCCATCGCGGCCGCGACGGCGTCGCCCTCGGCGCCGTCGCGCATCCGCTTCTCGTCGTCGGTCAAGAACATCAGCCGCTCCGCCCATCGTCGTCGATCATCGGTGGCCGCCTCCCGGTTCGCCCGTCATCGGCCCGGGTGACGGGCAAAACGCCATTGGTTACCCGCCACCCGGGCTGCCTAGATTGGCGCCGAGCCGCTCCCGCAGCCGCCCGACGTCAATGTCATGCACGCTGCCGGCCGGACCCGCCGGCCTCGCCCGAGCCCGCCAGGTCAAGCGCGTGCGCCGCCGCCGCGCCCATCGCCGAGCACGGCCCCATCACCCGCACGCTCGACAGCGCCGCGGCGTCGCCGTCGATGCACCGCCCCGCGGCCACCAGGTTGTGCGCGGCCGGCGGGACCATCGACCGCAGCGGGACGTAATGCACGTGATCCGCCGGGAACATCTCCCACACGTAGCCGTCCGACCGGTCGTGCAGCTCCACCGGCCACGCCGTCCGCGCCACCGCGTCGTCGAAGCGCACACCGGACCGCACCTCGTCCACCGAGAGCTGGTGCGCACCCTTGATCCACCGCGTCTGCCGGCGTCCAGGGAACCCGTACGCCCGCACCCGCGCCTCGCCGAACGCCTTGGGGAACTCAGCCCGAAGCAGCTCAAGCGCGCGATCGGCCTGGTCCCGCCCCTCGAACATGGCCCGCGAGGCGGAAACCGGATCGAGCGGCGCGTCGATGTGCGTCACGTTCATCACCGCGGTGCCGCGCCCGGGGAAGAAGAACGCGAGCCCGCCCCGCCGCAGCAGCCCGGCTTCCTCTCCCCCCGCGGCGAACACCGCGTCGATCTCCCCCGCCTCGGGCTTGTACGCCTCGTGCAGGTTCTCCACGATGAACTGCTGGCTGCCGTAGATCGGCCGTGACGGCTCCCAGCAGGGCAGACCCGCCTGCCAGGCCAGCGCCGCGTCGCCGCTCGCGTCCACGTACCCGGACGCCAGGACCCGCACGTCCCCGTAGCGGGTCGCGAAGTCGGCGGACGTCACCACCCCATCGGAAAGCGTGACGTCGCCGAGCACCGCGCCGGTGATCACCTGGATGCCGAGGGACTGCACGGTCCGCTCCAGCCACCGCCCGAGCGCGACCTCGTTGTAGAAGACGGTGGTCGTGTGCCCGCGTGAGAAGTACAAGTCCCCGGATGGCTCGAGCGCGGCGAAAATGTCGTCGAACACCCCGTGCGTCAGCTGCACGTGCTCGGGCGCGTTCCCGAACACCCCGCAGAACAGGCCGATCAGCGAGTGCACCATCTGCCCGCCGATCAACGGCAGCGAGTCGATGAGCACCACGGAGCGGCCCAGGCGGGCCGATTCGATGGCCGCAGTCGAGCCCGCGATCCCGGCGCCGACGACGCAAACGTCGGCGGCGATCTCGTGCACGGACCCGGAGGCGGGACGCGTCACCGCGTCCAGCCGAAGTTCGGTAAGTTCATGCGGCATGTCTGGGACGTTAAATCTGTTACATCGCCCAAACAAAGAAAACCTTGTGCTATTCGGTATAAGCCGGATTTATTGCACTCGCCTGCAATCCCCGTGACCTGCTGTTTCCCGTTTCACCGATTGCGTTTAGGTAACAATTTCCTCGCGGTTTCCACGATCAATCGTCGCAGCCAGGCGTGCGCGGTGTCGTCCTCGTACTGCCGGTGCCACCACAGTGCCTCGACGATCGGCTCGGCGTCGCCCGGGCATTCGAGCACCCGCAAGTTGGCCGTGGTCGCCAGCCGGCTGGCCAGCCGTTCCTGCATCAGCGCGACCCGGTCGGTGCCGACCACGAAGTAAGGGACCGCGAGATAGCTCTCTACCCGGACCGCGATCCTGGGCTGCAGGTCGAGCGCGGCGAGCTGCCGCATCACCGGTACGGAGGGAACCCCCCGCTGCCCCGACCGGTAGTAGGGCGCTACCCAGGGCAGCCCGGCCAGGTCCCGCAGCCGCAGCGCGCGCCCCCCGGCAAGCACCGGGTTGTCAGCGTCGACCACGCATACCCACCGGTCGATGAACAGCTCGGCCGACCTCGTGTCGGGCAGCGAGAACCCGTTGCTTGGCGGTGCGACCATCCCGTCGACGAACCGGATGCCCTCCGCGTACTCGGTGGCCAGCGATTCGCGCACCAGCCGGATGTGCAGCCGGGCCCGGGGCGCCGCCCGCTGCAGCGCCTGGGAGAGCGCCTCGCCCATCACCATGATCGTGTAGTCGGCCATGACCAGGGTGAACTCGCGATCGGAGGTCGCCGGTTCGAAGTCGGTCGACGCCGCGAAGAGCCGCTCGGTCGCGGAGCAGACCGCCTCCACCTGCCCGGCGAGCTGCTCGCCGAGCGCCGTCAGCACGTACTCACCGTGCTCGCGGACCAGCAGTTCGTCGCCGAAGTGCCGGCGCAGCCGCGACAGCGCCGCGCTCGCCGCCGGCTGGGTCACCCCGAGCCGCTGCGCGGCGCGCGTAACGCTTCGCTCCCGCGTCAGTTCGCGCAGCGCGACGAGCAGGTTCAGGTCAAGGTTCGCGAGATGCGCGACAGGCCGCATGATTCCCCCATCAAACGCCCACCGCTGTTCGCCCGCAAGGTCTAAAACCACGAACCCAATCGGTCTCCACTGCTCCCCGCCGCCAGGGTCCAGCCCGCTAACTCTCCGAATCATTTTGAACGAACCGTTGCTCCGCGTACTCCGCCCCATTTCCCCTTGCGAACGAGCACGCCCCCACGCCCCGGGCCTGTTTCCCCCGTCCCGCACGCCCCTCCACCTCAACCCCACATATCCCGTGCTCCCCGTCCCGCGCTCCCGCCCTCAACCCCACGTGTCCCGTGCTCCCCGTCCCGCGCTCCCGCCCTCAACCCCACATATCCCGCGCTCCCCGTCCCGCGCTCCCGCTCCCGCCCTCAACCCCACGTGTCCCGTGCTCCCCGCCCCGCGCTCCCGCCCTCAACCCCACGTATCCCGCGCTCCCCGTCCCGCGCTCCCGCCCTCAACCCCACATATCCCGCGCTCCCCGTCCCGCGTCCGCTCCCGCCCTCAACCCCACATGTCCCGTGCTCCCCGTCCCGCGCTCCCGCCCTCAACCCCACATATCCCGCGCTCCCCGTCCCGCGCTCCCGCCCTCAACCCCACGTGTCCCGCGCTCCCCGCCCGCTACGCCTCGGCTTAGCGCTGAAAGTTTGGCCGGTGATAGGCGGTCAAACTTTCAGCGCTAGTCGAAATCACTGACGGGGGAGCGCGGCGCGCTGCTAGGGATGTCGATGGCGTAACCGATAGGTCAGTTCGAGCTGGTCCGCATCCAGTGGACACGTCTCTTCAGTCGCAACAGCCGCTGGGGCCCGACTGTGCGCTCTGGTCGGTGGGTGTGCGGTGGAGGGAGCCGGGCGGAGCCACGGGTCCGTTCCTTATCACTTGACTTTTTGCTTTGTAATGATGTAATCAAAGTATGGGAGTAAGTGAACCTCTTGGACGCCTACTCGACCATCGTCGCCGGCGTCGGCGGAGCGGCTGACGCCCAAGGTCGCGAGCGTGCGGGTGCCGAGGCGGGCGGGGGAGTCGCTCGGGTCGGCCGTGGTGTTCACGGCGGACGGGTTCCTGCTGACGAACGCGCACGTGGTCGGGCATGCAGCGGGCGGGACCGCGGCGTTCTCCGACGGGACGACGGCGCCGTTCCAGGTCGTGGGGGCGGACCCGCTGTCGGACCTGGCGGTGCTGCGCGCGACGCGGTGACGTCCCCGAGCCGGCCGAGCTCGGCGAGGCCGACGACCTCGTGGTCGGGCAGCTTGTCGTCGCCGTCGGCAACCCGCTCGGACTGTCCGGGACGGTCACCGCCGGCGTGGTCAGCGCGCTCGGCCGGTCGCTGCCGACGGGAGAGCACGGGCTGATCGAGGACGTTATCCAGACCGACGCCGCGCTCAACCCCGGCAATTCCGGCGGCGCGCTCGCCGACTCGCGCGCCCGGGTGGTCGGGATCAACACCGCGGTGGCCGGGGTGGGGGTCGGGCTCGCCGTCCCCGTCAACTCGACGACCAGGCGGATCGTGTCCGCGCTGATGCGCGACGGGCGGGTCCGCCGCGCCTACCTGGGCGTCGTCGTGGCGCCCGCGCCGGTGCCACCGGTCTGGCGGCCGCGTCTCGGCGGGCGCTCAACCGGGCTGCGCGTCGCGTCGGTCGTGTCGCGAGGCCCGGCCGACCGGGCCGGGCTGCGCCCCGGGGACCTGCTGCTCACCGCCGCGGGCGAGGAGGTCGCGACGGCTCAGGACCTGCAGCGCCTGATGTTCGCCGAGGCGATCGGCCGCCCGCTTCCCATCACCGTGATGCGCAACGGCGCCCTGGTCGACGTCATCGCCGAGCCGTCCGAGCTGGTATCCGCTTAACCCCCCATGAGTCGCTATCGCCATGCCGCTGCGCCTCGTCACTGCCGTCGACGTCCGCTATTGCTATCCGCCGCGGCGCTGCCGGTCTGCCGCGACGTCCGGACCGGGTACCGGGCCGCGCATTATGCCGCGCTGCCGCCATGATCGCAAGTCGTTGTCCACAGGCGGTGGACAATTCGGGCGCGTTATCCACAGGCAACGGATTGCCGCTGCCGGGCGCCGGCGGCTCGGGCACGCGTGGAAATGCGAACCGGGCGGCGGCCGCCGCCGGACGCAGTAAAGCAGGTATTGCGAGCAAGGAGGATGGCATGAGCCAGGAGAACACGTTCACCCTGCGCGGATTCGTGACCGCCGAACCCAAGTTCTGGCAGCCTACGCCGACGCACACGCCCGTCACCGAGATCCGCGTGGGCTCCACGCCCCGCCGGGTGAACCGGACCACCGGGGAGTGGGAGAACGGGGACACGTCGTACTACACGGTCAAGTGCTGGCGCAGGCTCGCCGTGAACGTCAAGGGTTCGCTGCGCAAGGGGGACATGGTCCTCGTCCGGGGCAAGATCGTCACCAGGACCTGGGTGGACGATCAGCAGCGCACGCGGACGCAGATGCAGGTCGAGGCGGACTCGGTGGGACACGACCTGGCGTACGGCTGGTCGCACTTCAACCGGGGCGCCCAGACGTCGCCGTGGAACTCGGCGCGTGAGCAGGCGGACGGCGAGGTGGCCAGGCAGGACCTCGATGCGATCGTGGACGCCCGGACGACGGGGGCGAGATGGCCGACCTCGGGATGGCGGGCCCCGGGATGGCCGACCCCGGGATCGCCGACCCCGAGGATGACCGACCTCGGGGTGTCCGACCTCGGGATGGCCGACCCTGGGATAGCCGGCCCCGAGATGTCCGACGCCGATTTCGAGAAGTTGGCCACGGGTCTCGGCGCACAGGCGGAGATCGCCCCGACCTACTAAACAGCCAGTGACCTGCCACGACGGGTGCCGCACGTTGTCATCTGTTACTCATAGTGACGAATGTCAAGTCGTGCGGCACCCAACGAGTCGGTGACCGGGCAGCCTTCCTAATAGGCGTTCCAGTTGCCCGAGCACAGCATGACCCGGTACACGCGCTGGGGCGTCAGCGTGAAGGACGCCTCGCCGTTGATGAGCGACCCGGGCGGCGCCTGCAGGGTGACCGTGTTCGAGTTGTTGGTCTGCGCGATCGAGAACTCCTCGCCGTCGGGCGGTAGCAGGTAAACGTTCCCCGTCGTCGTGGTGCCGGAGCCACCCACGCAGCCGCTCATCACGGCCCCGTTGATCGAGCTGTAGGTCACGAGCGACCACTGGCCCCCAGCCACCGGCACCATGACCTGCCCGGCGATCGGCACGTAAGCCGGCGCGCCCGCGAGGGTCAGCGTGCCCTGCGGGAGCGCGACGCCCTGCGACCCGGAGGCCAGGGCAACGTTGGTGCTCGCCCCGAAGTAGCCCGCGCCGGGCAGGGTGACGGTCGTGCCGCCGTTAGGCGCCGAGACCAGGTGCGTCTTGCGGAGCACGGCGGTGAAAGTGCTGTCGGAGTTGTAGACCTTGTCGCCCTGCCCGAGGTTCTCGTGGGCGACGGTGTGCGGCCCATTCGTGTACACCCCGGCGAGCGTGGCGCCCGTGGCGTTGTTGGTGTCCAGGATGCGATTGCCCCAGATGCGGTTGAAGTCGCCGCCTGGCGTGGTGTCCTCGAGGATGGGCCTGTCCACGATGTTGTCGATGACGTCCACGTCGTAGCAGCCGGACAGGCGGATCGCGTTCGCGTACGGGGCGGACGGGTCGAGCCCGTAGACGGTGTTGTCATGCACGCTCGTCCCGGGCGAGTACCCGTTGATGACGATGGCGGTCGCCTCTCCGAGCTGGAACAGCCCCCCGCTGATCGTCGTCCGCTGGCAACTATTCGAAAAAATGTGCTGGAAATCGGGACTCGACTCGCCGGCGTTATACAGCGAGTTCACGCCGTCGAGGATGGCGCGGTCGCATTCCTGAAGCAGGATGCTTGCCAGTCCGTTGGCGTAATGCTTTGTGCCGGAGACCTGCATGTAGTAGGCGTTGATCATGCTGATGCCGGCGTTGCCGTTGGTCTCGTACTCGCCGCCGATTACCTGCATCGCCCCCATCCCGCCCACGCCACGGCAGTCGACGTACAGCCCGTCCAGTGGGTTGAAGTAGGGGTGGCAGTAAAGGAGCTTGTTGATGCCGCCGAACGCCACGATGCCGTGCGAGCCGCGCGGGGGGTCGAGTTTCATGCCGCCGTTGACGACGCACCGGGTGAACTCGCTGTTCTGCACCGTGGCCTCGATCACCATCCCGTTGCCGCCGGGGAAGGCGGTGTTCAGCGTGGCGCCCGCGACCTCGTACACCAAGTCGAGGGGGATGAGAAGTGCATTCGAGGCGATGGCCTCGACGGGCGTGGACTGCCAGCCGCGCACCACGGTGACCGTGTTGCTCCCCGTGGCCGTGATCGCGACGGTCTCGATGCCGTCGTCGTTGCCCGGGGTCCCGGAGTAGGAGGGAGGGACCACCTTCGCCCAGGCGGGCAGCGCGATCGGGGGGACGGCGGAGACGCTCCAGGTCTGCTCGGTGAGGCCGGCCACGGCGTCGATGGGCTGGGTGACGGTGACCTGGAGCGACGCGTTAGTGCAGCCGCCGATCTTCCACCCGTCACCGGAGCACGACTGGACGGTCACGTCCTCGATGCGCCCGTCGTTGCACCGGTACGCGATCCCGTTCCCCGACCCGCTGACCAGGTCGGTGCCGGGGCCCTGGGGCTGGACGCGCAGGTGCCGGATCGACGAGCCGGTGAGCGTCCGCGTGTTCCCGAAGATGATGCTCGCGTATCCGGACGGCGATACCCCGCTCGTCGGGACGGCGATGGTGGTGGCGGGACCCTGGCCTTCCAGGACGGTGTAGTCGTAGTCGCAGGTGATCGGCTTCGTACGCCAGTAGTTGCCCTCCAGGAGCACGACCTTGCCGCCTTGCGCCTCGGCGATCGCGGCGTTGATTATCACCTCGTCGCCGCCGGTCGTGCTGGTGCCAGTGCACACGTAGTCGGCGCCGGCCTGGCCCGCGCTGCTGGTGTCGCTGGCGGCGACGAAGATGGTGGCCCCGCGCCCGGTCGCGATCGAGGGGGAGGCGGTCCTGGCTGACGCTGTGCCGGAGGAGAGGAGCATGGACGACGCCTCGGCCCCGGCCTTGGCCGCGGCCGCCGCGGCGTCCAGTTTCTGGGTGCCTCCGACAGTGAATGGGTGCTGTGTGTGTTCGCTCATGTACCGAAGGTAACGTCAGGCGCATGTGAGCACCCCTGGAACGTCGAGAAAGTTGACCATGGGTCGCGCCGCTCCGGGGTGGGCTCGCGCCGGCCTTCTAAACGGCCGGTGACCTGCCACGACGGGAGTCGCACGTTGTCGTCTGTTACTCATGGTGACGCATGTCAAGTCGTGCGGCACCCAATGAGGCGATAGCCAACATAGAAGTTCTGCGCACGCACAGCACAGTTTGCATCTATGGTGTCACCTAGAGTGACTTACAAGCGCTGGGTTAGACCGGACGTCGGGAAGTTGTAGGAAGAAGTTGCAGGAAGGCGACAGGCAGCGAGCATGTCAGCAGTCCAGGACGCGATGAGGCAGCGGCAGCAGGAGGCCCAGGGGGGCCTAGCGTGGCCGCGGCGCTGCCCGCTGCTCGACGAAACGTTCACGCTGGTCGGTTATGTGCTGTCGGTGCTCGCCTGCTACCTCACGCTCATCGGGGTAGAGGCCACCAGGGCCCCGGTTACAGTCGGTGACGTCACCTTGTTCGCCGGGCTGATGTGCTGCGGTGCTCTCTGCGTCGAGGCGACCAGGCGGCTCGGCCAGCCCTCGGGGGTCTGGCGGGATCTGCTGTCCGCGTGGTGGCTGCCGGTGGCGCTCCTGCTGCCGCCGTTTTACGCGCTGATCGCGCCAGCCGTGCTCGGCCTGCTGATCTACGTGCGGGTGCGCCGGGGGCCGATCTACCGCCGGATATTCAGCACAGCGGCGCTCGGCCTGGCGGGCGCGTGCACGTCGGCCCTGTTCCGCTTGCTCGCCCCGGCCTCGGCGCACGGCCATACGGCCGGCTGGCTGACCTACCCGGGGCCGAACGCATGGCTCATGCGGCCGCAGCAGGCGGCGGTCGCGGTCGCCTGCGCCGTCGCCTTCGCCGTGCTGAACACCTGCCTGGTCGCGATCGCCGCCTGGCTCGCCAACCCGGACGCCCGGCTGGCCGACATGCTCTGGGACCGCGAGCGGATGCTGCTCGACCTGACCGAGACCTGCGTGGGCATCCTGGTCACGATCGCCTGTGAGCTGAGCGCCCTGCTGCTCCTTGTGGCGCTGCCCCCGGTGATCCTGCTCCAGCGCAGCCTGCTCCACTCGCAGCTCAAGGCGCAGGCGCGCACCGATCCGAAGACCGGCGTGCTTAACGCGGGCGCCTGGCAGAGCGAGGCCGCCCTGGCGATCGCCAGGGCGCAGCGCCGGCGCGAGCCGCTGGCGGTGCTGCTCGCCGACGTCGATCACTTCAAGAAGGTCAACGATACCCACGGCCACCTGACCGGCGACGCCGTCCTGAGGACGGTGACCGCGGAGATGCGCCAGCAGGTCCGCGATTCCGACCTGGTGGGCCGGTTCGGCGGCGAGGAGTTCGTCATCCTGCTCACTGGCACGACCGCGGAGGAGGCGTGCCAGGTCGCCGAGCGAGTCCGCCGGGGGGCCGGCGTGGTGAAGGTGCTCACCCACGACACGATCGTCGGCGTCACCGTCTCGATCGGCGTCGCGGCGCTCGGCACCCACGGCGCGGACCTGTTCGAACTGCTCGCCGCCGCCGACATCGCGCTGTACCGGGCCAAGAACACCGGCCGCGACCGCGTCTGCCTCTACGACCCGTCCGACGCGGCGCCAAAGACCAGGCACCTGTGAAAAGCCGCTGCTAACTAGCGTTAGCGCAGCCGCCAATTTCTAGCTGACCATGGTGTATTCGCGGTTTAAGCGGGTGCGGTGGAACCAGCGGGTGCGCGCAGTTTCCCCACCTACATCACGCCAGCTCAGAGAATTGTCGGGAGGCGCAACCTACTCATCAACCTGCTCGCCGTTCACCCGGTAGCAGCAGCGTTCAGGTGCGCGCGCAGTGCTCGGGGTCATCGCACGTATGCTGACAGGTGGAAGTCGCACAGCTTGTTGGAGTCGGGCTTGGTGGTTGCTGCGGCCGCACTTCTTGAAGGTGGTGCCGGCGCGGCTCGCTGCCAGAGCCATGACTTGCAACCGTCGAAGACTTTTCCCTGACTAAGACGATCGCAGCAGGCTGTTGACCTGCTGCAACAGGTAGGAACGAGACATGCCGGAGTTTATTTACAGCCTTCGCGCCGTCCGTAAGGCGCATGGTGACAAGGTCGTCCTCGACAACGTCACGCTGAGCTTTCTCCCTGGGGCGAAGATCGGTGTCGTAGGCCCCAACGGCACCGGCAAGTCCACGCTGCTGAAGATCATGGCCGGGCTCGAGCAGGTCTCCAACGGCGAGGCCAAGCTGATGCCCGGCTTCACCGTGGGCATCCTCGCCCAGGAGCCGATGCTCAACGAGGAGAAGACGGTCCTCGGCAACGTCGAGGAGGGCGTCGCCGAGACCAAGAAGGTGCTCGAGGAGTACAACGAGATCGCCGAGAAGATGGCGACCGACTACTCGGACGAGCTCATGGAGCAGATGAGCAAGCTCACCGAGCAGATCGAGCACAAGGACGCCTGGGACCTGGACAGCCAGCTCGAGCAGGCGATGGACGCCCTGCGCTGCCCGCCGCCTGACTCCGACGTCACCAGCCTGTCGGGCGGCGAGCGGCGCCGGGTCGCCCTCTGCAAGCTGCTCCTGCAGCAGCCCGACCTGCTGCTGCTCGACGAGCCCACCAACCACCTGGACGCGGAGTCGGTCCTCTGGCTGGAGCAGCACCTGGAGAAGTACCCGGGCACCGTCATCGCCATCACCCACGATCGGTACTTCCTGGAGAACGTGGCGCAGTGGATCCTCGAGCTCGACCGCGGCCACGCCTACCCCTACGAGGGCAACTACACCACCTACCTGGAGACGAAGGCCGCCCGGCTCAAGGTCGAGGGCGCCAAGGACGCGAAGATGCGCAAGCGCCTCGACGACGAGCTCGAGTGGGTCAGGTCGAGCGCCCGCGCCCGCCAGACCAAGTCGAGGGCGCGCCTTGACCGGTACGACGAGATGGCCGCCGAGGCGGACAGGAACCGCAAGCTCGACTTCGAGGAGATCCAGATCCCGCCGGGCCCGCGCCTGGGCAACACGGTCGTGGAGGTCGAGCACCTGGTCAAGGGATTCGGTGACCGCGTCCTCTACGACGACCTGAGCTTCAGCCTGCCGAGGAACGGCATCGTCGGCGTCATCGGCCCGAACGGCGTCGGCAAGACCACGCTCTTCAAGATGATCATCGGCGAGGAGAAGCCGGACAGCGGCACCATCCGGATCGGCGACACCGTCAAGATCTCCTACTCCGACCAGAACCGCTCCCGCATCGACCCGGCGAAGAACGTCTGGGAGGCGATCTCCGACGGCGAGACGTTCATCCGCGTCGGCAACATGGAGTTCCCCAGCCGGGCCTACGTGGCGGCGTTCGGCTTCAAGGGCGGCGACCAGCAGAAGCTGGCGGGCGTGATGTCCGGCGGCGAGCGGAACCGGATGAACCTCGCGCTCACCCTCAAGCAGGGCGGCAACCTGCTGCTGCTCGACGAGCCGACCAACGACCTCGACGTGGAGACCCTGGCCAGCCTGGAGAACGCGCTGCTCGAGTTCCCCGGCTGCGCCGTGATCACCAGCCACGACCGCTGGTTCCTGGACCGGGTGGCAACCCACATCCTGGCCTGGGAGGGCGGCGCGAACTGGTTCTGGTTCGAGGGCAACTTCGAGTCCTACGAGAAGAACAAGATCGAGCGCCTGGGCGCGGAGGCGGCCAGGCCGCACCGCGTGACCTACAGGAAGCTCACCCGAGGGTAGAAACCACGGTCCGTTCAGGAGAAAAGATTTTAGTCTTTTGAACGGACCGTGACTTCGCCTTATCCCCGGGTACTCAGGCCGGCGTCAGGCCGAAGCCGCCGCGCCCGCCCTGGTCAGGCCCGTCTTCGGGTGCCGCGTTGACCAGGGAGTGCGCGGCCATCACGAGGTAGTCCCAGAGCTGCGCGTCCAGCGCCGCGGGCAGCTCGAGCTCGTCAAGCGCGGTCCGCATGTGCTTGAGCCACAGGTCCCGCTCGGTCTCGCCGATGCTGAAGTGCACGTGCCGCATCCGCAGCCGCGGGTGCCCGCGCAGCTCGTTGTAGGTCGCGGGCCCGCCCCAGTACTGGATGAGGAACAGCCGCAGGTGTTCCTCGGCCGGACCCAGGTCCTGCGTCGGGTAGACCGGCCTCAGTACCGGGTCGGCCGCGACCTCCTGGTAGAACCGGCTGACCAGGCGGGTGAAGGTCTCCTCGCCGCCGACTGGCTCATAGAAGGTGCGCGGCGTCCGCGCGGTCTCCTCGCTCATAACGGTGCCAGCCTATCCGTGCCCGTGCGATCGTGACTCACGCCCCTCTGGTTTGCGTCGCCGCGGCGATGGCGCCTCGGCGGCGGTGGATCCCGGCCGCGTCGAGCGCCGCCTTCACCCGGGCGCGCAGTTCCCGCTCGACCTCCCACTGGCGCAGCGGCGCGGTCTTCGCCACGATCCGCATGGTGACCTCGCTGCTGGAGATCTCCTGCGCGCCCCACACCTCGGGCGGGTCGAGCAGGACCACCCGCCAGACCGGGTCGTCCCAGAGCGCCTCGCGCGGCGCTCGGCGAGCAGCGACCTGATCTCCGCGAGGTCCACCTGGTACGGCACCGGGAAGTCGATGACCGCCCGCGCCCAGCCCTGCGACTCGTTGCCGACCTGCTCGATCGCGCCGTTGCGGATGTGCCAGACGATGCCGCTCACGTCGCGCATCCTGGTGACCCGCAGCGTGACGTTCTCCACGGTGCCCGTCGCGTCCCCGATGGTGATCACGTCGCCCACCCCGTACTGGTCCTCGACCAGCATGAAGATCCCGGCCAGGTAGTCGCGGACCATGCTCTGCGCGCCGAACCCGATCGCGACGCCGACCACGCCGGCGCTGGCGAGCAGCGGCGCGAGGTTGATGCCGAGGTCGCCGAGGATGACGACGCTGGCGATCGAGAAGATGGTGATCGACGCGATGCTGCGCAAGATCGAGCCGAGGGCGCGGACCCGCTGCTTGCGGCGCTCGTCGACCAGGGCCCGTTCGGCCTGCGCGGCGGCGCTGTTGATCGCGCCGGGGCTCGGCCCCGCCGGTCGGGTCCGTCACGGTGCCCCGGGCCGCCGCCGCGCCCAGGGCGGTGGCGTCGTCCCCGCCCGCCTCCGCCGCTGCCTTGCCCCGCCGCCGTCGCTCTGCCAGCCGCGCGGGCGCGCGCCGGGCCGCCGCCGCGCCGTTGCGCAGCTGCGGAAGGAGGGAGTGCGTCGCCCGCTCGGTCAGCCGGTTGATCACCCGGTGCACGATCGCCTGGACGACGAGCGCGAGGACGACGACGAAGATCACGCGCAGCAGCAGGTGGACCGGCCCGGAGAGAAATTCGCTGCTTATGGCCGAGGCGTGCCGGTTGTGGGAAAGGTCCCAGACGAGTTGGCAGGTCAGACCCGGATTGGCGCCGCAGCTGCTGAGCAGCGTGTCGGGCCCGGGATGCGCACCGCCGAGCACCGCCATCTGGACGCCAGCCATCACACCGACCCTCCCGTGACCCAGTCCGAACTTCGCGTCTCCAGGCGAGGCTACCGGGCTCGCTGCGCGCGAGGTGCGTGCATCGGGCGGCGGCTCTCGCCCCCGGCCGTAACGACACCGCTCGCTCCGTCGGCCTAGACTTCGTGCAGGCCGGTCTCCAGGGCCATGAAGGCGAGGCAGTCGCCGGCCAGCGTGGCCGAGAGGGACACCGCGCGCTGTCCGTGCCCCACCTGCCCCTCCGCGCGCAGCAGTACCGGCCGCTCGGACACCGTGGCGTGCTGCATGGCGGCGCACATCTTGTATCCGTGCACCGGGTCAACGCGCGTGTCGTTGCTGAAGACGGTGAACAGCACCGCCGGGTACGGCGTCCCGTCGACCACGTGGTGGTAGGGCGAGTACCCCAGCAGCCACTCCAGCTCGACGGGCGACGCTGCCGTCCCGTACTCCGTGTTCCACGTCTCGCCGATCGGGAACCGCTCGTACCGCACCATGTCGAGCAGCGGCGCCGAGCAGACCACCGCCGTGAACAGGTCGGGCCGCTGGGTAACCGCCGCGCCGACGAGCAGCCCGCCGTTCGACCCGCCCCAGACCGCGAGCTTGGCCGGTGACGTCACCCCGGTCGTGATGAGGTGCTCGGCCGCGGCGTGGAAGTCGTCGAAGACGTTCTGCTTGCGGTCGAGCATCCCCGCCCGGTGCCACTCCTCGCCTTCCTCACTCCCGCCGCGCAGCCCCGCGACCGCGTACACGCCGCCCGCCTCGACCCAGGCGAGGATGTTGGCGGAGTAGCCGGGGGTCATGCTGATGTCGAAGCCCCCGTATCCGTAGAGAATGCAAGATCTTTCTTTGGAACGGTCCCGTGCTTCGCCGCCGGGCTCGATTACCACCATCCGGATCTCGGTGCCGTCGGCGGAGCGGTACGTGACCTGCGAGGCGGTCACCTGCGGAGGGGCGGCGACCGAGCCGGGCGATCTCGCCCAGGTGGTCAGTTCCCCGGACGACGCGTCGTAGCGGAGCACAACCGGCGGCGTCGTGTAGTCCGTGTAGCCGAACCACGCCTCGTGCCCGCCGGTCGGCCGCTCCGCGATCCCGCCGATCGATCCGATCCCCGGCAGGTCGAGCGTGGTCAGCTGCTCGCCGGTGGCCAGGTCGTGCACGGTGACCTCGCTGACCGCGTGCCGCGTGCGCGAGACGAGCATGACCGGCCGGTCGAGGTCGTCCAGGATGGCGTAGCTGCGCAGCACCGAGGCGGCGTCCTCGCCGATCAGGTCCCGCCAGCCCTCGGGTCCCGGCGCGGCGGGGTCGGCGACGCAGATCCGCCCGCGCGGCGCGGCCAGGTCGGTGAACACGTAGAGCCGGCCGTCGCGCCCGACCCAGGGCGAGGCCTGGGCGTCAAGCCCGACCATGAGCGGAACCAGCACCGGGAACGCGGGGTCGCTGGCGGTCAGGTCCGCGATCCAGACGTCCTCCCTCGGCGCGGTCCCGATGGATGCCGAGATGATCAGCCACCGCCCGTCCATGCTGACACTGGCCCCGTAGTAGGTCGTCTTGTCCCGCCCCGCGCCGAACACCTCGACGTCCGTCTCCGGGGCCTCTCCCACCGTGTGCAGGTAAACCCGCCGGTGGTACTGCGCCTCGCCCTCGGGGAGCGCGTCCGGCGGCAGCCGCCGCACGTAGTAGAACGCCTTGCCCCCGGGCAGCCAGGCGACGCCGGAGTACCGGCACCGGTCGATCGGCCCGTCCACCAGCTCGCCGGTCGTGACGTCAAGCACCCGCAGCAGCGACTCCTCGTCCCCGCCATGCGAGAGCTGATAGGCGAGCAGTCGGCCCTCCTTGTCTGGCTGCCAGGCGTCCAGCGTCGTCCGCCCGGACACATCGATCGCAACGGGATCGATCAGCACGCGCTCGCCCGCGATCGTGCCCGTCCCCCCGGTTGGGCCGTTGTCTGCGTTTGCTCCGGTGCCTGCGTTTGCTCCGGTTCCCGCGTGCGGTGCGGTTTCAGCATCGCAGGCCGACGGGTTGGACGAAATTTCATGATCTGAGACGTAGAGAACGGCGTGCTCCTGGTCCGGATCGCGCCGGGTGTAGAACCGTGTCGTCCCGCGCCAGGCGGGCAGCCCCACTGACCCGACCCGGAGCAGCTCTCGCACCCGGGAGGCGAACGTCTCCCGGTCCCGCAGGCCCGCCCGGTAGCCCTCCCAGAGCGACTCCTCGGCGGCGAGCCACTCCCGGGTCTGCGGGGAGTCGGCATCCTCAAGCCAGCGGTAGGGGTCGGCCACGCGGTGTCCGAAGAGATTCTCGACGAGATCGAGCCGCTGCGCTGCCGGGTACTCGGCGCGAAAAGATGCCATAGCGGCACCCTATTCGTTGCTCGTTACCAGGCGTTAACCAACATTCCACAGATGCCTTGTACTCTAGAGACGTTGGCGGAGGCACGTGGCTTCGGTCACACCGGGATTAGTCCTGTCCCGGTGATGCGAGCGGCGCCTCAATACCGGTGCCTCCGGAGGTGCCCGTGCGACGAGTGCTGCTGCTCAACGTCACCTATGAGCCACTAACCACCGTCGGTCTCCGACGGGCTGTCTGCCTAGTCCTAGGCGACAAGGCAGAGATCGTGCATCATGACCCTGGCGGGCGGCTGCTGCATTCCGCCGCGATCGAGGTGGTCACCCCCTCCGTGATCCGGCTCCGCCGGTACATTCGCATCCCGCAGCGCAACCGTGTGCCCCTCACCCGGGCCGCGCTGATGCGCAGGGACAACTACAAGTGCGCCTATTGCGGTCGCCACGCCGAGACGATCGACCATGTGATCCCGCGGAGCCGAGGTGGCGGGCACGCCTGGGAGAACTGCGTCGCCGCGTGCCAGCTGTGCAATCACCGCAAGGCGGACCGATTTCTCTCCGAGCTTGGCTGGACCCTCCCGGTGGCGCCGGCCGTCCCCAAGGGCGCCCACTGGCGGCTCATCGGCGCTCAGTACGACGGCGATCCTCAATGGGAGGCCTACCTAGGCGCAAGCGCCGCCTAACTTTCGACTTGGCTGCTTAGAGGTCGCTGGGGCTTGCGGGTGTCCGGCGCGTCAAGTCCTCCCACCGATAAAACGCGATCGGAGGGAGGAACGACGCGGCGGACACCCGCTGCGCCCCGCCTTCTCTTATCAGGTTGAATCAACCCCAACCCGCTCCGCCGTCTCTTGACGGCTGATGCTTACGTGACCGGTCCAGCGTCCCTTCGGGGCGCTATACCACATCGTGTGCCCTTAGGGGCTCCCTATGACCCGAACGGCACACGATAATGCCGATGGGTGCCGCTCCCCATCGGTTCGGACCGCGCCATCCGACTTCCCATCAGTTTGGGCGTCACCTTAGGGCCAAAGTTGTACGCCCATCTGTCCTAAATACCCCTTTTGCCTAGCCGCAGGCCGTACAAGATGTGCCCTAAGGCGTAGGTGAGAGGGCTGACGTCCGCCTTCGGGGGCGGGGACGGGGTTCAGGGGGCTGCTTGGATGCCGGTTACGTCGTGGAGGTGGTGGACGGGGTCGTGGATGAAGTAGCGGCCGAACGTCTCCACGGTGAAGGAGGCGCCGTCGCTGCGCCGGCCGGGGCGGAGCCACTGGTCGCCGGAGACGGCTGCGAATCGGTCGGCCAGCGCATCAGCGGCCGCGGCCAGTTCGTCGGCCACCACTGCGGGGTCCTGCGCGAAGTACTGATCGTCGGTCGCGGTCTCGTCCTGGTCCCAGTTCGGGTAGAGCGGGTCGTCGTCGGTCAGCATCAGCCTGAGTCGGTAGTCGTAGAGCCGGAATACGTCCCGCACGTGACAGCCGTACTCGAGCGACGACCATCGGTCCGAGCGAGTACGGTCGGCGGCGCCGGGCGCTGTGAGCGGCGCGCGCCAGGCCGCCGCGTTCGCCCGGATCATCGCGGAGATCTCCTCCCGCGAGACCAACCGGGTGTCAAACCCGCACTCGGGGCAGGCCCGCTCGAGTACCCACGTCCAGTCCTTGCTGTCGGGAATGATCGTCATATCGTCCAACGCTACCGTCTCAGCAAAAACTCGCCCGTCGGTAAAGGTCAACCAGCCATTGCCTAAGCGGGACGGAGGAACCTCAGGGCCGTTCGGGTAAATGCTTCGGGATCGGCATTGTGAATCAAGTGCCCTGCCGGGATGGTTTCCAGCTGGGCACCTGGAATCTGCCTGGCTAGCTCGACGTCACTGCGCCCGCGGCCGCGCAGGTCTGGCGCGTAAACCTGCCGGTGGCGGCCGAATGCCGGAGCCACCACGTCCCAATCTGCCGCGCCTTCGGCCAGCGCATGCAGAAGGACGAGCGGCTCGGCACCCGGCGAACCCCAGACCCGGTAAGCCAGCCGGGTCCCCTCGACCTCAATCACGCGGTCGACGTCCACGTCTCGGACACTAACAGCCGCGCCCACACCGAAGTCCAACCCGCAGGATCTGCTTAGCAGCCTCTTGCGTCTGGCTGTCCGCTCCCGGTTCAAGACAGGCGCTGCGCATACGTCCGGGCGGCACGCGGCCCTGGTTTCAGGCCGCCTCAGGAGGCGGCGCGTCGGCGGCGACCGTGATGACCGGTACCGCGTGGCGGTCGAGTTCGGCGGTCAACTCGGGGGATGCGCCGAGCAGCAGCAGGCACTGCCCGGCCTCGTCGAACGTGCGGGCGGGTGCCCGCAGTTCCCTCGCGAACGCACGCGGGCTGCCGATGACGGCGGCGGTCAGATCGACGATGACCATGTTGCTGCTGGCCGCTAGGTGACCGAGTGACTCGCTGAGCCCGCGCAGCGCCGCCTTGTCCAGCGTTCCCGCCGGGCGCAGGGTCGCGGTGAGCCACCGTCCCTGGTCGGCCGCCGTGCTCGCCAGGGCCCCCACGGTCGGCGCCACCGAGAGCCTGGCCCTCCCGCTCTGCCGGGCCCGCCGTGCCCCGGCCAGTTCGTTCCGATCGGACAGGTTCTGAATCGTCATGATCGCACTCCCGTTGCGTTCGAGGCCATTTGGTTCGTACGTCATTCAGCATGACCACGCTGGATCAGGAGGAGATCTCGGAATCCTCAGCCGCGCCTCAGAGTCCTCAAGACGGTCAGCCGAGCAGAAGCAATCAGAAAAAGCCGCTCAGATTCATCCCGCGCGTCAGCCGTTAAGTCGGCCGGGCGCCGACTGGCGGCAACCAGCTTGGCCGCGCGCGGCTGGCCTTACAGCTTGCGGCCGAGGGCGCAGAGCATCCAGATGCCGGGCGCGGGCTCCTGCGGTGAGTAGACGAACGTCGGGTCGGTGTACGCCCGCACGTCGGTGAGGCCGGGCGGCAGCAGCTCGAAGCCGGTGAACAGCTCCCGGACCGCGGCGGTGGTGCGGACCTGCGCGTCGGCGGGTGACTTCTGGTACACCTCGGCGACCCCCGCCACGTTGGTCGGGTCGGCGCCGTCGGTGACTACGTGCGACAGCGCCAGGTAGCTGCCGGGCGCGAGCCGCCGCGTGTACTCGGCCACCAGCGGCGTGATGTCGCCGCTGACGAAGTGCAGCACGGACATCATCAGCAGGCCGCACGGCTGGCTGAAGTCGATGAGCTTCCCGACCTCAGGCGCCGCGAAAACCGCCGCCGGGGAGCGTAGGTCGGCGCAGACCGTGGCGGTTCCGGAGCGGCCGCGCATCACTCGCGAGTGGGCGACCACCATCGGATCGATGTCCGTGTACACCACGCGGGGATCGGGAATCGCCGCGCTGGCCACCTCGTGGACGTTCGGCGAGGTGGGCAGCCCGGAACCGATATCGAGGTACTGGGTGATCCCCGCGGCGGCCATCTTCCGAACCGCATCGACGAGGAACGCCCGGTTCGCGCGGGCCAGCACCGGGATCACCGGCGCCGCGGCCACAGCCTTCTCGGCGGCATCCCGATCGACGCGGAAATTGTCCTTGCCGCCGAGGTAGTAGTCGTACATGCGCGCCGGGTTCGGCGCGACGGGCCCGGCGCTGTCCCAGTCCCAGACATCGGCGGCAGCGGCGGTCGGAACGCTATCACTCATGTGGGGGGCTCCGCGTGGGGCAGAAAATGGCGAGTTGCACCGATATCGTACGCCGCAGCCCACGCCCGCCGCCTGTAGCGGTCCAGTTCGTTCCACAATTTCTCCGGGCTTCTTTATCCCGAACGGACCCGTGCTCCTCTGCTACGTCAGTGGCTCTCCGGTCGGCCGGCGCGGTAGCGTTCTTTCATGACCACCACCTCGGCGCCCTTCGGCCGGCTGATGACGGCCATGATCACTCCGATGACCTCGGACGGCGCGGTCGACTACGATGGCGCGGCGAGGCTGGCCGCCCATCTCGTGGACGACATGCGCAGCGAGGGGATCGTCGTCAACGGCACCACCGGTGAGGCGCCGACGACGACCGACGAGGAGAAATCCCGCCTTGTCCAGGTGGTCCTCGAGGCCGTGGGGGACCGGGCCGCGGTGATCGCGGGCGTCGGCACCAACATCACCGCCCACACCATCGAGCTCGCGAAGCAGGCCGAGCAGGCCGGCGCGCACGGGCTGCTCGTGGTGACGCCGTACTACAACAAGCCCGCGCAGGACGCCCTGGCCGCGCACTTCACAAGCGTTGCCGACAGCACCGAGCTGCCGGTGATCATTTACGACATCCCTGCCCGCACCGCGGTCGCGGTGGCGACCGACACGCTGATAAGGCTCGCGCAGCACCCGAGGATCGTCGCCGTCAAGGACGCCAAGGGCGACATCGCCGCCACGTCCCAGGTGCTGGCGCACACCGACCTCGCCTATTACAGCGGCGACGACCCGATGACCCTGCCGCTGCTGGCGATCGGCGGGATCGGCATCATCAGCGTCACCGCCCACGTGGTCGGTGACAGGATCTTCGAGATGATCTCCGCGTTCACCAACGGCAGGAACGCCGAGGCGTCAAAGCTTCACCTCTCTATGCTTCCGGTTAACGTCGGCCTCTTCCGCAATCAGGCGGCGGTGCTGACCAAGGCCGCGATGGACCTGCTCGGCCTGCCCGGGGGCGGCGTGCGCGGCCCGCTGCTCCCGGCCAGTGCCACCGAGCGACAGACGCTCCGCGCGGACCTAGCCGCGGGCGGCGTCAAGCTTCCGGATCTTTCAGACTAAGGAAAATAGTGAGTTATCCTCATCCCGATCTGACCCCGCCACCCCCGCTAGCCAGCAACGGTTTGCGCGTTGTTGCGCTCGGCGGACTCGGCGAGATCGGTCGGAACATGACCGTCTTCGAGTACCTCGGCCGACTGCTCATCGTCGACTGCGGCGTGCTCTTCCCCGAGTCCGACCAGCCGGGCGTGGACCTGATCCTGCCGGACTTCAGCTACCTAGACGGTCGCCTCGACCAGGTCGAGGCGCTGATCCTGACGCACGCCCACGAGGACCACATCGGCGCGGTGCCGTACCTGCTCCGCAATCGGGCCGACATCCCCCTGGTCGGGACCAAGCTGACCCTGGCCCTGGTGAGATCCAAGCTCACCGAGCATCGCCTCTCGCCCGAGACAATCGAGGTGAAAGAGGGAAACACGCGATCGTTCGGACCATTCGATCTTGAATTCTTCGCGGTTAACCACTCGATCCCTGACGCGATGGCCGTGGCCATCAAGACGCCGGCCGGCACCGTGCTGCACACCGGCGATTTCAAGATGGACCAACTGCCGCTCGATGGCCGGCTGACCGACCTAGCCGGCTTCGCGCGGCTCGGCAGCGAGGGCGTGGACCTGCTGCTGTCCGACTCCACCAACGCTGAGGTTCCCGGCATCGTCCGCTCCGAGCGGGACATCGCGCCGGTCCTCGACGAGGTTTTCACTAACGCAGCGCAGCGGGTCATCGTGGCGTGCTTCGCCTCGCACGTGCACCGCGTACAGCAGGTGCTTGACGCGGCCGCCAAGCACAGGCGCAAGGTCGCTTTCGTCGGGCGGTCCATGGTCCGCAACATGGGCGTCGCCCGCGACCTCGGCTACCTGCGCGTCCCCGGCGGCCTCCTCATCGACCTGCGCGACGCCGAGGAGATGCCGCCGGGCGACGTGGTGCTGATCTCGACCGGGTCGCAGGGCGAGCCGATGTCCGCGCTGTCGCGGATGGCGGGCCGGGACCACCCCATCCGCATCGCTGCCGGCGACACGGTCATCCTCGCCTCCTCGCTCATCCCCGGCAACGAGACCTCCGTCTACCGGGTGATCAACGGGCTGACCAGGCTCGGCGCGCGCGTCGTGCACAAGGAGTCGTCCCTGGTCCACGTGAGCGGCCACGCCCCGGCGGGGGAGCTGCTCTACCTGCTCAACCTGGTCAAGCCGAAGAACTTCATGCCGGTGCACGGGGAGTGGCGGCACCTGCGGGCGCACGCCAGGCTCGCGTCCCTCACCGGGGTGCCCCAGGAGCGGATCGTGATCGCCGAGGACGGCGTGGTCGTCGACCTGGCGGATGGCCAGGCGTCGATCGTCGGGGCGGTCGATTGCGGCTACGTGTACGTGGACGGGCTCACGGTCGGCGAGGTCACCGAGTCCCAGCTTAAGGACCGGCGCATCCTGGGCGACGAGGGGTTCATCTCGGTGATCATGGTCCTCGACTCGTCCAGCGGCAAGATGGTCGGCGGGCCGGAGATCCACACCCGCGGCTCCGGCATCGACGACCAGGCGTTCAGGGTCGACGTGCTGCCCAAGCTTGAGGACGCCCTGGAGCGCGCGGCGAGCGACGGCGTGGCCGATGCGCACGCGATCCGCCAGCTCTCCCGCCGCGTGATCGGCAAGTGGGTGTCGGACAACTACCGGCGGCGGCCGATGATCATCCCGGTGGTCGTTGAGGTCTAGTCTTCAACGCCCCGGCGACTCAACGCCCCCGGGCGGCCTTACCAGGCAGGGGCCCACATAACGCCTCGCCACTGTGGTGACGGGCGTGGTGCTGAGCGCGGCTTCTTGGCGGCGGCCTGATGCTCGTGCTGGATCTCCGCTGCGTGCTTGGTGATCTCCGCTAGCTCGGTCTGGAGCTTGCGGACCTCGCGCGCTCCCCAGATCGGCGAGCTGAACCTGTGGTGGGTGATCGCGGTCACCATCAGAAACCGCGCGTCGGCCGGGTTAACGCGCCCGTCCAGCCAATCAGCCCGCTCCATGCCATCTCCTTGCCGTCGCTGCTGCCAGCAACGTCGCCGTCCCCAACTGGAGCGCTAGGTATGCGGTGGGTCCCGCCTGTGCGCCCACGCACGACGGCCAGCCCCTACCTAGCGATAACGTTTGCGTCACGCTACAACATTCCGGCTTCCCCGGTGGCTCTTTCCCGCGCGTCCTCGGTCGCCGATGACGTGGGCTTGAGCTGAAAACGCGATAGATCTCGAGTGTGGCTGTGCGCTAGCATGGTGGCGGTAATGGGGCGGTCTGGCTCTGATCGGGGAAGGCGACGTGATCACGGCGGCGGACACGGTTCGGGTGGCTGTGCTTGGCCCGCTTGAGGTCACCGACGCCGCGGGCCGGCCGGTGCACGTGGGCGGGCAGCGGGTGCGTGCGCTGCTGATCCTGCTCGCCCTGGACGCGGGCCGGGTAGTCTCAGCCCGCTCGCTGATCGAGCGCCTCTGGCCCGATGAACGGCCGGCGGACGCGGCGAACGCGCTCCAGTCGCTGGTGTCCAGGCTGCGCGTCACTCTCCGGCAGGCGGGCCTGCCTGCCGGGGTGCTTGAGTCGTCGGCGGTGGGCTACCGGCTCGCCGCGGCAGCGGAGGCGGTCGACTCGCTCGCCTTCGAGGCACAGGCCAGGGCGGGTCGCCAGGCCCTGGCAAGCGGCGACGCGACCGCCGCCGCGCTCCTGCTCCGCGAGGCGCTCGCCTGCTGGCGTGGCCCCGCCCTGGCCGACGTGGTGGGGGAGGAGTTCGCCGCAGTGCCGGCCGCCCGGCTGGCGGAGCTGCGCGACGCCGCGCTGCTCGACCGGATCGAGGCGGACCTGGCCCTCGGCGAAGCGGGCCCGGTGCTGATCGGCGAACTCCGCGAGCTGATCGCAGCCGACCCGCTCGCGGAGCGCCCGACCGCGCTGCTGATGCGCGCCCTCGCCGCCACCGGCCGCCAGGCCGAGGCCCTGGCCGTTTACCAGCGGACCCGCGGCCTGCTGGCCGACAGCCTCGGCGTGGACCCGTCCCCGCAGCTCGACCAGGCCTACCTCGCCGTCCTCAGGCAAGAGGTCCCGGCCGCAACCGCCCTTGTCGCCGCCCATCCTGTCGACCCTGCGCCTGTTGACGCCGCTCCCGTACGCCGTGGTGGCGCCTGGTACCAGCCGACCAGCTTCGTCGGCCGGGACACCGATGTGGTCGGCGTGCTGAAACAACTCGCCGCTGAGCGCCTGGTCACGCTCACCGGGCCGGGCGGCGTGGGCAAGACCCGGCTGGCGGCAGAGGCGGCCGGGCGATTGGCCGACTCCGCGTGGTTCGCCGGCTCGGCATGGTTCGCCGAGCTCGCCCCGGTGACGGAGCCGTCTGAGGTGCCCTACGCGGTACTGGACGCGCTCGGCCTGCGCGAACGGTCGCTCGGCCTGCGCGGCTCGGACGGGGCCGCCGACCCGCTCGACCGGTTGTGCGGTGCGCTCGCCGCCAGGGACGCGGTGCTGATCCTCGACAACTGCGAGCACCTGATCGACGCCGCCGCGGCCCTCGCGGCCCGTCTGCTAGCCGACTGCCCCGGGGTGCGCGTCCTCGCGACCAGCCGCGAGCCGCTCGGAATCGGCGGCGAGACCCTGTACCCCGTCGGCCCGCTCCGGGCCCCGCCAGCCGTGCTCAGGGCCGCCGGCACGGACGTGCTCGCCAGTTCCTATCCGGCGGTGCGCCTCTTCGCGGACCGGGCCGCCGCAGTCCTCCCCAGTTTCACGCTCACCTCAGGCAACGAGGCCGACGTGGCGCGGATCTGCCGGGCGCTCGACGGCATGCCGCTGGCCATCGAGCTTGCCGCCCCCTGGCTCCGCACGCTGGCACCCGCCCAGCTGGCCGAACGGCTGGCCGAACGGGTCTCCGAGCGGCTCGATGACCGGTTCGCCCTGCTCACGGGCGGGAGCCGGACCGCGCAGCCCAGGCACCAGACGCTCCGCGGGGTCGTCGACTGGAGCTGGCACCTGCTCTCGGCGCCCGAGCGGACGCTCGCCCGCCGCCTGGCCGTCTTCCCGGCAGGCGCCACCCTCGCCGCGGCCGAACAGGTGTGCGCGGACATGACGCCGATCGAGACGCCGTCTACTGCCGGTCTGAAAACCGACAGCGCCGATGTGCTGCCGCGGGCCAGCGTGCTGCCCGCGCTCTCCGGTCTGGTCGGCAAGTCGATCATCGCGATGGCGGACACGCCGGGCGGCTGTGCCCCCCGGTACCGGATGCTCGAGACGGTGCGCGCCTACGGGCTGGAGCGGCTGGCCGAGGCGGGCGAGGAGAGCGCGATCAAGGGACGCGTTCGCCCGCTACTACCTGGACTTCGCCGAGACCGCAGACCCGCTGCTGCGCGCCGCCGATCAGATCCGCTGGTTCCGCGAGCTGCTGGCCGAGCAGGATAACGTGCACGCCGCGCTGCGCTGGGCGATCGGCCGACGGGACTCGACTACCGCGCTGCGGCTCGTCCGGGCCCTTGGCTACTACTGGTTTCAGCGCGGGCAGGGCGAGGGCGACGTCCTGGCCCGCGAGGTGCTGGCGCTGACGCCACCGGAACCGGCGACCGAGCGGACCGCCGAGGCACGAGTGATCTGCGCGCTGCTCGCGGCGGGCTGGTCCTTCGACCTGGAGATGGTCAAGGCACCGCTGCTCGAGGCCATCGCCGGCCTGCGGGAATGGGGCGACGACTACATCGCCTTCCACCCCCTGGTGGCGCTGGCCGAACCGGTGCTCCTGCAGTTCCACGGGGGACCGCGAGCATGCCCAGGACCACTACGACCGGTACGCGCAGGCACGCAATCCATGGCTGCGGGCGATGGGGCTCGTCTACCGGGCGTTGGCTGCCCGCGAGTTGGGCCGGCTGGCCGGCGCCGAGGACGATCTCCATGCTGCCCTACGCGAATCCCGGGCGATCGGCGAGCAGTGGGGCACCGCTATCGCGCTCACCGAGCTGGCCGAGTTCACCGAGCTCCGTGGCGACCATGCCGCGTCGATCGCCGCGCTCGAGGAGGCGGTGTCGATCGGCCGCCAGCTAACCGCGTGGGGCGATGTGTCCTACGTCGAGGCCAGGCTTGCGATCGTCCGGGCGCGAACCGGTGAGCTGGCCCGGGCCGACGCCGATCTGGACCGGGTCGATGCGGCGGCCGCGGCGCGCGGCGGCACGGTCGACATCGACCGCTGGGTGACGTTGATGCGGGCCGAGCTGGCCTGGCGGGCGGGCGACCTGGCGCTGGCCGCCCGCTGCTGCGCGGACGTGCTCGCCGCGGTCGAGGCCTATCGGGCGGTCTGGTGGGAGCCGCTCCGCGCCCGTCTCCGCGCCCGGCTCGCCCTGGTGGTCCTTGCCCAGGGCGACGAGAGACGCTGCCAAGACCTGCTTGCCTCCGCCCTGGACGCCTCCGCCGCCTGGACCGACCACTCGGCCCTGGCCGCGGTCCTCGACGCGTGCGCCTACCACGCGATCCGCCCCGACCAGGCCCGCGACCAGGCCCGTGACGAGGCCCGCGACGAGGCCGAGCTCGCCGCCAGGCTGCTCGGCGCGGCGCACGCCGTCCGCGGCGCCTTCGACGAGTCAAGCCCGGACGCCCCGCAGGCCCGCGAGGCCGCCCGCGCCGCGCTCGGCGAGGCCGCCTTCGAGGCGGCGTACCAGTCCACCGCCGACCTGACCTACGAGGCCTCCGTCGCCCTGGCCCGCGAGACCCTGACGGCGGTAACGGGGCGTCCGGAGTAGGCCGGGACCGTTCCATCATTCAAAGATTGTGAACTTCCGCCGAAAAGGCCCTGAGGATCACGTCCGGCGGCGGTAGGCCGCGACCGCGAGCGGTGCGAACACCACGAAGATCCCGAGCGTCAGGAGCAGCGACCGCTCGACCGCCCCCGCGGCGGGGCCGCCGGTGAGCAGGGCGCGCTCCGCCTCGGTCAGGTAGGTGATCGGGTTGACCTTCACGAACGCCTGCAGCCAGCCCGGCAGCGTCGCCGTCGGCACCAGCAGGTTCGAGCCGAAGACCAGCGGGAACATGAGCAGGAAGCCGAACCCCTGCACCGCCTGCGGTGACCGCAACTGCACACCGATGAGCGCGGAGAACCAGCACATGGCGAGCGCGAACACGAGCAGCAGCAGGCACCCCATGGCGGCGGAGAACGGGCTCGCCTCGATGCGGAAGCCGAGGATCATCCCGAAGCCGAGGGTGACCGCGATCGAGATCACGTACCGGATCGCGTCGCCGAAGATCGCCCCCGCCAGCGGCGCCCAGCGGGCGATCGGCAGTGCGCGGAACCGGTCGAAGACGCCGGTGGTGATGTCCGCGTTGAGCATCATCCCGGTGCCCATGGTGGCGAACACCACACTCATCACGAGGATGCCTGGCAGCGAGAACTGCAGGTACTTGTGGGTGTTGCCGGAGACGGCGCCGCCGAACACGTAGGTGAACAGCAGCAGGTAAATGATCGGCGTGAGGGACAGGCTGAACAGGTCCTCGATGTTCGTGGGCATCTTCAGCAGCGATCGCCAGGTGAGCGTGAAGGAATTGCGCAGGCCGCCGAGCGGGCCGAGCCTGCGGGCGGGAGCGGGGGTGGGCGCGGGGATGCGGGTGTGAACGGGGACACGGGTGGGAGCGGGGGGGACAGAGGGGGTCATCGGGCGCTCCCGTTCAGTTCTGGCAGTTCTGGCGCTGGCGCCGGGTCGGATGGTCGGCGCGGCTGGCCGGTGAGGGCGAGGAACACCTCGTCGAGGCTGGCCTTGCGCAGTGCGAACTCGGCCAGCTCGATGCTGGCCGCGTCAAGCTCGCGGACGATCTCGGGCATCAGCTTGCCGTTCTCGACCGCGGCGGACACGGTGCCCGACTCGGCGCTGACCTCGGGCGCGGTCCCCAGCCGGGCCTCGAGCAGCGCCGTGACCGCGGCCACGTCGCCGCGGTGAGCGGGGGTTACCTCGCAGGACCTGCCGGCCGGCCTGGGCCTTCAGCTCGTCCGGCGTGCCGGTGGCGATGACCGCCCCGTGGTCGATGACCGCGATGTCGTGCGCAAGCTGGTCGGCCTCCTCCAGGTACTGGGTGGTGAGCAGCACGGTCGTGCCGTCGGCGACCATTTCCCTGATCATGGCCCAGACCTCGTTGCGGCTGTGCGGGTCGAGCCCGGTGGTCGGCTCGTCCAGGTACAGCACCCGCGGCCGGCCGACCAGGCTGGCGGCCAGGTCAAGGCGCGCGGCGCATGCCGCCCGAGTACGTCTTCGCGCGCCGCCCGGCCGCGTCCGAGAGCTCGAACCGCGCCAGCAGCTCCGCCGCGCGCGCCCGCGCCTCGCGGCGGCCGAGGCCGAGCAGGCGGCCGATCATGATCAGGTTGTTGGTCCCGGACAGGCCCTCGTCGACCGACGCGTACTGGCCGGTGAGCCCGATCAGCTGGCGCACCTGGTGCGCGTCCCGCTGGGTGTTGTATCCGCATACGTACGCCTCGCCGCTGTCCGGTCGGAGCAGCGTGGCGAGGATGCGGACGGCGGTGGTCTTGCCCGCGCCGTTCGGGCCGAGCAGGCCGAGCACGGTGCCTGCGCGCGCGGTCAGGTCCACGCCGGCCAGCGCCGTCGTCTTGCCGAACCGCTTGACCAGCCCTCGCGCCTCGACGGCGTAAGGTGCGTCTTCCACGTTCATGCCGCCAATACTCGCGGCACGCCGCTGTCAGATTCCCGCACGAACGCCTGTCAGTACGGGCATCGAATCACCGATAGCATCGGCACGGGAAGATCATCGCGATTCGCTCGGCACCGGGGGCGTGACATGGCGGACAGTGACATGACGTGGGCCAGGCTGGACCCGACGTATGTCCCGCCCGAGATCGACACCACCGTGCCCAGCGTGGCGCGGGTGTACGACGCCATCCTGGGCGGCAAGGACAACTTCGCGGTGGACCGCGCGGTGGCCGAGGAGGCGATGCGGACCATGGCGACGGCGGCAACGGCGCGCGGCTCAACCGGGCGGCGCTCGGCCGCGCGGTCAGGTACATGGCCGACCGCGGCGTCAGCCAGTTCCTCGACCTCGGCTCCGGCCTGCCGACCGCGCAGAACACGCATCAGATCGCCCAGGCGGTCAACCCCGAGGCCCGGGTCGTCTACGTGGACAACGACCCGAGCGTCAGCGTGCACGGCCAGGCGCTGCTCACCGGCGACGACTCGACGGAGGTCGTGCTCGCCGACGTGCGGTCGCCCGACGAGCTGCTCGCGCTGCCGCCGTCGCCGGGTTCCTCGACTTCGGCCAGCCGATCGGCCTGATACTCAACGCGGTGATCCACCACCTGATCGACGAGGAGGACCCGCACGGCATCGTCGCCCGCTACCGGGACGCGCTCGCGCCGGGCAGCTACCTGCAGCTCACGCACTTCTGCGACGAGTCGGCCGAGGCCCGGGCCAACTCCGAGGTGCTGACCCGCTCGCTCGGCCGGGGCCAGGTACGCAGCCGGGCGGAAATCGTGAGCTTCTTCGACGGCCTCGACCTGGTACCGCCGGGCGTCGTCTTCCTGCCCTACTGGCGCCCGGACGGCCCGGTCGACAGCCCGCCGCCCGCGGGCAGCATGCTGATGCTGGTCGGAGTGGCGAAGAAGCCCTGACGGGGCTGGGCTCTGAGCGAGGAAGCCTCGCCGGCTCTACAGAGCCGCCACGGCCGGGGCGGCGGCGATCTGCGCGAGCAGGTCGTGCACCCGGGCGGCGCCCTCGGCGACCTCGTGCCGCATGGCGTAGATGCCGATCAGCCGCTGCCCGCCGAGGTCGGGCGTGGTGTCGGCCACGAGCGGCCAGGGGTGGGTGATGTCGGCGATCCGCGCCTTCATGTCGTCCAGGCGGAGCCCGGCCTCGGCGACCGGCCACTGGTCGAGCGGGTGCGCGGGCGTCGGCGCCGGCCGGCGAGTCCGCCAGCTCGGCGGTGGCCGCCGCCATGGCGGCGTTGAACGCGCGGCGGGCGTCGGAGTACTGGACGCTGGCCAGGATCGCGTGGCCCCAGCCGATCGCGGACGAGGCGAAGATGTCGGCCGGCGCGCCGGCCTGCGCGACCCGGGCGACGCGGAAGGCGGGCGTGCAGCGCGAGCCGCGCCCGGCGAACGCGAGCACCGCGTCGGGCCTCGGGTGCTCGGTCCCGGTCGCCGGGTGGATGCGCGTGCACCGCGACCCAGTCCCAGGTCGGCGTCAGCGAGGAGAGCACCGCGGCGTTGCGGAACCGGTAGCCGCTCTCCCCGGCGGGCTCGCACCGCGACTGCGGGTCGGCGAGCCGCAGGTCGCCGCCGGCCGCGGCCGCGCCGTGCCCGGCGGCGAAGAGCGCGCCGCGGGCGGCCTCGAGCAGGATCCAGCGGACCGAGTCGTCCCCGGCGCGGTAGGCGTCGGCCGCGGCGCCGGTCCAGTACAGGTGCGCGCTGACGGCGAGCGCGGTGAGCGGCGCGTGCCGGGCGAGCCGCCGCTGCCCGCAGGCGGCCTGCCGCAGCGTGCAGCCGAGCCCGCCGAACTCCGGCGGCAGCGCGACCTTGAGGTAGCCCACGTCGGCGAGCCTGGCGATGTCCCGCCGCATGACCGCGGCGACGTCCGGTCCGGTGCCCGATGTCCCGGTCGCCGAGCCCTGACGTCGCCGCCCGGCCGCGGTGCAGCGCGGACGCGCTGTCCGCGAGGACCTGCCCCGCGAGCGCGCTCGCGTACGGAGACGTGCCGCCGAGCCGCGCAAGCAGGCTGTCGGTGAGCAGGTCACGGGGCCTGATCTGTGCCATGGACCGGTTTCACTCCCTACGGGTTCGCTCGGATCTTCATGAGATCACAGTGGTGGCCGTAAAGTCAACTTATCTGATAGGAAATATCTAGTTATCCTCGTGCCTGTCGGACGCGTCCCGGCGAGTCAGCCAAGGGCGCGCGGTCGGCCGTCCCGCTGGCGAAGGCGGCGATGTCCTCGACGGCGTCCCCGTAAAACATCCGGTCAACCATCATCGGTCACGTATCCCAGGTGCGGGGTCAGCACGGCCCTCGGCGCGGACCGCAGCGGAGGTCCCACTGGCAACGGTTCCTCATCATAGACGTCAAGTGCGGCGCCGCGCGATATCCCCAGCGTGCAGGGCTGCGAACAGAGCATTCCCGCCCCCCGCAGCCCGCCATCCCCAGCCCGCCCGCGCTGGCTCCCATGGGTCGGTGGGGCGGGGCTGGTACCGTCTTGTCCCATGACTTGGCTTGACGCGCTCGCCGATAAGGCAATCGACTGTGTTCCCCCGACCCGGGAGGAAGCCCTCGCCGTACTCGCCTCATCCGATGACGACCTGATGGACGTGGTGGCCGCCGCGTTCCGCGTCCGGCGGCGGTTCTTCGGGCGCAGGGTCAAGCTGAACTACCTGGTCAACATCAAGTCCGGGCTCTGCCCCGAGGACTGCTTCTACTGCTCGCAGCGGGTCGGCTCGGGCGCGGACGTGCTCAAGTACAGCTGGCTGAAGACCGACGAGGTGATCGCCACCGCCGAGGCCGGCGTGGCGGGCGGGGCGCGCCGGGTCTGCCTGGTGGCCAGCGGCCGGGGACCGACCGATCAGGGACATCGACCGGGTGGCCTCGACGATCGCCTCGTTCAAGGCGCGCAATCCCGACGTGGAGGTCTGCGCCTGCCTCGGCCTGCTCTCCGACGGCCAGGCCGAGCGGCTGGCCTCGGCCGGCACGACCGCGTACAACCACAACCTGAACACCTCGGGCGGCCACTACGCGGACATCTGCACCACCCACGAGTACGCCGACCGGGTGTCGACCGTGGAGTCCGCCAAGTCCGCGGGCCTTTCGCCCTGCTCGGGCCTGATCGCGGGCATGGGGGAGACCGACGAGGACCTGGTGGACGTGGCGTTCGCGCTGCGCGCGCTCTCGCCTGACTCGGTTCCGGTGAACTTCCTGATCCCGTTCGACGGCACGCCGCTTGCGGGCAAGTGGGAGCTGACCCCGCAGCGCTGCCTGCGCATCCTGGCGATGGTCCGGTTCGTCTGCCCGTCCGCCGAGGTCCGGCTGGCCGGCGGCCGCGAGATCCACCTGCGGACGCTGCAGCCGCTTGCCCTGCACATCGTCAACTCGATCTTCCTCGGCGACTACCTGACAAGCGAGGGCCAGCCAGGCGCGGCCGACCTAGCCATGATCGCCGACGCCGGCTTCACCGTCGAAGGCGTCGACGACCCGCCGGCCATCCCCCCGACCGCAACTCCGGGCCCGACCACCGCGCCGCCCATCTCCGAGTTGGTCCCAGAGACTCCGCGCCCCGACCTGGTCCACGTCCGCCGCCGAGGCGCCGGCACCACCCTCCCCGCCAACACCTGACCCGCCACCGCCGCCTGGCCCCGTCCCCGCCGTTATTCCGAGGCTGGCGCGACTCGGTAGTGGTAGCGGTGGGAGTAGCGGAAGCCGCACCGCTCGTAGAGCGCTATCGCCGCAGTGTTGCTGGTCTCCACCTGGAGGAAGACCCGGCGGACGTCGCGCTTGGCGGCCTCGGCGCAGACCGCTCCGGTGAGAGCCGTGCCCAGGCCGGCCCGGCTGCGGGCTGGCTGCACCTCGACGGCGGTGATCCCCGCCCAGCCGTCGGCGATCGAGAGCCGGGCGATTGCCAGCACGTCGTCGCCGGCGCGGATGCTGGCGAACGCCTGGACAGGGGCCGAGGTCAGCACATCGCGCATCACCGCCGGCTGCCGCTCAAGACCGCGGTAGTGGTACCTGGCCAGCCATGCCTGGTCCGGTTCGGTGTCCACCTGGAACGTCGGCATCGCGCGGAAGTTCGCGGGCCGCGTGGCCATGGATCGGATTGGCGTCATCGGACAGGTCGGCCACCATGACGAACGCGGGACCGGGGCGAGTCGTCCATGACCGTTCGGACAAGGACTGGTCGAGTTCGCGGCCGGGTGAGTCCGCGTCAAGCAGCAGCGGGGACCGCGATCATGGGCGGCAGACCGCGGTCTCGATACCAGCTGACGACGGCGTCAAGCGCGCTGTCCAACGGCAGCCCCGGATCGCCGAGCGGGAGCGCCGAGTTGGCACGCCCGGTGAACCCCTCGGCCGCGCGGAGCAGCCACCCGCCCAGCCACTCTTCCTCGGTCCCCCGCCAGTGCCTAGCCGCCACGCGCTCAATATCGATGATCTGGTCGTACACCCCGCCATGATGCCTTCCTGCGAGCCCAAGCCGCATCACATATGCCGGCGAGTCCCACCATTCGCTCAATTGGCGCAGAGAGTTGCGATATCGCCGAGCGTCGATCCGGCTTGGAACCGTGATCGTGTGCCGTTTAGGGGGCGATGTGACCGAAACGGCATACAATACTTACTATGGTGTTATATGTCTGAAGTTTGGGTTCAGACATAAATGGGCAAAAGCCGCATTAATCGAGGGCGGATGTCCCGGCACCCCTGCGATCACCCATCCGCGGGCGACCGGCATCCACCTGTAAGCGACCGACACGATCGGGGTTCGGGGGTTGGTCCCACGATGGGCGCGGGGTTCTGGCTACGTTTGTCAGTATGGCTACCTCTCGGTCCAGGGGCTCGGCTGGCTCGCGGAGCGGGCGGGCGCGCGCGGTCGACGACGATTACTACAACGATGAGTCGTCGGACGTGATCCTGCCGAGCGTGCCGCCGGGCGGCGCGCGCGGCGGCGGGGCGAGGCGCGGCTCGGGTGGCGCCGGGGCCGGCGGCGGGCGTAATGGCAGTGCCGGCGGCGGTTCGGGAAGCGGCACCGGGTCCGGCGCGCGGACGTCGGGTAGCCGATCAGGCAGCGGCCGGAGCGGCGGAGCGGGAAGCCGGCCGAGGCGGCAGCGGCTCGGCGGGCGGCCGGGGCGGGTCAACCAGATCCGCGAGCACAGGGCGGAAAGAGGCCGGCCGGGACAGGGAGAGGCGGGAAGGCGGGGGTCGGCCCAGGACGAAGAAGGGGACGGCGACCAGGCGAAGCGGCCCGTCGCCGGCGCCGACGAAGGACCCGGTCGTCATCCTGACGCGCTGGATCTACCGCGTCATCTCGCAAGTCTGGCTCCTCATCGCCTGGGCGGTGGGGTCCACCGTGCGCCGGTTCGGGCGCAATGCGCGCGAGCTCGAATCCGATCATCGACGGGACGGCATCGGCCTGTTCTGCCTCGGGCTCGCGATCGTGTTCGCCGGGTCCATCTGGGCTCGCATGGACAACCTGGCTGGCCAGGGCATCTACAGCCTGACCAGCTCCGTCGTGGGCGAGGGCGCGTTCACCATCCCGGTGCTCTTCGCCCTGCTCGGGTGGCGGTTCTTCCGGCACCCGGACCGGAATTCGGCGCTGCCGCCGGCAGAGATCGGCTGGACCGCGCTGCTCGTCGGCGGGCTCGGCCTGTTCAATATCGCCAAGGGCGTGCCCACGCTGACGCACGCCGACGGCGGCTGGCCCGCGGTCAGGACCGCGGGCGGGCTCATCGGCATGGTGGCCTCGTGGCCGCTGGCGAAGGGGCTGACGCCCTGGGTGGCGACGCCGCTGCTCGGCCTGGTGGCCGCTTACGGACTGCTTGTCATTACCGGCACTCCGGTGCGTCACGTGCCCAGCCGGCTGGCCGAGCTCGCGGAGCTGTTCGGGTACGAGCGACCCATGGCCGACGACTACGACGACGATGCCTACGACGAGGACGAGGACGAGGACGGCGAGCTAAGCGGCGGGCCGCGCCGTCGCGACATCGGCCGCGGCGCGATCAAGCTGAAGGGGGCCATCGAGGCCGGGGACCACGTCAAGCCCTACGACACCCCCGTGCTCGGCGGCGGCAGGCGGCGGGGCGGCGCGGCGCGGGCTTGAGCAGCGCAGGCGGCGTGGCCGATCCGGGCCCCGCGTCGGCCCGGCTGCCGGAGGCCAGGATCAGCGACGACCTGCTTGAGGAGCTCGGCTTCAGCGCCCCCGACGGCGCGGGCGATTACCCGCCCGGCGTCGGACTGCCGGCCGAGGAAGCCGGTATCGCGGCGGCCCCCGAGCCGCCTGCCGCGGTGGCCCGGCCGCTGGCGCCGAGCCCGGTGCTGCCGGGCGAACAGCTGACGCTCACCGGTGCGGCGGCCGGCAGCTACACGCTGCCGCCGACCGCGCTGCTTCGCCCGGGTACCCCGCACAAGCCGCGGACCAAGGCCAACGACGTCGTGATCGCCGCCCTCCAGGACGTGTTCGAGCAGTTCAAGGTGGACGCGCAGGTGGCGGGGTTCAGCCGGGGGCCGACGGTCACCAGGTACGAGATCGAGCTCGGCCCGGCGGTCAAGGTGGAGCGGGTCACCCAGCTGTCGAAGAACATCGCGTACGCCGTCAAGTCGGCTGATGTCAGGATCCTGCCCGTCATCCCGGGCAAGTCGGCTGATCGGGGTGGAGATCCCGAACGCGGACAAGGAGATCGTCAGCCTCGGCGACATGCTCCGCTCCGACGTCGCGCTCGCCGACCACCACCCGATGGTGGTCGGGCTCGGCAAGGACGTGGAGGGCAAGACGGTCCTGGCGAACCTGGCGAAGATGCCGCACGTGCTGGTGGCAGGCGCCACCGGCAGCGGTAAGAGCGTCTGCCTGAACGGGCTGATCACCTCGGTGCTGATGCGGTCGACGCCGGACGAGGTGCGGATGATCCTGATCGACCCCAAGCGCGTGGAGCTGTCGATCTACGAGGGCATCCCGCACCTGATCACCCCGATCATCACCAACCCGAAGAAGGCGGCTGAGGCCCTTGAGTGGGTGGTCGGGGAGATGGAGCGCCGCTACGACGACCTCGCGGCGTCGGGGTTCCGGCACGTGGACGACTTCAACAAGGCGGTCCGGGCGGGCAAGCTGACCGCGCCGCCGGGGTCCGAGCGGGTCTACGAGCCCTACCCGTACCTGGTGGCGGTCGTGGACGAGCTCGCCGACCTGATGATGGTCGCGCCGCGCGACGTGGAGGACTCCATCGTCCGGATCACCCAGCTGGCGCGGGCGGCGGGCATTCACCTGGTGATCGCGACCCAGCGGCCGTCGGTCGACGTGGTGACCGGGCTTATCAAGGCCAACGTGCCGTCCAGGCTCGCGTTCGCCACATCTAGCCTGGCCGACTCGCGGGTCATCCTCGACCAGCCGGGCGCGGAGAAGCTGGTGGGGCAGGGCGACGCGCTGTTCCTGCCGATGGGCGCGTCCAAGCCGCTTCGGTTGCAGAACGCCTTCGTCTCGGAGAAGGAGATCCGGGACATCGTGGAGCACTGCAAGCAGCAGGCGCGGCCCGAGTACCGCAACGACGTCGAGGCGGTCCCGGCGAGGGCGCGCGAGGTCGACGCCGAGATCGGCGACGACCTCGAGCTGCTGATCGCGGCGGCTGAGCTGATTATCAGCAGCCAGTTCGGCTCGACGTCCATGCTGCAGCGCAAGCTCCGGGTGGGGTTCGCAAAGGCGGGCCGGCTGATGGACCTGCTGGAGAGCCGGGGTATTGTCGGGCCAAGCGAAGGTTCCAAGGCGCGAGACGTCCTGAAAAGGCCGGATGACCTTGACGAGGTGCTTACGTCGCTGCGGGGCGGATAAAGCCAATAATGCCAATAACGCTAATAACGCGCGGGCATTACCGGAGAACGTGGGCAATGGCGGGGGCGACGCCGACGCGCCCAGGCGACGATCAATAATTTCCCGGAATAGACAGCACTACTCTGAGTGACTGATTATGTTCGCTGGGTAAGAAGTGGTCAGGATCGAGACCTTTCCTGGAGGCGCAACGTGAGCATCGGTGACACCTTGGCGGAGGCGCGACGTCAGGCCGGTCTCACTCTTGCGCAGGTAAGCCAGCAGACTCGGATCCGGGAATCGATCATCCGCTCGATCGAGCAGGGTGACTTCTCTTCCTGCGGTGGCGACTTCTACGCCCGCGGGCACATCCGCTCGATCGCCGGCGTGGTCGGTGCCGATCCGGTGGCGCTGATCAGGGAGTACGACGAGGAGCACGGGGCGCCGGGCGGCATGCGCGCGGCCCAGATCTTCGAGCCGGCGACGCCGATCAGGATCCGCGAGCCCAGGAGACTCCACCTGGGGCGGGTGCTCGCGGTGCTGGTGCTCGCGGCGCTCGGCTTCGGCGCCTACCACCTGTACACCACGCACGAAGCGCACTCGACGGCGAGTCCGGCGGTCCAGGTCCGCTCCCGCTCGGCCGTGATCGCCAAGACGCACGCCACGGACAAGCCCGCCGTGCACAAGAAGGCGACCCCGACAGTGCCCAGGCGGTGATCCGGCTGACCGCGGCGAAGGACTGCTGGGTGGGGCTGAACAGCCCCACCGGCAAGTCGCTCTACAACGGGCACGGTCCTGGCCGGCTCCACCATGACCTGGCGCGAGAAGCACCCGGTATCCATGGTGATCGGCAACCCGCCCGGGGTCACGCTGACGGTGAACGGCAAGCACCAGCAGATGAGCAAGGTCCAGGTGGTCACGCTGAGCATTAACCCGTCCAGCAAGACCCCGGTCACGGTCGGCTAAACGGCCGGCGGCGGACTCTGTCGCCCCGGGCGGTGACTGCGGGCACCGCGCAATCACATACCCTCTGCGTGTGTCTAGTTCCCGTACCGTCAGCCTGGTAACTCTCGGCTGCGCGCGCAACGAGGTGGACTCCGAAGAGCTCGCCGCCCGCCTGGCGGCGGGCGGGTGGACGCTGCGCGAGGAAGGCGAGGACGCGGACGTCGTCCTCGTCAACACCTGCGGCTTCATCCAGGCGGCCAAGCAGGAGTCCATCAACGAGGTGATCGCGGCCGCCGAGTCTGGCGTCAAGGTGGCCGCCGTCGGGTGCCTGGCTGAGCGCTACGGCACCGAGCTCGCCTCCGCCCTCGAAGAAGAGGACGTCGATGCCCAGGTGCTCGGCTTCGACGACTACGCGGACATCGCCGCCCGGCTCGACGACGTGCTGGCGGGCAAGCAGCGGCCCGCGCACGTGGCCAGGGACCGCCGCACCCTGCTGCCGGTGAGCCCGGCCAGCCGTCAAGCGGAAGCCGATCTGACCGCTCGCTGGGTCCCGCCGACCTGCCGCCCGGCATCGCGCCCGCCTCGGGCCCGCAGGTGATTCGCAAGCGGCTCGCGGGCGGCGTCACGGCACCGCTGAAGATCGCCTCCGGCTGCGACCGCCGGTGCTCGTTCTGCGCCATCCCCTCGTTCCGTGGAGCGTTCGTCTCCAGGCGCCCGCCGGAGCTGCTCGCCGAGGCAGAGTGGCTGGCCGCCAGCGGCGTGCGCGAGCTGCTGCTCGTCAGCGAGAACTCCACCTCCTACGGCAAGGACCTGGGGGACCTGCGGCTGCTCGAGAGCGTGCTGCCGGAGCTGGCGAAGATCGAGGGCATCGCCCGGGTCCGGGTCAGCTACCTCCAGCCGGCCGAGGTCCGGCCGGGGCTGATCGACGTGCTGACGTCGACCCCTGGCGTGGTGCCCTACTTCGACCTGTCGTTCCAGCATGCCAGCGGCCCGGTGCTCCGCCGGATGCGCCGTTTCGGCGACCGGGCGCGCTTCACCGGCCTGATCGAGCAGATCAGGCAGGCCTGCCCGACGGCCGGCGTCCGGTCCAACTTCATCGTCGGTTTCCCCGGCGAGACGGCCGACGACCTGCGCGAGCTTGAGCTCTTCCTGAGCGAGGCCCGGCTCGACGCGATCGGGATCTTCGGTTACTCGGACGAGGATGGCACCGAGGCCGCCACATTCGCCGACGAGACCAAGCTCGCCGAGGACGAGATCGCGCGCCGGGTCGACGAGTTCGCCGATATCGCCGAGGAGGTCATGGCGCAGCGCGCCGCCGACCGGGTCGGCGAGACGGTCGAGGTGCTGGTGGAAGAGGCGCTGGGGGACGGCCGGTTCGAAGGCCGCGCCGCGCATCAGGCACCGGACGTGGACGGTTCGACGACGCTGCTCGCGGACCGCCCGCTGGCCCCAGGCGACCTGGTGGAGGCCCGCGTGGTGGAGTCGGCGGGCGCCGACCTGGTCGCTCGCGCGTGACCGTGCCCGCCCCGGAGAGCCGTCCCTCGGCCGCAGACGGTGCGATCGGCTCCGGCGGCGAGGGCGGCGACGGCGGCGGCGCGATCAAAGCCGTGCCGCCGGGGCTCGTGAACGTCGCCAACGCGCTGACGGTGGCCCGCATCTGCCTGGTCCCCGTCTTCGTCTTGTGCCTTGCCGCAGGCGGCACGGGGTGGCGGCTCGCCGCCCTGGCGGCGTTCGGCGGCGCGTCGCTGACCGACCTGCTCGACGGGCAGCTGGCGCGCAGGCGAGGGCCTGGTGACCGACTTCGGCAAGATCGCGGACCCGATCGCGGACAAGGCGCTCATCGGGGCGGCGCTGATCACCTTGTCGGTGATCGGGGAGCTGCCCGTCTGGGTCACCGCGGCTGATCCTGGTCCGCGAGCTTGGCATCACCGCGCTGCGATTCGCCGTGATCAGGCGCGGTGTCATAGCGGCCAGCCAGGGCGGCAAGCTCAAGACGCTGCTGCAGATCATCGCGATCTGCCTCTACGTGCTGCCCCCGTCGCTCGGCATCCCCGTCGTGATCAGGGAGGTTGTCATGGCGGCGGCTCTCGTGGTAACGCTGGTGACGGGCGTGGACTACGTGGTACGCGCGGTGCGGATGATCCAGAAGCCTGCAATGCGGGCTGGCCGGGGCAGGAGCAGAGCCAGGCCGCCGGGCGAGAGCGGAGGATGGCGGATGGTGGATGGCGTGGCCGGCCCGGCCGCCCGTGAGCTTGCCGCGGAGGTTCTCCGCCTGCTGACGCGAGGCCGGGCAGACGGTGGCCACCGCCGAGTCGCTGACCGGCGGTCTCGTCGCCGCCGCGCTCACCGACGTGCCCGGCTCATCCAGCGCCTTCCGCGGCGGCGTCGTCGCCTACGCGACCGAGCTCAAGGCGCGCCTTCTCGGCGTTGACGCCGTCATGCTCAGGCAGCACGGCCCGGTCTACGCGCCGGTGGCGGCGGCGATGGCCGAGGGCGTCAGGAAGCGCCTCGAGGCCACGGTCGGCGTGGCCACCACCGGCGTCGCCGGCCCTGACCCCCAGGACGGCCATCCGCCGGGCACCGTGCACATCGCCGTCAGCCTGGCCGACGACACGGTGGTGCGCACGATTGCGCTGCCAGGAAACCGGGATGAGGTACGTAGACTGACAGTGGAACGGGTACTTGGTTTGCTACTAGGCCGACTTAGGGAAGAGTGTCCGTGATTACAGTGTTACGTCGGGAGCGAACACACCGGTAGTGGTCTCGCCGGCTTACCGTACGGAAAGGTACGGTGGAGGTAGCGAGGGTCGCGATCCGGTAACTTCGCAAGGAGCCCGGCAAGCGGTTGCGCCTTGGAAGGTTGCGCCCAGGAAGGGAGTGCGACGATGGTGCTGCTTCGTCAACTGCTCGGCGACGTGCTGCGTCGGCTGCGCATCAGGCAGGGCCGCACTCTGCGCGAGGTGTCCGCGTCGGCGCGAGTGTCGCTTGGTTACCTGTCCGAGGTGGAGCGCGGTCGCAAGGAGGCCTCGTCGGAGCTGCTCGCGGCGATCTGCGCCGCCCTCGACACGCCGCTGTCCCAGGTGTTCCGCGAGGTGTCCGACAACTTCGCCCTGGCCGAGCTGCAGAACGAGCCGGTGCTCTCCGGTGCCCTCCGCGAGCCCGGCCTGCGCATCGCGGCTGACCGGCTGCCGGTCAAGCGGGTCGCGGTCGAGGTGCCGGAGGCGGCGGAGTCGCTCGACGACGACCTTGGCCAGCTCGACGACGGCCTCGACCACCTGCCGTCGGTCGTAGGCGTCTGAGCCGACGGCTGACGCCGAGCGTCTACTGTAGGCCCGGCGCGATCCGGAGCGACGCAGCCTCGCGGGTATCGCTGGCTGCTGAGCGCGTCTAGACCCAGGCCTGCGGGCTGTCGATGAGGAGCTGGATCGCGTCGGGCAGCTTGCCGGCGACGATGTCGGCCAGCGTCACCGTCTCCAGGACCGCCCGCTCGTTCGCCCGCAGCGCGATCCACACCCGCTGCAGCGGCTCGGCCGCGCCCGGGTAGCTGACGTTCTCCGGCCGCTCGCCGCGCACGCCGAGCAGCTGGCCGTCGATCGCCCTGATGATGTCGGCCAGCGAGATCTCGGCGGCCGGCCGGGCGAGCCAGAACCCGCCGTCCGGACCGCGCTGGCTGCGCACGATGTTGCTGCGCCGCAGGTGGGTCAGGATCGTCTCGAGGAACTTGCCCGGGATATTCTGCGCCTGCGCAAGCTGCTCGGCCGTGACGTGGCCGTCCTGCGCCGCGGCAAGCTCGATGGCGGCGCGCAGTGCGTAGTCGGCGCGTGCAGACAGTCGCATGATCGCCATTATGCAGCTTCCCGACCGGTTTAGTGACATCGAGCCGCAGCGAGCATACTGCAAACGTTTGCACGCGGGCTCGGAGGGGCAAGGCCGGCGTTTGTGGGCAAGAGAAAAACGCCGCCGGCAGGCGGGGAGGCAAGAAGACATCCGGGCAGGTTCCGGGCCATAGCCTTTCCTCCATGGTTGCTCCGAAATACCCGGGATACGGGGGGAGAAGCCCGCCTGCGCCGGACGCGCGGCCCGGGCGGGCCCGGTTCCTGGCGCCGCTTGGCTGGGCCGGCGGGGCGGTGCTGGCGGCCGCCGTGCTGATGGCCTGCTACCTGCGGATCGCGGGCACCGTGCCGATGACCTCGGACGGGGCGGGCAACGCGCTCGAGGCGTGGGACATGCTCCATCACAACCTGCTGCTGCACGGCTGGTGGGTGACCGACGTGTCGTTCTACACCACCGAGCTGCCGCAGTACGCGCTGGTGGAGGCGGTGGCCGGGCTCCGCCCCGAGGTGGTGCACATCTGCGCCGCGATGACCTACACGCTCCTCGTGCTGCTGGCCGCCTTCGTGGCCCGCGGCCGGGTCGGCGGCGCCCGGGGCGCCGCCTGCGCGCTGATCGCCGGCGGCGTCATGCTCGCCCCCGGAGCCCGGCGGCGTCACCCAAGTCCTGTTCAGCAGCCCCGACCACGTTGGCACGGCGGTGCCGGTGCTGGTGCTGCTGCTCCTGCTCGACTGGGCCAGGCCGCGCTGGTGGCTCCCGGCGCTGGCCTTTCTGCTGCTGACGGCCGCGATCGTCGGCGACCCGCTGATCGAGGTGATCGGCGTGCTGCCGCTCGCGGCGCTGTGCCTGGCCCGGGTCGCGATCGCGGTGCTGCGCGGCCGGGGGTCGCTCCGCTCGCAGTGGTACGAGCTCTTCCTCGGCGGCGCCGCGATCCCGCCGTCCCGGCCGCCGCGGCCGCGAACCGCCTGATCGTCGCGCTCGGCGGGTTCTCCACCAACTCGGGCAACTGGGGCCTGGTTCCGCTGGCGACGGTGCGGTCGAACATCCCGATGGCGGCCCGCAGCTTCCTCAGCCTGTTCGGCGCCGACGTCGCGAGCGCGCGCGGCGGGCTGCAGCAGGCCTTCGCCGTCGTCCACCTGGCCGGGGCGGCGCTCGTGGTCGCGGCGCTGGCGCTCGCGGCCGGCCGCCTGCTGCGCTCGCTCTGGGCGCCGCCCGCGCAGTCGAAGTCGCGGCCGCCCTCGCGGGCGCGAGGCGCCCACGCCGCCGCGGCCGCCCCCGCCGCCGCGGATCTGGTGACCAGCCTGCTGCTGGTCGCGATCGTCGCCAACCTGTCCCTGTACGTCTTCATGTACCCGGACAGGAACATCTACGACGAGCACGAGATCGGCCCGGTCCTCGCGCTCGGCGCGGCGCTGGCCGGACGGCAGCTCGGCGGCCCGCTGCTGTCGCTGCGCGGGCGGTCCCTGCGGGCCGGCCTGCGCGGCCGCCCTGGCGGCCGGGCTGGCCTGCTACGCGGTCATGCTCGGGTACGCGGCCGACCGCCCGCAGCAGGCGCCCGCGAACGTGGCCGTGGCGGCGTGGCTGACCGAGCACCATCTGCGCCGCGGCCTGGCCGAGTACTGGGAGGCGTCCAGCGTCACGGTCGACACCGGTGCCGCGGTCGTCATCGGGTCGGTGGGACCAGATCCCGGCGGCCTGGCGCCGTGGCACTGGGAGATGGACATGCGCGTCTTCGACCCGGCCACCCGGAGCGCCAACTTCGTGCTGTCGATGCCCGGGGACGTGGTCTCACCGGCGCGGGCGACGCTCGCGTTCGGCCCGGCCCGCGTCTACCACGTCGGGGTCTACACGATCATGGTCTGGAACAAGAACATCCTGCGGGACCTCGGCCAGCCGATCCCCCGCTAGTTGGCCGGAGGGATGCTCGGTGAGCAGGTTCTCGTGCGGCCAGACCAGGATCGTGTACCCCTCGTAGTGGTAGGTCAGCGTCGGCTGGCCGAACGTCGCGATGACCACCGCCCGGTCGGTGAACCCGGCGAACTGGCCGTGCCGGGGGCGAGCACGACGAAGTCGCCGTGTTGTCGGTCGGGTCGTACCACCCGGCGTAGCTCCTCCCTGGTGCCCTTGACCAGCATCTGCGGATGCAGCCGATAGCCGATGTCGACCAGCCGGATCTGGACCTTGCCCTCGCTGAAGAGCGAGACCGAGGTGGACTGCCAGTAGCCGCCGACGCCGTTGTCCAGGTGGTGGGCCTCCAGCCAGCCGGCGAGCCGCTGCTCGGACGAGACCGGGATCGTGCGCGGTGATCGCGCGGGCGAGGCCGGCCGCGTACCCGACGCCGACGAGCCCGAGCGCCACCAGCAACCCGGCCGCCACGCGGAGCCAGGCTGCCGGCCGTGGCGACATCCGTGGCGACGTTGGCGCCGTCTGCGACGACCGGCGGGCGCGGGCGTCGGCGAGCCAGGGACCGAGCTGCCGTCCGGCCAGCGCGGCGCTGAACGGGAGCACCACGTCGATCTCGCGCATCGTCGGCAGCCCGGAGACGTTGGTGCTGGCGATGAAGATCGCCAGGTTGATCACGATCCCGGCGAGCAGCAGCTGCGCGACCAGGTCGAGGTCGGCCAGGAAGTGCCAGCAGGTCACCGCGATGCCCGCCACCACAAGCAGCACGCTGACCAGGTGCAGCACCAGGACGAGGCGACCGGGTAATCGAGGAAGTCGGCGCCGAACAGCAGCAGCAGCCCGTGCGCGACGACCGGGACGTTGTGCTCGATGATGTGGCCGACCGAGCCCACCGACGAGACCGGCCCGGCGAGACGAACCCGCCGAGGGCGGCGATGAGGCGCAGCGCCAGCCGCGCGGCGACGGCGGCGGCGATGGCGCCGACCGCGAGCCCGATCTCGTACGCCGCGCGGCCAGCGTGCCGCGCCAGCGGCCGTCCCGGTCCCGCCGATCAGCGCGTCGGCGAGGCGAATCACCACCACGAGGACCAGCGGGGCGATCGCGGCGTAGGTCACCAGCGAGTCCGCCACCTCCGCCCAGCCGAGCACCAGCGACACCGCGACGGCGGCCGGCCAGCTCGGGCGGGTGCGGTCCAGGATCAGCCAGGCCAGCATGATCGGCACCGAAGTGCCGATGTGGTCGGGCGAGGACAGCAGGACCAGGACGCCGTCGGCGCCCTGCGGGTCGAGCATGATCCCGGCCGCGATGCAGCCGCCGATCACGGCCGCCCAGCCGCGGACGCGCCCGGCGGCGAGCACGGCCGCCCCGATCAGCGCGAGGGTGTACGTCATGCCCGCGGCGACGTGGATGACGTTGGCGTTCAGCCCGGTGACCAGCTCCACCAGCATGTACTGCGGCAGCTCGGTGGTGTAGAACGATACGTCCGCTAGCACCCAGCCGCGCAGCAGCGGGTTGCCGTGCAGCATCTGCCAGGCCTGCAGGGCGATGCTCGCGCCGTCGGAGTCCGTTGGGAAGGTCTGGGAGAGCCGGACGTAGGCGGCCCACAGCGCCAGCGCCACGAGCGCGCAGCCGCCCCAGACCCCGATGGCCAGCAACCGCCGTCGGCCAGACGCGGCCGCGCCCGGCGCCTCGCCGGGCCGCATGTTTCTGCCCGGGCGTCGATATTGCCAGTCACCGGTACATCCTAGGGAGGCCTTCCTCATGCCGATCGCGTCTTAACCATCCCTGAGATGCGAGTCGGCGTAGGAACCGTGCTCGCCGCGAGCCCGTCAGTTGACGGCGGGGCCGAGGTCGGCGAGCAGGTTCTTGCGCCACACCATGATCGTGTAGGTCTTGAACCGGTAGACGTCGGCCGGCTGGCCGAACGTACGGAGCGCGTCCTGCCCGGTGAACGGGCTGTCCGGCGCGAGCACGACGAAGTTGGCGTAGTGGTGGGCCGGGTCGTACAGCCGCATGTCCTGCAGCCAGTGCCGGGGTGCGAGCCGGTCGCCGCGCAGCGGGGCGATGCTGCCCATGGTGATCGCGCCCCCGCTTTCCAGCGTGACGGTCGCCGCCTCCCAGTACCCCGCCAGCCCGCTGCTCAGCCCGTGCTGGCGCAGCCAGACGGTCAGCGCCGCGTTCGCGGGCGGTGTCTGCCGCTGCGCGGCGGCGAAGCCCAGCATCGCGCCGTAGCAGGCGAGCAGGGCCACCAGCGCGGGCAGCACCGCGACGCGCGCCAGCGGGCCGCGAGTCGCCCCGGTCCGGTCCGCCCTACCGGATCCCAGCCCGCAGGCACGCGCCAGCGGGCCGCCGAGCTGCCGCCCGGCCAGCGCCGCGCCCAGCGCGAGCACCGGCGCCATGTCATGCGCGGCGTAGATGTTGCTGAGCCGGAAGGCCAGCAGGTACGCGGCGACATTCACGACGATCCCGACCACGATCACGTCTGACACCAGGTCGCCGACCGCGAAGCCGTCGGCCCGTCCGTCCGGCAGGCGTCCGCCCGTCCGTCGGAGCGGGCGCGAGCCAGCCAGACCAGCGACCAGGCCAGCCCCCAGGCCGCCGTCACCACCGCCGTGAGGACGAGCGCCAGCCCCGCCAGGTGCACGGCCGCGAACGCGAGGTTGATCGCCCGCTCGCCGCCGGCGAGCGCGTCCTGGAAGTCGGCGCCGAACAGCGCGAGCACGCTGCGAATGACCAGCGGCACGTTCGCCGGCACCTTGCCGAGCGGGATGATCCCGGTGGCGCCCCTGTTGATCTGGTACCCGCCCAGCGCCGGGATGAGGAGGGCGACGGCCTTGGCGGCGAGCACGGAAAGCAGGGCGGCGGCGGCCAGCGACAGCTGGTACCAGAGTGTCCGCACGGTACCCCGACGCCGCAGCAGGCACAGCGTGACGCGCGCCAGGCAGACCACGGCCAGCGGCAGCGCGCCGAGCGACCTCAACCAGCGGGTCGGCGACGCTCGCCCACGCGAGGATGGCGAAGGCCGCGACCGGCACCCACCAGGAAGCACGGGCCCGGTCGAGCAGCAGCAGGAGCAGCAGCAGCGGCACCCCGGTGCCGACGTGGTCGGGGAGCTCAGCAGGACCCAGCTGGCCGCCCCGGGCTCGGGCGCGAGGATGATCCCCGCCGCGACCAGCGCCCGGACCACCGCCTCGGCCCCGGTGGAGCGACCGCGCGCCACGTAGGCGGCGAGCAGCACGAGCAGCGTGTAGGTCATCGCGGCGCAGATGTGCACCACCTCGGGATGCAGCCCGCCCGCGGCGATCACCAGCGCGTACTGCGGCAGCTCGACGGTCAGGAACGACACGTCGGTGACCCACCAGCCGTGCAGCAGCAGGTTCCCGTGGAGCATGTCCCCGGCCTGCAGCGCGTTCGCCGCCCCGTCGGAGAGCACCGGCACGGTCCCCGCGATCCGCAGGTAGCAGTACATGAGCACGATGGCCGCGGCCGCGGTGAGACCAACCCACCGCAGCCGCGCCCGGCCCTGGCCGCCGCCTGCGCCGGGCTCCGCCGCCCGCGCCGCGCTCGCCAAAGTACTCACACCTCAGGTTAACGAGGCCGGTCACGGTGACCTGCGGTCTTAACTAGTCATTTGCGATCGCAGGTCACGACCTCGCCCGCCGCGTCCAAGGAAAATCGCAGCGCCCTAACGTACGGTGGTTTCTCTTCCCACCCGCCGAGTCCCCGGGCGGCGCGGTCGACCTTTGGCGGGGTTACCTGATCGTGTAGCTGTAGGGGAAGGCGGCCACGTCGCTGCCCTCCGGTGAGTATCCAGCCACTTCGTCGAAGCTCAGATCCGTGGACACGAACGAGGAGTCGGCGAGGTAGAGGGTTCCGGTCACCGTGCTTCCAGGCTTGCCCGTCGGCGTGATGGTCACCGTGATGACGACGCTCTGGCCGGGGTTAACCACATAGGGCGTGAACGGTGTCGCGGGGCTGGTGCTGCCCAGCCACAGGTCTCCGGTCCCAGAGCTGACCGTCGGATTAAAGCCGGCGGTGGTCGCCGTCATCGACGTGGTGGCCGTCACGTTCTTGGCCGCCTTCGCGCCGAACGGGCCGCGGAGGAACGGCGTGACGGTCCAGTCGCCGGCCCCGATGCCCGAGGCCGAGTAGCTCGCGATGGCGGTCTTCCCGGTTGACGAGATCACATCCGGGTCTCCGTACGGATAGGTGACGTCGAAGAACAGCGGGGCGGACGACGATGCCGTCGCCTTCAGCGCGGTCGTGTGCGACGGGACGAGATACTCCGGAACCACGCCGGTCACGTCGGGCAGCGTCAGGGTGGAGGTCGTCTGCGCGGCCAGGTCGAGCTTGACCTGGCCGCTGCGCCGGGCGTCGACGAAGTACGCCTCGGGTGTGGTGCCGTTGTTGGTCACGTCCACGAACGCGGTCACCGGCGTGCCCGCGGTCAGCGTGCTGCCGTCCGGCAGGTCGATGCTGCGGGCGCTGACCGGGGTGTCGTTGATGTTGACCGTGAACGGCTGGGTCACCGCGGTCCCCGACACGGTGTTGTAGAAGTCGATGACCAACGTCCACAGCCCCGGGGTGGGGTCGATGACGTGCAGCTGCGTGCCGACCTCGGGCTTGACCTCGGTGGTTCCCGTCGTGGTGGTGGCGAGCAGGCCGTTGGCCGCAGCCGAGGCGGCGTTGCCGCTCGGGTCGACCAACTCGGCGAACATCGTGTTTCCGGCGTTGCCGGTGTCGATGCTGGCGTTCAGGGCGCCGAGCGCGGACGGCAACTCGAACTGGTAGTACGCGGTCTGGCCGGTGTTCGACTCTCGGCCGTTTCCGCCGGTCAGGGTGCCGCCGAAGGTCGTCGACGGGGACGGGGTCGGCACCAGCGAGCGCAGCGTGACCGGGATCGAGGTCACCGCGGCGAACGCCGGGGAGCCGGCCGAGCTGCGCGCGATGATCGAGCCGTCCTCATCGCCCGCCTGCGACGGCGTCGCGACGGTCAGCGTGACGCTGCCCGAGGCGCCGGGCGCCAGCGTCACCGAGTTCGCCGACAGGGTTCCGAACGACTGCCAGGCTGCGGTGCTCGCCTGGAACTGGGCGGGCACGGCCGCGCCGGTCCCGCTGCTGGAGATCAAGGCCGTCCACTTCCCCGGCGCCGGGTCGGCTACCTGGGCATTGCCGTAGTTGCCGACCCCTTGCGGCACGTTGTACTCGGCCAGATCGCCGTTGGGGGCGAAGAGGCTGAGGTTGACCAGGCCGACCAGCGCGACGGAGGCGTTCAGCCTGGCCTGTCCCTTGGCCACGTCGAAAGTAACCACCGCGGCGTAGTCATTGGCGCTGGTAAGCGACAGCGAGTTGGTCGAGACCGGCGTGTAGGCCGAGAGGGCCCGGCTGGACAGGCTGACCTTCACGCTCCCGGCCCCGTCGTTGGTGAGCGTCTCGGCAAAGCGCTCGGTGGTGCCCGGCTGGCCGACGGCGTTGAACTGGGTGGCGCTCTCCAGGATCGCGTGCCCGGCCCGCTTGCTCACGTGGAACGAGGCGGCGGCGAGCACCGCCTGGTAGGCGTCGATAATGCCGGCGCCCTGCTGATCGGCCGGGGCGTCGATGTTCTCCGCGGTGGACACGATGATCTGCTTGACCACGGCCGGGGAGGGAGTGTCCCCGTTGTGCGCCTTGCGGTAGGCCTGAATGACCAAGGCAGCGACTCCGGCGGTCAGCGGCGCCGCCTCGCTGGTGCCGCCCGCCAGCTCGACCGAGGCGCCCTGGCCGGCGAAGTTGGTGCAGTCGGCGAACTTCGCCGGGTCGGCGGTGCACAGGGCCCAGTTGAGGTCGCCCGGCGCGACCACGTCGACAGTGGCGCCGTTTTGGGCGAAGCCGCCCGAGCTCAGGCCGCTGATGTTGTTGTCAAGCCAGCCCTTCACGCCGGGCTCGGCGATGCCGCCGATCCCGCTCTGGGCGTAGGCGCGGTACGTCGTCGACGCGCCCGCCGAGAGGATGCGCGGGTCCGTCGAGGGAGAGCCGATGGTGTCAGTCGGCCCGGCGTCGCCCGAGGAAACCGTGATCGTCACGCCGGCCTTGACCGCGGCGTCATTGACCATTTCGGTCAGGTCGAGGCTGGCGGAGTCAGGGAAAGGATTGTCGCCGAACGACTCGTTGATCACGTTCACGTGGTCGTGGGCGACCGCGTAGTTAATGGCCTCGAGGAACACGGAGTCGTAGGCGAAGGCGGCCGAGCCGAACACGTTGAGCCCGACCAGGCTGGCGCCCGGCGCCACCCCGAGAATCCGGATCCGGCACGCGGTGCTGAGCCCGGCGCCGTAGCCGGCCACGTTGTAGACCTGCCGCCCCTGCGCGGCGATGGAGCTGGAGTCAAGGAACGCCTCGCCGCCATCGGTCGGGGCGTCGCTGCCGGTCCCGCTGAAGTCCTCGTAGTCGACGAAGACGTGCTGGCCGTTGGCCCGGATGAAATCGGGGTTGTCGGGGTTGACACCGTCGGCGATGAACGCCACCTTCACGCCCGCCCCGGTATAGCCGAGCGCCTGAGCAGCATCACCGGTGCCCGACTGGGTGGCGGCGTGGATGTTCTCGATCGCCTCCGGGTCGAGCTGGACCGTCTTTCCCGACGTGCACGCGCCGGGGAGCGGCTTGATGCCGTCGGCCGCCGCGGCGGTGTGCGCGATCGTGACCGGGGAATTGCCGGCGACCGGGATCGGCAGGTCGGGGACCACTTCGCTTACCTCTGGATTGGCCGCCAGGTATTTGGCCTCACCCGGAGAAACGGTGGCGGCGACGGCGTTGACCAGCGAGAAGCTCTTCACATCGAGCGCGTGCGTCTGGCTGAGCTGTGACAGCACGCCGCTCTGCGCGGACCTGACTGCGGCGGACCGCACGGCCGTGTCGTTCGGCGCGTCGGTGAGGCCGGAGATCTGGTTCTTGAACACGACGATCACCTTGTCGGTGACGTTCGTCGACAGCGCCCTAGCCTGCGCCGCGGTGAGGGGCGGCTGGTCGGCGGCAGGCTGGGTGGCGGCAGGCTGGTCGGCGGCAGGCTGGCCGGCGGCCAGCGTGGTCTGTGCCTGAGCGGCAGGCAGCGCCACTGACGACATGGCTACCAACGTGACTGGGGTCGCGATCGCGCCCCAGCGCAAAAGTCTCATATATCGCATCTGACTCATTTCTCGCAGGGTGCTCCTTGGGCAGCCCGTCAATCCTGCGCTGAATAGATAACGATGTCTACGAAAACGCGATCATGGCGCGAAGAAAGCACCTGTTCAAATGCCGTGGCGGAAGTTATGGCGGGGGAAAGTCCCGTTACGGCAAGGGAAAGCCCGTTATGGAAATTAGCCGCGCATTCGCAGACCCGGGGGGGCGCGGAAGCCGTCCGTGGACAGGTCAGCCGCGCAGTCGCAGACCCCGGGGAGTCGCGCGGAAGCCGTCCGTGGACAGGTCAGCCGCGCAGTCGCAGACCCCGCGGGGTCGCGCGGAAGCCGGACGTGGACAGGGCCGCGGCGAGCGGGGAGTCGTGGACCGCGCCGCCGTCGGCCTTCTCGACGGTGATCCGGCCGAGCGCGCCGTCGCGCACGGCGGCGGCGAGCGCCTGGGCGGATGGCTGGAGCAGCACTGGGTCGTCGGTCCAGGACAGCAGCGTCTTGCCGCCGCGCTCGACGTACAGCACGAGCTCGCCGCCGAGCAGCACAACGACCGCGCCCGCCTTGCGGCCAGGCCGGTGCGAGGTGGCGGTCTCCTCGGGACGGGAAGGCCACGGGAGGGCCGCGCCGTAGGGCTGGGCAGGGTCGCCCGCGGCGAGCACCACGGCCTGCCGGGAGCGGTCTGGGCGCGAGGCATCGGCCGTGAAATTGGCTCGGGCGCCGTCCCCCGGCCAGCCCGGCTCGCTGCCGCCGGCGGCCTGGGCGCCGCCGCCTGCGCTACCGGAGTCCAAGTCGCCTGCCAGAGCGCGCATCCGGTCGACCGCCCCTGGCAGCGCGAACTGCGCCGCGCCGAGCCCCTCCACGAAATAGCCGCGGCGGCACTGACCGGTCTCTTCCATCGCCCGCAGCACCGGGTAGACCGCGGCGAACCCGCCCGGTACCCGCTCAGCCGCGACGGCCCCCTTGGTGAGGACGCCGTGCCGCTCAAGCAGGGTGAGCGCAAGCGCATGCGCCCGCATGGTGGCCGCGGCTCCGTCCGCCCCGTTGCCGCCGGTGATCCGGTCCGGCAGCAGCGACCAGCGGCCACCCGCGGTGGGCGGCCCGGTCCGCGACGGCATCGCCGGCCGCCGTGCCCGCCCGCCGTAGCCGCCGCCGTAGCCGCCGGACCGGCGCTGGGCGGGCCGCGGGTTGAACACGCCGGGCACCGCGGCGCCCCGCCCCGCCGCGCCCAACCCGTCTGCTCCGCTGAACCCGCCAGCTCCGCGCCCAACCCGCCAGCTCCGCCGAGCCCGCCCGCTCCGCCCAGCCCGAAGCGCCGGCCCGCGGCGCGACGGTGTCGACCGTCGGACCGCCGTGCCGCCGCCGGACGTCACCACCCGCAGCGGCGCCAGCGTGTCGTTGGTCAGCAACCCTGCCCAGACGAGGTCCCACACCGCCGAGACCAGGTCGCCGTCGTCCACCGGGTGACCGTCTCCCGCCGCGGCCACCCGGTCGCCGAGCATCCGGAAGAACAGCCCGCCGCCTCCGGCGAGCGCGGTCAGCACCGCTCCGTGCAGCGGCGTCATGGTCAGCTCGCCCGGCTCGGGGAGGAGCAGCGGCGCGGACTCGGCCGGGGCGAGCACCAGCCAGCCGTCGCCGGTGCCGACCGTGCCCGCGCCGGCCCAGACCACCTCGCCCGCCGAGGTGAGCTCGTCGAGCAGCGCGGGGGAGTAGCCGGGGACCCGGCCGGGAAGCACGAGCGTCTCAAGCGCCGCCGCCGGGACGGGGGCGCCCGCCAGCCGCTCGACCGCTTCGAGGACGGCGCCCGCGTCTGCTCGCCGCCGCCAGCCGCGGCCGCCAGGCCGGTCCTGAGCCTGGCCGCCGTCGGCGGCAGGCCCGCTGAACCCCTCGATCCCGTGCCAGGCGGGCAGGAACCGGCCGAGCACCGTCGGCGGCACCGGCTCGGCCTCCTTGCGCAGCCGGGCCAGGCAGCGCCGCCGCAGCATCCGCAGCACGCCGTTGTCGCACCACTGGGTGCCGTGCCGCGTGGTCAGGAACTCGCCCTCGGCGATCCGCCCGTCGGCCGCGAGCCGCCGCAGCGCCACCCCGACGACGGCGATCCCGAGCCCGTACCGCGACGCCACCTCGTCGGCGGTGAACGGCCCGTGCGTCCGCGCCCACCGCGCCACCAGATCGCCGAGGGGATCGGCGAGCGGCTCGGTGAACGCCTCGGGGATGCCGACGGGCAGCGCGACGCCGAGCGCGTCGCGCAGCCGCCCGGCGTCCTCGATCGCCGCCCACATCTGCTGCCCGGCAACCCGCACGGAGATGGCGCGCCGCGCCGCGGCAAGCCCGTCGAGCCAGTCTTCCGCCGACTCGGGCAGCACGCACCGCGCCGCCACCTCCGCCCCGGTCAGCGGCCCGGACGTGCGCAGCAGGTCGGCGACGGCCTCGGCGTCCCGGCAGCTGACGGCCCGGCGACAGGTGCTGAAGGTCCGCCTCGGTGTCCGCCACGACGGCCGGGTCGAGCAGCTCGCGCAGCGCCTCGGTGCCGAGCAGCTCCGCCAGCAGCGCCGGGTCGAGCGCGAGCGCCTGCGCGCGCCGCTCGGCCAGCGGCGAGTCGCCCTCGTACATGAACGCGCCGACGTACCGGAAAAGCAGATTTCGCCCGAACGGACTCGGGGTGGCCGTCTCCACCTCCACCATCCGTGATCCGGCGGGCGGCCAGGTCGCGGAGTATCTCGGTCAGCGCGGGCACGTCGAACACGTCCTGCAGGCACTCCCTGACGGTCTCGAGCGTGATCGGGAACCCGGGGAACTGCGCGGCGATCTCAAGGAGCTGCGCGCTGACGCTGCCGCTGCTGCCACAGCGGGGTCCGCCGCCCCGGCTGCCGCCGGGGCAGCAGCAGCGCCCGCGCCGCGCACTCGCGGAACCGGGAGGCGAACAGCGCGCTGCCGCCGACCTCGGCCGTGATGATGTCGGCGATCTCGTCCGGGTCGAGCAGCGCGATCCCGGCCGGCGGCGGCTCGTCGGAGTCGGGCACCCGGATGATGATCCCGTCGTCGGTGTGCAGCGCCTGCACGTCCATCCCGCCGTACCGCTCCCGCAGCCGCGCGGTGATGGCCAGCGCCCACGGCGCGTGCACCCGGTCGCCGTAGGGGGAGTGCAGCACGACCCGCCAGTCGCCAAGCTCGTCGCGGAACCGCTCGACCACCAGCGTCCGGTCGTCGGGCACATGGCCGGTGGCCTGCCGCTGGTCGGCGAGGTACCTGACCAGGTTGCGGGCGGCGAGCTCGTCAAGGCCGCTCGCGCGCAGGCGAGTCCACCGCCCGCTGTCCTCGGGCATCGCGGCGAGCTCGCGGACCCGCGCGCCGATCGCCTTGCCGAGCTCGGCGGGCCGCCCGGGCGTGTCGCCGTGCCAGAACGGCAGCTTCCCCGGCTGACCGGGCGCGGGCAGCACGATCACCCGGTCCGGCGTGATGTCCTGGATCCGCCAGGACGAGGCGCCGAGCACGAACACGTCGCCCACCCGCGACTCGTACACCATCTCCTCGTCGAGCTCGCCGACCCGCCGCGGCTGCCTGGCGCCGCCGCCCCGCACGGTGGCCGTCCCGCCTGCCTCGTCGGCGCCGCCCAGGCCGGAGGCCTCGCCCGACGCGAGAAACACCCCGAAGTAGCCCCGGTCGGGGATCGTGCCGCCGCTGGTCACCGCCAGCTTCTGCGCTCCCGGCCGCCCGTGGATCACCCCGGCCACCCGGTCCCACACGATCCGCGGCTTCAGCCCGGCGAACTCCTCGCCCGGGTACCGGCCGGCCAGCATGTCGAGCACGGCCTCGAGCACCGGCCTGGTCAGCCCGCGAACGGCGCCGCCCGGCGGACCACGGCCTCAAGGTCGTCGACCGCCCAGTCGTCGAGCGCGGTCATCGCGACGATCTGCTGTGCGAGCACGTCAAGCGGGTTGCGCGGGATGCGCAGCTCCTCGATCACCCGCGCGTGCATCCGCTCGGCGACGACGGCGGCCTGGAACGAGGTCGCCCGCGTACTTGGGGAAGATGACGCCACGGGAGACGTCGCCGACGTTGTGCCCGGCGCGGCCGACCCGCTGCAGGCCGCTGGCCACCGACGGCGGCGACTCGACCTGGATGACCAGGTCGACCGCGCCCATGTCGATGCCGAGCTCCAGGCTGGAGGTGGCGACGACGGCCGGCAGCCGCCCGGCCTTGAGCGCCTCCTCGATCTCGGACCGCTCGGCCCGCGAGACGGACCCGTGGTGCGCCCGCGCGATCACCACGGTCCCGTCGGGCCCGGCCCCGGCCGCGGCCATCTCCCAGCTCCCGGCCCGCCGCCCCGGTCGGTCCGGTCACCCGCCGTATCCCAGTACCCGGTCCGCCCCCGTTGTCCTCGGGTCTGTATCCGCCCCCGTGGTCGCTACCGCCGTATCCCTACGGTCGCCGCCATCGCCGCCTGCGAGGTCCCAGGCCCGCTCAGTGGCCAGCTCGTTGAGCCGCCCGCAGAGCCGCTCGGCGAGCCGCCGGGAGTTGGCGAACACGATCGTGGACCGGTGCGCCTCGATCAGGTCGAGCACGCGCTCCTCGACGTGCGGCCAGATCGACCGACGCCGCGCCGGGTCGTCCTCGCCGTCCGCCCCCTGCAGCGCTCTCCAGGTCGCTCATGTCCTCGACCGGCACGATGACCTGGAGCTCGATCCGCTTGGCGCTGGCCGGCTGGACCACGGTCACCGGCCGCGCCCCGCCGAGGAACGTGGCGACCTCCGTCGCCGGCCGCACCGTCGCCGACAGCCCGACCCGCTGCGCCCGATCGCCCGCCCGCAGCGCGTCGAGTCGTTCAAGCGACAGCGCCAGGTGCGCGCCCCGCTTGGTGCCCGCGACCGCGTGCACCTCGTCCACGATGACCGTCTCGACCCCGCGCAGCGTCTCCCGCGCCTGCGAGGTGAGCAGCAGGAACAGCGATTCAGGGGTGGTGATCAGGATGTCGGGCGGGTGCGTCGCCAGCTTGCGCCGCTCGTCGGCGGCGGTGTCACCGGTCCGCACGGCCACCGCGATCTCCGGTTCCGGCAGTCCGAGCCGGCGCGCCGCCTGCCCGATCCCGGTCAGCGGCGAGCGCAGGTTCCGCTCGATGTCCACCGCCAGCGCCTTCAGCGGCGAGACGTAGAGCACCCGGCACCGCCGCTTCTTGTCGGCGGGCGGCGGCGTCGCGGCGAGCCTGTCGATCGCCCACAGGAACGCGGCGAGGGTCTTGCCCGACCCGGTCGGCGCGATGACCAGGACGTGTCTTCGCCCTTCCCGCCAATGGCCCGCCACGCCTGCGCCTGCGCCTGCGTGGGCACGGCAAAGGCGCCCTCGAACCACGCCCGCGTCGCGGCCGAGAACCCGTCAAGCGCCTCCGCGCTGCTCACCGGCTCCTCACTGCCGTGAGATGCCGGGCTCTTTTTCCTCCCACCCTTCCACCCCTCAGTCTGCCCTCATCCACCGACATTCCAGCCCGGGCCCGGCGGGCCGGCCTGCGCGGACGCTCGCGATTCGATAAATTCCCCTGCCATGAGATGGCAGGGTATCGCAGCCGTGCTCGCGACGGGGGCTCTCGCGGGCTGCTCCGCAACCGGCACCGGGGCGGCATCAGGAACCGGCGCCACGACACCGGTCACCCCCCGCGTCACGCAGTCCGCCCGTGCCGCCGCCGCCCACACCGCAAAGCCCAAGCCCAAGCCGAAGCCGGAACCCGCGGCGCTCCCCGTCGCCCCTCCGGACGCGGCCACCCTCCCGCAGACGGGAGCATTCCCCAGCACGACGGACACCGCGTTCACGAACGTCATCCACGACTTCTGGCTCGCCGTCACCACCGGCAACCCGAGCTATGCCCAGCCTGCGTTCTTCCCTGAGAAGGCGTATGAGCAGGTCAAGGCGATCTCGGACCCGGACTACGACTGGCGGACCAGGCTCTGGTACGAGTTCACGCTCGACGTCGCGGCGGTCCGCCCGCTGATCGGCAAGAACGCGAAGCTGCTCAAGGTCATCGTCCCCGCCGAGTACGCGATCTGGATTCCGCCAGGCGCCTGCTACAACAGCCTCGGGTACTGGCATGTCCCCGGATCGCGAGTCGTGTACGAGCAAGGCGGAGCCACGCGATCGTTCGGCATCACTTCTTTTATTTCCTGGCGCGGAGACTGGTACCTCGTCCACCTCGGGGCCCTCAGCAGGCCTGCCCCGGTGGGCATTGTCGACGACCCGGAGCCGGGGCCGGGCGTGCCCGGCCCGCCGGGCGGCTGCTAGCGGCCCGAGCCGGGTGACCTAGCTGGCGGTGGCGGAGGCGCCGCGCACCGAGCCGGTGAGCTGCCCGCTTGTCGCCCGCACCTCGCAGATCACCGTGCGGGTCGCCGGCCTGCCACGCCACCGAGTCGGGGTAAATGTAGGTCGAGGCGAGGCTGATCGCGAGCTGCGGGTTGAGGTACCCGGTCAGCCGGGTTGAGCACCCCGAACTGGCCGCGGCGCGCACTGCGGTAGTTCCCGGCCACTTGGACCCCGACAGCGAGAAGGTGGCGAACACCTCCGCGTCGTGCGGGGTGCTGCAGGAGACGATGGTCGCCGCCTGCCCGTTCGGGTCGATGCACTCGCCGGTCCGCAGCGAGAAGATCGCGGACTTCTTGTAGTGGATGACCACCGGCTTCTTGAAGCCGTGCGTGAGCGAGCCGACGATGGCAAACGCCCCGCCGACGATGGCAAGCGCCGCCACTACGAACACGCAGGCGATCAGCACCCCGTGCCCGCGACGCGGCCGGGGTTCGGGGTCCTCGACGGGCTCGGCCAGCTCCACCGGCTCGGTCATGGCGATCAGCTCTGTCGGTTCTGCGGGGTCCCAGCTCGGCAGTTCTGGCTCGAGTTCTTCGAGTTCGGTTCGAGTTCCGCGGGGTCCTCGACCGTTCTTCGAGGTTCTCGGTCTCCTCGGGCGCAGCCTCTGCTCCGCGGCTCGGCCGGCGGTCTCCGCCGGGGTCTCCGCCTGAGTCTCGGCCGCAGTTTCAGCCACGGGCGGCTGGCCCCCGCCGGATTCTCTACTATGTCAGTCGGCAAAGTATGATCAGTTTCGGTCGGGGTTTTCGCGTCCGGCTGGGCGTCGCCCGTGACGTTCGAGGACATTCCCGCTCCTGCTCCGCGGTGCCGTACTGGCTGCACGCGCCCTTTGGCCTGTAAAGTCCCCCATTGGGCACAACGACATACCAGCCTTAAATGTCCTGATTATCTCGTAAAGATCCTGAAAGATTCCTCTGGGCCGGATTTTTCGCGTCGTTGCTGGTCGGCGGCGTAGCTGGGGGTGCCGCAAGCGGGGGCTTGCATGTGGCCAAACGGCGTGCGTGCCAGACTGCGTGCGTGCCAGGCGGGCGGTCGGCAACCGCCGGTAGCCTGAGGCGATGCGGCTGACGATGTTCTGGGACCGGATGCGCGCGCAGTTCGGCGAGGGCTACGCCGAGAGCGTCGCGAAGGACTACGTGCTGTCCGGCCTGGGCGGCCGCACCGTCAACAAGGCCCTAGCCGACGGCGAAGACGCGAAAGTGATCTGGCGCGCGGTCTGCGACACCTTCAACGTCCCCGATTCGCTGCGGTAAAAGCCACCGTGGTCCAACGGCCCTCAACTCGCCGTAGCCTCGCCGTCCCCGGTCGGCATCCCCCGCGCCGATCGAATGAATCGGCGCGTCTTGCGCGTGATCGAACAACCGTTCCACTATAGTGGTGGTTGCCAGACAGCCGACGGCGGTCCGGAGCGCGTTTTCGCTGGTCCGTGCGGAGCGGCCGGAGCGGGAATGTCAGTGGTGACGCGTAGCGTGTGCGGTGATGGCGAGGGGCGAGGCACCCGGCACCATCCCTAAGTTTCCTCTGCGACCGCAGAAGCTATACAACCGGCAGGGAGTCCTCTCATGGCACCAAGCGGCAAGTCGGCCCCGGATCGGGCCGGCGACAAGGACAAGGCGCTCGAGGCGGCGCTCCTCCAGATCGAGCGGCAGTTCGGCAAGGGCTCGATCATGCGGCTCGGGGAGGAGACGCGCGTCCCGGTCGAGGTGATCCCCACCGGGTCGATCGCCCTCGACGTGGCCCTCGGCATCGGCGGCCTGCCCCGCGGCCGCATCGTCGAGATCTACGGCCCGGAGAGCTCCGGCAAGACGACCCTCGCGCTCCACGCCCTGGCAAACGCGCAGAAGAGCGGGCGGGATCGCCGCGTTCATCGACGCGGAGCACGCGCTCGACCCCGAGTACGCGCAGAAGCTCGGCGTGGACACCGAGGCCCTGCTCGTCTCCCAGCCGGACACCGGCGAGCAGGCGCTGGAGATCATGGACATGCTGATCCGCTCCGGCGCGATCGACATCGTGGTCGTCGACTCGGTGGCCGCGCTCGTCCCCAAGGCGGAGATCGAGGGCGAGATGGGCGACAGCCACGTCGGCCTCCAGGCCCGCCTGATGTCCCAGGCCCTCCGCAAGATCACCGGCGCCGTCAGCAAGACCAAGACCACCGCGATCTTCATCAACCAGCTGCGGGAAAAGGTCGGCGTCATGTTCGGCTGCATGTCCTACGGCACCCGAGTGACCCTCGCCGACGGTACGCAGGAGAAGATCGGCAAGATCGTCAACCAGCGGATGGACGTCGAGGTCCTCTCCTACGACGCGGAGACCGACCGCATGGTCCCGCGCAAGATCGTGAACTGGTTCGACAACGGCAACGCCGAGCGATTCCTCCAGTTCACCGTCGCGAAGTCGGGCAAGAACGGTCGCGCCCAGTTCGCCGCGACCGAGAACCACCTCATCCGGACGCCCGGCGGGTGGCGCGAGGCGGGCGAACTGATCGCCGGTGACCGGGTCATGGTCGCGGAAGACCACCTGCTCGGCGACCAGCAGATCCAGGTGATCCTCGGCTCGCTGATGGGCGACGGGAACCTCTCGCCGAACCGGCGGGGCAGGTCCGGGACGCGGTTCCGGATGGGCCACGGCGCGAAGCAGGCCGATTACCTGGACTGGAAGGTGTCGCTCCTCGGCAACATCCCGCACTCGCGGACGGCCAACGCCAAGGGCGCGGTCTTCGCCGACTTCACAGCCGCTGCCCGAACTGGCCGAGCTGCACGAGGCCGTCTACTTCGGTGATGGCAAGAAGCACCTGACCTGGGAGTACCTCAAGAGCCTCACGCCGCTGGCGCTGGCGATCTGGTACATGGACGACGGCTGCTTCACTGTCCGGTCAAAGGGCGTCCAGGAGCGCACCGCCGGGGGCACGGGCCGGATCGAGATCTGCGTCGAGGCGATGAGTCCCCGGGCTCGCGGGACCGCCTCGTGCAGTACCTGCGGGACACCCGCAAGCTGGACGTCAAGCTCACCTCAGAGGGCGCACGGCAGATGAGCGTCGCTCCAGTTCACCACCGCGGCGTCCGAGAAGTTCCAGAAGCTCGTCGCGCCGTACATCCACCCGTCGATGGAGTACAAGCTGCTGCCGCGGTTCCGCGGCCAGTTCGCGGTCGAGCCGCAGTTCGTGCCCGCCGCGCAGCGGCTCGTCCCCGCGCGGATCCTGAACGTCCACGTGAAGCCGCCGACCCGCTCGATGAAGCGCTTCGACATCGAGGTGGAGGGCCTGCACAACTACTTCGTCGACGGCGTGATGGTTCACAACAGCCCCGAGACGACCACCGGTGGTAAGGCGCTGAAGTTCTACGCGTCGGTGCGGCTGGACATCAGGCGGATCGAGACGCTCAAGGACGGCACCGACGCGGTCGGGAACAGGACCCGGGTCAAGGTCGTGAAGAACAAGATGGCGCCCCGCCATTCAAAAACGCCGAGATCGACATCCTGTACGGGATCGGCGTCATCCAGGGAGGGCGGCCTCATCGACCTCGGCGTGGAGCAGGGGATCGTGCGCAAGGCCGGCGCCTGGTACACCTACGAGGGCGACCAGCTCGGCCAGGGCAAGGAGAACGCGCGCAACTACCTGCGCGACAACCCGGACCGGGCCAACGAGATCGAGAAGCGGATCAAGGAGAAGCTCGGCGTCGGCCCGCGCCTGGACACCGACACCACCGTTCCCGCGCCGGTGACCCGGCACCCGCGGGCGGCGCGTGACGGGCTTGAGTCCTTGTGGCAGACCACACGGCAAACCACGGTCGGCGACGCCGGCCGCGACGAGGACCGGGAGAACGTCAATGACAATCCGGAGGCGCGAGCGCGGCAGGTGTGCCTGACGCTGCTGACGCTCGCGCCCCGGACCCGGGCGCAGCTCGCCGGGGCGCTGCGCAAGCGGGGCATCCCCGACGAGGTGGCGGACGAGGTTCTCGGCCGGTTCCAGGACGTCGGCCTCATCGACGATGCCGCGTTTGCCCGGTCCTGGGTCGAATCACGGCATTACAGCCGGGGGCTCGCCGGGCGGGCGCTGAGCGCGGAGCTGAGGCAGCGCGGGGTGGCCGCCGACGAGATCCGGGCGGCGATCGATGAGCAGCTCAGTCCGGATGCCGAGGTCGACGCGGCGCGGCGGCTGGTGGAGCGGAGGATCGCCGGAACGAGGGGTCTCCCGGCCGAGCAGCGGACCCGGCGGCTGGCCGGGATGCTCGCCCGGAAGGGGTACCCGCCGGGACTCGCCTACCGCGTGATCCGAGAGGCGCTTGAGGCGGAAGGGGAGAGCGCGGCGCTAGAGGAGGAGCCGCCTTCGACTACGAGGATGCAGACACGGAATGACGTCATATAACTACATAACGCGGAACTTTGGTATCCACAGGGCGTATCTCCTTGCTCAAAACGTTATCAACGCTTAACCTCACGGCAGTGAAGCGTTGCACGGCGCTGGCCGGGTAATAACACCGCCGACCCGACCGCCCGGCCATCCCCGCAGGCCGCCCGTTGCCGCACAACGCGAGGTTTCCGGTTGACAACGGAAGGGGCGACCGTGAGCGGCGCAGGCGCGTTGTTGGTGATCGGCGTGGTCGCCTTGGCCCTCGCGCTCGGCGTGTTCGTCGTTGTCCTGCGCCGTATCCCCGCTCGCCTCCCGCGCGACCGCCAACGCAGGACTGCTGGCCGGAGCAGGCGCAGGCCGACGCCGAGCAGGTCCGGGTCCGCGCGCAGGCCGAGGCCGACAAGATCCTCAGCCACGCGACGGAGGCGGCCGAGCAGGCAGCCAGGCAGGCCGCGCAGGTGGCCGACGGAGCGGGCGGCCGAGCAGGCCGCGGAGCGCCGGCGTGAGGTCGAGGACGAGATCCGCCTCGCCAAGGACGAGATGCGTCAGCTCCGCGGCGACCTGGAACGGCGTGAGCAGCGGATCGGCGAGCGCGAGCAGCGGCTAGACGACGAGAGCCGCCGCCTTGAGGAGCGCGGCGCAGGCTCTCGCCCGTCGGCGAAGCGAGCTCGACGAGCGGGCGAAGACCATCGCCGAGGACGGCGTCCGGACCCAGGCCGAGCTTGAGCGGGTGGCCCGCCTGACCGCCGACCAGGCCAAGGCGGAACTGGTCGCCGCGCTGGAGAATCAGGCCAAGCGCGAGGCGGCGCTGACGATCAGGGACATCGAGGCGACCGCGAAGGCCGAGGCCGACAAGCGCGCCCGCAAGATCGTGACGCTCGCCATCCAGCGGGTCGCGGTCGAGCAGACGACCGAGTCCGTGGTCTCGGTCATGCACCTGCCCGGCGATGACATGAAGGGCAGGATCATCGGCCGCGAGGGGCGCAACATCCGCGCCTTCGAGTCGGTGACCGGCGTCAACGTGATCATCGACGACACGCCGGAGGCGGTGCTGCTCTCCTGTTTCGATCCGGTGCGGCGGGAGATCGGCAGGCTCACGCTCGAGCGGCTGATCAACGACGGCCGCATCCACCCGCAGCGCATCGAGGAGGCCTACGAGCGCGGCAAGGCGGAGATCGAGCAGATCTGCCAGCGGGCCGGCGAGGACACGATGACCGGCCTCGGCATCACCGACATGCACCCGGAGCTCGTCGCGCTCCTCGGCCGCCTGCGGTACCGCACCTCCTACGGCCAGAACGTGCTGAACCACCTGATCGAGTCCGCGCACATCGCCGGCATGATGGCCAGCGAGCTCGGCCTCGACCCGATGCTGCTGCAGGCGGTGCGCGGTGCTGCACGACATCGGCAAGGGACTCACCCACGAGGTCGAGGGCAGCCACGCGCTGATCGGCGCGGAGGTCGCCCGCAAGTACGGCGAGTCCGAGGACGTGGTGCACGCGATCGAGGCGCACCACAACGAGGTCGAGGTGCGCACCGTCGAGGCCGTCCTCACCCAGGCCGCCGACGCGATCAGCGGCGGCCGCCCGGGCGCGCGGCGCGAGTCGCTTGAGATGTACGTCAGGCGCCTGGAGCGCCTTGAGCAGATCGCGGCCGAGAAGGAGGGCGTGGAGAAGGTCTTCGCCATGCAGGCCGGCCGCGAGATCCGCGTCATGGTCAAGCCGGACAAGATCGATGACATCCAGGCCCAGGTGATCGCCCGCGACATCGCCAAGCAGGTCGAGGAGGAGCTCACCTACCCCGGCCAGATCCGCGTCACCGTCGTCCGCGAGTCCCGCGCCACCGAATTCGCCCGCTAGCAGCAAAAGTCTGCCGCAGTCACGCCTCCGCGAACAGGGCGAGCACCGCTTCCGGGGTCTCGAGCTGCGGCAGATGCCCCGCCCCCGGCAGCAGGCGGAAGGAAGCGCCACGATCGCGGCCGCGTACTCCTTGCCGTACCCGGGCGTCACCATCCGGTCGGCCTCGCCCCAGACCACGAGCGTGTCGGCGGTCACGCCGGACAGCCGCGCGGCCAGGGTCGGGTCGGCCATCGACGGGCCGCCGTAGGCCGCAAGCGCCGCGCGGTTGCCACCCGCGATGGCCCGCTGGGCGTCGGTCAGCGCGGACAGGTCGATCCGGTGCCCCTCCGGGTTCGCCCAGCCAGCTCCGTGATCTGGTCGAGCGTGAGCGAGTAGAAGTCCGCCATCGGATGGTCGGCGCTGTCAAGACCGGCGCCGTCGATGATGACGAGCCGTGCCACCCGGTCCGGCGCGGCCAGCGCGAGTTCGGCCGCGATCCAGCCGCCGATCGAGTTGCCGACCACGGTCACCCCGGTCAGTTCGAGCTCCGCCAGCAGACGGCCGTAGACCTCGGCCAGCTTGCGGACCGAGTCGAGGCCCTCGGGGCGCGGGGTCCCGTCGAACCCCGGGTGGACCGGGGTCAGCACCCGGAACGGGAACCGGGCCGCGAGCTGATCGGCGAACCCGCTGACGGAAGCGGGGCCGGCCCCGCCGTGCAGCAGCAGGACCGGGGCGCCCGCGCCGCGCTCGGTCACGGTGACCGGGACGTCGCCGTAGGGCATGGGCAGTGTATAAGTGCGCGAGGACATTGCGATCTCCTTGATGGTCGGATTCAGCTAGCGCTGAAAGTTTGACCGCCTATCACCGGCCAAACTTTCAGCGCAGCGGCTTGCTCGCGGCGGGACTGGCGTGACCGCCTACTCGCCGGCGTATGGTCGGACACCTCGGTGGCGTAGCGGCTCATGACCTGCGCGACCGTCTCGGCCGCCAGCGGCGCCCCGCCGGAGCGCCGCCGGACCGCCGCCCGCGTCGGCGCCGGCCAGCTCCCGCAGGTCCCGGAAGTACTGCACGTACAGGTCGGGGGTGAAGGTGTTCAGCAGCACCAGCGGCTCGTCGCCCGGGTTGGCGAACGTGTGCGGCGCCCCCGGCGGGATCATCGCGAGCGTCCCGGCCGGCGCGTCGTGCGTAGCGGTGCCGATCGTGAACCTGGCCGTGCCGGAGACGACGTAGAACCCCTCGTCGTGCCGCGCGTGCCGGTGCTGCGGCGGGCCGGAGGAGTGCGGCGCGACGGTGATCTCGCCGATGCCGAGCCGATGGCCGGTGGTGGCGCCGTCCTCCAGGATCCGCACGGTGGCGGGTCCAAGCCGCACGATCTCGCCGCCGTCCGGGCCGACGATCGATTCCCTGGTCATGAACATCTCCCTGTGATCGAGAGCCAGTCTTTGTAAGAGCTGACTCTCATGAAGATAGCTTGCCGTCACCAATAATGCAAGTACACTCTCATGAAGAGAATGAACCTTCATGAGGGGAAGTCGGCGGATGACGACGGCGCTGAACGGCCCGGGCGGACGGGCGAACCAGAAGGCGAGGACTCGCGCGGCCATCCTCGAGGCCTGCGGCGAGCTCGTCCGGTCCGGTGCCGAGGTGAGCATGCCGGAGGTGGCGGCTCGGGCCATGGTCTCCGAGGCCACCGCCTACCGATACTTCCCGGACCTGATCTCGCTGCTGCAGGAGGCCCTGGAGGGCCTCTGGCCCGCCGCGGAGCAGGCCCTCGCCCCGGTGGCGGCCTCGCGGGACCCGGTGGAGCGGGTCACCTTCGCCTGCGAGTACCTGCTCCGGGGCGTGCACGCCTACCAGGGCGCGGTGCGCGCGATGATCTCGTACACGATCACCGCGCCCGCGCAGGCGCGGGCCCGTCCCGGCATCCGGTTCGGCCTCATCGACTACGCGCTCGCGCCCTTCGAGGCCCCCGCCAACCCCCAGGGACTAGCCGCGACGCGATGACCCGCCTCAAGCAGGATCTCGCCGTCGTGGTCAGCGCCGAGGCGTTCTTCGTCCTCACCGACCTGTGCGGGCTGGCACCCGACGACGCGATCGCGATCGCCGCCCGGACGGCGGCCATCCTCACCAGCGCGGCCTTCGCCGGATAAAAGCCAAGATCAAGATCTGCAGAGTGAACGCACGCGTCGGTCCCCCGTCCACCGATCCCCCCGCCTGCGTGCTACGAGAGCTTGATCGGCGCGACGCCCGGCGGCGTGAACCCGAAGACCTCGCCGTAGAACGCGATCTCCGCCTCCAGGCAGGCGATGACCGTCTCCGCCTTGCGGAAGCCGTGCGACTCGCCCTCGAACGCCAGGTAGGCGTGCGGAATGCCGTACGCGGCCAGGTCCGCGGCGATGGCCTCGGACTGGGCCGGCGGCACGATCGGGTCGTCGAGCCCCTGGAGCAGCAGCACCGGGCAGGTCAGCGGCGAGACGTGCCCGACCGGCGCCCGCTCGGTGTAAAGGGCGTCCGCCTCGGGCAGCGGGCCGATCAGCCCGTCCAGGTACCGGGACTCGAAGTCGTGGGTGTCGACCACGAACGGCCGCAGGTCGGACACTCCGTAGTAGGACGTCGCCGCGGCGAACACCGCCTCGGAGACGCCGGTGAGCGCCGGGCCGCTTGTCACCGCGGCGAGGGCCGTCCAGCCGCCCGCCGAGCCGCCCCTGATGCCGAGCCGGGCCCGGTCGGCCTCGCCGGAGGCGGCGAGGGCAAGCGCCGCGTTCATCGCGTCGGCCACGTCCACCACGCCCCACTCGCCGCGCAGCAGCTCCCGGTAGGCCCGGCCGTAGCCGGTGGAGCCGCCGTAGTTCACGTCGATGATCCCGATGCCCCGGCTGGTGAAGAAGGCCTTCTCCATGCTGAGCGACGGCACCGAGTTCGACGTCGGGCCGCCGTGCACGTGCACGATGAACGGGGGCAGCTCACCCGCTGGCGCCGTCACGTCGGGATTGGCGGGCGGGTAGACGAGGGCGTGCACCACGCGTCCGTTCCTCCCGCTGGAAAGCTGTACCGGGCGCGCGTCCGGAAGGTAGGCAGGGTCGGGCACGGCGACCGGCTGCTTTTTGATGACCTCGAGCTGGCCACCGAGGCCGGCCGGGGTGCCGACCTGGACGCGCAGCACGCTGCGCGGGCTGCGCGGGCCGCCCGCCACAGCCGCGAGCGTGGCGCCGGAGACGGCGAGCTCCGCGTCCACGGTCCGGTAGCCGGGCAGGTCCACGTCGTCAAGCGACCCCGTCACCGGGTCGAGCACCGCCAGGTGCAGCTCGCCGAGGCCGTGCAGCACCGCGAGCCGCCCGTCGGACAGCAGCTCGAACGGCCGCCCGCCCAGCTGCCACAGCGGCGCGGCGAACTCCTCCTGCGCCGGGTGCAGCGGCCGCGGCGTGGCCCCGCCCACGGCGGCGACCTCGTAGACGTTCCACCAGCCGGACGCGTCGGAGATCGCGTACAGGCTCTCGTCGTTCCGCCAGCGCGGCGCGAGGACCGACTCCGACGGGCCGCCAAGGACCAGTGCCGACTCCGCGACCGTGACGCCGCCGACGGCGGCCCCGACGCGGAGCTCCGTGCCGTCCCAGGGCATCCGGGGGTGGTCCCAGTTGATCCACGCGAGCTTCGTGCCGTCCGGTGACGGGGTGGGGAACGCGAAGAACTGCGCCCCGCTGACCAGCGTCCGGATGGCCCCGGCGGCGCTGCTGTCGGTGGCGGTGCTGTCGGTGGCGGTGCTGTCGTGCGGTGCGTCGGTCGCTGCTGTCCGTGGCGCTGCCGTCGGCGGCACTGCCGTCGAGCGGCACCGCGACGATCGACCGGTTCACCTTCATGCCGCCGCCGACGTGGAACCCGGTCTCCGGCCGGCCGTCGTCCGGCCGGGCCGTCTCCCGCACGCACCAGATCTCCCGGCCGTCGGGGGAGAGGACCAGGTCGGCGAACCGGAACCCGGAAGCCGCCGGCGTCAGCGGCGTCGGCGTCATACCGGCGGCGCCTGGCGCGCAGACAGACGGTAAAGCCGCTGGTCGGCGAAGTTCGCGAAGACGAGATCGAACCGGCCCGGCTCGACGGACGGCACCGGCAGGTACGACCGGCCGCCGTACTCGTGCACCCGGGTGCGCGCGTACCACGGGGCGGGCAGCAGCTCGCGCGGCTCGCCCGCCGGGCCGGCCGAGGCCATGATCGTCACCCGCCCGCCCTCGGCGGGGCGGCTCTCCTGCCACCACACCTCGTCGCCCGCGATGGCGGGATAGGCGACCGATACCGCTCCCCTGGCCACGTCCGCGGCGTTGATTGGTGACTTCCAGCTTCCGTAGGCAGCGATCTCAGTCATGATCGGTTGATATCACGAGCGGCCTTCCGGCGCGTATCCGCCCCTATCCTGGTCAGGTGGGAGAAGCACGTACCTACGAGATCCGCACCTACGGGTGCCAGATGAACGCGCATGACTCAGAGCGCGTCGCGGGCCTGCTCGAGGACGCGGGCTATGCCCGCGCGCCCGAGGGCGGGACCCCTGACCTGGTCGTGTTCAACACCTGCGCCGTCAGGGAGAACGCGGCCGACCGCCTCTACGGCAACCTGGGCCAGCTGCTCCCCACCAAGAAGGCGCATCAGGGTATGCAGATCGCCGTCGGCGGCTGCCTGGCGCAGATGGAGCGGGAGCAGATCACCAAGCGCGCTCCCTGGGTCGACGTGGTGTACGGCACGCACAACATCGGCTCGCTGCCGAAACTGCTCGAGCGCGCGCGAGCGCGCCACGAGGCGCAGGTGGAGTTCGAGGAGACCCTCGCCACCTTCCCGTCGCTGCTCCCGGCCCGCCGCGCGTCCGTGTACTCGGCCTGGGTATCCATCTCCGTCGGCTGCAACAACACGTGCACCTTCTGCATCGTCCCGTCGCTGCGCGGAACCGAACGCGACCGCCGCCCCGGTGACATCCTGGAGGAGATCGGCCAGCTGGTCGACGACGGGGTCATCGAGGTCACGCTGCTCGGCCAGAACGTGAACTCCTACGGGGCCGAGTTCGGCGACAAGCTGGCGTTCGGCAAGCTGCTGCGGGCCTGCGGCCAGATCGACGGACTGGAACGGGTCCGCTTCACCTCCCCGCACCCGCGCGACTTCACCGACGACGTGATCGCCGCGATGGCGGAAACCCCCAACGTCATGCCCAGCCTGCACATGCCGCTGCAGTCCGGCTCGGACGCGATCCTGCGGGCGATGCGCCGCGCCTACCGCCGCGACCGCTACCTTTCGATCCTGGACAACGTCCGCGCGCACCTGCCGCAGGCGGCGATCACAACCGACATCATCGTCGGCTTCCCGGGCGAGACCGAAGCCGACTTCGCCGCCACCCTGGAAGTCGTGCGGCAGGCCAGGTTCGCGTCCGCCTTCACCTTCCAGTACTCGATCCGCGCGGGGACGCCCGCCGCGACCATGGACGGCCAGGTGCCGCGCCAGGTGGTGCAGGAGCGGTACGAGCGGCTCGTCGCGCTTATCGAGGAGATCGCGACCGAAGAGAACGAGAAGCAGGACGGCAGCGTGGTCGAGGTCCTCGTCGCCGAGGGAGAGGGCCGCAAGGACGCCGCCACGCACCGCATGTCCGGCCGGGCGCGGGATAACCGCCTCGTCCACTTCGTCCCCTACGCTTCCCCGGCCGACGGGTCCGACGCGTCCGACCTTGCCCCGAGGCCGGGCGACATCGTCACCACCCGCGTCACCCATGCCGCGCCGCACCACCTCATCGCCGACGGTGCCCCGATCCAGGTTCGCCGGACCCGGGCGGGCGACGCCTGGGAGCTCCGCCGGGACGCCTCCGCGACCGCGGCGTCAGCCCCCGCCGCGGCGGCCTCGTCGCCGGCCCTGTCCTGCTCGGCATGCCCGCCCGCCGCGGGTAGCCGTCCACCATCGCCCATGCTGATCGCGATCGTCGGCGCCACCGCGACCGGTAAGTCCGACCTGGCGGTCGAGATCGCGCTCGCCCTCGGCGGGGAGATCGTCAACGCCGACTCGATGCAGCTCTACCAGGGCATGGACATCGGCACGGCCAAGCTCACCCTGGCCGAGCGCCGCGGCGTCCCGCACCACCTGCTCGACGTCTGGGATGTCACCAGGACCGCCAGTGTCGCCGAGTACCAGGTGCTCGCGGGCCACGTCATCGACGACATCGAGGCCCGCGGCCGGGTTCCCGTGCTGGTCGGCGGCTCCGGCCTCTATATCAGGGCGGCCATCGGCGACCTGGAATTCCCCGGCACGGACGAGGAGATCAGGAGCCGGCTCGAAGGCGAGCTCGCCGCGCACGGCCCGGTGGTCCTGCACACGCGCCTGCAGGCGGCCGACCCCGCCGCGGCCGCGGCGATCCTGCCATCCAACGGCCGGCGGATCGTCCGCGCCCTTGAGGTGATCGAACTATCGGGCCGCCCGTTCAGCGCCACGTTGCCCGGCTACGACGCGGGCCGCCCCGCCGTCCAGGTCGGGCTCGGCATCGACCGGCCGGAACTGGACCGGCGCATCGAGGCGCGGGTCGACCGCATGTGGGCGGCCAGATTCGAGGCCGAGGTCCGCGGCCTGGCCGTCGCAGGCCTGCGCGAGGGCAGGACGGCCTCCCGCGCGCTCGGCTACCAGCAGATGCTCCGCGCCCTCGACGGCGAATGGACCCTGGACCAGGCCCGCGACGAGACGGTCCGCTCGACCCGCCGCTTCGCGCGCCGCCAGGAATCTTGGTTCAGAAGAGACCCGCGTGTCACCTGGCTCGCACCCGGAGCGGACCTGACCACCCGAGCACTGGCCCTCTTCAAGTCATCCCGAACGGACCCGTAACGGGAGTGGTCTGGTTTTGCACCGCCCCTAGCTACCGGGCCGGCTAGTCATTTCGGGTGATTCTTACTTTATGTGACTTCCGTTGTCATCGGGGCGAGTGGCAGGCGGGAGAGGCGTGGCGCTCGGGGTTCGGCTGGTCTGAGCGGATCTGCGCCGATTTGACGGATCAGTAGCTCGCCTGGGTCATTTGTGACCGAAAATCCCTTTTGTGTGCTTACGTGCTGTAACCTAGCTGCAGACGATTTGTCACTTGTAGGCCCGGCGAGAGGTCTCCCCTCCTGGCCGCGTAGCCGGGCGAGAAACGGCATAAGGGAATTCTTGAGCGCAGGCACCAAGCGGGGCGACGGCGGCAAGTTCGGCCTGTTCAAGCGGGGCAACCATAACGGCGGCCAACATGCCTCCGACACCAAGGTCGGCGGTCCCGCCAAGCCCTATACCGGGCGCCATGCGGGCCCCGGTCAGACGACGGCCCGTAAGCGGGTCGGCAGGGTCGTCCCTGCTGTGGCGGTAGCTGCAACGCTCGCGGCCGGGGCGGCTCGCCTACGGCCTGGGAGGGAGCGGCCACCCGCAGTCCGCCCAGCTCGCGGACAGCGCGCAACCGGTCGGCTCGAGCAGCGCGGCGCACGTCGGCATCGGCACCGCCGCCAGCGCCGCCGCCTCTGCCATCGTCGGGCTCGTCAAGACGGCGAGCGGCAGTGTCGCTCACGCGTCCGCCGGGCCGCAGGACAGCAGCTCGCCGAAGGCCGCAGCGAAGTCGTCCACGACGGCGGCCTCAGCGACCCCGACCGCGACGGCGACCCCCGCCACGACGACCCAGACCCCGACCCAGACCCCGACCCAGACCCCGACCCAGACCCCGACCCCGACCCCGACCCCGACGGCGACGGCGACGGCGGCGGCGACGGCGACCCCGACGGCGACGGCGACCGCGACCCCGACGGCGACCCCGACCCCGTCGGCGACTCCGACCCGGACCGCGACCGCGACCGCGACCGCAACCCGGACGACGACCCCGACAGCGACCGCAACCCCGACGGCGACCTCGACGACGCCCCCGACCCCGACGGCGTCCCCGACCCCGACGGCGCTTCGGCAGTCACCGCAACCGTCATGACCCCACGCCCGGGGCTCCGGGTCAGCGCGCTCATCACTCCGCCCGTAAGGCCGCCCTCGCCGGCAAATCCCTGCAGTCCTACCTGCTCGGCGAGCTGACGAAGCTCTCCGAGCGCCCCAGCATGGCCGAGATCGTCGCGCGGAACCAGTCCCGTGCCAGGGCCACCGGCTCCACCGTCACTATGTCCGACGCCGTTGCCGCAGTGCGAGCCGAACGGGACCGGCGCGAGACGTGAGCGGGTATGTCCTCGACGCCAGCGTCGCGGTCAGCGCACTGACCGAACCCGGATCAGACGCCGCCGACCTGCTCGCCGACACCGACGCGGTCTTCCAAGCCCCGTCCATCTTCGACGTCGAGGTCATCAGCGCGCTGCGCGGACTGGTACGCGGCGGGAAGTATGACCGCACCGCGGCGGGCGAACTGATCGCCGACCTGATCATCGTGCCCGTCGAACGGTGGCACACCTCGTCGCTCCTGCCACGCATCTGGGAACTCGAGAACCTCACCCCCTACGACGCCGCCTACGTGGCCCTGCCGAGATGACCGGAGCGACCTTGCTCACCGGCGACGAGCGCATCACCGCCGCACCCGCGACCCGCTGCGAGATCCGCATCATCAAATGACCACCACCTGACGGAGCATGCTCTCGACACCCCGCTTCGCCAATGTCGGAGCCGGCGCGCTCCGTCATCCGGATATTTAGGATCTGTGCTGCCGCCCCCGGCTCCGTTTCGTGGTTGCGATACGCATTTACAGCGCTACCTTAAGTGATTTATTTACGTTTCGCGTTGCTCTGGCTACTGTGAGCCGGCGAGTCATTTCGGGTGGTTAGTTGCTGTGCGTGACTTCCGTTGTCATAGGAGCGGATGGCGGGCGGGAGGGACGTAGCGCTCTGCGTTCCGTTGGCCTGCGGCGATTCTCTGGGCTGATTGACGGATCAGTAGCTCTCCTGGGCCATGTGCGGCTAAAACTACCTTTGCGGTGTTTACCGGCTGTAACCATTGGTGCAAGCGATACCTCACTTGTAGGGCCTGGCGAGAGGTCTCCCCCTCATGGCTGCGTAGCCGGGCGTGGAACGGCGTAAGGGAATTTTTGAGCGCAGGCATCAGGCATAGCGGCAGCAAGTTCGGCCTGTTCAAGCGGGCCAAACAGCTCGGCCCTCAGCACGAGGTCGGCGACCCCGCCGAGCCCCACACCGGGCGGCATGCGGGCACCCGGCCCACGACGGCCCGTCAGCGGGCCGGCAAGGTCGTCCCCGCCGCGGTGCTAGCCGCAACGCTCGCGGCGGGGGCGGCCGCCTACGGCCTGTCCGGGGGCGGCAGTCCCCAGGCCGCCCAGCTCACGGATGTCGCGCAGCCGGTCAGCCTGACCAGTGCGGGCCACGTCGGCATCGGCACCGCCGACAGCGCCGAGGCCGCCGCGTCTGCCATGATCCGGGTCGCCAGTAGGGCGAGCGGCAGTGTCGCTCGCCCGTCCGCCCGGCCGCTGGACAGCAGGTCGCGGCAGGCCGCAGCGAAGTCGTCCGCGACGCCCGCGACAGCAGGGACCGCCGTGGCCGCGCCCGGCGTCCACCCCGGCCTCCACCCCGACCCCGGCCTCCACCCCGACCGTGGCGCCCACCCCGACCGCGGCGTCCACCCCCACCGCGGCCTACACCGCGACCCCGACCGCGAGCTCGTCGTCAGCGGCCACTACGACGACGCTGAGCTGCAACCTGTCATACGCGCTGCTCCCGCAGAACGTCACCGCCATCGTCAGCTTCCTGCTCGCCAACGGCTACAGCGACAACGCGGCGGCCGGCATCGCGGGCAACATGTACCAGGAGTCCGAGGGCAACCCGGAGTCCGAGGGCACGGGCGGTGGCGGCCTGATCGGCTTCACCCCCCTGCCGGGCGGCTACGTGACCGGCGACCTGGCGGTCGACCTGCAGACGCAGCTCTCCGCGGTGCTGACCTACAACCAGCAGTGGGCGTCCTACCTGCCCGAGCTCAACGCGGCCGCTAGCCCGGCGGATGCGGCGGACATCTACGTCGCCGACTTCGAGCGGGCGGGCATCCCCGCCGCCAGCAACCGTGAGGCCTCCGCCGAGGCCGTCGCCGAAGCCTGCGGCATCTAGGCCCTGCCTTCTGGCCGGTCTTCCTCCCCCCGGGGACCGGCCTTCCAGCCCGGGCTTTCCCCCGGCCCGGGCTTCCCCCCGGCCCGGGCGGTCACCCCCAGCCCGGGCCCCAGCCTGGCCAGACTCATAAGCGGTCTGGCCGGCGGAGAGCTGTGTGGTGGTTGTTGATCTGCGTGAAGATGGCGTATTCATGATCAGCGAAGCAATTAAAATCGACGTCTCTCTATAAGTCGGCCCAACTCTCGTTGCGCATGGTGTCGGCGTGAATTCAAACGCATCAGGATTCTCCTGAGGTGCATGAATTAACTCTCCCGGCTAACCTCGTCCGCTTCTTCATCACTTAGAGTAAGCGTCGCGGAACTATTCGTAATTTTTTTGCTGGCAAAGTCTGGGTATTTCGCGCGCTCCCCGTTACTATCGAAAGCGAGGGGCCAGCCGATAGAAGTTCTGGACGCAAAGGTCGCGCCTAGATCTGCTACGGAAAGTGACTTCGTGCGGACTCGGAGTAGTCAATGACGGACGTGATTCGCCCAGCGACCGGCCAGACGGCTGGTGCGTCGTCCGCGCGAAATGCTTGGCAAGACCCTCAGAGCACGGCCGGATATGACGGCGCTAAAGGGGAAGGAAACCTAATGGCGCCGCAATCCGGAGAAACCAGCGCCTGGCCGAAGAGGCCCGGCGCGGCAAGTCCGGCGGGCTGGTTCCTGCTGGCCGACGGGGAAGCGGCCCCCCCGTTTCGGCCCGGTATGGAGCCAGCCCGCTCGGATGACACAGCCGCGGCGTCGGGCGCGGATGATGATGACGCGAATGACGACGACCGGGATGGCGCCTGCTACACCGACCCGCAGCCGACCTCACTGCAACCGGTAAGCGCGCTTTGGCCCTCCTCATTCCAGAATGGGTCGCGGCGCATCCCCGTGGTTGGTCCGACTGAGGCATTGCACGGACGGGCTGGCGGCCCCGGAATGGCCGTGCCGAAGGGCGCGGTCCCCGGGTTGCTCGATCCGCAGCAGCGTTCCGGCTGGCAGTTGGCCCAGCAAGTCTGGCAGGAGTCCGGGGCGGTCTGGGAGTTTCCCGGCACCGAACCCCACGGTGCCGAGTTTCCCGGCCCCGACTTTGCCCCGACGGAAGCGGCCGTCCTTCAGCCTGCGGATTTGGAATCCGACGACGCATGGTTCACCGAGCCTGACGAGTCCGAGTCGGTTGACTTCGGCGGTTGACTTCGAGCCGGTTGACTTCGAGCCGGACTTCGAGCCGGTTGACTCCGAGTCCGTTGACCGCGAGGCTGCCCCGACTGAGTCCGCCGGCACCTGGTTCGACGGCCCCGGGCCCGCCGACCCAAGGCTCGCCGCCAGGCGATCCGTGGGCGAGAGGCCGACGGTCGTTGAGTTCACTGGCGCCTATTTCGCCGATTCTGGCGTCATCCCGATGGAGTCTGAGTTCCCGTCCACCGCGATCCCCCGGCAGCCCACGTTCACGCCCGTCGGTAATGACCGTATTCGTTTCGGGTCAGACCGGGCAGGGCGCGACCGGCGGCCGGGCCCGGGCTGGAACGAGCACCCGGCGAGCGGGTTCCCCGAGCAGGCCTGGCCGGTCGGCAGCGGACAGGTGCCGCTAGGCGCGCCGGTCATGGTCGCCGGGCCGGCACCAGGCCCCGTCGACACAGCCGGATTCACTGGCACAGCCGGATTCACCGGCGCGGCAGTGCCAGCGCGGGAGGCCGTTGCGCCGCCCGTTGGCGAGCCCGATGAGCTGTTCCGGGCCTGGCAGGGGTCCGTCAGGGAGGCGGCGGCGCCGCATCGGCCGTGGCCGGCGTCCCGGCCGGGCACCTCGTCGCGCCGTCGGCGGGCCTTGCAGGCGGCGACGATCGGCGTGCCGGCCGCGGTCATCGTCACGGTGGGGGCCGGCGCACCGATGATGCTGACCGGCAAGGCCAACGAAATGCTCGCCCCCCGGTCGAACACAAGCGCGGTGTCCCCGGCTGCCCCGGCCGCCAAGGCCAGTATCCGCCCGTCGGGGAAAGTCCCGCCGCCCGCCTTCGCCGGCGCGAGCCTAGCCGGGTACCCAGGCCAGCGCGGCGCGGTGACCGTCGCCTCGATGCAGATGGTCGGCGGCGTCGCGCTGGCCGTCGGCGCCGCCGATGGCCACCCGGCGATCTGGCGCCGGGCCGCGAGCGGCACGTGGACGCTGGAATCGGCGGCCACCCTGGGCGCGGTCGTCGGCCGGGCGACCCTGGCCTCGGTGGCGTACGGCCAGTCGGGCTGGATCGCCGTCGGTGCCGCCGCCGACGGCGGGACGACGCAGCCGGTGGTCCTCGCCTCCGCCGACGGCGTGACCTGGCAGCCGGTGGGCGCCCTGGCAGCGCTCGCCGGTCAGGGCACCGAGTTCCTCGGCATTGCGGCTGGCCACGGCGGCTACGTGGTCGTCGGCCGGCGGATGACCGGCGGCAGGATCTTCGCGGTCTTGTGGTACTCCGCCGACCTGCGCAGCTGGACCATGGACAGCAACGGCGGTCTGGACGGTCGGCTATCGGCGTCCACCGTTAACGCCGTTGCCGTAACCACGGGCGGTTTCGTCGCCGTCGGCTCGCACGGCGCCGGCCAGGCCATCTGGACCTCGACGGACGGCAAGCGCTGGAACCCGATCGGCGTGAACCTGCCGTCCGGTGCGCGCAGCGCGACGCTCAGCTCCGTCGCGGCAAGTGGTAACCGTGTGGTCGCGGCCGGCTACGCCGACACCCCGGCCGGAGACATCCCCGTGGTCGTGGTCTCCGTCGATGGCGGCGCCCAATGGCGGCAGATCGTGCTCGCCGCCCCGGAAGGCCTCGGGGCGATCACCGCGCTGACCGCCACGCCCGACGGGTTCACCGCGGCCGGCCTAGCGGGCAAGGCCGGGTCGGTGAGCACCGTCACCTGGACCTCGCAGGACGGGCTGACCTGGTCGCGGCCGATCCAGACGACCGACAGCGAGATCACCGCGCTGGCCGCCGCCGGCACCGATGTCATCGGCACCTCCGAGCGCGGCGCAACCCCCGCCGTCGCGACCTTCCCCGCCCCCTGACCCGCTGACAGGACGTGAGTGCCTTTCAGGCGAGCGGGACGCCGTTGATCGAGGCGTCGAGGATCTCGGCGATGTGCGCGGTCCGCATCGTCACGCCCTGGACCGCGAGCGCGGCGGAGATCTGCAGCGTGCAGCCGGGGTTGGCGGAGATGAGGAGGGACGCGTCGGCGGCGATGACCGAATCGGCCTTCCGGGTCCCGAGTGCGGCGGCAGCTTCTGGCTGCAGCAGGTTGTAGACGCCCGCCGACCCGCAGCAGACCCCGGCGTCGCGCAGTTCGACCAGCTCGAGCTCGGGGATCGCGCGCAGCAGGGAGCGCGGCGCGGCGGTGATCCGCTGCGCGTGCCCGAGATGGCACGCGTCGTGGTAGGCCGCCCGCACCGGGACCGGGCGCCGCACCGCGACCGGTCCAAGCTCGTCCAGGAACTCCGAGAAGTCGCGGACCTTGGCCGACAGCAGCGCCGCCCGGGTCGACCAGGAAGCCGCCTCCATCTGCCCGGGCAGCGCGGGCGAGGCCCCGGCCGCCGCCTCCTGCTCGCCACCCTCCTCGGCCAGCCGCCCGAACAGTCGCTCGTACTCCTTCATCGCCGACCCGCACCCGGCCGAGTTCACGACGATCACGTCCACGCCGGCCGTCTCGAAGGTCGAGATGGTCTGCTTCGCGAATCGCACCGCCTCGGCCGCCCGGCCCGAGTGCAGTGACAACGCCCCGCAGCAGCCCTGGTCGCGCGGGATGATCACGTCGCACCCCTCGGCCGCAAGGACCCGCGCGGTCGCCGCGTTGACCCCGGGATAGAACACCGACTGCACGCAGCCGGTCAGCATCCCGACCACCGCGCGCCGGGTGCCGAGCGCCGGCACCCGCTCGGGGAACCGCCCTGGCGGCAGCAGGCGGGACGGGGGCGCGAGCCGCAGCGCCTGCTCGGCCGCGGGGGAGACCTTGCCCACCAGCCCGCTCCGGGCGAGCAGGCGGTCAGCCCCGGTCCGCTGCGCGAGCCGCAGCGGCGCGGTCGCAGCCCGCAACCTGCGCGGGTAGGGGAACAGCGCGAAGATCGCCGCCCGTGTCACCCGGTCGGCCCGCGGCCGCGGCGCGGTCGGCGCGCTGGAGCCAACGCCAACGCCAACCTCAGCGTTACCCTCGGCCCTGTCGTCGTCGTCGGTGGACCCGCCCCACAGCTTGGCCGGGCTCAATGGATTAGCCCCGGCCTCCGTCCACTCCCGGGCCGCCTCGATGATCTGGTCGTACTGCACCCCGGACGGGCAGGCGGTCATGCACGCCATGCAGCCGAGGCACCGGTCGAAGTGATCGGCCGTCGCCGGGGTCAGCGGCGCCCCGTCGAGCAGTTGGCCCACCAGGTGGATGCGCCCGCGCGGGGAGTCCATCTCCTCGCCCCACAGCTGATAGGTGGGACACGCGGGCAAGCAAAAACCGCAATGCACACAATCTTCCACTGCGGAACGCACGCGTTGCTCCGCCTCGTCAGGCTCATGATTGGCCAGTGGTGGCCGCGTTGGCTCGTCGCTCATTCGAGATCCCTACATCACTTCGGGGAATCGACCGGGCGCCATCCGGTGCCCAGGATCGAACTGGTCCTTGACCGCCCGCATCAGGGCGAGCGCGGGAACGCTCCCCGCCATCCCGCCGCCGGGGGCAAGTGCCTCGCGCACCGGCCCCGGTGCCGCCAGCACGACAACCCCGCCCCGCTCGCCGGCGAGCTCCGCCCGCAGCGCCCGCACGAATCGAGCTATGGCACTGGCGCTGAAAGACACCTCAGCCCCTGGTTGGAGGTACAGCACGCCCGCGCCTGCCGAGCCGCTAACCACCGGGGAGACGCCCGTGTCGCGCGCCGCCGCGTCGATGGCGTCAAGCACCGTCGGCAGCGCCGACACCCAGAAGGAGACGCGGATCAACGTCCCGCCGTCAGCCTCGGGTGCACCGCGCCACCAGGGCGGCGGCGCCAGCGACGTCTCGGCCGGGCCGAGCAGACCAGCCATCCGTATGGCGCGGGCCGCGACCCCGTCCGCCGACCCCTCGATGAGCACGCCGACCCGGATCGGCTCGCCCGGCTCCGGCCGGCTGCACCTCCACGGCGGACGCGACAAGCGGCGAGTTCGCCGCCGCCGCCACCGCATCGCACGCCACCCCGGTGGCCACGTACTCGGCGGTGACGTACGCCTTCGCCGCGGGCAGCGGGTGGAGCCGGAACGTCGCCTCGGTGATCAGCGCGAGCGTCCCCGCAGACCCAGCGAGCAGCTTGCCCACGTCGTACCCGGCGACGTTCTTGACGACCTTCCCGCCTGACCTGGCCACCGTGCCGTCCGCCCGCACGATCGTTATGCCGATCAGCAGGTCGCGAGGCGTCCCGTAGCGCAGCCGCCGGGGCCCCGCGAGCCCGGTCGCCACCACCCCGCCGACAGTCGCCTCGCCCGGCACGTCGAGCGCGATCTCCTGCCCGTCGCGCGCGAGCACCGCCGCGACGTCCCCCATCCGCGCCCCGGCCTGGATGCGCGCCACCAAGTCCCCCGCCGAGTGCTCGACCACCTCGGTCATCCGCGACATGTCGATCACCAGATCACAGCGCGCCGGCGGCACCCCCCACCCGAGCCGGCTCCCGCCCCGCGCACCACCACCGCGAGCTCATGCTCCGCCGCCACCCGCAGCACGGCCGCCGCCTCGTCCGTAGACCCCGGCGCAACAACGAACGCGGGCACGATCCCCCCGCCGCCCCCGCCAGCCCCAACCCCCGCGCCAGCCCCAACCCCAGCGTCGACAGCGTCCGCCCGCTCGGCCGCCCCGACCCCGGCAGCCCCAAGCCTCGCGTCGACCACTCCAGACACGGTGGTCACAACGTCCCAGCCGATTGCGTCCGCCTCGACACCCTCACGGGTCTCGCTGCAAGCCGCCGCCAGCGACTTCCGGATCACCAGCAGGTCACCGCTCACCGCGACCTCCAGGATTGGGTGTACCTATCGTCAAATAGCACCGCTTAGTACCCCCAATCTTTATTCGCCCAACATGGCGGGCACGGTCGGACGAATTTAGGGCGGCGGAGTCCTTCGCCGGTCCGGGGTTCAGCTGCCACGCGCGTGGGGTCGCGGGCCGGCGGGAGCAAGCCGCGTGCGTTACTGATGGCATTAGAAAATCTCCAGGCCGGGGGGCGCGGCGGGGCGCGGACCGCGGTGGTGACCAGGGACCTCTCCGCACAGCCGCGGGGTCGGGAAGATCTTGCCCGGATTGCAGAGGGACGCCGGGTCGAAGGCGCAGCGGACCAGCTGCATCGTGTCCAGGTCGGCCGCGGTGAACATTTTCGGCATATACCGGGATTTATCTACGCCCACGCCGTGCTCGCCCGTGATCGAACCGCCGTAGGCGATGCAGGTGTCGAGGATGGCGCCGGAGAGCACCTCCGCCGCCTCCGTCTCACCGGGCACGGCATCGTTGTAGAGGACCAGGGGGTGCAGGTTCCCGTCACCGGCGTGGAAAACGTTCGCCACCCGGATGCCGGCCTCGGCCGACAGCGCCGAGATCCGGGCGAGGACGTCGCCAAGCGCGGTCCGGGGCACCACCCCGTCCTGCACGATGTAGGCGGGGGAGAGCCGCCCGACCGCGGCGAACGCGGACTTGCGGCCGGCCCAGATGCCCGCCCGCTGCACCGGGTCGTCGGCCGCGCGGATCTCCCGCGCGCCCGCCTTCTCGCAGAGGGCGCGGACGGTCGCGAGCTCCGCCTCGACCTCGGCGGCGGGACCGTCGAGCTCCACCAGCAGCACCGCGGCGGCGCCCTCGGGATACCCGCAGTGCACTGCCGCCTCGGCCGCCTCGATGGTCAGGGCGTCCATCATCTCGATCGCGGCGGGCACGATCCCGGCGCCGATGATGTCGGTGACCGCCCGCCCGCCCGCCTCCAGCGAGTCGTAGGCGGCCAGCACCAGGTGGACCGCCTCGGGAGCGGGGCTGAGCTTGACGACGATCTTGGTGACGATGCCGAGCGTGCCCTCCGAGCCGGTGAACGCGCCGAGCAGGTCGTACCCGTTGCCGACGCCGGTGCCGTCGCCGAGCCAGGTGCGCTCGCCGGCCGGGGTGACGATCTCAAGGCCGAGCACGTGGTTGACGGTGAACCCGTGCTTGAGGCAGTGGGCGCCGCCGGAGTTCTCCGCGACGTTCCCGCCCACGGAGCAGACGACCTGGCTGGACGGGTCCGGCGCGTAGAACAGGCCGAAGGACCGCACCGCCTCCGTCACCGACAGGTTCGTGACGCCGGGCTCCACGATCGCCCGCCGGGCGATCGGGTCGATCTCGAGGATGCGGCGCATCCGCGACATGACGATCAGCACGCCCTCGGAGTGCGGGACGGCGCCGCCGGACAGGCCGGTGCCGCTGCCGCGCGCCACGAAGATCACGCCGGCCTCCGCGCAGGCGCGCACCACCGCCGCCACCTGGTCCGCGGACTCGGGCAGCACGACGAGCGCCGGGGTGGCGCGATGCGACGTCAGCCCGTCGCACTCGTAGGTGCGCAGCTCAAGCGGATCGGTGAGGACGTTGGCGGCGCCGCAGATCGCGCGCATCCGCGGGGCGAGTTCCGCGGCGCTCCTGGTCGCGGCAGATGCCACGGTCGCCTCGACTGACGGAGCTGATGCGACTGATGCGGGTGACTCGGCCATTGAGCGCCCCTTTCCTACGGCCGGACCTTCGGGCCCGTGGCTCTACGGCATGCGTTCGTACGCCGGAAGCGTGAGGAACTCCACGAACGAGTCCGCGAGCGCCACCTCGGTGAACAGCGCGACCGCCTGCCCGTACCTGGCCGCGTTGAAGCCGCCGGAGGCGAGCTCGCTGATCTTCACGAGCTCCTCATCGATCATGCGCTCCACGACGTCCTTTGTCACCAGCGGGCCGTCGTCGAGGATGACGTCGTTGTGGATCCACTGCCAGATCTGCGAGCGGGAAATCTCCGCGGTCGCCGCGTCCTCCATCAGGTTGAAGATCGCGACCGCGCCGGTGCCGCCGAGCCAGGCGGCCAGGTACTGGAGGGCTACGGAGATGTTGTTCCGCAGCCCCGCCTCGGTGACGCCGCCGGGGGTCTTGGCGATCGCGAGCAGGTCGGCCGAGGTGACGGAGACCTCGCGGCGCTGCCGGTCGAGCTGGTTGGGTTTGCCGCCAAGCACCCCGTCGAACACTTCCCGGCAGATCGGCACCAGGTCAGGGTGCGCGACCCAGGAGCCGTCGAACCCGTCGCCGGCCTCGCGGGTCTTGTCCTCGCGGACCTTCGCGAGCGCGATCTCGTTGACCGCCGGGTCCCGCCGGGACGGGATGAACGCCGCCATGCCGCCGACCGCGAAGGCGCCGCGCTTGTGGCAGGTCTGCACGAGCAGCTCGGTGTAGGCGCGCATGGCCGGGGCGGTCATCGTCACCGCGTTCCGCTCGGGGAGCATGAAGTCGCGGCCCCTGGTGCGGAACTTCTTGATCAGGGAGAACAGGTAGTCCCAGCGGCCTGCGTTGAGGCCGGCGCAGTGATCGCGCAGCTCATACAGGATCTCCTCCATCTCGAACGCGGCCGGGATCGTCTCGATGAGCACCGTGGCCCTGATCGTGCCGCGCGGGATGGAGAGGAAGTCCTGGGCGATGTTGAACGCGTCGTTCCACATCCGCGCCTCGAGGTGGGACTCGATCTTCGCCAGGTAGAAGTACGGGCCCTTGCCCTTGTCCAGCTGGCGCTGCGCGGACGCGGCCATGTAAAGGGCGAAGTCGGTGAGGCTGCCGGAAGCCCGCCGCCCGTCGATCAGGATGTGCTTCTCGTCCAGGTGCCAGCCGCGCGGCCTGACCACGATGGTGGCGAGGGTGGCGTCGTCGTTGAGCGCGTAGCTCTTCCCCTCCTCGGAGGTGAAGTCGATCGTCCGGTCGAGGGCGTCCTTGAGGTTGAGCTGGCCCTCGATCATGTTCTCCCAGAGGGGAGTGTTGGCGTCCTCGAAGTCGGCCAGCCAGACCTTGGCCCCCGAGTTAAGCGCATTGATCGTCATCTTGCGGTCGGTCGGGCCGGTGATCTCGACCCGCCGGTCGACCAGGCCGGGCGCGGGCGGCGCGACCCGCCACGACGTGTCCTCGCGGATGGGCGCGGTCTCCGGAAGAAAGTCGAGCATCGCCCCCGCGCTCAGCTCCGCCTGGCGGCGGCGGCGCGCGGCGAGCAGCTCGGCCCGCCGGTCGCCCAGCGCGTCGTGGAGCGCAGCAAGCAACCCCAGCGCCTTGGGGGACAGGATCTCGACATATCGCTCACCGGTTGGCCCGATGATCTCCACGCGCTCGGCCATCAGTACAGCTCCTCCCAGGTACCGCTGTCATCCTAGGCTGCCGCCGCACGTCGGCCTAAGGGCAGGTGCCGTGCGGCGGGATGCAGCGGGATGCGGTGCCGGGGCGGCCGGCCGGTAATTACCGTGGGAAAGCCGCGCTAAGTGGCGGTGCGAGTGCAAATGACGCTCGTGGTAGGCTTAACAGTCCTGCCCACGGCACGCGGTGCTTCCTAAAACAAGTACTTCATCAGACATACGGTGTTTCCTGAGACATGCGGTGTTTCCTAAGACAAAAAAGCAACCCGGCGTGCGCCGGATAGTCGGGAGTATACCAAGCATTATGGCAATGCGTCAAACGGATTCCGAGCCGCCGGTCGCGGAAAGCACTGTAGAAAGCACTGTAGAAAGCACTGCGGCAAACCCTATGGAAGAGCCTGCGGAAAGCCTTGCGATAAGCGAGGAAAACGCGAACGTCACCGGGTACGCGGCCGCCCTGCGCACCGAGCAGGAGTACGTGACGATGCTCTACGGCCTGCTTGACAGGGCACGCGAGCGCAGCGAGCAGGAATTGACCGCGGTCCGCGCCCGCGGCAGCTTCGGCGGCACCCATCAGGCCAGGCTCGAGCGCGACGTATCAGCCGCCGAGCACGAAAGGCGCGTCGCCCAGCTCAATCTCACCGAGCGCGGACTGTGCTTCGGGCGTTTCGACGACGAGAATCGGCTAACCCTTTACATCGGCCGGATCGGCTTGCGCAACGACGACCACGAACTGAAGCTCATCGACTGGCGAGCCCCCGCCGCCAGGCCCTTCTACGCGGCCACGCCGCGTAATCCAGTCGGGCTGATCCGTCGACGTCACATCTACACCCGGCTGCGCAAGGTCACCGGCGTGGACGATGAGGTCTTCGACCTCGACCGGCTCTCCGACAGCGACCGGGCGACCCTGTCAGGCGAGGCCGCGCTGATCGCCGCGGTCAGCGCCGCGCGGACCGGCCGGATGGCCGACGTGGTGGCCACCATCCAGGCCGAGCAGGACCGGGTGGTCCGGTCCGACCTGGCCGGCGTCCTGGTCGTGCAGGGCGGCCCTGGCACCGGAAAGACGGTCGCCGCGCTGCACCGCGCCGCCTACCTGCTCTATACGCACCGCCGCACCCTCGACCGCCGGGGCGTCCTGGTCATCGGCCCGAACGCCACGTTCCTGCGCTACATCAGCCAGGTGCTCCCGTCGCTCGGCGAGACCGACGTCGTGCTGCACACGCTGGGCGACCTGTTCCCCGGCGTGCACGCGACCGACACCCGCGACCCGGCCGCCGTCGTCAAGGGCGGCGAGCGCATGGTGCGGGTGCTGCAGCAGGCGGTGCGCGACCGGCAGCAGGCGCCCGGCGTCGACCTGCAGGTCGACGCCGACCGCGTGCAGATCCCGCTGCGCCGCGAGGCGATCCTGCGCGCCCGCGATCGCGCCCGATCCACCCGCAGGCCGCACAACGTCGCGCGCAAGCTCTTCATCACCGAGCTGCTTAACGAGCTGGCGCGCGCGGAGGCGAGGGTGCTCGGCGGCCCGTTCGACGACGAGGACCTGCCCTACGCCCGCGAGCGGCTGTGGGCCGAGCCCGGGGTGTACGAGGCGCTCGACTCGCTCTGGCCGATGCTGACTCCGCAGAAGCTGGTGTCCGATTTGCTGAGGTCCGCCCAGGCGATCAGGTCCGCCGCCGGCTCGCATCTTTCCGCGGAGGAACGGACCGTGCTTGCACGTCCGTCCCACCCGTCTCGCTGGACGGTGGCGGACGTCCCGCTGCTCGATGAGGCGGCCGAGCTGCTCGGAGTCGACGACTCGGCGGCCAAGGCGGCGCGCCGCGAGATGGAGCGCGCCCAGCGCCTTGAGGCCAAATACGCCCAGGAGGTGCTCGACGTCACCGGCATCGCCGACCTCGGCATGGTGGACGCCGAGACCCTGGCTGCCTGGAACCGCGACAACGGCCCGGCACTGTCGACGGCGGAGCGCGCCGCCGCCGACCGCTCCTGGGCCTACGGCCACGTGATCATCGACGAGGCCCAGGAACTCTCCGCGATGGCCTGGCGGATGGTGCTCCGCCGCAACCCGTCCCGCTCGATGACCGTGGTCGGCGACGTCGCCCAGACCGGCTCCCCGGCCGGCGCCCGCTCCTGGAAGGAGATGCTGACCCCGCTGGTCGGCACCCGCTGGCGCGAGGAACGGCTCACGGTCAACTACCGCACCCCGGCGGAGATCATGACGGTAGCGGCCGAGGTCCTCGCCTCGGTGGCTCCAGCCGAGCGCCCCCCAGACTCGGTCCGCTCCGAAGGCGTCCCGCCGCACGCGGTCCAGGTCCGGGCCGACTCGGACGTCGCGGCGTCCCTTGCCAGGGTCGCCCGCGCCGACCTGGCCGAGCTAGGGGGCCCCGACGGCGGCCGCCTCGCGGTAATCGCCCCCGATGCCCGCATCGCCGAAGTCGCGGCGGCCATCCCAGAGGCGATCACCGGCGACCGCCCGGAATCCCTCGACGCGGCGGCCACCCTGCTGACGGTCTCGCAGGCCAAGGGCCTAGAGTTCGACCGCGTCGTCCTGGTCGACCCATCCGGCGTCATCGCCCAGTCCCCCAACGGCGGCCACGACCTCTACGTAGCCATCACCCGCGCCACCCACCGCCTAACCGTCGTCCACGAAGGCGCCCTCCCCGCCTCACTCCGGTCCCTGGCGGCCGCCGACTGACCCGCGTCCCCCGGCGCCCTGAACGGATGGCAGCGGGCGGCGGATCGCACGTGCCCGAGCGGGCGGGAGGGGGCCGGATAGGGTTTCAGGGTGCATGACGTGCTGCGTGTGATCGAGGAGCGGGTGCGGGCGGGGAGCCGGCCGGGGCAGCGGAGCGACGGACTGCGGGTCGCGCTCGCCATCGAGGGCGGTGGCATGCGCGGCACCGTCTCGGCGGGAATGGCGCTGGCGCTGCACGAGCTTGGGCTGATGTCTGCCTTCGATGCCGTCTACGGTTCGTCGGCCGGGGCGATCACCGGCGCCTGGCTGCTCAGCTCGGAGCCGGAGCGGCTGCGCGGCTGGGCCCATCCCGATTACGCGCGGACGATGATCCGCTGGTCGGCCCTGCTGCGCGGGCGGCCCGTTGCGGACGTCCGGACGCTGGTCGAGGTGGTGTACCAGACGGAATTCCCGATGGACTTCCAATCGATCCTCGACAGCCCGGTCGAATACCATCCGCTGGCAACGGACGCGGCGACCGGTGAGTCCACCGACCTGCGCCCGATGATCGCCAACCCGGCCGAACTCCGTCTGGCGATGCGCGCCAGCGCCGCGTTGCCGTTCCTGGCCGGCCCGCCAGTGAGGCTCCGCAGCCGCCGCTTCTACGACGCGGGCGTGGCCGAGTCGATCCCGTTTCGCACCCCGGTCGCCCAAGGCGCCACGCACATCCTGGTCCTCCGGTCCCGCCGCCCGCTCGACGTCGCCGACGCGTCGGCGGCAACCGACGTCGAGGCGGGAATCGACGGCTGGGCTGGAGCCGACATGCTGGCCGCAACCGACGGTCTGCCGGGAATCGACGTCGAGGCGGGAATCGACCCTCTGACCGCAGTCGAGGGCGTGGCGGCCGTCGACGGCGTGGCGGGAGCCGACGGCTGGACGGCAATCAGCGGTGAGGCGGGAAACGGCGACCTGCTCGCAACCGACGGCCACATCGCAGTCGACGGCCATATCGCAGTCGACGGCCAGGCCGCAACGGATGGCCGCGCAGGAACTGGGAGCGCGCGGTCAGCGGCCGCTTTGGCCGCACTGCGAGCGCTCAGGCGGGCGAGACGCCGCAAGCGGCCCGGGCAGACCGGGCAGCCAAGACCGCCCCGCTCGGTCCTGCTCCTGACCCGCACCACGCTCAGGAACGAATCCCCGGAATTCCGCACCGTCCTGCTCACTCGCGCCACAAGCTCCGCCGCGGATGCGAAAGCCATCGGGGAGGCCGAAGCCGAAGGCAGGGCATTCTCCATATTCCCGCCCGCGTCGACCCCGCCGGTCAGCCGCCTCACCACCGACGCCGTCCTGCTAGCCGCCGCCCTCGAATCGGGCCGCGAGGCCGTCAACGAGGTCTTCAACAGCTAACGCGGTCGTCAACGGGTGCCTGCGGCTCGGGCACAACCGAGGCCAGTCGGTTGTTTATTCACGTGACTGCCGCCTTGGATGGTGCCACCATCAAAGGAAACGGCGAATGCTTGGAGGAAAATGACGACTGCCTACGGCGAGCGCGAGCAGGTGCGCGAGGGCCAGCGCGAGCGGACTGAGCTGGACGCCGCGACGGGGGAGCTCGACTTGGAGGACCGGCACGCGCTACGGCGCGTCGCGGGGCTGTCCACCGAACTCACCGATGTCACCGAGGTCGAGTACCGCGCCCTGCGGCTCGAGCGGGTGGTGCTGATAGGGGTGTGGACCGATGGCACGCAGGCGAACGCGGAGAACTCGCTCGCCGAGCTGAGCCGGCTGGCCGAGACCGCGGGCTCCGTGGTCCTCGACGGACTGATCCAGCGTCGCAGCCGGGTCGATACCGCTACCTACGTCGGCTCCGGCAAGGCCAGGGAGCTGGCCGGGATCGTCGCGGCGACCGGCGCGGACACGGTGATCTGCGATGGCGAGCTCAGCCCGAGCCAGCTGCGACGCCTTGAGAGCGTTGTCAAGGTCAAGGTGATCGACAGGACCGCGCTGATCCTCGACATCTTCGCCCAGCACGCCAGGAGCCGCGAGGGCAAGTCGCAGGTCGAGCTGGCCCAGCTGCAGTACATGCTGCCGCGACTGCGCGGCTGGGGCGAGTCGCTGTCGAGGCAGGCCGGCGGCCGGGTGGCCGGCGGCGGCGGCATCGGCACCCGCGGTCCCGGTGAGACCAAGATCGAGACCGACCGGCGGCGGATCAGGACGAAGATCTCCAAGCTGCGCGGCGAGATCAACGGCTTCAAGATCGGCCGGGAGACCCAGCGCGCCCAGCGACGCCGCAACGCGGTGCCGAGCGTGGTGATCGCCGGCTACACCAACGCGGGGAAGTCGAGCCTGCTCAACGCCCTGACCGGGGCCGGCGTGCTGGTCGAGGACTCACTGTTCGCCACCCTGGACCCATCGGTCCGCCGGGCTAAGTCGCCCGAACGGCCGCCCGTTCACGCTGACGGACACGGTCGGGTTCGTAAGGCACCTGCCGCACCAGCTGGTGGATGCCTTCAGGTCCACCCTGGAGGAGGCCGCCGACGCGGACCTGGTCCTGCACGTGGTGGACGGATCGGATGCGGACCCGCAGTCGCAGCTCTCCGCCGTCCGGGCGGTGCTGGCGGAGATCGGCGCGGACGGCGTGCCCGAGCTCATCGTGATCAACAAGATCGACGACGCTGACCCGGTGCCGCTCAAGGCGCTGCAGCTTCGCGAGCGCGAGTCCGTGCTCGTCTCCGCGAGGACCGGCGAGGGCCTCGACGCGCTCCGCATGGCGATCGAGGAGCGGCTGCCCGAGCGGGACCAGATCATCCGGGTGAGCGTGCCCTACAGCCGGGGCGACCTGGTGGCCAGGGCGCACGCCGCGGGCGAGGTCACCAGCACCGAGCACGGCCCCGACGGGACGATCCTCGAGGCCCGGGTGCCCCCGGAGCTCGCCGCCGAGCTGGTGCAGTACGCCGTCGTCTAGGCGCTCCCCTGGCCCTTAACGGGCAGTCAACAGACGGCGAGCAGCTGTTGAACAGCCAACCTGCGTGGGTCGCCGACCGAGTGGCCGTCGGCGGCCCGCGCATTGTACCGACGAGTAGCTTCGAGTTGGCTTAGTTCTTGACGGGGGGGCTTGTATTAAAGCCCTTCGGTGCAATACCGTAACGGAACCGATATGTAGGGCGGATCGCGCAACACGGTGCCAACCGTACGAGCGCGCTGTTCGACGTATCGCCAGGTAAACGCAAGCACGGTCAGCGCCGACGTCTACATGCAATGGCAGGTGGCCGCTCATGATGGCAGAGACCGACCCGCGTGGTTCCGGGCAAGATGTGATGCCCGGATGACCGCCCGGCTGCTCACAAGCATCGGCCGGCTCTGGACCGGGTCCGAGTTCATCGGCAACGCCGCCATCCTCATCTCTGATGAGCGGATCGCCTGGGTGGGGCCGTCGTCGGAACTGCCCCGCAGCGTTCCCGGCGTGGTCGATGACATCGTCGACGTGGACCTGGTCGAGAACCTCGGCGGCGGTCTGGTCACCCCGGGCCTGATCGACTCGCACACGCACCCCGTCTACGCGGGCAACCGGCACGCGGAGCTCGCTATGCGCTCCACCGGCCTGTCCGACACCGAGATCACCGCGGCGGGCGGCGGGATAAGCTCCACGATCACCGTGACCAGAGGCACCGACCCCTGGACGCTCTGCAACAACGTGCGCGAACGGCTCGGCGCGTGGCTCCAGTCCGGCACGACCACGATCGAGGCGAAGACCGGCTACCACCTCACCAGGGACGGCGAGCTTGCGGACGTGCGGATGCTCCGCTCGCTCGCCAACGAGCCGGGCATGCCCCGGGTGCACGTGACCTTCTACGCGGCTCAGGCGGTGCCGCCGGAGTACTTCGGCCGCCGCAGCGACTACATCGACGCGGTCTGCTCCTGGTGCGCGGACGCCGCCGCCGTCGGCGCGGACAGCGTGGACGTGAACTGCGAAGACGGCAGGTTCACGGAGGAGGAGGCCCGCTGGATCCTCAACGCGGGCCGCCGCTCCGGTCTGCTGCCGAGGCTGCACGCCTGCGGTAACAGCAAGAACGGCGCGGTCAGGGTGGCGGCCGAACTCGGCTGCGCCTCCGCCGACCTGCTGTACGCGGCGACCGACGAGGACGTCGCGGCACTGGCCCGGGGCGGCGTCGCCGCTGTCATCTCTCCCGGCTCGGCCCTCCAGCAGGGGGTCAGGCCGCCGGTGCGGTCGCTGCTTGACAAGGGCGTGGTCGTCGCCCTCGGCTCCGACCACACGCCGGGCGGCGTCGGCATCACGTCGATGCCGCTGGTCATCGCCCTGGCCGTCTCCTACCTGGGGATGTCAGTCACTGAGGCGCTGCGCGCCGCCACCCTGGGCGGCGCCTACGCCCTGCGCGCCCCGGACCGAGGCGCGCTGGTTCGCGGCCGCCTCGCCGACATCGTGCTCTGGGACGCCGACCACGAGGGCGCCTTCGCCTGGAACTACGGCCTCCAGCCCCGCCGCGTCTGGCGCGGCGGCGAGCCCGCCACCCCCTGACCCCCCTGACCGCTGCCCCTTGAGCCTCCTGACTTCCTGACTTCCTGACTTCCTGACTTCCTGACTTCTCCAACCGGGAAGATGAGGGCAAGATCAAATCAGGCACTGGGAACGGACCATTGCTTCGCCTCCCCCGCCCGCGTGTACGCAACGATCCGTCATCTTCAAGAAATGCGCGCGCTCGCCCGGACGTGGCATGCTTGCGTCCATGGCTACGTACCCTCCCGTCACGCTGGTCGTCGGCGAGGAGGAGTTTCTCGTCGACCGGGCGGTGCGGCAGGCGATCGCGCAGGCCCGGGCCGCGCTCGCGGAGGAAGCGGGCGGTGGTGACGGCGGGGGAGACCTGCACGACCTGGAGGCGGCCGCGCTCGGGGTCGGCGAGATCAACGCGCTGACGTCCCCGTCCCTGTTCGGCGGCGGCTCGACCGTGATCGTCAGGAACGCGCAGAACGCCGGCAAGGAGATCGCCGCCGAGCTGGCGAAGTACGCCAAGGCCCCGGCGCCGGACGCGGCGGTGATCCTCACCCACGCGGGCGGCGTCAAGGGCAAGGCGCTCGTCACCGACCTCGGCAAGGCTGGCGTCACGACCATCAGCTGCCCCAAGCTCACCCGCGCCAGCGAGCGCACCGACTTCGTGCGGCAGGAGTTCCGGCGGGTGGGCAGGCAGGCCGACGAGGGCGCGGTGCGCGCGCTGCTCGACGCGATCGGCGGGCGACCTGCGCGAGCTCGCCAGTGCGGTCGACCAGCTCGCCAGCGACACCGAGGGAAGAATCAACAACGCCGTGGTGGCCAGGTACTACCGTGGCCGCGCGGAGGCGACCGGCTTCAGCGTCGCCGACCACGCGGTCGAGGGAAGGCTGAACGAGGCCCTGGAGCAACTCCGCTGGGCCCTCGCGACCGGCACCGCGCCGGTCCTGATCACCAGCGCGCTGGCCACCGGGGTACGGCTGCTCGGGCGGGTCGGCGCGGCCCCCAGAGGCGCGAACGCCAACGCGCTGGCGGCCGAGGTCGGCGCCCCGCCGTGGAAGATCGACCGGATCCGCCAGCAGTTGCGGGGCTGGCACCCGGACGGCGTGGGCCGCGCGCTGCAGGCGGTGGCGGAGGCGGACGCTCAGGTCAAGGGCGGCGGCGTCAGCCCCGAGTACGCCCTGGAGCGCGCCATCAGGCAGATCGTCGCCTGCCGCGTCAGCGCCCGCTAGCTCGTCAGCCCCCGAGTACGCCCTGGAGCGCGCCATCAGGCGGATCGTCGCCTGCCGCGTCAGCGCCCGCTAGCCGTCAGCGCACGCTAACGCGCCGGACGCCACCAACATGCGTCCGGCGCGGTGCAGGAGTTAAGCTCAGGCCGCCTGGAGCTCGGAGAGCTTCTTGGCGATCGCGGACTTGCGGTTCGCGGCCTGGTTCTTGTGGATGACGCCCTTGGAGACGGCCTTGTCGAGCTTGCGCGAGGCGACCTGCAGCGCGGAGGTCGCCGCCTCGACGTTGCCGGACTCGACGGCCTCGCGGAACTTGCGCACGTGGGTGCGGAGCTCCGACTTGACGGCCTTGTTGCGCTGGTGCGCCTTCTCGTTCTGCTTGTTGCGCTTGATCTGCGACTTGATGTTCGCCACGCGTGTCGTCCTTCGTTGGATATGTAAGTCTGCTTGACCCGGCCCAGGGAACGGTCTGCCCGCCCCGAGCGGCATGCGGCAGCGAGAAAGTGGGCGCGAACGCCAAGGATAGCCGACCCGCCGCCCTCACCTCAAACCAACGGCGTTATCGGGCCGTCGGCACGAGGCGGCGTCGCTTCACGCCAGGACCGTGGTGCCGCCACGATACCCTGATCATGCGGACACAAGCGCGACGAGCGCCGAGAACCGCGCCAAGCCGCGGTCGCCGCGACCGCGCGGCGGCGTCACCCGCGCACCGCGGCCCCGCGCAAGGCGCACGGCATTCGTACACGTTTCTCCAGGTCATGGAAGCAAGGTGGCAATGAGCGATCCGGCCCCGGCCGCAGCCCAGGCGAAGGCCCCGGCACCGGCCCGTACCGAGCAGGCCGTGATCCGCAACTTCTGCATCATCGCGCACATCGATCACGGCAAGTCCACCCTGGCCGACCGGATGCTGCAGCTCACCGGCATCGTCGACGGGCGCCAGATGCGCGCCCAGTACCTCGACCGGATGGACATCGAGCGCGAGCGCGGCATCACGATCAAGAGCCAGGCGGTGCGCTTGCCGTGGAAGCAGGACAATACGCACTACGTCCTGAACCTCATCGACACCCCCGGCCACGTCGACTTCACCTACGAGGTGTCGCGCTCGCTCGCCGCCTGCGAGGGCGCGGTCCTGCTGGTGGACGCCGCCCAGGGCATCGAGGCGCAGACCCTGGCCAACCTGTACCTGGCCCTGGAAGCGGACCTCAAGATCATCCCGGTGCTCAACAAGATCGACCTGCCCGCCGCCCAGCCCGAGCGGTACGCGGAGGAGATCGCGGCGATCATCGGCTGCGACCCGTCCGAGGTGCTCAGGGTCTCCGCCAAGACCGGCGAGGGCGTCGAGGAGCTGCTCAACGCGATCGTCGAGCAGGTGCCGCCGCCGCACGGCGACCCCGACGCCCCGGCGCGAGCGCTGATCTTCGACTCGGTCTACGACACCTACCGCGGCGTCATCACCTACGTCCGCGTGGTCGACGGCAAGCTCACCAAGCGCGAGCGCATGCTCATGATGTCCACCCAGTCCGTGCACGAGACCCTGGAGGTCGGCGTCATCTCGCCCGAGCCGATCCCGACCGACGGCCTCGGCCGCCGGCGAGGTCGGCTACGTCATCTCGGGCGTGAAGGACGTCCGGCAGGCCCGCGTCGGCGACACCATCACACTCACGACAAATCCGGCGAAAGAGCCGCTGAGCGGCTACGACCATCCAAGCCGATGGTCTTCTCCGGCCTCTACCCGGTCGACGGCGACGAGTACCCCGAGCTCAGGGACGCCCTGGACAAGCTCAGGCTGAACGACGCCGCGCTCGTCTTCGAGCCGGAGACCTCCACCGCCCTCGGCTTCGGCTTCCGGTGCGGCTTCCTCGGCCTGCTGCACATGGAGATCGTCCGGGAGCGGCTCGAGCGCGAGTTCGACCTGTCCCTCATCTCCACCGCGCCGAACGTCGTCTACCGCGTCGTCATGGAGAGCGGCCGGGAGCTCCAGGTGACCAACCCGAGCGACTTCCCCGGCGGTATCGACGGCTTCGCGGCGGCCGGAGGGTCGCCCAAGGGCCACACCGGCGGCAAGATCAAAGAGGTCTACGAGCCCATCGTCCGAGCCACGGTCATCTCCCCGACCGACTACATCGGCACGATCATGGAGCTTTGCCAAAGCCGCCGCGGGGTGCTGAGGGGCATGGAGTACTTGTCCCCCGAGCGGGTGGAGATCCGCTACACGATGCCGCTCGGCGAGATCATCTTCGACTTCTTCGACAACCTCAAGTCCCGCACCAGGGGCTACGCGAGCCTCGACTACGAGCCCGACGGCGAGCAGGTGGCGGACCTGGTGAAGGTCGACATCCTGCTGCAGGGCCAGCCGGTGGACGCGTTCAGTCAGATCGTGCACGCCGACAACGCCCGCGAGTACGGCCTGGCGATGACCTCGAGGCTCAAGGAGCTGATCCCGAGGCAGCAGTTCGAGGTTCCGATTCAGGCGGCGGTGGGATCGCGCGTCATCGCCCGCGAGAACATCCGCGCCCTCCGCAAGGACGTCCTGGCCAAGTGCTACGGCGGTGACATCACCCGCAAGCGCAAGCTGCTGGAGAAGCAGAAGGAGGGCAAGAAGCGGATGAAGACGATCGGCCGCGTCGAGGTCCCCCAGGAGGCCTTCGTCGCCGCGCTCTCCACCACGCAGACCGAGTCCCGCCCCAAGTAGCAGCTCTGGCCCAGATCCCGCGACGCAGCTGCGAGATTCACGACTCATCTGCGGGTTAACGACGCACTTGTCGGATTTATCAGCATAAATCAACCCGTCGACGGCCTTCTTCAAGAAGACGCAGACCGGGACGCGGACGCGCCTCGCGGCGTGGTGGCTGAGGCAGGACGCGGTGAACGAGCGTCTGACTCTCCTGCGAAAGCCCCGGACCATGCGGCGGTTCCGGGGGCTTTCGCAGGAGCTCCGCGTACTCACGATTCTGGTCGCGACAGGGATGCCGGTCGGCTGGAAGGCTGGCCCTGGTACGTCAGGAAGCACGCGTCCCGGAAGTGTCGAAATGACCGGCGACGAGACCTTCCTCGTGGCATTCGGCGACCGGGCCCGGTTCGACCCGCGACGCGGCGGCCTGCGGCCGTGGCTGTTCGGCATCGCCACCAACCTGGTGGCCAGGCACCGGCGCAAGGAAGCCCGCCATTACACGCGTCGGCTGGCGGCAGGGGCGGTCCTGACCGCGCGGCCGCAGCGGGCGCGGCCACCGTAGTCCTGGTTCCCAGCGGGCCGCGCAACGCCGCCTCCGTCTCGCTGTCAGCGCGGCAGGTCCTGCTCGCCGCCGCGACGGCGGCAGCGGCGCAGCGGCCCGTCTCGGGCACCTACCGGCACGTCGAGGAGGCGTTTGACAGCCAGGAGCCTGCGTACCGGCACAGGCAGGACACCTGGACCGTCCGCGATGGCGCCTTCTGGGTCGCCGACCCGGCCGGCACCGGCGTCCTGCCATTGGGCGGACCGGGCGGATTCTCGGTGGCCAGCAGTTCCCTGACGTTCAAGCAACTCCAGGGGCTACCGCAACGCCCCGCCGCGCTCAAGGTCTGGGTCACCCACTCCTTCGAGCACCCGGCCTACGTGCAACTGGGCGTCCCCACCGCCAGCGTCCTTCCCGGCTACGTCGCGATCACGCTCGTTCACCTGCTCACCGACATGCCGGTGCCGCCCGGGGTCCGCGCTGCGGCCTTCGACGCGCTCGCCTCGATGCCCAACGTCAAGTCCCTCGGCCACGTTGACGGCGGGCAGGCCCTCCTGATCACCGGGCCGCCCGCGAGCACCCCCCGGGCGATAAGTTCCCGTCCGGGGGGTGCCCGTCGGCGATGTCGAGGTGGTCATCGACACGGCGACCGCGCAGGTGCGCAGCATCATCACAGCCGAGCAGACGGAAACGGTCATGACGGAAGGCTGGACGAACCAGATGCCCAAGGTCGACCCGGTACCTCCGAAGAAGACCGCTCCCAAGGACTAAATGGCCGCGGTGATGGTCATGCGCCAAGGCGCCCGGCGGGCAAAGCCGGGTCACTTTCCGACGCGGCCGCTCGTGGCCGTTGGCAACGAGTGCGGGGCTTACGAGTGTGGTGCCTACGGGCGCGCTGCCTACGGGCGCGCTGCCAGGGCGATGATGATCAGCGTCCAGATGCCGATACCCAGGTAGCCGAGGACGAGCCCGGCGATGGCCATCCCGTCGCCGCGCTCACCGGTCTGCCTGATCTGGGTGCGAGCCAGGTGGCCGAGGATGACCGCGGGGATCGCGGCGAATCCGAGCGTGAAGATCTCCAAGATCCCGCAGACAAGCGCCCCGATGGCGAGCCCGCTCGTCGGCGTGTTGATGGCCGGGTAGTAGCCGGGCTGGTAGGGCATGACGCCGAGGTGGGGCCCGGCGGGCAGATCGGCTACCACGGCGGCCAGCTGAGCATAGGTCCGCGCGCTCATCGCCCGGCCCGCGCGCAGGTCGAACTCTTCCTTGGTGATCCGGCCCTCGCCGTAGGCGGCCTTGAGCACGTCCATGGTCCGCTCACGGTCGGCCGTCGCGGTGAGCATCCCGGGATGGACGGCGCCGGGCTGCCCGTAGGGAAGCTGCCCATAGGGAAGCTGACCGTAGGGCACCTGCCCGTACGGGATCTGCCCGTACGGCGGAACCGGCCCGTAGCTTGGCGGCCCGTACGCCGGAGGCGCGACGGGGGGCGGCCCGGAGGGGACCGGCCCGTACGGGAGCTGACCGTTGGACACAGGCCCGGACTGACCGTTGTACTGGCCGTTGGACACTGGTCCTGGCTGGCCGTTCGACTGGGGCTCGGGCCCGCCATTGGGCGCGGGCAGCAGCGGAAAATCGTCTGAACCAGGTCCCGGATCTGACGTCACCAGTTCCTCCCGCCCGTGATGTACCAACTACAGCTTATCCTCGGCAGCATGCCAAGTACGCTGCCGGACGGAGAACCAGTTCCGGAAGACGGGTCGCTGCCGCCCCTGGCGACCCAGGGTTTTGGCGATACCCCGTTCGGCGTTTACGTACACGTGCCGTTCTGCCGGACCCGGTGCGGGTACTGCGATTTCAACACCTATACCGCGACCGAGTTGGGCGGCGGCGGCAGCCAGGCCGCCTACCCGGGCCTCGTCGGCGCGGAGATCGACCTGGCCGCCAGGACGCTTGCCGGCGGGCAGGACGCGCGTCGCCACGGTGTTCTTCGGCGGCGGCACGCCGACGCTGCTCCGGCCGGCCGAGATCTCGGGGATGCTGGCGCGAATCGACGAGGCCTTCGGCCTGGAAGACGACGCGGAAGTGACCGTCGAGGCGAACCCGGAGTCCGTCGGCCCCGCCGAGCTCGAGCAATTGAGGGCGGGCGGTGTGACCAGGGTCTCGTTCGGAATGCAGAGTTCCGTCCCCCACGTCCTGCGGACGCTCGACCGCGAACATCAGCCGGGCAGGACCGGAGATTGTGTTCGCTGGGCCCGCGCAGCGGGCTTCGAGCAGGTCAGCCTCGATCTGATCTACGGGACGCCGGGGGAGAGCGACGACGACTGGCGGGCGTCGCTGACCGCCGCCATCGAGGCGGAACCCGATCACGTCTCCGCCTACGCGCTGATCGTGGAGGAGGGCACCCGGCTCGCGGCGAAGGTCCGCCGGGGCGAGATCGCCGCCCCCGACGACGACGCGATGGCCGACAGGTACCTGATCGCCGACGACCTGATGGCCGCTGCCGGGTTTGACTGGTACGAGCTCTCAAACTGGGCCAAAAACGACAAATCGCACTGCCGTCACAACCTGCTGTACTGGGCGGGCAGCGACTGGTGGGGGTTCGGCCCCGGTGCGCACAGCCACGTCGGCGGCGTCCGCTGGTGGAACGTGCGCCATCCGACCGCCTACGCGCAGCGCCTGGCGGCCGGCCGCTCCCCGGCCGCGGCCCGCGAGCTCCTGACCCCGGCCGAACGGCACATGGAGGAGATCATGCTCCGCGCCCGGCTGGCCGAGGGCCTCCCGCTGACCATCCTCACCCCCGCCGCGCTGGCCGCGGCCGAGCACTCCCGTGATTCCGGTCTCATCGACCCTGGGGCCTACGCGTCCGGGCGGTTGGTCCTGACCCGCGAGGGCCGCCTGCTAGCCGACGCCGTGATCCGCGACCTCACCTAGCGAAAAATCACTCGGCTTCGGGTTCGGTGACGAAGTCGATGAGCTCCTCGACCCGGCCGAGCAATTCGGGTTCCAGGTCGGCGTAGTTGGTCACCGCGCGCAGGATGCGCCGCCAGGCGAACGCGACGTCCTGCGGGGTCTGGTTCGGCCAGCCGATCCGCGCCAGCACGCCCTCCTTCCATGACAGTCCCCGGGGCACGTCTGGCCACTTATTGAGCCCGAGCTTGGCGGGCTTGACCGCCGCCCAGATGTCGATGAAGGGGTGGCCGACGATGAGCACGTTCGGGTCGTCCGACACGGCGGCGGCGATCCTGCTCTCCTTGGATCCGGCGACGAGGTGGTCAACCAGCACGCCGAGGCGCCGCCCGTCTTCCGGCTCGAAGTCACGGACGATAGCGGGCAGGTCGTCGACGCCCTCCAGGTACTCGACGACAACGCCGACGTCGCGCAGGTCGTCGCCCCAGATCTTCTCCACCAGCTCGGCGTCGTGCTTGCCCTCGACGTAAATCCGGCTGGCCTTGGCGACCTTGGCTCGCTGCTGCGGGGCGGCGACGGACCCCGACGCCGTTCGGCGCCCCACATTGCCCAGAGTTTCCGGCTTCGGTGCCGGTCTCACCAGGGTGACCCGCTTGCCGTCGAGCAGGAACGTGCCCGGCAGCGGGAACACCCGCCGCTTGCCGAACCGGTCCTCCAGCGTCACCGAGCCGGGCTCCAGCGCCACGACCGCGCCGCAGAACCGTCCCTCGTAGTCCTCGACGACCAGGCCCCGCTCGGCCTCGACCGGTGGCACTGGCCCCTGGCCCGGCCTGGGCTTGCGGTTCTCCGGCGCAAGCACGTCCTTTCCGTACCGTCGGCTCTGCACTTTTTCCTCCCAAATCAGGCAATCTGGGCTGCTCGCCGCGCCCACCCGGCCCCGCCCTCCACGCCTCGATCGCTGGACGGAAGCGTAACCCAACCGTTCTTGCCGTCCGGAGACTCTCGTGAGCAAATAGAATTGGCACTCTGGGATAGTGAGTGCCAAAGGAGGTGAACACGGTGCTTGACGAGCGGAAGCTGGCCGTACTTCGCGCGATAGTCGAGGATTACGTGTCCACCACCGAGCCGGTGGGGTCGAAGTCGCTGGTGGACAGGCATGGCCTGGACGTGTCGCCCGCGACCATCCGTAACGACATGGCGGTCCTCGAGGACCAGGGCTTCATCGCCCAGCCGCATACCAGCGCGGGGCGGGTCCCCACCGAGAAGGGGTACCGCCTGTTCGTGGACCGGCTGTCGTCGATCAAGCCGCTGTCCGTGGCCGAGCGGCGGGCGATCGAGGTGTTCCTCGCCGGCGCCTACAGCCTGGACGAGATCGTGGCGCGGACGGTCCGGCTGCTCGCCCAGCTGACCAGGCAGGTGGCGGTGGTGCAGTACCCGTCGCTGTCCAGGTCGGCGGTCCGGCACATCGAGCTGGTGTCGCTCCCCCCGCAGCGGGTGCTGCTCGTGCTCATCACCGACACCGGGCGAGTGGAGCAGGCCACGGTGGACCTGCCCGACCCGGCGGAGCCCGAGTCGATCGCCCATCTGCGCGCTGTGCTCAACGCGTGCCTGGATGGTCATAAGCTTTCCGACGCGGCCGCGACCGTGACCGGCCTGGCGGATCGCATCCCGGCGAACGAGCGGCCGAACGCGGGGGCCGTCTTCTCCGTGCTGCTCGACAGCCTCGCCGAGCGGCAGGAGGAACGTGTGGTTTTTGGCGGTGCCGCCAACCTAGCCGCCCCCGATTTCGGCAAGGGGCTCCGTGACGTGCTCGAAGCGCTGGAGGAACAAGTGGTACTGATGCGGCTCCTCGGAGAGGCCGCGACCCCGTCCACCCTGACGGTCAGGATCGGGGCAGAGACCGGCCTGCAGGGCACGTCCGTGGTGTCCGCCGCGTACGGCTCGGGTGGACAGGTGGTGGCCAAGCTCGGCGTGCTCGGGCCGACCAGGATGGACTATCCGGGCACCATGGGCGCGGTGCGCGCCGTCGCCAGGTACGTCGGCCAGATTCTCGGGGAGTCATAGTGGCTGAGGACTATTACGCGCTGCTCGGCATCCGGCGCGATGCCTCGCAGGAGGAGATCAAGCGCGCCTACCGTCGGCTGGCCCGCGAGCTCCACCCGGACGTGAACCCCGACCTGGAGACGCAGGAGAAGTTCAAGGAGATCAACCAGGCCTACGAGGTCCTGCAGGACACCGAAAAGCGCCAGATGTACGACCTCGGCGGCGACCCGTTCGCCGCGGCGGGCGCGGGCGCGGCCGGGTTCGGCGGGTTCGGCTCGGCCTTCCCGTTCAGCGACTTCGTGGACGCGGTCTTCAGCGCGACGGGGCAGTCCGCGCGCGGCCCCCGCTCGCGAGCGCGGCGCGGCCGGAACGCGACCATCAGGATCGAGCTCGACCTGTCGGAGTGCGCCTTCGGCGCGACGCGCGAGCTGACGGTGGACACGGCCGTGGTCTGCCCGACCTGTTCCGGCGAGGGCACCGCGCCCGGCACGCACCCGGCCACCTGCGAGGTCTGCGCGGGCCGGGGCGAGATCAGCCAGGTGCGGCGGTCCTTCCTCGGCCAGGTGGTGACCAGCCAGCCCTGCCCGAACTGCGGCGGCTACGGCACCGTGCTGCCCCGGCCCTGCCCGGAGTGCGACGGCGACGGCCGGGTCCGCACCAGGCGGACGATGAAGGTACGCATCCCGGCGGGCGTCGAGGACGGCACGCACATCCAGCTGGCGGGCGAGGGCGAGACCGGCCCCGGCGGCGGCCCGCCGGGAGACCTGTTCCTTGAGGTGGTGCAGCGTCCGCACCCGATCTTCGAGCGGCAGGGCGACGACCTGCACTGCACGCTGACGATCCCGATGGTGGCGGCGGCGCTCGGCGCGGCGGTGTCGGTGGAGTCCCTGGACGGCCCGAACGACGTGGATGTCCGGCCGGGCACGCAGTCCGGCCAGGTGCTCCCGCTGTACGGCCTGGGGATCAAGCACCTGAACGGCAGCGGGCGCGGTGACCTGATCATCCACGTCACGGTGGAGACGCCGAGCCGGCTCGACGCTGAGCAGGAGAAGCTCCTGCGCGACTTGGCCAAGCTCCGCGGCGAGGAGTCACCGCCTGGCAAGTTCCAGCCCGGCCAGCAGGGCTTCTTCTCCCGCCTCCGCGACGCCTTCAACGGACGTTAACGCAGGTGCTACCAGCGGGTGGTGCGGCTTAGCAGAACCGTTGCTGCGACGGCGCCCGCAGTGGAGGTGCGCAGGACCGTGGGGCCAAGCCGGGCCGCTACGGCGCCGGCTGCTGCAAAGGCGGCTCGCTCGGCCTCGCTGATGCCTCCCTCCGGGCCGACCACGACGAGGATGTCGCCTGCCTCGGGGAGCGCTAGCTCGTGCAGCTTGGCTCGCGCGTTGGCTTCCAGGACTATCGCCAGCGCCGCCGTGGTAACCCGCTTCGCGAGGACGGCCGTGGTGGCGAGCTCAGCGGTATCGGGGAGCCAGCCGCGGCGGGACTGCTTGGCGGCCTCACGGGCGGTGGCGCGCCACTTGCCCAGGGCGCGCTGACCCCGGTCGCCGTGCCACTTCGTGATCGAGCGTTCGGCCGACCACGGGACCAGGGCGTCGACGCCGACCTCGGTCATCAACTCGACCGCGAGCTCGCCCCGGTCGCCCTTGGGCAGCGCCTGCGCGACGACCAGTCGCGGCTGCGGCGGCGGAACCGAGCGCATGGTCTGGATCTCCAGGGTGACCGAGTCCCTGCCGACGCTGGTGACCACCCCCTGGGCGAGCGTCCCTGCGCCGTCGCTGACATCCGCGCGCTCACCCGGCCGCAGGCGGCGCACGGCCGCTGCGTGGTGCCCCTCCGGTCCGGACAGCGTGAGGACGGGCGTCGTTAGCTCGCCCGGCAGCACCAGGAAGACCGGCGGGCCGGCTACCGGTGTGAGCGATTCCATGTCGGCCAGGCTAGCGGTAAGCGCCCAGCGAGAGCGCCTTGCGGGAGCGCCTTACGAGGATGTGGCCGTCGGGTTCGCGCTCGGTGTCCCGACGGGCGGAGTGCCGCCATCGCCGGTATCGATTCCGGTGTCCGTCGGGGTCTGCGTCGGGGTGTCCGAGCCGGTGCCGGTGGGCGTCGAGGTGGGCGTCGAGGTGGTCGGCGTGATCGTCGGCGTTGGCGACGTGGTCGTCGCTGTCGGCGTGGGCGACGATGTGGTCGGTGTCGGCGTTGGCGACGTAGCGCTGGCCGATGGCGTCGTGGACACAGTGGGGGATGGGGTCGGGCTGGCGGCCGGCGAGGTTGACGCGGAGCACGACGGAGACGGTGTCGTGGACGGCCGGAGCGACGGCCTCAGGTCCGCCGCCGTCTTCGGGGCGGCCGAGGTCGCTGAGGGAGCCTCGTCAGTCGTCGTCGTGGAGACCAGCAGGCTTGTCCAGTCCGCTGTGAGGGTCGCCGGGCAGTTCGCCGATGGGGCCGGGCTGGGTGACGTCGCGCCGCTCGACGCGGTCGCGCCGGGACCGTGCGCGGTGCCGTAGGTGTCGGTTGGCGGCATGCCCGTACCGGAGGGACTGGTTGTGTTTCCCGTTGGCGTGCCGGTGCCCTCGGTGCCCGCACCGCCGGTCTGCGGCGGCTGGCCGCCGGTCAGCACGGTGGTGCTCGCCGCGATGATCGCCTGGCGGAACGGCTGCACCCCGAACGAGACGCTGGCGATGATCGCGATCCCGGCGAGCACGGCGATCGGCCGGAGCCAACTGACGCTGTCGAGGCGGACGAAACGGAGGCGCCGCACCGGGTCGGGCAGCAGGGCGGCGTCCGGAAGTGGCGCGCCCGGCCGTGGCAGCCGCCGCAGCCGGGGCCAGGGGAGGGCCGAGGGCGCGGGGATCGTCGCTGGCCATGCCCAGGACAGCTGCCATGCCCAGTGCCCGCGCCAGGTCCAGTGCCTGGCCCGGCCGAGGACGTCAGCGGCGACGCTGACCAGCCACGGCCGCGGCGGACGCTGACCGATCCTGGCCCGGATTCGCTCTAGCGCGTCGGTGCCGGGCTCAACCTGGCTGACGGCTTCGGCCAGGGCCCGCCGGAGCGCCTCCTCCATGCCGTTATCTGGTGCGGTCATGTACTCACCAGCCTCGCAGCGGTCGGCCACATCATGGCGTGTCCTGAGACAGGATCGTCTTGAGTGACGACATCGCCCGCGCGGTGTGGCTCTTTACCGCGCCCTTGCTTATGCCCATGGCCTTGGCGATGTCCGCCTCGGAGAAGTCCGCGTAGTACCGCAGGGCGATGGCCTCTCGCTGCCTCTCGGGCAGCGAGCGCAGCGCCGCCGCGACCGCCGAGCGCTCAAGGAGCGCGAGCGCGGCGTGCTCGGCGCTCGGCTCATCCGGCGCTGGCTTTGGTGCGTGCATGTCGACGACCTTGCGGTGCCGCAGCACCGACCTTGACCGGTTGACGACCGTCTGCCGCAGGTACTGCAGCGCCTTCTCCGAGTCGCGCAGCCGTCGCCAGGCCAGATGCATCGCCTCGAAGGCGTCCTGTACCACTTCCTCGGCCGTTTGGACGTCGTGCACCAACAGCACCGCGAGACGCACCAGCTGGTTGTAATGGCCGTGGTAGATCTCGGTGACGACGTCGGCGGCATCCCAGACGGCAGGAGTCCGAGGCTCCTCGGCATCGAACGCGCTGGTAGCGAACGTGTCAGGAGCGAGCGATTCATCGGCAGGCGCGTCCGCAAGCAGGACGTCGCTCTCCGAGAGTGTTGCCGTCACGTCAGTAGGACGCCCGTCTGGTGCGGGAGGTTCACCTTCGACACCGAGGTTTCCGAGGGTTCCGTCGTCAGCACCCTGAGCGTCGGCACCCCCAGCGTCGGCAGCCTCTGCTTCTACCTCGGACACCGCCGCGTCGTCGGCTGACCCGTCGGTCGGCGCGCCGAGGATGCCCGCTGGCGTGGGCTCGAGAATCGGATCGGCGGCGGGGCTGCCTCGGGCAGCCTCGGCAGCCTGGCTATCCACCACGGTGGTGCTCACTGGCTCACCGCCCACGCTCGTGCCGCTTCTGTGTCGCGGCGCGCAACATTATGCAACGTTGAACGTCGATCGTGTACTGCCCAACCCACATTCGGTAACTCCACCCCAGAAACCGCCGGAGGATTGCGGAAAGACAAGAATAACCGTCATCTCGGGTGTAGGCAGCACTTAAGTGGATGATGGGGGTTGTGGATCGACTGGCTGTTAACTTCTACTCGTGAGTAATAGGTTGCACGTGGGTTAATTTCCGGCATTGCGAGCGGAACTAACCCGTGCCCGTACATCAATGCCGGCCTTCTTGTCGGCTTTCCGCCGCGCACACTTGCGGGCCAGTACCGAGGTGGAGGGGCGTCGGGCACCGTGCGCTACCGTCGGGCCACTATGATCGTGGACGTGCCAGATTGCTTGTTCTGCGGGATCGCTGCCGGACAGATCCCGGCCGAGATCGTGCTGGACGGAAAGCGGACGCTCGCCTTCCGCGACGTCAGCCCTCAGGCGCCGACGCATGTCTTGGCGATCCCCAGGGATCACTGCCCGGACGTGGCGGCGCTGGCGGCCGCGGGTGACGGAGTCCTCGACGAACTCATCAGCCGAGCCCGGGAAGTCGCCGTCGCAGAGGGCATCGACGCCACCGGTTACCGGATCGTCTTCAACACCGGCGTGGATGGCGGGCAGACCGTCGCGCACGCGCACGTGCTTGGCGGGCGTCCGATGACGTGGCCGCCGGGCTAACCCGCGAGCATGCCGGCCGGGCGCGACTCCCGTGGCGGCCAACCGCAGAAAAATCGCCCACGGGGCGCTCCCGGGGCCATCGAGAGCAGCGAATTGACAGACACAAGCAGCGACGTGCCAGTCTCTAGACAGGCTCCCAGATCCGCATCGTCATTCCGGATGACCACTCGATGGTCGGCCTGCTCGGGACCAGAGATGAGCTGCTGCAGGTCATCGAGCGGGAGCTAGCCGCCACCGATATTCACGTCCGCGGCAACGAGATCACCGTGTCAGGCCCGCCGCGCGAGACCGAGCTGGTCGGCAGGCTCTTCGGCGAGCTGCTCGAGTTGCAGCGCAAGGGCGCCGAGCTCTCCCCGGACGCGGTCGAGCGCACCCTGGCCATGCTCCGCGGCGGCGACGGCCAGGCGGCCTTCCGCCCGGCGGACGTGCTGACGCAGGGCATTCTGTCCGCGCGCGGCCGGACGATCCGCCCGAAGACGCTGAACCAGAAGCACTACGCCGACGCGATCGACAAGCACACGATCGTGTTCGCCATCGGCCCGGCGGGCACCGGCAAGACGTACCTGGCGATGGCCAAGGCGGTGAAGGCGCTGCAGGCCAAGGAGGTCAACCGGATCATTCTGACCAGGCCTGCCGTCGAGGCGGGTGAGCGGCTCGGCTTCCTGCCGGGCACCCTCTACGAGAAGATCGACCCCTACCTGCGCCCGCTCTACGATGCGCTGCACGACATGGTGGACCCCGACTCGATCCCGAAGCTGATGGCAGCGGGCACGATCGAGATCGCCCCCCTGGCGTTCATGCGCGGGCGATCCCTGAATGACTCGTTCATCATCCTCGACGAGGCGCAGAACACCACGCCCGAGCAGATGAAGATGTTTCTCACCCGGCTCGGGTTCGGGTCGAAGATGGTGGTCACCGGGGACGTCACCCAGGTTGACCTGCCGGACGGCCAGGTGAGCGGCCTCCGCGTGGTGCAGGACATACTCGACGACCTCGCGGACATCCACTTCGCCAGGCTGACCAGCCATGACGTGGTTAGGCACAAGCTAGTAGGGAAGATCGTCGAGGCTTACGAACGTTACGACGCGAAGTCGCAGGACCATTCGAGACGGGGAACACGAAGGTGAGCGTCGAGATCAACAACGAGTCGGGTCTGGCGGCCGACGAGGACGCGCTCCGCGAGCTCGCGCAGTACGTGATCGACCAGATGGAGACGCACCCGCTCGCCGACCTGTCCATGCTCCTCGTGGACGAGGCGCACATGACCAACCTGCACGAGAAGTGGATGGAGGAGCCCGGCCCGACCGACGTCCTCTCCTTCCCGATGGACGAGCTGCGCCCGCACTCGATGGCCGGGCCGAACCGGGCCAGGGGACGGGACAGCGACGAGCCGGAGCCGGTCCTCCTCGGCGACGTGGTGCTCTGCCCCCAGGTCGCGGCGGCCCAGGCCAAGCAGCACGGCCACTCCACCCAGGCCGAGCTTGAGCTGCTGACCGTGCACGGCGTCCTGCACCTGCTCGGCTATGACCATGCCGAGCCGGAAGAGGAAGCCGAGATGTTCGGCCTGCAGAATGAGCTGCTTCGCGACTGGCGGGACGAGTCGGCCGTAAACCCGGCGGGCGTAAACGAGGCGGCTGTTAACGAGGCGGCGGTTAACGAGGCGGCGGTTAACGAGGCGGCGTTAACAGGCGGCGGTTAACGAGGCGGGCGTTAACGAGGGGGCCATAAACAAGGCGGCCGGCGGGCCGCCGGAGTCCGAGGAAGGCCGGGAAGGTCCTGCCTTATGTCACCCGCCGGGTGGCTGTTGCTCGCCGCGATCGTGCTGATCGGCGTGGCCGGCTGGTGCGCGGGCGCGCAGACGGCCATGGCACGAGCCGACTCCGACGGGCTTGATCAGTACGGCAGCCTGCTGACGCTGCTTCGCGTCTGCGCCGAGGTATCGGCCGCGGTCCTGGTCACGCTGGCTTTCGCGCACTGGCTCGGCGGCGGCTGGCAGGTCTTCCTGCCCACGGTCGGCCTGCTGTTGCTCGCCCGGTACGCGCTGATCGGGGTCGGCCCGCGCGCGATGGGCAAGAAGCGGGCCGAGCGAGTGGCCAGGACCGCGCGCCGCCTGCTCAGCCCGCTGCACAGCGCGCTCGGCCCGCTCGCGAAGGCGCTTGACGCCGTGGCCGGCGCGCTCCCGTTCGGCGGCCAGGGCGCCGATCCCGAGCTCAACGGCCGCCCCGGCGTGGATGACCTGGTCGACTACATCGAGTCCCAGGACGAAATCGAGCCGGGGGAGCGGGAGATGGTCCGCTCAGTCTTCGAGCTCGGCGACACGATCGTTCGCGAGGTGATGGTCCCGCGCACCGACATGGTCTTCATCGAGCACGACAAGACCGTGGGCCAGGCGCTCTCGCTGGCGCTTCGCAGCGGGTTCTCGCGCATCCCGGTGACCGGCGAGAACACCGACGACGTGGTCGGGATCGGCTACCTGAAGGACATGGTGGCCTGGGATCACGAGCACCCGGGCACGGAGCACACCGAGCGCGTCGAGAAGATCATGCGCCCCGCCACCTACGTCCCCGAGTCCAAGCCGGTGGATGAGCTGCTCCGCCAGATGCAGGTGCAGCGGATCCACGTGGCGGTCGTCATCGACGAGTACGGCGGTACGGCCGGACTGGTCACGATCGAGGACATCCTCGAGGAGATCGTCGGGGAGATCGCCGACGAGTACGACAACGAGCGCTCCCCGGTCGAATGGCTCGGCCCCGGCGCGGCCCGGGTGACCGCCCGGCTCCCCGTCACCGAGCTCGAGGAGCTCTTCGGCGTCACGGTCGAGGCCGAGGACGTGGAGACCGTCGGCGGCCTGCTCGCCCACGAACTCGGCCGCGTCCCCATCGCCGGCTCCGAGGCCACGGTCGCCGACCTCCACCTGACTGCCGAGAACGTAGCCGGCCGTCGCAACAAGCTCGGCACCGTCCTGATCGAGCGCATCCCCCCAGACTAAAAACCTGGTCCCAGGACGGCCCTTTCACCTGCAAGACACAGCTTGCTATCAGTTCTCACCATTTTTCTGTCCGTTTTGCCGGAATTCTTTGGTCAGAACTGATAGCAAGTCTCAGCTTGCAGTTCTAGTGAGGCTAGAGCGATGGAAGGGAGATCGCCGGTGCGAGCGCAGGTCGCCGATACGAAGGCAGGTCGCCGGCACGAAGGCAGGTCGCCGATACGAAGGCAGGTCGCCGATACGAAGGCAGGTCGCCGATACGAACGGATGTCGCCGGTGCGAAGGCAGTCGCCGGTGCGAAGGGACGTCGCCGACGGAACATCCGGGGTGCCAGGTGCTGACGCGCCGCGACATTCCGGGTATGTCATGACTCGAAATTCGGTGCCGCGCCGGCATGGGGTTGGGCCGATGCCTGCCGTTGGCGGGCAGGCTCACTACACTGCTGCCCGTGAGCGATGTGACAGCCGACGCGCTGGACGCCGAGGATCAGAAGATCATCACGCTGGCGCGGTCGACGAGGGCCCGTGTGGCCGCGTCCGAGGGCGCCGCCGTCCGGGATGAGACCGGACGTACGTATACGGCGGCTGCTGTTGCGCTGCCGTCCCTTCGGCTCTCCGCGCTCCGCCTGGCGGTGGCGATGGCCGTATCCAGCGGGGCCGAGCGCCTTGAGGCCGCGGCCCTGGTCAGCGACTCCGAGCCGGACCCCGGCGACCTGGCGGCCGTGCGCGACCTGGGCCCTGACGCCCCGGTCTTCCACGCCGCTCCCGACGGGACGCTCCGCGCCACCCTCATCCCCTGACCCGCGAACGCCCGAGACTAGTTTCCCTAACCCCGCGTGTTTGCCTGACCCCGCGTGCCTCGCGCGTCCCATCCGCGACCTGCCGACCCCACCATCGGGGTCCCCGCGAACCTGTCGGTTACGCCATCGACGACTCCTGTTGGCGTCGTTGGCGTAGTTGACCGGCAGCAGCCGGGTCGTTGGCGTGGCACCGGGTCGTTGGCGTGGCTGACATGGAGATGGCCGGTCGGGGTCAGCTGCGGGGGAGGCGGATGGGGCGATCGGTGACGTCGTTGCGGAGCAGCTTGTCGATCAGGTCGGCGAGGTTGGCCGGGAAGATGTCGTCCGTCGCGGCCCGGAGTTCGTCGGGCGTCCACCAGCGGTGCCCGGTGATGTAGGAGCGCTCGAAGTCTTCCTGCCCGTCGGTGTTGAGCTCTGGATCGGGGACCCGCAGGAAGAAGAACGAGTGGGCGCTGAGGAAGATCCGCCCGTCATCTCGCGGCCACCGGGACATGGAGGTGGCGACCACCGGGCCAAGCTCGTCTTCCGTGTAGGCGAATCCGGTCTCCTCCGCCAGCTCCCGAACCGCCGCCGACGCCACCGTCTCGCCCCGGTGAACTCCGCCGCCAGGGGTGAACCACCAGGTCCTCCCGGTCGAGTCGCCGGAACTGAAAAGCAGTACCCGATCGTCGGGGTCGACGACGAACAACCGCGCAGTCGGCCGCCATACGGGGGTCTCAGCCATGCCAATGACGGTAGCGGTCACCGGAATGCGGGACAATTGAATAATGAGCCCGCCGCGAGTGACCGAGAAGAAGGCCGGGCGCGCCAAGAAGATAGGCGCGCCTTCCGGTTCCGCGTCCCCCGCCTCGGCCCAGCCCGCCTTCAGGTCGGGGTTCGCGTGCCTGGTCGGCCGGCCGAATGTCGGCAAGTCCACCCTGACGAACGCACTCGTCGGGACCAAGGTGGCGATCACCAGCGACCGCCCGCAGACGACGCGCCGGGTGATCCGCGGCATCGTGCACCGGCCGGACGCGCAGCTGGTGATCCTCGACACACCGGGGTTGCACCGGCCGCGGACGCTGCTCGGCGAGCGGCTCGACAGCCTGGTCCGCTCCACCTTCACCGAGGTCGACGTCGTCGGGTTCTGCGTCCCGGCCCCGGACCTGGTCGGACCGGGCGACAAGTACCTGGCCCGCGAGCTCGCGGGCCTCAAGAACACCCCGGTCGTCGCGATCGTCACCAAGACCGACGATGCCTCGCAGACACGGGTGGCGGAGCAGCTCCTCGCGGTCAGCGAGCTCGGGGAGTGGGCTGACGTGGTGCCCGTCTCCGCCGTGGCCGGCTATCAGCTCGACACCCTGGTGGACGTCCTGGTCAACCACCTGCCCGACGGTCCGCCGCTCTATCCCGACGGTGACCTGACCGACGAGCCTGAGCACATCATGGTGGCCGAGCTGATCCGCGAGGCCGCCCTCGAGGGCGTCCGCGACGAGCTGCCGCACTCGATCGCCGTGCTGGTCGAGGAGATGGGGCCGCGCGAGGGGCAGCCGGACCTGATCGACGTGTACGCCGAGATCTACGTGGAGCGGCCCAGCCAGAAGGCGATCGTCATCGGCACCAAGGGCGAACGCATGAAGGAGGTCGGCACCCGGGCCCGCCACCAGATCGAGGCGATGCTCGGCTCGCGGGTCTACCTGGACCTGCACGTGCGGATCGCCAAGGACTGGCAGCGGAACCCCAAGTTCCTGCGCCGCCTCGGCTTCTACGACTGATCCGGCTGCTACGACTGACCGAGGATGTCCGGCACTGGCATCTCATACCACTGCCACCCCGGTTCGACGACCTCATAGCCGAGCTGATCGTTGACCGCGATCATGTGCTGGTTGGCGGCGGCGTTGCCGGTCTCGATGTACTTGAGCTGCGGTTCGGCCTCGGCCAGCAGTTCGAGCATGGCGGTCTTGACCAGCAGCCCGAGCCGGTGCCCCCGGTGCGGCCTGGTCACCGCGGTGAGCTGCTGGTGACCCCACTGCGGAGAGTCGGGATCGACGTTCACCTCGGTGTAGGCGGCCATCTCGCCGGTCGCGTCATGCAGCGCCGCGACGCCGTAGCCGCGCAGCAGCCCGGCCCGTACGAAGCTGCCGCCGCGCTCGCGGAGCCGGTCGGCGTCCCAGGCCTCCGGCTCGACGCCCTTGCCGCGCGGCGCGTCGGCGAAGGCGTTAATGACGTTCGCCAGCGGGCCGAGGAACTGGTCCGGGACGGGGCCGGTCCAGTTCACCAGCGAGTACCCGGTCGCCGCCCGCTCGGCCTCCTGCCGCAGGGACCCGACTAGCAGCGGCGCGATCTTGTCCAGGTACTGCACGCGCCTGGCCTCGTCGTGCTCAAGCTTCGCGCCCAGCGTCTGCGCGAACGCCGCCCCGGCCGAATCCTTGACCACGCAACCGCTCAGCACCGAGCGCCCGTTCGCCGCCGCCCGCGCCGCCTCGTGGCGGAGCAGGGCGCCGCCGAACCCGCGTCGCCGCACGGCCGGGTGGACCACCGGGCCGATGGAGGCGCGGTCGAGGTTCTCCAGGTCCCACAGGTGCATCCGGTAGAAGCCGACGATCCCGTCGTCGGCGTCGGACGCGACCCAGGTCTCGCCGGGCGTCTTCTCGAACCCCTCGCGCAGGAACAGCCCGAATGCCCCGGCCGACATGGGCGGTTCCAGCGGCTCGTCGGCCAGGTTGGCCGCGCGGTGCACCTCGTAGCAGCCCAGCGCGGTCGTCTCGTCAGTCGGATCCCACGGTTCGATACGCATCTGCCCAGCCAACACCACGGGCTCCAGGGAAGCCAACGATTTACCCCCCGCGCCGTCGCCGTCGGCGCGGCCGACGCCGACGGCGACCCCAGAGCCCCGCCTTCCCCGCTGCCCGATATGCCGGATATATCCACAGTTGTGGCATAAGGTATGGTCACGCGCTAACCTGTGCGCCGGAGTCTCACCTCGCACCGAAGGGACGGACATGCTCATCATCTGGGGCCTGCGCGTCATCTACCGGACGCTCGGGCAGGGCGTGTTCTTCTGCCGCCGGTGCGGCGGCGACCGCGAGTACCGGCATCGGGTCGGCCGCCGGTTCATCACGGTCTTCTTCATCCCGCTGATCCCGCTGGCCAAGACCGGCGAGCATGTGCAGTGCCTGACCTGTAAGACCAGGTACGTCACCGAGGTGCTCAGGCTGCCAACCACGGTCGATATGCAGCTCGCGCTCTCCGCCGGGATGCGCGCCCTGGTCGTCGGCATGCTCCGCGTCGGGGACCCGGCGAACCCGTTGGCCCGCCGCCGCGCGATCGACGCGGTGGTCGGCACGGGGGAGCGGGGCTACGACGAGGCCGCCCTCGACGCCGACCTCGAGGAGCCGACCGAGACCGAGATCGGTAAGATCGCCGCGTTCGGCGGCCAGCTCCAGGTCGAGGCCAGGGAATGGTACCTCGCCGAGGCCATCAGGATCGCCCTGGCGGACGGCCCGCTGACCGGCCCCGAGCGCGCCGCCGCCGTGCACCTTGCCACCGCGCTGGGCATGACCCAGGCCCAGGCGATCGGCGTCATCGCCCTGACCGGGCAGAACGCCGGCCAGAACTTAGGCTGGCCCGGGTACCCGCAGGGCGTCCGGGACCGGCAGCTCGTACGATTGCGCCAGCGGTTGGAGCAACTCGAAGCCGAGTGACTCGTTGATCGCGATCATGTACCGGTTGCTGGCGGCGTTCCCGGTGGCGATCCGACCTATGCTCGGCTCCGCCTCCGCCAGCCAGTCAAGCATCGCGGTCTTGACCAGCAAGCCCAGCCGGTGCCCTCGGTGCTTGCGGACCACCGCCGTGATGAGCTGATGTCCCCACTCCGGATTGTCCAGGTCGGCCTCGACCGCGGTGACCGCCGCCATCTCGCCGCTCGCGTCGTGCAGCGCCGCGAGCGTGTAGACGTGCCTGCCCTGCCGCTCGCGCTTGTCGTCGATCTGCTCCCGGACCCGGGCGGCGTCCCAGACCGAGGGCTCCTCGCCGTCGTCGTGCGGCGCGTCCGCCATCGCGTTCTCCACCTCGGCGTACCTGGCCAGGTACTCCTCGGGGGTGCGGCCGTCCCAGGACGTCAGCGAGTACCCGTCCGCCGCCCGCGCGGCCTGCTCCCGCAGGGACGCGATGCGGTCGGCCGGGATCTTGCCGAGCACGAGCACCCGCCGTGCCTCGACCAGTCCGGCGGTCGCGCCGGCCCGCAGGGCGAACGCCTCTCCGGCCGAGCCCTGTAGGGCCGCGCTGCCGAGCACCGTCCGGCCGCTGCGCGTCGCCCGCTCAGCCGCGTGCCGGAGCAGCGCGGTCCCGACCCCGTGCCGCCGCCACGACGGATGCACATCGAAGTACAGATAGGCCCGGTCCCGGTTCTCACGGTCGGGCAGAACGAGGAAGTACCAGCCCTGGACGGCGCCGGTCATCTTGTCGCCGCAGAGCCACACCTCGGCCGGGGCGAAGGGGTACTCGAGCAAGCCCCGGAGCCGCTGAAGCGACCACGGCGGCCCGTGCGGATCGTCGACTTCGGACGCCGCCCGCACGACCTCGAAGCACGCCTGAGTCATCGCCCGGTCCGCCACGTCCACTTCTACGATGCGCATGGCACCTAGCTAACCTCGCCGCCCCCGCCCGGGGCGAATGATTTTCACCGGTTCTCCCCCGGCTTCTCCCCCGGCCGGGGCCCGGCCCGAGGGCAAGTCAGGGGCGAAACAGGGGAACGCCGGCCGGCCGTGTCCGAGTCGCGTGGGGTCGGGCGTGAAACACGGGACCGTTCGAGCTGCTATGCTCTTGATCGATATGTCGTACGAGCTGCTCCTCCTTAGCGGCCGCGGCGGGGGCCTCTAAAAGGCTGGCTCCCTCGTCGCGGGTTCTAAGAATGTCCGCTGGCCGCCATCAAAGCCCAGAGCAGACACTCCGCGAAGGAAGCAAGCAACGATGCCGAGCAACCGCACATATCCGTCTGTAGCGCCCGTCCAGCAGCAGCCGAGCGGCATGCCGTGCCATCGGTACGTGCCGTTCAAGCCGGTCGACCTCCCGGACCGCACCTGGCCGACGAAGAGCATCACCCGCGCGCCGCGCTGGCTCTCCACCGACCTCCGCGACGGCAACCAGGCGCTGATCGACCCGATGTCGCCGACCCGCAAGCGGGCCATGTTCGACCTGCTGGTGACGATGGGCTACAAGGAGATCGAGGTCGGATTCCCCTCGGCCAGCCAGACCGACTTCGACTTCGTACGCGAGCTGATCGAGGCCGACCGGATCCCGGCCGACGTCCGGATCTCGGTCCTGACCCAGGCGCGCGAGGACCTGATCGAGCGCTCGGTCCAGTCCCTGGTCGGCGCCCAGCAGGCGACCGTGCACCTGTACAACGCGACCGCGCCGGCGTTCCGCAAGGTGGTGTTCCGCATCGGCCGCGAGGAGTGCAAGCAGCTCGCCGTGGCCGGCACGGAGCACGTCATGAAGTACGCGGAAAAGTACCTGGAGGGCACTGACTTCGGCTACGAGTACTCGCCCGAGATCTTCATGGACACCGAGCTGGACTTCGCCCTGGAGACCTGCGAGGCCGTCATGGACGTCTGGCAGCCGGGGCCGGGCCGCGAGATCATCCTCAACCTGCCCTGCACCGTCGAGCGCTCCACCCCGAACGTGTACGCCGACCAGATCGAGTGGATGTCCCGCCATCTGTCCCGGCGCGAGCACGTCTGCGTCTCCGTGCACACTCACAACGACCGGGGCACCGCCGTCGCCGACGCCGAGCTGGCCGTGCTGGCCGGCGCCGACCGGATCGAGGGCTGCCTGTTCGGCAACGGCGAGCGCACCGGCAACGTCTGCCTGGTCACCCTGGGCCTGAACCTGTTCAGCCAGGGCATCGACCCGATGATCGACTTCTCCGACATCGACGAGATCCGCCGCACCGTGGAGTACGTGAACCAGCTCCCGGTGCACCCCCGCCACCCGTACGCGGGCGAGCTCGTCTACACCGCGTTCTCCGGCTCCCACCAGGACGCGATCAAGAAGGGGTTCGAGGCCCTGGAGGCCGACGCGGAGCAGTCCGGCGTCCCCTTCGAGCAGATCGAGTGGAACGTCCCGTACCTGCCCATCGACCCGCACGATGTCGGCCGCTCCTACGAGGCCGTCATCCGGGTCAACTCGCAGTCCGGCAAGGGCGGCGTGGCCTACGTGATGAAGACCGGCCACTCCCTGGACCTGCCCCGTCGCCTGCAGATCGAGTTCTCCAAGTTCATCCAGATCCGCACCGACGAAGAGGGCGGCGAGGTCACCCCGACAGAGATCTGGGACACCTTCGGCGCCCAGTACCTGGCCGAAGGCCCGGTGGCGCTCCTTGACCACCAGTCATCCTCGGTCGTCGACGGCAAGCACAATCTCGTCGCCGCGATCTCCGTCGATGGCGAGATCCAGGAGGTGGAGGGCTCCGGCAACGGACCCATCTCCGCGTTCTGCTCCGCGCTCGCCTCGGTGGGCATCGACGCCCGCGTCCTGGACTACGCCGAGCACGCCCTCACCGAGGGCACGGACGCCCAGGCCGCGGCCTACGTCGAGGTCGCGGTCGGCGGCCAGGTCCGCTGGGGCGTGGGCATCGACACCGACACCGCAGCGGCCTCCCTGCGCGCGGTCGTCTCCGCGGTCAACCGCTCCCGCCGTGTGTAGCTCAAGCGGCGCGTAGCTCACAAGGCCCGGCCGCGCGGTGACGTAGGGGACAATAGAGGCGTGCAGGCGTACGGGGATGACGGGGTCGTGCTGCGGACGCAGAAGCTAGGCGAAGCGGACCGCATCATTACCCTGCTCACCAGGCAGAACGGCCGGGTGCGGGCGGTCGCCAAGGGCGTGCGTCGGACCAAGTCCCGGTTCGGCGCGCGTCTTGAGCCGTTCACGCACGTGGACGTCCTCATCCACCCCGGGCGATCGCTCGACGTGATCACGCAGGCCGAGGTGATCAGGGCCTACGGCAAGCCGCTGGCCACTGATTACCCCAGGTACACCGCTGGCACCGCGATGCTCGAGACCGCCGAACGGCTGACGCCGGTCGAGAAGGAACCCGCGATCCGCCAGTTCCTGCTGCTCATCGGCGGCCTCCGCGCGCTCGGCGAGGCGCTGGAAGCCCGGCGATCCCGATGAGCACGATCAGCCGGCCAGGCTCGACCAGGCCGGCTCGGGCGGCGATCCCGCCACCGGCGATCCCGCCACCGGCGATAGCGCCGAGGTCCAGGCGGCGGCCAGGGAACCGCGCCTTGTCCTCGACTCGTACCTGCTCCGCTCGCTCGCCCTTGAGGGCTACGCGCTCTCGCTCCAGGAGTGCGCCCGGTGCGGCACGGCCGACACGCCGCTGGTCGCGTTCGCGGTCGCCGCGGGCGGCATGGTGTGCGCGAACTGCCGGCCGCCGGGGGGCGCGTCGCCCGCCCCGCAGACCGTCGCGCTGATGCGCGCGCTGGTCCGCGGCGACTGGGAGATGGCGATGAGGAGTGAGCGCAGGCACCGGGTAGAGTGCAGTGGCCTGGTCGCCGCCTACTTGCAGTGGCACCTTGAGCATTCGATCCGGTCGCTGCGTCATGTGGAGCGCGCTTGAGCAAGACCCGCCGGGAGCCTCGAGAGCCCCGCCTGATTAAGCCGCCGTACCCGCACCCGAGCGGGGTCCGGCCGCCGGTACTGCAGGATGAGCTGGTTCCCCAGCACGTCGCGATCGTCATGGACGGCGACGGCCGGTGGGCCAAGGAGCGCGGGCTTCCTCGCACCGAGGGGCACAAGGTCGGCGAGTCCGCGCTGATGGACGTGCTCATGGGCGCCATCGAGCTGGGCGTCAAGTACGTCTCCTCGTACGCGTTCTCGACCGAGAACTGGCGGCGTCACCCGGAGGAGGTCGCGTTCCTGATGAGCTTCAACCGGGACGTGATCCACCGCCGCCGCGAGGAGCTGGCGGAACGAGGCGTCCGTATCCGGTGGGCGGGCCGCAGGCCGAGGCTGTGGCGCAGCGTCATCAGGGAGCTCGAGGACGCCGAGCAGCTCAGCGAGGAGAACACCGTACTCACGCTGCAGTTTTGCTGCAATTACGGAAGCCGTGCGGAGATCTCGGACGCCGCGGCCGCGCTTGCGCGCGACGTGGCCGCCGGAAAGGTCCGCGCCGATAAGATCGATGAGAATCTTTTCGCCCGCTACCTCGACGAGCCGGATATTCCGGAAGTCGACCTATGGATCCGCTCGTCCGGCGAGCAGCGCCTCTCTAACTTCTTGCTCTGGCAGTCGGCCTATGCCGAGCTTGTCTTTCTCGACACGCTCTGGCCCGATTTCGATCGCAGGCATCTCTGGCATGCGTGCGAAATTTACGCGTCAAGGGACCGCAGATTCGGCGGCGCGCTGCCGAATGCGATGCCGAGCATTAGCCGCGCTCCGTAGCTAGAGAGTAACGGTGCGTATTCCGGGGAACAAGCACTCCGGGATGCGCTGGGATACTCGCCTAATCCAGGCTGTTACGTTACCCAGCCCCGTAAAAAACGCAGCGTTGCGCAAAACAGAACCACACGACGCTATGCGAAACCGGGGGGTTAGATGCGTCGCGCGATGGCAGCTGCAGTTGTGGGCGGGCTGGTACTCGGGGGAGTGACAGCCACATCGGCCTTCGCGGCCACGGCCGCAAAAGCGACCACCAGGACAACCACCAATACCAAGACGACCACCAGCGCGACTGCCAAGAAGGCCGCCATCAAGACGGTGGTCTACCACGGCTACGAATTCCAGGTGCCGTCCAGCTGGCCGGTGTACCGGCTTGACCAGCACCCGGCGACCTGCGTCCGATATGACGTGCATGCCGTCTACCTCGGCACTCCGGGCGCGAACATGCGGTGCCCGGCAGGCCTTGCCAGGCCGCACCCAGACGGTGAGCGTCATTCCGAGCACCACCGTCGCGGCCGGATCCGGATCCGAGATCACCGACCAGCGCGAACAGCCGGACGGCGTCGGCGGCAGCGAAGTGCAGCGGCTGCCCGCAGTGCACGGGGCGGTCACCCTGAACGGCGCCCAGAATGAGCTGCGGGTCGCGCTCGGCGCGGCGTCGCTCGGTGCCACGGTGATCGCGACCTACGGCACGGACCCCGCGGTCGTGGAGAAGGTGCTCGGCACCCTCCGCGCCACCCCGGCGCGGGCGCACGGGACCGCGCAGACCGAGCCGTCGCAGGCACTCTCGCAGCCATCGGCCGAGCGCGCGTCGGCTCCCGCCCGGGCCTCGGCTCCCGCCCGGGCGTCAGCGGCCAAGAAGAAGCCGACCTCGAAGAAGTCGCGGGGCGCGGTGGCCACGACCACCAGCTGGCGGGGCCTTCCCCCCAACTGGCCGGTCCAGATCGTGCAGCCGCAGCCGCAGCCGGCGGTGCACCCGGTGAACGGCTTCGATGCCTGCACCGCGCCGTCGCTCGCGACGATGCGGGTCTGGCGGCAGCAGTACGCCGCGATCGGGGTCTACATCGGCGGGGTCAACGACGCCTGCGCCTACGGCAACCTGTCGGCCGCCTGGATCAATTCGGCGGCGGGCATGGGCTGGGGGATGCTGCCGACCTACGTCGGCCCGCAGGCGCCCTGCTGGTCGTACACGGGCCAGGGCGTCAGGATCGTCGCGGGCGAGGCGGCGGCGGAAGGCGTGACGGCCGGCGAAGACGCGGTCAGCGACGCGAGGCTCTTCGGCCTGGCCGCTGGCTCTCCGATCTACTACGACATGGAGGCCTACGGCGATAGCCAGAGCTGCGTGGCCGCGGTGCTGACGTTCATCGGCGCCTGGGACCGCACGGTGGCCGACGCCGGCTACGTGACCGGGGTCTACTCAAGCCAGGACTCCGGCATCCAGAACATGCAGTCGGCGATCACGGCGAAGACGATCGGGTTCACCGCGCCTGACGCGCTCTGGATCGCGCTCTGGAATGGCGTCGCCACGCTGACCGACGGGTCCCTCAGCTGGCCGCTTGACGAACGGTCCAAGCAGTACTGGGGGAACGCGACAGGGACCGTCGGCGGGATCACGCTGAGCATCGACGACGACATCGTGGGGGGCCCACTGGCGCGGTGATGCCGCAATGACGCGGCGGTCACGCGGTGATGCCGCAATGACGCGGCATTGAGGCGGCGGTTCGCGCGGACAGAGGAACCGGTTCGCGCGAACCGCCGCCGACTCATAAGCTCACTTGACATGGCCCTACGCAGCGACCGCCTTGACGCCGTTGTCAACCTCAGCAAGCGACGTGGATTCGTCTACCCGTCGAGTGAGATCTACGGTGGTCTGCGTGCCGCGTGGGACTACGGCCCGCTTGGCGTGGAGCTGAAGAACAACGTGAAGCGCCAGTGGTGGCGGTACATGGTCCAAGAGCGCGACGACATCGTCGGCCTCGACTCCAGCGTGATCCTCGCTCGCGAGGTCTGGGAGGCGAGCGGCCACGTCGCCACGTTCACCGACCCGCTGACCGAGTGTCTCAACTGCCATAAGCGGTTCCGCGCCGATCATCTGATCGAAGCGTACGAAAACAAGCACGGCCACGTCCCGCCGGGCGGCCTCGACGATATCGCCTGCCCGCACTGCGGAAACAAGGGCACGTTCACCGAGCCCAAGAACTTCAACGGGATGCTCCGCACCTACATCGGCCCGGTGGAGGACGAGTCCGGCCTGGCCTACCTGCGTCCGGAGACCGCTCAGGGCATCTTCATCAACTACAAGAACGTGCTCACCACCAGCCGCAAGAAGCTCCCGTTCGGCATCGGCCAGGTCGGCAAGTCCTTCCGCAACGAGATCACGCCGGGCAACTTCATCTTCCGCACCCGCGAGTTCGAGCAGATGGAGATGGAGTTCTTCGTCAAGCCCGGCACGGACGAGGAGTGGCACCAGTACTGGATCGACCATCGTTTCGCCTGGTGGACGGGCCTAGGCGTGAACCAGGATAACCTCCGCCTGTTCGAGCACCCGAAGGAGAAGCGCTCCCACTACTCCACCCGGACGGTCGACATCGAGTACCGGTTCGACTTCGTCGGCTCGGAGTGGGGCGAGCTTGAGGGCATCGCGAACCGCACAAACTACGACCTGACCCAGCACCAGGAACACTCCGGCCAGGATCTGACCTACCTGGACCAGGAGTCCGGCGAGCGGTACATCCCCTACGTCATCGAGCCGGCCGCCGGCGCGGACCGGGGCACCCTGGTCTTCCTGCTCGACGCGTACTCCGAGGACGAGGCCCCGGACTCCAAGGGCAGGCTGGAGAAGCGCACGGTGCTCCGCCTCGACCCGCGGCTGTCCCCGGTCAAGGTCGCGGTGCTGCCGCTCTCCCGCAACGCCGACCTGTCGCCCAAGGCCCGCGACATCGCCGCCACGCTCCGCAAGCGCTGGACCACCGAGTTCGACGACGCCCAGGCAATCGGCCGCCGCTACCGCCGCCAGGACGAGATCGGCACCCCGTTCTGCGTCACGGTCGACTTCGACACCCTCGAAGACCACGCCGTCACCGTCCGCGAACGCGACACGATGACCCAGGAGCGCGTCGGCATCGACGCCCTCCCGGCTTACCTCGCCGAGCGCCTCCCGCTCTGGTAGGCAACCTGCTACAGGGTGAGGCCGGGGCTAGATCAGGGCGGAGATGACCGTGTCTAGGGTGGAGGCTGATGCCTCGGCTGGGACGGGGCGGCGGGTGGCGGGGGCGTCGGCCTGCGACGACGCGCGGTCGTAGATGTCGGCGGCCGCCTCGTGAAAGCCGGCCGGGCAGGCCGGCGGCGGTCATGGAGGCGGCGATCTCCTCCATCTCGGCGACCCAGCGCCAGCCCTTGCCGGCGGCCGACGTGGCCGCGCCCTCCGACCGCGCCGCCAGGGCAGGCTGGGAGAGCCCCCACTCGGCGAGCAGGGTCCCCTCAACGCCTTCGGCGCGCGCGAGGGCCCGGGCGGCGAGCAGCAGCGCGGAGCTGCCCTTGGTCCAGGCCGCGTAGGCCATCTTCACCGCCGACGCCGCGTACAGCGGGCCGTCCGCGATCCGCGCGTCGAGCGCGGACCGGGCGAACAGGACGCGCACCTCGTTGGCGCGCGGGCCGGCCAGGTAGAGCCTGGTGTGGCCGGCGACCTCGGGCGGCATGCCGATGATCCCGCCGTCAACGTAAGTCGCGCCGACCGCGGTGACGATCCCGGATACCTGCTCGGCGGTGGCGACCGAGATCGCGTTCGCGTCCACGTAGATCCCGGCGTACCCCGCGCCGGCCACTTGCCCCGCTACGTCGAGGGCCGCGTGCGGCGGGCAGACCGACAAGATCACCGAGCTGCGCTTGATCAGGGCGTCGAACTTCACCCCGGTCAGCCCGGCCGCCAGCGCGCGCCCGGTGGAGGCGCGGGACCGCCCGGCCGGGTCCCAGAGCACCTCGTGCCCGACCGAGACCAGGCAGCCGCCGACGGCGGCCCCCATCTCACCCGGATGCAGCAGCCCAATGGTCGCCATCGGAAACCTCCAGCGCGGTAAGCGGCGTTCCGTCCCCATTGTGCCGGTTGGCCTTGCCGCGCAACCGACCCGGGTCCGAACGTCCACCCAACCGGAACACAAACCGGAACACAAACCGGAACACAAACTGCCCCGTACCCAGGCAGGCACGCCTGCCGACCAAAGCGCGGCCTACCAGGCGATGGTCAGCGGAGCGCCGACGGTGATCGTCGGCGGAACCGGGAGCGCGCGGAACGTGCCGTGGCTCATCACGCCGAAGTGCTCGCGCGGCGTCGCGCTGCTGCCGAAGTACCAGGAGCCGATCATCGTCGAGCCGGATGCGTTGGCCCACAGCGCGTAGAGCCAGCCACTGGACGCGATGGGCGCGTCGATGGTGAATTCGTACACGGGGCGAGCTTTCTTCGGAGCCGTAACCGAGGTCGCCAGCCAGGCCAGGTGCCAGGGGACGATCTTTCTCGCCGGGCGGTCCGTGTCCGGCCCGTAGGACGAAACGCACATGACGGTTTCGCCATCCCCGCTGACCAGCGCATCTTGGAACTGGCTGCAGCCGCCCGAGGGGTAACCGTCGGTCTCGGGTGGTACCTCCGACCAGAGGATCCGGCTGTCCGCGATCAGGTTGCCGCCGCTCGCGCTCACGTCCAGCGTCCGAACACCAAGGTGGCGGGTGATGGGCCTGTACCGAAACGTCTTGCCCCTCAGCTTTATCGTCGTGAGCGCCCCTCTGGATTCCCAGTTGTACGGGAAGTCCACCGCGCGGTCGCCGTCTACCCAGGTGACCCCGTAGTTGGAATCGCTCATCAGGTCGGCGCCCCGCTCGAAGACATAGGGGTTGTCGGTGGACCAGCTGCGCAGCAGCCGTCCGGTGGCCACCGAGTAGATCTGCAGCCACGTCTCCTTGTCGTTCGACGACATCCGAGCCACCGCGAGCTCGGTTCCCGACTCGGACAACGCCATCGCGAAGGTGCCGGTCATCGACGGGAGCGGCAGCCTGGTCAGCCGAACCGGTGACTTGGCACCGGGCACGATCTGCAGCCGGTAGAACGTCCGCGGCAGCGAGAAGTCGCTGACGGTGAACGAGTTATAGGTGTCGACGACGAACGTCCGATCGTTCGCCGCGGCCGTCACGCCGTAGAAAGTAGCCCCCTTGGGCGGCGATATGGTGGCCAGCTTCGCGCCGGTGAGCGTGTCGCCCACAAGCAGGTCCGTTCCACCGGCAGCGTCAGCGGAGCATCCTGGGCTTCCCGCCGTGCACGGCACCGCAGTCGGCTGACTAGACGGAGTTGCCATTGGAGTCGGCGTCGAGGTCGGAGCCGGCTGCGGGGCGGTGTACAGCGTCACGTAGTACGGCGGTACGCCGGAGACAGTCGCGGGACCGGACGGTGGGACCACCGGCCCGTTCGGGAGATCCTTGATGACTACCAGGGAGATGGCGAGCGCGATCACAGCGACGCCAGCGGCGAGCGGCACCCCCCAGAGCTGCCAGCTGCGTCGGCCGGCTGGTCGGGACGCGCCGGACGTGCGGGCTGCCCGGCCCGGCGCCAGTCGCAGCGGCGGTGCGTCGGTGACCGTGCATGCGAACTGCCGCATAGCCCTGGCGGTCTCTCCTACTAGGGCTGTCTCTTCCTCTAGCACTGCCCCTCCTTGAGCATGCGGCCGATCGCCGCGACGGCGCGCGACGTGGCGGATTTCACGGTGCCCCGGCTGATCCCCATGGCGCGGGCGGTCTCTTCCTCGGACATGTCGAGGTAGAACCGGCAGACCAGCGCCTCGCGCTGACGGCCGGGAAGCTGCCTGACCGCGACGAGGATCCGCCGCTGGTCCTCGCCGATCAGCGCCAGTGCCTCGGCCGAGTCCACGTCCTGCCAGGATCGCGCGGCGGCGCGGTCCCGCCGGTCGCGCCGTGCCTGCCGCTTGAGCGTGTCGCGGCAGCCGTTGAGCACGGCCGACCGGACGTAGGTCAGTGCGTTGGCCGGGTCCGAGAGCTTGGACCAGCGCCGGTAGAGGCCGAAGAACGCGTCCTGCACCACGTCCTCGGCCGCCGCGCGGTCGCCCAGCATGATCAGCGCGATCCTGATCATGCTGATCGCATGCGCGTCGTAGAGCGCGGTCACCGCCTGCGCGGCTTCGGCGTGACCGCCCGGCGGGCCGCGATGGTGCCCTGGGGCGTCGATATCTGTGTCCAGTGTGTCCACGAAGGGGAGACGACGCCGACGGGAACAGGTTGCTCGGTTGGAGCGGAAATTTTCGCGAAGTCGCCCGACGGACTGGCGGTGGACTGCGACCAGATGACCTGGCTATCCGTCATCAGGTTGCCGCCCTGCGACTTCAGGTTCAGGCTGCGCACCGTCTGGCGAGCCTCGAACTGCTTCGAATGCGGCAGCCGGACGGCGCCCAGCGTCGGGAACGCAATCGAGGGCGGCGGCGGGGTCGGCCAGGCGGTCCCAGCGGCGGTACAGGCCGAGGAACGCGTCCTGCACGACGTCCTCGGCGGCCGACGCGTCGCCCAGCATGAACAGCCGAGCCTGGCCAGGCCGAGCGCGTGCGCCTGGTACAGCGACGTCACATGCCGCTCGGCGGTCCAGGCACCCGCGTCGGTGTCTTCCGTGTCCAGTTGGTTCACCTAGTAAAGACTCAGCGCAGGCCGGAAGGTTGCTCGCGCGCCCAAAGAGTCGAAAATCTCCATCGGTCTGAACGGTCCGTTGCTTCGCCTGGCACCGCCCGCCCGCCGCCGCAGGGGGTCGGCGCGGCAGTGGGCGCGCGCGACGCGTCGTGTCGGCGTGCGGTGGGTCGTCACGCGCCGACGCGCTGCGGGCGGCTCGGCAAACGTAAAGAATGCGTCAAGTTGGGGTTGTGCGCTGGTTTCTGAATTATCGCTGGGAAATTTCCGAAGTCAGGACATAGGTGTATTCAGGCGGTCTACACCAGCGGTCTATACCAATGAGATGAAGCGGTCTAAACCACTGCTCATGCGGGCCGAACCAGCGGCGACACCGTGTTTAATGCCACACTAATACACCTATTGTCCGGTTCTATGTAATTGTGTACAGTCGCATTTCTTAGACCGTATCTGAGCCGGGTACAGTCCGTACAACGGAGCTCGCCCGGCGCGAGGAGTGTTAAGTGCCGAAATTCGTCTATGACTTCACTGAGGGTAACAAGGACCTCAAGGACCTCTTGGGAGGCAAGGGGGCGAACCTGGCCGAGATGACCAATCTCGGCCTGCCGGTGCCCCCTGGGTTCACCATCACCACCGAGGCGTGCCGCCACTACCTAGCCGAAGGCACGGTCCCCGACGGCCTTGAGGACGAAGTCAGCAGGCATCTGGACGCCCTCGAGACCAGCATGGGCCGCAAGCTCGGCGACCCCGCGGACCCGCTGCTCGTCAGCGTCCGCTCCGGCGCGAAGTTCTCCATGCCCGGCATGATGGACACCGTCTTGAACATCGGCCTGTCCGACGAGTCGGTCGACGGCCTGGCCAAGCAGTCGGGCAACGAGCGGTTCGCCTGGGACGCCTACCGGCGGCTGATCCAGATGTTCGGCAAGACCGTCCTCGACATCGACGGCGAGCACTTCGAGCACGCGATCGACGCTGCCAAGAAGGCCAAGGGCGCGACCAGCGACACCGAGCTGAACGCCGAGGACCTGAAGACGCTGACCGCGGTCTACAAGAACATCGTCGTCGACCACGCGGGACGGGAGTTCCCGCAGGACCCGCGCGAGCAGATGGACCTCGCGGTGAAGGCCGTCTTCAACTCGTGGAACTCCGACCGCGCGGTGCTCTACCGGCGTCAGGAGCGCATCCCCGGCGACCTCGGCACGGCCGTCAGCGTGGTGGCGATGGTGTTCGGCAACCTGGGTGACGACAGCGGGACCGGGGTGGCGTTCACCCGCGACCCGGGCACCGGCGCGCAGGGCGTCTACGGCGACTACCTGCAGAACGCGCAGGGCGAGGACGTCGTGGCCGGCATCCGCAACACGGTGCCGCTGCAGGACCTGGAGAGCGATCGACAAGACCTCCTTCGACCAGCTGATGTCGATCATGGCGACGCTGGAGAACCACTACCGCGACCTGTGCGACATCGAGTTCACCATCGAGCGCGGCAAGCTCTGGATGCTGCAGACCCGGGTCGGCAAGCGGACCGCCGCGTGCGGCCTTCAGGATCGCGACGCAGCTGGTGCAGCAGGGCATGATCGACCTGGACGAGGCGCTCACCCGGGTCACCGGCGCGGAGCTCGCCCGGCTGATGTTCCCGCGGTTCGACACCAGCGGCGACGTCACGCTGATCACCAAGGCGATCAGCGCCTCTCCGGGCGCGGCGGTCGGCAAGGCGGTCTTCGACTCGGCGACCGCCGTCGCGCGGGCCGAGGCGGGGGAGCAGGTCATCCTGGTCCGCCGCGAGACCAACCCCGACGACCTGCACGGCATGATCGCGGCCGAGGGCGTGCTCACCGCGCGCGGCGGCAAGACCAGCCACGCGGCCGTGGTCGCCCGGGGCATGGGCAAGACCTGCGTCTGCGGGGCCGAGTCGCTTGAGGTGGACAAGGCCGGCAAGCAGTTCACCGCGCCCGACGGCCTGGTCGTCTCCGAGGGCGACGTGATCTCGGTCGACGGCACCTCGGGCGCGGTCTACCTGGGCGAGGTCCCGGTGATCGCCTCCAACGTGGTGGAGTACTTCGAGGGCGAGCTCGAACCGGACGCCGACGCGCTCGTCGCCGCCGTGCACACGCTGATGACGCACGCCGACGACGCCCGGCGGCTCGGCGTCCGCGCCAACGCCGACAACGGCCCCGACTGCGCGCGGGCCCGCCGGTTCGGCGCCGGCGGCGTCGGCCTGGTCAGGACGGAGCACATGTTCCTCGGGCGAGCGCCGCCAGCTGGTCGAGGACCTGATCCTCGCGGGCACCGACGACGCCGCCCGGCGGGCCGCGCTCGACGCGCTCGAGCCGCTGCAGCGCGGCGACTTCGGCGGAGATCCTGGAGGCGATGGACGGCCTGCCGGTGACGATCCGGCTGATCGACCCGCCGCTGCACGAGTTCCTGCCCGACTTCACGGATTTGTCGGTGAAGGTCGCCTTGGAAGGCGAGAAGGCGAGCGAGCAGGACCTGCGGCTGCTTGAGGCGGTCCGCCGCCTGCACGAGCAGAACCCGATGCTCGGCCTGCGCGGCGTCCGCCTCGGCCTGGTCATCCCCGGCCTGTTCGACATGCAGGTCCGCGCGATCGCGCACGCGACCGCCGACCGCCTGGCGGCGGGCGGCGACCCGTCACCGGAGATCATGATCCCGCTGGTCGGCGACCGTGCAGGAGCTCGAGATCACCAGGGAGTCGGCGGAGAAGGTGCTCGCCGAGGTGGCCGAGGAGACGGGCGCCGCGGTGCACGCGCTCATCGGCACGATGATCGAGGTGCCGCGGGCCGCCGTCACGGCGGGGGAGATCGCGAAGTCGGCTGACTTCTTCTCCTTCGGCACCAACGACCTGACCCAGATGACCTGGGCGTTCTCCCGCGACGACGTGGAGGGGGCGTTCTTCTCCCCGTACATCGCCAAGGGCATCTTCGGCGAATCCCCGTTCGAGACCCTCGACGTCGAGGGCGTCGGCCGCCTGGTGAAGATCGCCGCCGCCGAGGGCCGGGCCACCAAGCCCGGCCTGAAGCTCGGCGTCTGCGGCGAGCACGGCGGTGACCCGGCGTCGGTCTGGTTCTTCCACGAGGCCGGGCTCGACTACGTGTCCTGCTCGCCGTTCCGCGTCCCGATCGCCCGCCTCGAAGCGGGCCGCGCCGCCGTCTCCACCGGCGGCAGCGACACCCGCTGAGCCCAGACCGCGGGGGCGCAGTGACCGCGAACTGTTGACAGCGTGGTTAACAGTTCGCGTCTGCGGTCGGGGTGTGGCTCGAACTGTCGGACCGAGCCGGCACACTAGAGACGTGACGTACACGTCGCAGGACACGGAGCGCTGGGTGGCCGAGCCGCCCAAGCGCCCCGAGCGCACGCAGTTCCAGCGGGACCGCGCCCGCGTCCTGCACAGCTCCGCCCTGCGCAGGCTCGCGGCGAAGACCCAGGTGATGCGGGCCGGGTTGGCTGATTTCCCGCGAACCCGGCTCACCCACTCCCTGGAGTGCGCGCAGATCGGCCGCGACCTGGGCGCCGTGCTCGGCTGCGACCCCGATCTGGTCGACGCGGCCGGCCTGGCGCACGACCTCGGCCACCCGCCGTTCGGCCACAACGGGGAGTCCGCGCTCGCCGCGCTTGCCGATCCGAGCGGCCCGCTGGCCTGCGGCGGCTTCGAGGGCAACGCCCAGTCTCTGCGCCTGCTCACCCGCCTTGAGCCGAAGGTCGCCGGCGCCGGCCTGAACCTCACCCGCGCCACGCTGGACGCGGCACTCAAGTACCCCTGGGTCGCGTCCGACAGCGCAGGCTCCGCGGACCCGAGTCCGTCCCCCGCGCCCGACCCTGACTGCACGCCGGAGAACGTCACCCTGCACCTGCCCGCCAAGTACGGCGCGTACCAAGCCGACATCGCCGTATTCAACTGGATTCGGGCCGGCGCCCCCGGCCGCCGCCGCTGCCTGGAGGCTCAGGTGATGGACTGGGCCGACGACGTGGCGTACTCGGTCCACGACCTGGAAGACGGACTGGACGCGGGTCTTGTGTCGATAAAAAACCTGACCGACTCCGCCGAACGGGCCGTGGTCTCCGCGGTGGCGCGCGCCTATTACTGCCCGCTGTCGTGGGACGTCACGGCGGCGGAGCTCGATCAGGTCTTCGCCGAGTTCATGGAGCTGGACTGCTGGCAGTTCAGTTTCGACGGCGGCCCCGCGGCCCTGGCCGCCGCCAAGAACCTGACCAGCGAGCTCGTCGGCCGGTTCTGCCAGGCGGCGGAGGACGCCACCCGCGCCGCCGCCGCTGCCTCCCGCCTCACCCGCTACACCGCCGACCTCGTCGTGCCGCGACGGCAGCTGCTCGAGTGCGCGCTGCTCAAGGCGGTGGCCGCGCACTACGTGATGAGGCGCCAGGCCGCGGTCGACCAGCAGGCCCGCGAACGCGAGGTGATCACCGAGCTGGCGCTCGCCATCGAACGGGGCGCGCCCGCCACCCTCGACCCGGTCTTCCAGCCGGCCTGGGACACCGCCCCCACCGACTCCGAACGCCGCCGCGTCATCATCGACCAGCTCGCGTCCCTGACCGACACCTCCGCCCTAGCCGCTCACGACCGCCTGACATTAGCTGTGTTCCCCGCTCGCCGCAGGGCGCGCCCTTTGGCTCGCGGGTAGTGCGTTTGGGCTATCGTCGGGAACGACGGCTTACGCTCCGGAGGCGGCAATGACGACGTTCGTGATCATTGGTGGCGGGCTAGCTGGCGCGAAGGCGGCCGAGACGCTCCGCGGCGAGGGGTTCGACGGCGACGTCGTGCTCTTCGGCGACGAGACGGAGCGCCCGTACGAGCGCCCCCCGCTTGCCAAGGGCTACCTGCTCGGCAAGGACGAACGCGACTCGGTCTTCGTGCACTCCGCCGACTGGTACCAAGAGCACAGCGTGGACCTGCGGCTGGGAACCCCCGTCACCTCGATCGACCGCGCCGCCCGCTCGGTCGCGTTCGCGGGCGGCACGCTCTCCTACGACAAGCTGGCGATCACCACCGGCGCCTCGGCCCGGAAGATCTCGATCCCGGGCGCTGATCTGGGCAACGTGCTCTACCTGCGGACCCTGGCGGAGTCGGACGCGCTCCGGGCGGCGTTCACGCCGGAGGCGAGGATCGTGATCATCGGGGCGGGCTGGATCGGGCTTGAGGCCGCCGCCGCGGCGCGGCAGGCCGGAAGCTCCGTCACCATCGTCGAGCCGCAGCCCACCGCGCTCTACAGCGCGATCGGCCCCGAACTCGGTGAGAAGTTCGCGGAGCTGCACCGCTCGCACGGCGTGGTGTTCCGCTTCGGCGAGTCGTCGACCGAGTTCCGCCCGGCCGAGGTCTCAGGCAAGCTGCCCGCGGCGGGCGACTCCCGCGAGGGCTGGCCGGTCGGGTGGGTGGTCACCGATTCCGGCGCGGAAATTCCCGCGGACATCGTCGCGGTCGGCATCGGCGCGGCCCCGAACGACGGCCTCGCGAAGGCGGCAGGCCTTGAGGTCGAGAACGGCGTGCTGACCGACGCCGCGCTGCGCAGCTCGGACCCGGACATCTTCGCGGCCGGCGACGTGGCCAACTCCTACCTGCCGCTGGTCGGCCACCGCGTGCGACTGGACCACTGGGCCAACGCCCTGCACGGCGGGCAGGCCGTGGCCAAGTCCATGCTCGGCCAGCCCGTCGAGTACAACCGCGTGCCGTACTTCTACAGCGACCAGTACGACCTGGGCATGGAGTGCTCGGGCCTCCCCACGCCAGGCAGCTACGACCAGGTTGTCTACCGAGGCGACAGCACCGGCCTCGAGTTCATCGCCTGCTGGCTGAAGGCCGGCCAGCTCGTCGCCGGCATGAACGTCAACGTCTGGGACGTAACCGACGACATCCAGGCCCTCATCCGCTCCGGCCGCGTCCTAGACCCCGCCCGCCTAGCGGACCCCGCCATCCCCCTGGCAGACGTCTGATCCCTCCAGAAACTCAACCTCGCCTTCGGCCGACCATGACTGGAAATGGTTTCCTGCCGCGATCCCGATTGCTCCCCCCTCCGGCAACTCAACCAACTATCGACCACCATGGTCGCAAATAGTTCCTGTCACAGCCGTTCAATTCTCCCTCCAATATCTCAATTCCACCACATGATCGCGAAGACTTTTATCCTGACGTAAGAAATTCGCGCTATACGAGCGAAAAGTCTTCGCGCTAACAAAATCTTTCACGATCATGACAAGCCGAGAACGCGCATGCCCAGCTTTATGGGGAGCATGTCCAGCTTTATGGGGATAAATCCGGCACTTGCGCGCGGTGCGCAGCGGCTGGCCGGAGTGGGCGCCACGTGGTGGGTAGCCCTTCATGGCGGCGCAGTGGAGTGGGCCGGGCGCGGGGGAGGCGCGAGCGGGGGAGCGGGGGAGCGGGCGAGCGGGCGAGCGGGCGAGCGGGGGAGCGGGGGAAGCGCGAGCGGGCGAGCGGGGGAGGCGCGAGCGAGCGAGCGGGGGAGGCGAGGCGGATTGTCGGTGTCCGAATTCATACTGACCGTATGAGGGAGACGATCCCGTCCGGGCTGCTGGAGCAGGCTCGCTGGCAGGCCGGGCTCATCACCCGCGAGCAGGCGCTTTGCGCTGGGCTCTCCAGCAGTGCGATCAGATCGAAGGTCGCGCATACCCGGTGGCAGCAAGTTCACCGCGGCGTGTACGCGACATATACCGGCTCGCTCGCCCGGGAGGCGCGGCTGTGGGCGGCCGTGCTCTACGCGGGGCCGGGTGCGCGGCTCAGTCACGAGTCAGCCGCCGAAATCGTTCGCCTCACTGATCGCCGATCGCCATCGATCCACGTCACGATCCCAGCTAATAGGCGCGTTAAGCCGCCGCCGGGAGTGGTCATTCACATTTCGTCTAGTGGGAGCGCAGGCTGGCGATACGCACGCGGGATACCGCCGCATACGTTTGCCGAGGAGACGGTTATTGACCTGGTGCACGGGGCGGGTGATCTCAACGACGTTATCGCGTATGTGACCGGTGCCTTCGGGCGGAAGCTCACCACTAAGGAAAGGCTGATGCAGGAGGTGGCAGCGCGGCCGCGGCTGCGCTGGCGCGCGGACCTCGGCGAGATCATCGCGGCCGGCGCGGGTGGCGCGCACTCCGTCATTGAGTACCGCTACGACCGGGATGTTGAGCGGGCGCACGGACTCCCGCCCGCTAGCAAGCAGGTGCCGTTCACCAAGCCGAACGGCAGCAAGGGTTTCCGCGACCGGTGCTATGAGGGGTACGGGCTCATCATCGAACTCGACGGCAAGCAGTACCATCCCGACGAGCTGAAGGGCCGCGACCAGGACCGCGACAACCACGCCGCGGCAACTGCCGGGTCGACGCTCCGCTACGGCTGGATTGACGTCACCCGCAAGCAGTGCGCCTCGGCGGCCCAAGTGCACGCCGCGCTAACCAGACGGGGCTACACCGGACCGCTGAAGCCCTGCTCACCAACCTGCGGTGCGCTCCAGCTCCTAGAAATGCGTTAACTGTTAAGGAGATCGTCAATAGTTAACGATTATCTGAGGCGATGAACGGCCTCGGGCGATGAACGGCCTCGGGCGATGAAACGGCCTCGGGTAATGAACGGCCCCGGGCGATGAATCGGCCCGGGGCAACGAAACAGTTGTGTAACGAGCGGTCAGGGAGTAAACGAGGCCGTGCCTACGGCAGGAGCGCCTGCAGGACGGCGTCGGTGTTCGTGAGGTCGGGCAGGACCGCGTGCGCGCCCGCGGCGGCTAGGTCGGCGACGGAGTACGAGCCCGTCGCCACGCCCACCGCTCGCGCCCCGGATACCAGCGCCGCCTCGATGTCGAGCGGCGTGTCCCCGATCACCACGGTGGACGCGCCGTCGAAGTCCGAGGGGGACTTCCCGTGCACCGCGGACGCCCGTCTTCGCGCCACGTGGACGAGCTCGGCGCGCACCTCGTGGTCGTCGCCGTACGCGCCGATGCACAGGTCGAGGCCGTCCTGCAGGCCGAGCGCCGCCAGCTTGACCTCGGCCACCGGCCGTATGTTGCCGGTCAGCACGGACTGGTGCGCGCGCCCGTGCAGCCCGCGGAGCACGTCGCAGGCGCCAGGAAGCGCCTGCCCTCGAGCCGCCACCAGCGAGCGCACCGACGGCGCCTGCGCGGTGAGGCCGGCGATGAACGGGTCGACGTACCGTCGTGGCTCGGAGACGCCGGCCATGGTCAGCGTCTCGAGGATGATCGCCCGGTCGGTACGCCCGGCCATCGGTGCGAACGCATCGATAGAACGCCCGAAGAGCTGCACGAACACCACGTCGTACATGTCACGACCAACCCCGTCGGCGTTGAGCAGCGTGCCGTCGATGTCCCAGAGCACAAGCTGATCGCTCACTGATCTCTCCCCCTGCGCAGCAGTGACGGCCACCGCATCAGCGATTTTCCCCGACCAGCGCGCTCGCTAATCACCGCCCGCGGGTGAGCCAGCCGAGAACCGCGCTCCGCCGCCCCCGGCCACGGCCATACACTCAAAACCATGCCGGGTCGTATTCGTCAGGAAGACATCGCCGCAGTCCGCGAGCGTTCCCCCATCGCGGACGTCGTGGGCGAGTACCTGCAGCTCAGGCCGGCGGGCGGCGGGAGCCTCAAGGGCCTGTGCCCGTTCCACGACGAGCGCTCGCCGTCGTTCAACGTCACGCCGGGCAAGGAGCTGTACCACTGCTTCTCCTGCGGCGAGGGCGGCGACGTCATCACCTTCGTCCGCAAGATCGAGCACCTCGACTTCACCGAGGCGGTGGAGCGGCTCGCCGCCCGCGCGGGCATCGAGCTCCGCTACGAGCAGGGCGGCTACGTCCCTGGCCAGGAGCACAGCCAGCGGCGGCGGCTGATCGAGGCGCACAGTGCCGCTCAAGACTTTTATGTGGAACGGGCCGTGGCTTCGTCTAGCGGCCCCGCTAAGGCCTTCCTGGCGGAGCGCGGGTTCACGCTGACTGACGCCGACTAGGTTCGGCGTGGGCTACTCGCCCAACGCGTGGGACGAGCTGGCCAAGCACCTGCGGGCCCGCGGTTTCACCGAGGACGAGCTGATCAAGTCGGGCCTGGCCCGCAGGACGAGCCGGGGCGGCCTGATCGACATGTTCCGCGGCCGGCTGATGTGGCCGATCAGGGACCTGACGGGGGAGACGATCGCTTTCGGCGCGCGGAAGCTCAACGCCGACGACGACGGGCCCAAGTACCTGAACACGCCGGAGACGCCGATCTTCAAGAAGAGCCACGTGCTGTACGGCGCCGACCTGGCCAAGCGGGAGATCGCCAAGCGCCGCCAGGCGGTGATCGTCGAGGGGTACACCGACGTGATGGCCTGCCACCTGTCCGGGGTGGCGACGGCGGTGGCGACCTGCGGGACGTCCTTCGGCGAGGATCACGTCAAGATCCTGCGAAGGCTGATCATGGACACCGACGGGTCGACCGGCGAGGTGATCTTCACCTTCGACGGCGACGCGGCGGGGCAGAAGGCGGCGCTGCGGGCCTTCGCGCTGGAGGAGAAGTTCGTCACCCAGACCTTCGTCGCCGTGCAGCCGGACGGCCTCGACCCGTGCGACCTGCGGCTCAAGCACGGCGACGCCGCGGTCCGCGACCTGGTGGCGCGACGGGTGCCGCTGTTCGAGTTCGCCATCAGGTCGGTGCTCGCCAAGCACGACCTCGACACGCGGGAAGGGCAGTTCGCCGCGATCGACGAGGCCGCGCCGATCATCGTCCGGATCAAGGACCGGTCGAAGTGGAAGCAGTACGCCGTCGACCTCGACCGCTGGATCGGGTTCATGGACGAGCGGTACATCCTCGACCGGGTCCGCCAGGCCGCCGCGGCAATGCAGCCGAAGCCGGAGCACCACGGCTCGTTACTGCAACTCGAGCGCGGCACCGGACGCGGGCCCGCAGCGCGCGGGCGGACCGCCGCCAGGGGCAGGCGCGGGCGGAGCGGCCTACGACCGCGCGGACCCGGTGCTGCGGGTGGAGCGCGAGGCGCTCAAGCTCGCGGTGCAGTGGCCGGGGCTGACCGGGCCCGAGTTCGACGCGCTCGGCGCGGCGGCGTTCACCGTGCCGGTCCACGCCGCGGTGTTCGGGCTGATCGACGCGCTGCGGCGGGGTGGGCACCGCGGGCCGGGCGAGGGACTGGGTGGCGGCGCTGCTCGAGGCGGCGCCGGACGACCGGGTGCGCGCGTTCGTGACCGAGCTGGCGGTGGAGCCGCTCGCAGGTGTCGGGCGAGCCGGATGAGAAGTACGCCGACGTGGTGCTCGCCCGGGTCGGGGAGCTGGCGGCGGGCGGCAGATCGCCGGGATCAAGGCCAGGCTGCAGCGGATGAACCCGGAGGAAGACCAGGCGGCGTACGGCAGGATGTTCGGCGAACTCGTCGCGCTCGAGCAGCGCCGCAAAGTGGCTGCTCGACCGGGCGACCGGGGCGTAACGGATGCCGTGGACGCTCAGCCGCAGAGACGTTGCCGGAGTCCATATTACTCCAGGTTTCGGCCAGGTTAAACCTCTGGTCAGAGTTACAAAATTGGGTCCCCCGTAACCGGGGTGACGTGGGGCACACTGGTCGGGTGAGCCTCACCGTAGTAACGAGCGGACCATCGCTTACAGCAGCAGTTGACGGACCTCGTGGCGCTCGGGCGTTCACGGGGCTTCGTGACGATGGGGGACGTCACCACGGCAATCGACCGGGCCGAGCTAACCGGGGACGCACTAGACGGGGTAGTGCGGGTGCTCGCCGACGAGGGCATCGAGGTGCGTCGACGCACACGGTCGAGGAGGATACCGATACCAAGCTGCCCGACAGCGACGCCGAGACCGCGCGCCGGGCCGGGACAAGCGACCTGGTGCGGATCTACCTGCGGGAGATCGGCCGGGTGCCGCTGCTCACCGCCGAGGGCGAGGTCGAGCTGGCCAAGTCGATCGAGGCGGGCCTGTACGCCGAGGAGAAGCTGAACAGCGGGCTTCACGCTGTCCGACGCCGACCGCGGCGACCTGGAGTGGCTGGCGGCCGACGGCGTGCGCGGCAAGCAGCGGCTGATCGAGGCGAACCTGCGCCTGGTCGTGTCGATCGCCAAGCGGTACATCGGCCGCGGGCTGGTCTTCCTCGACCTGATCCAGGAGGGGAACCTCGGGCTGATCCGCGCGGTGGAGAAGTTCGACTACACCCGCGGGTACAAGTTCTCCACCTACGCGACCTGGTGGATCAGGCAGGCGATCACCCGGGCGATCGCCGACCAGGCGCGGACCATCCGGGTGCCGGTGCACATGGTCGAGACGATCAACAAGCTCGCCCGCGTGCAGCGCCAGCTGCACCAGGAGCTTGGCCGCGAGGCGACGGCGGAGGAGCTCGCCGCCGAGCTCGGCGTCGAGCCCGACCGGGTCGCGGAGATCCAGCGGATCGCCCAGGAGCCCGTCTCGCTCCAGTCGCCGATCGGCGAGGAGGAGTCCGACCTCGGCGACTTCATCGAGGACGCGGACGCCGTGGTGCCGATCGAGGCGGCGGCCTTCATCATGCTGCAGGACCAGCTCGACCGGGTGCTTTGCGAGCTGTCCGACCGGGAGCAGCGGATCATCCAGCTGCGGTTCGGGCTGTCCGACGGGCACCCGCGGACGCTCGAGGAGGTCGGCAGGGAGTTCGGCGTGACCAGGGAGCGGATCCGTCAGATCGAGTCGAAGACCCTGGCCAAGCTCCGCCACCCGTCGCGCGCCCTGCTGCTGCGCGAGTACCTGGATTAGGTTAATAGCCGGGCTTTCGGTTGTCACCAGGCTTTCGGCACCTGACCAGCGATGAGGCCGGTCAGGTGCCGAATCCATGGCACATACGCTCCGTCGCGGTCATCGGCGCGTCCCGCCGGTCCGACAAGATTGGCGGCGCAGGTTTTGCACAACCTGCTGGCGGCCGGCTTCACCGGCCCACGCCCACGCCGTCAACCCCGCCGTCGAGTCGGTTCAGGGGCTTGCCGCCTTCGCCTCTGTCGCCGAGATCCCGAACCCGTCGACCTCGCGGTCGTAGCCGTGCCTGCGAGCGGGTGATCGCGGTGGCGTCGGGAGTGCGCCCGCGCCAGAGTCCGGACGTTGGTCGTGATCAGCTCCGGCTTCGCCGAGGCGGGAGCCGACGGCGCCGACCGGCAGCGGGAGTTGCTCGAATCTGTCGCGCGGCCGGCATCAGGAATCGTCGGCCGAACTGCCTGGGTGTGCTCAACACCGCGCCGGACGTTCGCCTCAACGCGACGTTCGCCGCGGCAAGCGCTGCCCGGCTCGATCGGGTTCATGTCGCAGAGCGGGGGCTGGGGATCGCGATCATCGAAGCCGCGGGGCGACTCGGGCTGGGCCTGTCGTCGTTTGGGAGCAGATCCCAGCACCGATGTCGCGCTGCTGTACCTCGAGTCGTTCGGCAACCCGCGGAAATTCGTTCGGATCGCGCCCGGTTCGCCCGCCGCAAGCCGCTGCTGGCGGTGAAGAGCGGTCGCTCGACCGCCGGGGCCCGGGCGAGCTCCTCTCACCGGGGCCCTGCTGTCGACGTCGGATGTGACGATCGATGCGCTGTTCGAACAGGCCGGGGTGATCCGCGCCGACACGCTGCACGAGCTGTTCGCCGTCGCGCAGCTGCTGACCACCCAGCCTGTTCACCGCGGCGACCGGGTTGCGATCGTGACCAACGCCGGCGGTCCCGGGATCATGTGCGCCGACGCTTGTCAGGCCGACGGCGCTGACGTCCCTGAGCTCTCGGCGAAGCTCCGCCGGCGGCTCGCCGGCTTCCTACCGGCCGACGCGTCGACACACAATCCGGTCGACATGCTCGCGAGCGCGACCGCCGACGAATACCGGCGGACGCTCGCGGAGCTGATTCGCGATGACGCGTGCGACGCGATTTTGGCGATCTTCGTTTCCGCGCTCGGAGCCGCGGCCGAAGACATCGGCGACGCGATCCGCTCGGTCGCCCAACAAG
>CAVZUX010000034.1:0-477434 GCA_963778435.1 uncultured Actinomycetota bacterium
AGCGTCGTCGTGCGGTAGAGGACGGCGCCGAACTGCGAGCGGCCCGCCTCCTCGACGAGGCCGCGGTCGAGCAGCGTCGCGACCGGCGAGTCGGCGTTGACGCCGCGGATGCGCGCGATCTCGGGCCGCGAGACCGGCTGCAGGTAGGCGACGATCGCGAGCGTCTCGAGCTGCGCCGGCGTCAGCGTCGCGAGCCGCGGCTTGGCCAGCAGCGCCCGCGCCGCGTCCTCGGCGATCGGGTCGCTCGCCAGCGTCACAGCCGCCCGCGACCTCGCGCAGCACGAGCCCGCGCTCGCCCGGCGCGAGCGCCTGCGCGAGCTCGGCGAGCGCGCGCCGCGACCGCCTCGTCGCTCGGCGCCGGTCGACCTGGGCCAGCTCGGCGCGCTCGACCGGCTCGGCGAGAGGAACAGCAGCGCCTCGACGATCCGCGCGAGCTCGCTCACGCGCGGCCCCTCGGCGGCGCCGCGCCAGCCGCCGCACGGTGATCTCGCCGAACGGCTCGAGCTGATCCCAGCTCGCCTCGCCGCGCTTGTGCAGCTCGAGCAGCGCCCACAGCGTGACCGCGACCGTCATCCGGTCGGCGTCGCGCACGGCGTCGTCGAAGCTGAGCGCCGCGACCGAGCGCAGCAGCGCGCGCAGGTGCGCGACGCGCTCGGCGACCGAGACGCGCATCACGCTGATGTGGCGCAGGTCGAGCTTCGGCGGCAGCGCCAGCAGCCCGCGCGAGCGCGCGCCCGAGCGCGTCGGCGTCCCAGAGCGGCCCGTCGACGTCCTCGAGCGAGCGCGCGCCGCAGGTGCGCCGGCAGCGGCGCCTCGCGGAAGCGCACGGCCGGCTGCGCGGCGAGCCGCTCGCGCAGGTGCTCGGCGGCGGCGCGGTAGCGGCGCGCCTCGAGCATCCGCGCGAGCAGCTCCTCGGCCGCCTCGCCCGGCTCGAGGTCGAGCAGCTCCTCGACCTCGGCGTCGGGAAGCAGCAGCCGCGACTTCAGCTCGAGCAGCGCCGCGACCAGCACGATGAACTCGGTCGTCGCCTCGAGGTCGAGCTCGCCGCGCGCGTCGAGGTGGTCGAGGTAGGCGACGACGACCTCGGCGAGCGCCAGCTCGCGCAGGTCGACCTCCTCGCGCAGCACCAGCGTCAGCAGCAGGTCGAACGGCCCGCTGAAGACGTCGAGGTCGAGATCGAGGTCGGCGAGCGCACGGCGGGAACGCTACCGCGGCGACGCCGACGTGCCGCGGGCGGGCCGACGCCCATCGCCGCGCGCACGTCGGCGAGCGTGACCGACGCGATCGCCCGCGCGCGCTCGGCGCCGTCGCGCAGCACCGCCTCGAGCGCCGGCCTCGTCGGCGCGCAGCTGCGCGTAGCGCTCGCGCGTCGGCGCCAGGTAGTCGATGACGGCCGGCCGCGACCGCCGACTTGAAGTCGCCGTAGCGGGCGCTCGCGAACTCGGCCTCGATCGCCTCGGGCCCGACGCCGCGGACGGCGGCGAGGATGTCGATCAGGTTCGTGATGCCCGGCTTGTCGCGGCGAGCGCCGAACGCCCTCGCCGGAGTCGGTGACGGCGCGCCTGAACTTGCGCTCGATCCGCGCCGGCTCGTCGAGCACGTAGACGGTGCCCTCCTCGCTGGCGGCGGTCGTCGACATCTTGCTCTCGGGGTTCTGGAGGTCCATGATCCGCGCGCCGACGTCGGGGATGCGGTGCTCGGGCACGACCAGGATCTCGCCGAAGCGGGCGTTGAAGCTGCGCGCGATCTCGCGCATCAGCTCGATGTGCTGGCGCTGGTCGTCGCCGACCGGCACCTCGTCGGTGCGGTAGGCGAGCACGTCGGCGGCCTGCAGCAGCGGGTAGAAGAAGAGCCCGGCCGAGACGAGCTCGCGCTGCGCGGCGGCCTTCTCCTTGAACTGGTTCATGCGCGTCGAGGTCGCCGTAGGCGGTGACCGACGCCGAGCAGCCACGTCAGCTCGGAGTGCTCGAGCACGTCGCTCTGGCGGAAGAGGATGCAGCGCGCCGGGTCGAGGCCGGCCGCGAGCAGGATCGCCGCGTGTCGTAGGTGCGCTCGCGCAGCTCGGCGGGTCGAACGCGACGGTGATCGCGTGCAGGTCGACGATGCAGTAGACCGCGTCGCCGCGGTCCTGGCCGGCGACGTACTGCGTGATCGCGCCGATGTAGTTGCCGAGGTGCTTGCGGCCGGTCGGCTGGATGCCGGAGAAGATGCGCATCGCCGCGCAGGCTATCGGGCCGGCGCCGCCGCGCCGCGAGCGTCCTAGAAGGCCTGGCGCAGCACGGGGCGCTTCGCCGCGCCGGCCTCGTCGAGGCGGCGCACCGGCGTCGTGTAGGGCGCGCCGCGCGCGATCTCGGGGTCCTCGCGCGCTTCGGCGCAGGATCTCCGCGATCGCCGCGGCGAAGCGCGTCGAGCGTCTCGCGCGTCTCGGTCTCGGTCGGCTCGATCAGCATCGCCTCCTCGACGAGCAGCGGGAAGTAGACGGTCGGCGGGTGGTAGCCGTGGTCGAGCAGGCGCTTGGCGAGGTCGAGCGTGCGGACGCCGAGCTCATGCTTCGGCCGGCGCGCCGCTGAGCACGAACTCGTGCATGCAGAGGCGGTCGTAGGCCGGCGGCAGCAGCTCCGTGACGCCGAGCGCGCGCAGCCGCGCGAGCAGGTAGTTGGCGTTCAGCACGGCGGTCTCGGAGGCGTCTCGCAGGCCGGCGGCGCCGAGCGAGCAGATGTAGGCGTACGCCCGCACGAAACAGCCGTAGTTGCGCCGGCTCCGTGACGATGACCGACGGAGAGACGTGACCGAAGATACCGCCGCGCCGACGGCGCCCCCGGGGGCCGCGAGACGGCAGATTACGTGCAGGTCAAGATGCCGGCCGAGAGCGCCTACCTGTCCGTGCTGCGTACCGCCGCCGCAGGGCTCGCCGCCAGGCTCGACTTCACCCTCGACGAGATCGAGGACCTGCGCATCGCGATCGACGAGGCGTGCGCGATGCTGCTCGCCCAGGCCATTCCGGGCACCGACCTGGAATGCGTCTTCGAGCTAGGCGCCGACCTGGTGACCATCACCGTGTCGGTGGACGCCGCGGAGGCCAGGATGCGCAGGAGGGCCTGCGCCATTTCTGCCGAGGTGCGTGACCGTTATATCCCGCTACGCCTGAACCTAACATTCAGACATTTCGGGCGCATATTATGATCGGGTGTACTTTACGGCGGATATCGCCGCTAACTACACCCAATAACCTCACAGGGTCGAAATGACTGAAGCTCAACTTCAGACATTACGTGACCAGCGCCCCTGAGACACCATAGCCAGCGGAGAGGGCCGTTGCCGGTCGGTGCCCGCGGCTCGAGGTCAACGGGCCGGGTTTAAAGATCAACTCTGAGGCCAAGTGGCATTCCCACTAGCTAGGCGGCTGCGGAATGAATACTCGAAAGCGCACTCAACCGCAACGGAAAAGAACTTAGCCCACCATTCTCGGGCGCGGTGGGGAAAACGTACCGATTAGCAAAAAGTGGCCGCCAAAAGGCCCACGATCACGCAGATCTTCAAGAATAAAAGTTAGATCCTGTGGATATTTATTGTCGCGGCCGGGTAACCCACTGTTGACTCGCCTGCTGTGCACATTGGGTGTCTTGTCCGTGACGCTGTTGGTGACGAGTGGGAGGCCCCTGCCCCGTAGCAGGCGGCGGGATTGGCCTCTGACAATCGCATGCGAGCGCGCTGGGCGACGGATTTTACGCAATAGAAAGATTTTTGTCCAATGTTTGGCGAATCGACGATTATGCGCTTACAGTTCCCTGATGTCAGGCGCTCCGAAGGCTGCCTGCACACGTGCATCACTTAGTGCACCGTGCAGGCAGCCTTCCTGGTGAGCGCGACCTTCGCGGGAAGGAGCCCTTTGGGCGCCCCAGCAAGTTCAGCAAGTTCAGCAAGTACCCCTGCCCGGCGCCGGCTGCCCATGGCTGCCGCGCCCGCCGCAATGGCCGGCCTGGCCGCGGCATTCGCCATCGGTAACGCGCCCGCGGCAGTCGCCGCGACGGTGGACGCGTCAGGGCACCACTCGGCGGCTAACCACCGCCACCACCACCGACCCCCGGCCAGGCGTCTCGGCCGCCCTGCTGGTGTCGATCACTGGACAGCCCGCCACCGGGCCCGTCATCCGACTGGACGCGGCCCAGTTCGCCGCGATGAAGCCGAAGGGGAAGCACCACCGCACGCTGTCGGCGAAGTACGTCGTCAAGCCCGGTGACACGCTCGCGTCGATCGCGCAGCACCTCTACCACAGTTCTGACTACTGGACGGTGCTGTACTGGGCGAACCACGGCCAGATCAAGTACGCGAACGAGATCCAGGCGGGACAGGTGCTGACCGTCCCGGCCAAGCCCGCCAAGATCCCCGGCGCCCCCAAGGCGCTCGCTCCCTCCCCGGCACCGACGACCAGCACGACCAGCACGACCAGCACGGCCAGCACGACCAGCGGCCAGCACGGCCAGCTACGGGGAGACGCAGAGCACTGACAGCGGCAGCACCGGCTCGTTCCAGGCGTGCGTCATCGCCGCTGAGTCCGGCGGCAACCCCCAGGTGATGAACTCCAGCGGCCACTACGGTCTCTACCAGTTCAGCGCCTCGACCTGGGCCGAGTACGGCGGTAACCCCGCCGACTTCGGCGACGCCACCGTGGCGGAGCAGAACCAGGTGTTCGACAACGCCATCGCGGCCGGCGGCGCGTCCAACTGGTCGCTGTACGACGGCTGCTGAGCTGCCTTATCGCAGCCGTGCGACCAGCGGGCGGGATGGCCGCTGCGGCGATGGCCGCTGCAGCTACTCAAGGGCAGATTCCGGGCCGCTTACTGAGGAGTCGCGGGCCGAGTTAAACGGGCCGTCCGGCAATGGAGCTGGGCGGCCCGTTCTCGTGTCCGGTCTATCGGAATTCGGGGGCTTGCCGGTCAGGGTCTCGTCATTACCAGGCGACGGGCCCGAAGCGGTCGATGAACCGGCCGGTGCCTGCGGACGGGTCCTCGGTTGCGAGGGTGACGATCGCGTCGGTGCCCTCGGTGACGGTCTGGAGGCCGCTGTGCCCGTTGAGGTCGGTGGCGGTGTATCCGGGGTCGGCGGCGTTGAACCGGACGCCGGGGATCGCCTTGGCGTACTGGGTGGTCAGCATCGTGACGGCGGCCTTGGACGCGGTGTAGAGCGGAGCGGTGATTTTCGACTCGATGCGCTCGGGGTCGTGGGTGAGGGCGAAGGAGCCCATGCCGCTGCTGACGTTGATCACGGCCGGGGCATGCGACTTGCGCAGCAGGGGAAGGAACGCGTTCGTGACGCGAACGACGCTTATCACGTTGGTCTCGAACACGAGCTCCGCGTCATCGCCGGTCAGCGCGGGCACCGGGCGCGTGGCGAGCCGATGATCCCGGCGTTGTTGACGAGCGTGTCGATGCGGCCCTCGTGCGCTTGGACGTCGGCGACCGCGCGCTGGACCGAGCCGTCGTCGGTCACGTCGATGGGGACGAAGCGAGCGCCGAGCGTGTCCGCGGCGGCCTGCCCGCGACCTGCGTCGCGCGCCCCGAGGATCACCGTGTGGCCGACCTCGGTCAGCCGGCGGGCGGTCTCGTAGCCGAGGCCCTTGTTGGCCCCGGTGATGAAGGTGATGTTGTTCATGAACCCAGCGTGCGCTACCGCGCGGGACACTGCCAGGGACGCGCTGACCGTAGGAAAGCCCGTACCACCCAGGCCAGCCGGTCACGGCGGATAATAGAAAGGTGAGAGCTGACGAGACGAGCCTGGGCGCGACCATTCGCGCATGGCGCGACCGGCTGACGCCCAGCGAGGTCGGCCTGCCCGCGGGCCGGGCGCGGCGCGCGGTCGGGCTTCGGCGCGAGGAACTGGTCGGAGCTCGCGGGGATATCGGTTGATTACATCGTCCGGCTGGAGCAGGGCCGCGCCGCGACCCCGTCCGCGCAGATCGTCAGTGCTCTCGCCCGCGCGCTGCGGCTCACCAGGGACGAGCGCGACCACCTGTACGGCTCGCCGGCCTGCAGGCGCCTAGGGACGGCACGATCACCGACCACATCCCGCCCGGCATGCAACGCGTGCTCACCCGGCTCGGCGAGACGCCGGTCGCAGTGTTCGCGGCCGACTGGCGGCTGATCTGGTGGAACCGCAGCTGGGCGGCGCTGCTCGGCGACCCCTCCAGCCTCTCGCCGGAGGACCGCAACCTGGTGCGGGCCCGGTTCCCCGCCGACGCCGACCACGGCCGCCTCGCCAGATGGCCGGTCCTGTCGGAGAACCGCGAGGGAACCGACCGCGCGATCATCGCCGACCTGCGCCGGGCCTCCGCCCGCTACCCCGATGACCCGCGGCTGACCGGGCTGATCCGCAGCATGCTTGACGACAGTCCGCGCTTCGCACGGTTGTGGCAGGAAGGCGCGGTCGGCGGGCACGCGGAGGACCGCAAGACCATCCACCGCCACGACATCGGCGAGATCACCGTGGACTGCGACGTCCTCAATGACAGCGACACCGACCTGAAGATCGTGATCTACACCGTAACTCCCGGTAGCGAAGACGAGAGCAAGCTCGACCTCGCCCGAGTCGCCGGGGCCGCCCCAGGGCTGTAGCCGACATGGCGGCCCTAAAGCCGCGGACTGCTTGCCCGCGCTGGCGGGCTGCTGGATTTGGGCCTGCGCCGTCGGCGCGCTGGATCGTAGTCGGCGCTAGCGCCCCGGAATGCTTAGTTTGCCGCATACTTGTAGCCGTGGTAGACGACTGGGGGGAGGACGCGACGCGGCGGGCGAAGGCCGCCCTCATTAGCACCTCGGTGCCGAGCGCGGCGCGTGTCATTGACTACCTGAACGGCGGCCAGAACAACTTCGAGGCTGACCGCAGGGCCGCGCGGACGCTGGCCGCGACGGCGCCCGTGACCGCCGCCATCGCGCCCGCGGTGCGCGCGTTCCAGCAGCGTGTGCTGCGCTTCCTGGTTACTGAGGTGGGAATCAGGCAGTTCCTCGACATCGGTACCGGCCTTCCGCTCGTGGGCAGCACCCACGAGGTGGCGCAATCTCTCGTCCCCGAGTGCCGCATCACCTACGTGGACAACGACCCGATGGTGCTGTCACACGCCCGGGCGCTGATGAAGTCCGCGCCCGGCGGCGCCGTCGGCTATATCGACGCGGACGTCCGCGATCCGGGCGCGATCGTCGAGGGCGCCCGGTCGATCCTGGACTTCAGCCAGCCGGTCGCGGTCATGCTGCTGTTCACGCTCGCCTACGTACAGGACACCGCGGAAGCGGCCGCGGTCGTGTCCTCGCTGGCGGCGGCCGTGCCGTCCGGCAGCCATGTCGCCATCTATCACCTGGCCAGCGACCTGGACATCTCGATGGAAGAAGCGGCCAGGCAGTGGAACAAGATGATGCCATCCCAGGCCATCACGCTCCGCTCCGGCGCGGAGGTCAGCAGCCTCACGGCGGGTCTGGTCCCGGTGCCACCCGGCCTGGCCCCCGTCAACGAATGGCGTCCTTCCCCTGCCGACCCTCGCTTCGAGCGCGGCGTCCCCGTCTACGGGATAGTGGCGCGCAAACCCTAGCGGTTGTCACCGAGCCTTAAGGGTTGTCACCGAGCCTTAGCGGTCGTCACCGAGGAACCTTCCGGCCCGTCGCCGTGGAGTCGGCGGCTGCGCTCTCGCTCGCGCGCTGCCCGGGCACGCTGACCTGTCCGCCCTTCCCCTTGCGGCGGGCGCGCCAGGAGAGGAAGGCGCCGAGCATTTCAAGGACTCCCATGACCGCGAACCAGATGCCAAGCAGGGCGGCAAGCGTCGTGACGGAGGCGACCGGCGCCGAGATCACGACGATCCCCGCGATCAAGCTGACGACGCCGAAGACGATCAGCCACCCGGTCCCCAGACCAGCGCGGCTGCCGGAAATGCCGCCCACCAGCGCCGACAGGCCTTGGACGACCCACGTCAGACCGACGATAAGGCCGATTAGGGCAATGCTGAGATTCAGATGCCGGATCAGCACTATCCCGGCAACGATCAACAGAACACCCGATATACCGCGCCACACGCGGGAATGCTCTGCGTCGTCGAACGCCTCCACGATCTGGAAGACTCCGGAAAAGATCAGCAGGATGCCAAGCAGCACGGCGATCACCGCAAGCGACACCGACGGGTGGATGGCCACGATGATGCCGAGAATGAGCGTGCCCAGGCCCACGAGGAACGACGTCGGCCATTGGAACAGCCCCATCAGCGTCCAATCGGACTGCTGCGCACCGTCGGAACGTTCAGATGCCATCGCTATCTGCCTCTCCGCGTCGCAGACGCTACAGCTGATAGCGTGCCCCCGGCGCCACTGGCCTGCCTCACCCGAAAAGGGTGAATTTCTTGGTCAGGCGCGGGGAAGGACGAACCTCTCCATCGCGTTGGCGAAGCCCTCGTCGCTGTTGGCGGTGGTGACCCGGCGGGCGGCGCGCTGTACCTCGAGGCTCGCGTTGCCCATCGCGACGGAGAGCCCCGAGCGGGCGAACATCAGCACGTCGTTCGGCATGTCGCCGATGGTGGCGATGGACTCCTCGGGGATCGAGTACCGCTGCGACAGGTACCGCGCGACGCCGCCCTTGTTGGCGTCCGGGTGGGTGACGTCCAGGTAGTACGGCTGGGAGCGGGCGGCGGCCACGTGGTCGCCGAACTTGTCGTGGGCGGCGGTCGACGCGCGGGCCACGGCGTCAAGATCATCGCTGACGCCGACCAGTTTCGCGACGTTGCCGGTGAGGCCGTCGATGCCGGTCACGACCTTCGGGTCGAACAGCACCGTCGCCGATTCCCTGGCGACGTGGGCGCCCTTCGGGTCGGGCACGTACCAGTCCGCGCCTTGATAGACCCACGTGTCCAGGCCGAACGAGCCGAAGAGCTCGGACACCGGCTTCACCAGATCCTCGGGCAGCACGCGCTGCTCGATCACCGACATGTCGCGGTTCACGATCAGGCCGCCGTTGAAGGCCGCGATGGGGGTGGTGAGGTTGAGCGGCTTGATCAGCATCGACATGCCGCGCGGCGGCCGCCCGCTGGTGACCGCGAACAGGATCCCGGCCTCGCCCAGCTTGCGCACGGCATCCACGGCCCGGTCGGTGAGGACCTTGTCCGGTGTCACCAGCGTGCCGTCGACGTCGGCCAGGACCAGTCGGATGCTGCTGCTCTTCAAGAGGTCTCCGTTGCGGTTGAGTGCTTGTTGGCGCTCATGCCGCAGCCGCCTGGTTGGCGGCGGTCCCGGTCTGACCCTCATGCGAGGCGCCGGGTTCCTGTTTCAGCGGGACGTGCCCGGCCGAGCCGGATCTTATGGTCCCTCGGCAAGCGTTTAGCCTCTCCGCCCCACTGGCGGCGAGGGACAGCAGGTTACGGGCCGCGTTCACGTCCCGGTCAAGGACCAGGCCGCACGACTCGCATTCATAGGTCCGCTCGGCGAGGGTGAGGCTTGGCTTTCGCCCACCGCATCCCGAGCACGTCTTACTCGACGGATACCAGCGGTCGGCCACCAGCAGCGTGCCGCCGTTCCACGTGGTCTTGTATCCGAGTATCCGCCGGACGGCCCCGAAGCCCTGGTCGGCGACCGCGCGGGCGAGCATTGTGGTGGCCTTGTGCAGCGAATCCGCGCGGACGTTCGCGACCCGGGCGTGGACCCGGCCGAGGCGGGCGGCGGACTTCCGCCGGTTCCGGCTGCCCTCCTGCCTCCGGGAGTGGTCGCGGGACGCCCGGCGGAGTTTCCGCAGGCTGGCGCGCAGCGGCTTCCGCCCCGCGATCTCGATGACACGCCCCCGGTCGTCAACCCCGGTGAGGAGGGTCTTCACGCCGAGGTCGACCCCGACCGCGGACCCGGGACGGGCGTGCGACCCAGAGGCTTCCTGCTCGACCTCGACGGTGAACGACACGAACCACCGCTGCGCGGTGCGGGACACCGTGGCCGACAGGATCCGGGCCGACCCGTCCTCGATTTTCCGGGCGAGTTCGACCGTCGGCTCGTGAGTGCGGATCGTCCCCAGCCGGGGAAGCGTGACCGTTCCGTCCGAGCAGCGCATGACGCCCGCGCCGAACCGGAACGAATCCCGGCACCTACCCTTCTTCTTCCGCTTCGGGAACCCGAGGCGCTTCCCGTTCCGCTGTCCTTTCTTCGACTTGACGAAGCCCTTCAGCGCCCGCTCGAGGTTCCGGAACGCCTCCTGGTACACGCACTTGGAGTTCTCCGGCCACCAGGCAAGATCCGGGTTGGCCTTCTTCTCCGCGTTCCACAGCTTGTGCAGCTCAGCGGCGGAGTACCACTTCTTCTCCGCCGCGTACCGTTCCTTGCATCTGGCGAGGCCCCAGTTCCACGCGAACCTCGACGCCCCGGCATGGGACCGGAACCTCCGCTCGTCGGCGGGACTGTGGTCGACGGCGAACTTGCACGCCTGGAGAACCTTCACGGGGCGTCCCCGGTGATCGCGGCGACACCCCGGGCGGCCCGGTTCCCCGCCGCCCGGCGGCCGTACAGGCGGGCGCACATCGACGTGAGGATCCCCGTCACGTCCCGGACCAAGTCATCATCGACCTCGGACGGGTCCGCGACCGCCAGCCGGCGTCCCTGCGCTTCAAGGGCGGCCTCGACGTACTCGGCGCCGAACCGGGCGAACCTGTCGCGGCGCTCGACCGCGATCACCGTGACGGCAGGGTCGCGGAGCAGGGCGAGGAACTTGCGGCGGTGCCCGTTCAGCGCGGACCCGACCTCGGTCACGACCCGGCCGACCGCGAGCCCCTCCCCGGCCGCCCACGCCGTCACCCGGGCGACCTGCCGGTCAAGGTCGGCCTTCTGGCCAGCGGACGACACCCGGGCGTACACGGCGGTGATCCCCGGTGGCGGGGCGGCGGCGGCCGGGTCGCCGACGAGGATCAGGCCGCCGACCTTCCGCGCGGGCACGGGCAGTTTCCCCTCATCGAACCAGCGGCGGGCGGTCGAGTACCCCATGCCCTGCTGCCGCGCCCACTCCTTCAAGTTCACGCTCTGATTATATGGCGCTACCAGTCGCTATCGAGCACCGACACGCCAGCAGTTCGCAACCCCCCGGTACTTGCTCAGCGTAGCGGCCGGAGTGCCCGGGTGCCTGAGCGACTGCTCCGGTCCCGGTCGCACGGAAGGGAAAGACCAGAGAAAAGTCTCAAAACGACGATATGGAACGGTCCGTTTGCTCCGCCCAGATCGTCCATTGCCCCGTCGAGCGGGCGGACAGAAGCCAGTCGCGGAACCGCCCCGGTCTGCGTCCGGGGCGGCGGGTAGACGAGACTATGACGATGCTGCGCACAGTGGAGATCGACAGCCCCGACGATCCGCGGCTGGCGGACTACACCAGGCTGACGGACGCCGGGCTGCGCACGCATCTGGAGGTCGAGCAGGGGCTGTTCATCGCGGAGGGCACTAAGGTCATCACCCGCGCCGTCGCCGCGGGCTATCCCGTCCGGTCGATGCTGCTCGCCCGCAGCCGGCTGGTGGACCTGCCCGCGCTCGGCGGGACCGGCGAGGGCGCCCGCTCCTGCGATGATTCCGCGCTGGTGTACGTGGTCCCCGACGACGTGGCCGAGCGCCTGACCGGGTACCGCGTGCACCGGGGCGCGCTGGCGTCGCTCGCCCGCAGGCCGCTGCCCGAGGTCGCCGAGCTGATCGCCGGCCGGCGCCGGATCGTCGTTCTCGAGGATCTCGTGGATCACGCCAACGTCGGGGCGATCTTCCGCTGTGCCGCCGCGCTCGGCGTGGACGCGGTGGCCCTGTCGCCCCGGTGCGCGGACCCGCTTTACCGGCGGTCGGTCAAGGTCTCGATGGGCGCGGTGTTCGCGATCCCGTACGCCCGGATGACCGGCTGGTACGACGGCCTCGCCGACCTGAAGGCGGCCGGGTTCCGGGTGCTTGCCCTGACCCCGGACGAGAGCGCGACGCCGATCAACGCCGCGCTGAGCCACGCGGAAGACCGGGTTGCGCTGGTGTTCGGGACCGAGGGGGACGGGCTGTCACCGCGGTGGCTGCGGGAGGCCGACGAGGCGGTGCGCATCCCGATGAACCTGGCCGCCCGCGCGGCGGGTGTGGACTCGCTGAACGTGGTGGCCGCCGCGGCGATCGCCTGCCACCTGCTGGCATCCGGGTGACCAGTCACTGGAACCAACGGTCCGTTACGCCGCCTCCACCATGTCGGCGTCGCGGTTGACGAGGGCCGAGTAGGAGCCGCCCTGGGCGAGCAGCTCGTCGTGGGTGCCCCGTTCGACGATCTGCCCGTGGTCGAGGACGAGGATCTCGTCGGCGTCGCGGATGGTCGACAGCCGGTGCGCGATCGTGATCGTGGTGCGGCCCGCGCTCACGGTGTCGATGGCCTCCTGGACCGCCTGCTCGGTCTGGGTGTCGAGGGCGCTTGTGGCCTCGTCGAGCACCAGGATGGGCGGGTCGCGCAGCACGGCCCGGGCGATTGCCAGGCGCTGCTTCTCGCCGCCGGAGAACCGGTACCCGCGCTCGCCGACCACGGTGTCGTAGCCTTCGGGCAGGGCCGCCAGGTGGTCGTGGATCTGCGCGGCCTTCGCGGCCGCGACCAGCTCCTCGTCGGTGGCGTCGGGCTTGGCGAACCGCAGGTTGTCGGCGACCGAGGAGTGGAAGAGGTAGGTCTCCTGGGAGACGACGCCGATCGCGTCGGCGAGGTCGTCGAAGGAAAGTTGACGCACGTCAACGCCGTCGATCCGCACGCTGCCTTCGGTCACGTCGTACAGCCGCGGTATGAGGTAGCTGAGGGTGGTCTTGCCCGAGCCGGTCTCGCCGACGATCGCGAGGCTGCGGCCGGCGGGGACGGTCACGGTGATGTTCTGCAGGGTCGGCTGCGGCGAGCCGTCGTAGCAGAAGCCGACGTTGTCCAGGCGCACCTCGCCGCGCACGTTGCGCATCGGCGTCGGGTGCTCCGGCTCCTCGATGTCGATGGGGAGGTCGAGGTACTCGAAGATGCGGCCGAACAGCTCGAGCGAGCTCTGGATGTCGACGCCCGTGCTCAGCAGCTGCACGGCCGGGCGGAAGAGGCTCTGCTGCAGGGTGGTGAAGGCGACCAGCGTGCCGATGGAGATGGCCATCTGGTCACCGCGGCCGGTCAGCCCAGTTACCCAGTAGATGACCGCGGGCATCGCCGACATGACGATCTGGATCGTTGACTGACGCCAGCGGCCCGCCATGCTCGAGGCGATCTCGAGGTCGGAGAGCTTCTGGGACTCGGTCGCGAAGGAGTCGGTGAGCGAGCGAGAGCGGCCCATCGTGTGGCCGAGCATGATCCCGCTGACCGAGAGCGACTCCTGCACGATCGAGGTGATCGTGGAGAGCTTGCGCTGCCGGTCGCGGGTGATGCGGCGGCGTTCGGTCCCGACCCGGCGGCTCACCCAGACGAAGAACGGCAGCATGATCAGCGACGCGATCGTGAGCCGCCAGTCGAGGACGGCCATGGCGATGATCGCGGCGATGACGGTGGTCGCGTTGGAGACCAGCGCGGTGGCGGTCGTGGTGACGGTCGCCTGCATGCCGCCGATGTCGTTGGCGATGCGCGACTGCACCTCGCCGGTGCGCGTCCTGGTGAAGAAGGCGAGCGACATGCGCTGCAAGTGCGAGTAGACGGCGGTGCGCAGGTCGTGCATGACCCGCTGGCCGACCTTGGTGGACACGTAGGTCTGCGAGACGCTGAACGAGCTGTTCGCGATCGCCACGACGATCATGCCGAGGGCGAGCAGGGCCAGCAGGCCGGTCCGCCCCTGGGGAAGGGCAACGTCAATGATCGCGCGGATCAGGAACGGGTTGACGAGCGAGACGAGCGAGGAGGCGGAGACGAGGAAGGCGACGAACAGCAGGCTCCAGCGGTAAGGGCGGAAGAGCCGCAGGATGCGGCGCATCGGCACGCGCGGGTTCTTGCTGTTCGTGGTGCTTTCGTTGTGCTTGGGGTTCTTTGGGTAATGCGGTCCTTCATCTCCGGACTCTGGCCGGCGGCGGCGGGGACTCGCGTTCTTCGGGTTCTCGCGGTTCTCGGGGGTCTCGGGGTTCTTAGGGTTCTTGGCGGTACTCAATAAGGTCTCCGGTTGGTAGGTAGCGTTAGTCATGGTAGCTCAAACAGAGCTTAGCTCACAATAATTCCCAGCTCAGTATGAGCCTTGCTCCTGGTAACGTTAGGCATGGAGTATGAGGACCCGGTCCAGTTGGCGGACCTGCTCTAGTGGCAGACCAGGCGGCTCCGCCGCGCTCAGGCCAACCGGCTAGCCCCGCTCGGCCTCACCCCAGCTCAGGAGCGCGCGCTGCGCATCATCACCCGCAGCGAGGAGCCGCTGCGGATGACGGAACTCGCCGACCACCTCGGCATCGTGCCCCGCTCGGTCACCACCGTGATCGACGCGCTCGAAGATGCGGGCCTGGTCCGCCGCGAGGTCGACCCCCACAACCGCCGCGCCATCCGCCTGCACCTGACCGACCGAGGCCTTTCCGTCCGCGACGACATGCGCGAGGCGAGGCGGGGCGCGGCCGAGGACCTCTTCGCCCCGCTCTCAGCAGAAGACCGCAAGTCCCTTGGCCAGCTCCTGAGCCTGCTTGACCCCGATCCTCAGCAGTAGCCGTCACCGGCGGCGCCCGTTCCTGATTCGTCGTTATTGTGTGCCTTTCGGGTCGTATCGAGCCCCCAACGGCACACGGTGATGCTCCACGGTGTTCTCGGACGCGTGCGGTTTCCCTGCGCTCGTCTCAATACAGCAGTCGACCACGGCCCCGCTCAGAAGAACGGGGCCGTGGTCGACTCTTCACCCCAGCGCTAGACGATCGGGCGCGGGTTACGAGATGACGCGCGTGTCCTCGCGGTCGTCGTCCTCGGTGCTGACCGGCTGCGCGGGGATCACCGGCGGCTCGGTCACCAGGCGGGGAACGGCGGTGATCCGGCCCGCCACCGCGGCGGAGATCAGCACCAGGACGATGCCGAGGCCGGTGAAGAAGCCGATCTGCTCCATGGTCTGCATGAACGTCGTCGCGCTGGCCGGGACCCCGGCCGGCGCGGCCTTGGTCCACAGCGGGGCGACCACGTTGCCGAGGGCGAACCAGGCACCGCTAAGAATGCCAAGCATGGCGCCGAACAGCGCCAGGTGCCTGCTCATCGCGTAGATGAGCAGGATGCCGCCGAACAGCGCGGCGGCCCCCGGGAGGATCTCAAGCAAGAGCCGCCCGTGGTCGTACGTCCACGCCTTGTCCGGCGTGTACGCGTAATTGAAGTACGGGCCAACAAAGGGGACCAGCGCGCCCCAGATTCCGAGCAGGGCGATCAGTGCCCCGCCCAGGATCCCGTGGCTGCGCCGGATCCGCATGATTCCCGCCATAGCTATCACTTCCCGATCGAAGTAGTGCGTTCGGGTGTTTCTGACAGTGGCTACGGCTACCCGGGGTAGTGCGAGGTATTCCTCGGCGATCACGCTAGATCTGGCGCGGTCACCGGCGGCCTCAGCGCGGGGCCACCAGCAGAGGCTGGGTGACGGTGCCGCAGCGGCCCGCGGCGTCCGCCAGCGTGCCCTCGGTCAGCCCGATGCCGTCATGACCGGGATCCGATTTCGCGGTAAGGCGGAAAATGGCGCGCCCGTAGCCCCAATCGTCGTCGCCGCCGAAGTACCGCTGCGGCTGCGGTTCGGGCAGATCGTCGGGAACCGGCGGGCTCGCCGCGTCCGCGTCCGCGTCCGCGTTGTCGTCGGCAGGCGGCGCGGCTGCGGCCAGGTGCCATACTCGCGCCACGGCTACCGGGCGATCGCCGGCCCAGAGCGTCGCCTCGCTCAGCTGGGTGCGCTTCCCGGGCCGGAGCAGGCTGGTCTGGACGCGCACCTCCGCCCGCGGCACGGGGCCGAGGAAGTCCATGCTGATGCGAGCCACCCGCATCGCCGGGCGTCCGAACGCGTCGTCAAGGCACACGGCGAGCAGCGCGGTGGGCGGCCCGCCGTGCTGGGCGGCCTGGTCCCACGGGCTCATCGTCGCTTCGGTCGGCTCAAAGCGGCCGTCGCCGAGGGGCAGGTAGTAGGCGCGCGGGAGTTCCGGACCGGTAGACGGCATACGGCAACGGTAGCGGTCCCCGGTGGGCAGGGACCCCGCCGCTTCTATGCCGACCCGGTGAACGCCTGCACGGCGGCCGCCACCTGCTGCGGCGAGGAGATCATGGTCAGATGCCGGCCCGGCACGTACACCGGAGGCGGCGCGCCGATCAGGTTCGCCGTCGCATCCGCGTCGGCGTGCGACATCTGCGGGTCGTCGACGCCGAAGATCACCCGTTTCGGTACCGGGGTGGCCTGCAGTTCGCTGAACTGAGTCGGCGTCATGGCGGGGATTCCGTGCCGCAGCGTATAGGCGACCTCGGACCCAAACCCGGGCTGCTGCAGCGGCAGCCGCCACGTTTCCACGCCTGCCGCGCTCAGCGGGGGACACGTTGGCCCACACTGTGAGTTGACGAGGTCCTTGATCAGCCAGTCCTGGCTCAGCGCGAGCCGCAGGAGCGTTGTCCGGTACGGGTTCACGAGCAGCCAGCCGAGGAAGCCAGGCCCGCCAAGTGGCGTCGCGTCGCCGTCAAGGAAGACAACGCCGCGCACGAAGCGTGGGCCGCGCAGCGCGGCCAGCCCGACGACCGCCGCTCCGCTTGAGTGCCCGACCAGCACGGGTGCGTTGGCGCCGGTCAGACCCTTCACCTGGAGGAACGCGAGTACCTGGGCGGCCAGGTGCGACGCGTCGTAGGGCGGGCTCGGCGCGCTGTAGCCGGTGCCGGTGAGGTCGATCGCGAACACCCGGTGATGAGCCGCGAGGACGGGGCCGAGGGCGGAGAACGTGTCGGCGGTCTCGAACGCACCGGGCACCAAGACGATGGGCGTGCCCGAGGAGCCCCACTCCAGGTACCGGGTGTCGAAGCCCCCGCCGCTGGCCATGAGCAGGCCAGCCGGTCGCGGCACCGGGCCGTCGGTGGTCAGGTTGTAGCCGAAGCTCGCCCCGGTGCCCGCGGCGCCGACCACGAACACCGTCAGCAGAAGCCACCGTCCGAACCGCCACGCGCGCCCGCGCCGCCCCCGACGCGACCGCCCGCGCGGGCGGTCCCCGTCGGCTTGCTGGTCCGCGTCGTGCCAGTTCCTGAAGCCGGACATCAGGTGCCCGGTCCGCTCCTGCGACTCGCTCATGGTCGCCTCTAGATTAGACACGCACCGCCCGTGTCGGCGTTTCTCCGACGGAACTACCTACCGAAATCAGGAAATTTCTGGGCTATGCCGCCTCGGCCGTCCGTGCCCCCAGGACCGGCTGGCCGCCGCGCGCCGCCGCGGAACCCGCGCTCCCACGGCCAGTGCCCGCGGTCGTCGGCGTAGACGAGTTGGATCGCGCTGAACCGCGGACCGCAAAACTCGGTGGCGACCCGCAGGTGCGCCGACGGCTCGGCGACCCGGACGATCTCGATCAGCGGCCCGCCGATCAGCGGGACCCGCTCGCCCGGCACCGGTGCTTCTGCGTGCAGCAGATGTGCCGCGACATCGTTGAGCAGGTCCGTGGCGCGCTGCTGCGGTAGCCCGGTCACGACGAGCTCGGGCCGGCCGTGATCGGTCAGCCCGACCGTGTACGAGTAGGGCGGCCGGTGCCGGTCCCGCTGCACGCCGATGACGATCCAGCAGTGCCGTTCGAGCAGTCCGCGCAGGTGCTCAAGGTAGTCCTGCCCGGTGGATCCGGGGTGATCGCATACCCAGCACATACCACTACCTCCCATATGTATGAGCGACTCTAAGGACACTCTAATGAGGAGTACTGACATTATGTTCGATGAAGATCATCTGGTCTGCCGCATCGGCCCACGGAGACGCCACGCCCGCTCGGAGACGCCACGCCCGCTCGCCAGCCCGCTTCCTGACCCGGTCGGGCACGCGGTCGGCGCGCAGGCCGGCGCTGGAACTGCTCGCGCACCCGGGGGCCGCGCTCACCTGGACCTGAGCAAGCCGGTGGCGATTACCCTGTTCGCGACCTTGCATTTCGCGCGGTCGGCCGCAAACCCTTGGCCATATTGAAGATGATGGACAGTTCTATACAGCGGGCTGTATAGAACTGTCCACCGTGTTTGCCTTCGTCCCGCCGCCCTCGTCCAGGTGTCACAGCCGTTGCGCGTGCGGCGTGTGGGGTGGCGCTCGGGCGATCACGCGGCGAGCGCGGCCCGCGTCTCGGGCAGCAGCGCGCGGCCGGCCTCTGTATCCGCGCTCCAGTGGGCCGTCCGGGCGCAGCCACGCGTCCGTTCGGGCGAATGATGTCGCGCTTGACTCTGCGTGAAGGGACGCGGCTACAAGCGGGCGAACAACGCGGAGAGGAGCTCGCCGACGCGGGCGGCGGAGGCTTGGGTCGCGGCGAGGACGTCCCGGTGGTCGAGTGGCTCGGGGGACAGGCCGGCCGCCGGGTTGCTGGCAATGGAGATGCCGAGCACCTCGGCGCCGAGGTTGCGGGCGGCGATCGCCTCGAGGGCGGTGGACATGCCGACGAGGTCCGCGCCGGCGGTGCGCAGCATCCTGATTTCGGCGGGCGTCTCGTAGTGCGGTCCGGGAACGGCGGCGTAGACGCCCTCGGCGAGCGTCGGATCGAGTTGCCGCGCTAGGTCACGCAGGCGGCGTGAGTACGTCTCGGTGAGGTCGGTAAACCGGGATGGCACGTGCTCGGGCAGTGGCCCGGCAAGCGGGGAGGTGCCGGTGAGGTTGATGTGATCGCTGATCAGCACCGACTGCCCGACCGCGTAGTCCGCGTTGATGGCGCCCGCCGCGTTGGTGAGCACGATGGTCCGGCAGCCCGCCGCGATGGCGGTGCGCACCCCGTGCACGACGTCGTGCGGGTGGTGCCCTTCATAAAGATGAACCCGCCCGAGGTATAGCAGCACCCGAAGGTGGCCCTTTCTTATATATCGAACGGACGGTGTGTGCCCCTTTACCGTCGGTTGCTCAAAACCACCCAAGTCCGCGGTCGAAATTTCGGCTTCAGGAACGCCGATCGCGTTGGCGGCGGCCAGCCAGCCTGAGCCGAGCACCACGGCGACGTCGAAGCCGTCCGCGCCGGTGAGCCTGTTCAGCGCGGTGGCGCTGGCCGCCGCTTTGGCAAAGGGGTCCGCTTGGGCGGCGGTCGGCGGTGCCACTGCGTCTCTCATGGCGCTGATCATCTCGTAGTTTGGCGGCCGTGTCACGGTGCCTGTCACGGTCCGTGTTATAGGCCTGTGATTCGCGTCACGGAATGGTAAGTAATCGTCGCGGCCTTTCTTCGTGAAGTCACACGCGGCCGATGTTACTTTCTGGCATCGTGGTTCGGCAGCGGTGGATGGGTGCGGAATATGCACGACATGGACCGGAAGGGACTGCGTTGTCACGACACCGGACGGCGATGCTTGAGCCGACAACACCGGCAACACCGGCATTCCCTGGCGACTCGGAGACCCGTCGCAGTTACCCCCAACCCGGCCGGGTCGCGGAGCGGGCGTAAGAAGCGCGGCCTGTTCCACCGGACCGGGATCGTCGCGCCCGCGCTGGTCGTGGCGGTGCTGCTTGTGGTCATCGTCCTCATCGCGGCGAGACTGGTGAACACCAACGGCAGCGGCGCGGGCGGTCTGTTCCCGTCCATCGACTCCCTCGGGCACAGCCCTCAGGTCGCCGCGCTCGAGCAGGAACGCCAGATGATCATTGAGATGAACGCGGCCGCCGACACGCTGACCGTGGACTCCAAGCCCGCGATGGCGGACCCGACGCAGATCGCGGCGGCGCAGGCGGCGCAGTCGGCCGGCGATACGAGCGGCGGCACCGGCATCCAAACATCGGCGCCCCCGGCCGACCCGACCTCAGCCGAGGAGATTGGCAAGGCTGAGCTCACTCGACTTCGGGTTCGACGAGACGACGCAGTGGCCCTGCCTGTACGACCTGTGGCAGCAGGAGAGCGGCTGGAACGTCTACGCGGACAACACGTCGTCAGGCGCCTACGGCATCCCGCAGTCGCTGCCCGGTGACAAGATGGCGACAATCGCCTCCGACTGGGAGACCAACCCGACCACCCAGATCATCTGGGGCCTCGGCTACATCAAGTCGGTCTATGGCACGCCCTGCGGTGCGTGGCAGAACGAAGTGGACTACGGATCCTACTAATCTTCGCTCCGCGTTCTTGCTTTTACTTTGGTTACCAGGCAGCCGCGCTGTGCGGGGCATTCCGGCGGCTCATTTATTGGGTGCTGGTTGTATTTACTGGCGATTCTTCTGCCCGTGCGCAGACGTGTCCCGGCTCGCGCCCGCGCTGAATGATGTTGCTGCGGGTATCCATTCGGGTGCGATGAGTGCAGTATCTTCGATCGGAAGTGATCGGTTAGACGCGATCCCTACGACGAGCCCGGTCCGAGATGCCCCCGTTGCGGATCGGGCTCCCTCATGTGCGGCGGGGTTAGGTCGACGCAGGGATCGTCTGGAAGGTGCTCAGGATCTTGTCGAAGACAGGAAGGTCCCTGGTGCTCCATTCGTCCCCGCTGTTCAGTCCCCTGAGGTAAATGGCGTAGGACTGCGAGCCGTCCCGGGTCGGCATGACGAACAGGATGTCGTCCGTGCGTGCGCTGTCGCCGTTCAGGGACCAGGTGAACTGCCAGAACGCGCCCTTGGTGACCCTGACCGGCACTTCCACGAGGTGAACGCGTTGATAGTCGGGGAACCTGCCCGACGCTATCGCGCCCTGCTCGATGCTCTCGGCCTCGTGGACCATGTTGTTGGGGTACTTGTGCGGCGTCAGGTCGATTTCAATGAGCATGGCGTTGGGGCCGTGGAAATAGGTGCCGAGGCCCTCGCGCTGCTCGGTCCAACCGGGCGGCAGACTGATCGTGAAGCCAGCGTTCGTCTTGTCCGCGGACGGCTCCAGCGTTTTCGGTGTCCAGCCCGCCGGGACGACGGAAGACGGGTCATTGAGGGCGTTCACGCTTGCGAAGCTCGTTTTCGTCGCCGTTGCGGTGCCGCCCTGCGTTCCTGTCGCCGCCGTTGGTCCGTGATGGCCGAGAGCCATCGCCGCGGCAGCGCCGATCGCCACGGCGGCCAGCACGGCGCAGATCACCAGGATGAGCCGCCATCCCGGCCGCTGGCGGCGCTGCCCCCGGCCGCCGCCCGTGCCCAGCGGGTACTGGCTTGACTGGTCGAGATACGGCGCGGTCGCGCCCGGTTGCTGTGGGCCTGGTCCACCGTAGGCGTTCCCGCTGTACAGATTCGCGCCATGGTGCGCGGAGCCGGAATGCGGTGACTCATTCCGGGCTGCACCGTACTGGGCTGCACCGTGCTGGCTGACTGCGCACCGTGCTGGGCTGCACCGTGCTGGGCTGCACCGTGCTGCACTGCACCGTGCTGGGGTTGCGCCGATCCGTATCCGGATCGCTGCTCAGCGGACGCAGTGGGCCGCGCGGCTGGCCCCCCCGTCGGGGCGGCCGGTCGCGCCGCCGAGAACGTGGGCATGGCGCTCCGCTCCCCGGGCCTGGCGGCGGTGAACGACGGGGACGGCTTCGGCTTGGGCGTTGCCGTGCGCGCCACCGGGGTGGAGGGCCGGTGTCTGGCCGCCCCATGGTCGATTACGGTGTCCCCCGCGCCGGATTGCTCAGTATCCACTTCGACGGGTTCAGCGGCGTTCACAGGTTCGCCGGTTGACGCGCGTTCGCCGGTCGACGCGGGTTCGGCACCGTCAACGGGTTCAGCGGCGTCTACGGCCTCACTGGCCGCCACTGGGACATCGGCATCCTCGATGTCATCTGGCGTCTCAAGTGCCTCGATTGCGGAAACCGCCTCGACGGCCGACACTGCCTCGGCGGCGGACACGCCCTCGGCGGCGGACACGCCCTCGGCGGCAGATTCCTCCGCCCCGGCCGCGTCGGGATCCCCGTCACCTGGTGCTTCAGCGTCGTAGGCTGCCGCTTCAGGGTCAGCCTGCGCGTCCGGTAGGGGCGTCCGTGCCGCCTCCTCGGTGGCTTCCGCCTTGCCGGCGCACGCTGGTGCCTCAGCCTCTGGCGTACTAGCCTCCGGCTCCACGGCTGCCGGACTCGACTCCTCTGCCTCTGCCTCAGCCGCTGCCGCTGCCTGTTCGTTTGCTTCTGCCGAGGTTTCGGCTGACGACAGTTCCGCCGGCGCCTCGGATGACGGGACCACGGTTTCGGCGGCTGGTGCCGTCGGCAGCGGTGCCAGGGCCGGTGCTGAATCTTCCTGTGCGGTCGCCGCGACAATCGGTGCCGCCGCGTCGGCCGGTGCCAGCGTGTCAGCCGCCGCCGACTCGATCGACGATTCGGACGCCGACGTGACAGACGCAGCCGCGCCAGACGCCGCGGCGTCGGCCGGGGGCGCCACCGACGCGGAGCGGACGGGAGCGGCCGGCGGTGGCACCTGCTTGGAGATCACGGTAGGCGGATGCGCTGCGGCAGACGCCTCTTCGCTGGCCGCGAGCACCGACAGCACGTGCGCGAACATCCGCGCCGCAGTCGGCGCGGATGGCCTCGCGGCCGGATCCCTGCGCAGCAGCGCCGCGATGACCTGGGCGAGCCGCCCGGCGTGCGCCGCGATCGGCGCGTCCTCGTTGATGATCGCCGACATGGTGGTGATCGCGCCGCCACGCTGCTCGTACGGCCCGCGTCCCTCGACCGCCGCGTACAGCGTCGCCCCGAGCGACCACAGGTCGGACGCGGGCGTGGCGTCGCCGCCGCGGATCCGCTCCGGCGCGGTGAACCCGGGGGAGCCCATGACCATCCCGGTCTGGGTCAGCCGCGGGTCGCCCTCGAACTGCGCGATGCCGAAGTCGGTCAGCACCGCGCGCTCGTCCCAGCCGGTGCCGGTCCTGTCGGTGGCGATCAGCACGTTGCTCGGCTTAACGTCCCGGTGCAGCACGCCGGCGAGATGCGCGGCGGCGAGCGCAGACAGTAGTTGCTGGCCGATCCGGGCGACCCGCAGCGTGGGCAGCCGCCCCTCGACGGTCAGCACCTGGTCGAGTGACCGCGAAGGGACCAGCTCCATGACGATCCAGGGCCGGCCGTCTTCCTCGGCCACGTCGTAGACGGCGACAAGGCCGCGGTGGGACAACCGCGCGGCGGTCCGCGCCTCGCGCAGCGTGCGCTGGTAGGCGTTCCGCCGCTCCTCCTCCCCGAGCAGGGAGGAGATCACGACCTCCTTGACCGCGACATCGCGGTCAAGGATCTGGTCGCGCGCACGCCAGACGACGCCCATGGCGCCGCGGCCGATGGGGTGCTGGAGGTTGTAACGCCCGGCGATGACCCGCCCTGTCATAGGGGGCATAGCCGGACCATATCAGCGATTAGGGGTGGTTGCCGATGGACAGCAGCGGTCCGGACGCCTCGGCGAAGAAATCATTTCCCTTGTCATCGACGATGATGAAAGCAGGGAAGTCCTTGACCTCGATCTTCCATACCGCTTCCATCCCGAGCTCGGGGTATTCCAGCACGTCAACCTTGGTAATGCAGTCCTGCGCGAGCCGCGCGGCCGCGCCGCCGATCGAGCCGAGGTAGAACCCGCCATGGCGTCTTGCAGGCCTCGGTCACCGCCGCGGACCTGTTCCCCTTCGCCAGCATGACGAGCGAGCCGCCCGCGGCCTGGAACCGCTCCACGTAGGAGTCCATCCGGCCGGCCGGTCGTCGGCCCGAACGACCCGGACGCGTACCCGTCCGGGGTCTTGGCGGGGCCCGCGTAGTAGACCGGGTGGTCGCGCAGGTAAGACGGCATCGGCTCGCCCGCGTCGAGCCGCTCGGCGATCTTCGCGTGCGCGATATCGCGCGCGACGACCATCGGCCCGGTCAGCGAGAGCCGCGTCTTAACCGGATACTTCGAGAGTTCTGCGCGAATTTCCGCCATCGGCCGATTGAGGTCGATCGCCACGACCTCCGTCTGCGTCCGAGGTGGCCGAGGCCGGGTCCGGCAGGTACTGCGCCGGGATCGGTCTCGAGCTGCCTCGAGGAAGACGCCCTCGGCGGTGATCTTGCCGAGCGCCTGCCGGTCGGCCGAGCAGGACACCGCGATCGCCACCGGGCAGGACGCCCCGTGCCGTGGCAGCCGGATCACCCGCACGTCGTGGCAGAAGTACTTGCCGCCGAACTGCGCGCCGATCCCGATCTTCCTGGTGATGTCGAGCACCGTCGCCTCGAGCTCAAGGTCGCGGAACCCGTGCGCGAGCATCGACCCCTCGGTCGGCAGCGTGTCCAGGTAGCGGGCCGACGCGTACTTGGCCGTCTTGAGCGCGAACTCCGCGCTGGTGCCGCCGACCACGATCGCCAGGTGGTACGGCGGGCAGGCCGATGTCCCGATGGACCGGATCTTCTCCTCGAGGAACGAGGCCATCCGGGTCGGGTTCAGCACCGCCTTGGTCTCCTGGTACAGGTACGACTTGTTCGCCGAGCCGCCGCCCTTGGCCATGAACAGGAACTTGTAGGCGTCCCCGTCGGTCGCGTACAACTCGATCTGCGCGGGCAGGTTGGACCCGGTGTTCTTCTCGTCCCACATGGTCAGCGGCGCCATCTGGGAGTAGCGCAGGTTCAGCTGGCGTGTACGCGTCGTACACGCCGCGGGCGAGGTGCTCTTCGTCGCTGCCGTCGGTGAGCACCTGCTGGCCGCGCTTGCCCATCACGATCGCGGTGCCGGTGTCCTGGCACATCGGCAGCACCCCGCCGGCCGCGATGTTCGCGTTCTGCAGCAGGTCGCGCGCCACGTACCGGTCGTTCGGCGACGCCTCGGGATCGTCGAGGATGGACCGCAGCTGCCGCAGGTGCGAGGGACGGAGCAGGTGGGCGATGTCCCTGAAGGCCGTGCGGCTCAGCAGTGTGAGTGCCTCAGGATCAACATCAAGAAAGTTTCGCCCGAACGCACGCGTGGTTTCAACGCCACCGTCAGAGATCTTCCGGTAGGTGGTGTCGTCGTGCCCGAGCGGGAGCAGATCGGTGAAGGAGAACTCAGCCATGTTGCAAGCTTAGGACCGCCAGCGCGGGGTCGGCTGGCGTGACGTTGGTCGCGCCGCGACCGCCAGCGGAAACTCGTCTGGCGTGTCCCTAACTTCCCGACTTGTTTGGGTATCCGCAACCTTGTATGGTGACGATGTGCGGCGGCGCTGCGACCACGCGGTGCCCCCGTCCGCGAATGGAATTGCTCGCCACGCAGTGCCCCCGTCTGCGGCGGCTGAGCTGCCGCGCCGCCGCACTAGCTTCCCGTGTTCGCCGAGCTTCGCTCGGCTTCCCCGGTCTTGTATCTCCCGGGGGACGGACTTCGTCATGGAGGGCTCCCGCCCCCCATCCCCCCTGGCCCCCGTACCCCCCGATGCGGCTTTCGCCGCAAACCGTTGCGTGGTGATCTCTTACCCCGCCGTTACGCCTGTCTGTAGGCCTGGGACTCTACGCCAGCCCCCACCCACACAGCTCCGCACCCTACGTCAGTCTGCGTCACACGAGAACCATGCGCATCCCAAAACTCGTGCGGGTTTGGGCGGGGGGATGGGGATAGCTTGCGAAAGGTGACGACAGCTTTCGTGCTCGGCGGTGGGGGGTTGCTCGGGGCGCATGAGGTCGGCATGCTGCGGGCGCTTGCTGAGGCCGGGGTGCGGGCCGACCTGGTGGTCGGCACGTCTATTGGGGCGGTTAACGGCGCGTTCGTGGCGGCCGATCCGGACGGGGCGGCGGCCCGGCTGAGTGAGCTCTGGCAGGGAGAGTCCTTGCGGATGGTGTTCAGCGAGAACGTCCTGGGGCGAGCGGTGCGACTGGTGCAGTCCGGTACCCACCTGCATGCGATCGAGCCGCTGCGGAAAATGCTTACCGAGACGCTCCCCGCCGAGGACTTCGCCGACCTGAAGGTGCCCTTCCACTGCGTTGCGGCCAGCATTGAGGACGCGACGGCGCACTGGTTCACATCCGGCCCGCTCGTGCCAGCCGTCATGGCATCGTGCGCGGTGCCGGGGCTGCTGCCTCCGGTCGAGATCGACGGGCGGCATTATTTCGATGGCGGGCTTGTCGCACTCCATCCCGGTGGGCCGGGCGATCGCGCTCGGCGCCACCACCATTTACGTGCTGCACGTAGGGAGGATAGAGAGCCAGCTCCCAGTACCAACGCGGCCGTGGGAGGTGGGGCTTGTCGCCTTCGAGATCGCGCGCAGGCACCGGTTCCATGAGGAGATGGCGGCGATTCCGCCAGGCGTCCGGGTCCATGTCGCTGCCCTCCGGCGGTGACCAGATCCAGCCCGGAGTCGGGCCAGTTCCGTTACCGAAGCCAAAATAAGGTAAGTAACAGCATCGACCGTTCTTACGCGGCGTCAGCGAGTTATCTGGCCCAGGAGGCCGCTCGCCGCTGACCGATCGACTAGGAGCCGCCGATGCTTCCCCCGAGGCTGATCCGTCGCCTTGCGCTGGCGCCGCTCATCGTCGTGATCGCGGCTTGCCTGGTCGTCCTGACACCGCCAGTCGCCCTGCTCAGCGCGGCCTCCGCACTGGTCAGACGGCTGACCGGGCACGGTCACCGGCCCCGGCTGCTGCGGGTGGTGTTCCTGGCTCTCACCTGGTCCGTCGGCGAGACCGCCGCGCTCACCGTTCTGCTCGGCCTGTGGATCGTGAGCGGCTTCGGCGGGCGGCTTGATACCGAGCCCTACCGGACCCGCCACTACGCGGTCATGGCGTGGTTTCTCAACCTGATCTACCGCGTGGCGGTCCGCGCCTGCGGGCTCAGGGTCGAGGTGGCAGCGCCGCCTGACGAGCCCTTGGCCGATGAGCGCCCCCTCATCGTGCTCAGCCGTCACGCTGGCCCCGGCGACTCGCTGCTGCTTGTCCACCACCTGCTCACGGTCTGCGAGCGGTGTCCCCGGGTCGTCATGAAGGCGACAATCCAACTCGACCCGAGCCTGGACATCGTGGCCAACCGGGTGCCTAACGCGTTCCTCCGCCGCCGCTCGAACGGCCCCAGGCTCGGCGGCAGGCAGCAGGCAGAGCAGATCAGGCGGCTGGCCGCAGGCCTCGGCAACCGGGACGCTCTCCTCCTCTTCCCCGAAGGCGGGAACTGGACTCCGCTCCGGTGGCGCCGCGGCATCGAGCGCCTGCGCCGACGGGGTCATGCGGATCTGGCCAAACGGGCCGCGGCGATGCCCAACCTCCTGCCGCCCCGTACCGGAGGGGCCTTCGCCGCGATCGGCGCCTGCCCGGCCGCAGACGTGATCTTCGTGGCCCATACCGGCCTGGACAAGCTGGTCAGCGTCCGCGATGTCTGGCACAGCCTGCTCACCGACGTAACGGTCCGCGCCCGGTGGTGGCGGGTCCCAGCCGCCGCCGTCCCCCGCGCAGCCGACTACGAGACCCAGGTCGCGTGGCTCTATGGCTGGTGGGAACGGCTCGACGCGTGGATCACGGCGGAGTCAAGCGGCGCGGCGATCGGCCAGCGATCAGCGCGAGCTCTTCGGCCTCGACGGTCATTGATTCTAGGAGGGGGCCGCCGAAGGTGGTGGCCACCGCTACGTCGGTGGCGTCTCGGCCACGGCCGATCACGACCCGGCCCTTGCGGCGGGCGTTGTTGCGCGGGTCAAAGGTCCACCAGCGGTCGCCGAGCCATACTTCCATCCAGGCCGCGAAGTCCATCGGCGCCGGGTCCGGGGGGAGATCTATGTCCGGCAGGTAGCCGAACGTGTAGCGGGCCGGGATGTTCAGCGCCCGGCAGAACGAGATTGCCAGGTGCGTAAAGTCCCGGCACACCCCGTACCGCGAGTTGTTGACGTCCACCGCCGTTGAGGTGGCGGTCGAACTGCCGTACTGGAACGTCAGGTGCCCGTTGACGTGATCGCAGATCGCCTGGACCCGCTTATAGCCGGGCTCAAGACCGCCGAACCGCTGCCAAGCCTCGCCCGCAAGCAGGTCGGGCAGGCAATACCGGCTCGGCAGCGTGTAGATCAGCGTGTGATCAGGCAGCTGGCTCGCGGGCACCTCGGGCGCGTCCGGATCGGAGTCCTCGGTGGCGTCGGGGACATCCGCCACCGCGGCGAACCCGAACTGCGACCGGCCGGCTGGCAGCACGGTCCGCGCGCAGTCGTTGCCGTAGATATCGGTGTACTCGTGCACCTGGCCGGGCGGATCGCTCAGCCACTGGTTGCCTTCTGTGCTGATCGCGCGCGAGATGGCCGGGCGAACCATAAACACGGCCGGCGTGGGGATCTCCGCCACATACGTAAACATGCATCCGATGCTGAGCCGTCGTCGTGCTGTCATTTGCATAATCGTCCTCGCACCGTGTTTCCCCGAGATTAACTGCGAAAATTATGAGATTCGCCTGAAGGTGTGGAGCGTGCATCTCGTGCGCTGCAAACAGTCACCCAATCAGACGGCGATCACCTCAGCTGTATCGGGGACCTGCCCGCATTGGGTGCACTGGGTGCAGAGGTGAACCTGCCCCCCACAGGTATGGTGCGTGTACCGGATGGGTGGCCCGGCCGGGGCTGCCCAGGTGTCGCCCCAGGCGGTGAGGGCGATGAGGACGGGCTGGAGATCGCGGCCCATGGCGGTCAGACGATAGACGGGTCCTGGGTGGCGCTCCATCAGGCCCGCCTCGACGAACCGGTCGAGCCGGGCGGCCAGGATGTTGGGAGCGACGCCGAGGCTGCGCTGGAAGTCGGAGAAGCGGGTCATCCCGCGAAACAGCGCGTCGCGGATGATCAGCAGGCTCCACCGCTCGCCGACAAGCTCAAGCGCCCGCGCCGCCGAGCAGTTCTGGCCTTCGTACATGCGCCCGAGCACGCCCACCTCCGCCTGGTACTTGCATCACGATAGCAGACGGGCTAGCGTTCGCTATCGTCATGCAAGCTATCAGGCCCACAGGAGCGCACCCATGCAAGCAGGCACACCGGCCGAGATCGCCGAGGACTACCTGACCGCCTTCTACACCGGGGACTTCGGCCGCGCCCGCGACCTGGTCGCCGAGACCTTCGCCTTCCGCGGTCCGTTCCTTCAGGTCGAGGGCCGTGATGCGTTCTTCGATGGAGCGCAGGGACTGAAGAACATCGTCCGTGGCCACCGCACGGTCAGGCAATGGTCCGACGGCGAGGATGTCTGCACCGTCTATGAGGTGGAACTGCAGACTCCGGCTGGCCAGGGCACCGTGCTGATGAGCGAGTGGCACACCGTCCGCGAAGGCCGACTTACCGCTGGCCAGGTTGTCTTCGACACCGCTCGGTTCCGCGCTCTGCTGCCCGCCTGAGCCTCAAAGCTCCTCCATCTGCTCGGCCAGCCTGCTGAGCGCGGGCACGGCGGCGCGGATCGCCTGCCGGTCGGCCAGCGGCAGGCGATCGAGCGCGCGGCCCGCCAGTTCGGCGCGGAGGTCCCGCCACTGGTCGACCCGGGCGGCGCCCGCCTCGGTCACGCTGAGCCGGACCGAACGCCCGTCCGCCTCGGCGCGGCCGCGGTTGAGCAGGCCGTCGGCCGCGAGCTGGCTGACCATCGTGCTGACGCTGTTGGGCGCCAGCCGTAGCTCCTGCGCCGCCTCCGCCACGCCGATGCCCGGCCGCCGCGCGGCCAGCCTGAGCAGCTCGGACCGGGCCGGTGGGAGCGCCCCCGCCGCAGCCGAGCCGCCCACCGCGCGCCGCGCCACCCGGCGCACCGCGCCAACCGCCGCCAGCAATTCGGCCGCCTCGGCTTTGACCGCTTCCGCCTTCGCCTTCGCCGTCGCGCCAGCCTCAGCCGCGCATACATCGTTCACAGAGCTAACTATAGGGAGCGAATCGCAGCGCGCCAAGAGTCGCCCGCCAAGAGCTCATCAGCAGGCATGTTTCAAAACCGCCAGGGTAGCGACGCCAGGTGTGTGCCCGAAACACCGGGGTAACAAGCTCGAGAGGGTGCGTAATGAGTAAGGGGAGAGCGGGGCGGGGAGTACCAGGGGGCCTCGCATGACTACGAAATCCGCCGTCGAGACGGCAGACAGTCCGAATATCCGCAGCCTGATCCCGGCCAGGATCGACCGGCTGCCCTGGTCTCGGTTCCATACCAGGCTGGTAACGGCGCTAGGCATCGCCTGGATACTCGACGGCCTTGAGATCACCATCGCCAGCAACGTCGGGCCCGACCTGACGTTGAAGAACACGCTGAACCTGGGCGCAGGCCAGGTCGGCGACATCGCCTGGTGGTACCTGATCGGCGAGGTCATTGGCGCGCTGTTCTTCGGTCGGCTGTCCGACAAACTCGGTCGCCGGAACCTGTTCATGATCACGCTCGGCGTATACCTGATCGGCAGCGGCCTCACCGCGGCGACGCCGGCCGGCGGCCAGTGGATCATCTTCCTCTACGCCACCCGTGTTCTGGCGGGCATGGGGATCGGCGGCGAGTACGCCGCGATCAACTCGGCGATCGACGAGATGATCCCCGCCAGGTACCGAGGCCGGATCGACCTCGCGGTCAACGGCACCTACTGGGCGGGCGCGCTCCTCGGCACGCTCGTCACGCTGTTTTTGCTGAACCACCTGGCCGCCGGCTTGGGCTGGCGGATCGCCTACCTGGTCGGCCCGGTGCTCGCGCTCTGCATTATCTACGTTCGGCGCAACCTGCCGGAGTCGCCGCGCTGGCAGATCATGCACGGTCATCAGGCCGCGGCCGAGGGGTCGATCAAGGAGATCGAAGACCACGTGGCCGCGACTAAGGGCGCGCTCCCGCCGGTGGACGAGAGCAAGGAACTGGAGATCCGTCCCGCCACCCAGATCGGCTACCTCGCCCTGCTCAGGGCCCTGTTCAGGCAGTACCCCGGGCGCTCGGTGCTGGTCTTCGCGCTGATGAGCACCCAGTCCTTCCTCTACAACGCGATCTTCTTCACCTACGGCCTGGTTCTTGAGTTCTACTTCCACGTCAAGGCCACCGACACCGGGTACTACTTTTTGGCGTTCGCGGCGGGCAACCTGGCCGGCCCGCTGACCATCGGCCATCTGTTCGACACGATCGGCCGGAAGAAGATGATCGCGGGCACCTACATTCTGTCCGGAATCCTGCTCGCGATCAGCGCCGAGTTGTTCAGGGACGGCTCGCTCAACGCGACGACGCAGACGCTCTGCTGGACGGTCGTTTTCTTCTTCGCCTCCGCAGGCGCGAGCGCCGGCTACCTGACCGCGAGTGAGGTCTTCCCGCTTGAGGTCCGGGCGAAGGCCATCGCGGTGTTCTTCGCCATCGCGCAGTGCTTTGGCGCCTTCGGCTCGGCCTGGTACGGCCACCTGATCGGCACCGGCACCGACCGGAACTCTCTGTTCGTCGGCTATATAGTCGGCGCCGTCGCGATGGTCATCGGCGGTATCGCCGCGATCATCTTCGGCGTCAAGGCGGAGGGCAAGTCCCTGGAGGACGTGGCCAAGCCACTATCGGTCATCGGCTAGCCGCCAGAGACCATCTTCCGCGCCGGCACCGACGGTCGGCCCGACCGCCCGACGGGCTGACCCGTGCCCGCCTGCGCATTTGAGGTACGCCGAAGCGGCCCTGATGCGCAGGCGGGTCCCGGCGCGCGGGCAGGGGTCCCGAGCGCCCGGCGGCGAGCGGGAAAGCGGGTATCTTCTGGTCATGCCCCCGCGCCCAGCGCCGCGCGATCTTCGCGCTTCCGACGCCGACCGAGAACGTGTCGTCGCCATGCTTGGCGAGGCGCTCGCCGACGGCCGCATCTCCCATGACGAGTACGCGGAACGCATGTCGGCCGCCCTGTCCGCTCGCACCCTGGGCGATCTCGCGGGGCTGACCACCGACCTGGCCGCGCCCGAGCACCAACCGGTGCAACTGGACGGCGGCCAGCCGGTCGCGGCGCTGTTCGGCACGGCCGCGCGCGGCGGCCGCTGGGTGGTGCCGCAGACCATGACCTGCGTCGCCGCGTTCGGCGAGGTAGTCCTGGACCTACGTGAGGCGCTGCTGCAGGACCGGCATGTCGTGCTCACCGTCTACGCGTTCTGCGGCCGGGTACGGATCGTTGTGCCAGTGGGCGTCGAGGTTGTCATGAACGGGACCGAGATACTCGGCCGCCAGCGCGGCGGCACGGCCAGGCGGGTGCCGACGTCGTCGGAGACGCCGGTGATCGAGGTCCGCGGCTACCTGGCCGCGAGCGAGGTTCTCGCCCGCACCCCGCCGCGCCCTCGCCGCTGGCTTCCCGGCCGCCGCCGCTCCTCGCTGCCCTGACCTGCTCCTGGCTCAGTCGTATTTGACGGTGGAGTAGGCGCTCAGCTTCCACAGGGCGTGCTCGCTGCGGATCGAGCGGATCGTTCCGGACCTGGACCTCATCACCAGCGAGTGGGTGGTCAGCCCGCCCGGCTTGTAGCGGACGCCCGACATCAGTTCGCCGTCGGTGATGCCGGTGGCGGCGAAGAACACGTCGTCGGAGGAGACCAGGTCCTCGGTGGTGAGCACCCGGTTGAGGTCGTGCCCGGCGTCGAGCGCCTTGCGGCGCTCCGCGTCGTCCTTGGGGGCGAGCTTGCCCAGGATCACGCCGCCGAGGCACTTCAGCGCGCAGGCCGCGATGATCCCCTCCGGGGTGCCGCCGATGCCGAGCATCAGGTCGATGCCGGTGTCATCGCGGGCCGCCATGATCGCGCCGGCCACGTCCCCGTCGGTGATCAAATGGATTCTGGCGCCGGCCGCGCGGACCGCGGCGATCAGGCCCTCGTGCCTGGGCCGGTCAAGGATGACCACCGTGACGTCGTGCGGCGAGATGCCCTTGGCCTTGGCGACTGCGGCGATGTTCGCCGCCGGCGGCGCGTCGATGTCCACCACCTTGGCCGCCTCCGGACCGGTGGCCAGCTTGTTCATGTAGAAGACGGCAGACGGGTCGTACATCGAGCCGCGTTCGGCGACCGCGATCACGGACACCGCGTTCGGCATGCCGTTCGCGCACAGCCTGGTGCCGTCGATCGGGTCCACCGCGACGTCGACGGCCGCGCCGGTGCCGTCGCCCACCTCTTCGCCGTTGAACAGCATCGGGGCGTTGTCCTTCTCGCCCTCGCCGATCACCACCACGCCGCGCATCGACACGGAGTTGATGAGCGTCCGCATCGCGTTCACGGCGGCGTCGTCGGCGCCGTTCTTATCGCCGCGGCCGACCCAGCGGGCCGACGCCATCGCGGCGGCTTCCGTCACCCTGGCGAGTTCAAGCGCCAAGTTCCTGTTCGGCGCGTGCTTGCCTGGCTCAGGCGCCCCCGGAGTGCCGGCGGTCACATTCTCATCGGTCATGGTGAATCCCTACCCGTTCCGTTACGTCCGCTTTACCATTCAAGGCGCATATTTTCCTGGTCTGCGCGCCTGGGGTTGTTAGCCGCGCCGTTCCCACGCCTGATGCAACGCGCTGGCGAGCATCTCAGTCGGCTGCGCGCCGGAGACCCCGAGCGCCATGTCGAATACAAAAAACGGGACGCCGGTAATGCCAAGCTGGCGCGCCTGCAGTTCGTCCTGGCGCACCTCCTCGGCGTAGGCGTCGCCGTCGACAACATCCCCGGCCAGGGCGGCGTCCAGACCTGCGCTGGCGGCGATCTCGCTGATCGCGTCGCGGTCGAAGACCTGCCGCCCCTGCGCGAAGTACGCCTGGTCGACCGCGCGGACCAGTTCCGCCTGCGCGCCCTTGGCGAGCCCCAGGTGCAGCACGCGGTGGATGTCGAAGGTGTTCCCGACCGGCCGCTCGGGGGCGAAGCCGAGCCCCTCGGCCGCCGCGAGGTCCGCGATGCGCGACTCGGCGGCGCGCGCGTCCGCTTCCGCCATGCCGTACTTCCTGCTCAGCATGGCGAAGGTGGTCTCGCGGCCATCCTTCGGATAGCCGGGGTCGAGCTCGAACGAGCGGTATACGACCTCGACCTCGTCGCGGTGCGCAAAGGAACTCAGGGCCTGGGAGAATCGCGCCTTGCCGAGGTAGCACCACGGGCAGATGACGTCGCTCCAGATATCCACGCGCATAGCTACAGCCTAGGATGCGCGACGGGCGCTGGGGTATCCCGCGCGAGTGTGACTTATAAAGTGGCAAAGTTAGAAGGGAGCAGCCTCGGCGTTTGGGGCATCGGGGTTCTCGCGGGCCGCCATGGCGGCGGTCAGCCTGGCGCGGGCGCCATCCAGCCACTCGGCGCAGATCGCGGCCAGCTTCTCGCCGCGCTCCCACAGGTCGAGCGATTGCTCGAGGGTGAGCCCGCCCGTCTCGAGTCGCTTCACCACGCTGGCGAGCTCGTCTCGGGCCTGCTCGTAAGAGAGGGCTTCACGATCCGTCACGCCAAAAGCCTACTCGTGATCCACGCTGACGGTCAGCTGGTCTTCGGCGAACCGGACGGTCAGCCGCTCGCCCGGGGAGACCTCGGCGGCCGCGCGGACCACGGTCGCGTCGGCGTGCTGCGTGATGGAGTAGCCACGGCGGAGCGTCGCGGCGGGGGAAAGCGCGAGCAGGCGGGCCCGGGTGTGCGCGACGTCGTCGCCGGCCCTGGCCAGGCCAGCGTCAAGCGACTGGCGCGCCCGGCGGATGAGGGCATCGACCTGCTCGGCCTGCCGCTCGATCTCGCGGACCGGGTCGGCGAGGGCCGGGCGGGAGCGCGTCGCGTCCAGCCAGGACTGCTCACGGTCAAGCCAGCCGCGCATGCACCGCCGTGCTCGGTCCCGCAGCTGGGTGACGAGCGCGAGCTGCTCGGCGACGTCGGGCACGATCCGCTTGGCCGCGTCGGTCGGCGTGGAGGCGCGCAGGTCCGCCACGTAGTCGAGCAGCGGGCTGTCTTGCTCGTGCCCGATCGCCGACACCACCGGCGTGCGGCAGGCCGCCACCGCGCGGAGCAGCGCCTCGTCGGAGAACGGGAGCAGGTCCTCGAGTGAGCCGCCGCCTCTGGTGATCACGATCACATCGACATCCGGATCTGCGTCCAGCTTGCGCACCGCCTCGATTACCTCGCCTGCCGCGTACGGGCCCTGCACCGCGGACTGCTCGATCCGGAACCTGACGGCCGGCCAGCGGCGTTCCGCGTTATGGACCACGTCGCGCTCGGCCGCCGAATCCCGCCCGCACACCAGGCCGATGACGCCGGGCAGGAAAGGCAGCGCACGCTTTCGTTCGGCGGAGAAGAGACCTTCGGCCGCCAACTGCGCGCGCAATTTCTCCAGCCGCGCCAGCAGCTCGCCTATCCCCACCGCGCGGATTTCGAGCGCGGTGAGCGCGAATGAGCCACGCGTGGCGTTGAAGTCGGGCCTGACGAACATCACCACGCGCGCGCCCTCGACCGGGGCGACCGCCTCGAACACCTGGCGTGTGCAGATGACCTGGGCGGAGACCGCGGCGATCGGGTCCCTGAGCGTCAGGAAGACCGTGTTGCCGCGCTTCTTGAACTCGGCTATCTGCCCCTCTACCCAGATCCGGCCGAGCTTGCCGATCCAGCCGCCCACAGCCTGCAGCACGGTCCGGACCGGAACCGGTGCCTCAGCGGACGTCTCAAGGGCCATAACGTCTATCCCACCATGCTTCGCGCGCGATCGTGGGTCAAGGTGGCCTTATTTCGCCCCGTGCCTGACCCACGATCCTTGGCGGGCTAGGCCTCGGCGAGCTTGGCGATGCGCCGCTCGAACATGGCAACCACGTCCGCGCGGCCGGTGTGGCTCTTCTCGTAGGAGATGAGGACCGTGAGCTGATCGGGCGAGAGATTGCGCAGCCGCGCGCGCAGCGAGGCGATCGACAGCTCGTCATAGTTCGGCAGCGGCAGCGCGGCGGCCTCTTCCGATTCAGGCGCATCGGTCGTCTTGGCGGCGGCCGCCACGGGCGCGGGCTCTTGCGCAGCGGTGGTGGTCTCCGCGACTACCGTCGCCTCGGGATCGGCCGTGGTTTCGGTAGCGGCCGTGGACTCCGGCGCTGCGGAGGCTTCCGGGGCTGCCGTCTCGGGGGCGGCTGCCACGGTCTCGGCGGTGGTTTCGGTGGCCGGCTTGGCGCGGATCTTGTCGGTGACGGATAGGAGTGAGCCGATTCCGGCGAACATTGCCCGCAGCGCCGACGCCGGGGCCTCCTTCACGCGCTCGGTAACCTGCGGGACGCGCATATCACACTCTCCTAAAAAGGGTCGGTTCAGCACCAGTCTGCCGCAGTCAAGGCCTAGTCCGCCTTGTCTTGATTAAGCCGGTACCTCAGGAATTTCCCGCGATCGGGGCGAATGCGGACGAATCAGGCCCGTGATGTTCTGCGCGGCCAGGAGATACTGCTGATACTAGGTGCAGGCATCTGCCTGACAGGCTGCCGGTCTCGCCTACCATGGATGACATGTCTGAGACGCACCGACGGGTCCTGCTGGCGAAGCCGCGTGGCTACTGCGCAGGGGTCGACCGGGCCGTGCAAGCCGTGGAGATCGCCCTCGGCAAGTTCGGCGCACCGGTTTACGTGCGCAAGCAGATCGTGCACAACAAGCATGTAGTGAGCGAGCTGGAGAAGCTCGGTGCCATCTTCGTCGAGGAGACCGACGAGGTGCCCGAGGGCAGCGTCATCGTGTTCTCCGCGCACGGCATCGCGCCACAGGTACGCGAGGAGGCCGCGAGCCGGCGTCTGACCGCCATCGACGCGACCTGCCCGCTGGTCACCAAGGTGCACAACGAGGCGAGGCGCTTCGCCGCCACCGATCACGACATCCTGCTCATCGGTCATGAGGGCCACGAGGAGGTTGTCGGCACCACCGGTGAGGCGCCCGCGCGCATCCACCTGGTCGACGGCCCGGGCGGCGCGGGCGGCGTCGAGGTGCGCGATCCGGCGAAGGTGGTCTGGCTCTCCCAGACGACGCTGTCGGTCGATGAGACCGTGCAGACGGTCGCGGCGCTGCGCGAGAGGTTCCCGCAGCTGATGGACCCGCCGAGCGACGACATCTGCTACGCGACGCAGAACCGGCAGACCGCGGTCAAGACGATCGCACCGCTGTCCGACGTGGTGATCGTCGTGGGCTCGCCGAACTCGTCTAACTCGGTCCGTCTGGTCGAGGTCGCCAAGGACGCCGGCGCGCCCGCCGCCTACCTGGTCGATGACGCCGGCGAGATCGAAGAAGCCTGGTTCCACGAAGCGGCCACGGTCGGCTTGACCAGCGGCGCTTCGGTGCCCGAGGAGCTCGTCACCGGCGTGCTTGGCAAGCTGGCCGCGCTCGGGTTCGCCGACGTGGAAGAGATCGAGGCGGTCAAGGAGCGGATGTCCTTCCAGCTCCCCCGCGAGCTCCGGAAGAAGTAGCTTAAACCGGATAAATCTCTACATTGGCTCCGAGGTGACCAGTTCCGGCGCGGACAGCGGCCGCGCCGTTTCCATCACCGGGGCCGGGCCGGTGAGCTCCGCGTCCACCACCCCGAGCGATGCCAGCCGCCTGGCGCTGACCAGGACGCGGCTTTCCATCGTGCCGACCGCCATGTTGTAGGCGCCGACCGCGGTTGTCAGCGACTTGCCGACCTTGTCCAGATGCCGGCCGAGGCCGGAGAGCCGAGCGTAGAGCTCCCGGCCGAGCTCGAACACCTCCCTGGCGTTCTCCGACAGTGCCTGCTGCTGCCACGCGTACTGAACCGTGCGGAGCATCGAGACCAGAGTGGTTGGCGTGGCGAGGTGCACCCGCCGCGCGAGCGCGTACTCAAGCAGCCCCTGGTCATGCTCGAGGGCCGGGGCGAGGAACGCCTCGCCGGGCACGAACATGATCACGAACTCAGGGGACTCCGGCAGCGACGACCAGTACGCCTTCGAGCCGAGCTGGTCCACGTGCGTCCGCAGGTGCCGGGCGTGCGCCGCGATGCGCGCTTCGCGCTCCGACTCGTCCGCCGCCGAGGCCGCCTCAAGGTAAGCGGCGAGCGAGACCTTGGAGTCGACGACCACGTTCTTGCCGCCGGCCAGCCGCACGACCATGTCCGGCCGCTGGCCGCCGTCCACCACCACCTGCTCGTCGAAGTCCACGTGCGCCGCCATGCCGGCCAGCTCGACCACCCGGCGGAGCTGTAGCTCGCCCCACCGGCCGCGGGCCTCCGGCCGGCGCAGCGCGGTGACCAGCGCCTGGGTCTGCTCGCGGAGCTGCTCGGCGCCGTGCCGGGTGAACTCCACCTGCTGGGTGAGCTCGGCGTGCGACCGGGCTCGCGCTATATCGGAGTCGCGGAGCTGCTGCTCGACCCGGGCGAGGGTCTCCCGCATCGGCCCGACCAGCGTCTCGACATCAAAGCGCTGCGCCAGCTGGCCCTCGGCGAGCGCGGTCTTCTCCGCCGCCGTCCGCTCGAGCAGCGCGGCCCGCTCCTGCGCCGAGCGGGCGCGCTCCTCCGCCGTCGCCGCGGCGGTGCCGAGGTGGTTCCGCGCCACTAGGTATCCGAGCACCGCGCCGATGAGAATGCCGGCCAGCAAGGCGAAGAGGATCATGTTTTCTAGTATCGGCGCGCCGGCGCGGCTCCTGCGAGCGACACGCGAGGGAACCGGGGACAATGGTCAGCGTGCAGCCGGCCATCGAGGTGCGCGCGATCGGCCAGCAGGCCAGGTCGTCCGAGGAAGTCACTTTGCGAGATGTGTCGTTGACCGTTGGTCACGGCGAGCTGATGGCGATCATCGGCGGCAGCGGATCGGGTAAGACGACGCTGCTCGACGCCATGTCGGGATTGCGTCCGCCGTCCTCGGGAACGGTAACCCGCTCGACCAATGGTCCGGTCCGCGCTGGGCGATATGTCGGATATATCCCCAATGCCGACACGATTCATCCGGTGCTCCCGCTGGACCGTGCGCTCCGCTACACGGCTGCGCTGCGCGGCGCCAAGGTCTGCCACGGGGGGGTTGCCGATGCGCTGGGCGCGGTCGATCTGGCGGGGCGGGCGGCCATCCCCGTCGGGGAGCTGGACGCCGGCCAGCGCAAGCGCGCCGCCATCGCAGCCGAGCTGCTCACCGAGCCGGCGCAGCTCTTCCTCGAGGAGCCCACGATCGGCCTCGACCCGGCGCAGGGGGCCGAGGTGATGCGCCTGCTGCGCCGCCTGTGCGACAACGGGACCACGGTGGTGCTCACCACGCAGAACCCGCTCGACGCCGTCCGCTGCGACAAGGTGGCCGTTCTCGCCACCGGCGGCCACCTGGCGTTCTTCGGCACGCCGGACGCCGCGTGCGACTACTTCGCGGCCGACAGCCTGGACGAGATATACGAGCGGCTGGCCGGCCTCGGCGACCCGGCAGCGGCTTGGTCCCGCCGATTTCCCCAGTTCTCTCGAACGGTCCCGGCTTTCTCGCTTGCCCCGACCATTCCGCCCCCACGGGGGCCCGCCCGCCTGGTGCCCGACACGGAAGGCCCGCACTCCGCCGACGGCGGGTCCACGGGCCTGTTCGCGGGCGACCTGGACGGCGACCTGGACGGCGACCTGGCCGAAGCCGGCCTCGACGGCGTCGGGTCGGTCAGCGCCGGTCTGCTCGACGACGGACTGGCCGCGCATGACCTGGAGGCCGGCCGAAGCGGGCAGCCTGGTGAGCGGGACGACCGGGCGACTGATCCGCCCGTTCCGGCAATTGTCCGCGCTGACCAGGCGGAACGTCGATGCGCTAGTCCGGTCGGGGCCCATGCTCGCAGCGCTGGCCAGCGCGCCGGTGGCGGTGCTGCTCACCTTTCTCGCGCTGCTCGGCCTGGGGGCACTGGACCCGGCGCGGCCGGGCGGAGCGTTCTGGGCGGTGTTCGGCGGATTCTTCGTCGGCCTGGCCTACGGCGTGCCGCAGATCCGGCCCGAGGTTGGCGCGCTGCGAGCGGAGCGGTTCTCCGGCCTTAGCTCCGGCGCGTACGTGCTGGCCAAGGCTGCCGTCCTAGTCCCGCCGCTTGTCGTCGCCGACGCGATCGTGCTGTTGGTGCCGGGCCTGTCGGGTCGGCTGCATCAAGGCGGCTACGGGCCGGTGTTCGTGACCCTGCTGCTGTCATCGGCGGTCGCGCTCGCCCTCGGGCTGCTCATCTCCGCTGCGGCCCCGATGCCGCCCGGCGGGCTGACCGCGCTCGGTGTCTCCCTCCCGCCGGTCCTGCTCGCGGCGGCCCTGCTCGCCCTCCTCGACCATCCGGGATGGGGCAATTGGCTGGCTCTAACGGCGCTGGCAGTCGCGCTCCTGGTCGCCACGACCGCCCTCATCGCCCGCAGAACGCCCGTCGGCACGGCCTTAGCCTGCCATCCGCCCCTGTCTCTCTCCCTCGCTGTCTTCTCTCCGCTCTTCTCTCTCGCTGCCGGTGAGATGCGAGTGGCGACGCTAGACTTACCGCGGGTCCCCGACACTGCGTCGAAAGTTGAAAGCTGAAAGCCGATGGAAGCTCCGCTATTTATCGACGAACTGGAACTTACGGCGCCAATCGTCAACATTGAACTGCCTGAGCGGGCCGGCGGTCCGTCCTATAACGGCGTCTATTTGTTCGTCAAACTCCAGCACGTGCCGGTTGGATATGCGTTGCTGCAGCCCGATTTCCTTGATTCTGACGCGATCGCGCGGCAGGTTTGGGGCCAGCTTTCAAGCGCGATCAACGCGCATTATGCGCGAGTCGGCTTGCCTGTCCTTAACAGTCTGCCAGGCCGGCGGCCTGACCCCGGCTGCGGAACTCGAGAACGAATCCACTGACCGTCCGCTAGTGAGCGTCGTCGTGTGCACGAGGAATCGTCCGGAGGGCGCCCTGGCCACACTGCGCAGCCTGCTCGGCATGCATTACCGGCCATTCGAAATCGTGCTGGTTGATAACGCTCCTAGTTCTGACGCGACCAAGGACGCCGTGCTCGCCGCGTATGGCGAGGACCCAAGAGTCCGCTACGTCCGAGAGCCACGGCCGGGTCTCTCCTGCGCGCGCAACCGCGGGCTCCTGGAAGCCTCTGCGGACCTAGTGGCGTTCACCGATGACGATGTCACCGTCGACCCATGGTGGCTGGAAGGCATCGTGCGCGGTTTCCAGGCGGCACCCGACGTCGCGTGTGTAACCGGGCTGATCGCGACCGCCCAGCTTGAGAACTCGATACAGCTGTACTTCCACCTCCGCCAGGAATGGGGGGCGGTGTGCGAGAGGCGGATCTTCGACCTGACTGCCAATCGCCATGACTCGCCGTTGTATCCGTACTCCCCGGGGATCTTCGGCACGGGGGCGAACTTCGCCGTCTCGCGCGTGCTCATGAAGGAGATCGGCGACTTCGACGAGGCGCTTGGCGCGGGCACGCTGTCTGGCGGCGGCGAAGACCTTGAGATCTACATGCGGATCATCCTCAGCGGGAACCGCATCGTCTACGAGCCGTCCGCCATCGTTTTCCATTACCACCGGACCGATCTAGCCGAGCTGAGCAAGCAAATGCGGTCGTACGGGACGGGCAATACCGCCGCGCTTGCCGCGATCATGCTCCGCGTCCCGCGAGCGCGCCGGGAGTTGCCGCTGAGGATCCTGCACGGGGTGCTCCGGATCTTCACCCTGAGGGACCGGGTCAAGGACAACCCCACGCTGCCGCAGGGGCTCATGGGCCGGGAGATCAGGGGATTGCTGATCGGCCCCTGGCTGTACTTCAAGGGACGGCGCAGGATCCCCGCCTAGCCCCGGCGAGAGGACGACCGGCTGAAGAAACGGTCAAGTCCGCCGAGAGATCGTTGGGCTCCGCTCAGAAACGCGCGGCATGGGTGGCGCCCGCGATGAGCGCCGCCAGGCCGGCGTCCTGGAGGGCGTGGGAGGTCGGGTCGTCGAGGTCGGGCCCCCGGGATGTGTCCGACAAGGCGGGGTTGGCCGCGGTGGCGGCGACGGCGGGACGCCGATGACGACCGTGACCCTGACCTGTCGGCGTCGGCGGCGTAGCCCCCAAATTCCAAGCCTCCGCGGTCGTGGCCGCGAGATCGGGCTTCGGGCGGGACCGGTCGGGTGCCACGCTCGTCGCGAGCTCGAAGAGCGCGGCAAGGCCGGCCTCCTGCCTGAGCCGCAGCGCATCGGCCGAAGCCGGGGTCTGCAGTTGCCGCTGGCCCCCGGTCGCGGGGGCGGCCGCGGAGCGAACCGGCGCGCTGCCGTAGGCGGCCCGCAGGACAGCAGGGGTCGTCACCAGGGCTTCCAGGATCGCGACCCCGAGCATCCCGTAGGACAGCCCGTATAGGCCATCGAGCTTGCCGCCCACCACGACGGCCGCCATCTGGACGACCGCGGCCGCGGTGAGGAAGATCGCCGCCTGGTTCACCCGGCCGGTAGCGCGACAGACCGCGATGTACACGGTGTTAGGTAGCCCGGGAATGTAGCTGACGATCATTATCCACAGCGGCCCGGTCGCCAGGCTCGCGTAGCTGGAACCGAAGATGGACAGCACGGTGTGGGCCATGAGCCCCAGGATCAGTCCGGCGGGCACCCCGATGGTCACCGACATGCGGAGCACGAAACGCAACTTCTCCGCGATCATCTCCGGCGCCGCGGAGGCGATCGCGAAGAGCACCGTCGACAGGTGCATGGGGACCATGAACAGGAAGCTGGCCAGCATGTAGGCGATGTAGTAGGCCGCGTTGGACGAGGGCGACACAACGATGACCACGAGGACTGGAATGAGTTTCACGGGGGTGGCGATGGCAAGGTTCAGCCAGTTGTGGGCGAGGGTCACCTTACCGAGCCGCCGGAATGACTTCCAGTCCGGCCGGTGCAGGATTCTCCCACCGCGCCGCTTGACTATGACGATGACAGGAATGATCGAGACAACTGTGCCGAGCACCCAGGCCAGCAAGATCCCGACCCCGAACATGTCATGCAGGATCAGCGCGCAGGCGGGCAGGGCCGCCATCTTGGCGATCGAGACCGCCACGTTCCTGGTCAGCTGGAGGCCGCCGCGCATAAGGCCAATAGTGGCGTCATCAAAGACAAGCGTGACGCCGGTAATGGCCACGCCAAAGGAGAAGATCGCCATCCGGCCCAACGTTCCGGAGATCTCCATGAAATGGTTGCCGAATGACATTGACACTAGGGCGAAGCCAGCCCCGAGTATGAACGATCCAATGAAAGCGGCGATGAACGCGGCCATCATGAGGCCGCCACGTGATTCCCGTCGTGGCAGTTCTCCGATGAGCATCGTGCCGAGGCCGAACATGCCGATCGTGCCGAGCAATGTCATCGCAGATATCGCGGCGGACCCGTAACCGACCGCCTGCTGCGGAAATACTCGAGCAGCGTAGATCCAGTAGCCGAAGCCCAATACGGACGTGACGCCAGTAGTGGCGGCTAGGCTACCCGCATTGCGCAGGAGGTCTTGATTTCCCCGAAGCATGTCACGGATCGCCACTAGTCGCGATGGCGGCTTTTGAGGAATGAGAGGCAGTCGCCCCTCGAATTCATCGGGTACGTAATTGTAATGCGCGTTGGTCATGATGCCCCGACCAATTTGCTGTCCTTTAGAATCTTAATAGCCGCATTTAGCTGACATATAGCATCAAAGGAGTGTATCACGCAGCCGACGGCGAGGATGAGAAGAACGCATGGTCAGCAGCTGTGGCGGGGGGATAGGCCGGCGAGGTCGGGGCGGCGGTCGCGGTAGGTGCGCTCGGCGAAGTCAAGGAACGCGTCCACGTCGTCGATCGTCGACGCGACGCCGAGCGAGACCCGGACGGCGCCGCCGGTCGGCAGACCGACGAGCGACAGGTACTCGTCCACCTCGCCCGTGAGGCGCCTGCGTGACAGCGCCCGCGCCGCGTCGCGCAGGTCCCGCGGGGTGAGCCCGAAGGCGGCCTCCCCGGCGCCTGGGTTGCAGAAACAGCCGGTCCGCAGCGAGATCCCGGTCGCGCTCGAGTCGCGCGACACCGCCCTCTCGTCGATCACCCGCCCGTCCGGATCGAGGAAGTTCAGTGCCACCGTCCCGCCGCGGGCGGACCGGGTCTGCGGCCCGTAGACCCGGACCATGGGCGCCCCGGAGCTGTGCTGCATCCTGCCCAGGCAGTCAACAAGCCACGAGGTAAGTATCCCGACCCGCTGGTTGATGAGGTCGACCCCGATGCCGGAGATCCGGTCGAGCCCGACCGTGACATCGGGGATGGCCAGGAAGTTCACCGTTCCGTCCTCGAACCCGGCCTCGCCATGCAGCATTCGGTGCCAGCCGCCGGCGACGCTGACCCCCGTGATCGTGCCGCCGGAGAACCACGGCCGCCGCAGCCGGGCCAGGGCCTCGTGCCGCGCGAGCAGGCAGCCGACCCCGGTCGGGAAGCCGAATACCTTGTACCAGCTGATCGCCACGAACTCCGGCTGGACCACCGAGAGGTCGAGTCGGCTCGTCGGCACGTACGCCGCCGCGTCCAGTAGCACGTCGTACCCGCTGGCCTGCGCCCGCGCCACCCACGCCAGCGGGTGGCGCACCCCGCTGAAGTTGGACTGCGCCGGGTAGGCGAACAGTCCGGCCCGTGACCCGTGTCCTCGCCCGATCGCGGCGAGCATGTCCGGCTCGCTGACCCGCAGCTCGCGGCCGTTCAGCCCGACGTAGGCCACTCGCGCGCCGCCCCGGGCGGCGTACTCCCTGATCCCGTTGACCGAGTTGTGGTTGTCGGCGGTCAGCACGAACCTGGTTCGCCGCCCGAACGGGTACGCCTCGCCGACCAGGCGGCAGGCCCCGGTCGCGTTCGGCGTGAAGATGACCGCGTACTCGTCTGAGTGGGTGTTGAAGTACCGGAGCACCGCGGCGCGGGCGCGCTCGACGAGCAGCGTGGAGGCGGACGACGTAGGGTTCTCCGAGTGCGGGTTCCCGTACACGCCGGACCGCAGCCGGGCCGCGTGCGCGAGAATCTGGGACCGCGCAGGCAGCCCCGCCCCGGTGTAGTCCAGGTACACGTGCCCGCCCTCGTCCAGGTACGAGTACTCGGTCGCCCGCAGCTCATCAAGCCGGGCCGTCGCCTCATACCCCGGATAGGCCGCGTTGAAGTCACTCATAGCATCCCCCCGATGTCGCTACGAGTACATGAGTTGTAACTCTACGGAAAACCTCAAGGAACTGGACGGAAACTTCCGCGTTCTGAAGGTCGCGGCCGGCGGCACTAGACTCGCCGTTCGTGAGCCTGTCTATCGGAATCGTCGGCCTGCCCAACGTCGGCAAGTCCACCCTGTTCAATGCGCTGACCAAGGCCGGAGCGCTGGCCGCGAACTATCCGTTCGCCACCATCGAGCCGAACGTCGGCGTCGTCGGTGTCCCGGATCCGAGGCTCGCCGCCCTGGCCTCGCTCTATAAGTCGGCGCGGGTAGTGCCCGCCACGGTGCGTTTCACCGACATCGCCGGTCTAGTCAAGGGTGCCTCCGAGGGGCAGGGGATGGGAAACCAGTTCCTCGGCCATATCCGCGAGACCGACGCGATCTGCCAGGTCGTGCGGGTCTTCGGCGACCCGGACGTGAGCCGGGTCGAGGGGTCGGACGGGCCTGAGGGCGACATCGAGACGATCGTCACCGAGCTAATACTCGCAGACATGCAGACGTTGGAGAAGGCGACGCCCCGGCTGGCCAAGGAGACGAAGTCCTCCAAGGACCCGGAGAAGCTCGAGACCGCCGCGGCGGCCGAGGCGGCCACCTCTGTGCTCGATTCGGGGACGACGCTGTTCGCGGGGGCGGCCAAGGCGGGGATCTCGCTCAAGGCGCTGCGGGAGTTGCACCTGCTGACCGCCAAGCCATTCATCTACGTCTTCAACATGGATGTATCCGACTTGTCGGATAATGACCTGAAAGGGCGGCTTTCGTCGCTCGTGGCGCCGGCCGAGGCGGTTTTCCTCGACGCCAAGACCGAGGCCGACCTGACCGAGCTGCCCGACGATGAGGCCGCCGAGCTGCTCGCCGAGGCGGGCCTTGGCGAGCCAGGACTGGCCCAGCTCGCGCGGGCCGGGTTCCGAGTCCTCGGCCTGCAGACGTTCCTGACTGCGGGCCCGAAGGAGACCCGCGCCTGGGAGATCCCGATCGGGGCGACCGCCCCCGAGGCGGCCGGCGTAATCCACACCGACTTCCAGCGCGGCTTCATCAAGGCCGAGATCGTCTCCTTCGACGACCTGATGGCAGCCGGCTCGGTACCCGCAGCCCGGGCCGTAGGCAAGGCCCGCATCGAGGGCAAGGACTACGTCATGCAAGACGGCGACGTCGTGGAGTTCCGCTTCAACGTGTAATTCCGATCCCGCGCAGTCGACGATCCAATGGCAGGCGACGCGGTGGAGTTCAAAGCCATCTGGCCCGGCACTCTCGTCGGCGCCCACCCGCCCGCCGCCCGGTCCGGATCGGAAACACGATCGTGTGCCCTAATGGGCGCTCTGCGACCCGAACGGCACACGATCATAACAACGGGCCGATATGTCTAAAGCTTAAGTTGAGACATAAGAGTGAAAAGCGCAGTCTCGATGTTCTCCCTCGCCGGCATTGACCCGGCCTCTGGTTTTGCTGACTGGGAGAACCATGTTGGGGACCTGATGGTCGATGCGGTGCGCGGCAGCGCGGTCTGGCGCCCCTGGAGAAGCTCCGCGAGCTGAGCCGGGCTGCGGCGCCCGATCTCTTCGAGACACTCCATTGGAACAACCCCGTCTACCCATTGGAACAACCCCGTCTACCCATTGGAACAACCCCGTCTACCTGAAGGACGGTGTCCGGTTGTGGATGCTGCAGGCGTTCAAGCACCACTGTTCGCTGCGGTTCCCGACTGGCTGGTTCGACCTGATCAAGCGGCTTCTGCATTACCGCCTTACCGAGCTCGAAGCCACCGGAAGCGAGCGGTGAACGTGGGGCCGCGGGCTCCCTGGGGTTCCGGTCGCCGCCAGACACTCCTGATCCTGCGCTGACCGTCATTGTCGTAATGTTTCTCGTGGGGTTCCCGCCGCCGGTCCGGGTAAGAAGCATGATCGTGGTCCCATGCGGGCGCTATACGACCGGACGGAACGCGATCGCACCATGGCGGATATGTCCGAATCTTAAGCTCGGACATGTGACGGCGAACATGGCATGCATTGAGGCTGCAGTACGAGGGTCTTTGCCGCTGACTGCGGGTGCATACCCTCACATGGTGCATATCCGGATCTGGCCCATGATCGCGGGAGATTCTGTGCACCTATTGAATTCGTTTCTTACGTCAGCAAAACTCTTCGTGATCATTACCGCCTGGGCGCGCCGGAACATGCTCATAAGACGAGAAATACCCGGTCGCACGCCCTCGGGGCGGGAAGAGGGCCCTCGTGTCTGGTCTGCGGGAGACCGTCGAACCGGCCGGGCGCTGCCGGCGGATGCCCGCAGGAGCGTTGCCGGACGGTCGGCCCGGCCCCGCTGATGCCGGGCGAACCCGGGCGAGTCGCGGACCCGCGCCCTGGGCGCGTGCGGCGTTCCGGTCGGCCGATCCTGAAAATCCGCTCGGCGGGAGCGGTGGCGGGCACGCGAGCCCGGGCCGAAGGGGCTGCGCGCAGTCTCGGGGCGCTGAATGGTTACGGAATGTAATTGTTGCTTTTCCGGGGTGGTCGGCCGTCGCAGGTCGGTTACCGGCCACGATGAAGATTTTTCCGTGATGTGATGAACCGTCGTGTTGGTCGTTGCGTATCACTATGTAACGAGTTACCTTCGGCTCGGGGCTCCGTGTCGGTGGTGGAACCGTAACTGTGTCGGATGTGACTGGAGGTAACTCCAGTATCGGATCGATGCGGTTTGTTCGGCTCCAATGCCGCACGTGTGGTCGGTTTATGCCGCACAATGGAGCATGGGACGGCATTAGCGCGCTCGTACCTGGCTGGCAGGTACGACGGGCGGAGGAGTGATGGTGCGTAGGCTAAGCCTTGCTAGCCTCGATAGCGGTGCGGAGTCGCCCGTGTACGTTGGACAACCATTGGCCTCGGCCGGGCGCGGGGCGTACGCCAATGGCGTCGTTCCCCCGGGGGGCGCCTCGCGGGGCGGTGCCGCAACCGTGACCTGGATGCCTACCAGGCAAGTCGTGACGGGTCGCGCCGCGACTCGTCACAAGCTACGACATGTCGGTCATCGACCTGCAAAGCGGAAGATGGTATGTAAAGGACATCCGTGCATCTACGCAGCCGATGGGAACCCAATGATCTGGTTCGCGTCATCGTTGGCCGTGCCGCTCGGCCCGTGCGGCCGACGGCGCCTGCGGAGCGCCGCTCACCCGAGGCTTCCCGGCAAGCGCACTGATGTCCACGGAAGGGAAGGATAATGTCCGTATCGATCATCGCCGCTGCGGCACCGCAGGCGGCGATCAGCACCGGAAATCTCGTCAAGTACCTACAGGGCCTCTTCGGCCCGCTGTTCCTCGGCATCGTCGGTATCGTGGCGCTGTTCTTCCTCTTCACTCGCGAGATCACCCGGTTCGTGCAATTCATCGTGCTAGCTGTTGCGATCGCCGTCATTTTCTACGTGCCGGACATCGTACAAACGCTGGCCTTGGGGATAGCGAACGCACTCGGGGTTCATTGATTTTATTTCTCGCTGAGGAGCAAAGTCCTGTGGACCTGCCCACGTATACGAATATCTGGCGCATCGAGAAGCGGCTCTACAAGCTTTACGATTTCCGGCTGCCCATGCCGCTGCCGATCAACTGGATCGCCGTATTCACCGGGATCACGGTACCTTACATCGTTCTGCTGATCGCTATAGGACTGCCTTTCAATCACACGCTGCTCTGGCTGTACATACTGCCTCCCGGGGTGCTCACCTGGCTGACCACCAGGCCCGTCCTCGAGAGCAAGCGCCTCCCGGAGCTGATCGAGTCGCAGGCGCGGTACCTGACCGAGCCGCGGACGTGGGTCAGGCTCGTGCCGCTCAGCGAGAAGGACCAGATGGTCGTCTCCGCCCGCGTCTGGCGCGGACGTCAGGCACCGCACCGGTCCGGCGTTCTGGTGCCAACCGCCGCGGCGTCGATGGCGGCGACGGTGAAGGCCGGTCTGGCCAGGGATGCCATGGCCGGGAACGCCAGGGCGACGGTCGGCGTCCCGGCGGCCGCTGTGACCGCCGCTGCCGCGGCTTCGGTCGCGGTCCGGGAACGCGATCATGGACAGTCGGCCGGCCGCACGCCGCGCCCGGCCAGAAACAGCCGCGGAGCAGCGCCCGGCAAGCCGATGCGGCCGAAGATCCTGGCGCTCGGGCCCGGTGGCCGTGGTCGGCCGGCCCCTGCGCTGCCGGCCCCCGCCCTGCCGTCCCCCGCGCTGCCAACGGCCCGCACAGGTCCGCTTACCCTGCCGTCCCCCCCGCTGTCCCCGCTGTCCCCGCCGTCCTATCCGCCTACCTCGCCGTCCCGTCCGCAGCCGCCGGTGGTGGTGCCTGGGATGATCGAGGGCGCGCCGGTGCGCGTGCTGGGTGGTGCACCTAGTGCCCCGCATCCCGAGGTGTCGCATGACCGGCCGGGCCAGCACCCGACGCCCGCATGGCCGCCCGCAAGGCCGTCAGCCCCGTCGGTACCGCCAGCAACGGAAGAGTCCGTCGTGAACTTCGGGACCACATGGCCAGCGCCGCCCCGTCCGCTCCACCCGGTCCGTTCGGCGGCGGATGAGCGCTCGGCGCCGGATGAGACCGCACCACCGGTACCCGACGCCCACCGAGGTCCCCGAGGTCCCCGAGGTCCCCGCGACCCCTGAGCCCGTGGCAGATGCGGTCGTTGCCGAGGCCGTCCCCGTCGTCGAGGCCGTCCCGTCGTCGAGGCCGTCCCCGTCGTCCAGGCCAAGCCTGCCGCAGTCTGGGTCGAGGCTCAGCCTGCTTCCGTCGAGGGACCTCCCCCCGTCGAGGAACCTGCCCCTGTTGCGCCGGTGACTCCCACGCCGGTGACTCCCACGCCGGTGACTGCGACGCCGGTGACTGCGACGCCGGTGACTGCGACGCCGGTGCTCGTTGACCGGGTCAGGCTTGAGCACTCCCACGAGCCCGTTCCGGCGCCTGCCTTCGCGGCCGCCCCGCCCCGGGCCCCCGTCCCCGCGCCGACTCCCCCCGTTGCGGTCAACGACGCGCAGAACCGCGCGGTGCCGTCGATCGAGCGGGCGCTCAGCGGCCCATCGAGGGAGCAGAACCCGTCCTGGCACGGCAAGGTCAAGATCGTCACCGGCACGGGCGCCTCGCATGGCCCTGGCGCCCGGGACCAGGAGGCGCTGGACAGGAACCGGGCCAGGCTGCCGGTGCCGGGACCCAAGCGAATCCTCGTCCTCGGCTGCACGAGCGGCGCGGGCCAGACGGTGACCGCGCTGATGGCCGGCGCCATGCTGGCGAGCCTGCGCGAGCAGCCGGTGGCCGCGGTGGACCTGCACGACGGGACGCTGGCCCGCTATCGCGCGCCCGCCGCCTGGCTCGACGAGATCCTGGCCGGCCGGCCGCCGGAGCCGGTGATGCAGAACCGCCCGGACGGCCTGAACCCCGCCCCGAAGCCAAACCCGGCCAGGCTCGACGTCATCGCCTCCCACCAGCAGCTCGAGCGAAGGGGACGAGATCAAGCTTGCCGTCCAGCTGAACAGGCACTACCCGCTGACCGATGCTCGACGGGGGGCCGCCCGGCCTGACCAAGCTGCTCAAGGTCACCGACGAGCTCGTCGTGGTCGGTGCCGGCCAACGCGGAGGCGGCAGGCGCGCTCGCGGATACCCGCGACTGGCTGGATAAGAACGGCTATGCCGACCTCGCCATGCGTCGGTGACGGTGATCAACGGCGTCTCCCGCCGGTCGCTGCCCGATGTCGAGCAGGCCGAGTCGATCGCCCGTGGCCGGCTCGCGCGCGATCGTCCGGGTGCCGTGGGACGACATGCTGCCGGTGGCGGCCACTGGCCCGTCCACTCTCCGCCCCCAGACGCGCGTCGCCTATACGGCTCTTGCGGGGGTTCTGGTCGCGGGACTCGCCGCCGCCGGCGTAAGGAAAAAGCAATGAGAGATGGAACGGGCCGGGGTTACTGCGTCGGCTCAATGAATCGGGAGGCGTGGTGAGCGGGAAGTCCAAGGGGCGCAGCCGCGCTGGCGATCCGATACTTCGACGACCGGGTGCTGCTGACCGACACGCACGCGTGGGCGTACTACCGGGTGCCGTCGGTCTCGTACGAGTTCACCACGCCGGATGAGCGCGAGGCGCTCGCGACCAACATCACCGTGGCGCTCGCCGCGATCAGGATGCAGGACGCCGAGGTGCACCTGCGGATCGCGCACCGGCCGTATCCGGCGGTGGAGTGGGCGACCGGTCTGGACGCCACGGGCGACGGCGGTCCCGGCTGGCGGGAGTACCTGGACCAGATCTACCAGCACGTGTGGGCGAAGGACTTCTGGTCGAAGGAGATCTACCTCGGCGTCCGGCTGGGCCAGCGGTCCATGCGCGCGCAGTTCAGCGACGGCCTGTTCGGGAATTTCGTGAACACCGTTCCGCGCCGCGGAACGCTCCCGCGGGCATCGAGGAAGACGCCGCTGCCGGCGGGCGAGGTCGGCAAGTGGACCGAGCACGGCCGAGCGGCTCGGCCGGGCGCTGACCGCGTCCGCGCTGGCCGCGCGGCACGCCACGTCCCGCGAGGTGGCGTGGCTGCTTCCGGCACACGCTGAGCGGCTCGCTCGGCGACGCGCCGCCGTCGGCGACCCGCCGCCGGCGCTGGGGCGCGGGGGAGATCGAGCAGCTCTACGAGGGCACGGTGCACAACGGCCGCACGATGCTCAGGCTTGAGCAGGTCGAGGGCGAGTCGTGGGCCGCGTTCCTGTCGTTCTCCCGGTTCCCCGACGTGATGGCGTTCCCCGAGGGGGAACCCTGGCTGCACTACGCGGACTCGCTGCCGTTCCCGGTCGAGGTCTCCTCGCGGATGCACCTGATCCCGCCCGCCAAGGCGTCCAAGGACGTGTCCCGGCGGCTGGCGCATGCCCGGGACATGGACGCGCACATCCGCGAGGCGGGCGCGGAGGCGCCGATCGCGCTCGCCGAGCAGATCGCGGCCGCCCGCATGCTCGAGCACGGCATCACCAAGGAGCGGCTGCCGTTCGTCTACGGCTGGCATCGGCTGTTCGTGACCGCGCCGACCAGGGAGCTGTGCGTCCGCCGGGTGGAGGCGGTCACCGAGCACTACAGGGACATCGGCATCGATCTGGTCAACTCCACCGGTGACCAGTTCTCGCTGCTCAGCGAGTCACTGCCGGGCGAGAGGGTCCGGCTGTCGTCGTACGTGCAGCGGCAGCCGCTCTACACGATCGCGGGCGGGATGCCGACGGCGACGGTGGAGCTCGGCGACCGGATCGCCGAAGGCGATCGGCTGGATAGGCCCGTACATCGGCGAGACCCTGGGCCGGGCGCGCTCGGTGGTGCACTTCGACCCGATGCTCGCGGCGGCGCGGAACCGCCCGACCGCGGTCGCGATCACCGGCGAGCCGGGCGGCGGCAAGACCACGCTCGCGATGCTGCTGATCTACCAGCTCGCGCTGCGCGGCGCGATCATCGCGGTGATCGACCCGAAGGGCGACGCCGAGCCGCTGGCCGAGTTCCTGTCGAGGACCGGGCGGAAGGCCCGGGTGCTGCCGCTGTCGTCGGCCGCGGCCGGGCTGCTCGACCCGTTCTCGTTCGGCGATGACCTGGCGGAGAAGCGCACGATGGCGACGGAGACGCTGCGCCTGCTGCTGCCGAGGATGAGCGAGGAGCGGGAGTCGGCGATGATCCAGGCGGTCGGCGCGGTGGCCGTCGGGCCGCGGCCGAGTCGCTCGGCAAGGTCGTCAGGCACCTCGAGGAGTCCGACGACCCGGCCTGGAAGAACCTGGGCGCGGTGATGCGCTCGGTCTCGGAGATGCGCCTCGCCCGGCTCTGCTTCTCGCCCTCCGGCGGGCAGCAGATCGACGCCGAGGGGTGGACGACCGTGTTCACCCTCGGCGGCCTTACCCTGCCGGACACCACGACTGGCCGGGAGGACTACTCCTACGAGCAGCGGCTGTCGGTGGCGCTGCTCTACCTGGTCTCCCAGTTCGCCCGCCGGCTGATGAACACCGTGGACCGGACCATGCCGAAGGCGATCTTCCTGGACGAGGCGTGGGCGATCACGTCGACGCCCGAGGGCGCCAAGCTGGTCCCCGAGGTCTCCCGGATGGGGCGATCAAGGAACACGGCGCTCGTCCTCATCTCGCAGAACGCGGGCGACCTGCTGCACGAGCAGGTGACTAACTGTATTTCAAGTGTTTTCGCGTTCCGTTCATCGGAACGTTCCGAGGTGACGAACGTGCTTTCGCTCCTCGGGGTTGAGCCGTCCGAGGAGCACAAGGCCATCCTTCGTGGCCTCGGCAATGGTGAATGTGTTTTCCGTGACCTCGACGACCGCGCGGGCCGCATCGGCGTCGATCTCGTATCCGAAGAACTACGGGACTGGATCGATACAAATCCGACACGAGCCCGTCGGCAACACAGCCGGCGGCGACAACCCCCCAGTAAGTACCGCCGAAAACAGGAGCCTCACGAGATGGCTGAACCCCACCCTCGAGCCGGCCGGACACGGACCGCCCGTCGGCCCGCCCGTGCCCTGCTGCTGGCCGCAGCGCTTCTCGCGTCGTGCTCGGCGGGCTGTTCATGTCCGCGAGGCCCGCGGCTCCGCCGCCACCAGCGCCCAGGCGGCTCGGCGCGGCCACTGCGGCCGCGCCGACACGCCGCGCCAGCCGCGCGCCGAAGGCAGCCAGCTCGAAGCGCTGCCCGCGCCAGGCCGGCGGCGTCTGCGGCGTCCCGGTGCTCGGCGACCTCGGCGGCCTTGTCGACCTGTGCAATGCGGGTACCGCCGGCCTCGGCGGCGAGCTGAACAACATCTGCTCGCCGGGACTCGCCGCAGCCTGAGCTGGCCACGTCGGGCATCAACTCGATGATCTCCATCCCCGGCGGCCAGACGGACGGGGAAGACGCTCTACGACAACTACGGCATCGCCGGGCAGTACTGGGCGGCGACCGGGCTGCAATGCTCGGACATGACCTCGCTGATCGGCAACAACGTCGCCGGCATGGTCTTCGACATGGCCAAATCGCTCGACCGGGTCACGATCACGGTGTACCAGTCCGCCGCCGGATCCAACATCCTGACCTGGCTCAGCAGCTCGGTCGACACGCTGATCAGCGACCTCGGCAACGCGATCTACTTCCCGTTCCTCGCACCGGTGGTGATCATCGGCGCGATCTGGCTCGCCTGGCAGGGCCTGATCCGCAAGCGCGCCACCCGGACCATCGAGGGCACGATCTGGATGGTGATCGCCTGCGCCGCCGCGATCTGGCTGATCGGGCAGCCGCAGGACTTCACCGGCGTCGGCACCACCGTGTCCAACGGCGTCACCTCGGTGCTCAACACGGCATTCGCCAAGCTGCCCGCCGGCGACGACAGCAACTGCCTGCCGGTCCAGACGGGCGACCCGCAGTCGGTCACGGCGAACTACTCGTTCACCTCCGGCAGCGGCCTGGTGGACCAGAACGCGAACGAGCTCTGGTCGGTGCTGGTCTGCAAGCCCTGGCTTGAGGGCGAGTTCGGCACCACCCAGTACGCGCAGCCGGGCACGGCCGCCGCCAAGACCAACGTGGTAAACGTGTACGGCAGGAAGCTGCTCTGGGCGCAGGCGATCGCGACCAACGAGCAGCCCACCGCCGCGCTCGACCCAGGCGAAGCAGCAGGTCTACAGGGCATCGCCGCGGAACTAAGACCCCGAACCCCGCGGTGTACTCGCTGTTCCAGGGCAACCAGTGGACGACCCGGCTGGAGATCGGCTTTCTCCGCGCTGTTCGCCGCGGTCGCGGCCGGGCCTGCTCGTGCTGCTGATCGCGCTGACCTTGATCATCTTGAAGCTCGGCTTCCTGCTGCTGCTCGTCGCCGGGCCGTTCTTCCTGATCGTCGGGGTGCATCCCGGCTTCGGCCGGGTGGTCGCGATCCGCTGGTTCGAGATGCTCGTCGGCGTGCTGCTGAAGCAGGTCGCGGTCGCGCTCGTGCTGTCGATCCTGCTGTACTGCTACTCGCTGATCATGGGCACCACCGATCAGGAGCTGTCCTGGGCGCTCAAGATCATGATGATCGCGCTGGTCACCGTGGCGGTGTTCATCTACCGCAAGCCGTTCCAGCACCTGTTCTCCTCGGTCGGCTACGGCATGCTCGGCGCCAACGAGCGCGCCGAGGTGAGCTGGCGCGAGTCGCCTTCGGCTTCCGCCGGGTGACCGGCACCGCGGCGGGCATCGCGGTGCCCGGCGTTCGGCGCGGCACGTCGCGGCGTGCCGCTGGGCGCGGCGTACCGCGGCGGATGGCGGCGGCGACCGCCGACGCGGACGGCGGCGGCGCCGCCGACGGCGGCGTCCGCGCGACCTCCTCGGACGGGATGTCCGTGATGCCCACGGCCGACAGCCACGGCGACCGCCGGCAGTGGCCGGACGCCGGCGTCGGCTCCGGCCGCACCGCCCCGCCGCTGCCGCTGCCGCCGCAGACGGCGCCCCGCCGCCGCGAACGGCGGTCCGGCGGGCTGGGCCAGGAGCGGCGGCGCCGGCACAGGCAGCGGAGCGCGCGGTCCCGGGCAGCCGCCGGCCCGCCGGACCGGGGCGATGCCGGCCGCGCCCACGTCGCGCCGCGCCCGACGTCGCCGCGCGCCGGTCCGCCGGCGACCGGGCGCGGCGCCGACCGCTCCGGCGGCGCAGTCTGCGCCGACCGGGCCGCGCGGCCAAGCCGCCCGCGACACCGTTCTGGTCGCGGTCCCGCCGCCGGTCCAAGTAGCGGGGCCTGGCCATGGAACTTCACGCCCGGCCAGCAGCGGCTGCTGTTCGTCGTCGTCGTCATCGTGCTCGCCGGCCTCGGCGTCTACCTGATCAGCGGGCGGAGCCACCGGGACCGCCGCCGGCATCCGCCGCCGACCGCCGACCGCCGACCGCGCGGCGACCGCGGGCCGGCCGCGACGTCGGAGCGGCGACCGCCTACGTCCCGCCCGCGACCGCACCGCCCGCCTCGCCGCCGGCCACCACGGCGGGCGGGCGCGAACATCTACCAGTGGCTGCCGTTCAGCCAGGCGGACCTCACCGCCGCGGCCAAGACCACGCTCGCCTTCGCCGACGGACTACGCCACCTGGAGCTACACGGAGACCACGACGGCCTACGGCGCGAAGCTGGCCGGGCTGGCCACCGCGCAGGAGGTGACCGACGCTCGAGAGCGACTTCGCACGGCCGGGTCGGGCAGACGGGCAACGGCAGCAGGTATCCACCGGCAGCGGCACGATCGACTCGATCAGCTCGTTCGGCGCGAGCCCGGCGTCGATCACGTTCTCAGTCGCCATCGCGCAGCAGGTGGCCCCGGCGACAGGGAACGACGACGAGCACGACCAGCAGTACGCATCACGGCCGTCTCGACCGGCGGCCGGCTGGCAGGTCAACAACATCGAGCTCTCCACCGCTGGGTAACCAGTGAACCGCGCGCGCGGCCGGTCCGACGGTCATCGGCATCGCGCTTGCCCTGCTGCTCTGCCTGCTCGCCGTGCCGATGCTGGTCGTGGGCGGCACGGCCATGCTGTTCGCCGGCGGTGGCGGATCGACCTGCGGGTCCACGCACGGCCAACGCCGTGCAGCCGACCGCAAGCACCGAGGCCGCCAACTCGATCCCGGCCAACTACCTGAAGTGGTTCCAGCTGGTCGGGCTGCAGTACAACATCCCGTGGACGGTGCTGGCAGGCATCGGCAAGGTGGAGAGCGACGACGGCCAGACCACGCTGCCCGGCGTGAACTAGCGGGTCCAACGCGTTCGGCGCGGCCGGGCCGATGCAGATCGGCATCGAGCGGCGCGTCGGGCGACGCGTGGGCCACGGTCGCCACCGACGAGGACGGCGAACGGCAGCGCGAGCGTGTACGACCCGGCCGACGCGATCGCGGGCGCGGCCAAGTACCTGATCGCGCACGGGGTCCAGCAGAACATCCCGGCGGCGATCTTCGCCTACAACCACGCGGACTGGTACGTCCAGGAGGTGCTGTCCTGGGCGTCGACCTACGCCAGCGGCGGGTACACGGTCAGCCGAGGTCACGCCGAACGGCGCGGCACGGCCGATGCGGCCGTCGTCGGCAACACCGCCTGCACGGAGGACAGCGTGCTCGCCTCCTTCGTCGCGCCCAACGCCGCCGTGGCGACCGCCATCAACTACGCCGAGGCGCAGCTCGGCAAGCCGTACCTGTTCGGCGGCACCGGGCCGGACGCGTTCGACTGCTCGGGCCTGGTCATGATGGCCTACCGGGCGGCCGGCGTCACCATCCCGCGCACCTCCGCAGGAGCAGTGGGCGGACGCTGCCGCACGTGCCCGCCTCGAAGGTGCTCCCGGGCGACCTGGTGTTCTTCGCCGGTGCGGACGGCACCGCCAAGTCGCCCGGGCACGTCGGCCTGGTGATCGGCAAGAACACGATGATCGAGGCGTACGCGACCGGGCACGCCGATCCGCGTCTCCAGTTCGGTACGCCGCAGTCGGCCCCCGGCGACACGAAGGTCGTCGGCTACGCCCAACCCTGGACTAACAAGAGTACCAAGACGTAAGTTTTTAGCTGTGTAGCACCATTTAGGCGATTTCGACCTCGGTTGAAGCCAGCGATGCTAGCCTGCTTATCGGTAACGCTCTGCATGAGAGGTGCTACTGTGTGGGATCGGCATGGTTCCTCGGGGTCTAGGCGATCGTTCTTGACGCGCGTAACACGCGGGTTGGAGCCCGGACGGTGACGCCGACGAGCGGAAGATCAGGGTGGGTTGCCTTGGCCTTGGCGGGCACGCTCGCAGCGACCGTCATCGCGGCGGCGGGCCTGGCCGCGTCGGCCTCCGGGAGCGTGCAGCCGCCGCTCGGCGGCGCTGGCCGGTGACCTTGCGGGCCGACTCGGCCCAGGCGTCGGTCGCCACGGTCCCGGCGCTGGCCGGCCTGATCGTCGCGCTCGGCGACTCCTACACCGCCGGCGCCCTGCTGCCGGCCGACCTGGACGGCCAGGCCGCTCGGCTGCCTCCGCTCGACTAAGGCCTACCCGGAGCTGGTCGCGCGCGCGCTCGGCGCGTCCCTGACCGACGGGCCTGCGCCAGCGCCGGGGTCCAGGACATGACCGCCGCGCAGCAGACGAACCTGGGCACCAACCCGCCGCAGCTCAACGCGCTCGCCCCGGACGACTCCATGGTCTTGCTGACGCTCGGCGGCGACGACATGGGCTTCATGAACGTGCTCGACAAGTGCATGGAGCTGTCCTTCACCGATCCATGGGGCAGTCCCTGCCAGGCGTACTACACCAAGGGCGGCACCGACCAGCTCGCCGCCGCGGTGCGGGCCGAGGCGCCGAGGATGGCAGCCGTCCTCGCGGCCATCGCCGCGCGCGCACCGCAGGCGCGGGTCGTCCTCGTCGGCTACCCGGACCTGTTCCCGCTCAGCGGCGGCTGCTGGCCGGCGGTGCCCATCACCGACGGCGACATCGCCTACCTGCGCGGCCTCGAGCTCCAGCTCAACGCCATGCTCGCCGCCGACGCGAAGGCAGCCGGCGCCACCTTCGTCGACACCTATAAGCCAACCATCGGCCACGACTTCTGCCAGCGCGAGAGCGTCAGGGACGTCGAGGGCCTGCTCCCCGGCTCGTGGGCTCTCCCGTTCCACCCCAACGCCAGGGGCCAGGCGGCCATCGCCGCCGCCGTCCTAGCTGCCCTGCGGGCGCCCTAACGCTCGGCGGCGTGGCGGCCGCGGCGCGGCGCGCCGAGCGGCTGCCCGCGGGCGCGACTCGGGGAGCTTGCGGGCCAGCTCATCGGGCAGCCGCAGCAGCGGGTTCGCGGCGCTGGCGACGACGTCCTGCGCGATGTCGGTGACCCGGGACCCGCGCGACCGAGCGGCCCCGCGCAGCAAGTCGAACGCCTCGCGCGGTCGGAGCCGGTGCCGTTCGGCGAGCACGCCGATGGCCTGCTCAACCCGGACCCGCGACGCCAGGGCGTGCTCTAGCTGGGTGACGGTGACGGCCAGCCGCTCCGCCTCTTTGGGCTCATCAAGGTTGGGCACCGCTGGCAGCGGCCCTGAGTCATCGTTGTGCCTGGGCGGCGGCGGCCCGGCTGGCCGCCGCGGCGCGCCTTCCGCGTCCACGGCGTCTTCGGCGTCCACGGCTTGTTCGGCCTGAAGCAAGTGGGCTTCGCTGTTGACCGCCTGGTCGGCGGCGAACAGGTCCGCGAGCACCATCGCGCTGGTCAGGTCGGAGACGTTCTCCTCGCCGACAACCCAGCCGCGCTCGGCCTTGCGCACGACCACATCGCCGCGCCCGCCAGTGTCGTTCGATCCGTTCTCGCTCATACCTGCTCCCCCCGGGGCCTCACTACCAAAGGCCACCAGCAACACACTATGCGTTAACGTCACAGACCCCGAATTTCATTCGTGAACAAATTCGCGGGCGGGGGGAGAGTAGGCCGCGTGCGTTCACCGATGATCGGTTTTGACTATGCTTCCTCAGCCATCGAGCCAGCCGTGCTGGCGAGCTCACCCAGCTTCTTCTGGACCTGGGCGGCGGAAGGGTTGCATAGGGTGGAGCCGTCGGGGAACAAGACGGTCGGGACGGTCTGGTTGCCGCCGTTGACGCTCATCACGAACTCGGCCGCCGCCGGGTCGCGCTCGATGTCGACCTCGGTCATCTCAATGCCGACCTTGCTGAGCTGCCGCTTGAGGTTCTTGCAGAACCCGCACCAGGTCGTCGTGTACATCGTGAGCGGCACGGGGATCTCCTCGTTGGTTGGGGCTAACCGCCTGCTTCTTCGTGGTCTTCGGGGTTGTAACAACTTTCGTCGTCTCCGCGTTCCCGCGCCGAGCAGCGTGCCCCGGCTCACATGCGGCAGGATGGGACGAATGGACCCCGATGACCTGCTCGCCGCCCTCGACCCGGAGCAGCGCCAGGTGGCGCTCGCTAGCCGGGGGCCGGTCTGCGTGCTTGCGGGCGCGGGAACGGGCAAGACGCGGGCGATCACGCACCGTATCGCGTACGCGGTCGCGACCGGGATGGTCGACCCCGCGCACGTCCTCGCGCTCACCTTCACCGTCCGCGCGGCGGGGGAGCTGCGCGGGTCGGCTGCGCGCGCTCGGCGGCGGCGCCGAGGCGGTGCGCGCGGCCACGTTCCACTCGGCGGCGCTGCGGCAGCTGAGCTACTTCTGGCCGAAGGTGATCGGCGGCCGGCCGCCGAAACTGGTCGAGTCGAAGCTGCCGCTGCTCCGCGAGGCCGCCCGTGACCTGGGGCTCTCGGATCGCGGGGGCTGCGCTCGCCGAGGCAGTGACCGAGATCGAGTGGGCGAAGGTCTGCCAGACGCACCCAGACTCATATGTGTTCGCCGCGACGGCGGCCGGCCGGGCGCCCGCGGCCGGGATCGAGGAGGTCGGGCGGCTGTACCAGGCGTACGAGGCGCTGCGCCGGGACCGGCAGCTGATCGACTTCGAGTCGGTGCTCGAGCTGACCGCGGCGATCCTGCTGACCGAGCCCATCGTCGCCCGCGAGGTGCACGGCGCGTTCCGCTACTTCACCGTGGACGAGTTCCAGGACGTCAACCCGCTGCAGAAGCTGCTGCTCGATGCCTGGCTCGGCGGCCGGGAGGAGCTGTGCGTGGTCGGCGACCCGCAGCAGACCATCTACTCGTTCACCGGGGCGACCTCGGAGTACCTGCGGTCGTTCGCGGCGGACTTCCCCAGTGCGACGGTGGTCCGGCTGGTGCGCGACTACCGGTCGACGCCGCAGGTGGTGGCGGCGGCGAACCGGCTGGCCGCCGGGGGCGTCGGCGCGGGGCCTTGCGGCGGCAGAGTCGTCCGGGGCGCTTGTGGCGCAACGGCCGACCGGGCCGGAGCCGACGGTGACGCGAGTACCCGGACGAGGAGGCGGAGGCGGCCGGGGTCGCCGCCGAGGCGGCGGCGCTGATCAAGCGGTCGCGTGCCGGCCCACGAGATCGCCATCCTGCTGCGGATCAATGCGCACGCGGAGCGGTTCGAGCGGGCGCTGGCGGACGCCGAACGTGCCGTACGTGGTGCGCGGGGCCGAGCGGTTCTACGACCGGCCCGAGGTCCGCCAGGCGCTGGTGCTGCATGCGCGGGGCTGCCCGGGCGGCGAGGCGCCGGCACCGACGCGACCGGGCTGCCGGGGGAGCTGCCCGCCGCCGTCCGCCATGTGCTCGCGTCCGCCGGGCTCACCGCGGTGCCGCCCGCCGCGCGCGGCGCGGTCAGGGAGCGCTGGGAATCCCTCGCGGCGATCGCCGGGCTGGCCGAGGACCTGGCCGCGTCGCGGCCCGGCGCGACGCTGGCGGAGTTCGCCGCCGAGCTCGTCGAGCGGGAGGAGACCGGGCACGCCCCGGTCGCGGCCGCCGTGACCTTGGCCACGATGCACGCCGCGAAGGGGCTTGAATGGGACGCGGTGCTGATTCCCGGGCTCGTTGAGGGCATAATGCCCATCGTGCACGCGCGAACGGCCGAGGCCATCGAGGAGGAGCGGCGACTGCTCTACGTCGCGGTGACCAGGGCGCGGGTCCGTCTCGGCGCTGTCTTGGGCGCCCGCCCGCACACCGGGCGCGGAGGCGGCCCGGCAGCGGTCGCGTTTCCTCGCGGCCCTGTTTCCGTCCGTGCCGGCCGGCCGGGGCGAGCTCATGAGCGACTCGCTCGACAAGCTGCTCGACCTGCTCGACCTGGAGCAGATCGAGGTCAACATCTTCCGCGGCCGGTCGCCCGACGAGACGGTGCAGCGGGTGTATCGGCGGGCAGGTGGCCGGGCAGGCGCTGGTCGCCGCCGGGCGGACCGTGCCGCCGGACCGCCCGGTTCACTCGCTGCAGGCGTACTTCATCAGGCCGGGCGACCCGGCGGTTCCGCTCATCTACAGCGTGGACCGGGTGCGGGACGGGCGCTCGTTCACGACCCGCCGGGTGACCGCGATCCAGCACGGCAAGCCGATCTTCGCGCTTTCGGCCTCATTCCACCACCCGGAGCCTGGCCTCGAGTACGCCCTGCCGATGCCCGCCGCGCCGCCGCCCGAGCAGCTGCGGTCCAACTCCGAGCGGTTCGCGGAGGCGATCGGGGTTACGCTCCCGCGCACCTGCAGGAGAGCCCGATCGACGTGCGCTCGGTCGGCCCGATGTCGGTCGAGGTGGCCGTCGACCCGTCGCTGCGGCCGTCCGCCGCCAACCTCGTCTGGCTGCGGGTGAACGGGGAGCTGCCGGACGACCCGTTGCTGCACGTCTGCCTGATGACCTACGCCTCCGATCTCACGCTGCTCGACACCGTGCTCCTCGATCTTGGCTTGAGCTGGCACAACGGGACCGCCATCGGCGCCAGCCTGGACCACGCGATGTGGTTTCACCGGCCGTTCCGCGCCGACCAGTGGCTGCTTTACGCGCAGGAGACGACGTCCGCCTCCGGCGCCCGCGGCCTGGCCAGGGGCGAGGTCTTTACCGAGGCCGGCGACCTGGTGGTCTCCGTCGTCCAGGAAGGCCTCATCCGTACTCCCGCCAAGCCCCGCGGCTAACGCCCCACGGGTTGCCCCGCGCCCCGGGAAGCCAATCCCTCCACGACACAGAAATCGCAGGTCAAAAATGTGTTGCCCTGCCGTGAGGGCTCTCGTAGGCTATGCGTCATGTCCGTGGGCCAGAGCTACGAACCCCTGTGGAAGGAGGTGCCCCGGTGCTGAACTACACGCTTGACGTGACGGCTGCCCTGAAGGGCGCCGCGTTCCCGGGTGCCCGCTCGCCGTGGGCCAATCCGTCCGCCGTGGGGATGAGCCATGTCGCCGCGCCGAACCCTGTCCCGGTCGCCATCAGGGGTACCGAGGCGCACCTCGCCGCCGAGGCGCACGTCTCCGCCTTCCGGCAGATCCCGGCCATGGCGACGAAGCAGCTTGCCGCTACGGCGACCGGCCTGCCGACCGCTATCCGCAACCGTAAGCACACCGTCTACATGACCCGCGTTAACGCCGGTGGCGATGGCGCATCGGGTCCGCATCCGGAACGGGAACCGGCCTAAGAAAGGCCGGTCAAGATCCCCTAAGGCCGCGGACCCGCATACAGGGTCCGCGGCCACATTTGTTTCGCAGGCCCGGTCCCGTCAGACCAGCACAACTGGACCAGCAAGCGAGAGGGGATGGCACCGATGCAGCGGCCCGATGCCTCCGTGAGCGCAACAAGCGCGGCGGGGTTCGAGTCAATATCGTCGGGGTTCGAGGCGGTCGCCGTGGCCGAGCCGTACATCGACACCCGCGCCGGACAGGGCGCCAACGCGACAGCCGATCGCGACGCTCTTCGACCACGCCGATGCTCCCGGCCGGCCTTGACCTGCCCTGCTCGGACGACCCGGAGCTGTTCTTCGCCGAGGCGCCCGCGGACGTCGAGACGGCGAAGGCCCTCTGCCAGGGCTGCCGGGCCCGGGAGGCCTGCCTCGAGGGCGCCCTGGAACGGCGTGAGCCGTGGGGCGTCTGGGGTGGGGAGCTACTCCTGCGCGGAACGATCGTCCCGCGCAAGCGGCCCCGCGGGCGTCCACGAAAGGCGTCCGCCGACGAGCTAACCGGTGCGGCCAAGACCGATGAACAGGCCGCCTAGCCTTCGTCATAACTGACGAACACATGTCCGGACAACCGATGCCACCAGCACTCAACGACACAGCGAACGCACACATGCGAAGAGGTCACATCACCATGTACATCGAACAATGTCTCGCGCGGGACCGACACGAGGAGCGCCTCAAGCAGGCGCAAGAGGAAAGGGCCGCGCACCAGGTCGCCGAGCTCCACCGGATGGAGAAGCGTGGCGAGCGCGCAGAGCGCGAACTGCTGTACGTCTGGCAGGCCGTGGACCAGCTCAGGTCGGCGATGCAGGTAGCCCGCTAGCGTCGCAACCCGAGGGCCCGGCCACTTCGGCCGGGCCTTCGGCGTACCCGGGGACCCAGCGGATCACCTCGGCGCGGAAGGGGCCCTCGCACTCGAGCTGGCAGAGCACGCCGATCCCGGCGGTCGATACCCGGTGGATGAGGACGTAGGACGGCGGCAGGTTGAACTTGCGGGCGACGGCGCTCAGGTCGCTCATCCGGCTGGCCTCGTCCCGCATCCACTCCCGGCTGAACTTGAACGTCTCGACGCCGGACGGCTCGGCGAGCGGCGACAGGAAGGCGCGCAGCGCGTCGAGGTCGACCGAGATGCCCGGCCGGAGGAAGTTGTCCGCCCGAAGCTCGCGCTCGACCTCGGTGATGTCGGGGTCCGGGTCGTGCATGATCCGCAGCAGCCGCCCGAAGATCGGCGGCAGCCCGTCTGGCAGCCTGTCTACCGCGCCGAAGTCGAGCACACCGAGCCGCCCGTCGGCGAGCAGCCGGAAGTTGCCGGGATGCGGGTCGGCGTGGAGCAGCCCGGCCCGGGCGGGGCCGGAGAACAGGAACCTGGTCAGCAGGATGCCGGCCCGGTCGCGCTCGGTCTTCGACCCGTCGCTGATGATCTTCGACAGCGGGCTGCCGTCCATCCACTCGGTCACCAGCACGTGATCGGTCTCCGTGACGACCGGCGGCACGTAGATGTCCGGGTCCCCGGCGTAGGCCTCGGCGAAGGCCCGCTGGGCGGCGGCCTCGAGGTGGTAGTCGAGCTCCTCGGCCACCCGGTCGCGAAGCTCGTCGAGCATCGGCTTGACGTCCAGGCCCGGCATCAGGAGGCCGAACAGCCGGCCGACCCGGGCGAGCTGGGTGAAGTCGTTGATCAGGGCCTTGCCCGCCCCCGGGTACTGGATCTTGACGGCGACCGTTCTGCCGTCCTTCCAGACGGCCTGGTGCACCTGGCCGATCGACGCGGCGGCGGCGGGCGCGTCGTCGAAGGAGGCGAACTCGGCCCGCCAGTCTTCGCCGAGGTCGGCGGCGAGCACCCGGTGCACGGTGCTGGCCGGGAGCGCTGGTGCGGACTCCTGCAACCGGGTCAGCGTCGCCCGGTAGGGTTCGGCGATCTCGGGCGGCAGCGCCGCCTCGAAGATCGACAGCGCCTGGCCGAACTTCATCGCCCCGCCCTTGAGCTCGCCGAGGACGCGGAACATCTGGTCTGCCGTGCGCTGCTGGATCTCCTGGGCGACGATCTCGGCGGACCTGCCCCCGATGCGCTTGCCGAACCCGAGTGCGGTCCGCCCGGCGAAACCAAGCGGCAGCCCGGCAAGCTTGGCCGTCCTGGCCACGCTGTTTCGGGGAACGTCGCTCGCTTCCCCATTGTCCGCCATGATTAGCACCCTATCCGCAGCGCGGACGTGCTCACACGCCCGAAATGTCGGTGGCAGATGTCACGCTTTGTGTATGAGACCAGCACTGAAGGCGGGATTGCGACCGCTCTGGCGGGACCGCGACACACTGCAGATCGGGGTCGATCCCCGGCGGGCACGCGCCCTGACCGGGCTCGGCAAGGCCGCGGCGATCGTAAGCCTGCTCGACGGGTCACGCGATACCGGCGAGGTGGCGGCGACCGCCGCGACGTACGGCATCGGCCAGGCGGCGGTGGACCGGGTGCTCAGCCTGCTGGCCTCCGCCGGGGTGCTCGACGATTTCCCGGCCGGCCTGCGTGCCACCCTGCCCGGCTACCTGCTTGAGCGGATCACTCCCGAGCTGGCTTGCGCGGCGCTGGCCTACGGGCACGGCGACGGCGGTGCGGCGGTGCTCGCCCGCCGCCGCGCCACGTTCGCGCGGGTCTACGGCGCGGGCCGGGTGGGCGCCTGCGTCGCCACGTTCCTCGCGGCGTCCGGTGTCGCCTGGGTGAGCTGCCTGGACACCGGGCTGACGGCGCCGGCGGACGCCACCCCTGGCGGGCTCGGCGCCGCCGATGTGGGGACGAGCCGGTCCGCGGGGGTCGCCCGCGCGGTCCACCGGGTGGCGCGGGAGACCCGCACGGCCGACGACGGCAGCCGGCTGCCCGATCTGGCCGTGCTCACCGGCCGACCCGACCCGGTGGTGGTCGCCGAGCTGATGCGCGGCCGCGTGCCGCACCTGTTGGTGCACGCGGACGAGGCGATCGGGGTGGTCGGGCCGCTCGTCCTGCCCGGGCGGACGGCCTGCGCGCGCTGCGTGGACCTCAGCAAGACGGCACGGGATCCGGCCTGGCCGGTCATCCTCGCGCAGGCCGGCGGCGCCGGTGGCCCGCTCACCGCGCCGCAGGCATGCGACACCGCGCTCGCTGCAGCGAGCGCCGCGCTTGCGACTGCGCAGGCGCTCGCGTTCATCGACCGGGCCTGCGAGCCGGCCGCTGCCAACGGGACGCTCGAGGTGGTGCTGCCGGACTGGCAGTGGCACCGGCGCGGCTGGCCGGCGCATCCCGCCTGCACCTGCGGCGCGGCGTCGGTCGTCGGCCAGCGATGCTTACTCCGCCCCGGAGTCGCCCTCCGCCCCGGAGTCGCCCTCCGCCCCGGAGTCGCCCTCCGCCCCGGAGTCGCCCTCGAGATCGGAGATGTCCAGCTCGTTAGCACCGTGCAGGAACGCGCCCGGGTTGGCTAGGTCGTCGGCGGTCGGGAGCAGGTCCGGGTGGGCCCAGAGCGCGTCCCGCGCATCCGTCCCCCTGGCCTCCGTCACGTCGGACCAGAGTGCCGCCGCCTCGCGCAGCATCCGGGGCCGGAGCTCCAGGCCGACCAGGGCGGCAAAGGTCCGCTCCGATGGACCCCCGGAGGCCCGGCGGCGACGGATGGCCTCGGCCAGCGCCGCACTGTGCACCAGCCTGGAGTCGGCGGCGGCGGAGACTACCGTCGCCACCCACCCTTCGACCAGGGCGAGCGCCGTCTCAAGCCGCGCGAGCGCGGCCTTCTGCTGCGGGGAGTCCTCGGGGCGGAAGAGCGTCTCGCCGCTCAGCGCGTCGCGCAGCGCCTCCTCGGGGTTGGACATGTCCATATCCGCGGGCAGGGCGTCGCGCAGCTTGCTCATGTCGATGGTGATGCCGGCCGCGTACGCCTCCACGGCGCCAAGCAGGTGCTGGCGCAGCCATGGCACGTGGCCGAAGAGCCGGTGGTGCGCCGCCTCGCGCAGCGCGAGGAACAGCCGTACCTCGCCCGGGTCCACGGACAGGCCGTCGCCGAACGCGGCGACCCCGGAGGGCAGCAGCGCCGCGGTCCCCTCCGTGGCCAGCGGCAGGCCGATGTCGGTGGAGGTGGCCATCTCGCTGGCCAGTTCCCCGATCGCGTTGCCGACCTGACCGCCGAGCATCGCCCCGCCGAGCTGCCGCAGCATCGGCGCGAACGCGTTCATGCCGCCCATCCCCGCCAGCATCGCCCGCATTTCCGGCGGCACGTCCTCGTCGAGCCGGGTGGGGTCGAAGGCAGCCATCGACCCCATCTGCTCGATCGCCCTGGTGGCGATCGGCTCGCACAGGGTGGACCAGACGGGGAAGGTCGCCTCGAGCCACTCAGACTGAGACCATGCCTCGATCTTCCTGATGCCCGAGGGGAACGCGGTGACGTCGTCCAGCCACAGGTCGGCCAGACGGACCGCCTCGGTCACCGCGGCGCGCTCGTTGCCGAGCACGCTCGGATCGCCACGGCTGGCGATGGCTTGCCTGGCCAGGTTCTTCGCCAGGTCCCAGTTGACCGGCCCGCCGGTATAGGAGAGCAGGTCGGCGAACTGGCGCAGCGCATCGGCGAACTGGTTCGGGTCACCGGGACCGCCAGGGCTATCGGCGCCGCCAGGCAGCCCGAAACCGAATGGGCCGGACGGTCCCTGACCGCCTGGATTCGGATCGTCGTCGCCGGGCCGGCTGGGTGGGCCGAACCCGAAGGGTGGACGGTCAGCCATGATGAGCCCCCTCAGCGGATAGGGGTCGGGCAGGATAGAAGGGTCATACATCGACACGCTATTCGGGAGCAGCCGATTTTGAGAAACGGCAGACGGCAGGTTCGCCATGAGCGCAGCGTTCGCCGTGAGCGTAGCACCGCGCCGGTGCCGCCGGTGGTGGCGGTCACCGGTGCGGCGCGCGGGGTCGGCCAGGCGCTCGCGGCCCGACTCGCAGACTCGCCGTTGGTCGGCCGGGTGGTCGCGATCGACGATCACCGCGGGGATGTTGCCGGGGTGACCTGGCGGGTCGCGGACGTCAGGGATCCCGCGCTGGCGGCGCGGCTGGCCGGGGTGGACGTGGTGGTGCACGCGGATATGTTCACGTCGGTTGACCAGGACCCGAGGGAGCGGCGCGCGCGCAACGTGCGCGGCGCGCAGACGGTGCTGACCGCCGCGGCGGCCGAGCGGATCGGCCGGGTCGTGCTCGTGACGAGCGCGATGGTGTACGGGGCGCGCCCGGACAACCCGGTGCCGCTGCCCGAGGACGCGCCGCTGCTCGCCGATGCGGACGGCAGCATGGCCGGAGACATGCTTGAGGTCGAGGATCTGGCCCGGCGGTCGCGGCGGGCCAACCCGGGCACGTCGGTGACCGTGGTGCGGCCCGCCGCGCTCGTGGGCGATGCGGTCGACACGCTTCTGACCAGGCATTTCGAGGCGCCACGGCTGCTGGCAGTGCGGGGCTGCGAGCCGCGCTGGCAGTTCTGCCACGTGGATGACCTGGTGTCCGCGCTTGAGCTGGCGGCGGCGGGGCTGGTCGGCGGAGACTTCGCGGTGGGCTGCGACGGGTCGCTCTCGCGCGGCGAGGTCGAGTCGCTGAGCGGGATGAAGTCGATCGAGCTGCCCGCCCGGCTAACGTTCGGCACCGCCCAGCGGCTGCACCGGCTCGGCGCCACGCCCGCGCCGGCCGCGGAATTGCGCTACGTCGTCTACCCATGGGTGGTGGACTGCGCGGCGCTGCGGGCGGCCGGCTGGCAGCCGTCCGTCAGCAACGCGGAGGCCCTGTCGGTGCTGCTCGCCGCCCGGGGCGGCCACCATGCGGTGGTGGGCCGTCGCCTGGCCCGCAAGGACGCGGCCCTCACCGCCGCCGGCGCGGCCGGCACCGCAGCCGCCGTCCTCGGCACCGCCGCGATTGTCCGGCATGCCCGCAAAAGAAATAAAACCTGAGAAGATTTTTCCGAACGGACGCGTGGTTCCTCCGATACGCATACTGAGGCCCATCGCTCGTCCGCGGGGTACTTTGGACAGGTGAACCAGATCAGGCTGATCGCCATCCGGGACACGGCGCTGTCCGTGGACGAGGTGCGGGCCGCGATCGCGGACCCGGCGGCGGGCGGCGAGGTGCTGTTCGTCGGCACCGTGCGCGACAACGACGCCAACCGGGGCGTGACGGGGCTTTCCTACTCGGCCCACCCGTCGGCCGAGGCGGAGCTGCGCCGGGTCGCCGAGTCCATCGCGGCCAAGTACCCCGACGCGATCGCGGTGGCCGCGGTGCACCGGGTCGGGGACCTGGACGTGGGGGACCTGGCGGTGGTCGTCGGGGTGGCCTGCGCGCACCGGGCGGAGGCCTTTCACGCCTGCCACGCGCTGATCGACGAGCTGAAGGCGTCGGTCCCGGTCTGGAAGCACCAGCGGTTCACTGACGGTACCGACCAATGGGTCGGCAGCGCGTAGTCTTCCCAACATGTCCCGACGTTCCCTGACGCTGGCCATCGCCGGCCTCGCGACGGTGGTCGCGATCGCGGTGGCGGTGCTTTTCCCCGTGCCGTACGTGATCCTCGGACCGGGGCCGACGCTGAACACGCTCGGCGAGTCCTCGGGGCAGCCGCTGATCACGATCACCGGGCATCGGACGTATTCGACGAGCGGGCACCTCAACATGGTGACGGTCGGCTATGAGGGCGGTCCCGGCTCGAACATGAACATCTTCCAGGCGCTGCGCGCCTGGCTGGACCCGTCGGAGGCCGTGGTCCCCGAGAGCGAGCTGTTCCCCCCGGGGCAGTCCGCGCAGCAGACGCAGGCGCAGGACACCGAGGAGATGACCGGCTCGCAGCAGCTGGCCACCGCCGCCGCGTTGTCCACGCTGCACATCCCGTACCAGACGCAGGTCGGCGTGGTCTCGACCGTGCCCGGCTACCCGGCGAGCAAGGTGCTGCAAGGCCGGGGACGTCATCGAGGCGGTGGACGGCAAGCCAGTGACCGGGCAGAACTCGCTGACCTCGGTGATCACGTCGCATCCGGCGGGCACGGTGGTGACGCTCAAGGTGCTGCGCGCCGGGAAGACGCTGACGCTCACGATGGCGAGCAAGGAATCGGGCGGGACGCCGATCATCGGCGTCGAGGTGCAGGAGGAGTACACGTTCCCGTTTACGGTGAAGATCACCGTGGGCAACATCGGCGGACCGAGCGCGGGCATGATGTTCGCGCTCGGGATCATCGACAAGCTCACTCCGCTCAACCTTACCGGCGGGAAGTTCATCGCTGGCACCGGCGAGATCACCGCCTCCGGCCAGGTCGAGCCGATCGGCGGCATCCAGCAGAAGATGGTGGGCGCGCGCGCGGCCGGCGCGACGATCTTCCTCACCCCGGCGGGAAACTGCTCGGACACGGCGGGGGCGGTCCCCGCCGGGCTGCGGCTGGTGAAGGTGTCCACGCTGTCGCAGGCCATCACCGACCTAGAGGCGATCAAGGCAGGAAAGTCAGTTCCGTCTTGCTGATGGGTATCACTGTTACCTGGTCACGCTCGTCGGGCGAACCGGCGCCGGCGTAGGCTTGGCAAGGCATGTTAGTCGAAGGGAGCTCGTGAGGTCGTGGCACTTCGGGTACTCGTCGATGCGACCGGTGTGCCGGCCGACCGGGGCGCGCTCGGCCGGTACGTTGACGGGCTGATCGGCGCGCTCGGCACGACCGGGATCGAACTTGCCGTGGCCTGCCAGCTCGCTGACGAGGAACGGTACCGTCGGCTCGCGCCGGAAGCCGCGATTGTGGCCGGACCGGTCGGGCTCGGGCACCGGACCGAACGGCTCGCCTGGGAGCAGAGCGGGCTGCCCCTCGTGGCGCAGCGGGTGAGCGCGGACGTCCTCCACATGCCCTACTACTCGATGCCCCTCCGCCCCGGCCTGCCGACCGTGGTCACCATCCATGACATCACGTTCTTCACCGACCCCGAGCGGTACACGGCGACGAGCGCCAGGTCGTTGAAGTCGGCGACGATGACGGCGGCCATGCAGGCGACGCGGCTGATCGTGCCGTCCAACGCGACCCGCGACGAACTGGTCCGGATGCTCGACGTGGATCCGGCCAAGATCGACGTCGCCTATCACGGGGTAGACCACAACCTGTTCCACCGCCCGAGCCCGGAGCAGGTCACGCACGTTACCGCAAGGCTCGGGCTGCGCGGCAGGCCATACATCGCGTTCCTCGGCTCGCTGACCCCGCGCAAGAACGCGCCCGCCGTGGTCCGGGGCTGGTCCGGGGCGGTGGCCGACCTGGAGAACCCGCCCGCGCTGGTGCTCGGCGGCGGCGGGGGCTGGAGCCAGGAGCTCGACGAGGCCGTCGCCGCCGTGCCGCGAACCTGCGTCTGGTCAGGCCCGGCTACCTTCCGTTCGCCGACCTGGCCGGCTTCCTCGGCGGTGCGCTCGTGGTGGCGGCGCCGTCTCGGGGCGAGGGGTTCGGGCTGGCGGTGCTCGAGGCGATGGCGTGCGGCGCCCCGGTGCTGACGACCAACCGAACGTCGCTGCCCGAGGTGGGCGGGGGAGCGGTGGCTTACACGGAGCCAGACGCAGAGTCGATCGCCGCCGCGCTGCGTGCGCTGCTCGACGATCCGCAGCGGCGGACCGCGCTGGGCGAGGCCGGGCACACCAGGGCGATGGACTTCACCTGGGAGGCATCGGCGGCCGCGCACGCGGCGAGCTACAAGCGGGCCGCGGAGTCGGTGTCACCCAGCGGCGCGCGGCAATAGGCGCCCAATTGCTCTCGCTCGGTAGCGCCTTGGTAACGCAGAGCCCGATAGTGGGCATAACGCTATGGCGGCAAATTCCGGCGTGTCCGAGCAAAGGCCCGTGCTGCCCTGAGTATGCTGCGTGGGTTGCCGGGCCTGCCCGGCGGCTACCCGCTGTCCATGGAACCGACCACTTAAGGCAGAAACCTATGCCTCGTGAACCGCTAGAAGCGATCATGCTTGTTGGGGGCAAGGGCACCCGGTTGCGCCCCCTCACCCTGTCCGCGCCCAAGCCGCTGCTGCCCACGGCCGGGGTGCCGTTCCTCGCGCATCAGTTGCTAGGGCGGCGGAGTGCGGCATCACGCATGTCGTGCTCGCGACGTCCTACCGCGCCGAGATGTTCACCGAGGCCTTCGGCGACGGCGCGCAGTTCGGCCTGTCGATCGACTACGAGTACGAGTCCAGCCGCTGGGCACGGGCGGCGGGATCCGGAACGCCGCGGCGCGGCTGCGCAGCGGCGGGGACGACCCGATCGTCGTGCTGAACGGCGACATCCTCTCCGGCCACGATCTTCCCGCGCAGGTGGACCTGCACCGGAAGACGGAAGCGGCGGTGACGCTGCATTTGGTGCCGGTGGTGGACCCAAGCCGGTACGGCTGCGTGCCGACCGATGCGACCGCGCGGGTTACCGCGTTCCTCGAGAAGACGCCCAACCCGGTGACCAACCAGATCAATGCCGGGTGCTACGTCTTCCGCCGGTCGGTCATCGATCAGATACCCGCGGGCCAGGTCGTCTCGGTGGAACGGGAGACGTTTCCCGGGTTGATCGGGGCGGACGCGGTGGTGATGGGCTATGCCGAGGACGCGTACTGGCTTGACGTCGGTACTCCCGAGGCGTTCGTACGGGGCTCGTGCGACCTCGTGCTTGGCAACTGCCGTCGACCGCGATCCCCGGCCCCTGACGGCGAGTCCCTGATTCTCGGTGACGCCAGCGTGGCCGCGGACGCCCTGCTTGCCGGGGGCACCACCATGGGCCGCGGGGCCGTCATCGAGGCCGGCGCGGTCGTTGAGGGCAGCGTGGTCTTCGATGGCGCCACCATCGGGGCCGGCGCCGTGGTCCGTGGCAGCATCGTCGGCTACGGCGCGACGATCGCCGGGACCACCACCGTGGGCAGCGCGACCGTCCGCGCGGCGGCGATAGACGGCGTGGTCATCGGCGACGGCGCGTACGTCGGCCCGGGCAACGAACTGGCCAAGGGGCTGCGCCTGTGGCCCGGCACGCGCCTTGAGCCCACCTCGGTCCGCTTCTCCACCGACGCGTAGCTGGTGGGGCAGGTCAGAGGCAGGTTTCGCGGCGCGTGGCTCGTGGGGCAGGTCAAAGGATTGTGACGCGGGGGGCGGTGGAGTGCTTCCCGCGCTGTCGGCCCGCCAGAGAAGACCACTCTGGGGGGGCCGAACGCGCGGTGGCGCACCCCATCCGCTCCCCGCTTCGCATCTAGAAGTGGTTCGCCGGCCTGCTCGTCAAAGATTGGGTGTACCTACCGGCGATATACGCCGGTAGGTACACCCAATCTTGCGGCTGCCGCCCTATCAGGCGCCGTTCGAGGGCAACGGGGGCTCGCTGACGCGTCGGATAGCCCGGTTCTGGCCTGACGGGGGGCTTAGCATGGGGCTCGTGGGTGCTGCGGATGGCTGAGCGGATGCTGGAGCTTGACTGGCAGGCGCCCTTTGCGATTGACGTCCGCGTGACACTTGGCGTGCAGGGGCGAGGCAAGGGGGACCCGACGTTCCGGGTCGATGAGGCGGGCGCGATCTGGCGGACGTCGCTTACCCCCGATGGGCCGGCCACGATCCGGGTGCTGCCGAGTGCTCCCGCCACCTACAGCACACCCACCTCCGCCTCAACCACCGCTGGCTTCACTTCCCCCACCCCCACTTCCCCCACCCCCACTTCCCCCACCCCCACTTCCCCCACCCCCACTTCCCCCACCCCCACTTCCCCCACCCCCACTTCCCCCACCTCCACTGGGACCTCCACCTGCATCGCCGGCTCCGCCCCCACCCCCGCTTCTACGCGGGTGCGGGCGTGGGCGTGGGGGCCGGGGGCGGGGTGGCTGCTGGACGCGCTGCCTGCCGCTCTGGGGCTTTATGACGATGTTTCGGGTTTCGATCCGTCGGAGCACCCGCTGATCCGGGACTCTGCCCGCAGTAATCCGGGGTTCCGGTTGAGCCGGTCCGGGCGGCTCATGGAGGCGCTTGTCCCGGCGATCCTCGAGCAGAAGGTTGTGATTCTGGAGGCGCACCGGGCTTGGAAGATCCTGCTGTCCAACTTCGGCAGCGAAGCGCCGGGACCCGCGCCACGGGGAATGCGCGTTTTCCCCGACCCGAAGACGTGGCGGCGCATCCCGTCCTGGGAGTGGCACCGGGCCGGCGTGGAGGGCGTCCGCGCCGAGACCATCATCAGGGCCGCGACGGTGGCCGACTCGCTTGAGCGGCTGCTCGCGCTGTCCCACGAGGAAGCCGACCGCAGGCTTCGGACCATCCCCGGCATCGGGATATGGACCTCGGCCGAGGCCAGGCAGCGGGCGGCGGGCGACCCGGACGCGGTCTCCGTCGGCGATTACCACCTGAAGAACGTCGTCGGCTGGGCCCTCGCGGGAAATGACCGCTCAAGCGACGAGGAGATGCTGGCGCTCCTCGAGCCGTTCAAGGGGCACCGCCACCGCGCTACCCGCCTGATCGGGCTCAGCCGCGGCACCCGTGCCACCAGGGTTGCCGGCTCGGGAGTCGGCATAGCCCGGTACGGCGCCGGCGGACCGCAGCGCCGTGGCCCGAGGTTGTCCGTCCGCGACTACCGCGGCTTCTGACCCGCCCTGAGTTAGCGGTCAGCTACCTGTCACCCCTGCGGTCACGTCGGCCTCCGCCTGGGCCGACGGCCACGAGCTCCGCTGATACTGAGGCCGAGGCGCCTGGTTTGCTCGAAAGGTCTGGCCGGAGAGTGTCGTAAGGTTCAAGTTATGAGCGCTCCGAGCATCGACCAGGTGACAAACAACGGGGTCAGCGAGGCGGCTATGCGCCAGGCCCTGGCCTTGGCCCGGGACGGCAACGAGCTCGACCAAGCCGAGGCGGCGGTCCTGCTCCGGGCGAGAGGCGACGACCTCACCGCGTTGCTCGGCCACGCGGCGCGCACCCGGGACGCGGGGCTCGAAGCGGCCGGGCGGCCGGGAGTCATCACCTACTCGAAGAAGGTCTTCATCCCGCTGACCCGGCTGTGCCGGGACCGCTGCGGGTACTGCACGTTCGCGACCGTCCCGGGGCGGCTGGACAGCCCCTTCCTCAGCCCGGACCAGGTCCTCGAGATCGCCCGGCAGGGCGCCGCCCTCGGCTGCAAGGAAGCCCTGTTCACTCTGGGTGACCGCCCTGAGGCCCGCTGGAAGCAGGCCAGGGAGTGGCTGGACAGCCACGGCTACGACGACACGCTCTCCTACGTCCGGGCGATGGCAATCCGGGTGCTGGAAGAGACCGGCCTCCTCCCGCACCTGAACCCGGGCGTTATGAACTGGGAGGATTTCCAGCGGCTGAAGCCGGTCGCCCCGTCCATGGGCATGATGCTTGAGACGACGGCCGAGCGGCTGTTCACCGAGAAGGGCGCTCCGCACTTCGGCTCGCCCGACAAGGACCCGAAGGTCCGCCTGCAGGTCCTCGAAGACGCCGGGCGCAGCAACGTGCCGTTCACCACTGGCATCCTCATCGGCCTAGGCGAGACCCGCGAAGAGCGCGTCGACGCGATCTTCGCTCTGGACAAGGTGTCCCGCCAGTACAACGGCATCCAGGAAGTCATCGTGCAGAACTTCCGGGCCAAGCCGGACACGAAGATGCGCGACACCCCTGACGCAGAGCTTGCCGACCTCGCCGCCACCATCGCGGTCACCCGCCTGGTTCTCGGGCCGGGCGCCCGCATCCAGGCCCCGCCGAACCTCGTCGGCGACCAGTACCAGCTCATCCTGGACGCCGGGATTGACGACTGGGGCGGTGTCTCCCCGCTCACCCCGGACCACGTGAACCCCGAGCGTCCCTGGCCGCAGATCGACGAACTTGCCCAGGTCACCAAGGACGCGGGCTTCACGCTGCGCGAACGCCTGACGATCTACCCGCCGTACCAGCGGGAGCCGTGGCTCGACCCGCGGCTCGCGGCGCACGTCGCCGCCCTCGCCGACCCCGACGCGACCGGCCTCGCGGACGAGTCCGCGATCCCGCAAGGCCGCTCCTGGCCGGAGCCCGCCAGTGAGACTCCGGCCACCGGTGGCCGGTCCCTCTCCCGCTTATGCTGAACTCGTGAGTCACGGCGTAACCGGCATGGGTCTTCCGTCACCCGATCAAGTCCGCGAGTGGCTGGGCAGGGCGACCGCGGATCCGACAGCCCTGCCCGACGAAGGCTATGCAGCGCTGCTCGGCGCAGACGGCCCGCAACTTGAGGAACTCTGCGAGCTTGCCGACTCGCTGCGCGAGCGGGCAGCAGGCAACGCTCTCACCTACGTCGTGAACCGGAATCTCGACACATCCGCCGTGGCCGGCACCGACCAGAGGTCACGGAAGCGGTTGGCCGCGCTCGTGGCCGAGGCGCGTGAACTGGGTGCCACCGAGATCTGCATGCAGGGACCGCTGCTGCCCGACTCCGATGACGACTACCTCGATCTCATCGCCGCTGTCAAAGCGCCCGCGCCGGAGATCCACCTGCACGCTTTCCGTGCACCGGAACTGCTCGACGGAGCGGCCCGTCGCGGGATGCCGCTTGAGGAGTTCCTCCCCGCCGCGCGGGAGGCGGGGCTCGGCTCGGTTCCCGGCACCGCCGCGCGCATCCTCGACGACGGGGTGCGGGCCCGCATGAAAGGCGGCCAGGACCTTCCGGTGCCGCAGTGGGTTGAGGTGATCGAGGCCGCGCACCGCGCCGGGCTGACCTCCACCTCCACGATGGTCTTCGGGCATGTGGAGACCCCCGCGCACCAGGTCGCGCACCTGCGTCTGCTGGCCGGGATCCAGGACCGCACCGGCGGGTTCACCGAGTTCATCGCCATGCCGTTCGTCCCGGCGGCCGCCGCGGTCACCGCCCCAAGCCTGGTCGGCATGAACGTGCCCGGTCCCTCCTGGCGGCAGGTTCGGGCAGTGCACGCCGTAGCACGGCTGATGCTGCACGAGCGCATCGACAATATCCAGGCGGCCTGGCCCAAGTTCGGCCTTGACGCGTCAGTTGACCTGCTGCGCGGCGGCGCCAACGACCTCGGCGGGCTGCTGCTCGACGGCCGCCTCGCGCCGGACGCGGGGGCCGAGGCCGGGCTCGCCTTGACCCTCGACGACATCGAGCGGGTCGCGCGGGAGCTCGGCCGGCCGCTCTGGCAGCGCACCACCGAATACGGCAAGGTCATTGCCGGTGCGTGACGGCCGCGGGGTGACGGCGGTGGACGTCCTGATCGTCGGCGCGGGCTTTGCCGGGATCGGCATGGGCATCCAGCTGGCCCGAAGGGGCAGGGAATCCTTCGTCATCATCGAGCAGGCCGACGATGTCGGCGGGACATGGCGGGACAACCGCTACCCAGGCGTGTCCTGTGACATCCCCTCGCACCTGTACTCGTTCTCCTTCCGGCCGAACCCCGACTGGTCCCGCGTCTTCGCCGAAGGGCCTGAAATCCATGCCTATCTGCGCGCGTGCGTTCGGGAGGAGGGACTCGACGACCACCTGCTGCTGAACTGCGCGCTGTCGGAAGCGAAATGGAGCGACGACGACGCACGCTGGTTCGTCCGCACGACGCGGGGAGACTTCTCGGCAACCAGCCTGGTGATCGCCACGGGTCGGCTGTCCGAGCCGAAGATCCCTCCGATCAAGAACCTGGACTCCTTCGGCGGACGCTGGTGGCATTCGGCCCGCTGGAACGCGAAGGTATCCCTGGTCGGCAGGCGAGTCGGCGTGGTCGGCACGGGCGCCTCGGCGATCCAGATCCTGCCCCGGCTGGCGGCCGAGGCAAGCGAGATCGTGGTGTTCCAGCGTTCGGCGCCGTACGTCCTGCCGCGCGGCGACCGGAAGTACAGCCGGGAAGAGATGGAGCGCTTCGCCGCCGACCCCGGAACGGTGACGGCGCTAAGGGACGAACTGTTCGCCGAGGCTGAACGCGGCATCGGGGCCAGGCAGCGGCGGCACCCTGACATTGACCTGCTCCGCCAGCGGGCTCTTGACCACCTCAGCGCCTCGGTCCGCGACGGATCTCTGCGCCATCGGCTGACTCCCGATTACGAGATCGGCTGCAAGCGAATCCTGTTCTCCGATGACTACTACGCCGCCTTGCAACTCGGTCACGTGCGGCTCGAGTCGACCCCGTTGGACCGGATCGCCGATGGCAGCGGGAGCATCGGCGGCTTCGGGAGCCGCACGGCGATCTCGGCCAGCGGGAACAGTTACGAGCTGGACGTGCTCGTGCTCGCGACGGGGTTCAACTCCACGCGCCCGTCCATCGCTGGGCACATCCGCGGGCGCCGCTCCCGGCTGCTGGGCGACGAGTGGAGCAACGGCATGGCCGCGCACGCCTCCACCACCGTGCACGGCTTCCCGAACATGTACGTGCTGGACGGGCCGAACGCTGCGCTCGGCCACAATTCGGCGATCTACATGATCGAGACGCAAGTCAGCTACGTGCTTAGCGCGCTCGATCATCTCGCGGGCAGCGGCGCCGACGCGCTCGATGTCACCGCGGAAGCCGTGCGCTCCTACATGCGCGACATCGACAAGATGGCACAGGACACGGTCTGGGTGCAGGGCGGGTGCACGAGCTGGTACCGCGACGAGCGAACCGGCCGGGTCACGCTGCTATGGCCGGACTCGGCGACGTCCTTCCGTGACCGCCTCGCCACCTTCGCCCCAGCCTCGTACGAGCACCTGCACCAACGTCGTCACTAGCGGGGGTTTCTGTAATAGTGAATCCCGCGCCGCGCGATTCCGCGCTGCGCGCGTAACGTAGGGCCGGGAAATCGGGTGTAATGGGCGGTTGCGCAGGCCTGCGGCGATAGCCGAACCTGATGATGGGGACGCGCCTTACGACACGGAGCGGGGGATGTCATGCCCGGAGCGGGGGAGGCGGCCGTCGGCCACATCGGACAGCAGGCCGCCGAGGACGTCCGCGCCGCGCCGCCAGGTGGCCGCGTGCGCGACGGCGCGCCCCGCGGTGGCCATCCGGGCGCGGAGCGCGGAGTCGTCCAGCAGTGCGGTGAGCGCGTCGGCCCATGCCCGCTCATCGTGAGGCGGGACGAGCAGCGCCGCGCCCCCGGTGACCTCGGCGAGGACGGGGATGTCGCTGACCGCCGACGGCACCCCGGCGGCCAGGGCCTCGAGCGCGGGCAGGCCGTACCCCTCCGACAGGGAAGGAAACGCGAACGCCGACGCGGCCCGGTACACAGCCGGCAGCAGTTCGTCATCCACCTCGGGCACCAGCCGCACCCGGTCGCGCAGGCCCAGCCGGGCGATCAGTGCGGGCAGCGGGTCACGAAAGTTCCGGTCGAAGTATCCGACCACCACCAGATGCACCCGCTCGGGAAGATGGTCGAGCGCACGGATCAGCACCTGGTGGTTCTTGTGCGGGCGGTGCGCGCCGACCGCGAGGACGAACTCCGCCGGCAGCCGGTAGCGCTCCCTGGCCCGGGCGATCGCGGTGGCGGGCACGTCGGCGAAGACCGCCGCGTGTATCCCGTTGGGGACCAGCGTCGAGTGCGGCACCCGCGGGTAGCGCGCCTTGATCTCGGTCAGGCTCGCCCTGCTCGGCACGGTCACCGCCGCGGCGTGCCGCAGCACCAGGCGGGTGCCGACGACCGAGGCCTGCTGGCGCAGCCAGCCGCCGGCGTACCCGGCGTCCTTCTCCAGCGTGGTGTCATGCAGCGTCACCACGAACGGGCACGGCCGCAGCAGCGGGGTGAAGGACATGTAGGGGACGTAGATCACGGCCGCGCGCATTGCGCGCAGCAGTTCGGCGAGCTCGTGGCAGCGGTGGGCCGCGCCGGGAGTGATGTCGGTGTCAACGACGTCCGCGTGGGCAGGCAGGGAGTCGAGCGAAAACAGCTGCTTCCGGTGGGTATTGACCAGTATCCGAAGCGCGCTCCCGTCATCGGGCTCCCTCAGCTGGCCGGCCAGGCCAAGCACCGACCGGGCGAGGCCGTGACCTCCCGGTACCCCGTTCACCCGGGCGTCGATAAGGATCGAGCGACGTCTCGCCACCTGCCAGCACCGTCCGTAGTCTGGGTTGTTCCCGGCCGGAACGTATTCTCCCCGCCTGCCAGCTTCCCGCACGCCAAAGTAGAAGGAATCGCCCGTGCCCGTACCCGTGATGGTCCATGCTCAAGGGCTGGTCAAGTCATTCGGCCGCACTCGCGCGCTGACCGGCCTTGACCTGGCCGTCCCGGCCGGCACGACCATGTGCCTGCTCGGCCCGAACGGGGCGGGCAAGACCACCGCGGTCAGGGTGCTCACCACGCTGCTGCGGCCGGACGCCGGCACGGCCCTGGTGGCCGGCCACGACGTGGTCGCCGACGGCGCGGCGGTGCGCCGCAGCATCGGCCTGGCCGGCCAGCACACCTCGGTCGACGAGTGCCTGACCGGCCGCGCCAACCTCATCATGCTCGGCCGGCTGTCCCGGCTTGGCAGACGGCAGGCGAGGGACCGGGCGGCCGACCTGCTCGTCGCCCTCGGCCTTGACGCGGCGGCCGGCCGGCCGGTGCGCGGCTACTCCGGCGGGATGCGCCGCCGCCTGGACCTGGCGGCGAGCCTGCTGACCCAGCCGCGAGTGCTGTTCCTCGACGAGCCCACCACCGGCCTCGACCCGGCCAGCAGGCTCGCCCTCTGGGAGATGATCACGGACCTGGTCGCGGGCGGTACCACGCTGCTGCTGACCACGCAGTACCTGGAGGAGGCCGACCGGCTCGCGGACCGGGTCTGCGTCATCGACGGCGGCCGGGTCACCGCCGAGGGAACCCCGGCCGAGCTCAAGGCGGCGGCCGGCGCGTCCTGGCTGCGGGTGACCGTCGCCGCCACCGCCCCGCTGTCCCTGGTGGCCACGGCGATCGCCTGCCTCGCGGCCGGCCCGGCCCGGCGACTGGCCGCCGGGCACGGCCTCGAACTGCCGGTGATCCCGCGCCCTGGGCTGGTCGCCGACGCCGTCCTGGCCATGGACGCCGCGGGCATCCGCGCCGACGACGTCACCGTCCGCACCCCGTCCCTCGATGACGTTTTTCTCGCGCTGACCGGGAGAACGAGTCTCCCGAGCGGGGCAAGCACAGCATGAGCGCGCTGACCGACCTGGTCCCGCTGTCGCTTGAGCCAGACACCGCTGCCGTGCGACGGACCGCGCGGACGCGGCTCTCCGGCGCCGCCAGTTCGCTGGGCTGGGCGCTGAGCGACATTGGCGTGCTCACCTGGCGGGCGCTCGCACGGATCGCCAGCACGCCGGAACAGGTGCTGAACGTCACCGTGCAGCCCGTCGTCCTGGTGCTGCTGTTCAGCTACGTCTTCGACGGCGCGATCAAGCTGCCCGGCGGCGGGAATTACCGGGACTACCTCATCGCCGGGGTCATCGCCGTGAACATGGGGGCCGCCGCCCAGGGCGCGGCGATCAGCATGGCGGTCGACCAGTCCACCGGTCTCGTCGATCGCCTCAGGTCACTGCCGATGTCCCGGGTGGCCTTCATCGCCGGCCGGACCCTCGCCGACCTCGTCACCACCGTGCTCGCCGCCGCAGTCGCGGCGGGCACCGGGCTCGCGGTCGGCTGGCGGGTGCACGGCACCCCGGCGGGCATCGCCGGAGCGGCAGGGCTCGCGCTGCTGTTCGGCTACTGCGCGGCATGGGCCGGGGCATGCGTCGGGATGCTCGCCCGCGGTCCGGAGGCGGCCCAGGCGATCGGGCTGACGGTGATCGTCCCGCTGTCGCTGACTTCGAACGCGTTCATCGCGACGACGGCGATGCCCGGCTGGCTGCAGGCGGTCGCGGACTGGAACCCGGTCAGTGTCCTGGCGGCCGCGTGCCGGCAGCTGCTCGGCAACCCTGATCCCGCGGCGGCGATCGCGGCCTGGCCGATGCGCCACCCCGAGGTGGCGTCGGCGGCCTGGTCGCTCGCCCTGCTGGCCGTGCTCATGCCGGTGACGGTGTGGCTGTATGTCCGCAGGAACCGGCGTTGAGCGGGATTCGGCACTTAACCGGTACCTCTTGCCCCGGGCGGCCCTGGGCCAGAGGATCGGACGTAAGCACGTGCCCGGTAACCGGCCCTACACATCATCCGAACTAAACGGAGCGCGCACATGACGGCAGCGGACGAAGCATCACCCGACGGAGATCTCGGCCCCGTCAGGCTCGATGTCGGGTCAGAAGGCGGGCAGGCCGACGTCCCGCCGCTGGTCGTGCGCGCCCACGGCGGCACGGTCACGCTGTCGCCCGGGCAGGTCTACCGGATCGGCAGGGACCCGGGCGGGGACGTGGTGGTCGACGCGCCCGATGGTCTCCTGGCGGCACGCCCAGCTGCTGGCAACCGCCGGGCAGTGGCTGATCCAGGACGCGGGCAGCACCAACGGCACGTTCTCCGGCGGACAGCAGGTGAGCCGCATGCAGATCACCGGCACTGTCCAGTTCCGGCTCGGCCACCCGGAGGACGGCCCGCTGCTGTCCTGCTCGGTCCCCGACGCAGCCCCCGCCGCACCCGCCGGCGCAGGCCCGGCCCCGGCCACCCACGCGGCCACCGCGCTGTGGCCCGGCCACCCGGCGGCGGACAGGCAGCCAACGGGGATCACCCAGGTCCTCGACCGGACGCTGCGCATCGGCCGGGCCGACGACAACGACGTGGTCATCAGGGACCTGCAGGTATCTCGCCGCCACGCCGAACTCCGCCGCCTCGGCGGCGGCCGCTTCCAGCTCACCGACACCGGCAGCAGCAACGGCACCTTCGTCAACGGCCAGCGGATCACCACCGAGGTGGTCACCGAGGCCGACGTGATCGGCATCGGCGCGGCCACGTTCCGGCTGGCAGGCGACGAACTGCGGGAGTTCGACGCGGCCGACGGCGTGCTGCTCGACGCGCGCGGGCTGACAGTCACCTGCCGGGCGGGAAGGTGCTGCTCGACAACGTCTCCTTCCCGCTGCCGGAACACTGCCTGCTCGGCATCATCGGCCCGAGCGGCGCCGGCAAGTCGACCCTGCTCGGCGCGCTCACCGGGATGCGCCCCGCGACCAGCGGCAGCGTGCTGTACGACGGCCGCGACCTGTACGCCAACTACGCCGAGCTGCGGCACCGCATCGGCCTGGTCCCGCAGGAGAACATCCTGCACACCCAGCTCTCGGCCCGCCGCGGCCTGTCCTACGCCGCCGAGCTGCGGTTCCCCCAGGACACCAGCCCCGCCGAACGCTCCCGTCGCGTCGATGAGGTCCTGGGCGAGCTGTCCCTGGCCAGGCATGCCGACACCCGCACCGGCAGCCTCTCCGGCGGCCAGCAAAAGCGCGTCAACGTGGCACTCGAACTGCTCACCAAGCCAAGCCTGCTGTTCCTCGACGAGCCCACCTCCGGCCTCGACCCCGGACTTGACAAGTCGGTCATGGAAATGCTGGCCCACCTCGCCAAGGACGGCCGCACGGTCATGGTGGTGACGCACAGCGTCGCCAACCTGGCCAGCTGCGACCGGCTCCTCGTCCTGGTGCCCGGCGGCAAGATCGCCTACTTCGGCACCCCCGCCGACGGGCTGCGCCATTTCGGCCACGCCGACTGGGCCGAGGTCTTCCAGGACTTCGAGGCGCAGCCGGACCGTGACTGGGCCGCCGATTACCGCCGCTCCGCCTACTACGCCCGCTACACCAGCGGCCCGCTGCAGGCTCTGGGCGCCGCCAAGGGGCGGCCCGACGCCAGCGCGGCCGCGGGCCGTCGCCGCTCCGCCGCCGCGACCGGCCAGCCGGCTCGCCCAGCTGTCCACCCTGGTCCGCAGGTACCTGTCGGTCATCGCCTCCGACCGCAACTACGTCGGCGTGATCACGCTGCTTCCCGTCATCCTCGGCGGCCTGATCAGGGCCATCCCCGACGCCGGCGGCCTAGTCGGCCCGAGCAACGGCCTGGCCATCCAGCTGCTGCTCATCCTGGTGATGAGCGCCTGCCTGATCGGCGTGGCCAACGCCGTCAGGGAAGTGGTCAAGGAACGGGCGATCTATACCAGGGAACGCGCGGCAGGCCTGTCGCCCGCCGCCTACCTTGTCTCCAAGCTCGTTGTCCTCGGCGTCATCAGCGCCGTCCAGTCGGTAGTGCTCGTCGCCATCGGCCTGGCCGGCCGCCCAATGCCCCCGCGCGGCGTGCTGACCTCCTTCCCGCTCGCCGAAATCATGCTGGGCGTCGCCGTCCTCGCCATCGCCTCGATGACCATCGGCCTGCTCATCTCGGCCGCGGTCAACTCCTCGGACAAGACCCTCCCGCTCTTGGTCGTCACGGTCCTGGTGGAAGTCGTCCTCAGCGGCGGCGTCATCCGCCTCAACGGCAGCGCCGGCCTGGAGCAGCTCGCCTGGCTCACCCCGTCCCGCTGGGGCTTCGCCGCCGTCGCGTCCACCATCGACCTCAACCACGTCACCCCGCCCCCGCCAGGCACCAGCCCCGACCCCCTGTGGAACCACTCGGTGCACGCCTGGGCCGTCAACATGGCCCTTCAACTGGTCTTGGCCGCCGTCTTCGCCCTCTTGACCTGGAGGCTGCTGCGCCGGCCCGCCCGCCGCTAACCGCACGTGATACCCCGTCGCGAGAGCTCAGGTAAGGCCGTTAGCGGGTCAGGGTGAAGGCGGCCGGGTCGCGCGGTGGGCGGTCGGGCGGGGTGGCGGCCGGGTGGCCGATGGCCACCGCGCCCATGGGGCGCCAGCCCGCCGGGAGGTCGAGGGCGCGGGCGGCGGTGTCCTGGCAGAACAGGGTGGACGAGATCCAGGCGGAGCCCAGGTTCTCGACGGCCAGCGCGACCAGGAAGTTCTGCACGGCCGCGCCCATGGAGACGGTGAACATGACGCGCTCGGCCTGGGAGCGGCGGTCGTCGGGGTAGGGGTGCGCGGCGGACAGTTCCAGGCAGGGGACGACGATCAGCGGGGCGTCGCGCAGCGGCAGGCCGCGGCCTGGTGCGGCGGGCGATCTGCTCCTCGGTGAACCCGTCGCCGCGCAGGTCCGCCACCCACGCGTCCCGCATCGCGTCGAGCAGGGCCGTCCTGGCGGCCGCGGACGACACGATCACGAACCGCCAGGGCTCGCTGTGGTGCGGCGCGGGCGCGGTCAGCGCGGCTTCGATCGCGCGGGAGACGGCGGCGGGATCGACCGGCTGCGCGGTGAACGAGCGGACGGTGCGCCTGGCGGGCAGCACGTCGGCCGCGCCGAGCCGGAACATGTCCTCGCTCGCCTCCCGGACCAGCGCCCTGGCACCGGGGCCGTCGTCGTCGGTGACCAGGGCGGAGAGCCCGCGCACGACCGCGACCGGTATCTGCAGCGCCTTGCTCTTGACCAGGTCCCCGGCGGCGGCGATCTCGTCGGCGACCGCGGCCATGGTGACCTCAAGGGTGTTGCCGAACGTGTCGTGCTCGCCGCGGTGGTCCCGCACCGGCAGCACCCCGGCGGCGCCGACCGCGGTGTCGGTCTGCCCGGCCCGCCACGGCCGGCCCATGGTGTCGGTGACGACGATCCCGACGGTCACCCCGAGCCGGGCACGCAGCGCCTTGCGCAGCCGCCGGGCGGACTCGTCGGCGTCCTCGGGGAGCAGCACGACGGTGCCGGGGGCGGTGTTGGACTCGTCGACCCCGGCGGCGGCCATCACGAACCCGTGCCTGGTCTGCGAGATCGTCGTCGCGCCGCGTCTGGCCACCACGCGCACCGTCTCCGCCGCGATCGCGTCCTCGCGGGACATGGTGGCGATCCGGCCCTCGGCCTTGCTGACCACCTTCGAGGTGACCACGAGGATGTCGCCGTCGAGCAGCCCCGGGCCGCCCGGTGCGCTAGCGCCGCGTCGGCGATCAGCGCCGCCAGGTCATCCCCGGGCGAAATTTCCGGTATCCCGGAAATGCCGGAAATGTGAAAGTGGGGGTAAGGGCCCGACAGGGGGTCCGGGGCGGACGTCATCGGGCTAGCTCCTGTGCGAGGTCGATGGCGGCCTGGGCGATCGCCGCCGTCGAGGGCACGTCGCGCATGTAGAGGGGGAGCGCGCGCACCGCTATGCCGGCCAGCGCCGGGTCGTCGGCCGCCGCCTTGTCCTGCTCGTCGACGAGCCATCCGTTGATGAGGTCGGCGCCGTAGTGCGCCGCAACGGCGGCGGCGGTCGTCTCGACGCCGATCGTGGTCAGGCAGACATCGGCCATGCCGCGGACGGGCGCACCGCCGATGATCCCGGAGACGGCGACCACGGTCTTGGCCGCGACGGCGGCCCTGATGCCGGGGACGGCGAGGATCGGGCCGATGGAGACCACCGGGTTGGACGGCGGGAACAGCACGAAGTCGGCCTCGGCGATGGCCTCGAGCACGCCCGGCGCGGGCGCGGCACGTTCGGCGCCCACCGGGATGATCGCCGAAGCCGGGACCGCCGCGTGCAGCCGGACCCACCACTCCTGGAAGTGAATCAGCTCGGTCGCGACAGGGGCTGAATCAGATCGACCGCGGCTGGATCGACTGCGGCGGGATCGACTGCGGCGGGATCGACCACGGAATCGGCCGAAGCCCGGCGGTCCTGCGGTGAAACACGGGACCGTTCCTTACTGTCGCTCTTGATCCTGACGTGCGTTTCGATCTTGTCATCGGACATCGGGATCAGCTCCACGCCCGGCCTCCACCGCGCGCAGAGCGCGCTGGTGACCGCGGAGAGCGGCATGCCTGACCGCGAGCAGCTGGCTGCGCAGGATGTGCGTCGCGAAGTCGCGGTCGCCGAGCGTGAACCAGGACGGCTCCGCGCCGTAGGCGGCGAGCTCCTCTCTGACGCTGAACGTCTCGTCCGCGCGTCCCCAGCCCTGTTCGTCGTTGATGCCGCCGCCGAGGGTGTACATCACCGTGTCGAGGTCCGGGCAGACGCGCAGGCCGAACAGGGTGATGTCGTCGGCGGTGTTGCCGATGACGGTGATCTTGGCGTCGGGGGCGGCCGCAACCAGGCCGCGGAGGAAGCGAGAGGCGCCGACGCCGCCGGCGAGCACGGTAATCCGCATGAGGTAATTATCCCCCGACGAGGCTGATCCCCTGCACGGCGGGGCTCCGGGCTTCCCGTAGGGGGGCTCCCTGCGCGCGATCCTGATTTCACCGGGTGATGTCACGGGCGCGGAACGAAGTTTTTTGAAGAACTTACCTCGCAACTTAGGCAACCAGGGGGCCAATACCACCTTCTTCGCTTGACGTGAAGCAAGACACGCGGGTGTAATTTCATTGGTGTGATTCTCACCGTCTCGGGAAGGACGGTGAGCGTCAAGGGGGCTCCAAGAGGGGAGGATGCGCTTTGACTGAGGTCATCGTCCCGCTAACGCAGGTTGTTGTCCGTCCGGAAGACGTAGATGACATGGGTTGGCAGGACCGGGCGCTTTGCGCACAGACAGATCCGGAGGCGTTCTTCCCAGAGAAGGGCGGTTCTACCCGGGAGGCCAAGCGGGTCTGCCGGGGGTGCGATGTCCGGGCCGAGTGCCTGGAGTACGCGCTGGAGAACGACGAGAGGTTCGGTATCTGGGGTGGTCTGTCCGAACGGGAACGCCGGCGGATCAAACGCCAGGTGGTCTAGAGGGCGGCACGCGTCGGTCGGACCGGACATCTGGCCGTAATCCTGCCGTCGGCGTGCACTCGCTGTATTGTTCACAGGGTTCCCGCGGGGAGGGCTGATCGCTTCGGCGTGCCTCCACGCGGGGCGGCCCTGACCACCGACCTCCGCTGGACCACGTGTCAACTACTGCACCCCAGACCAGGCACACCGTTACCGCGCTGATCGTCGCGCACGACGGCGCCCGTTTGCTGCCCGGCCTTGTTCAAGCACTCCAGGCGCAGACCTATCCGGTTGAGCAGGCGGTCGGGGTGGACACGGGAAGCCGTGACCGCAGCGGTGCCGTCCTCGCCGAGTTGATCGGGCGGGACGCGGTCTTCGGCATGGACCGGTCCACTGGCTACGGCGAGGCGGTCGCGGTAGCGCTCAGGCACGCCACCCGTCGGCGCTCCGGCCGGACCGACCCGAACCTAACCCGGGTTGAGTGGATCTGGCTGCTGCACGACGACTGCGAGCCGGCCCCGCAGGCGCTTGAGCGGCTGCTGCGGGCGGCGAGCAAGGACCGCTCCGTCGTGGTGCTCGGGCCCAAGGTGCTCGACGGCCAGGACCGGCGAACGCTGCGCGAGGTGGGTGTCTCCATCGACCGGGCGGGCCGCCGGGTCACGGGCATCGACCCCGGCGAGATCGACCAGGGCCAGCACGACCACAACAAGGCCGTGCTCGCCGTCGGCTCGGCGGGCATGCTCATCCGGCGCGATGTGTGGGATCAGCTTGGCGGGTTCGACGCCCAGGCTCCGGCTGTTCCGCGACGACCTTGACTTCTGCTGGCGGGTCCAGGCGGCCGGCGACCGGGTGCAGGTCGTCACCGACGCGGTGCTCTACCACCGGGAGCTGTCCGCCCGGCGACGCCGGCCCGCCGAGGGCGGCGCCGCGCGGACGCTCGACCGGCGCAACGCGCTCTACGTCCTCGCCGTCAACCTCCCGCTGCTGACGATGCTTCCGATGGTGGGCGGGGCCGTCGTCGGATCGATCATCAGGGCCGCCTACTTCGCTCTCACCAAGCAACTCGACATGGCGCGCGCCCACGCCGCCGCGGTCGGCTGGCTGATCTTGCACCCGATCCGGCTCTGGCAGGCCCGCCGCCGCCGCGCCGCCGGGCGCGCGGAGGCGTACGCCGCGGTCCGCACCTTCATCCCGCCCGCGCGCACGTTCTCCCGGCTGGCGGAGCGGATCGCCGGGCTGATCTCGGAGGGCCCGCCGCAGGCGTCAGGCGGGCGGCACCAGGCGGCCTCGGAGGAGTCGGAAGAGGACGACCAGTTCGTCGATACGCAGTCCTTGGTGCGCAAGATCATCGGCAACCCCGGTGTCCAGCTTTTCACCGCGCTGCTGCTCGTCGCCCTGATCGCCGAACGGCGGCTGCTTGGCACCAGCCCGCTTGGCGGCGGCGCGCTGGTGCCCGCCTGGGGCGGTTCCGGCGCGCTGTGGCGGGAGTACCTCGCGGGCTTCCACACGGTCGGTCTCGGGTCGACCGCGTCCGCCCCGCCTTACCTGGCGGTCGTGGCCGCCCTGGGCACGGTCCTCGGCGGGCAGGCCTGGCTGGCGGTGGACGTGCTACTGCTCGGCTGCGTGCCGCTGGCCGGGCTGACCGCGTACCTGGCGACCAGGCGGCTGGTCAAGGCCACCGCGGCGCGGGTGCTGCTCGCGGCGTCCTACGCGCTGCTTCCGGTCGCCACCGGTGCGATCGCGGCCGGCCGCCTTGGCACGGCGGTCGCGTTCATCCTGCTGCCGTTGATCGGGATCAGCGCGGGGCGGATGCTCACCGCCACCCCAAGAAGGCGCGCCGAGCCGCCTGGGCGGTCGGCCTGCTGGTCGCGGTGGCGGCCGCCTTCGCGCCGCTCGCCTGGATCCTCGCCGTCGTGTTCGCGGTCGGCGTGCTCGCCGCCAGGCGCTGGCTGGTCTCCGCTGACCCGGTGAACGCCGCCATCGTCGCGGTCGTCCCGTTCTTCGTGCTCTTCCCCTGGTCGCTTCACCTGCTGACCGACCCGTCCGCGTTCATCACCGAGGCCGGCGTGCAGACGGCAGGCCTGACCACGACCGGGCTCGGGCCGACGGCGCTGCTCGCGCTCAGCCCCGGCGGCCCCGGCGTGCCGCCGCTCTGGGTCACCGCCGGGTTCGGGCTCGCCCTGCTGGCCGCGGTGCTGCCGACCCGCCGCACGTGGGTGACCGCCGTCGGCTGGTGCGTGGCCATCGTCGGCTTCCTCACCGCGGTCACGGTGAGCAGGCTCCACCTCCCGCCGGACAGGCGGCGGCCAGTCGGCCGCAGGCTGGCCGGGCGTGGCGCTCGCGCTCGCGGCGCTCGGGCTGCTGCTGGCCGCCGCGCCTGCCGCCGGGTGGCTGTCCGAGATTATTCGGAACGATCGCGTGGTTTCACCCGACACCGGCACCGGTCCCCTCCCGCGGCAGGCAGCGGCCGGGACTGGCTACGGCCGATTCCGCCGGATCATCGCGGGCGTCGCGCTTGTCGCCGCCGGGTCCGCGCCGCTGCTCGTCGCCGGGTACTGGGTCAGGGGCGGCGTGCAGGGACCGGTGGGCAGCGTCACCTCGCCGCTGCTGCCCGCGTTCGTCGCCGCGTCGTCCACCTCGAGCGAGCAGTACCGGACGCTGATCCTGCGCGCCCAACGGCAACGTGCTTGACTACGACGTCGTCAGGCAGGGCGACCCGACCCTCGGCGAGCCCGAGCTGACCACCGGCCACGGCCGCGACGCAGGCGCTGAGCCGCCAGGTCGCGGCGCTTGGCGCCCCTGACGGTGCGGACGCGGGCGATCCCGGTTTGGTGCTCGGCTCGTTCGGTATCAGGTGGGTGCTGCTCCCGGGCCCGATCGACCCCGCCGTCGCACAGCGGCTCGACGCCGCGGTCGGGCTGGTGCTGCTGAGCACCTCGTCGAGCTATGACCTGTGGCAGGTGGCCGGCCCCGTCGGGCGGGTCCGGGTGGTCGCCCCCGACGGCACGGTGACGGTGCTGGCCTCCGACCCGCTGGGCATGAGCGGGGTCAGCGTCCCGACCGCTGGCGGCACCCTGGTGCTGGCCGAGCCGTACGGCGGGTGGACCGCGACACTCAACGGGCGGGCGCTACGGCCGACCACGACGCCGGTCGACGGCTGGGCCCAGGGGTTTGCGCTCCCGTCCGGCGGCGGCCAGCTCTCGATCACCAGGAACAACCTGGCACGCGAGGCATCGCTCCTGGCCGAGCTTGTCGTGCTGCTCGCCGTCTGCGTGCTCGCGCTGCCTGGCAAACGCGCCGACCCGGCAGAAGAGGCCGTCGCGCTGGCCGCCCTCCGCGAGGCAAGGGACGCGAAACGAGGGGCGCGCGCGGCTTGCCAAGACCCGCAGGCGCGGTCGAAGGCAGGAGGCCGACGGCAGCGACGACTTCGGCGCCGACGAGCTGCCTGAGACCGTTGCCGTGGCGGAGTGGCCCGTCGGCGAGAGCGCGAGCGGCGCCGCTGTTGCGGGCCTTGCCGCCCAGGATTTCCCCGATGACGGTGATGAAGATCAAGCCGCAGGCGATCAGGGCCAGAGCGAGCATGGCGACGGTGACCATGGCCGCGATGGGCACGGTCTTGGCGAGGAGCGCGCGCCATGGGACATGGCGGGCGACTGGGGCGGCAGCGGGCGACGCCCGGATCCGGATCCGTGGGGCGATGACCCGTGGGGCGGTACTGTCCGGCCGGCCGCTGCGGAGCAGAGTCGGCGCAGCCTCACCGGACCGCATGCGGCGCTGTCACGGGGCACCGGCCAGCAGCCGGTCCTGCCTCGGGCCGCGACCGGATCCGGGCCCGTCGTGAGCCCGTGGGACACCGGCACCCGGGGCGCACCCACGGGCTGGAATCGCGACACCGGGGAATGGGAAGTGCCCTCGCAGCCCGCTGAGCCCGCTTACTCTGACGAGCCCGCTTACCCTGACGAGCCCGCAGATGCCGTTGCGCCCGACTACCCGGCCCAGCGGGAGACCGGGTCCGGGCCCTGGCCCGCGGCCACTGTGCCGGATACGTCCGGTGCGGCTAAGCCGGAACGCCACTCGCACCGGGCGAGCAAGCACGGGAAGCCGAGCCGGTGGCGCGGGTCCGCCGATCGTTCCGGCTCCGGCGGTGAGTCATGATGCGCAGGCTCGCTCTTTTCGGCGCCGTGGTGCTCGCGCTCGCCGTGGTCGCCGCGTTCGCCTGGTCCACCAGGACAGCGCCAAGTCGGCCCGCCGTCGCGGCCGGGCAGGTCGCCGCGGTGACCTCAGTCACCAGATCCTGCCCGCCGGCGTCGCCGGGCGCGGGGACGACGACGCACATCTCGATGATCGCAGTGCCGTCGCAGGCGGCCTCCGCCAAGGAGTCGAACACCGCCTCGACCGGTTCCGCCACGCTGAGCGCGGTCCCCGCCGCGCCCGCCTCGCCCGCCGCCACGAAGCCGACGCAAGAAGACGACGACGAAGACCTCGTCGGTCACCAAGAGCACGTCAGCCGCGCCCGTTACCGTCTCCGAGCCCGGCATGGCGACCACGGTCACCGCGCCGTCCGCTGGCGAGCGCCGATGGCACGGCGTTGGCGGCGACCGGCCAGATGGCCGAGGGGTTCGAGGCGGAGCAGGCGACCTCGGCGGGCATGGGTCTGGTGAGCTGTTCGCACCCGAGTTCCGACATGTGGTTCGTGGGTTCAGGAGCGCCGAACGTCTGGCTATACCTGATGAACACCGGCGACCCTCGCGGCCAGCGTCAACGTGAACATCCTGACCGACACCGGCGAGCAGAACGAGCTCGCCGACGCCATCACGGTTGCCCCGGATCAGGTCATGGAGGAGAACATCGCCCCGTTCGTGCGCGGCTCCCAGGCGCTCGCCCTGCACGTGCAGACGAGCTCGGGTCAGGTGGCCGCCTCGGTCTGGGAGGGCGACGGGACGGGCAGCGGTGCCTGGCTGCCGCAGGCGGCGGAGCCGTCGACCACCCTGGTGATCCCCGGCTTGACGGTGGCGAGCAGCGCCGCGCGGCTATTCGTGACGGTTCCCGGATCGACCGATGCGCGCTGAAGGTGGTCGCCTACACTCCGGCGGGCGCGTTCCACGCAGTTCGCCACCGTCCCTGTGCAGACGCCTCGGCCGCCGCGACTACCCCGGTGACGCTCAGCTCCCTCGGGGCGTCGGCGGCCGGGCTCGAGCTGACATCGAACGTGCCGATCGTTGCGGGCGTGCTCGTCGCCGGCGCGGGGATCGGCTCGTTCACAACCGCGACCGCTCCGGTCACCGAGCAGGGGGTGGTGGCGGGGAACCCGGCCACCCTGGTCTCACGGTCGGCCTGCTGCTCACCGCCCCGGGGGCGCGGCGCGGCCAGCGTCAGCGTCATCGCGCGGCGGCACGGTCACATCGCCGGCCAGCCGCAGCGACGTGACCGTGGCCGCCGGGCACACGCTCGCCGTCACGGTGCCGCGCCCGACCGGCCGGCAGCCGTTCTCGATCGTGCTCACGCCAAGCGCCGGCTCAGGCCCGCTGTACGCCGCGCGGGTGGTGACCTCCGGCACCGGCGGGCTCTCGGCCGCGCTCGTGTCGCTGCTGCCGGTGCAGAGCGCCCTCACCGAGATCACCCTGCCCGTAGCCCAGAACTCCTACACGGCAGTCCTGCCCTAGCCCAATCCGGCACTACCTGTTAGTCGAGGCCGCCTCGGTAACCGGGATCCACCGACTCCGGCTCGATGCCAAGGAAGTCGGCGAACTCCTCGACGACAACGTCGAAGACGAGGTCGCTGAGGTCGGCGTCGCTCTCGGACCGGGCGAGCAGCGGGCGGCGGTAGACGACGATTCGGGTGGGCGTGGCCGGGCGGCCGGGGTCGCCGGGAGTCCGGCGACCCCGGCACGGTTCTGGCGAGGGGCAGCGGGACGCTGTCGTCGGTGAGCTCGTCGGCTTCCGGTACTTCCTGGACGGCGAACTCAACGCCCGCCAGTTCGGCCTCCCAGCGCCCCTCAAGGCGCGCCACGGCGTCGAGCACCATGTCGTCGAACTGCTGGGACCTGGTGCGGTAGAGCGGCACCCCTGGCGGCACTAGGCGGCCCCGCAGGCCCCGCCCGTGCCGGTCGCGCCGCCGGATCTTGGGGGATTGGGCGGGCTGGGTGGCCCCGCTCTCACTGCTCTGCACTGTTAGTCCCACCCTCCCACCCTTCAACCCTCCCGCCCTTCCACCGTTCGACCCTCCCACCCGTCCGCCCTCCCGCCGACGACACTTGTGCCCCCGACGCGCTGCCGCGCCGGCCCGATGAAAGGCAAGGATATCGGGCCGGCGCGGCAGCGCGAAGATGCCAGGTGCGCACGCGGTCCCGCCGCTGGACGGCGGGCCAGCGGCGGACAAAACGACACGATCGCGAACCGTGCCGCCGGTGGTGGCGAAACCGGCTCCGGGTAGGTACCGTCAGCCGTTGTGAGCAATAACGAAAACCTGCCGACGACCCGGGGGGCGGCGCCGGCCGGGCGGTCTGACGACCGTGCGCGCGCTCACGCCGATGAGGGGAACGATGGACAACAGCCACCGTCGCCCGGGCGCGGACCCGACATGATGGTGGTCTTTGGCACCGGGAGACGACAGGAGGTGGGCTGGTGAGTACCCGTTGCTGCTCGCGCACCGCGTGCAAGAAGCCTCCCGTTTACACGCTCACGTACGTGTACAGGGATTCCACAGCAGTGCTTGGGCCGCTTGCGGTCGCAGTCGATCCGCACTCCTGGGATCTGTGCGAGATGCACGCCGGGCGGCTCGTGGTGCCGCGCGGCTGGGACGTGGTGCGGTTGCCGCCTGACCCGGCGCAGGAACGGGCCGACGACCTGGAGGCGCTGGCGAACATCGTCCGTGAAGTCGGCCGCCCCGACCGCGGCGTCGGGCCGCGCCCGGCGTCCGCGCAGCCCAGGGCGGCGGCTGTCCAGCCCCGAGCGGTGGGACAGCCCAGGGCGGCGGCGCAGCCCGCCGCCGCCGTCTCCGAGCCCGTCGGCCAGGGCGTCGAGGTCGGCCGCCGCGGGCACCTGCGGGTGGTGCGCTCAGCGCCGTCTCCGCAACCGGAAGGCTAGCCGGGCAGGAACCCTGATCCCGGGCCGCATCGCATCCGCATCGCAACCCCCGCATAGTTCCGCGACCGATAGGTTTGGTCGTGGGAAGAGTAAATCAGACGGGATCAGTCAGAAGGCGGGGACGAAGTGAGCGACCTTGACAAGATCTTCAAAGCCTATGACGTCAGGGGGGTCGTTCCTGACGAGCTTGACGAGACGGTTGCCGAAGCGGTCGGCGCTGCGTTTGTCCGGCTGACGGGGGCGAAGACGATCGTCACGCTGCACGACATGCGCCCGAGCAGTGTTCCGCTGGCCGACGCGATCGGCCGCGGTGCGACGGCCCAGGGCGCGGACGTTATCCGCGGCGGGCTCGGCTCGACCGACATGGTGTACTACGCGGCCGGGTCGCTCGACATCCCCGGCGCGATGATCACCGCGAGCCACAACCCCGCCCGCTACAACGGGATCAAGCTCTGCAAGGCCGGCGCGAAGCCGGTCGGCATCGAGACCGGCCTGGTCGAGATCAAGGAGATGGTCGCCAACGGCGTCCCGGCCTACGACGGGAAGCCGGGCACGACCACGGAGAAGGACCTGCTCCCCGGTTACGCCGAGTACCTCAAGAAGCTCGTCGACCTCTCTGGCATCCGGCCGCTCAGGGTCGCCGTCGACGCGGGCAACGGCATGGGCGGGTACACCGTGCCGACGGTGTTCGCGGGGCTGCCGATCACGGTCATCCCGCTCTACTTCGAGCTTGACGGCTCGTTCCCCAACCACGAGGCTAACCCGATCGACCCGGAGAACCTGCGCGACCTGCAGCGGGCGGTCAAGGAGAACAAGGCCGACATCGGCCTTGCCTTCGACGGCGACGCGGACCGCTGCTTCGTCGTCGACGAGCGGGGCGAGATCGTCTCCCCGTCGGTGCTGGCCGCGCTGATCGCGACCCGCGAGCTGGCCCGCGAGCCGGGTGGCGTGATCATCCACAACCTGATCACCTCCCATGCGGTGCCCGAGTTGGTCGCCGAGCATGGCGGAACCACGGTCAGGACCCGGGTCGGGCACTCGTTCATCAAGGCGAAGATGTCCGAGAACAACGCCATCTTCGGCGGTGAGCACTCGGGCCACTTCTACTTCAGGGACTTCTGGTTCGCCGACTCCGGCATGCTGGCCGCGCTGCACGCGCTGGCCGCGCTCGGCCACGACGACCGTCCGCTGTCGGCCATCCTCAGCGAGTTCTCCCGCTACGCCGCCAGCGGCGAGATCAACAGCGAGGTCGCCGACCAGGCCGCCGCGATCGCGAAGATCAAGAGCGCTTATGCCGAACGGACCGGGGTTACCCTCGATGAGCTGGATGGTCTCACCGTCTCCGGGGACACGTGGTGGTTCAACGTCCGTCCCTCCAACACCGAGCCACTGCTCCGGCTGAACGCGGAGGCGTCCAACGACGCCGAGCTGGCCGCCGTCCGCGATGAGGTACTTGGCCTGATACGCGAAGACACGGGCCGTTAACTCAGAAGGATTTTGAACTGATGGAACTTGAAGACTGGGTGATGGAGTTCATCATCTGCCCGAAGTGCCACGCCGACCTGCGCGCCGACGACAGCGCGAGCGAGCTGGTGTGCACCGGCTGCGGGCTTGCTTACCCAGTCCGTAACGGCATCCCGGTGCTGCTCGTGGACGAAGCGCGCCAGACCCCAGCGCCGCAGGCAGAGGGCAGCGCGGGGTGAACACGCCGGAGGGCGGGGTGGCGCTGGCCGCGCTCCGCCTCGATGACCCCGAGCTCGTCGAGGCGGGCGACCCGGGCGGCATGCTCAGGCAGGTCGCCTCGTCGGCGGCGCAGGTCCGCACCGCGCTGCGCGCGTGCGCGGAGACAGACCTGTCCGAACTTCGCCCGGACATCCGCCCCCGCGCGATCGTGGTGGCGGGGTCCGGTGGCGCGGGCGGCTCGGTGTTCGCGTGCGACGCGCTCGCCGCGATCTGCGGAAGCGGGTCGCCGGTCCAGGTGACCGGCACCTTCGGGTACCGGCTGCCCGGCTGGATCGGCGCGGCGGACCTGGTGATCGCCGTGTCCCGTTCCGGGCACACGGCCGAGGCGATCGCGCTGGCCGGCGAGGCGGCTCGGCGCGGCTGCCACCTGGTCGGCGTGGGCGCGCCCGGCTCGCCGTTGCAGGAGCTCGCGGCGCGCGCCAGGGGAACGTTCATCCCGGTGACCACGGTCGGCCCGGCCCGCGCGATGGCCTGGGCGCTGACCGTGCCGCTGCTTGTGGCCGCAGCCAGGCTCGGCGTGGCCCGGATCTCCGACGAGGACTACGAGGCGGCGGCGGCCATCATGGAGGACGTGTCCCACCAGTGCCGGCCGTCAAGCGAATCGTTCGTCAACCCGGCCAAGTCGCTGGCGCTCGACCTGGTCGGCCGCCTCCCGGTGATCTGGGGCGGGTCGGCGCTCGCGGCGGCGGCAGCGGGCAGGTTCGCCTCCCAGCTCGCCGCGAACGCCAAGTACCCGGCGGTGGTCGGCGTGCTGCCGGCCGCCGGGCACGACCAGGTGGCCGCGTTCGACGGGCCGTACGCGCCGCCGCCCGAGCCCGACTTCCCCGCCGCCGAGGACCTCGGCCGGCGCGGAGAGCTCGGGGGACTGGGCGAGGGCGGGTTCGGCGACGCGGAATTCGGCGAGTTCTCCGACGCTAGCGACGATGAGCTCGGCCTGGACGGGCCGGCCATGGACGAGGCGCAGCTGCGGCTCGTGCTGCTGGCGGATGAGACGGGCGAGCACCCGTTCGTGGAACGGACCAGAGTCGCCGCGGCAGCTCTCGCGCAGGCCCGTGGCATCGATGTGTCGGAGATCGCGATGGAGAGCGGCGGCCCGCTGCGGCGGCTGGCCGGGATGGTGCAGCTGATCGACTACGCCTCGGTATACCTCGGCATCGCCAGCGGGATCGACCCGCTCGCCATCGCGGCGATCAAGGATCTGCGAGACCTGACCGGGCGCGAGTGAAGTCAGTCATCGCCGCGTTCGCGGCCAACCTGGGCATCGCGATCGCCAAGTTCGCCGCGTTTTTCCTGACCGGGTCGGCCTCGATGCTGGCCGAAGCGATCCACTCGGTGGCCGACACCGGGAACGAGGTGCTGCTGCTGGTCGGCGGCGGCCGGTCGCAACGGGGCCCCACGGCCGAGCATCCGTTCGGGTTCGGCCGGGAACGGTACTTCTACGCCTTCGTGGTGGCGGTGATGCTGTTCACCGTCGGGGCGGCGTTCTCGCTCTACGACGGCATCCACAAGATCATCAGCCCGGGCCAGCTCGACAACCCGGTAATCGCCTACGCCGTGCTTGGCTTGTCGGCCGTCCTGGAGGGCTTCTCGCTGCGCACCGGAATCCGCGAGTCGAACGAGCATCGCGGCCGGCTCAACTGGGGGGAGTTCGTCCACCTGACCAAGATCCCCGAGCTGCCGGTGGTGCTCCTCGAGGACAGCGCGGCCCTGCTCGGGCTGCTCTTCGCGTTCCTCGGCATCCTGCTGTCGCAGCTGACCGGGCACGAGCAGTGGGACGGGGTGGGGTCGGTCGGCATCGGCCTGCTGCTCGGGTGCGCCGCCTTCATCGTCGGGTACGAGACGAAGAGCCTGCTCATCGGCGAAGCGGCCTCGGAGGAGGTGACGGCGCGGATCGTCGCCGCGGTGGAAAGCGGCCCCGAGCAGTACCGCCTCATCCACCTGCGGACGTCGCACATCGGACCGGAGTCGCTGCTGGTAGCGGGCAAGATCGGGGTGGCCGCCGAGCTGACCGCGGCGGACCTGGCGGCGGGCATCGACGCGACCGAGAAGCGGATCCGAGCGGTGGTGCCGATCGCGGAGACGATCTACCTGGAGCCGGACATTTACCGTCCGGGCCAGGACGACGTGTCCGACCCGTCGATCGCCGTGGTGCAGCGCACCAGCCGCCGCCCGCGGCTGCCCCGCCGCCGCTCCGGCGGCTCGGCCCCGGCCGCCTGACTTCGGCGTTCGCTACCGACCAAAACGTGCCACCCGCCCCCGCCCAGGCACGTCAGCTGCGCTGGGGCGTGCCCGCGGTGCCGAGGGCGCGGAGGGCGCGCTCCTTTTCGAAGTCGAGGGCGCGACCGGCGCCGGGGCCCGCAGGCACGTGGCCGGTGCGGCGGCCGAGGTCGGCGACGGCGGCGCGGACGGCCGGGTCGGCGAGCACGCGGAGCCCGAACGCCAGCGCGGCCGGGGTGATGTCGTACTGTTGCTCGATCCGCAGCGCCGTGGTGATCGCCGCCACGTCCGCGTCGGTGAACTGCCGGTGCGCTTGGCCGCGCCCGGTGGGCCGGTCCCGCAGCGGCGGCAGCAGTCCCAGATCCTCCCGGTAGCGGAGCATCCGGGGGGACATGCCGAGCCGCGCGGCGGCTTCCGTGATCCGCATGACCTTGAATCTAACATTTTTTTGTCAAAAGAAAAGCGGGTCGCGTGCAAGGGGCCGGCTGGATGCCGTAGCGTCGAGTTCGTCGCCGCGGCGAGCGCCTCGCCCGCCGCGCACCCCACAGCTGTCGCTGACGCATCTGGCGTCAATGGAGGAATCAACGCGCATGAGCGCCGAACCGTACAAGGTCGCCGACATTCACCTGGCCGATTTTGGCCGCAAGGAGATCCAGCTCGCCGAGCACGAGATGCCTGGCCTGATGGCCACCCGCGCGGAGTACGCCGAATCCCAGCCGCTGCGCGGCGCCCGGATCACCGGCTCGCTGCACATGACCATCCAGACCGCCGTCCTGATCGAGACCCTGGTTGCGCTGGGCGCGCAGGTCCGCTGGGCGAGCTGCAACATCTTCTCCACCCAGGACCACGCCGCCGCCGCGATCGCGGTCGGCCCCGACGGCACCAAGGACGACCCCAAGGGCATCCCGGTCTTCGCCTGGAAGGGCGAGACCCTCGAGGAGTACTGGTGGTGCACCGAGCAGGCGCTGACCTGGCCGGGCGGCGAGGCCCCGAACATGATCCTGGACGACGGCGGCGACGCCACCCTGTTCGTGCACAAGGGCGCCGAGTACGAGGCCGCCGGCGCGGTCCCGTCGCCGTCCTCCGACGACAACGAGGAGTGGCTGGTCATCCTCGACCGGCTCCGCAACTCCCTCGCCGACTCGCCCGGTAAGTGGACCAAGGCCGTGCAGACGATCAAGGGCGTCACCGAGGAGACCACCACCGGCGTGCACCGTCTCTACGAGATGCACAAGGCGGGCTCGCTCAAGTTCCCGGCGATCAACGTCAACGACTCGGTGACCAAGTCCAAGTTCGACAACAAGTACGGCTGCCGGCACTCGCTGATCGACGGCATCAACCGGGGCACCGACGTCCTTATCGGCGGCAAGGTCGCGCTGGTCTGCGGCTACGGCGACGTGGGCAAGGGCTGCGCGGAGTCGCTGCGCGGCCAGGGCGCCCGGGTGATCGTCACCGAGGTCGACCCGATCTGCGCGCTGCAGGCGGCGATGGACGGCTACCAGGTCGCCACGCTCGATGACGTCGTCGGCTCGGTCGACATCTTCGTCACCACCACCGGCAACAAGGACATCATCAAGGCCTCCGACATGGAGCGGATGAAGCACCAGGCCATCGTCGGCAACATCGGCCACTTCGACAACGAGATCGATATGGGCGGCCTGGCGGCTCTGCCCGGTATCAAGCGGAACAACGTCAAGCCGCAGGTTGACGAGTGGGTCTTCCCCGACGGCCACACGATCATCGTGCTGTCCGAGGGCCGCCTGCTGAACCTGGGCAACGCGACCGGGCACCCGTCCTTCGTGATGTCCAACTCCTTCACCAACCAGGTCATGGCGCAGATCGAGATCTTCACCAAGCCCGAGGCGTACCCGATCGGCGTCTACGTGCTGCCCAAGCACCTGGACGAGAAGGTCGCCAGGCTGCACCTCGACGCGCTCGGCGTCAAGCTGACCGTGCTCACCAAGGACCAGGCCGACTACATCGGCGTCCCGGTCGAGGGCCCGTACAAGCCGGACCACTACAGGTACTGAGTGTTGGGGTCCGATGGCAGGATCGGCCATCGTATCGGACCCCAACACTCAGATATCTCCCGGGGGGCCAGACTTCCCGCATGGGGGGCTCCCGCCCCCATCCCCCCTGGCCCCCGTACCCCCCGATGTCGCGCGAGCGCGACGAGATACCAGGGGTGACTGTTTGTCTGATGACCACCGGCACGGCAATGGCCGGTACCGGTCCGTCCCCGGGCTCGCCGAGCTCGGGGACGGACGTATCAGCTATTCGCAGCGGTCCATGCCGCTGCTGTCGGCTCTGACTTCGCGGTTCCGCGTGGAGCGCCCGTTCGACGGCCTGACCATCGCCGCCTGCCTGCACGTGACGGCGGAGACGGCGGTGCTCGTCCGCGCGCTGCGGTCCGGCGGCGCGTGCGTCCGGCTGGCGGCATCCAACCCGCTCTCCACCCAGGACGACATCGCCGCCGCGCTCACGGCGCGGGACGGTGTCGAGGTCTTCGCCAAGGCCGGAGTGGACAGGGACGCCTATTACGAGCACATTGAGCTTGCGCTCGGCGCCGACGAGGCCGCCGGCCCCGACCTGGTCATCGACGACGGTGGTGACCTCGTGTCCACGCTGCACACGCGGGCGGAGCCGGCGATGCTCGGCCGGGTCCGCGGCGGGTGCGAGGGGACGACGACCGGCGTGCTGCGGCTGCGCCGGATGGCGGCCGACGGCACGCTCGCGTTCCCGGTGATCGCGGCCAGCGACACTCCCGTCACCCGGCTTGTGGACAATGGGCACGGCACCGCGCAGTCGGTCATCGACGGGCTGCTCCGCGCCAGCGGGGCGCTGCTGGCGGGCAAGACCGTGGTGGTGGCCGGGTTCGGCGCCTGCGGTGTCGGCATCGCCGAGTTCGCCCGTGCGCTTGGAGCGCGGGTGATGATCACCGAAGTCGACCCGGTGCGGGCGCTCGACGCGGTGTTGCGCGGGTTCCTCGTGCTGCCACTCGCCGACGCCGCCCCGCTGGGCGAGGTGTTCATCACGGCGACCGGCTCCGCCGACGTGATCACCGGCGAGCACCTGGCGGTGATGCGGGACGGCGCCATCCTCGCCAACGCCGGTCACTTCGACGTGGAGATCGACGTGCGCGCGCTGGCGGCCATGGCGGTCCGGGTGGATCCCGACGTCCGCCCGCACGCCGACGCCTACGAGCTCGCGGACGGCCGCCGCCTGCTGCTACTGGCCGAGGGCCGCGTGGTCAACGTTGTCGCCGCCGACGGCCATCCCCCCGAGGTGATGGACCTGGCGTTCGGCATCGAGGCACTGACGCTGGCCTGGCTCGCGGGACAGGCGGAGCGGCTGCCCGCCGACGTTCACCCGGTGCCGCCGGACATCGACGCCGAGGCGGCCCGCATGGTCCTAGCGGCGCTGGGCACCAAGACCGATTCCCTCACCCCCGCCCAACGCGCCTACCTGGCGAGCTGGCGGCTCGGCTCATAGCAAGGGCTCCGGATCTGGGCGAGCATCGGACCATCGCCGAGGGGCCGACTAGGTCAGAGATCTGATCGTCGTAGTAGTCGGCGAGTGCCTGCACAGATCCCGGAATTTCCGGTGGCAAGCCATCGCTCGCTAGCGCCAGCGTCAAGACGAACGGCTGCCGCGCTCGCGCAGCATCAGCGTTCGAACCGTCGGTCAGCCGCATCGCAAGCAGTTCCTGCACCGCCGCCTGAACATCGTCGCCGCCCAGCAGCTCTACTCATTCGGGAGGTCGGCGCTTGCGGCTGATCCTGCTATAGGTCGTAGACGGTTGGGCTGGTGGTGTGGGTGCGGTTGGCGGGGGTGGTCCAGCGCATGACGCCGGGCTCTGTTTCCTGCACGTTCCAGCCGGGGGCCTGCTTGCAGCGGTGGTGGCGCCGGCAGGCGGGGTGGAGATTGCACTCGCAGGTGGCCCCGTCGGGGTAGGGGACGACGTGGTCGAGGTCGCAGTGGACTGCTTGGGCGCCGCAGCCGGGGGCGGAGCAGGTGGCGGTGCGGGCGCGGACCAGGTGCTTCAGCGTCCGGCTGGGGGTGTAGCGGTCCTCGGCGTGCCGGTGCTCGCAGCTCCCCTTGGCGATGGGCCTGGGGACGGCGTTCAGGGCGCGGAGGAGGCCGGCGAGTTGCGCTGCCTGGGCGGCGTCGGGGCTTTCGCTGGCCGACGGTTCGGGTCTTCCGGGGGGCCGTCGCTGGGGCCGGTGTCGGGGGTCGTGCGGGGGTCCGTCGCCTGGCGGTTCGGGGCGCTCCGGCGGACTTGGATGATGGGGGTGATGCGGGTGATCTGGGTGATGCGGCGGATCTGGGTGATCGGGTTGATGGGTGTGTTCTGGGGGTGTCCAGGGGTGCTGGCCGTGGGCGCAGGCGTGGGCGGTCGCGGTGCCGTCGGGCCCGGTGTAGGTGACGCACCAGCGGGTTGCGGGGTGCTGTGAGGCGGCTTGGACGATGTCGCGGGTGTCGTCGGGGTCCAGCAGGCCCCAGCCGCCGGCCCATCCGGGGGCGGCGGACCAGCCGAGCAGCGTTCCGGCCGGGACGAGGAGGTTGATCGTCGCAGGGAACGGCGCGGTCGCGCGCGGGGCGGGACGGGGACCGGGGGTAGGTGAGAACTGCGCGGGCCCGTTGGGCGCTGGCGCGGTCTTGCCTGGCGCATCGTCGGCGGGAGAGTCGGGGTCGGGGGCGTCGGGGTCCGGGCCGGCATCGGGGTTTGGCGGGGTGCCTGCGCCCGGCCCGGCGGGGGCTGGCCCGCCGGCGAGTCCGGCGGGGGCCGGGGTGAGGAGGGCGAGGGGGTCGCGGCCCTGGGTCAGCTCGGTCAGGGCGAGGGCGCGCAGGTGGTCGAGGGTGCCGCCGTGGCCGGCTGCGCGCAGGCGGGCGGCGACGGCGTCGAGGTGGGACTTGGAGGCCATGGCGTCGGCGACGGCCAGCTCCCGGCCGGACAGGGACGCGTTGCCGGAGGCCTCGCGGCGGACCTCGACGCGGCGGTCGCGGGTGGCGGCGCGCTCCTTGCGGTCCTTGGCGGCCTGGGGGTCGAGTTTCATCTCCAGGGCGGCGGCCTTGCGGGCGAGCTGGTCCGGGCGCAGTCCGGGGGCGGCGGCGGCGAGGATCTCATCGGCGCGGGCGGCGCCGGCGTGGCTGAGGCTGGCGGTGTAGAACACGATGATGGAGGCGCGGCCGTAGTCGATGCTGCCGGCGCCCAGGCCCGCCAGGGTGCGGGGGAGGCGGGCGGTCAGGCAGGTCGCGGTCTCGATCCGGGCGCCCGCCTCGAGCTGGCTGGTCAGCAGCTCCATCGCCAGCTCCTGGTCGGGGAAGTCCGCCGACCGGGCGCCCTTGCGGAGGGGCCGGGCCGCGGCGGCCGCGTCGGCCTGGGCGACGCGGCGGCGGGCGAACTCCGCGATCGTGACCGCCTGCAAGTAGGCGGCCCGGTTCTCCAGGCGGCGGGCCGCCGACAGCGCCCCCATCAGCTGCTCATCGCTCAGCCGCCCGACATCATTGGCGGCCTGCTCGGTCAGCGCCGCCAGGACCGGGCCCGGGCGCAGCACGTCGGCCGCCTCGTCCTGCTCGTACGCCCGGCACAGCGCGTTGCCCCCCAGGCCATCCGGGCCGGTCATCGCGGCCAGCAGCGCCGGATCGACGTCAGCGGCGTCGCCCAGGCTGATCGACGCCGCCGGGCCCGCCAGCTCCCACTCCTCCGGCACGTACCCGCAATCCTCGAACTCCTCCGGCAGGAAGCCGTGACCATCACCGGGGACGCCGGCGCCCGGAGCCCCGGCGCCGGCCGCGTCGGGGCCGGTCTCGCGGTCCGAGTCGCCGCTCGCGTGGCGGTTCGTCTCGCAGTTCCCGTCCGGGAGATCCTGATCTTCCATCGCCGGCCCTCCTTCCGCATGATGGCTGCCAGTAACCTGCCTATGCGAACAGTATAGCGAGGATCGAAGATCATTGAAACAGCTGGCGGCATTTTTCCATGATCTTTTTCGAACGAATATCATCCTCAGAATTCGACAGAATGAGACCGGGTGAAGGGTCCCCCAGGAAGGGAATCCCAGGATGGCGCTGGGGGAAGCCTGCAGCCTGATCGTTCCGGGGAGAGCGGAGCGTCGTCTGCTGCGGAAGCCTCGAAATGCCGAGTGGTGCCGTGGTGTCGAATGGTGACGTGGTAGCGAATGGTGACGAATGGTCCGTGGTAGCAATGGTGCCGTTGTGGCGTGCGCAGGCTGATCGCCACCGCTGCGGCTCATATGTGGTCAAGTGCGCCGGACACAAAACGCGCGGCCGCGGCCCCGGCGCAAGTATGCGCGCGTTTGGGCTCACTCTTGCCGGCCGGAAGACGCTCCTGGCTCGTTGGACAACTGCGTCCGGTGCGGGAGGCGGTTGGCCAGGCTGGTCAGCCACGAGAACTCTGGGTAGCCGGTCTCTGATGGCGTCAGGGCCAGCCAGCCGAGGAGCGCCAGCGGGTAGGCGTAGTAGCCGAACCGGGTGGACGGGTCCAGGGTGAACAGGACCGCGTAGCCGACCGCGAGTCGGACCGTGGCATCGCGGACGTCGCGCGGCGGGCGCAGCAGAAGCCACGCGGCGAAAGCCACCACCGCGATCACCATCAGCGCCACCGCGGCCGTATGGCCAACCGGGCCGAGCTCGGCGATGAGGTGGCCGGGGAGCGGGCTCTGGGCCGGGGTCTTGTACTTGGTGGTGCCCAGCGGGTAGTCGACCAGGTTCTGCTTGACCGCGTTGACCGCGGCCGCGCTCGCCAGCGCGGCCGGCACGGCCGCCGCGGCGAGGACGACGGTCAGCCCGATCGCGGCGGCGGTGAACCGGGCGGCCACTCGCGGGGAGTACCGAACCCAAGCCATGACCGCGAGCACCGGGATCACCGCCCAGGCTGTGGTCTTCATGGCGCACGCCAGCGCGAGCACCAGGCCCGCCCGGACCAGCTTGCCCCGGTAGGCCAGGGCGAGCGTCAGGCAGGTGAGCGCGATAACCGGCGGGTCGGTGACGCCGACCGAGAGCGGGAACGCGATGACCGGCGAGACGGTGGCGACTGTGGTGAGCCAGGCCAGGCGGCGCCGGCACTGACGGCAGTCGCGGATCCGGTGCGGTGAGACGACCGTGAAGGCGGCGGCGAGCGCCGTGATCGTGACCAGCGTCGTCCAGATCCTCGGGTCGCCGAGCACGCCGCCCAGCCCGGCCGCACGCGGCAGGCCGAAGATCTCCATAAACGGCAGGTACGGATTGTAGGACGTCCAGCTCGTGAGCAGGCTCTGCGGCAGGTAGGGGGTGCCGTGCTTGAGCAGGTAGTTCGCCGACTGGCTGATGACGACGACTTCCCCGGTGGGGGCTGCCTTGGTGATCAGCCAGAGCAGCGGCGCGATCAGCGTCCCGCCGACCGCTGCCGTCAGCGGGACCACCCAGCTTCTTGTGACGAGCAGCAGGATCGTCGTCACCGCGTAGCCGCCGCAGGCCCAGGCCGCCCAGGTGCCGTCGGCGTGCCCGGTGAGGATCGTCACGCCCGCGTAGACCGTGAAGGCGGCGAACCACGCGGTCATCGTGCGTCGGCTCGGCAGGCCAAGATGCCCAGCCGAGGCCGCCTCGGCAGCATCCTGGTGTTCGTCCTCGCGCGCATGGTGCGTCTGGAGCGACTGCCCCGTTGCGCCAGCGCCGTTAGCCCCCGTCACGGACTTGCTATCCACGGTTACTCAGGTTACGTTCACCCAAGGATCAGCCGCATCCGCTCGGCGAGGTAGTTCCTACGGCTGAGGCGCCCGCCACCCGCCGATCGCCGCTTCCTCGGCCGTCATCATCGCCCGTGGCCTTGGCGATCAAGGCAGCTTCCAGTCAACGGGCGCGGCGCCCTGGGATTCGAGCAGGTCGGCTGGCCCGGCTGAACGGGCGCGTCCCGAAAAATCCGCTATTCGCGGACATGGGGCTTGGGTGCGCGGACTCGATGCGCGGCGTGTCGCCAAGCACCGGGGCCAGGTTCCTGGCGTCGCGCCCCCACAAGATGGCGACCAGCGGCTTATCGCGCGCGGCGAGGGCGCGGATGGCCTGCTCGGTGACCTCCTCCCAGCCTTTGCCGCGGTGGCTGCCCGGCTTGCCCGGCTCGACCGTCAGCACCCGGTTGAGCAGGAGCACGCCGCGCTCGGCCCAGGGGGTCAGATCGCCCGTCGCGGGGGCCGGGTACCCCAGGTCCTTGGAGTACTCGCGGAAGATGTTCACCAGCGAGCCGGGCAGTCGCCTGACGCCCGGATCGACGGAGAAGCTGAGGCCCGACCGGGTGGCCCGGTGTCGGGTAGGGATCCTGGCCGACGATCAGCACCCGCACGTCGTCGAATGGCTGCGTGAACGCGCGCAGCACGCTCTCCCCGGCGGGCAGGTACCGCTTGCCCTCGGCGATCTGCTCGCGCAGGAACGTGCCCATGCGAGTGATCTGATCGGCGACTGGTGCAAGGGCGTCGGCCCACCCTGCCTCGACGACCCTGCTCAACGGTTCAGGCACAGAAGAGACTCTAGCGCGCGGGAGGCGCCCGGCAGCGGAACTGCCGGGCGCCTCTGACGTACTTACTGAAGTCGGTAATTAACTCCCCATCGGGTCGGTCGTTCCCGTGGCCTACCTATCCCCAGTCGTGCCACTTACCCTGCGGGCCCGTGGCAACCGGTAGCCTAATCACCGGTGATCTAGGTTGATGCTGGCAAGGCCAGTCGGCGTGTTGGCCGCCTGGCGACCTCCGACGATGTGCTTTCTTAGTAGTTTACAACAGTCGATATACCGCAATTATCGACGCTTTGCTATAAATAGTTGCAATGCTTTAATGCAGTCATTTAGGCGTCAATGTCGGCACAGGTCGATATCTGCCCGCAGGCAGGCTCGTGGCCCCGCCGCGGCTCGCCGTCCGGTCTCGTCATTGGCGGGATGCATGTGACGCCCGGGACCGCATACCGGCAAACGGGCTCCTCGATGGTGCGGAGCTGGTAAAAAGGGGTTAACCTGCGCATGGTGGTGGGTCAAGCGGCGGGCAGGACCGTCAGCCGCCGTGAGCGCTCGCTTGGAGCAAGACACATGGAACGATGGGGCCCATGAAGGGACGCGTGCTAGTCGTCGATGACGACGCAGCGCTGGCGGAGATGCTCGGCATTGTTCTCCGCGGTGAGGGGTTCGAGCCGACGTTCGTTGCCGACGGGGACAAGGCACTTGAGGCCTTCCGCGACACCCGGCCGGATCTGGTGCTGCTTGACCTGATGCTGCCCGGTACCGACGGTATCGACGTCTGCCGTCAGATCAGGGGCGAGTCGGGCGTGCCGATCGTCATGCTGACCGCCAAGACCGACACCGTGGACGTTGTCGTCGGGCTTGAGTCGGGCGCGGACGACTACATACTCAAGCCGTTCAAGTCCAGGGAGCTCGTCGCCCGGATCAAGGCGCGGCTGCGGCGGACGGACGACCCCGCGCCGGAGATGCTGCAGATCGGCGATGTGGCCATCGACGTGGCAGGCCACTCGGTGAAGCGCAGCGGCGAGACGCTGAGCCTCACGCCGCTCGAGTTCGATCTGCTGGTCGCGCTCGCGCGCAAGCCGCGGCAGGTCTTCACCCGCGAGGTGCTGCTCGAGCAGGTCTGGGGCTACCGCCACGCGGCGGACACCCGGCTGGTGAACGTGCACGTGCAGCGGCTGCGGGCCAAGATCGAGAAGGACCCCGAGCACCCGGAGATCGTGGTCACGGTCCGCGGCGTTGGATACAAGGCGGGACCTGGCTGATCGGCGTATGGAGCGGTCTGCGGTTAATTCCGACGCGGTCGGCGCACCGCCTGCGCCGGTTCCGGTCGCGCCCGTGCCGCCTCCGCCATCCGCGTCCTCGTCCGCTCCGTCCCCGCTCGTGCTCACTACGGATTCGCGGCGAGATCGGCGGGACGTGCGCGAGGCGTGGGAAATGGCGCTGCGCCGGAAGAAGTGGGTGCGCTGGATCGTCAGCTGGCTTCCGCACCGGCTGACGATCGGAGTCCGCTCGCTGCTGCGCCTGCAGCACCTCGTCGTCGCCAAGGTCAGGCACCGCTGGCACCGGTCACTGCAGCTGCGGGTGGTGGGGACCACGCTGGTGATCTCGGCCGCGGTGGTCGCGGTCCTCGGCTTCTTCCTCACCGAGCAGATCAACCAGGGCCTGGTGCTCAACGCGGAGAGCTCGGCCAGGACCCAGATGCTGGCTGGGCTGAACACCGCGCGCGGGCAGGCCGGCCTGACCACGGAGCCGGCCAACGGACCGGCCGCCTGGCAGTTCATGTACGGTCTCGGCAACGTGCTCCAGCCGAGCAGCAGCGGCCCGACCACCAGGTACTACCTGGTGGTCGGCCTGAACGCCAAGCTGGTGGCGACCAGGCCGGGGTACCCGCCGTGGGTGACAAGCGGCGTGGAAAATCCCTGCGTACTCGCTGCCGCCGACACTGCTCAACGACGTTCAGGCCGAGCAGGCGGCCGCGGCCGACGGCACGCCGGAAAGCCTGCTTTATTACGCCCCGACCACGCTCACGCTCGCCAGCGGGCAGAGCAAGGCGGCCATCGTCGTGGGCGCGCCGCTTGGCGACTGGTACCAGCTCTACTACTTCTTCCCGCTCGACAACGAGCAGCAGACACTGCAACTGGTCCAGACGACGCTGATCGGCGCCGGCATCGCGCTTGTCGCGCTCCTTGCGGCCATCGCCTCGCTGGTCACCCGGTGGGTGGTGCTGCCGGTCAGGCACGCGGCGAGGGCAGCGCAGCGGGTGGCGGCGGGCCGGCTCGAGGAGCGGATGGCGGTCGGCGGCAAGGACGATCTCGGGTCGCTCGCCTCCTCCTTCAACGACATGGCGGCCAGCCTGCAGGAGAAGCTGCAGGAACTCGAGGAGCTCTCCAAGGCGCAGCGGCAGTTCGTCTCCGACGTCTCGCATGAGCTGAGAACGCCGATGACCACGATCAGGATGGCCGCGGAGATCCTTTTCGAGTCCAGGGAGCAGTTCGATCCCGCTGCGGCCCGCTCGGCCGAGCTGCTGCAGAGCCAGATCGAGCGGTTCGAGACCCTCCTCACCGACCTGCTCGAGATGAGCAGGCACGACGCCAACGTGGCCACGCTGGACGCCGAACTCGCGGACATCTCTGACATCGTCCGCCGCAGCGCCGACGATGCGCAGCAGCTGGCGGAGCGCCGTGGCTGCCGCATCGAGTTCCGGCTGCCCGCCCAGGCCTGCATGGCCGAGGTCGACCGCCGCCGGGTGGAGCGGATCATGCGTAACCTGCTGGTCAACGCCGTGGAGCACGGCGAGGGACGGGACGTCGTGGTCACCGTGGCAGCCGACCGGGACACGGTCGCGATCGCGGTGCGCGACCACGGCGTGGGGCTGGGCCCGGGCGAGGAGCAACTGGTCTTCGAGCGATTCTGGCGCGCCGACCCGTCCCGCGCCCGCACGGTCGGCGGGACCGGACTCGGCCTGGCCATCTCCCTTGAGGACGCGCGGCTGCACGGCGGCTGGCTGCAGGCCTGGGGCGAGAGGGGACGAGGCTCGGTGTTCCGGCTGACCGTGCCGAGGGTGGCCGGACAGCCGCTCGCGGGCTCCCCGCTGCCACTCGGCCCGGATGAGGCGGAGATCGTCACCAGCGCCGCCACCGTTCTCGAAACCGACCTCAGCGGCGGCGGACGTGGCTAGCCGTACCCGCGCGTTGCTGGCCGCGCTGGTCGCGCTGGCCGCCGCGCTCGCCGTCGCCGGCTGCGTGTCGGTGCCGAGCGCGGGCCCGGTGCTTTCCTATCCGCTGGCCCAGCAGACTAGCGGCCAGAACGGACAGAACCTGCAGGTCATCGCGGCGCGGCCCGGGCAACAACTGGGCGCCGAGCGAGATCGTGAACGGGTTCCTGACCGCCGCCGCCGCCATCGGCGACCAGCAGCAGGTGGCCAGGGAGTACCTGACGCCGCAGGCGGGCAAGCGCTGGAACCCATCCTGGAACGCGTTCGTCTACAAGACCGGGCCATACGTTCAGAACCCGCAGTATCCGCCCCGGAGCACGGGATCGCAGGGCGGCGGCAAGAGCAACGCCAAGGTCGGCAAGCAGACGCCGCAGCGGGCGACGGTCGTGGTCGACGGCAACATCTCAGCGAGCCTGTCCGGGCGCGAAACCTACGCCGTCCCCTCGTCCTCCGCCCCGGTCAACCAGCAGGTCTTCCAGCTGGTGAAGACCGACGGCCAGTGGCGGATCTCTAGCGCGCCGATCGGCCCTGCTGCTCACCCAGGGCCAGTTCGCGGACGACTACGAGCTGAGGAACCTGTACTTCTTCGATCCCGAGCAACTCCTCCCTGGTGCCTGACCCGGTGTACGTGCCGCTGCAGGCCTCGACCACCAGCCTGATGAATCGCCTGGTGAACGACCTGATCACGCCGCCGAAGGACTGGCTGGCAGAAGCGGCCCAGACCGCCTTTCCTGCTGGCACCAAGATCATCGGCGGTGTCACGCTGTCAGGCACCACGGCCGCGGTGGACCTCGGCGGCGCGATTGCCACCGCCCCGAACCAGAACACCCTGCTGCCTCAGGTGTCGGCGCAGTTGCTGTGGACGCTGATCACCGGCTCGGGCCAGGGCGGCTCGCAGGTGCAGTCGGTCGAGCTGCTCGTGAACGGCCAGCCGAAGTACCCGCCGGGCAACAGCCAGGGCATCGCGGTGCAGCACCAGTCCGAGGCGAGCTATCAACCCGCGACCGATGCCACCAGCGCGTTCTACTACGTCGACAGCGCGGGCTACCTGTGCCGCCGCAAGGGGGTGGATGGCAACCAGGTGCAGATCGCCAAGATCGGCACCGGGTACTCGCAGATCGCCGTCTCCCCGGACGCCAAGTACCTGGCCGCCCTGCGCAACGGATCGCTGTACATCGGGTCGGTCGAGGGCCCGCTGGCAAAACGCCAGGGCTCCGGTTACACGACGATCAGCTGGGACTCGACCGACAACCTATGGACGACGAACAGCGGTCAGATCCTCACGTTCCGGGCCGGCGCGAGCCCCGACAGCGCGCAGGCGCGACCGATCGCCGCCTACGTGCCGCCCGATGGCGGGCTGGTCACCGCGGTCCGGATTGCGCCTGACGGCGTGCGGGTGGCGCTCATCATCAACTCAGAAGAGCTGACCTTCGGCGCGATCGTCTGGCAGCAGGAGGCCCGTCCCGGTCTGGCCGGCGCCGTCAAGATCGACCTCTCGCCGTTCAGCGTCAGCGACCTCACGGGCGCCGGGTTCACTGCGGTGACCTGGTACGGACCGGACGACGTGATCACGCTCAGCGGCTCGGGAACGACCCTGACGGAGTACCCGGTGAACGGCGGCACATCGACCTCGCAGCTGCTCGATCAGACCGTCGAGTCCATCACCGCCACCTCGGGCCAGGCGCTGGTCGCCGGGGGCGCCAAGGACGGCATGATCGAGGCCCCGACCCTGACCGGCGCCTGGGCGCCGATCTTGACCGGCGCCTCAACGCAGCTCAAGGGTGTCTCACCCACCTACCCCGGCTGAACGCCAAAGAACCTCCCCGGTGAAAAGTTATGCCGTATGGCCTATGTGACGTTTGGCAACTAATGTCCCTCCTGACATTTCGGCTCGGGAGGACTACGGTTCACCTATGGCACTCGCCCGGGTCCGTGGTTGCGCCGGGCAGGCCCTCGGTGCGGTAGCCGCACCCGCAGGGCCCATCAGGCAAGCCGACGCCAGCCGCAGGCAAAACGGTCCACGTAAGACGACTTTTCGTCGATCGATCACGGTGCGGCTTAGTAGTAAGTCCTGCCCCGCCGGGAGATACAGAGTCCCCCGACCCGGGAGAAGGGCAGTAGTGGCCATGGAAGGCCGCGAACCTCTCAGCAGGCGGATGTGGGGTCGAAGACCAGGTCGGCCGGGCGAGTGTCTACTCCCGCTTATCTCACGCCGTAGGAGGATCGAGATGGAAATCACCTTCAAGGGCAGGCGTACCAGCGTCCCCGAGCGCTTCCGCAGGCATGCGATCGCGAAGCTGGCCAAGCTCGAGAAGCTCGATCACAATGCGATTCGGGTCGACGTGGAGGTATCGACCGAGCGGAACCCGAGGCAGGCCGACCGGAGCGAACGGGTTGAGCTCACGGTCAGGTCGCGCGGGCCCGCCATCAGGGCCGAGGCGGCCGCCGACGACCGGTACACGGCCCTCGATCTCGCCTTCACCAAGCTCGAAGGCCGGCTGCGCAAGGCCTCGGAGCGGCGCAAGGTCCGCCATGGCGACCTGAGCGTACGGTCCACCGACGCGCTGGCGGCGGTGGCCGCCGCGCCCGCCCGAGCGGGCGCGATGACGGCGGACGCGACCAGCCTGGCCGACATCGCCATCCCGGCCGTCCCCGGGCCCGATGCCGCGGCCGTGCTCAAGGGCATGCCGGTCGGGCGGAAGGCGAATAGCAGGCCCAACAGCAAGGCCAACGGGCGTCGCCGCGGTGAGACGGTGGTCCCGCTGCCGTCGCTGCCGGAGGACGACAACGAGGGCGGCTTCAGCGACCAGGACTTCGTCGGCTTCCGCGACGAGGCCGAGGCCGAGGAGGCCGTATCCGGACTGCTGCCGATCCAGATGGAGGGTGACGGCCCGCTGGTAGTGCGGGAGAAGTTCCACGCCTCGCACTCGATGACGATCGACCAGGCGCTGTTCGAGATGGAACTGGTCGGCCACGCCTTCTTCGCCTACCGCGACAGCGACTGCGGTGCGTTCAGCGTGGTCTACCGCCGCTGCGGCTACGACTACGGCGTCATCCGCCTCGTCGATGAATAGCTGAACAGAAAAATAGATGGAGACGACACGCGCATACCGCCCTGGTACTACCAGGGCGGTACGCGTAGGTTTAGTTACATGTCCTATCCTGTGCGTGAACTGCGAACGCAGCGGAAGGAGCGGCCGTGACCGACGGGTCCCTTGCGGCCAGTAAGACGGCGAATGCAAAACCTCTGGGCAGCGTGAGCCTCCCTACGCCCCCGACCGTGCCGGCCGCGAAGGCAGCGGGCCGGTTGACTCCGGACGCTGACGCGGTGGCCAGCAGCGACCCGATCCGGGTGCTGATCGCGGACGACCACCCCTTCTTCCGCCGGGGTCTGGAGATGGTCCTCGGCGAGGATGCAGGAATCGAGCTTGTCGGCCAGGCCTCCGACGGCGCGGAGGCGGTTCAGTTGGCGGGCGAGGCGCTGCCCGATGTGGTGCTGATGGACATCCGGATGCCGAAGATCACCGGCATCGAGGCCGCCCGTCTGATGAAAGAGGTCGCCCCGTCGGCCAAGATCGTGATCCTGACGATCAGCGACGAGGAGGAGGATCTCTTCGAGGCGATCAGATCGGGAGCGATCGGCTACCTGCTCAAGGACATCCCGCTCGACGAGCTGGCCGACTCGGTCCGCGCCGTGCACGGCGGCCAGTCGCTCATCAACCCGTCGATGGCGGGCAAGCTGCTCAGCGAGTTCGCGACCCTCGCCCGCAGGGACGCCGAGGAGGAGCCGGCCAAGCACCCGCCCGCGCTGAAGCTCACGGACAGGGAGATGGAGGTGCTCCGCCTGGTGGCCCGCGGTATGAACAACCGCGACATCGCCAAGGAGCTGTTCATCTCCGAGAACACCGTGAAGAACCACGTGCGGAACATCCTGGAGAAGCTGCAGATCCACTCCCGCATGGAGGCCGTGATGATCGCGGTGCGGGAGAAGCTGATCGAGATTAGCTGACCCCGAGCGCCTGCAACGCTGTCGCGAGCGGCTGGCAGAGTTCAGAAGGCGCGGTCCGTTCAATACTGACATTCGAGCAACCGGCCCACTGGGCCGCCTCGGCCAGAGCTCGCGCCATGGGCGCGACGGCTGCGGGTTTTTCCATGAACAGGTTCCTGGCGATCAGCGTCTTGCCGGAGCGCGCCGGGTCCACCCAGCCGACGATCTGCCCGCCGGCCAGCAGCGGCATCGTGAAGTAGCCGCGTTCGCGCTTCTCCTTCGGCACGTACGGCTCGAACAGGTGCCGGTAGCCGAACATCCGCAGCGTCCGCTTCCGGTCCCAGACCAGCGAGTCGAACGGGGAGAGCAGCGTCGTGCGGTGCGTGCCGCGCCCCCCGGCCGCCAGCCAGCCGAGCGCGGCCGGGTCGGCCCACGCCCGGACCCGCTTCTTGGCACCGGGGACGGTGACCGGGGTCAGCCCGGCCTCCTCGGCTGCCGCGTCGAGGGCCTCGCCGCCCCGGATGTGCAGGCCGTGCCCGTTGAGCCGCTGGTACTCGACCAGGTCGGCGTGGGTGGCCACGCCGAGCGCGCGGGCGGTCACGCCGACCAGGTGGGCCAGGCACTGCGCGTCGGTCGGCTCGGTCTCGAGCAGTTCCCCCGGGATGGCCCGCTCGGGCAGGTCGTAGACGCGCCGCCAGCCAGTCGCGCCGCACGCAGACGGCCCGGCCGGTGTCGAGCAGCCACTCGGCGGCGATCTTCACCTCCGACCAGTCCCACCACGGCCCGCCCGCCTTCGCGCCGCCGAGCTGGGTCGCGGTCAGCGGCCCCTCGTCGCGCAGCCGCGCGAGGACCTCGTCGCAGGCCTGCTCGCTGACCTGGTGCCAGCGCTGGCCCTGCGCCGCGAAGGCGCGCCGTCGCCAGGCGTAGTACGGCCAGTCCTCGATCGGCAGGATGCACGCGGCGTGCGCCCAGTACTCGAACGTCGTGGGCCTGCTGGGCGGCCAGTAGGCGGCCTCGACCGCGTCCCGCCCGATCGGCCCCAGCCGCGCGTACGCGACGAGCTCGTGCGACCGCGCGAGCACGGTGATCGTGTCGAGCTGCACCGCCCTGACCCGCCGCAGCATCCCCGGCACGCCGCCGCGCCTGGCGGCGGCGCCGAGAAACCCCTGCGCATAGAGGGTGAGCCGCCGGTGCTCGTCGCGCGCTCAGCTCAAGGTCGGCCCGCGCTGATCTCTGCTGCTCATACTGAACGGACCCGGCAGTCTCTCCCACGCTCACAGAGCTAGCCGCAGGGGCCGACATTCCAGCGGGGGTTGGCCTGTGGCGGGAACGACTTAGTACCAGTCTTCGTTCATCGTCTTGGCGAACACGAGCGAGAGGCAGCCAACGACCGCGACGCCGGCCCCGACCCAGAAGAGCCACCAGTGTCGGGGCGGGAAGAACGCGACGCCGCCGATGACGAAGCCGATGAAGACGATCGACGACGCCGACCCAGGAGATGGGCCTACCCGGTGTTGTGCTCTCCGCGTGCGCGGGCGCCGGGCGCCAGCGTGCCGCAGCGGCCCGTGCTCTCCACGGTGCCTGTTGCCTGCTCGGCCACGACTCCTCCTCCAACGTCGGGCCGCCTAGGCGGCCCGCCCTGATGCTGAGTGTCACGAAAATACCCCAACGTCGGGTTGGCGACTCGGAAGCCGGCCCCCATTTCGCCTACGATGGCTGGCCGAGGCGTGTTTATTCTAGCCGAAGCCGATCCGATCCGCAAGGAGCACGACCACAAGTGCCTTCGATCCTAGACAGCATCCTTCGCGCGGGCGAAGGGAAGATCCTGCGCCAACTCAAGCGGATCAGCGAGCAGATCAACTCGGTCGAGGACGACTTCGTCGCGATGAGCGACGCCGAGCTGCGGGCGATGACGGATGAGTTCCGGCAGCGGTTCGCGGACGGGGAGACGCTCGACGACCTGCTCCCCGAGGCGTTCGCCGCGGTTCGCGAGGCGGCGCGGCGCACCCTCGGCCAGCGCGCCTTCGACGTGCAGCTCATGGGCGGCGCGGCGCTGCACATGGGCAACATCGCCGAGATGCGCACCGGTGAGGGCAAGACGCTGACCGGCGTGTTCCCCGCCTACCTCAACGCGCTCTCGGGCAAGGGCGTGCATGTCGTCACGACCAACGACTACCTGGCCAAGCGCGACTCGGAGTGGATGGGCCGGGTGCACCGCTTCCTCGGCCTCGAGGTCGGGGTGATCCTGGCGGAGATGACGCCGCCGGAGCGGCAGGTGGCGTACGCGGCGGACGTCACCTACGGGACGAACAACGAGTTCGGCTTCGACTACCTGCGCGACAACATGGCCTGGTCGCTCGATGAGTGCGTGCAGCGCGGCCACAACTTCGCGATCGTCGACGAGGTTGACTCGATCCTCGTCGACGAGGCCAGGACGCCGCTGATCATCACCGGCCCGGCCGAGCAGAACTCCCGCTGGTACACCGAGTTCGCCAAGATCGCGCCCCGGCTGCGGCGCGGCGAGGACGGCGAGGGCGACTACGAGGTCGACGAGAAGAAGCGGACCGTCGGCATCCTGGAGTCGGGCGTCGAGAAGGTCGAGGACTGGCTCGGCATCGACAACCTCTACGACCCGGTCAACACGCCGCTCGTGTCCTTCCTGAACAACGCGCTCAAGGCCAAGGAGCTGTTCAAGAAGGACAAGGACTACGTCGTGATGAACGGCGAGGTCCTGATCGTGGACGAGTTCACCGGCCGCATCCTGCACGGCCGCCGGTACAACGAGGGCATGCACCAGGCCATCGAGGCCAAGGAAGGCGTGCAGATCAAGGACGAGAACCAGACGTTCGCCACGATCACCCTGCAGAACTACTTCCGGCTCTACGACAAGCTCGCGGGCATGACCGGCACGGCGATGACCGAGGCCAACGAGTTCATGCAGATCTACAAGCTTGGCGTCGTCCCGATCCCGACCAACCGGCCGATGGTCCGCGCGGACGAGACGGACGTCATCTACCAGAGCGCGCAGGCCAAGTTCGAGGCGGTCGTCGAGGACATCGTCGAGCGGCACGCGAGGGTCAGCCGGTCCTGGTGGGCACCGTGAGCGTGGAGAAGTCCGAGATCCTGTCGGTGCTGCTCAAGCGCGAGCGGCGTGCCGCACCACGTGCTGAACGCCAAGTACCACGAGCAGGAAGCGATGATCATCGCCCAGTCCGGGCGGCTGGGCGCGGTCACGGTGGCGACCAACATGGCCGGCCGTGGCACCGACATCATGCTCGGCGGCAACCCCGAGTTCATCGCCGACCAGGAACTGCACCAGCGCGGCCTGTCGCCGGTGGACACGCCCGAGGACTACGAGGCCGCGTGGCCGGAGGCGGTCGCCAAGGCGAAGGCGGCGGTGGCCGCCGAGCACGAGGAGGTCGTCGCGGCCGGCGGGCTCTACGTGCTCGGCACCGAGCGGCACGAGTCGCGGCGCATCGACAACCAGCTCCGCGGCCGGTCCGGCCGCCAGGGTGACCCGGGCAAGTGCCGGTTCTACCTGTCGCTTGAGGACGACCTGATGCGGATGTTCAGGTCCGACCGGGTCGCGGCGATCATGGACCGGATGAACATCCCGGACGACGTCCCGGTGGAGAACAAGGTCGTCTCCCGGGCGATCAGGTCGGCGCAGACCCAGGTCGAGTCGCAGAACTTCGAGATCCGCAAGGACGTGCTCAAGTACGACGACGTCCTCAACCGGCAGCGCAAGGTCATCTACGGCGAGCGCCACCAGGTGCTGGAGGGCGCGGACCTGCACGAGCAGATCCGCTCGATGCTCGACGAGGTGATCGCCGCCTACGTCACCGCGGCGACCGGCGACGGGTACCCGGAGGAGTGGGACCTCGACAAGCTGTGGAAGGCGTTCCGGCAGCTGTACCCGATCTCGCTCACCACCGACGAGGTGATCGAGGAGGTCGGCGGCGAGAAGGCGAACCTGACGGCCGACCTGCTCACCGAGATGGTCCAGGAGGACGCCCAGGCGGCCTACGACCGGCGCGAGGAGGAGCTCACGCCGGAGCTCATGCGGGAGATCGAGCGGCCGCGTCGTGCTGTCGGTGCTGGACCGCAGGTGGCGCGAGCACCTGTACGAGATGGACTACCTCCGCGAGGGCATCGGCCTGCGCGCCATGGCGCAGCGCGACCCGCTGGTCGAGTACCAGCGCGAGGGCTTCGACATGTTCAACGCGATGATGGAGGGCATCAAGGAGGAGTCGGTCGGGAACCTGTTCAACCTCCAGTTCGAGGTCCAGGAGAACCCGATCGTCGAAGAGGTCGGCGCCGGGGCGCAGCTCGCGTTCGGCGGCAACCTGCCCGGCGTCACCACCGGCGCCGTGCCCGCCGCCCCGACTCGGCCTGCCGCGGCCGCTGCCCCGACCCCCGCCGCGCCGGCCAGAAGGCCAGCGCCGCCCGTCCCGCCGAGCATTCCCGAGCCTGCGGCACCGCCGGCCGCCTTCGGCAAGCGGCAGGGGGCCGGGAGCGGGCAGGGAGCCCGGCCGGGGACCAGCAAGGCGACGGCCAGCCGGGTCAGCAGCAGGGCGGCCAGCAGCAGGGCGGTCGCGCCCGCGGTCGGCACGCGGCGAGCGACGGCCGAGGCCACGCCACGGCGGCGGGCCGAGGGCAGGCGGCCACCCGTAGCGGCGGCGCGCACGCGGGGGGCGCGCCCGGCGCTGCCGAGCAGGCGGGGACCGGGCAGTCAGCGGGCAGCCGGGCCACAGGACCACAGGCCGTTGCGCCTGCGGGACTTGAACCGCGCCGTCCGCGTCAGCTCCAGTACTCGGCCCCGGCCGAGGGCGGCGGCGTGGAGACGCACGGCGACGCCTCGCTCGACCCCTACGCCAGCGTCGGCCGTAACGACCTGTGCCCGTGCGGCTCTGGCCGCAAGTTCAAGCGCTGCCATGGCGGGGCCGGACGGTCCTAACGGCGCTGCTGAGCCCGGCCGGACGCGTCCGGCCGGGCTTACCGCTACGCCGCCTCAATGTCGGTGCAGAGCCAGCGCGCCGACACCGCTGGCCGGGATTCCGGGCTCCGCGCGGGGAGCCTGCCTCGCCACTTCGGCGGCTGCGTCGGCTCGGTCCGTGTTAGCCGCACGGCCAGCGCCCTAGTCCGGGGGCCGACCGCCACGATGAGGGTCATCTCAATCACGTCCGGGCTCGGCTCGGTTGTCATTATTCGCTGCACCCGGGCTCCCTGGCCGCCGCTGAAGAGCGGCAGCAGCCGGTACAGGTGAACCGTGCCTCGCTGGGACAGCCAGGGCAGGATCTGCCGTACCGGCCGGGCGCCCGTCAGCGCCTCGGCGAGCAGCACGGCGAACTGCCGCGGCCAGGCCTGGCCTCCGTCGGCCTGCTCGCCGGGTCGGTTGCCGACCTGGTCGGCGAACGTGGTCCCGGCCGGCCGCTGGCCCTCGGGGGCGCCGCTGGCGGGCTGTCGATAGGCGGCCACACGTCGGGCACCGTCAGGAGCTGCATCGCGGACAGGTCTTCTGGCGCCAGGGCTTGCTGCATAGGCATGGGAACGTCCAGGGGGGTAGCCGGGGGAGTGTGGCAACTGCTTGCACATCCACTTTTACTCGCCCCCACCGACATTCCGAGTCGGCCGCTGCGTCGGAATCCGTATCCCTGTGACTTTCAGGAAATGCAGGTCGACCCTTTGTGTCATGATTTGGTGCTGTTGCAGCCAAATGCTGAAATAGTTACCGATGTGAAGCATTGTGACGATTGGTGTTGCCGCCAGGAGTTGGCCGGCCGCGGTGGCGGTGGCGTTGTCGGCTGGATCGCTAGCCGCGTCACTGGCAGGCTGTGCTGCCCCGGCGCAGGCAGCAGTCCCGGTTGCGGTACGCGCAGCCGTGGCTTCGCCGGCCGCCCCCCAGGCCGCGACGCCTGGCTGGAGGGCCGTCGCGACTCTGAGGAACGCGGTCATGGTCGGCGGCTTGTCGGCATCGGGGAAGAACAACGCCTGGCTGTCGGAGGCGATTTGCGCTGTCGGGACGTGCGCGGGCCTCACGGACCTGACAGGGCAGGAACTGCGCTGGAACGGCGGCGCCTGGCGCTCCGTGACGCTTCCCAAGGCTTACGCGCGCGGCATCGTGGTTCCGGCGTCGCCGACGAGCAACTGGATTGTCGGCTCGGTCGTGCCGTTGCCCCCGCTGCCTTCGTCCCTCCTCTACACCGGCTCAGGCAACATCGCGGTCGCGAGCCAGAAGAGCGTCTGGCTGGAGATCGAGCGGACGTCGGATGTCGGCGACTCCACGCCGTATCTCCTGCACTGGACCGGCTCTAAGTGGACCAGCATCAAGATCCCCTACGGCCTGGACGACATGGGCGGAGCGCCGGTCGCCCAAGACGGCCACGCCGGCGTGTGGCTCAGCCTCACGAACATCAAGGACCCGGCCCACGCAACCTCCTACCTCCTGCACTACCTGAACGGCACGTGGACGCGCATCCCGGTGCCGACGAACGCAGGCTACGAGGTGCTCGGACCCGTCACCCTCACCTGGATTCCCGGCACCCGCTCCCTCTGGGGCACTGCCGGCGAGTGGAACCCCAAGTCGCCGAAGAGCCCAGGTAAGGTGCTCATCCTCAAGTACGGCCCCTGACGACGGCCTGCTGATGCTGGCGCCGGAATCCCACGGTCAGGCTGGGGGGATTCAGGGTCAGGCAGGGTTAGCTGCCGCTGACCGACGAGTTGAACTGGGTCGTGATGTATCCGGACATGTTTGGTTGCGACGGGATCAGGCCCGCCTTGTAGAACTGGGTGACCAGCTCCTGCTCCGAGCTCGTGATGGCGCTGTTGATCACCACCGGCGTGGTGGAGTCGACCGTCGCCGCCACGTCCGTGATGCTGGCGGGCAGGCCGGTCGCCGCGGCCCAGGCGGCGCCCCAGGCTTCCGGGTGCTTCCCAGCCCAGACGTAGGCCTTGTTCAGCGTCGCGAGGTAGACCTGGATCGCCGCTGCCTTGGCGGGGTTGGCCACGGCCGCCTTGGACGCGACCTCGTAGCTGTACGGGCTGCCGTACTGCGAGCCCCGCGCGAGCACCTTCGCGCCGTCCTGGGCGACGACCTGCTGGACGTAGGGCGGCCAAATGTCCCAGGCGTCGACCGAGCCGGAGGTGAAGGCGGCTAGCGCCTCGGCCGGCTGCAGGTTCACCAGCGTGACGTCCTTGGTGGTCAGCCCGGCCGCCGTGAGCACGGTCAGCATCTGGTAGTTGCCAGAGCTGCCGGAACCGTAGGCGATCTTCTTGCCCTTGAGCTGCTGAATGGACGTGATCGGGGAGCCCTTGGGCACCAGAACCGCGTCCTGGTCGCCGGTTGGCACCGACCGGGCGCCGACGATCTCGACCCCTTCACCGCCGGCCGCGGCGAAGACCGGCGGGGCGTCGCCGACGCCGCCGATGTCGACCGAGCCCGAGGCCATCGCCTCAAGCATGGGCGGACCGGAGGTGAAGTCGGACCAACTCACGTGGAACGGGAGCGTGTTGAGCAGGCCGGCCGCCTTGAGGATCGCCTCAGCGCCGGTGCCCTTCTGGTCGCCTACGTTCAGCGTGACCGAGGACAGATTGACCGAACTCGACGGCGACGCGCTGGCGGATGTGATGGCGGCGGCAGAGGCGGAGGACGCGGCCGACGCGGAGCTTGAGCTGCTCGAGGAGGAGCAGGCGGCCACGCCAAGGCCGGTGACAGCGATTACCGAGAACGCCAGGAGCTTCCGTCTACGGTTCATTTAAATCCTCCTATTTTGATAGTTTTTATCGAGAATCGGCGGGACGAAAACTGGCTGGGCAGGTCTGGTCCGGACGAAAACTGGCCGGGATCGTTCTCCCGGCCAGGCTTAGATCAGCTCGTCGGTCTCACCCATGGGCACGCCAAGCTCGCGGAGCAGTCGCAGTCGCAGCTCGGTCATCGTCGAGTTGGTCCGGTCCCTGGGGCGCGGCGCGTCGACGGTGGCGGAGTAGGCGATCCGCCCGGCGCCGAGCACGAGCACCCGGTCGGCCAGCGCCAGCGCCTCGTCCACGTCATGGGTGACGAGCAGCACCGCGGGCCGATGGCGCTCCCACAGCTGGAGCACCAGCCGGTGCATGGAGATCGTGGTCAGCGCGTCCAGGGCGCTGAACGGTTCATCAAGCAGGAGCAGCGACGGCGACCTGACCAGGGCACGGGCCAGCGACACCCGCTGCGCCTCGCCCCCGGACAGGGTCAGCGGCCAGGCCGAGATCCGCTCGGTGAGCTCGACCTCCTCGAGCGCCTCCGTGGCCACCCGGGTCGGCTCGGGAGCGCGCAGCCCGAGCGTGACGTTATCGAGCACCCGCTTCCACGGCACCAGGCGCGGCTCCTGGAAGGCAACCGCGACCGGCTCGGCCACGGTCATGGCGCCGGACACCTCCCTGTCCAGCCCGGCGAGCGCTCGGAGCAGCGTGGACTTGCCCGACCCGCTCCGCCCGATCATCGCGACGAACTCGCCGGCCTTAATGTCCAGGCTGAGCCCGTCGAGTACCAGCCGGTCCCCGAACCGCTTCGTTAGGTCCCGCACGGAGGCAGCGACCTGATCCGTCGCGATGGCCGTCCCGGAGGTGGTCATCCCAGTAGCCCGGCTCACTGGGCGAACTCGCGTCGCCATGACAGCGCCCTCCGTTCCAGCATCCGGACGGCCCCATCGGCGAGCAGCCCGAGAATCGCGTACACGAACAGGCAGACCATGATGATGTTGTTCGCCAGGAACTCCTGCGCCGTGGTGATCATGAAGCCGAGCCCGGCATTGGCGTTGATCTGCTCGCCGACGACCAGAGCAAGCAGCGAGCCGATCACGCTCAGCCGGAGCCCGGTCAACGCCGAAGGGAGCGAGCCGGGCAGCACGATGTGCCGCACCAGCTCCCATCGGGAGAGCCCGAGCACCTGGCCGAGCTCACCGAGCTTGGGGTCCACGCCGCGGATGCCCGCGAACGTGTTGACGTACATCGGGAACAGCGCGCCGAGCACGACGATGAGGATCTTGGGCAGGTTGTCGATGCCGAACCAGATGATGAACAGCGGCAGCAGGCCGAGCAGCGGGACCGATCGGGCTGCGTTGAGCAGCGGGTCGAAGGCGTGCTCGCCGATCTGGCTGAGACCGCTGACGACCGCGAGCAGCACCGCGATCGCGACGCCAATGGAGAGCCCGATGCCCCACCGCTCGGCGGAGACGAGCAGCGACGCCTGCAGCGTCCCGTAGGTCGGCGAGTTGGTCGTCACCAGGGTGTAGGCGGTATGCGCGATGGTGACGGGCGACGCTAGCTTGTTCGCCGGGAGCGCGCCGGTCGAGCTGAGCAGCTGCCAGAGGCAGATCACCGCCAGCGGGCTGATCAGCCGGAGCAACGCGCGGCCCGGCAGGAATCGCCTGGCTACTCCGCCGGCGGGATTTACCCGTGCGGCAGCGTCTCGCGTGTTTGAACGCGAGAGGACTTGTACGGACACTGCCACCTCTTCCGTAGAAAACCGGGTCAACCTATGGTCCCTCTTGAAGTTGATAAAGTCAACTGTAATACTAGGAATTACCCCCGAATGAGACTAGGGCAGCACCGACTGCGGCTTTGGTACTAGGCTCTCCCGCGTGGCGCAGGATGTAGCGCAAAGCGTTGCCAAGGAGTCCATCGGGCCGGGGAGCAAGCCGTACCCGTTCCCGACGTCCCCTGGCGTGACGGCGAACATGAAGGCCAACCGGCGCACCAACACGAAGCCGGAGCTCGCGCTGCGCAACGCGCTGCACGCCATGGGCTACCGGTACCGCAAGGACCACCGGCTTGACCTGCCGCTGCGTCGGGTCCGGCCAGACATCGCCTTCACCCGTCGCAAGGTCGCGGTGTTCGTCGACGGCTGCTTCTGGCACGCCTGCCCGGACCACGGCTCCAAGCCGAAGAGCAACGAGTGGTACTGGTCGCCCAAGCTCGCAAGGAACGTCGAACGCGACCGCGCCGCCGATGACGCCCTCGTCCAGGCGGGCTGGACGGTGGTCCGCCTGTGGGAGCATGTTCCGCTCGCGGACGCCGTCGCCTTGGTGGTGGGCGCCGTCGGCGAGCCGAAGTCGCTACGATGAGGCGTCATGCGGGTTTACCTGCCCTCCACGCTGCCTGGGCTGGCCGACATCCTCGCGAACGCGGAGATCGGGCCGGCCCCACTGCGGGCGTTCGCGGTCACCCCGGCGCTGCGCGAGGCCTACGCGAGCGGCGACGACGAGGAGCTCGAGTACGTGGCGATGCTCACCGCCGCGCGGCAGTCGCTCCGGCTGCTCGACGCCGACCCGGACGCGCCGCGCCGCCGCGTGGTGCTCGCCGCCGACGTCCCCGACGCCGAGGTGAGCTGGCAGGCGTACGACGACGAATCGGCCGCAGTGCTGGTCAGTAAGGCCATCCCGGTGGCGGCGCTGGCTGCCGGCCACATCGACGACCCCGACGCAGCGACGGACGTGGCTGTCGCGGCGAACGCGATCGCCGCCGCTGACGCCGGCGACGATGACGCATCGTTCACCGTCGATTCCGCTGAGGCCCATGAGCTAGCTTGGTACGCCACTCAGGAACTTGCTGACTTGTATTGACGGTCGCTTCTGCGGGAAAGGTGCCGGCATGGACGCCGTGACTCAGGTTCCCTCGCCTTACAACGAGCCGATTAGACCGCACCAGCCGGGCAGCGCTGACCGCAATGCGCTCGCGGCCAGGATCAAGGACCTGGCCAGCCAGCGGGCGGATCTGACGATGACCGTCGGCGGCCGGCCAGGTCATGGGTTCCGGCGAACGGATGCCCGTGGTCCAGCCGCATAATCACCAGCACGTTCTCGGCTGGTTCGGCAACGCGACCGACGCCGACGTGGCGGGGGCGATCGCGGCGGCCGGAGCGGCGGCTAAGGGCTGGCGGGCGCTGTCGTTCGAGGACCGCGCGGCCGTCTTCCTCCGCGCTGCCGACCTGCTCGCGGGGCCGTGGCGCGCGACCCTCAACGCTGCGACGATCCTCGGCCAGTCCAAGTCGGTCATCCAGGCGGAGATCGACGCGGCCTGCGAGCTGATCGACTTCTGGCGGTACAACGTCGCCTTCGCCCGGCAGCTCCTGGCCGAGCAGCCAACCTCCGCGCCGGGCACGTGGAATCGGATGGAGTACCGGCCTCTTGAGGGGTTCGTGCTGGCGATCACCCCGTTCAACTTCACCGCGATCGCAGGGAACCTGCCGACCGCCCCCGCGCTGGTCGGCAACGTGGTCGTCTGGAAGCCATCGCCGACACAGCAGCTGGCCGCCCACTACACGATGCGGCTGCTCGAGGCCGCGGGGCTGCCGCCCGGCGTCATCAACCTGGTGACCGGGGACGGCCAGGCGGTCTCCCGGGTGGCGCTCACCCACCCCGATCTAGCCGGCATCCACTTCACAGGATCGACTCCGACCTTCCACCACCTGTGGCGCACGGTGGGTGAAAACATCGGGAAATTCCGTGACTACCCGCGCCTCGTCGGTGAGACCGGCGGCAAGGACTTCGTGATCGTCCACCCCTCCGCGGACCCCGCCTCGATCGTCACCACGCTGGTCCGAGGCGCCTTCGAGTACCAGGGCCAGAAGTGCTCGGCCGCCTCCCGCGCCTACATCCCCGCCTCCCTGTGGGAGACCGTCCGTGACGATCTCATCGCCACCACCCGGTCGCTGACCTACGGTGACGTGTCCGAGAACCTGTCGATCTTCGGCGGAGCGGTAATCGACTCCCGCGCCGTGAGCAAGCACCGAGACGCTTTCGAGCGGGCCAGGTCGCGACCGTCGGTCCGCTTCCTGACCGGGGGCGAGATCGACGACGAGCAGGGCTACTTCGTCAGCCCGACCGTCCTGGAATGCGACGACCCCGGCGACGAGGTGTTCACCACCGAGTACTTCGGCCCGATCCTCGCCGTCCACGTCTACCAGGACTCCAATTACCTGGAGATGCTCGGCCAGGCGGCCGACGTGACGCCGTACGCGCTCACCGGCTCGATCCTGGCCACCGACCGCACCGCGATCGCCCAGGCGGCCGACCGGCTCCGCTACAGCGCGGGCAACTTCTACATCAACGACAAGCCGACCGGCGCGGTGGTCGGCCAGCAGCCGTTCGGCGGTGCCCGCGCCAGCGGCACCGACGACAAGGCCGGCTCGGTCTTCAACTTGATCCGTTGGGTCTCCACCCGCTCAATCAAGGAGACCTTCGTCCCCCCCACCGACTACCGTTACCCCCATATGGGCTGACTTTTCGCGGCGGCCGACGGCCGCCGCGGGCAGCGGGTCCAGGGGGATGGGTCCAGGGTGATGGGGCCAATGGGGGGCGGGAGTCCCCCATGCGGGAAATCTGGAGCCCCCCATGCTGGGGAGTGGGAGGCGTGCGATTCACCGGCTTGTGCTGTGGAATATCGACCTGACGCTGCTTGATGTCACCAAGGTCACCCGGGTCGCCTACGCCGAGGCTTTCGCCGCGATCACCGGTCGGCCGCTCGTCCAGTTGCCGCAGATGGTCGGCTACACCGAGCCGGAGATCTTCTTCGATGCGCTCGGCCGCAACGGGGTGAGCCTGCGCGCGGACGGGGACTCCGAGCGGCTGGTCGCCCCGTTCGGAGCGGAGTTCGCGACCCGGCTGGCCGCCCGCAAGAACCTGCTCACCGAGCAGGGCGCCCTGATGCCCGGCGCGGCCGAGGCCGTCAAGGCGGTAGCTGGCCTGACCAACGTTGTCCAGTCGGTGCTCACCGGGTCGAGCCGGCCGAACGCGATGCTCAAGCTCCGCGCCTTCGGGCTTGACCGCTACCTCGACCTGGCGATCGGCGGCTTCGCCGGCTCCGAGGTCTACCCGAAGGGGGCGCTGCTGCGGGCCACCCGACTCCGGGCCGAGGAGAAGTACCGGGCGAGCTTCGCCGAGAAGGCGACCATCTATGTTGCCGATTCGCCCCGCGACGTCGAGGCCGCCAAGATCGGCGGTGCCACCTCGGTAGCGGTGGCCAGTGGCCGCGCTTCCACCGCCGAGCTCCGCGACGCCGGCGCCGACGCGGTCCTCCGTGACCTTACCGACTCCAAGGCCCTCATATCCCTCATTGCGACATCGATGTCTGACTAGCCGTTAACCCGGAAATGGCGTTCGCGTCCGTTTCGGGTTCTAGGCTGTAGGTAGGAGGGCATAGCAGCGCGCTGGAGGGCCCCCAATGTGCGCTCGCCGTGACAGATGGTGATCATCAAAAACTCACGCTAGCGCCCGCCGCGCCCAGGCGCGGCGGGCTGCCGCATGCCCAAGTGCACCTACTCAAGGCCAGGCACAATGACGTGCCAGCAGCGGCCATCACGAAGGAGTGGACGAGTAATGCCGGAACGCGCGGACGAGGCGACGATGCTCGCCGGCGACATCAGGGACGACACGAGGACGGCGCTGCTTGCGAAGGCGGCCGCACTCTGGGCGGATGACGGGCCGGACAGTGGGGCTCAGGGTGGCGGGGCGGGGGCTCAGGGTGGCGGGGAGGGGAGGGGAACTGTCGGTACGGCCGATGACCGGTTCGCCTTCCTGACCGCGTATTACCGGCTGGTGGCCCTCGAGGATCTGATCGCGGCCGGTCCGGATCGGCTGGCCGAGACGGCCGCACGACAGGCCGCGCTCGGCGCGACCCGCCCGCAGGGCCGACCGGTCGTCGGTGTCCGCCCGGCCCAGTCGAGCACCGGGGTCAGCGGCTCGCTCACCGCCGCGGGGACCGTCGTCGACATCGTCACCGACGACATGCCCTACCTGGTCGACTCGGTGACGATGGAGCTCAACCGGCACGCCGCCGACATCCGGCTGATCGTGCACCCGATGCTGACGCGTGCGCAGGGACGTGGCCGGCACGGCGCACGCGAGCCTCGCACCGGCCCGTCCGAGGCCTGCCTGGTCGGCTGGGCGACGCCGGTCGAGCAGGCGACGTGCTCGCCAGCGACGGTCGGTCCGCGAGTCGTGGATCCACGTCGAGCTCGGCCAGGTAGCGGACGAGCAGCGCCTCGCCGCCGACCTGCGCCGTGTCCTCGATGACCTGCGGGTCGCGATGGAGGACCAGCGGCGGATGCGCGGCGCCGCCCGCGAACTGGTCGCGGTGCTGACCGCGATGGCGGCCCCGAGGAGGCGGAGGCGAGCGAGCTGCTCGCCTGGCTGTCGGCCGGTCACTTCACCTTCCTCGGCTACCGCGGGTATGACCTGGTCAGTTCGGGACGCGAGCGCCGACGAGCTGACGGCCGGTGCCCGGCACCGGCCTCGGCATCCTCCGCCACGACGGCGCCGACTCGTTCGCCGTCACCCCGCCCGGAACCGAGCGGATCAGCGCCGGGCGCCCGGCTGCTCGTGCTGGCCAAGTCGTCCACGCCGGTCCACCGTCTACCGGCCGAGCTACCTGGACTACGTGGCGGTCCGCACGTTCGGTCAAGCGACCGGCGAGGTGACCGGCGAGTACCGGTTCCTCGGCCTGTACACGCAGGCCGCCTACACCGAGTCGATCACCCGCATCCCGGTGCTGCGCCGCAAGCTCGACCGGTGCTCGCCGCCGCCGGGCTGCCCGCCGACAGCCACGACGGCAAGGCGCTCATCGAGATCCTCGAGGGGTACCCGCGCGAGGAGCTGTTCGAGATCAGCGCGGAGCAGCTCGCCCCGATCGCGCTGGCGGTGCTCGGGCTCGGCGAGCGCAAGCAGGTCCGGCTGTTCCTGCGACCTGACGCCTACGGCCGGTACATGTCCTGCCTGGTCTACCTGCCGAGGGACCGGTACACCACGCAGGTCAGGCTGCGCGCCCAGGAGATCCTGCGCGCCGCGCTTCGACGGCGACTCGGTCGACTACAGCGCGATGGTCGGCAACTCGGCGCTCGCCCGGCTGCACGTCGTGGTGCACGGCGCGGCCCGGCCGCCCGCTCGCGGTGGTCGACCAGGCCGCGCTGCAGGCGCGGATCGCGGCGGCGGTCCGCTCCTGGGACGAGGACCTGCCGGCCGAGGCCGAGCGCCAGCTCGGCCCGCAGCGCGCCGCCGCCGTGTTGCGCGACCTGCCAACGGCGGCATCCCGGAGACCTACAAGGCGGACACGACGCCCGGCCGCCGCGGTGGAAGACCTCGCGGTGGTGCTGCGGCTGCAGCGAGGGCGACGGCCCGTTCGCGATCAAGTCTTTCGACTCAGCGAGGACGGGCCAGTGGCGACTGCGGCTCTATCCGTCTGTCCCCGATCACGCTGTCTGACGTGCTGCCGCAACTGCAGCACATGGGGCTCGAGGTGCTGGAGGAGCACCCGTACGAGTTCGCTGGAACCAACGCGTCCGTTCTGGATCTACGACTTTGGCCTTCGCCGGCGCGGGGCGGCCGGCTGGCCGCCGGCCGAGGCCGACCGCGGCGTGCGCCGGGTTCGAGGCGGCGCTGACCGCGCTGTGGCGCGGCCAGACCGAGGACGACGAGTTCAACGGCCTGGTTCTCGACGCCGGGCTGACCTGGCGCCAGGTCGTGCTGCTGCGCGCGTACGCCCGGTACCTGCGGCAGGCCGGGACCCGGTTCAGCCAGAGCTACCTGCAGCGGGTGCTGCGCTCCAACCCGGCGATCACCCGGCTGCTTGTCCGGCTGTTCGAGTCCCGGTTCGACCCGGTCTGGCAGGACGGCGCGGAGGAGCGCTGCGCGGCGATCGGCGAGGAGCTGCGCGGCGCGCTCGACGAGGTGGTCAGCCTCGACCACGACCGGATCCTGCGCTCCTACCTTGCGCTCGATCGAAGCGACCCTGCGCACCAACTACTTCCAGCTCGATGGGACGGCGAGCGCGCCCGTACCTGGTGCTCAAGCTCGCGCCCGACCGGTGCCCGGCGTGCCCGCGCCGCGGCCCAAGTTCGAGATCTTCGTGTACTCGCCGCGGCTTGAGGCGGTTCACCTGCGGTTCGGCGCGGTCGCTCGCGGCGGTCTGCGCTGGTCGGAACGGCCCGAGGACTTCCGCACCGAGGTGCTCGGCCTGGTCAAGGCGCAGGAGGTGAAGAACTCGGTCATCGTGCCATCGGGCGCGAAGGGCGGGTTCGTCTGCAAGCGGCTGCCCGACCCGGCCGACCGTGAGGCCTACCAGGCCGAGGTGCTCGCCTGCTACCGGACGTTCATCAGCGCCATGCTCGACATCACGGACAACATCGTCGGCGACCTGGTGGTGCCGCCGGTCGGCGTGGTCCGGCTCGACGGCGACGACCCGTACCTGGTGGTGGCGGCGGACAAGGGGACCGCGACGTTCTCCGACGTCGCCAACGAGATCGCCGGCCGGTACGGGTACTGGCTCGGTGACGCGTTCGCCTCCGGCGGCTCGCGAGGGCTACGACCACAAGAAGATGGGCATCACCGCCCGCGGCGCCTGGGAGTCGGTCCGCTGGCACTTCGCCTCGCTGCGGCTCAACCCGGATACCGACGACTTCACCGTGGTCGGCGTCGGCGACATGTCCGGCGACGTATTCGGCAACGGGATGCTGCTGTCCAGGCATATCAAGCTGGTGGCGGCCTTCGATCACCGGCATGTGTTCATCGACCCGTCGCCGGATCCGGCGGTCAGCTTCGCCGAGCGGCAGCGGCTCTTCGACCTGCCGCGGTCGTCGTGGGCCGACTACGACCCGTCGCTGATCTCCGCCGGGCGGCGGCGTGTGGCCTCGGTCGGCGAAGTCGGTGCCGATCTCCGCGCAGGCCCGCGTGGCGCTTGGCCTAGACGATGCCGTCGCCGCCCTCTCGCCCGACGAGCTGATCTCGGCGATCCTGCGCGCGCCGGTTGACCTGTTCTGGAGCGGCGGCATCGGCACCTACGTGAAGGCGTCGCACCGAGACGGACGCCGATGCGGGGGACCGGTCCAACGATGCGGTGCGCATCTACTGCTCCGGAGCTGCGGGCACGCGTTGTCTCCGAGGGCGGCAACCTCGGGCTCACCCAGGCCGCGCGGATCGAGTACGCGCTCGGCGGCGGCCTGGTGAACACCGACTTCATCGACAACTCGGCCGGGGTGGACACCTCCGACCACGAGGTCAACATCAAGATCCTGCTGGCCGGCGCGATCGCCAGCGGCGAGATCCGGACCGACGAGCGCACCGGGTTGCTGCACGCGCTGACCGACGAGGTCGCCGCGCATGTGCTCAGGCACAACGACGGCCAGAACATGGCGCTGACGGTCGGCAGGCACCAGGCGCCACGGCTGCTCCACGTGCACGCCCGCTACCTGCGCCAGCTCGCCCGGCAGAACCGGGTATCGCTGGTGCGCGACGGGCTGCCTGGAGACAAGGAAATCGCGGCGCGGAGGTCGGCCGACGCCGGGCTGACGACGCCCGAGCTCGCCCTGCTGCTCGCGCACACCAAGATCATCGCCGGGCAGCAGGTGCTCGCATCCGACCTGCCCGACGACCCCGCCCTGCGGTCCGAGCTGGCCGAGTACTTCCCCGCGCCGCTGCGGGAGCGGTTCGCTGATCAGCTCGGCGTGCACCGGCTGCGCCGGGAGATCATCACCACCTCGGTGATCAACGAGATGGTGGACACCGGCGGATCCACGTTCTTGTTCCGGCTCGGCGAGGAGACCGGGCTGCCGGTGCCCGACATCACCCGGGCGTGGCTGGTTGCCCGCGAGGTCTTCGGCATGAGGGGGTTCTGGCAGCAGGTCCAGGGGCTGGACGGCGTGGTGGACGTGGACTCGCGGATCGCGATCGTCCTCGAGGCCCGCAAGCTCATGGAACGGGCGACCAGGTGGCTGCTGGTGAACCGACGGCCGCCGTTCGGCATAGCCGAGACGGCGAGCTTCTTCGCCGGGGGAGTCGCCGAGGTCCGTTCCGCCATCCCGAAGCTGCTCTCCGGGCGGGACCTGGTCGGCTACGAGGAACGGCGCACCTCGTTCACCGGGCGCGGCGTGCCCGCGGACCTCGCCGCCGAGGTCGCGGCGATGGTGCCGTCGTACTCGGCGTTCGACATCGTGACCTGCGCGTCGGGCAGCTCTCGACCGATCGCGGAGACCGCGGCGGTCTATTTCGCCCTGGCGGACCGGCTGCAGCTCGGGCGCCTGCGCGACCTGATCGTCGCGCTGCCAAGGGAGGACCGCTGGGCGGCCATGTCCAGGTCGGCGCTGCGCGACGACCTGTACGCCACGCACGCGGCGCTGACGAGGGACGTGCTCGCTGGCGGCGGAGCGGATGGTACCGACGCCGGTGACCTCGTGGACGCGTGGGAGGAGCGAAACTCCGGTGCCGTCGCGCGGGCAGCGGCAACGCTCGCCGAGATCTGGGAGAGCGACCGGTTCACCTTCACCACGCTCTCGGTGGCGGTCCGCGTCATCAGGACCTTGGTCGCATAGCCGAGTCAAAGGCGGCGAAGTCGAAGGCCTCGAGCCAAAAGGCGCGAAGTCAAAGGCCTAGAATCAAAGGCGCGAAGTCAAAGGCTTAAAGTCAAGACCCGACGCGGGGGGCTTGGGCCGGGGCGAATTTCCTCGCGGCTCTCCCGCGGAAGGCCGCGAGGAAATTGCCCAACGGCCCGCCGCCTGGTACCGGTTAGAGAAATACCGCTGGTCCGACAGGGCCTGCGGCCGCCCAGTTGGGCTGACGCAGGAATTCCTGGTTCGGGGCTGCGGCCCTTGGTAGCAGGGCTGACGCGGGAACCTTCTGAGTCGCCCTCCCCCTCCCGATCCGTGGTCGCGCTGAATTGTCACCCACGAGCCTCCAGCCAGCATCTGCGCCAACCTCGGGCATCTCGCTATTTGCGGTGTGGCGCTTGCGTATCATCATTCTCATCTGGACTGGCGGATCGGCGCGTTATCACGAAGACTTTTGTTTTGACGTAAGAAATTCGCTCTATACGAGCGAAAAGTCTTCGTGATAATGAAATCCTTTGCCAGATAACAGCAAGTTCCGTCGGCAGCGGTGATTGGCTCGCGTGCGCACGTGAATGGTCCCGGATGGCCATCGCCGGGGTCCCTAGCCGGGCGGTGGTGAGTTAGGAGGCGGCGGCGTAGTTGAGGCCGCCGCCGATGGCTATTACCTGGATCTTGGACGCGGCTGCCGGGGGGTCGATGGCGGCGAAGGAGAGGAGATCCTGCTGCTCTAGCTCTACCCGGGGAGTTGGCTGGTCGGTGGGGAGCAGGAGCGACAGGTCTAGGGGGACCTCAATGGGCGGGCCCGGGGTGATCGGGTCGGCCTTGTTGATGTAGCCGGGGACTGCGACCGTGCTGTTGATGTACATGGCGTAGAGGACGAGGGCGCCGCCGTCGGCTGTGCGGAGCGCGAACGCGGGGTAAGTAGTGCCCTCCATGTCCCACTGGTAGATGTCGCCGCTTGGTACCTGCAGGCCGGTGCCGGAGCGGTCACGAGCGCCCTGGTATATGGCGGTGGTCAGCGGGCCGGCCGCCACCGCCTTGGCGGCGGCGCTGGCCGGGCCGTCGTCCACCACGGCGGCCTGCAGCGGGCCGGTGGCGTCGGGCTGCGCGAGCAGGTCCGTCGAGGTGAGCGGCACCTGCGGGATGTAGCCGTTCTTATCCGTCGCCAGGCGCGGGAGCGTCATGCCCGAGGGGAACTGCGAGACGCTGGCCAGCTGCCATGGCCCGGCGGCGGTTGACTGCTCGAAGAGCATCAGTGCCTGGCCGTCGACGGGCACCTCCGCTCCGCCGACCGAGGCGACCGCGCCCTTGGCGGGGTTGCTGCCCTTGATTGCTCGCGTGACGTCCGCGACGAAGAAGCGCGGGTAGCCGGTCGGCTCAGGCAGGTAGAACGTCGGAGTGCCATACGTGGCCGGTTGCAAAGTGAGATTGAGGGTGCCGCTGTAGGTACCTGAGTCGCCGGACGCGCTGTGCGCGCCGTCCATCTTGAGCTCGGCGGAGACGATTGCCTGCTGCGCGCCGGTCACCACGGACAGCGCGAGCGCGCCGTCGTCGGTTGCGAGTGCCTTGGCGGTGGTGGCGACGTAGGTGTTGAAGGCCTGGCTGGCCTGCGCCGTGGTGACGGCCGCGGCGTCCCGCGCGGGCGTATTTGCGCTGGTGTCGGTGGTGCCTGCGGTCGCTGCGGCGCAGCCGGCGGCGGCCAGCGCCGCCGCTAGGGCGAGTGCCGAGCCAGTAACCAGCCGGCGCCAGCGCATTGGAGATGCCACAGATGGGGAGGATACCGCGTGCGAAGCGGCCTTCAGAGCGTACTGGATACGCTGACAGGCCCTTATTCGCGTAGGCTTTCCCGCATGGCAGCCACCGATCCCGCCGATGAGATACCGGAACTGTCGTCCAAGCTGGACAGCATCGAGTCAGTAGTCGATCCAGAGGCGATGCGCACCGAGGCCGCGGACCTGCGTGAGCAGTCCGCCGACCCGGCGCTCTGGGAGGACCAGACGCGCGCGCAGCAGGTCACCAGGCGCCTGTCGTACCTGGAAGGCGAGCTGGGCCGGATGGAAAGCCTGCGGCAGCGCCTTGATGACGCGCGGGTGCTGTTCGGGCTTGCCGACGACGAGCATGACCAGTCCGCCAGGGACGAGGCGATCGCCGAGCTCGCCGCGGTGCGCAAGGACATCGACGCGCTCGAGGTCCGCACCTTGCTGAATGGCGAATACGACGCCCGCGAGGCGCTGATCACGATCAACTCGCAGGCGGGGGGGGCGGACGCGGAGGACTTCGCGGGGAACCTTCAGCGTATGTACCTCCGCTGGGCGGAGCGGCACAAGTACCCGGCCGAGGTCTACGACGTCTCCTACGGTGAGGCGGGCATCAAGTCCACCACGTTCGCGGTGCGGGCGCCGTACGCCTACGGCACACTGCGCGGGGAGCAGGGCACGCACCGGATGGTCCGCATCTCCAAGTACGACAACCAGGGCCGCCGTCAGACCTCGTTCGCCGGGGTCGACGTGCTGCCGGTGGTGGAGCAGACCGATCACGTGGACATCCCCGACGACGAGCTCCGGGTTGACGTGTTCCGGTCCTCCGGGCCGGGCGGCCAGGGCGTCAACACCACCGACTCGGCGGTGCGGATCACCCACCTGCCGTCCGGGATCGTGGTCTCCTGCCAGAACGAGCGGTCCCAGATCCAGAACAAGGCCTCGGCGATGGCCGTGCTCCAGGCCAAGCTCCTCGAGCGGCGGCGTGAGCAGGAGGCGCAGGAGATGGCGGCGCTGAGGGGCGACGGCGGCCGCGCCTGGGGATCGCAGATCCGCAACTACGTTCTCTACCCGTACCAAATGGTGAAGGACCAGCGGACGGCCTACGAGACCACGCAGGCGGAGGCCGTGCTCGACGGCGAGATTGATGAGTTCATCGACGCCGAGATCCGCTGGCTGCGCAAGAACGAGAGGGGCGACTAACAGCTGGAACCCGCCGCCTACGGGACCACGTGAGTGGCGATGAGGAGCCCGAGGATCAGGAGCAGTGCGGCGGCGACGAGAAGCTGCGGGGTAAGGGTCGGACCGTGGTGGTGAACGTGGGCGCGGGCGGCGCGGCAGACCGAGCAGCGGCCCTCGACCACTGGTCCCGCGCAGTTGGCGCAGATCAAGTGCTCGCAGCTCATCTCAAATCCCTTCCGGTAGCGGTGCCCCGGCGCACTTGACGTGATCTGGAGCCTTAGCGGCCAGTTTCCCCCTAGACTGTTCCCTGGCCAACCCAGGTTACCCGTAAGTTGCCCGGCTCGGCCGGAAATACCCCGTGTGGCGGCCGACCTGCGCCGACACGCTGATGGCCGGGCATACCTCAGCCCTTCATCGAGAGATCGTGTGATGGCCCCGTGATCGAGTTCCAGAACGTCACCAAGGTCTACCCGAGCCAAAATCGGGCCGCCCTAGAGAACGTCGACCTGACGGTCAACAAGGGGGAGTTCGTCTTCCTCGTGGGGCCGTCCGGCTCTGGCAAGTCCTCGTTCCTCCGGCTTATCCTCCGCGAGGAGCGCCCGAACGACGGCAGGATCCTCGTCGCGGGCAACGACCTGGCGCGCCTCACGAACTGGAAGGTCCCGGCGCTGCGGCGCAAGATCGGCTGCGTGTTCCAGGACTTTCGGCTGCTGCCGAACAAGACCGTCGAGCAGAACGTGGCTTTCGCGCTCGAGGTGATCGGCAAGCCGCGGCGGTTCACCCGCCGCGTTGTCCCCGAGGTGCTTGACCTGGTGGGCCTGGAGGGCAAGCACGACCGGATGCCCGACCAGCTCTCCGGCGGCGAGCAGCAGCGGGTCGCGATGGCCCGCGCGTTCGTCAACCGGCCAATGATCTTGCTGGCCGACGAGCCCACAGGGAACATCGACCCGGCGACCTCGATCGGCATCATGAAGGTCCTCGACCGGATCAACAGGACAGGGACGACCGTCGTCATGGCCACCCACGACGCCGCGATCGTCGATTCGATGCGCAAGCGCGTGATCGAGCTCGAATACGGCAAGGTGGTCCGCGACCAGAACCGCGGCGTCTACGGCCAGGCCTACTAGGTTTCCGGGCACCGCCCAACGGTATTACCGCCTGCTTACCGAGTGTCTCGATCGACGGCACATGACTTACCAGGGATGAGATAAGGCCTGTATGCGTTCAAACTTCGTGGTCCAGGAGATCTGGGTCGGGCTGCGCCGGAACCTCACCATGACCGTGGCGCTCATCGTCGTGGTGGCGATCAGCCTCTCCCTGCTCGGCACGGGCCTGCTCTTCGTCAAGCAAGTCGATCGCACGCGCACGTACTGGCAGAGCCAGGTGGAGATCTCCGTCTACCTCTGCTACAAGGGGGACATCAGCCCCAGCTGCCATGGCGCGGTAACCCCGGCGCAGCGGCAGGACCTCGAGGCGCGGCTCACCGCCATGCCGCAGGTCGAGCACGTCGCCTACGTGTCGCAGGCGGAGGCGTACACGCTGTTCAAGTCGGCGATGTCCAACGAGCAGTCGCTCGTCTCGACCGTCACGGCAAGCGAGCTGCCACCCTCGTTCGAGGTCAAGCTGCGGAACCCGTCGGCCGACTACGCCATCGTGGCGAGCGCGGTCCACGGGGCGCCGGGCGTCGATTCGGTGATCGACGAGATGACCATCCTCAACAAGTTCTACCGGCTGCTCGACGGCCTGCGGAACGCGGTCATCGTGGTGGCGCTGATCCTCGTCGTCGCCGCGGTGCTGCTGGTGGCCAACACCATCAGGCTCTCCGCGTTCAACCGGCGCAGGGAGACGGGCATCATGCGGCTCGTCGGCGCCTCCAACTTCTACATTCAACTGCCGTTCCTGCTTGAGGGCGTGATCGCCGGACTGTTCGGCTGGGTGGTCGCGGCAGCGCTGCTCGTCGGGGTCAAGTCACTGCTACTCAACAACTTGCAGCAGTACTTCAGCTACAACGTGGGGCTGTCCACAGCGGACCTAATCGAGGTCATCGTGTTCGCGATGATCGTCGGGGTGGCGCTCTGCGGTGTCACGGCATTTGTGACCCTCCGCCGCTACCTGCGGGTCTAGCCCTCGGCCTGCGAGGCTGGCCGCACCCCCCAGGCGGCACGCATGCGCTGGGGCGCTGCGCGACCGCCGTACGCTAGCCGGAGGAAGGCCGACAGGAGACACGTGGCACGCGAGCAGGGAAACAAGGTCATCGCCTCGAACCGGCGGGCCCGGCACGACTACGCCATCGAGGAAACGCTGGAAGCCGGGGTCGCGCTCACCGGCACCGAGGTGAAATCACTGCGCGCCGGCCGGGCGTCCCTGGCGGATGGGTTCGCGCAGGTCGTTGACGGGGAAGTCTGGCTACATAACGTTCATATCCCGGAGTACACCCAGGGAACGTGGACGAACCATCTGCCCAGGCGGACCAGGAAGCTGCTGCTGCACCGGGGGGAGATCGAGCGGCTGGTCCGTAAGACGTCGGAGCAGGGGCTGACGCTGGTCCCGCTGTCGCTCTACTTCAAGGACGGCAAGGTCAAGGTGGAGCTAGCACTTGCCCGCGGTAAACGGACATATGATAAGAGGCAGGACCTGGCCAAGAAAGATGCGGCCAGGGAGGTTGAGCGTGCCATTCGGCGACGACGGTGACTCCGGAGGCGGACGGTGACTGCGCGCTCTCGTGAGCGGGGTAGCCACGCTGGGCGACCCCGGGGATATAGCCTGCCGTTCCCGATCCACGGGCTAGGCACGCAGACCCCGGTGAGGCCTGTCGGCGAAGACGGGGTTGCTGGTCCCGTCGCACCGGGAGTTCGGGGTGCGCCGGAAGCGCCAGTCGACCCCGCAGTGCCCGGCGTCCCGGGCAGGCCTGCCGCGCCGGCCACCGGCCATCTCCGGGTTCCGGTTCGCGCTCCGGCGGCAGCAGGCATCGCAAGGCGTCGGAGCGGAAGTCGCTGCTCTCCCGCAAGCAGCGGATGGCCGCGGTTCTTGTGCTCGTCGTGGCCGCGCTCGCCGTCGGCTTCTCGACCGGCTTCGGCAACGAGGAATCCGCTGAGCCGGCCGTGCAGGCATTCCTGCTCGACTGGCAGCAGGGCCATTACGCGCAGGCGGCCGCGCTCACCGACGGCAACGCCGATCGGGTCGCCACCGAGCTGGCCGCCGCCTACACCGATGTCGACGCGACGAACGAGTTCTTCGCCATGAAGTCCGTTCAGCAGCACGGGTCCACGGCGGTGGCCCAGTACCAGGCGACCGTGGACCTGGCGCAGCCCGGGGAGCAGTGGACCTACACCGGGCAGTTCCAGCTCACCTCGGTCGGCGGCCAGTGGGTAATCGACTGGGCGCCCCAGGTCATCAACCCGGGTCTCGCGACGGGGGACCGGCTCGCGGTGGTGACCACCTTCCCGCAGCGCGCCCAGATCACCGACATGAACGGCCAGTCGCTCGTGGACGAGTCCGCCGACTACCACATCGGCGTGTACCCGGCGCGGCTCGCCAACGAGGCGGCCACCGCCGCGAAGTTCAGCGCGGCCACCGGGCTCGACGAGCAGCAGGTGCTCGGCGAGATTCAGGCCGCGCCGCCGGATAACTTCCTCTCGCTGCTCACCCTTCAGCCGGACGCGTTCACCGCGCAGTGGCCGACGCTGGCCAAGGTGCCGGGACTCGGCTATGCGCGGCAAACGGAGCGGTTGTTCGACTCGCTTGCGCAACAGACGGTCGGCGCCGTCGGCACCGAGATCTCCCCCTGCTGCGCACCGAGGGCGCGGCGTACCAGCCCGGTATGACCATGGGGCAATCCGGTCTTGAGAAGACCTACCAGGACGACCTGGTCGGCACGCCGACCACCTCGGTCGTCGTGCTGAACTCGGCCGGCGCGGGGGTCGAGACGCTGTGGAGCTCGACCCGGCCATGCGGGCACGCCGGTGCAGACGACACTGAGCACCAAGGATCAGGAAGCCGCCGACACGGCCCTGGCCGACCAGCCCGGTTCGGGCGAGATCGTCGCCGTGGACGCGCGCAACGGTGACATCCGGGCGCTCGCGTCGCACCAGTCGGGTGCCACCCGGCTCCCGTCACCGCTGAACGGCAAGGTGGCGCCCGGGATGTCCTTCAGCATCGTGTCCGCGGCGGCGCTGCTGTCCGGCGGCGTCCCTGAGAACGAGCCGCTGCCCTGCCAGCCGACGACCACTGTCGGCGGCGTGACGTTCAGCTATCAGGCCCCCGCGTCGACCACGTCGACGTTCGCGTCGGATTTCGCCGCCGGCTGCGGGACGGCGTTCGCGACCTTGTCGCGGACGCTCAGCGCGAGCCAGCTCACCTCCGTGGAGCGTGCCTTCGGCATCGGCTCGTCGTGGAACCTCAAGGTGCCGTCATTCTCGGGTTCGACCTCGACGGCCTCGGGCGCGGCGGATCTGGCCGCGCAGACGATCGGCCAGAGCGGGGTGCTGATGAGCCCGCTGGGGATGGCGATGTTGGCCGCCGAGGTGGACTCGGGTGTCGGCCGGTCGCCTCAGCTCGTCGCCGGCGGCACGCCGGCCACCTGGTCGGCGCCGCTGTCGACTACGGATCTTACCGAGCTCAGGCAGCTGATGCGGCTGGCCGTTGTGTCCGGGGCGGCGCATCAGGCCGAGCTGCCGGGGGCGCAGGTCTACGGTCAGTCGGGCACCGTCAAGTCCGGCGCGCACTCGTACCTGAGCTGGTTCGTGGGCTACCGCGGCGACATGGCGGTGGCGGCCATCGAGACCGGAACCACGGCCAACCAGGCGGCCGCGGCGCTGGCCGGCGCCTTCCTGAAGACGGTCGGCTAGCGGCCAGCGCTCGCGTGTGGCATACAGCGCGTAGGTGTGGCAGACTGGGGCCGTGACGACCGGCCTGATTATTATCGGCGGGCGTCGGCGGCGACCCCTACTCATCGGCCTAGGCCGATTTCGCAGGGACGAGCGCTTGCCCCGGGGGGCGACCCCCGGGACCCCCCGATGCCGGGCTTCGCCCGGCGGGCCGGGGAGCCGAGGGGATAACCCTCCGGTGGGCAAGACTGGGCCGACGCTCGGACCTCTCGCGTTCCGCGAGGGGTCTTTTTGTTTGTCCGGATACGCGACGGCCGCCACCAACACGACACGAAGAAACGGACAGCGAGAATGCTCGACGACCAGTTTCACGTCTACGACACCACCTTGCGCGACGGCGCGCAGCAGGAGGGCCTGAACCTCACGGTTGCCGACAAGCTGGTGATCGCCCGCCACCTGGACCGGCTCGGCGTCGGGTTCATCGAGGGCGGCTGGCCGGGCGCCATTCCGAAGGACACCGAGTTCTTCCGCCGCGCGCAGACCGAGCTCGACCTGAGCCACGCCACGCTCGCCGCGTTCGGCTCGACCCGCAAGGCGGGCGTCAATGCCGCTGACGACCCGCAGGTCGCCGCGCTCCGCGAGTCGCGCGCCCCCGTCGTGACGCTGGTAGCCAAGAGCCACGACCGTCACGTCGAGCTGGCCCTGCGCACCACGCTCGACGAGAACCTCGCGATGATCGCCGACACCGTGCGCCACCTGAGGCAGGAGGGCCAGCGCGTCTTCCTCGACGCCGAGCACTTCTTCGACGGCTACCGGGCCAACCCGGCTTACGCCGTCGAGTGCGTCCGGGTCGCCGCCGAGGCCGGCGCCGACGTGATCGCGCTGTGCGACACCAACGGCGGCATGATGCCGACCGAGCTCGGCGACATCGTCCGCCAGGTGACCCTCGCCAGCGGCGCGAGACTCGGCATCCACTGCCACGACGACACCGGCTGCGGCGTCGCCAACACCCTGGTCGCGGTGGAGGCCGGGGTCACCCACGTGCAGGGGACCGCGAACGGCTACGGCGAGCGGTCCGGCAACGCGAACCTGTTCAGCGTCGTCGCCGGCCTCCAGCTCAAGAAGGGCAGCATCGTCCTCGACGGGCGACGGCATCCGCGAGATGACGCGGATCGCCCACGCGATCAGCGAGGTCACGAACGTCACGCCCGACAGCCACCAGCCCTACGTAGGCCTGTCCGCGTTCGCGCACAAGGCCGGGATCCACGCCTCCGCCGTCCGCGTCGACCCGATGCTCTACCAGCACATCGAACCCGAGCTTGTCGGCAACGACATGCGGATGCTGGTCTCCGACATGGCCGGCCGGGCCACGGTGGAGCTGAAGGGAAGGGAGCTCGGCTTCGACCTGTCCGGGAACAAGGAGGTCATCGGCCGGGTCACCGCCAAGGTCAAGGAGCTTGAGGCGCGTGGCTACTCCTTCGAGGCGGCGGACGCGTCGTTCGAGCTGCTGCTGCGCGACGAGCTGGCCGGCGAACGCGCGGCGGCACTTCACCGTCGAGTCCTGGCGGGTCATCGTCGAGCAGCGCATGGACTCCGAGGGGGGGACAGTCACCAGCGAGGCAACCGTCCGGCTGGTCGCCAAGGGAGAGCGGGTCGTCGCGGTCGGCGAGGGCAATGGCCCGGTCAACGCGCTGGACCGGGCGTTGCGATCCGCGCTTGAGCAGACCTTCCCCGAGCTGGCCACCCTGGCGCTCACCGACTTCAAGGTGCGCATCCTGGAGGGCATCGTCCGGCACCGGGGCGATCACCCGGGTGCTCATCGAGTCAAGCGACGGCGCGGGCGGCAGCTGGTCCACCGTAGGCGTGGACGAGAACGTCATCTCCGCCTCCTGGCACGCCCTGGAGGAGGCCGTCAGCTACGGCCTGCTCCGGGCCGGCCGAATCCCTGACTGAGCCGGATCGAACCCTCAGTGGAAGCTGTGCGCCTAGCGCGGTGGGCGGTATCGGCGCAATTTCTGGTTATGGGGATGACCGGCGGGATGTGGATGTCGCGCGTCCCGGCGGCCAAGGCGCAGGCGCACCTGTCCGACGGGACGCTCGGCGTCGCGCTGTTCGCCGCCCCGGTCGGGTTGATACTCGGGGCGGTGCTGGCCGAGCGGCTGGTGGACCGGGTGGGCAGCGCCTGGGTCGCCCGGGTGGGCGGCGTCGGCAGTTGCCTGCTGCTGGTGCTGCCGGGCCTGGCCTCGAGCCTGCCGGAGCTGATGGCGGGGCTGCTCGGCTGGGGCGTCGCCAGCGGCGCGCTGGACGTCGCGCAGAACGCGCAGGGCCTGCGCGTCGAGGCCGCCTACGGCAGGCCGGTCATGACCTCGATGCACGCCTTCTACAGCCTGGGCGCGATCATCGGCTCGCTGGCCGGCGGGGGCCTCGCCTGGGCGGGCGTCGGCCTGCTAGCGTCGCTGGTCGCCGCGGCCGTGGCCGGCGCCGTCATTGACGGGGTCGCCTGCCGCTGGCTCCTTCCCGGCACGACGCACCCGGATCCTCGCCTCGCCACGCCCCACCTGGCCGAGCCGGCCGAGTTGGACTGGCCAGGCGCCCCTCAATCTGCCCGGTGGCCCGGCAAGCCAGGAGCAGAGCCCCGCGGTCGGCCACCACGCCATGACGCGTGCGCTGGACCGGCGGCGGGTGCGCCGGCTGATCATCGCGATTGGCGTGCTTGGGGTCTGCGGGGCGATCGGCGAGGGCTCGGCCGGGGACTGGTCCGCCGTCTACCTGCGCGACAACCTGGGCACAAGCGCCGGGTTCGCGGCACTCGGCTTCGCCGCCTTCTCGGCCACCATGACCATCGGACGTGCGCTCGGCGACCGGCTGATCCGCCGGTTCGGAGTCGTACGGCTGATCAGGTGCTGCGGCGCGGTCGCTGCCGTCGGGCTCGCCGCCGCGTTGATAACAGCAAGCCCGGTGGCCACCGTCGCCGGGTTCGCGCTCTTCGGCGCGGGACTGTCCGCGGTCCTGCCCCAGGTGTTCGCGGCCAGCGGCCGCGCCGATCCGGCGCACCCGGGATCAGGCGTGGCGAAGGTCGTCGGGTCCAGCTACGCGGGCATGTCGGCCGGCCCGGCGGTGATCGGCGGCCTCGCCAGCAGGATCGGCCTGCACGCGGCGCTCGCCATCCCGGCCGTTCTCGCGCTCTGGATCGCCGTCGGCGCGTCGGCGCTGGCCCCGCCCGGACGCGAGAAATGGGCCAGCGAGGCGAAGCAAGCGATCGTTAAGTACGACTGATTTGAAACCCCAATCGCGGACCTGGCGCCGGCGGGCATACCTTAGGCACATGGACGACAAGGAGATCATGACGCGGATCAGCGGGCTGATCGAGACAGAGCACGAACTCCGCGGTCAGCTTGCCGAAGGCAAGCTCAGCTCGGAACAGGAGCGGGAGCGTCTTCGTTCTGCGGAAGAGGCGCTTGACCAATGCTGGGACCTGCTGCGCCAGCGGCGGGCGCGGCGGCAGTACGGGGAGAACCCGGACGAGGCCGTCGCGCGCCCGGCGCCCGAGGTCGAGGGCTACCAGCAGTAACCGCGGAGGAGTATCGTGCGTATCGCGAGGTTCGGCAAGGGCGACGGCGTCGCCTATGGCGTCGTTGACGGGGAGTCCGGGCAGCCACAGACGATCGCCGAACTTTACGGGCATCCGTTCGGCATCGACCCGGCGGGTGTTCGGTTCACGGGTGAGCGCTACCCCTTGGCGGAGGTGCGGCTGCTCGCCCCGGTGCTGCCGTCGAAGGTGGTGGCGGTCGGCAAGAACTATGCCGGGCATGTCAGGGAGATGGGCGCCGAGGAGATGCCGGGCGAGCCGGTGCTGTTCCTCAAGCCCTCGACCTCGGTGACCGGTCACGGCGACCGGATCGCCTACCCGGTCAAGCTGACCGACCGGGTGGACTACGAGGGCGAGCTGGCGGTCATCATCGGCCGGCTCTGCCGCGAGGTGCCGAAGGAGCGGGCGGCGGACGTGATCTTCGGTTACACCTGCGCGAACGACGTGACCGCGCGGGACCTGCAACAGCGGGACGGGCAGTGGACGCGGGCCAAGGGGTTCGACACGTTCTGCCCGCTCGGCCCCTGGATGGAGACCGGCGCCGACCCGGCCGACCTGGGGATCACCACCACCGTCAACGGGGATGTGCGGCAGCACGCGCGCACGAGCGAACTGCTGTGGGATGTGCCGTCGCTGATCGAGTACGTGTCGTCGGTGATGACCCTGCTCCCCGGGGACGTGCTGCTCACCGGCACCCCGGAGGGCGTCGGCCCGCTGACGGCCGGGGACGAGGTGAGCGTGACGATCGAGTCGATCGGCACGCTCACCAACAGGGTCACCATCCGCGACTAGGCGCGGGAAGTGCTCGCGCAGGTGCCGGAGCTGTCGCTCGGCGTGCGCCTTCGGCCAGCTGTGCCCGCTGTAGGGGTAGACGGCGATCTCCTTGTCGGCGGCGTTGATCTCGTTGTACGCGGCGAACACGGTGGACGGCGGGCAGATGTCGTCCATCAGCCCGACGCTGACCAGCGTCGTGGCGCTGATCCGCCGGGCGAGCAGGGCGCAGTCGATGTAACGGAGCGTGTCGAGCGCCTGCGGGATGAGATCGACGTTCTCCGCGAGGAACTCGGGGATCTCGGTGTACGGCGCGTGCGGCGCGAGCGTGATCGCCCGCTGGATGTCGCAGAGGAACGGCACGTCGGCGTGGCACACGAGCACCGAATCCGCTCGCAGCGCCGCGGCGGCGAGCGCGAGGGCGCCGCCCTGGCTGCCGCCGGTGACCGCGATCGGAGCCTCTGCACTGCCCGCCAGCTCGCGCGCGGCGTCGACCGCCAGCGCGGCGTCGACGAACATCCGGGTGTAGTAGTACTCCTCGCGGCGTGGTGATGCCGCGGGTCATGACCAGGGAGTTCTCCGGCCCGGTGCCGGTCCCGTCGGCGGTGGCGCCGGTCGTCCACCGGCCACCCTGACCCCGGCTGTCCATGACCAGCACCGCGTAGCCGAGCGCGGGGAGCAGCATGTGCTCCGCCGGGACGCCCCGCCCGCCTCCGTAGCCGATGAACTTGACCACCGTGCCCCTGGCCTTCTTGCCCGGCGGCGTTAGGTACCAGGCGCGGACCCGGTCCCCGGCGCCGCCGGAGAACTCGACGTCGGACACCTCGAACGGCGCGTACAGGCCCGGTTCGTGCGTCGTGACCGTGGCAGGCCTGGCGCGCTCCCGCGCTTCACTCAGTCGGTCCGCCCACCACTCGTCGAGCCCGTCAGGCTCCTGCGTGCTTGTGCGGTATTGGCGCAGCCGCTCAAGCGGCAAATCGTACCAAGGCATGCGCTGACTCTAGCTCTTCGTGATCTTGAAGACTTTTATTCGAACGGTCCCGTGATGAAAGTCTCCACCGCCTGTTCTTCGTCGAGGGTGGAGAGCGTTTCGCCGGGGGCCAGTGCGGGCTTGAGGGCCAGTCGCTCGCCGGCTCGACGGGTCAGCGTTCGCGCTGGGGTCCGGGATTCGATACACTACATCGGCGCGGTCCGGAAGCTCCCGATCCGCGTTGCCATTGGGGTATGGGGTAATTGGCAGCCCAGCAGATTCTGGTTCTGTTAGTCTAGGTTCGAGTCCTGGTACCCCAGCGTTCGCTGGCCTTCGGCCAGCGAGACATCAACGGTCCCGTGCTTGCTCAGCACCGGGGCCGTTCTGCTGCCCACGTGCCTCCAAGTTTCGGACATCTCGGTCCATCGCCATGATTGTGTGCCGTTCAGGTCGTAGGGCGCCCCCAAGGGCACACGATCGCGGTTCCAACAGGGCCTGGATGAGTCGGGGAGGTAGTGGGGACAAGACATCCGGGTGGGGCTTGAGGACACGACCGTCCTGCCGACCGGCGACGTCGCGGCCGGCAACGGCGACCTGGTGGCCGCCGCGGTGCGCCTCGTTCGCGAATCCTGAAATTTCCGGTACATGCCGCCCCGACCGGTGGCCCGTGTTGGATGCACTCATCCGGAGGCGGTATCGTTTAGTCCGCCGGGGATGCGGAACCCCCGGCAACTCGTAGGGCCCCGTCGTCTAGAGGCCTAGGACGTCGCCCTCTCAAGGCGGTAACGCCGGTTCGAATCCGGTCGGGGCTACGAGTCGGGGGCCCCTGCATGCAGAAAGCGCATGCGGGGGCCTCTCGCTTCTTCCGGGGGGACGACCCCCCGTACCCCCCGATGCGGCTTCGCCGCAAACCCGCGCTGGTTGTCTCCGGTCCCTCGTCGCGGCTCCGGACCCCCGGTGTCGGCTTCGCCGCGTGCCCGCCGACTCGGGATTGCGCAACGACGACCGCCGCCCGCCGCCAATCCGCGGTCGTGCACCAAGGCCACCGTTCGCTCCCCAGCCGGGCGAGCTGGGTGCATAAGAGCTTAAATACGAAAAACTATCATTTTGAACGGACCGTGGCGCTGCCTTCTCCCTAGGCCTGAACATTAGAAATGCCAGGCGTCATCGCCTGGCATTTCGGTCGGGGATTAGGGTTATGGCCTCGGTGGCCAGGTGCCGTTAGGTGGCCCTCTCCCAGGTTACCGAGAATCCGGTCCCTGCGCTGTTCAGCGCGCCGGGCAGCGCCTTGGTGGCGCCGGAGCTGTCGATCATGGTGATCTCGTCGTCGGTGAACGAGGAGATGGTGCCGGCGGTGGTCCCCTCGGTCACGGCTGCGTTAGACGCGGTCCACGTGCCGAAGTCGGACAGCGGCTCGACTCCGCTCGATCCCGTCGGGGCCTCCGCGATCCACTCGGCGCTGCTGTCCACGCAGCTCGAGGCCGAGCAGGTCTCCGTCTTGGTGAAGCTGTCGGCGGTGTGGGTGGAGTCGGTGACGGTGAGCTTGTAGCTGGTGCCGGTCCGCACCACCGAGGCGGTGATGGCGTCGCCGGCGGCGGCGGTCTGGCCGACGACCTGGACGTCGTTGGTCGGGTACATCTCCCACCAGGTGTACTGGTAGGCGGTCCCGTGATAGCACTCGATCATGGTGCCGTCCTGCTCGACGGAGTTAGAGCTGTACCCGTCGATGCCGACCCAGAACGCAGCGAGCGAGGTCGTACGCGAGCTGCAGGTCGTCCCCGGCTCGGTCCAGCTGGCGCTGACGTTGGTGAAGGAGCTGCCGGTGTCCGCGTACCCGGACCAGTTGGTTGACTGGACGTTGCTCAGGCCCTTCATGCCCGGGGACTTGATGCCCACGTGGCTGTCGGTGGGGTGGTACCCGACCGTCAGCTTCTTGATCTCTGCCACGGCGACCGCCCTTGCCGCTGCCGCGGCGGAGTGAGCGGTTGCGGTGTGGACGGTGATCGTGCGAGCGCTTGCGGCGGCTGCGGTGCCTGCGAGCAGGCCAATTGCGGGGACGAGAGCAGCGAAGGAGTAGAGGAGGAACCTGCGGGGTCGGTTTGCCATGGGGGACCTCTCTGACTTAGTGGCCGGTGTGGTGGCCGCTGTTGTCCCAGATGTTAACTATCAGCCGTTTCGCATTCAATACATTGACATTTAGCTATTTCTATGATCATTTTGTTCGCGCGTATCGAATGAAAAACTGAGAAAAGAACAAGGCCATCCATCCCCGGATCCGGGGATGGATGGCCCGTGTTACCAGTTATTAGCCATTGATATTAAAGATGTCTTACGTCACCTCAGTGGCCCTGGCCGTGCAGGACGCCGAGTGCGGTTAGCCCGTCAAGGAAGACTCCGACACCGACGGCGGCGAGCAGGGTGCCGAGAAGCCGGGAGAGCACCTCGAGGATGCTCTCGTGCATACGTCGCAGCAGCGGCGCGAACACCCAGGTGCAGAGCATGTCCGCGAGCGCCACCAGTGCGAACGCGCCCGCCACGATCCATCGGCCGCCCCAGTTGCCGGCCGAGATCGACTCTTCCAGGTCAGCGGCGATCGCGATCGGGCTGACCACGAACGGCAGCAGCATTGCGCGGAACCCGCTCCTCAGCGGATGCGCCAGGTCAGCGTCATGCCCGCCGGAGTCTCCGTCGGGGTTCGCCGCCGCCGCTGCCTCGGGCTCGTGCTCGGCATCGAAGTGGATGCCGAGCACAAGGCCGACCGCGTAGATGATGAACAACAGCCCGGCGGCCAGGTTCAGCTCGGCCACGCCGATGTGGAAGAACGTGGCCAGCCACGGCGCGGCGAGAGCGCATATCGCGCCGACGCACGCGGCGGTAACCGCTGCGGCGGCGGCCACCGCGCGCACCGAGCGGTCGTCAAGCGTGCGGGCGAGTCGCCCGAAGGACAGCAGCACCTTCTGCGGCCCGATCAGCGCAAGGAACGTAACGAACGTGTCGGCGAGGTTGAGGCTCTCCATGGCCGATGATCACCCCTGTCCCCGGCCGCCGCCGGCGCGACACGCCAGAAGGGTTACTACCCGTCACTGCAGTGACTAGCCGCTTCGGCCGTGTATGATCAGTCGCGTGTCTCAGTGGTATTGGCGCTTTACGCGGGCTCCGGGTGGAGCCGAGCGTTGTCGTTACGCGCGCTTATCACTACCCGGAGCCAGCCAGGGATGAGGCATTAAGGCCTCGTCTCAGTCACTAGGGCGTAGCTGGCTCGCGGAAGACCCCGGGCAAAGCGCGCCCGGGAGGAGAACCCGATGTCACGCACCACTGATACCCGGATTGTCGGCTACGAGCCGCTGCTTTCGCCTGCCGCGCTTTTCCTTGAGCTGCCGCTAGACGACGCGCAATCGCAGACGGTTGAGGCCACCAGGGCCGAGGTCCGCGCGGTGCTCGACGGCGCCGACGACAGGCTGCTCGTGGTCACCGGCCCGTGCTCGGTCCACGACCCGAAGGCGGCGCTCGACTACGCAGCCAGGCTCGCCGACCTCCGCGCCCGGTACGCCGACGACCTGTTGATCGTGATGCGCGTCTACTTCGAGAAGCCGCGCACGGTGACCGGATGGAAGGGCCTGATCAACGACCCGGGCATGGACGGCTCCTACGATGTGCACCGCGGCCTGCGGACCGCGCGCCGCCTGCTGCTCGACATCGCGTCCGCGGGCCTGCCGGTGGGCTGCGAGTGGCTTGACCCGATCACCCCGCAGTACATTGCCGACACCGTGACCTGGGGTGCGATCGGGGCGCGGACCACGGAGAGCCAGGTGCACCGCCAGCTCGCCTCCGGCCTGTCCATGCCGGTCGGCTTCAAGAACGGCACCGACGGCGACGTCCAGGTGGCGGTCGATGCCTGCCGCGCCGCGGAGGCGAGCCACACGTTCTTCGGCGTTACCGAGGCGGGCGCGGCGGCGGTCGTGACGACCACGGGCAACGCCGACACGCACGTGATCCTGCGCGGCGGCCGCAGCGGCCCGAACTACTCGTCCTCGCACGTGTCGAAGGCGCTGGACCTGATCACGGCGGCCGGCCTGACGCGCCGCATCATGGTGGACGCCAGCCACGGCAACAGCGGCAAGGACTACAAGCGCCAGACCGCCGTGGGCGAGTCCCTGGCCGAGCAGCTCACCGGCGGCGAGACCGGCATAGTCGGGGTGATGCTCGAGTCCTTCCTCGTCGCAGGCCGCCAGGAGCCCGGTGACCCCGCGACCCTGACCTACGGCCAGTCCGTCACCGACGCCTGCATGGACATCGAGATGACCGAGGCCACCCTGGAAACGCTCGCCGCTTCGGTTTCCGCTCGGCGTCGCTACCTGTCTTAGCAATTCCGAACGGGTCCGGGCTCACTTGTGGTCAGGCTAACTAACTCGTCACCGCCGGGCCCGTCGCTCAGGCGCGGCGAGCCTTGGCTGACTCGAGTAGGTAGCGCCCGGCGGCCTCGTAGTTCTCCTCGGAGAGGGCGACGTGCTGCCGGGCGGCGAGCACGTTGCGCAGGTGGCGTTGCATGGGGTTGGACAGGGCCAGAGCCCGGCCGCCGCCGAACTTGAACAGGTCGCTGACCACGTCGGCGCAGGTTTCAACGGCGTAGATGGAGGCCGTGGTGACGGCGAGCTGCTGCTCGTCTGATGGTGCGCCATCGGCCACCGCGCTCGCGAAGGCCGCCGCCATGGCCTCTCGATGCACCGCTCTGGCCGCTCTGACCTGCACCTCGGCGCGGCCGAGTTCATGATGGAAGACCGCGCGCTCGCTGACCGTGGGGCCGCCGGGGAAGCGGGCGGTGTGCGTGGCCAGCTCGGTGATGTCGTCGATGGCGCGGCGGGCCAGTCCGATGGCGAGCGGCGGCACTTCGTTGGATACGAACGTCGGCATGCCCAGCCGGAACAGGTCGCCGCCGCGGACGGCGGGGCTGCCCAGCTCATAGGTCAGCTCCGCGGGCACGAAGATGCCGTCCACCGAGAAGTCGAGGCTGCCGGTGCCCTGCAGCCCCGCGACGTGCCAGTTGTCGATGACCTCGGCCTCGGCCTTGGGGATGGCGAAGACGACCATCGCGCCGAACCCGGTCGACGCCGCTTCGTCGTCCGCGCCTACCGGAGCGTGCGCGCTGCCGGACTTGAACGCGCCGATCAGCCAGTCGGCGTGCACGATGCCGCTTGAGAAGCCCCATCGGCCGTGGACCAGGTACCCGCCCGCCACGGGTGTGCCGGTGCCGCGCGGGGCAAGCTGCCCGGCGATCACTGGGAGCCGGCGGCTCCCGCCCCGGTCGCCGCCGCGTCCGCACCGTCGCCGAAGATCCGCCCCGCCCCGGCCGCCGGCAGCCAGCCGCCGGCCAGGCCGTTGCAGCCCGCCCCGATCATCGCCGCCCACGCCGTCGACGTGTCGATATAGGCGAGCTCCTCGATCACGTCGCTGAACTCGACCGGCGACAGTGGCGAGCCGCCGAGCTCGGCCGGCGTCTTGAGCCAGAACAGGCCGAGTTCGCGCAGCGTCGCCACCGCGTCGTGGGGGAGGGTGCGCATCTCCTCGGCGCGGTCTCCGGCGGACTCGAATTGCTCGCGGTGACTGCGGATGCCTGCCAGCAGCTCGTCGCGGAGCAAGCTCATGCGGTGGTCCTCTCTGCGGCGACGCCCAGCGGGCGGAGCGCCGGCATCACGTCGGACGCGAACAGCTCGGCGCTGCGCATCACCTGTTGTTGGTGCGTGGACGGTCCGATTGCGAACAGCCCGATCAGCTGCCCGAACCCGCCAAGTTTCTCATACAGATGGCTGATGGCTACTGGCCGGCGACCCAGCGGGCGATCGCGGTGTGGTCGGCGTCGGTCGGCAGGTCGCCGGCGGCGAGCCCCCGACCATCACCGTCAGCGTCCCCGCCCGGGCCCCGGCGACGCCCCCAGAGACCGGCGCGTCGATCAGCGTCACCCCGGCCTCCGCCAGCGTCCCGGCGAGCGCCTTGGTCCGCGCCGGGTCCGACGACGACATGTCGATGACCGTCGCTCCGGCCGGCAGGCTGGCGAGCAGTCCGTCGTCGGGCCGCTCCCCGTCCGCCGGATGGCCGCCTGCTGGGTCGCCCAGCAGCACGCGCTCGACCACGTCCGAGTCGGGCAGCATCAAGATCACCGCGTCGGCGCCGTCCCCGACCGAGCTCAGCGCATCCGCGACGGTGACCCCACCGCGCCCCGCGGCACTGTCAGGAGTCCACTGTCGTGGAGCCGCCGTCTTGGCGGCGACGCCTACCAGGTCTGGCCGAACGCCGCCGGCGAACGTAGGCTGGGCCAATGGACGCTGCCGGGGCTGGCCAGGAACCTGTCGGGGCTAGCCAGGCACGTGGCCGGGTCGACGCCACGGTCTTCCGCGACACGCTCGCGCGGGTGCCGACGCCGGTAACCGTGGTGACCTCGCACGTCGACCGCAAGCCGCACGGCACGACGGTGAGCGCCTTCTCCTCGCTCTCCCTCGAACCGCCGATGATTCTCGTCTCCCTTGACCTGCGCTCCGACCTGCTGAAGATCATCCAGGAGACGGGCCGCTTCGGCGTGAACGTCCTCGCGGTCGGCCAGCAGTCGCTAGCGACCGCGTTCGCGCGGAAGGGCGCTGACAAGTTCGCGGGCGTCGCCTGGTACATGGACCACGGCGCACCGAGGCTGGCAGGCAAGGGCCAGTGGCTGGTCTGCGGCACGGAGCAGCTCGTCACGGCGGGCGATCACGTGATCATCATCGGCCTCGTCGAGCACGCCGACACCCACTCCTTCGAGCCCCTCCTGTACCGCCAGCGCTCCTTCGGCACAGTCACCCACATGCGCTCCTGAAGACCTGACAGGTAGCCGATGAGGGCTCGATCGCGGTGGACATGGGTACGAACTACATTCGGTCATCGACGTCGCGGTTGACTACAGCCACAGCGTCGACATCGGCGCCCAACTGCACGCGGAGGTGTTCGAATGAGCGGCGAACAGGCGGCAGGCCGGTTCCGGTCCTGGGCGGGAGCCATGCTGGCCCACCACCATCACCGCGCCGGGGACGTCAGGCCGGGCAGGCCCGGGGAGGTGTACCAGACCTCCACCATGGCCGCGCTGCTCGACGGCATCTACGACGGGGACGTCACCATCGCCGAGCTACTCACCCACGGCGACTTCGGCGTGGGCACCTTCAACCACCTCGACGGCGAGATGGTCATCCTCGACGGCACCTGCTACCACCTGCGCGCCGACGGAAGCCCGACCATCGCCTCCGGCCAGGACAAGACCCCGTTCGCCGTCGTGCTGTGGTTCCGCCCAGACAAGACCATCACCATCACGGAACCGTCGGACCAGGCCGCCCTGACCGGGCTGATCGACAGCGCCATCCCGAGCCCCAACCTCACCTACGCCCTGCGGGTCAGCGGCACCTTCGCCCGAGTGCGCACCCGTACGGTCATGGCGCAGCGGCTACCCTACCCGCCGCTGACCGAGGCGACCGCCCACGAGCCCATCACCGACCTCGAAGGCGTCACCGGCACCCTTGCCGGGTTCCGCAGTCCCGCCTATGAGCAGGGCATCTCCGTCGCCGGGTTCCACCTCCACTTCCTTACGCAAGACCGCGACCACGGCGGCCACGCGCTTGACTTCACTCTCGACCACGGCGAGGTCGCCATCTGCACCGCCAGCGAGCTCCATCTGAGCCTGCCGCGCACCGCGCCGTTCCTGTCCGCCGACCTGTCACCGGCGGACACGAATGCGCAGATCAAGCAGAGCGAAGGCGGCTGACGCCTCGCCCTGGGGCCGGGGAATACCCGGGCGCCGCCTTGGTTTACAATACATGCAAACGCATACATCGGTCAGACCCGATGGCGAATGCGAGGGCATAGGCAACACACAACTGCGAAGTGCCAGGGAGGCATGCCATGCAGTTCGGACTCTTCTCGGTCAGCGACATCACCCGCGACCCGACCACCGGGTACACGCCGAGCGAGGCGGAGCGCATCGACGCGGTCGTCAAGATCGCGCAGAAGACCGAGGAAGTCGGCATGGACGTGTTCGCGATCGGCGAGCACCACAATCCGCCCTTCTTCAGCAGCTCGCCCACGACCCTGCTCGCCTACATCGCGGGGACGACCGAGCGCCTCATCGTCACGACCGCGACCACCCTGATCACCACTAACGACCCGGTGCGCATCGCCGAGGAGTACTCGATGCTCCAGCACGTGTCCAAGGGCCGGATGGACCTGATGATCGGCCGCGGCAACACCGCTCCGGTCTACCCCTGGTTCGGCCAGGACATCCGGGAGGGGCTGCCGCTCGCGCTGGAGAACTACAACCTGCTGCACCGGCTCTGGCGCGAGGACGTGGTGGACTGGAAGGGCAAGTACCGGGGGCCGCTGCAGGGGTTCACCGCCGTCCCGCGGCCGCTTGACGACGTGCCGCCGTTCGTCTGGCACGGCTCGATCCGTTCGCCCGAGATCGCCGAGCAGGCCGCCTTCTACGGCAACGGCTTCTTCGCCAACAACATTTTCTGGCCGAAGGAGCACTACCAGCGGCTGATCAAGTTCTACCGGCAGCGGTACGCGCACTACGGCCACGGCACCGAGAAGCAGGCCATCGTCGGCCTCGGCGGCCAGGCCTACATCGCCAAGAACTCCCAGGAAGCCAAGAAGGAGTTCCGCCCGTACTTCAACGCGGCCCCGGTCTACGGCAACGGCCCGACGATGGAGGACTTCGCCGAGATGACGCCGCTGTCGGTGGGGTCACCGCAGGAGGTCATCGACAAGACGCTGACCTTCCGTGACTACTTTGGCGACTACCAGCGCCAGCTGTTCCTGATGGAGCACGCGGGCCTGCCGCTCAACAAGGTGCTCGACCAGATCGAACTGCTTGGCGGCGAGGTCGTCCCGGTGCTGCGCAAGGAGCTCGCCGCCCGCAGGGACCCGGAGGTCCCGGACGCGCCGACGCACGCGAGCCTGGTCAAGGCCAAGTACGGCGACACCCCGCCGCGCCAGCCGCGCCCGAACGCGAACCGCGGCGACAACGTGACCGGCGGCTCCCCCTACCAGGACACGGCCGAGGACCTCAAGGCCGAGTATCCCTCGGCGTTCTGACTGCTGCGGAAGGCTGCCCCCGACATGGCCGACCGCAGGCATCCCGCCAACGACGCGTGGGAGGCGCTCATGTCCGCCCACGCCTCGCTGATTAGGCGCTTTAACGCCGAAGACGTCTGGGAAGACTTTTCCATGAAGGAGTACGACGTCCTCTACACGCTGTCCAAGTGCCCCGAGCCGATCCGGCTCACCGACTTGAACAGGCACGTGCTGCTCAGTCAGCCGGCGCTGTCCCGGATGGTGGACCGGCTGGCGGACCAGGGGCTCGTGGACCGCGTCATCGACGCGGGCGACCGTCGAGGCGTGCGCCTGTCGCTAACCGAGGATGGCCGGGCCGCCCAGCGGCGCATCGGCCGCCGGCACGGCCGGTCCGTCGCCCGGGAGATGCTCAAGGAGCTCACCCCGGCCGAGCTCCGCCAACTGGAAGAGATATGCCGGAAGCTTGTTCAGTGAACTGTTAACGATGTAGTCAACAGTTCACGTTACCCGCTTCCAGGGATCGTGAGGGGACTAGGCGAAGCGACGGCCCGTTCCCTATCAAAGGATTTTGAATTTAAGGACGGAAAATGAGTGAGACCTTCGAGCTGGTGGTGGTCAGCGGCGGCACCTCCGACCCCTCGTCGACCAAGCTGCTGGCCGATCGGATCGCGCAGCGGATCGCGGCGCTCGCTGAGAGCCGCGGCGCGGCGGTGCGCACCCGCGTGATTGAACTGCGCGAGCTCGCGACCGACATCACGACCGCGCTGACCAGCCAGTTGATCACGCCCAAGCTGCAGCAGGCGGTCGATGCCCTGGGCGCGGCCGACGGGATCATCGCCGCCGCCCCGGTTTACAAGGCCGGCCCGAGCGGGCTGTTCACCTCGTTCTTCCACGTGCTCGACAACGACCTGCTGATCGGCAGGCCGGTGGTGCTCGCCGCGACGGCCGGCACCGCGCGGCATGCGCTGGTGGTGGACGACCAGATGCGGTCGCTCTTCGCCTACCTGCGCACCTTGCCGGTGCCCACGTCGCTGTTCGCCGCCCCCGAGGACTGGGCCGACGGCGCGCTGAACAAGCGGATCGACCGGGCCGCGTTCGAACTGGTGCTGCTGATGGAGTCCGGCTTCGCCCGCAAGGTGCGCGACGAGTCGTGGCAGAGCTATCAGCACGAACTGGGTTCGGCCGGCGGGACCGAAGTCGGGATCAACATCGACAGCGACCTGATGCGGCTGGCGACCGGCGGCACCGCCGCATAAGAGCCTCGCGGCAACCGCCGTTGCCCCGCTCAACTCCCGTCGCCCCGCTCAGCGGCGACTCCCACGTCGCGGCGGGCCGAGTCTGACTAGTACGCTTTGCGCCCGTGAGCTCGCTGCCCGCCTCGGCCGCCACGGCGGTCGTGCTGTTCGCGGGGACCAACGTCGATGACCTGGTCGTCCTCGCGCTGCTCAACGCGGCGTCGCGGGCTGGCGGCCAGCCGAGACGATGGCAGATCTGGGCCGGGCAGTACGTCGGCTTCACTGCGCTGGTCGGCCTCGCGCTCGCGGCCGGGCGCGGCCTTTCGCTTCTCCCGGCCCGCTGGCTCTGGCTGCTTGCCTTCATCCCCTTCACCCTGGGGGTCGTCACGCTGATACGCGCGATCCTGGCGGTGCGCCGCGGGGAGCAGCCCGCGCCGCCGTCGGCGGGCGGCCTGCCCGGCGTGGCCGCGCTCACCATCGTTGACGGGGCCGATGATCTGGCCGCCTACACCCCTGTCTTCGCCACGGCGGGCGGCGGCCAGATCGTCGTCATGCTCGTTGTCTTCGCCGTGGGCGTCGCGGTCTGGTGCCTGGCAGGCTCGCTGCTAGTCCGCCACGGACCCGTCGTCGGCGTCCTGGCCCGCCACGGCCACTGGATTCTCCCGATCGCCTTCATCCTCATCGGCCTCTACACGCTCAAGCAGACCGCTCGTCTTCCCTTATCCAAAAAGCTCGCCGTCCGCTGGTGCGCTTCTCCGCACACTGCTCAAATGGAAACCGGGGTAGGGTATTGGTGATACCTCTGCACGGTATTTATCAACCGTCTCAAGGCGATGGTGTTTGCCGTGCACATTTCAGATTGCTCCCCGGCGGAATTGACCGGGTATTTCCATTGACCGTATCTTATGTGCATGTAATGCTGGAGCGGGACCCAGTGAAGGAGGAAAGTGGCAATGCAGGAAACTAGCGGAGGACTTACCAGGATCGCGGTGCTGTGCGGTCAGTGCAGCTGCGGCTGCCCGGAACTGTTCATCGACCATGCGGCAACGCCGGAGCGGCGCATCGTCATCACCGACGATTTCGGCCAGCGCGTCCAAATGAGCGCCGACCAGTTCCAGGTGCTCGTTGAGCAGGCCCGCTCCGGCCACTTGGACGAGGTTCTCGCCGGGCTCGGGGCCCACTGAGGGCGACGAGCCCGGGGGAGTCCGGCCTGCTGGGCGGTCGAGGGCGATCTTTATCGGCCCAGCAAGCCGGACTCGCCCACGTTGCGTTCAGCCTGCCGTGACCTTATAGTCGCCGGCCTCGTCAAGCGCCACGCTGATCGCGTCGTCGGCCAGCGGCTCATTGCTGGTGATCGTCACGAGGGAGACGCCGTTTGGAACTAGGTCGACCTCCACGTTCGATACGCCGCTGACGTTGCCCAACTCACTGGTCACCGCGTTCACGCAGTGCTCGCAGCTCATTCCCGTGACCTTGTAGGCCGTCGTTACCATTAGCTGCCTTTCTATTGCTATTTACCCTGGTGTTTGGAATTCAGGATCGCACAAGGCGGGCGATCGCGTCGGATGCTTCCTTGACCTTCTCGGCCGCCCCGTCGCCGCCCTCGGCCAGCGCCTGGCTGACACAGTGGCCGAGGTGCTCCTCGAGCAGGCCGAGGGCGACCGCCTGCAGGGCTTTGGTGGCCGCCGAGACCTGCGTGAGGATGTCGATACAGTACTTGTCCTCCTCGACCATCCGCTCCAGGCCGCGGACCTGGCCTTCGATTCGGCGCAGTCGCCTGAGATAGACGTCCTTGTCGTGGGTGTAACCGTGCATGTCGCCTTCCGGGGGGTTGTTCCTTGCTTGTCGAGCTGAAGGGGTACCGCTGCAGGCGGAGGCTGTTGCCCACGACGAAGGCCGAGGACAGGGTCATCGCGGCTGAGGCGACGACCGGGTTGAGGAAACCGAGCGCGGCGAGCGGGATCGCCGCCACGTTGTATCCGAACGCCCAGGCGAGGTTGCGGCGGATGGTCGCGGAACGTCGCGCGTGCGAGCCCGATCGCGTCGGGGACGGTCTGCAGGTCGTCGCGGATCAGGATCATGTCGGCGGCGCTGATGGCGACGTCCGTGCCGGAGCCGAGGGCGAGCGCGAGGTTGGCGGCGGCGAGCGCAGGGCCGTCGTTGACGCCGTCGCCGACCATCGCCACCCGGTGGCCGCGCGCTCGAAGCTCGGTGATGACGGCCGCCTTGCCGGCCGGCAGCGTCTCGGCGATGACCTCGTCAATGCCCGCCGCTGCGGCGACGGCCCGCGCGGTCGCCTCGTTGTCCCCGGTCAGCAGCACCGGATGGAGCCCGAGCGCGCGCAGCGCGGCGACGGAGGCCGCCGCTGAGGGCTTGATCGTGTCGGCGACAGCGACGGCGCCCTGTACCGCGCCATCCCAGCCGATCAGCACCGCGGTCCGGCCCGCCTGCTCCCACTCGCCGCACTGCGCGACTAGGTCGGCGGGCACGGTCATCCCGTGCTCCGCTAGGAGCCGCGCGCGGCCGATCACCACCTCGTGTCCGTCAACGGTGCCGCGCGCGCCTAGCCCTGGCAGCGCCCTGAAGCCCTCGGCACGGGGCAGCGGTCCCGCTTCCTTCCTGGCGGCTGCGCTGATAGCGACCGCGACCGCGTGCTCGGAGGCGTCCTCGACGGCGCCCGCGTGCCGCAGCAAGGCGGCACGGGTAACGCCATCGGCCGGCCGCACACCGACCAGTTCCATCCGGCCGGTGGTGACGGTGCCAGTCTTGTCGAGAACCACCACGTCGATCGATCGCGACGATTCCAGGGCCTGGTATTCCTTGACGAATATCCCGTTGCTCGCCCCGCGCCCGCACGCCGCGACAAGCGCGGCGGGAGTCGCCAGCCCAAGCGCGCACGGGCACGCGATGATCAGAACGGCAAGCCCCGCGCTGAACGCATGCTCGGCCGGTGCCCCAGCGAGCAGCCATCCGGCCAGGGTGGCAGCGGCGCAGGCCAGCACGGTCGGCACGAACACGCCGCAGATCTTGTCCGCCAGCCGCTGGATCGCCGCCTTCTGCGCTTGGGCCTGCTCAACGAGCCTGATGAGCTGGGCGAGCTGGGTATCACGCCCGACATTGACCGCGCGGACCACCAGTCGGCCGGTCAGGACAACCGTTCCGCCGGTCACGGTGTCGCCCTCGCCCGCTTCGCCGGGCACCGATTCCCCGGTCATCATCGAGCGGTCGACGGCGGTCTGGCCGAACTCGACCTCGCCGTCCGCGGCGATGGTCTCCCCTGGGCGGACGATGAACCTCATCCCGGGCCGCAGCCGCGTGGCGGGGATCTGGCGCTCGGTCCCGTCCGGATCGAGCAGGCATACGTCGCTGGTAGCCGCGGTCGCGAGGTCGCGCATGGCCTGGCCGGCGATGCGCCGGGCGCGTGCCTCGTACAGTCGGCCCGCCAACAGGAAGGTGGTGACCGTGGCGGCGGTCTCCAGGTAGATGCCTCCGCCGGATTCGTGGATCAGCCGCTGCCAGAGGCTGCCGCCGGTGGCCCCGGGATCGAGCACGAACATGGCGTAAACCGACCAGCCGCAGGCCGCGATGATGCCAAGCGACACCAGGGTGTCCATCGTGGTCGAGCCGTGCCGGGCGTTCTTCAGCGCGGCCCGGTGGAATGGCCACGCGCACCACAGCGCCACCGGTGCCGCGCAGGCCACGAGCAGCCATTGCCAGCCAGGGAAGCGCAACGAGGGGGCCAGCGACAGCATCACCGACAGATCGGTCAGCGGCAGGTAGAACACAAGCGCGACGATCAAGCGGCGCCGCAGGTAGGCGGTGTGCTTAGCCTCGTCCTGCCCGCCTACCTGATCCTCGTCGGGCTCCGGGGGTTCGATCGCGGGGGCGGTTGCTCCGTATCCAGCCCGCTCGACCGCTGCGATGAGGTCCGCAGTCGGCATGCCGACGGGCGCTGCGACCCGCGCCGTCGCGGTGGCGTAGTTCACCGACGCGAGAACGTCGGGCAGCCTGTTCAGCTTCTTCTCGATTCGCATCGCGCAGGCAGCGCAGGTCATGCCTTCGATCGCCAGTTCAATTTCTATGGTGTCGCCGTCCTGCGCTGCGGCGTTCCTTGCGCTCGCGTCAGCGGGTGGCGCGTCCAGTGTGATGTCACGTGCCGTTGGCGGGTCGGTGATCGGTGCCGTGGGCGTCGTCATGCGACCGCCTCGTCATGCGGGTCGCCAGTTCTGCCTCGCTGTGCGCCATTGCGCCGATCGGCTTGGCTGCGGTCATTGCCGTCGCGCTGGTGGCCGGGCGGGTCGCCGGCCGCGGGCGCGGCGGTCGTTGATTGGAAGGAGTCGGCCTGCGGGGACACTGTCCGGGCGGCGATGTCCGGATCGGTCACCCGGGCGGCGTCGCCGCCCCACGGGCGATCCGGCGAGCCTTCAAACCTCGCGACGGAGTCCGTCCTGACGGTCCCTTGCCACGTTTCGGAGTGGCCTTCTCGGGTCGCGATGGCGGGTCCAGCGGCCCCGGCGCCGATTGTGCGGTCCTGCCATACGAGCACCGCAGCCCCCGCGAGGGCGACCAGGTGCAGTGCCTCGTCAGCGCCGATGGCCTGCCCGCTGATGAGGTCGGCGATAGCGGTGATCACGAGGCCGGTGGCGGCCATCCCGCTCGGCCAGGCGAGCCCGGCCGATAGCCTCGGGCGGATCGCGCCGACGGCGAACGCGATGGCCAGCGCCATGTTGAACGAGCCGAGCTCGTGCGCGGCGTGCACACCTGCGTCGTGGTCGTGGCCAAGGAACAGCATCGGCGCGGCGATCGCGAACTGAGCCAGCGCCAGCGCGACAAGCGCCCCGCGCTGGGCCAGCCGCAGCAGCCTCATGGGCTCGGCGGCCGGGACGGCCGCGAGCACCCGGGAGGTGAGGTCGCGGTCTAGGAAAGCACCGCCAAGGCGCACACGCCGCGTCACCGCGTGCGCTCGTTGCTGCCACTCTGCGGCAGACGGCGCAGCTCGCCAAGTGCTCCTCGAGATCGTCGGCCGACCAGTGCGGGGCGCCGATGCACGGGTCCTCGCCGTCGATCCTGGCCGACATGGCCTCGCGGACGGTGTCGCAATCCATGTACAGGTAGTGCAGGAGCGGCAGGGAAAAGTTCCCGGACACCACGAGGATGCCCGCGTAGGCTAGGCCGGGCCGATCACGCTATGGTCCGCCCGATCCAGTCCCCGGCAGGCCGCGGCCAGGACTCATGTGCAATTTTTACTCTGTTCACTTGCGCCGCAGTTCATCGAATACCCCGTACGGGTTTATTGAATACCCCCACCCGGTCTATATTGAATACCCCCACCCGGTTTATAGATACAGCCCAGGGGTTTATCGCCGAGGGCTGCATGGCTAGGTGTGTCAGCAGGACTACCTGCAGGTTCATCGCCCCTCTAACAACTTCTGTTTGCTTTCATTGCTTTCGTGCGAGTAATGTTGCGCCGCCGACGCGGTCCCCCTATGGTTGTGTTCGGCATTACCTGAGTGATGGCCTGTGCACCGGAATGCGATTGGCGTAGCGGCAGGGTCGCTTGTATCTGCGTGGAATATCTGAGGAGAGCCCCGATGAGTGAAGTTGCCGTCGCCGGCCGTCCTGGCCGTGCGGCGGGGCCGGCTGGGCACGGAGACCCGGACGGCCGCCGCGAGACCCGATGTCAGGCGGGCGCTCCAGCTTGGACTGGCGGCGATCTGGCTGCTCGTTGGCGTGCTCCAGTACCAGTCGTTCATGTACAGCAAGCCGTTCGGCCAGATGCTCGCGGGGATGGCCCCCGGCAACCCGTCGGTCATCGCCCGCCCCATCACCTGGGACGCGACCCTGGTCGAGCATCACCTGGTGCTTATCAACACCCTCTTCGCCACGATCCAGATACTGATCGGGCTTGGCATCGCGTTCCGCCCGACCGTGCGGCTCGCCCTCGCGGCGTCGATCGCCTGGGCGATCGGCGTGTGGTGGTTCGGCGAAGGGCTCGGCGGGATACTGAACGGCGTTGCCAGCCCGCTGAACGGCGCGCCTGGCGCGGTGATCATCTACGCGCTGCTCGCCGTGCTGCTGTGGCCCGCCGACCATGCGGCGTCGGCGCCGTTCACGGCGGCCCGGGCGGTGGGCGGCGCACGTGGCCAGGGCGCTCTGGCTGGTGCTGTGGCTGAGCCTGGCCTATTTCGCGCTGACTCCGGCCAACCGGGCGCCGCAGGCGCTGAACGGCATGATCGCGAGCATGGAGAGCGGTCAGCCCGGCTGGCTGGCCGCGATCGACCGCGGCGCGGCCTCGCTCGTCGCCAACCAGGGACTGGCCGCCTCGATCGTGCTCGCCGTCGCGCTCGTGCTGATCGCCATCGGTGTCTACCTGCCGAAACCGGCCGCCAAGGCGACCCTGGTGCTTGCCATCGTGGTGGCGATCGTGATCTGGGTCGTCGGCGAGGGGTTCGGAATGATACTCGCAGGCGGGGCGACGGACCCCAACTCCGGGCCGCTGCTCATGCTGCTCGCACTGACCTACTGGCCGCTGCGGACGGTGTCGGCCAGCGCCGTACCCGCGACGGCCCTATCCAATGACGCAGAAGGGAAGCTGGTCTGATGACACCGGCCTGGATTCTCGACCTACTCGCCGCCCTCATGCTCGTGGTGGCGGCGGTGAGCGCGGCGCGGCTCGTGGCGGCCCGGCCGTGGCAGCAAGGATCGGTCATCGTCGACACCGACATAGCGCACCTGCTGATGGCCATCGCCATGGCGGGCATGCTGGTATCAAGCCTGCAGACTCTCCCCGAGTACCGCATGGGAGGTCATCTTCGGTGTGATGATCGCCTGGTACGCCTTCCGGGTCGTGCTCGACGCCCGGGCGAACGGGGTCCGCGCCCTGGCCGGCGGGCACTGCGCGCCGCACCTCGTGCACAGCGGCGCCATGCTCTACATGTTCCTGGCCATGACGGGTTCTTCCGGCGGCAGCGGCGGGCATGGCAGGAATGTCGGGCGCGAGCGTCCTCGATGATGATGATGAGCGACCCGACGCTTGCGTTCGTCTTCGCGCTCGTCCTGATCGGCTACAGCATCTGGGACCTCGACCAACTCTCCGGCAGGCGCTATAGCCTGGCGAGCGCGCGCGTCTCGCTGGCCGGGGTCCGAGCGGGCGTCCCGGCGATGGCGGGTGCCGAGTCCGCGACGAGACGGCGTTCTCCGGGCCGATTCCCACGGATGCCGATTTGGAGGCCATCACGGACACCGCCACCGGATCAGGCGCCGTCGGTGGCCATGCGGTCTCCTGCGACACCGCCGCCATCGGCCGAGGTAACGTCGTCGGCGGTGCTTTCGGTGAGTTCCTGCTGTCGCCAGCGGTCACGATCGGCTGCCGGGTAACAATGGGCGTCGTGATGGCCTTTATGCTACTGATAGCTATATGAAGCTGGTCGGATTCCTGATCCTGCTCGCCGTGATCTTCGTCGCCGCGCATTCGGTCGGTGCCCGTCTCGGCCCTGTCACCACCGGCCACTCCCAGGTCCAGTACTCTGGTGGCACCGGCGGCTCAGGCATGGGCGGCATGAAGATGTGAGCGGCATGAACGGAGACGGCAGCCCGTGACGGGCACCGCTACTGGTGACACGGTCGAGGCAGAGCTGGTCATCACTGGGATGACCTGCGGCTCATGTGCGGCGCGCATCGAGCGGCGACTGAACCGCCTCGACGGGGTGTCGGCCAGTGTCAACTACGCGACCGGGCGGGCCTACTTCACCAGCCTCGGCGGGCGTGACGCCCCGGAGCTCATCAGCGTGGTCAACTCGACCGGGTACCAGGCGGCGCTGCCGATGCCACCGGAGGACGAGAAGGACAGCGTCGACCCGGTGGCTAGGGACCTGGGGCGCAGGCTCGCCGTGTGCACGCCGCTGGCCGTGGTCGTGATCATCCTCTCGATGGTGCCCGCCGCGCAGTTCACCGGCTGGCAGTGGGTCAGCCTGCTGCTCGCCGCCCCGGTCGCGGGCTGGGGCGCGTGGCCGCTGCACCGCGCCGCGCTGGCCGGGCTCGGCCACGCCGCGGCGACGATGGACACGCTGGTCAGCCTGGCGGTCGCCGCATCCTTCGGCTGGTCGCTTTACGCTCTGCTGTTCGGCGGCGCAGGGACGGCCGGCATGCGGATGCCATTCGCGTTCACCTTCACCGCGGCCAGCGGGATGACCCTCTACCTGGAGGCCGCTGCCGGAGTCACCGTGGCCGTGCTGGCCGGCCGCTACCTGGAGGCTCGCGCCCGAGACCGATCGACCTCCGCGCTGACCGCGCTGGCCGAGCTCGGCGCCAAGAGCGTCGCGGTGCTGCGCGACGGCGCCGAGCGTCGGGTGCCGGTGAGCGAACTGGCGGTGGGAGACCTTTTCGTCGTCCGCCCGGGGGAGAAGATCGCCGCCGACGGAGTCGTCGCCGAGGGAAGCTCGGCCATCGACGCGTCGCTCGTCACCGGCGAGTCCATGCCCGTCGAGGTCGGCGAGGGCGACCAGGTCACCGGCGCCACCGTGAACATGAGCGGCCGCCTCGTCGTCCGCGCCACCCGCGTCGGCGCGGACACGCTGCTAGCCCAGATCACCCGCCTGGTCACGCACGCGCAGGCGAGCAAGGCAAGCGCGCAGCGGCTGGCCGACAGGATCGCCGCCGTCTTCGTGCCCTGTCGTGATCAGCCTGGCCACCGCGACCCTCGGCTTCTGGCTTGGCGCCGGCCTGCCTGCCGCGCAAGGCTGGAGCGCCGCCGTCGCCGTCCTCGTGGTCGCCTGCCCGTGCGCGCTCGGCCTGGCCACGCCGACCGCGCTGGTGGCCGCCGTCGGCCGCGGCGCTGAGCTCGGCATCCTGGTCAAGAGCGTGCGTGCGCTTGAGTCGGCCCGGCGGGTCCGGGTGGTCGTGCTCGACAAGACCGGTACTCTCACCATCGGCGCCATGGCGGTGACCGCCGTTGTCGCGGAGCCCGGTGCCTCAAGTGGTGAGCGCGACGAGGCGCTGCTGCTGGCCGGCGCGGTCGAAGACGCCTCGGAGCACCCTATCGGCCAGGCGATCGCGCGCGATGCCGCTGCTCGATTCGGCGGCCTCCCGCCCGTCACCGGGTTCGTTTCGCTGCCGGGGGCCGGGGTACGAGGCCAGGTCGGCGGCCGCGAAGTCACCGTGGGCAGCCTTCGGCTGTTCAGCGAGCAGTCCATCGACGTGCCCGCCGCGCTGCGCGAGGCGGTGGACGCGGCCGAGGACAGCGCCAGGACCTCGGTCCTGGTCGGCTGGGACGGCCATGCTCACGCCGTGGTGGTGGTCGCGGACCGGCTGCGGCCCACGGCGGCCCAGCAGTTGCGCGGCTGCGCGCGCTTGGCCTGCGTCCGGTGCTCCTCACCGGCGACAACGAGCGCGCCGCCCTCGCTGTCGCCGAGGCAGGCCGGCATCAAGGCGGACGACGTGTTCGCCGGCGTCCGGCCGGAGGGCAAGGCGGCGGCCATCGAGGGGCTCCAGGCCAAGGGGCAGTCGGTCGTGTTCGTCGGCGACGGCGTCAACGACGCGGCCGCCCTGGCGCAGGCGGACCTCGGAATAGCGGTCGGCACAGGCACGGACGCCGCGATCGGCGCCGCCGACCTTACCCTGGTCAACGGGGATCCGGAGGGGCTAGCCGACGCCATCGCGCTCGCCCGCGCCACGATGTCCGTGATCCACGGCAACCTCGCCTGGGCGTTCGGCTATAACGTGGTCGCCATTCCGCTGGCCGCCCTTGGCTACCTCAACCCGCTGTTCGCGGGGATCGCGATGTCGGCGAGCTCGCTGATCGTCGTGACGAACAGCCTGCGGCTGCGCCGCTTCAGCCCGAGGACGCCGCCGCAGTCGGCCACTCCCGCCGTCGAGCCGGTCGAGTCGGCCAAGGTGCTACTGTGACCGCTGCCGCCCCTTCCCCCCAACGCGGCGACCGCAGGTCGCCCGGCGGCTACCGCTGGCTCGCTGAACAGGCTCGCGCGGTGGCGGGGCCGCTGATCTGCGCTGCCGTGCTGATCGGACTGCTGTCCGCCTGGGTCGCGACCAGCGGCGCCGGCACGCTCACGCGGGTGCGACTTGAGGTGACGCTGGCCGCCGTCCCCATGCGTGCCTTCACGCCCAAGGCGGCGGACGACATCCACGAGGCCACTACGTACCTGACGATCAGGAACCTCAGCGGCACCCCGGATGAGCTGATCGCGGTGCGCAGTCCCGTTGCGACGCACATCACACTCTCCGCACGCGGTGGCCTGGGTGCCGCGGGGACGGCCGTCAGCGCCCTCACCGTTCCCGGGCACGGCACCCTGACCCTGAGCCCGCTCACCGATGACGTGGTGCTTGAGAACCCAGCGCCATTCGAGGATCGGGGATCCGTCCCGCTGACGCTGGTATTCCGCGACGCCGGGCAGATTACCGTCGACGCGCCCGTCACCGCCCCGGATACCCCATGAGCCCGCCCAGCCCAGGGCCAGCTCCCACTACATGTTGTCGTACTCTTTTCTCGTGGACGAGCTAACCTCCCTTGCCCGCGCGGCCGGGCGCGGGGACCGCGACGCGCTCGCCCGGCTCGTCCGGCAGACCCAAGGTGACGTGTGGCGGTTCTGCGCCCACCTGGTCGACCCGGCCGCAGCCGACGACCTCACGCAGGAAACCTATCTGCGGGCCATCCCGGCGCTCCGTCGGTTCCGCGGCGACGCTCAGGTGCGCACCTGGCTGCTCGCCATCGCCCGGCGGGTCTGCGCGGCGGAATTCGGCGTGCGGTCCCGCGACCGGGAGCTGGCGGTCCGGCTCGCGGTCGCGCCGACGGCCGGACTAGGGCAGCCGCCGCCCGAGCCGGGCGCCCAGACGACGGTTGATCTGCTGCTCGCCGCGCTCGACCCGGACCGCCGGGCGGCGTTCGTGCTCACCCAACTGCTCGGCTGCTCCTACGTCGAGGCCGCGGCGGTCTGCGATTGCCCGATCGGCACGATCCGCTCCCGCGTCGCCCGCGCACGCGAGGACCTGGACCGGATGCTTCGGGATCCGCACCGAGCGTCCGCGCGGCGCGGGGGAATGCGAAATTCTAGGCCTCTGAACGGACCGTTGCTTCGCCTGTCCGGCACATGTGGGACGCTAGTTAGGGACCAGCGTCGAAGGGGATGGCCGTGCCAGCGCAGTCAACTCAGGCACCAGAACCGCAGCCGGTGCTCAGCCCGCTGACCGCGGCGGCGGTGTTCCTTGTGCTGACCATCGACCCCGGCGGCGAGGACGCCGTCCGCGAGCTGCTCGGCGACGTGGCCGCGCTGCAGCGCTCGGTTGGCTTCCGGGTCCCCGGCGGGGCGCTGCAGGTGGTCGCCGCGATCGGCTCGGACGCCTGGGACCGGCTGTTCGCCGGCCCGCGCCCAGCCGAGCTGCATCCCTTCCGCGAGCTTGCCGGGGCCCGCCACCGGGCCCCTGCCACCGCGGGTGACCTGCTATTCCACATCAGGTCGAACCGGATGGACCTCTCCTTCGAGTACGCCACCCAGGTGATGGCGCGGCTCGGCGGCGCGGTCAAGGTCGTGGACGAGGTGCAAGGGTTCCGCTACTTCGACGAGCGGGACCTGATCGGGTTCGTCGACGGCACCGAGTCGCCGCAGGGCCGGCCGCCGTCACCGCCGGAATCGTCGATTTGGACACCGACCCGGAGTTCGCCGGCGGCAGCTACGTGATCGTGCAGAAGTACCTGCATGACATGGCGTCGTGGAACGCGATCAGCGTCGAGGAGCAGGAGCGCGTGATCGGCCGGACGAAGCTGGCCGACATCGAGCTGCCGGACGACGTCAAGCCGGCCAACTCGCACGTCGCGCTGAACACGGTAACCGGGCCGGACGGCGATGAAGCTCTAGATCGTTCGGGCGAACATGCCGTTCGGCAACCCGGGCCAGGGCGAGTTCGGCACGTACTACATCGCCTACGCCGCCACCCCGGCGGTCACCGAGCTGATGCTCGTGAACATGTTCATCGGTCGGCCGCCGGGGAACACCGACCGGATACTCGACTTCTCCACCGCCGTTACCGGCAGCCTGTTTTTCGCCCCGGCCGCGGATTTTCTGGAAAACCCGCCGGACCCGCCGTCTGCCTCAGCCAAGGCCGCCGTCGGATGATGCCTCACCCGTTGGCAGCACGTCGGCTGAGGATGGCTCGCTCGGCATCGGTTCGCTCAAGGGTTAGGTCTCTCTGAAGGGATAGCGCAAGCTAGGCATAATGGAGGGTTGCGATGAACAACCTGCACCGCGAGCTCGCCCCGGTCTCCGCCGCCGCCTGGGCAAGCATCGAGGAGGAGGCCAAGCGCACGTTCGCGCTGCACGCCGCCGCGCGCAAGACGGTCGACGTGACCGGTCCCGACGGGCTGACGCTGGCCGGCGTCGGCACCGGTCACTCGGAGCCGATCGACCCGCCCGCCGACGGCATCCAGGCGATGCTGCGCGCCTGGCGGCCGGTGGTCGAGCTCAGGGTCCCGTTCACGCTTGAGCCGGTCGGAGATCGACTCGGTTGAGCGCGGCTCGCAGGACCCGGACTGGCAGCCGGTCAAGGACGCCGCCAAGAAGATCGCCTTTGCCGAGGACCGCGCGGTCTTCGACGGCTACCCGCAGGCCAAGATCACCGGCGTCGGCCAGTCCTCGAGCAACCCCGGTCTGACCCTGCCTGCCGAGGTCAAGGACTACCCGGACGTGGTCAGCAAGGCGCTGAGCGAGCTCCGGCTGGCGGGCGTGGCGGGCCCGTACTCGCTGCTGCTCTCCGCGGACGCGTGGACGGCGGTCAGCGAGACCTCCGACCACGGCTACCCGATCCGCGAGCACCTGGCCAGGCTGCTCGACGGCGACATCATCTGGGCGCCCGCGATCGACGGCGCGCTGCTGCTGTCCGGCCGCGGCGGCGACTACGAGCTCCGCCTCGGCCAGGACCTGTCGATCGGCTACCTGTCCCACGACGCGGATCACGTCGAGCTCTACTTCATCGAGTCCTTCACCTTCGCCGTCTACACCACCGAGGCCAGCGTCGCCATCACCGCCTAGAACATCACCCCCCAGCAGCCCCACGCCAACCGCGCCGCACCACGAGTCACGCCCGGGCACCATGACCGCCCTAACTAAGCGGATTTCACGATATGAGCATCAAGATCAAATAAATCCATGGCGTAACCGCTACCAGGACAACGGTTCCGCCATGGATTTCTAATAGGTGATCTTGATCTGGGGCAGGTGAGCAGAAAGAGGTTGACGTGGTTGCGGCGTACCTCACCCGCGCATGCCACACGGTGTTCGCGGCCGGACGCCGAGGCCGCCAACGCGCGTCCGGGCTCGCTGTGGGGGCCCGAACGCGCACTTGGGCGTCCTGGATCTTGCGTGCGCGGTTACGCGTAGACGGTTTTCAGGTTCTGGTAGGCGGCGATGGCGCCGGGGCCTAGTTCGGGGCCGAGGCCGCTTGACTTGACGCCGCCCCACGGGTGGCGGCTCGGGCAGGTAGTTGTTGATGCCGATGGTGGGCCGTTGATCTTTTCTGTGGCCCGAGTGTTGGGCTGCCTAGTGCGCGGGCGGTCCGGACGGGACGGCCATGACGTGCGTCTCGGTGAAGCTGAGCAGGCCCTCGCGGCCGAGCTCGCGGCCGATGCCCGGACTGGTTGAAGCCGCCGAACGGCGCGCGCTCGTCGACCGCGGTCGCGTTGTGGTTGTTGAAGAAGGTGACGCCGGTGCGCAGCTGGCGCGCGACCGCCATGCCGTGCTCGGTGTCGCCCGACCACACCGACGAGCAGAGCCCGGACCAGGTGGCGTTGGCCAGCCGGATCGCCTGCGCCTCGTCGTCGTAGGGGATGACCGGCAGCGACGGGCCGAACTGCTCCTCGGTGACGATGCCGAGCTCGGGCGCTGGGTCGAGGACGAGCGACGGGAGCATGTAGTTGCCAGAGGTCCAGTCGCCGGCGTACTCGCCGTAGGTCTGCACCTCCGCGCCCGCCGCCTTCGCCTGCTCGAGCAGCCCGGCGACGTAGTCCCGCTGCTGCGCGGTGTTGAGCGGGCCCATCGTGGTCCCGGCGTCGAGCCCGGGGCCGACCTTGGTGCGCGGTCAGGGTGGCCTTGAGCCCGTCGATGACCTCGTCGTAGCGGGAGCGCGGCACGTAGAGCCGCTTGAGCGCCATGCACACCTGGCCGGTGGTCATGAACGTCGCGCCGCTCATCTTCGCGAACGCGTCCGCGTCGAGCACGGCGTCGTCGAGCACGACCGCCGGGTCGTTGCCGCCGAGCTCGAGCGTCACGTTGGTCACGTTCGCGGCGGCCATCGTCATGATCCGCTTGCCGCCGCCGACCGAGCCGGTGAAGACGACGTGCTTGATCCGCGGGTCGCCGACGACGACCGGGCCGAGCACCGCGTCGGCGCCGGTGACCACGTTCAGCACGCCCGGCGGCAGCGCGCGGACCAGGTGCGCGAGCGTCCTGACCGACGACAGCGGCGTGGTGGGCGGCGGCTTCACGATCACCGTGTTGCCGGCCATCAGCGCGTACGGCAGGGACGCCGCGAGGATGGCGAGCGGCCAGTTGAACGGGTAGATGATCGTGACCACGCCGGCCGAGAGCTTGGTGATCGTCGTGTTGAACGGCGGCCCGGCCAGGTGCTCGTCGACGTCGAGCGACGGCGCGAACTCCGCCGCCTGGTGGAACCGGCCGGCGAAGACCATGGTGTCGATCATGGCCTCGAACCGGATCTTGCCGTTCTCGCGGGACAGGATCTCGGTCCGCTCGTCGGCGTCGGCGTCGAGCGTGGACAGCGCCTTGAGCACGATCGCGCGTTCGGTCGGTGGCGGACATCGCCGCCCACGCGGGCCAGGCCGCCTCGGCCGCGGCGACCGCGGCCTCGGCGTCGTCGGCCGACGCGGCGGCGGCGTAGCCGATGATCGCGCCGGTGCGCGCCGGGTCGTAGACCGGGAACGTGCCGGCGCCGCCGGGCCGTTCCTCGCCGGCGATCAGCAGCGGCGTGCTGATCGCTTCTACTGCCGTTGTCATGGTGTGCGTTCCCCTCGTTGAGAGGTTTGCTTACAGTGTCGACGTCGCCGTATCGGGCGGTCGGGCCGTCGAGCAGCATGGCCTTGGACTCGAGGAACGGCAGCAGCCCGTCGATCCCGCCCTCGCGGCCGATGCCGGACTGCTTGAACCCGCCGTGCCCCATGTCGAAGTCGGACTTGAACCCGTTGTGGCCGATCGCCCCGGTCCGCATCTGGCCGGCGACCTCGCGGGCGCGCTCGACGTCGGCGGTGAAGACGGCGCCGTGCAGACCGAAGATCGTGTCGTTGGCGATGCGCACCGCGTCGGCCTCGTCCTCGGCCGGGATCACGGAGAGCACCGGGCCGAAGATCTCCTCCTGCGCGATCACCGAGCTGTTGTCCACGTTGCCGAACACGGTCGGCTCGATGTACCAGCCGCGGTCGAGGTCCTTCGGACGGCCGCCGCCGGTGGCGAGCGTCGCGCCGATCTCGATGCCCTTGGCGATGTATCCCTCGACCCGGTCCCGCTGCCGCTCGGCCGCCAGCGGCCCCATCTGGGACGCCGGGTCGAACGGGTCGCCGACCTTGACCGCGCCGAACGCGGCGGCGAGCGCCTCGAGCATCTCGTCGTGCCGCGACCGGGAGACCACGATCCGGGTCAGCGACGCGCAGACCTGTCCGGAGAGTATGCACTCGGCCTGCGCGAGCGCCTGCGCGGTGGTCGCGATGTCCGCGTCGTCGAGGATGACGGCGGCCGACTTGCCGCCGAGCTCAAGCGTGACCCGGGCGATCCGCTCGCCGCAGATCGAGGCGATCCGCCGCCCGGCGGCGGTGGACCCGGTGAAGGTGATCTTGTCGACCCGCGGGTCGCGGACGAGCAGCTCGGAGACCTCGCGGTCGGCGCAGATCACGTTGAGCACGCCCGGCGGCAGCCCGACCGCCTCGGCCGCCTCCGAGATCACGTATCCCTCGCCCGGCGCCTCCGGCGAGGTCTTGAGGACCACGGTGCAGCCGGCGATCAGCGCCGGGGCGAGCTTCATGCTGATCAGCCCCATCGGCGCGTTCCACGGGATGATCGCGCCGACCACGCCGACCGGCTCGTTGACGACGAGGCCGAAGCCGCCGCGTCGCCGGCTTGACCGGCCGCTCCCACTGGAACGTGTCGGCCAGGTCCGCGTAGTAGTTGAAGGTGTGCTGCGCGCCGAACGCGGCGCCGCCGGCCATGGAGGCGAGCACGCCGGCCTCGCGCGGCCACATCTGCTGGATGGCGGCCGACCGCTTGACGACCTCATCGCCGAGCGCCCGCAGGTAGGCAGCGCGCTCCGCGTGCGACAGCCGGGGCCAGGGGCCGTTGTCGAACGCCTCCTTGGCCGCGGTGATGGCCCGGTCCATGTCGGCCGCCTGGGCCTCGGCGACGGTGAGGTAGTTCTGCTCGGTGTGCGAGTCGATGACGGTGATCGTTGAATCGGACGAGGGCGTTACCCACTCCCCGCCAATGAAGAAGCGGTCCGCGTGCTGGATCGGCACCGTTACGTCGGCCGAGATGGTCATGGGGGCTCTCCCATCGTCGCTCCTGGCACGCTGGGCGCGTCGTGGACCATAGCCCTGCCAGAATCGTAGTCTCAATGTGACTTCAGCCTAGGGACGGGAGCGGGGGGCCGCCTACGGCGTGCCTGACAACCTGACCGGCACGAGAGTTGGGGCATCCCACAAGGAAAGGGTCGGGAACGATCGCTTCCAGGTGCGGCTACGCTCGTGCCCATGAGCGCTCAGCCATCGATGGGCGCCCAGCCATCGGTGCCGCCGGCAGCGACGTCGCTTCCCGAGATGTCGCTGCCGGAGTGGCTGGTGCTCGCGATCCTCAGTCAGCAGTCCGCGCACGGTTTCGCGGTCGCGCAGCTGACCGCCCCCGGCGGTGACCTCGGCCGGGTCTGGCAGCTCCCGAAGGCGGTCGTCTACCGGGCCATCGGCCGCCTGCACGACGCGGACCTCATCGCCCCCGAGGTCACCGAGCCGGGGCTCGGCCCGCAGCGCACCGTCTACGCCGCCACGCCGCGCGGGTGCGAGGCGGCGGGGCAGTGGCTGCGCACTCCGGTGGAGCACGTCCGGGAGATCCGCTCCCAGCTCCTGCTCAAGCTCGCCCTGCTCGACCGGGCCGACGAGGACCCGTCCGACCTGCTCCGCGCGCAGCGCGCCGTCCTCGAGCCCATCGCCGCGGCGATCGAGGCGAGCCAGGCGCGCAGCACCGGATTCGACGCGACCCTGCTGGCCTGGCGGCGCGCGACCACGGTCGCGGCGCTCGACTTCCTCGACCGGATCGCGCCCGCCGAGCCCCGGTTAGCGCCGTGACCTGGCTATAGCTAGCACCGTTGCGCGAGGGCGAAGAACCGGTGCGGTGCGTCATCGTAGGCGGTCAGCCGCCATCCGGTGGCCGCGGTGCACCGGCGCAGCACGCCTTCCGCGAGGAGCTCGTCGGGGGAGAGGACGCGGCCGTGCCGGGCGGCGAGCGCGGCGCGCCCGGAGGGGTGGAAGAGCACGAGCAGGCCGCCCGGGCGGGTCACCCGGGCAAGCTCGTGCAGCCCGGCCCCGCTGTCCGGCAGGTGATGGACCAGACCGGCGGCGAAGATGGCGTCGGCCGACGCGTCGGCGAAGGGCAGGCAGCGGGCGTCGGCGAGGATGAGCGCGGCCTTCGCCATGATGCTCTTCGGCCGGGCGGCGTCAAGCATCTCGGGGGTCAGGTCAACGGCGATGACCGATCCCTCCGGCCCGACCGCCTGGCGCAACGGCGGCAGTGCCCGCCCGGTCCCGCAGCCGACGTCGATGGCGCTTCCGCCGCGCCGGATGCCCGCCTCGGCGACCGCGGCGCAGTACGCGGGCAGGTCGTCGCCGAACTTCGTGTCCCAGGTCGCGGCGCGGCAGCCGAAGAACGCGCGGGTCTCGTCGATGTACCCCGATGGCATGCCATCATCATGCAGATGCGTAAGGTAACCGCGCAAGGGACGCTTGCTCGAGGCAGCAACTGTCACCAGCACTTATCACCATCACTGTCACCATCACTGTGGGGGACCCAGAAATGAAGCTGAGCGCTCGTAACCAGATCCCGGCCCGTGTCACCGGTATCAACGCCGGAGAGGCGATCGCCAACGTCGCGCTCGACGCGTGCGGCGGGCGCTTGGTCGCCTCGATCACCATGGAGGCGGTCCGCGACCTCGGGCTCGTCGAGGGCAGCGAGGTAACCGTGATTATCAAGGCGTCAGACGTCATCATCGCCGTCGCCGACTGAGCCGGCGAGCGGGGGATCGTGATCGCTCGGTTATCTTCCTGAGACAGGTCCTTGCTTTACGCCCGCAGCCGTTGTCAAATTTCCTGCGCCAGCCAGCCAGCCAGCCAGCCAGCCAGCCAGCCAGCCAGCCAGCCAGCCAGCCAGCCAGGCCGACCCGGCACCACCGCCTCCTCACGTCATCCGGCGCAACCGTCGCACTAACACCATGATGGCCTCAGACGTAACAGCCCGGCTTCCTCAGAACCGGCCAGCTTCCTATCACTTCTGACCACTTTTTTCACCTTCCTATCAGTTTTGACCATTTCTATGCCCGCTTTGCACTATTTGCCCAGTCGGAATTGATAGAAAGATGGATTGCGTGGTCCGAACTGCCTTTCTTGCGGACAGACTGCGGTAGCGGGCGCCCTCGCGGGTCTGGGTCTTGCTGGCCGCGGCGGAGGTCTCGCCGGTGACGGCGCCGATGTACCGGTTGCCGTGCTTGCGGCGGGCGGGGCTGGCATTTTCTTGCCCGGGGGCCTGGCCACCCGCCATACTGCGAAGACTGCCCGCACGTCCATCCTGAGAATCTGAGGTAGAGAAATGCTGGGACACCACTGGGAGAAGGCGGAAGCGACGGTCGTCGGCCGGTTTGTAAGAGAGACGGCAGTTAGCCGCACGCCGCGCTATGACTTCCTCGTTGATGTCCGCCCTTATAACGGGTCGCCGCAGCGCATGACGATCGAGGACGGGCCGGCTGATTTCGATGACCCGTCGGACGGGGATGTCCTCGGCGTGCTCTACGACCGGAAGAATCAGCGCGTCAAGTGGGACACCTCGGACCCGTGGCTCCGCGACGCGGCCGCCGCCGGGCGGGCCGGCGGCGACGGGTTCGCCCCCACCTCCCCGGCCCCCGGTACCCCGCCGGGCGCCCCGTGGTCGGAGATGGCGGGTTTCGCCGGCAGCGTCCAGAGCTTCAGCGGTGACGCCGCCAGCGAGATTCTTGGCACCCTGTTCGGCCCGGGCGGTGCCGAGACCATCGCGGCGATGAAGGCCCGCGCCCGAGAGCAGGCCGCCCCGGCCGCGGACCCGACCGAGCGGCTGGCCAGGTTGCAGGCCCTCCGGGACGGTGGCGTCCTGACCGAGGCCGAGTACGAGGCTCAGCGCCAGAAGATCATCAGCGCGATCTGATCATGCCACGAGGAACGCGCCCAGGCGCTTAACCCGGAAACGCCGAATTCCCGGCGGATGCGATCGACGATCCTCATCGCCTCCTCTTCGGTGACCGGGACGAAATCGTTCATGGTGTCGCCCCGGTCGGCGGAGTGCATCAGCGATGTCCGCTTCCACACCAGGTCGCGTGTGAATGCCTCGTCGCGTCCGCCGTCCTCGTCCTTGATCCGCCGGGCAACTCCGCCCGGCTTATCGCGGCTGCTGAAGCTATCCCGCTGCGGTTCCTGTATTAAGAGGCGCGGTCTTGTTCCCGACTTCTCTCGGTTGGTTGCCCGGCCCAGTTGGCTGGTCCCATTGGTGTCGATTGGCGCCATCGACAGGCCGGCCCCCCGCTGGCAGGCTTGGGGTTACCAAGAGCCGCATTCAAAATCCAGTCATCCCGAACGGTCGCGTGGGTTCCTGTTCTCAGGCCCACCGCGCGCATAGCGGACATGGAGGTCTGATCGGTGGACGTCTCGTTCGGCACGATCTGGGAGGCCATCGCCCGCGACCAGCCGGATACCGTGGCGATCTCCGAACCCGGTCGGGACTACACGTTCGCGGAGTTCGATGACCGGGCGGCCCGCCTCGCCGCCGCCCTGGTGGCGGCCGGGGTCGGTCCCGGTGACAAGGTGGCTGCTACCTCTACAACGGCGCCGCCTACCTGGAGACGGTGTTCGCCGCGTTCAAGATCGGCGCGGTTCCGGTGAACGCGAACTATCGGTACACGCAAGACGAGCTGACCGCGCTGCTGGCCGACGCCGACGCGGCGGCCCTGGTATTCAGCGGCGACCTCGCGGCGAACGTGGCCCATGCCGCCCGGACGCTCTCGTCGCTGCGCCTGCTCGTCCGGGTGGGGGAGCCTGCGGCGGGAACCGGGCCGGACGCGCCCGAGCTCGCGGACCTGTACGCCGTGACCGCGCCCCGCCCGGCGGCGCCGCGCCCCGGCGCCGATCAGCTCTTCATGTACACCGGCGGCACCACCGGCAAGCCGAAGGGGGTGATCTGGCACCTGTCTGACCTGCTGCACTCGATGCAGGTCTCGGTCTTCCGACGCCTAGGGGTTGACACGGTGCCAGGCACGCTCGACGAGGCGGTCAAAATCGCCCGGGACGCCAGGGCCGAGGACCGCTCCCCGGTAATGATGCCGGTCGTCCCGCTGATGCACGCGACCGGCCTGTTCAACTGCATGGGCGCGCTGCTGGTCGGCGGCCGGGTGGTCACCACGCGGCGCGGCCGGGCTCGACCCCCGGCACGTCTGGGAGACGGTGGCGACGCAGCGAGTCCGCACCCTCGTGGTGGCGGGCAACGCGGTCTGCCAGCCGCTGGTCGACGAGCTGCTGGCAGCCGAGCGGGACGGCCGACCGCACGACCTGAGCCCGCTCGGCTCCGTCATCAGCTCGGGGACGGTGCTGAGCGACCGGCTGAAGCGCGCCCTGCACGAGCGGGCCACGGTGATGATCACCGACGCGATCGCGTCCAGCGAGGGCGGCCCGTTCGCCTACGCGATCACCTCGTCGGTGGCCGACCTGCCGTCCCGGTTCTTCCCCGCGGCGGCCACCCGCGTGCTGGCCGCCGACGGCACGGAGGTCGTGCCGGGCAGCGGCCAGGTCGGCACCCTCGCCTTCGGCGGGCCGATCCCCGAGGGCTATTACAAGGACGCGGCGAAGACGACGGCGACCTTCCGCACCGTCGGCGGGGTCCGCGTCTCGATGCCAGGCGACCTGGCGACGGTGGACTCCGGCGGCGCCATCCGATTCCTCGGCCGCGGCGTCGGGGTGATCAACACCGGCGGCGAGAAGGTGCACCCGCAGGAGGTCGAGGACGTGCTGCTCGCGCACCCCGGCGTGACCGACGCGTCGGTCGTCGGCGTCCCCGACCAGACCTGGGGCGAGCGCGTGGTGGCCGTGGTCGCAAACCCGAGCGGAACGCTGACCGAGCAGGAGCTGAAGGACGCGGTGCGCCGCCGTCTGGCCGGCTACAAGGTGCCCCGCGCCATCCTGCTGCTCCCCGCCCTGCCGCGCACCCCGACCGGCAAGCTGGAACTGGCGCGGGTCCGCCGCCTCGCCTCCGGGGAGCAGGCGCCCGACGCATAGCGTCCCCTCGCCCGCTTCGATGCCCGGTTCGATGCCGCCACCCGGGCGGGCGGCCGGCCCGGGCCAGGAGTACCGTCCGAACACGCGTGACATTGCCGACTGACCGTGGAGGACCACCGTGACGGGTGCCGCTGACCTGGCTGACTTGATCGGGATCTATCGCGATCTGCATGCCCATCCGGAGCTTTCGTTCGCCGAGCACCGGACCGCGGGCATCGTCGCGGCCCGGCTGCGCGACCTCGGTTACCAGACGACGACGGGCGTTGGGCGCACCGGTGTCGTTGGCGTGCTGGCCAACGGCAACGGCCCGACCGTGCTGCTCCGGGCCGACATGGACGCGCTGCCCGTGCTCGAGCGGACCGGCCTTGACTACGCGTCCACAGCACGTGCCACGAGCGCGGACGGCAAGGACGTGCCCGTCATGCACGCCTGCGGCCACGACGCGCACGTTACCTGCCTGCTCGGCGCAGCAGCCGCGTTGGCCGGCGATGCGAGCAACTGGAGCGGCAGGCTGCTGCTCGTCTTCCAGCCTGCCGAAGAGGTCGGCGAGGGAGCGCAGGCCATGATCGACGACGGCCTGTTCGACCGGTTCGGGGTTCCCGACGTGGTGCTCGGCCAGCACGTCGCGCCGCTGCCCGCCGGCCTGCTCGGGGTCACGTCAGGCCCCGCGTTCGCCGCAGCAGACTCGCTCCGCGTCGTGCTGCACGGCCAAGGCGGGCACGGGTCCCGCCCGGAGAGCGCGGTGGACCCGGTGCTGATGGCCGCCGCGACGGTGCAGCGACTGCAGGGCATCGTCTCCCGAGAGCTGCCAGCCGCCGACGCCGCCGTCGTCACGGTCGGCGCGCTGCACGCGGGTACGACGCCAAATGTCATACCCGACCAGGCCGAGCTGCTTCTCTCGGTCCGCAGCTTCAACCAGGCGGTGCGCGGCAAGGTGCTCAAGGCGATCGAGCGCATCGTCGTGGCCGAGGCCGCCGCATCCGGCGCGCCGGCCGCCCCCGAGATCACGTCACTCGGCGCCTTCCCCGTCGTCGTGAACGACGCCGCGGCGTGCGCCAAGGTCAGCGAGGCCTTCGCCGCGGGCATCGGGCCCGGGCTTGTGCTCGACCCAGGGCCGGTGACGGGGAGCGAGGACGTCGGGCTGCTCGCCACCGCATCCGGAGCGCCCTGCGCCTACTGGCTGCTCGGTTCCGCCGACCCGGCCCTCTTCGCGGGGGTCACGTCGCTGGCCGACGCCAAGGCGATCGTCGATACCTTGCCGTCCAACCACTCTCCGCTGTTCGCGCCGGTGCTCGATCCGACGCTGCGCACCGGGATCGCCGCGCTCTCCAGCGCAGCCCGGGCCTGGCTGGCCCCCTCAACCTGAACCACAGCGGTCGGCGCTCCCGTCAGCGACGACTCTGATCCGCCTGGCTTGATCCGCCTGGCTTGATCAGCGCTTGCGGCCGAGGCCGGCCCAGCCCGATATCTCGATGCCCGGGTCGGCGTCGCCCGGGTCCGGCCGCCACTTGTTGAGCTGCACGACACCGGGCTCGAGCAGTTCGAGGCCGTCAAAGAACCTGTTGACCTCGGCCCTGGTCCGGTTGGTCTGCGTGGTGGGCAGCGAGGCGTCGTACTGGCGCGCGGCCTTGGCCGCCGACTCGGCGTCGATGTCGCTGGCCGGGTGCGAGATGGCCAGGTAGCTGCCGGGCGCCGCAGCCTCCAGGTACGCCGCGACCTTGTCGTACGGGCGGTCGGCGTCCGGGATCATGTAGAGCACGCCGAGCAGCATGACGGCGACTGGCTGCTCGAAGTCGAGCGTCTTCGCGGCCTGTTCCAGGATCGCCTCGGGATCGCGGATGTCTGCTCTCAGGTAGGCGGTCGCGCCCTCGCGGGAGCTGACAAGCATCGCCCGGGCGTGCGCGATGACGATGGGGTCGTTGTCCACGTACACGATGCTGGATTCCGGCGCGACACGCTGCGCAACCTCGTGCGTGTTGTCGAGCGACGGCAGTCCCGTCCCCAGGTCGAGGAACTGGCGGATGCCGGCCTCGCTTGCCAGGTACCTGACGACCCGTCCGAGGTAGGCCCGATTGGCCCGGGCGTTATGGCGCAGAGCGGGCTTGGCTGCGGCGAGTTTGTCGGCCAACTCGCGGTCGGCCGCGAAGTTGTCCTTACCGCCGAGCAGCGCGTCGTACACCCGGGCGGGATTGGGCACGTTCGCATTACCAGCGGTTGGCTGCATGCGGGCTTCCTCGGCAGCGAACCGCACCGCCCCCGGACTGCCTGCCTGGTTCATCCCTGGTCCCTGCTGCCCAGAGGGGTGTGTCCCCGCCTTGACCATTTGGCCAATCTATATCGTCACCCCAGGGCAGGCTGATCGGAGACTCAGGTTTTAACGCTTTATTCACTGGTTTTAACATTTTATTTACCGTCAGCAAACATTGGAATCATAAAATACGAAAGTCAAATTCAGTCGTTAGCTCAGGGTTCCCTTGGCAGTCTGACGGCCATATCGGTCACGGACGGCGGTGCTGGTCGCGCCGTCGCCGGGGACCGCGCTGACGATCATGCCTTGGTGGTCGAAGAGCGGTGAGATCAGCCGGTACTCGAAGGACCGCTCCCCAACGTGCCCGGCCGGTCTGGCCGGTTCGGCCGCGCCGGCGGCCGAGGCCGCGCGGGCGGCCTCCGCCATGGCAAGCGCCTGCAGCGGGCCGTGCGTCAGCAGCCCCGGGTACGCCTCGACATCGCGTGCGAAGTCACGGTCGTAGTGGATGCGGTGCGCGTTGTAGGTAAGCGCCGAGAACCGGAAGAGCAGCGTCGGCGACACCGGGATCTCCCATTCGCCGTCACCAGCCGAGACGATCAGCGCATCAGGCGCATCGGCCCCATCAGAACCGTCTGCCAAACCGCCAACCGAGCCGACGGCGGTGTCCGCCTCGCGGTAGACGATGTCCTGCTCCTCATCGACGACCACCTGGTCGCGCTGCACGATCTGGTGGCCGACCACGACGAACGTCAGCGGTCCGGTCCGCCCGACCTTGCTGGTCATGGAGAGCACCCGCGTCAGCTTGGTGGCGGGCTCGCCGCAGCGCAGCACCCCGGAACCGCGCACCCGGCCGCCGGCCCACATCCGGCGCAGCCCGGGAGCGGGAGGCACGGGCAGCACGCCCCGGACGGGGTGCCCGTCCGGGCCGAGGTCGGCCTGCGTCGGCCGGTCGAGCAGGTACAGCCAGTGCCAGAGGAGCGGCAGCCCGGCGCCGCCGTCCAGGTCGGGCACCGGAACCCCGAGCAGCCCGCCCAGCGCGTACGCGGGCTCGGCCGCGAGCGTCTCCGTCCGTTCGATGACGTCGGTCATGCCTGCCAGTATGCTCCCGCAGCCGCCGACGCCGACTTGAGTGCTGGGGCTTATACCGCTCACAGCGGCCAAAGCCCCAGCATTAACGCGATCAAGTGGAGCGGCAGCCTGTCGGTGGCTGGAAACACGGTGGCTAGAGTGGGCGCGTGGATTCCGGTCTTCGGCTGCGCTCGTTTCCCTTTCACACCGATGGCGTGACTGCCCTGGTCACCACCAGGCACGGTGGCGTCTCCGTCGCCCCCTATGACCGCCTCAACCTGGGGGATCATGTGGGGGACGACCATGCGGCGGTCCTGGAGAACCGGCGTCGGCTAGCCGCGGCGCTCGGCGTCGACCGGCTGACCGTCGCTGACCAGCAACATGGCAACCGGGTCGCGGTCGTTGACGCGGCCAACGCCGGGCGCGGCCACCACGGCGTCGCGGACTCGGTGAGCGCGTTCCCTGCAACCGACGCAATGATCACGAACCTGCCGGGTGTCGCGCTGACGATCCTGGTGGCCGACTGCGCCCCGGTGGTGCTGTTCGACCCGGTGAACCAGGCGATCGGAGTCGCGCACTGCGGGCGCGCCGGCACCGTGCGCGGCACGCTGCCGAAGACGGTCGAGGCGATGGCCGCGAGCTTCGGGTCGATGCCCGAGGATCTGCTCGTGGGCATCGGCCCGGCGATCGGCGCCGACAGTTACGAGATCGGCGACGCGCAGGCGGCGGAGGTCACGGCGGCGTTCGGCGACGCTGGCCTGCTCAAGCCGACCCGGCCGGGCCACTGCACGCTCGACGTGACCAGGGCGCTTGCGGATCCAGCTCCGCCAGGCTGGCATCAAGGACGCCAACGTCCACGACATGGCCATCGACACCAGAACCGCGACGGACGAGTTCTTCTCCGACCGCGCCGCCCGTCCGTGCGGTCGCTTCATGGCCGTCGCGATGCTCGCGCCCTAATACTCCAGCGGTAGATCGTGATCATGCTGGGGCTGCGGCCTGGCGTCGGTAGTGGCTTGCTTGGGATCGAGTGGGATCAGCGTCCGCACCGGCCCCCGCCGGCATGATCGCGATCCACAGCCGGAGCGCTAGCCTGCGGCCATGGTTCTCTTTCGCGAGGCCGGGCCAGGCGACTTCGAAGACGTTCTGCGCCTCTACCGGCAACTGCAGCCGGAGGACCCGGCTCTGCATGACGGGTCTGACGCAGCGACTTTCGCACAGATTCTGGGTTCGCCCGGCCTGCACCTGTTCGTGCTTGAAGCCGATGGGGTCGTCGTCGCCACGACGTACCTGAACGTGATCCCGAACCTCACTCGATCCGCGTCGCCGTACGCGGTCATTGAGAACGTCGTCGTTGAAGAGACCCTGCGGGGCACAGGTCTGGGCAAGCAGATCATGGCCGGCACGCTCCGAGCCGCATGGGACGCGGGCTGCTACAAAGCGATGCTGATGACGGGCTCGCGCAAGCCTGCTACACACGCGTTCTACAGAGCATGCGGTTTCTCGTCCGACGCCAAAACGGCGTACCTCGCTCGCCCATCCTGACGCCATGAGCTGGGCACACACAGGTCACCGGGACCTTGAAGCCTCTTTGCTGCAGGTCCCGGACATGAAGATCACGATCTGCCGCTGGAGTAACTAACCGGGGAACCGCCTGGAGTTCGGCGTCGACGGCCTCAAGTCCGTCTCCGCCCCCCGGTCATCAGCGGGTAACGGGGGAGAGAGAGTAACCCGAGTCCGTTCAAGCGAAAGGAATTTGATTTTCACCGAACGGACCCGGGGCGACCCTCATCCTTGGGACAGCAGACCTGGCAGCGCGCGGAGCGCGGTTGCCCAGTCGCGGCTGGCCGGGTCGATGAGCGAGAAGTGATCGCCGAACGTCTCCACCAGGCTGGCGTGGCCGCCCGCCGCCGCCGAGGCGGCCACGTATCGCTCGCTGTAGGAGTAGGGCACCCGCTGATCACGACGCGAGTGCAGGCACACAACGTTCGCCGGCGTCGGCAGCCGCGCTGTCGGATCGGCCAGCCAATACGCCTCGGGTAGCTCGTCGGGTCCGCCGCCCATGAGATCGACCGCCGCGTCCGCACCGAGCCGGTCATGCGCGCAGTCCGCGAGAGCGAGCACGCCCCCCTGCGAGACCACCCCGGTCACGGCGACGCGCGGCTGCACGCCGGGCGCACCGTCGGGCAGCCCGGCTCGACCGGCGGCCCACACCCCGAGGTGCGCGCCCGCGCTGTGCCCGACGGCGACCACCCGGGACGTCTCGACCGGCAGCGCGGCGAGCAGGTCGATCCCGGCGGCGACGTCCTCGAACGTGGCCGCCAGCCGCCACCGCCGCCCGCGCGCCGGTACTCCAGATTCCAGGCCGCGTAGCCGCGCGCCGCCAGGTCCGCGGCGAGCGGTCGGCCAAGCGCGAGGTCATACTGTGCCCGCCAGAAACCCCCGTGCAGGACCACCACGGTGCCGAGCGTCGGCCCTTCTGGCAACCAGAGTTCCCCGAACTGCGACGGGTCCGATCCGTACCGATGGATGACCGGTTCTGTCACGCGCTAACTCCTGTTCGTCCGGGCCCCACCCAAGCGAGCTTTCCGGGACACGGGGCCACCGCCAAACACACGACCCCTCCAGCACCTGCGCGGGATGGGGAGAGCTAGCTGTCTGTGTCCTTCGGATGCCGGGGAGACGCATAGATGAGCCAGACGGCTCGGCGTTCTTCGTCGATCACGTACCGTCCGCGTAGTTACGAGACAGGTCTGAGAAGGAAACGACATCCGCCGGCGCGTTCGACACAACACTGATGATATTCAGATCACGATCTGACCCGCACGCGTGCCCGTCCTCGCTAGCGCCGCACAGGCCAGCGCCGATCCCGCGATGGGAGTCATGTCGGTGGCCTATCACGGAGCGGACGAGACGGTCGTCAGCGCCTCCGCGGCGGGAATCCTTTCCCTGAGCCCCGACAAGGTGAAGAAGTACTATGAATACGGGCTCAGGATGGCACCCGAAATCGTACGAAACGCTCTGGAGCAACTCATGGCGACGAAGTACAACGAGCCTTTCAGCAAGTAGTCGTATAGTGAGCTGTAGTACACTTTAGGATCTCTTTATAGTGCGTTTTGATTCATAATAATCTAAACTCATGATGAGCTAGACTGCACTATGAAGCAAGATTTAAGTGAACTACTCTTCACAGCTGAGGTGTCCCCATGCCCAGGGTTTCGAACGTGGTGTCCGTCAGGAGCCGCGAGCTGCTTGATGGCCACTTTGATGAGTGGCAGCAGCTCAGAGGGCTAGCGCGCCCTCCGCGTGGGTGGGTTCGTGCCGTCCGTGAGGCACTGGGCATGAGCGCTGCGGTCCTTGCCGGGAGGCTCGGTACCACCGCAGGGGCGGTGACCAGGCTGGAACAGTCCGAAGCCGCTGACCGGATCCGCATGGACACGTTGCGCCGCGCCGCCGACGCGCTCGGTTGCGACCTGGTTTATGTGCTCGTGCCGCGCCGCCCGCTGACTGCGGTCGTGCGCGACCGAGCACGCCAATTGGCCCGTGTACAGGTTGCGGCCACCGAGCAGACGATGCGGCTTGAGGACCAAGCAACCGGCGAGGCAAAGGAGATGGAGGATCAGCTTACCGAGCAGTTGCTCGAACGAGGCGGCCTATGGAGCTGAAGGTCTCGTGACCGATCCACTGGGCGAGCCTAACGACGGCACTCCGCTCACTGACGGGGAGCGTCAAGGCGTGCGTTTGCCGGTGCTCACCCGCATGGAACTGAACCGTGCCGAGGCAGAGGGCATCAGCCAGGCCATGACATGGCTGTTCCTGTCCAGGCGTCGGCTTCGACCCGAGGTGGTGACGCGGGAAGAGTGGCTGCAGCGCTTGCACTGGCGGATGTACAACCAGGTCTGGACGTGGGCAGGCCAGTACAGGACCACCGATAGGAATCTGGGCGTGCCCTACTGGCGGATACGCATGGAAATGCGCGACGTCGAGGCCGATGTGCAGGCGTGGCTGGCTGATACCAGCGCGAAACGGTTCAGCAATGACGAGTGCGCTATCAGGTTCGGCTACCGACTGGTCGTCATTCATCCCTTCCCCAACGGGAACGGCCGGTGGTCACGGCTAGTGGCAGACGCACTCGTCGTGGCACTCGGAGGACGCCGGTTCACGTGGGGAGGAGGGGCGCTGACCGAGACTGGGCTACTGCGGCGCAGATACATCACAGCACTTCAGATTGCAGATACAACAGGAGACTTCGCGCCGCTCATGGCATTCGCAGGTAGCTAGCGAGCCCCTACTTGAGCAGGGGAGCTTGCGCATGTTTCGGCCATACCCGCTGTCGCACAGGGCATGATCCCCTCAGACACATCAAGGTTTATATACCTAAGGCCTGTACTTCTAAGATCTATACTTCAACTATGGCGAGAACACTGGAATCCGCACTGGACAAGCCGGAGCACGTCTTCGACCGCGACCGCGAGTGGGACGGGCTGATGAGGTTCGCGACCTCGCCCGAGCGTGACGTTCGTCTAGGGATCGTCAGCGGGCGACGCCGTCAGGGCAAGACATACCTGCTGGACGCCGTGGCGAGCGCTGTCGGTGGCTTCTTCTATACGGCGACCGAGGACACGGAGACCGACGCGCTTGCCAGCTTCGGGCGGGCGCTCGCTGAGTGGACCGGCGGCGGGCGATACGCCTTCACGAACTGGGAAGAGGCCCTGGAACGCCTGTTCTCCGCGGTTCCCGCCGGGCTCATCGTCATCGATGAGTTCCCTTACCTGAGCAAGGCCAGCCCAGCGCTGCCGTCACTCATCCAGCGCGCGCTGGAACCAGGAGGCATCGCGCGGCAGGGCAGGTCGCGGCTCCTGCTGTCCGGTTCCGCCATGTCGGTCATGGGCCGCCTGCTGAGCGGCAGCGCGCCGCTGCGCGGCAGAGCCAGCCTGGAAGTGGTTATCGCGCCGTTCGGGTACCGGGACGCGGCGAAGTTCTGGGGACTTAGCGACCCGCGGCTAGCGGTGCTCGTGCATTCCATCGTCGGGGGCACGCCCGCGTACCGGCGGGAGTTCGTCGCCGGCGACACGCCGTCCGACGTTGGCGACTTCGACGCGTGGTTGCTCAGGACGGTGCTGAACCCACAGGTGCCGCTTTTCCGAGAGGCCCGGTATCTGCTGGCGGAGGAGGCCGAAGTCCGCGACCGGGCGCTCTACCACGGTGTACTCGGTGCGATCGCGATCGGCCGGAACACCAGGGGCGGCATCGCCGAGCACATCGGACGCAAGTCCCCGGACATCGCCCATCCGCTGAGGGTCCTTGAGGAAGCCCAGTTGATCTCCCACGAGATGGAAGCGTTCCGGAGCGGTAGATCCATCTACCAGATCAGCGAGCCACTGATTGCCTTCTACGAGGCGGTCATGCGTGTGCAATGGACCCGGCTGGAGCGAGGGGATCCTGCGGGTGCGTGGCGCAACGCCCAGGCGACGTTCCTCGCCCAGGTCGTCGGCCCGCATTTCGCGGCCATGTGCCGGGAATGGGCGCTGACCGCACCAAAGGGCACGTTCGGTGAATGGCCGGAAACGGTTGCCTCGGGAGTGGTTCCGGACCCGGCTAACCGCACCCAGATTCAGATTGACGTCACCGTACTCGGCAGGGAGATCGCCGGATATCCCCGTCAGCTCCTTTCCCTCGGCGAGGTCAAGTGGGGCGAGGTTATGACCCTCGACCACGTGCGGCGACTGCGCCGGGCGCGGGACTTGCTCGCGGTCCAGGGGTACGACACTCACGCGACCAGGCTGACCTGTTACAGCGAGGCCGGGTTCGACGACGACCTGCGAGCCGAGGCACGGCGCGACAGGCGGGTGCAACTAGTTGGTCTCGAAAGACTCTACGAGTGACCCGCCGCGTCGGACGGTCAACCGGGGCCGATCGGAAGCCGGCGCGGGTACCGCGGCTAGTGGTGGCGAGGTACCGTGAAGTTGTCTAGATTATTGGACAACTTTCAATGGAGGCATCGGCGGTGAATCCGGCTGCGCGTGAATTGTTCCTGGTGGGAGCGGGCGCGGTGGCCGGCCTGGTCGGAACGGCGGGCGGGATCACGTCGCTTGTCTCGTATCCGGCGCTGCTGTTTGCGGGGGTCGCGCCACTGCAGGCGAACGTGGCGAACATCGTCGCGCTCGTCGCGTGCTGGCCAGGCTCGGCGATCGCCTCCCGGCCGGAACTGGCCGGGAGGGGCGCGTGGCTGCGCCGCTGGGGCGTCGTCGCGGCGCTCGGCGGGACCGTTGGCTCGGTGCTGCTGCTGGTGACCCCGGCGGGCGTGTTCGGCCGGGTGGTGCCATTCCTGGTGGCCATCGGCTCGCTTGCCCTACTGCTGCAGCCACGGATCGCTGCCTGGCAGTCCCTGCGGGCAAGCCCTGGCCGGGGGAGTGCGCTGCTACTGCCGTGCGGGCTGTTTATGCTGTCCGTCTACAACGGCTACTTCGGCGCCGGATCCGGAGTGCTGCTGCTCGCCCTCCTGCTGCTCACCACGGAATCAGCCCTCGTCACCGCCAACGCACTGAAGAACATGGTGGTTGGCGCCGCGACGATCACCTCAGCCGTCCTGTTCGCCGTGTTCGCCCACGTCGACTGGACAGCAGTAGCACCGCTGGCGGCGGGAACCTTCGCGGGTTCCCTGATCGGCCCGCGCGTGGCCCGCCGGCTGCCGCCCGGCGTGCTCCGCTGGCTGGTTGCCTTCACCGGCCTGGCGCTGGCCATCCGCCTGCTGCTCTCCTGATCGAGCCGGCGACTCCGAGCTGTCGTGTTAGTCATGCGGCGATTTGATCCCCGAATGCGCCTCCGCGGTCCGTACGGTGCTTAATGCGGTGGGCAAGAAGCAGGGGCTCCGAGGACGTGCGCACCGAGCCCCAGCGGTTTCCATGACGCCATGCAGGAGGGCTGAGGAGTCCCGAGGGTTTCGTTGGTGGCTGCGGCTCTGGTCAGGGGTGACGCACTATCTTGCCCATAAGGCGGCCCAGATAGTGCTGATCGGCAGCGCAGTGATTCTCTCTCCGAGCGGGAAGGCGTGCGGACCGGTGTGGAGGACGGCTCCGGCGACGAAGCGGTCTCCGAGTTCGTCGCGCAGCCATGCCAGATGCCGTGCGTCGCCCGCGGTCACCGATGCGCCCGCCTTGATCTCAAAGCCGAGCACACGCTCCCCGCCCAGTTCGGCCACGATGTCGACTTCGCGCCTGCCGTCCTGGTCACGAAGGTGGTAGAGGCGCGGCCGGGTGGCGCTCACCTCAAGCTCGCCGCGCAACTGCTGGGTCACGAATGTATCGATGATCCGGCCGAGGAGCTTGCCGTCGTGCAAGATCGCCTGCACGTCCGTCCGGAGGATCGCGGCCATTAGCCCGGCGTCCAAGACATAGCGCTTGGGTGCGAGTGCGAGCCGCTTCAGTCGGTTGGTCCGCCATGCGGGGAGCGACTCGACTACAAAGACGTTCTCGAGGACCCGTTCGTAGGAAGTCGCTGTTCCCCTGTCGATTCCCGCCGCCTCATAGATGCTCTTGGCCTCGGTGATCCCGGCCGAATTGAGCGCGTACGCCTCTAGGTAGCGCGATAGCCGCAGCGGGTCACGCGCCCCGACGGTGCCGGTCGGATCCCGGGTGATGATCTGCGCCACATACCCCTCAAGCCAACGTTGCCGGGCCGCGGTACTGCGGATGGACAGCGCTTCGGGGAAACCGCTACGCAGCGCCAGGTCAAGGTAGTCGCGGATATCGAGCCGCTCGCCCGGCGTCGGGATGGGCTCGCCCCTGGCCATCCGGTCAATGATGGATTCCCTCGTCAGCTGACCGTTCTGCTCCCGGACAGTCATGCCGAGCAGGCGCAGTCGGATGATGCGCCCCGTGCCGGCCGCAGTCATCCCCTCAAGGTCGCCGTAAGCAGACCCAGTCAGCAGGAACCGGCCCGGACGGGACTCAGCGTCGATCGCCCGCTTCACGGCGGGCAAGGTCTCCGGCACCGCCTGCCACTCGTCGAGCAGTAGGGGCTCACCGGCCCCGCGGATGATGGCATCGGGGTCGGCCCGGAACGCCAGTGCCTCGCCTGGCACGTCAAGACGGATCACCGATTCCGCCCGCTGCAGCGCCGTCGTGGTCTTTCCTGCCGCGCGGGGACCTACGATCAAGATCGCGGGCAGATCCGCCATCAGTTCGTCAAGAAGACCGTCAAGCAGTCGGCTGCGGTATGCCATGCGGCATCATCCCTATCGTATGTAATTCTACGCTAGAAGAAGCTAGCATCTACGTTACACGCATAGATGCTTCGACATTTCCCGCAGATGTAAGTCGACGTGCCACGCAGGCTTACCTCACCGTTAGACGTCATGACGCTGGGCGGAGATGTTCGTCCGAGGGCATCGGGGCGATCATGCTCGAGAACCAAGAAGCGTTACTACCCTGTGAGGCTCAGTACGGCCATAGTCAGCTGGCCGTGCACGTTGCTCCTGAGCTCCTCCTCGTCTCCGCCGAGAGGAGACCAAGAGCTGCTAGAACAGCCGTCGGGTCCGATGACCTCGATGCGCAGGTCCCCGGTGCGGGTCCCGTGCGATCGTCGCAGCCGGGCGTCGACCGAGCCACGGGGCGTGCTGAGCGAGGCCGTGCCGTGCGCAAGCAGGCCCTCCAAGAGCTGGTCAACCCAGGCGGCCGCCCAGTCCTCGACCCGGCTCACCCGGTCGTCTGGCGCGGCTGGCAGGGCCTCGATCCTGTCGTCGGCGAGGATCGCGTCGATAACCCGCGGGGGCCGCCGATGTAGGTCCACGGCAGGTCGATCTCGCTGGCCACGCACCAGGCGCGGTCGGCGGGCCACCACAGGTTCGGGCACTGCCCGAACGTGCCGTCCAGGGCCGGCAGGGTGAGGGCGGCTTCGGCTGATCCCTGGTAGAGGAGGTAGCTTCGGTGCGGCAGCTGCACCCGCTGCCCCTCGCGCACCGGGAGGGGAACGGGATCCCGCCTTGGCGGCGCGGCGGTCTCCGGCGGCTGCCCCGTCTCGGCGGAAGCGACGGAGAAGAACGAACTGGCGGATTCCCAGCCGTAGCCGTCCCACACGCAGAACCAGCAGTCGTGCGGCGTGGCGGTCCACTCCCGCAGGATCCCGGCGAGGACCTCGGCGTCCGGCACGTCAAGGCTGCCTTCCCGCGGGCCCTGGCTGTGGTACGGGGGCGGCTCGCTGGGGGCCGTGGGCGGCAGCGCGATCGAATGGAACTGCGCGTCCTGCCGCAGCGGCATCCCGCTCCACGCGGCTACCTCGGCCCAGCGGACCGGGCGATCCCCGCGCTCTGAGATTCCGGCCGGGTGCAGCACCCGCGCGTAGGCCTCGAACCCGGCCGGCACGACGATCGCGGCGGTGTAGTCGCCCTCCCAGGGTGCAAGCCGCGGCCCGATCCAGTCGGCCTGGTGCACGTCGCTGCTCCAGCGCGGCGCGTTACTGTCCATCCCAGCAGTATCGCGGGCAGGCGGGTGAGGCTTGGTATCATAACGATATGGACACCTATAGTCTCACGGCGGCGGCCAGGGCTTTGGGAACCTCAGCGCCGCGGGTAAGGCGGGCCGTCGACCGGCTCGGCATGCCTGTCGAGCGCACGGCGTCAGGCGTGTTCCGGCTGACGCCGGAGCAGGTGGACGAGCTCGCCCTCGAGCTGGGCGCGACGCCGCCGGTGCCTGACCTGTCTCGAGTGGAGATCAGGGTGCTCGCCGCGCTGTCGCGGTCACCGCGGGGTGTGGCGTCCGTGCGCGAGGCGGCGCGGCGGGCGGGCGTCTCGCCGACCGCCGCCTCCCATGCCCTTGCGCGGCTCGCCTCCGGCGGCCTCATCACGGCGACGCCGATGATGCTTGCCAGGGGGCACGCCGCCGAGGCGACGGTGTACCAGGTCCGCTTCGGATCCCCGCAGTGGCTTGAGCTTGCCCCGGCGATCGCCCGGGTCCGCCTGCCCGCCCGCCGTGAGCGGGCCGCACGCAAAGCGGGTTCCGCCGCACCTGCTGCACCTGTTCTGGAACGCGGCACCGGCCCAGCTCGACGTGGCGGCCTCGGCGCCGTTCATCGCCCGTCGGCTGATCACGTCCTTCGACCCTGACGGCCTCGCCTGGGGAACCGCGAACCTGCCCGCGAGCGCCTGGGAGCACGCGGCCGCGACACGCGGCCTGGAGCCTGCCCAGCGGGCGCTCGCGCACAATCTCGCCCGGCACGCGCCCCATGCCCTCTGACCGCGTCCGTGCGATCCTCCCAGCCCGACACCGCGACGACCTGGGATGCCATCGCACCGATCGTCCCGCCGGAGGCGTACCTCGGCGGCGGGACGGCGATCGCCGTTCACCTCGGGCACCGGATCAGCAGGGACCTGGACTTCTTCTTCCATCACGGCAGCATCGACCTGGACGACCTGGCCAGCCGGCTCTCCGCGGCCGGCCCGTTCGCCGTCACCGAGCGCTCGCCAGGAACCCTCAACGGTCTCTTCTCCGCGACCAAGGTGCAGTTCCTCCATGCGGACGAGGGCCGCCCTCAGCACCTGCTTGAGCAGCCCCAGGAGACAGACGGCCTCCGCATCGCGGGGCTCAGCGACCTGATCGCGATGAAGCTGAAGGTAGTCGGCGACCGCGGGGAGCTCCGCGACTACTTCGACCTGATGACGATCGAGCAGCGGACCGGCCGGACAGCCGATGAGGGCCTGGCGCTGTTCGTCGCACGCTTCCAGCCCGAGTACCCGCAGCAGGCGATCAACCACATCCTGCTCGGCCTCGGCTACTTCGACGACGTTGATCCCGACGATGCCCTGCCCGTCCCGCGATCCGAGATCGTCGACTACTGGACCCGGCGGCAACGCGAGATCATCGCCGCCCGCGGCCGCTTACCCGCCCGTGGCCGACGGCTGTGAAGGAATTCCGGCTGCGTAAGCACTAGCAGAGCCGCGCCGATCAGGGACGCGGACGGCATCGGCCCCACCCCTGTCTTAAGCTGCGCTCAATGGGAGGATGTGAGCGTGAACGGTGAATTTGACTTCGCGGCAGCGTCAGCGATCCGGAAGGTCGTCGAAGACTGGGTCGTACTGCGGGACTCGGGACGGTGGGAAGAGTTCTCGCGGGTCTGGCATGACGACGGGTGGATGACCGCGACCTGGTTCCAGGGGCCGTATGCCGAGTTCATTTCGGTCAGCCGGTCCGGGTTCGAGCACGGCGTGAATATCGCGCACTTCCTCGGCGGCTTCAGCTGCGAGGTCGCCGGGAACCGCGCCATCGCGCAGACCAAGATGAAGATCGAGCAGCGGGCCATCGTCGACGGGACCGAGGTAGACGTGACCTGCTCTGGGCGGTTCTACGATTTTCTTGAGCTGCGCGGCGGGCGCTGGGGAATCGTGCGCCGCCAGCCGATCTACGAGAAGGACCGCCTCGATGTAGTCGATCCGTCCGCGTCACTCAAGCTTGACCAGGCGAAGCTTGCTTCCTTCCCGGACGGGTACCGCCACCTCGGGTACGTGCAGGAGGCCCAGGGACAGCGGGTGCTGCGCGGCTTGCCCGGCCTGCGCGGTCCCGAGGTGGAACTGCTGTATGAGGAAGGCGCGGGCTGGCTCGCAGGTTCAGAGACACCCGGCGTTCCGCTTGGCTCTGGGGGGTAGCGGGCGAGAGTCATCCCGCTACCTGGATCACGACGCAAAACTGAACTGCTTGGGAATCGTCAGCCGACCGGAATCAAATCAGCGACGTCAGCGTGAAGCTTGGCGAGCGCTTGGTCGAATGTGGCGAGGCGGGCGGAGTATGAACGTGCGAGGTGAGCCAGGTACGCATCGGTCACCCGGCGGTGGCTGAAGATCCCGGCTACCGGGACGTCATGGTAGGAAGCGTTGTCAGGCCAGAACTCATGCCGCGGGTTGCCAGTGATCGGGGTGTCAGCGCTGGTTCCGATCCCGTCGGCGGCGCGGCCGAGGGGCGCCTTGTTGGCGATGTCCGTCAGGAAGCCTCCGCAATCGGACCCGACGCGGGTCTGGCCGCGCGGGTTCGGAGAGTAATCGGCGAAGATAGTCGGTGTGGAGTTCGACTACGTCATCGTGGGCGCGGGGGCGGCGGGGTGCGTGGTGGCCGGGCGGCTCGCGGCGGCGCAACCTCGCCTGAGCGTGCTGCTCATCGAGTACGGCGGTCGTGCCGTCAACCCGCTGCTGCACATCCCGAAGGGGTTCTACTACACGCTCCGCGGCGACCGGTACCTCTACCGGTATGAGACGCGCCCGGTCACGCCCGACGGCAAGAACGAGGTCTGGCTGCGCGGCCGGGTGCTCGGCGGGTCGGCGGCGGTGAACGGGATGATGTGGATGCGTGGCGCGCAGGCCGACTGGGACGGCCTGGCGGCGCGCGGCAATCACGGCTGGTCCTGGGCGGAGGCGCTGCCCGCGTACCTGGCGATGGAGAATCACAGCCTCGGCCCCAGCGCGACTCGCGGCGCCGGCGGCCCGCTCGGCGTCTCGGTCAGCGAGACGCGCGACGAGGTGACGAGCGCCATCCTTGCGTCGGCGGTCAAGCACGGCTGGGAGCACGTGGCCGACGCCAACGCGTCCGACGCCGAGCGGATCGCCTTCACCCCGTCCACGATCAGGGACGGCCGCCGCACCACGTCCTACGATGCCTTCGTCCGCCCTGCTCTCGCAGACGGCCGCCGCGCGGGCCACCGCAACCTCACCGTCGCCACCCGTACCCGCGTCGGCCGTCTCCTCTTCGACGGCCGGCGCGTCACCGGAGTACGAGTAAGAGTAAGAGGCAGCAACAAGAAGCCACGCGACATCACGGCCCGCCGGGAGGTGATCGTCTGCGCCGGCGCCGTCGAGACCCCGCTGCTTCTCGAGCGCTCCGGTATCGGCCGCCCGGAGGTGCTAAGGGCAGCGGGCATCGAGCCTCGCATCGAGTCGCCAAACGTCGGTCAGCGCGTCATCGAGCAACGCGGCATCGCGCTCCAGGTCACCCTCAACGCCGGCCGGGTCGCCGCGAGCAAGCTGAGCACCCGCTATGGCCAGGCAGCCGAGGTCCTCAGGTACCTGCGATCCGGTCAGGGCCTGCTCGCCACCTCCGGCTACGACCTGGTCTGCCAGTTCAAGTCAACGCCGCAACAGCCCCGCCCCGACGTCCAGGGGCTCTTCGCCCCGATGGCGCTGGACACCTCAAGCAGCCAGATGAAGCTGGCCCGGCATCCCGGCATCCTCTTCATGGCCTACCCGCTCCGCCCGCAGACCCAAAGCACGCTCCACGTATCGGGACAAGACCCGGACGACCCGCCCGTCATCGACCCGCGCTTCCTTGAGACGGAAGCCGACCGCGGCGCCGTCGCCCCGGTCCTGGAAATGGCCCGCGAGATACTCGCAACCTCCCCCGTCGCGGACCTGATAGCTGGCGAGGAGTTCCCCGGCCCCGCACTGACGACCCCGGAACAGGCGGTCCGCTACTCCCTGACCACCGGCACCGGCATCTATCATGCCGTCGGCGCCGCCGCCATGGGCGTCAACGACGAGGACGCGGTCGACCCGCAGTTGCGGGTCAGGGGGACTGAGGGGCTGCGCATCGCCGACGCCTCGGTCCTTCCGGTCCAACTGTCGGGCAACACCGCGGCCCCCGCCATGCTGGTTGGCTATCGCGCCGCTGACCTCATACTCGGCGAGCTCTAAAAGAGGTAACAGTCTCCTGTGGCTGGCCGGGGTTGAGGTGGCAGCTGAGGCCTTTCGAGACGCCACGGCACGTTCGGGGAAAATCAAAGTCCTTTATTCAGAACGAGCCGTGGTTGATTCTAGAGGCCACGCGGTACGCAAGTGCGCAGGTGGCGGAATATGGGTCTGAAATAACCCCTGTGGCGAAGAACCTATACCCTCTGACCTGGCCTGATGGGATATCAGTCAGCTGACGGATGTCTGTCACTGCAACTTGCATGCACATTTGTTTTGCAAGAGGCATTACACGGCCCGCTAAGGAAAGCCCATGACCCAGATGGCGCCGACTCGCCCGATCCGCCCGCCCAATCCAAGTACCCCCGCCGCCGCGACCAGCTCGAACACGGGCAACGGCGCAAGCGCGAGTACCCGCGTCTGCCGGGTCGTCCGGCTTGCTCCCCGCCTCTCCGCAGTCGCGGTCGCCCGCGACGAGGTGGCGGCGGCGATCGGCGCCTGGTGCGTCTGCGTCGATCCGGACGTGGCGATCCTGCTGACCAGCGAGCTGGTGACCAACGCCGTCACGCATGCCACCAGGAACCCGAACGGGAAGGCGGGGGCGCAAGGGATGACGGGAGAGGCCGTGCTCCTCGTCATCGCCGCCGACGATGCCGGGCTGCGGGTGGATGTCCATGACGGGTCGGGCGACCTCCCGGTCGTTTCTGGCTGCGGGGCGGAAGCGGATGCGGAGACGGGCAGGGGACTGCTGCTCGTGACGTCGCTGTCGGCCGAATGGGGGTTCTACCGTACCGCCGGGGGAAAGGCCGTGTACTTCACTCTTGAAGTTCCGCCCGATGTTGATGAGACGGCAGTCGATGATGTGGACGGGCGTGATCCAAGATCGGTCAGCTGACCGATGTCTCGCATTGCAAGTTTCAGCACCATTTGTAACGCAACTTCCCGAGGCGCAACTTCGCAGGCGGAACCGGAAGGCTCCGATCGAGGACAGGAACCGATGACCATGATGGCGCAGGCCCCCACGGCACGTCCGGCGTTCGCGCCCCGGACAGCCGAGCCAGAGCCAGCCGAGCTGAGGCACCGCCGGGTTCGGCTCTCTACCGGCTCGGCCGCCGCGGCGCATGCCTCCGGTTACGTCCGGGCGGCGATCGCCGAGTGGCGCGCCCCGGTCGACATGAACGTGGCGGGCATTCTCGCCAGCGACCTGATCATCAACGCGGTCACGAACGGCGCGGGCGAGACCCTCATGCTCGCCATCCGCTGTTCCGCCACCCAGTTCCGCGTCGAGATCCATGACGCGTCCGTGCGCGGCGACTCCTGGGAGACCGCCGCATCGGACGCGGATGCAGAGCGTGGCCTGCTGCTCGCCGCCGCCTTGGCGGCCGAGTCGGGCCACTACCGCACCCCCGCAGGCCGAGCCGTGTTCTACACGCTCACGCTCGCTTCCCGCGCCGCAACGGGAATCGGGCCAGGCCCGCAGGGGACCGCGAGCGGGGACGGTGAACCGTGAGCCCCCGGAGGTTCACCGCCCCCGCCGTCGGTGGCGGCGGCTGCCGCCAGGCTGACCTGCGCGGCCGAGGCTTCCACGGCCGCGGCCTGCGCGGTGCGGCCTGGGGTGGCGCTGACTCGCGTGGCGTCCGTGACCGGATGGTCCGCTGCCGCGCCCTGTTCTGGTCGGGGATAACCAAGGATCCCGGCCCCGGTCAACGCGGCGCTGACCCGTCCGGAGCGGGAGCGCCCCCGTAAAACGGGGCCACTGAACGTGGTGCGCTGCACCAGTCGTCGTCCAGACCTCGCTGCGCGGGCCAGCCTCCGCAGCAAGGGGTCCGGGGTCCGCCCCCCGGGCCGCAACGGACGCCGCGGGCGCAGCGCACCACTTGATGCGTCCGCGCTCCATGGGCCGCTGCGCGGGCGCTACTCAAGGGCGGCGCGCCGGACCCTCACCTGGCGCGCCGCCCCCAGCCCATGCATGCGGGCGGGCTGGCCACCGGACGTCCCCGCCTCCCGCCGGGGGGTGGCGCGGGTGGCGGGGACCCCCGGGACCTGCAGGCGGCGGAACTCTCGGGTGCCCTACCGGCGACGAGGCTCCCCGGGACCTACAGGCGGCGGAACTCTCGGGCGCGCTACCGGCGACGAGGCTCCCCTTGACCTACTGAGCGGCGCGGGCGCGCAGCGCCGATTCGCGGGCGACCTCGGCCCTGGTCGCGACGTCGAGCTTCTTCAGGATGTGCGAGACGTGAGCGGACACGGTGCGGCGGGAGAGCACCAGCCGGGCGGCGATCTCCGGGTTCGACAGTCCCTCCTCCACCAGCGCCGCGACCCGCAACTCCATGTCGGTCAGCGACTCCCAGCCGCTCTGCGCCCGGCGGTGCTTGCTGTGCGGCCCGCGCCTGATGCCGTAGCCCCGGAACTCGGCCTGCACCCGGTTCAGGTCGGCCTCGGCCCCGAGGACCTCGTACACCTCGACGGCCTGCTCGAACACCAGCCGCGCCCCGGTCCGATCCTCGATCTCGACCAGGCACTCGGCCGCCGCCTCAAGCGCCCTGGCCTTGGGGAGCGGCCGCCCCGCGTCCGCGTACCGCCGCGCGGCCTCGAGCAGCACGGCGTGATCCCGGTCGACCAGGCCGCGGCAGTAGAGTGCGTTGGCCTGCTGGTGCGGGATCTGCGACCCGTCGGCGAGGGTAGTCACCTGGCCGGTAATGGTCTGCGCGGTCGTCTTGTCCCCGGTCTTGACCGCTAGCCGCACCGCGTCCCCGAGCAGATCCTCGGTCTCCCCGATGTCATCGGGGTTAGCGTCAAGCGCGGCGGTGAGCACGGCGAGCGCATCGGCGCGAGAGCCGGCCTGCTCGCGGTCAAGCGACCGGGCGAGCAGCAGCGGGGGCATGAGACGATGCCCGAACCGCTCCGCGTGCGGCTCGGCGGCGGCCAGGTGGCGGCGGGCGGCCTCGGGCTGGTTCCGATGAAAGCTGATCACGGCGAGGGTGCCGAACTCCCCGCAGGCCGCCCCGGGCTCCTTCAGGTCCATCGGCACGGTCTCGATCTCGGCGAGCGCATCGTCCCAGCGTCCGGTCTCGAAGAACAGCTGGCCAAGCACGCCGTGCGCCTGGGCCAGCCTGACCGTGGTGCCGACCTGATCCGCGAGCTGCCGAGCCCGCCCCGCGGTGGCGAGGGCCTCGTCGTACCGGTTGAGGTTGCAGAGCGTGACGGCCTTGTTGACGAGAAGCAGCAGTCCCAGGTCGGCTAGCGCGGGATCGGTCTCGGCCACGGCCAGGCCTCGGTCGTAGAGCGGTAGCGCCTCGGCCAGCTCTCCTCGGATCGTGGCCGCGACCGCGAGCACGTGCAGCGCCCATCCGGTCGCCCAGCCGTCGCCCGATCCCACGGCCGAGGCCAGCGCGCCATTGGCCTCCCGGCCTGCCGCCTCCACGTCGCCGAAGTAGAGATGGGTGCGCGCGCCCAGCACGAGCAGGCGGGCGCGGTGCTTGACCGAGAGCCCGGGCGCCGCGAGCGCCCGTTCGATCGTGGCGAAGGACTCCTCGACCGAGCCGTCCAGCATTCTGCACTGCGCCAGCGTCCAGTGCAGGTCCACCACAAGGCCGGGGTCGGCGGCGTAGCCGAGCGCTCGCTCCGCCGCTCGCACCGCCGCCGCCTGATCGCCGGTTCGGTAGAGCGCGTCCGCGAGCCTGCCGGCCAGCCACCCGTGCCTGGCTGACCCGGCCGGGATGGCAGCGACCGTCTGGGCGAGCAGCTCCGCCGCTACCCCGGGTGCCTGGCTGACCAGGGAGTCGGCCGACGTGGCGAGCCAGTCCATCATCCACCCCTCGCCGGCGGCCGGGCCGCGCAGCAGCTGCCGGGCTACCCGGTCTGGTGCCGCGCCCGCGGAGGCCAGGGCGTGCCCGGCGTCGCGGTGCCAGGCGGCGCGCACCGAGGCCGGCATCTCGGCGTAGAGGGCCTCCCTGATGAGCGGGTGGCGGAAGGCCAGGCCGCTGCCGGAATCGGTGAGCACGCCGGTCGTGCCGGCCTCGTCGAGTGCGGGGACAAGGTCGTTGACGGTCCGGCCGAGCACCGCGGTGAGGTCGGTGATCGCGAACTCCACGCCGAGCAGGGCGGCGGCGCGGAGTACCTCCCTGGTGGGCGTGGAGACGAACCCGAGCCGGTCGGCGATGGCGCCAGGGAGCGAGTCGGGCGCGTTGTCGACCGCGAGCTGCGCGGCGCCGGCCGGGGTGACCACGATACCGCCGGACCGGGCGAGCGCGGCAAACAGCTCCGTGAGGTAGAGCGGGTTGCCCGCAGCGCCGGCGGCGAGCTCCAGCAGCCCAGTGTCCGGCGTGCCGCCTGCCAGCGTGCCGACGAGCTCGGCCACGGCAGCCGGGGAGAGGGAGCCGAGCTGGAGGCGATGTGAACCGTGCGCCGCGCGGCGCAGCGCGAGGAGGTCCTCTCGCTGCGGGACCGAGCGGGTAAGACCGATGAGCAGCAGCGGCACCTGTCGCGCGGTCCTGGAGAGCCGGCCCCAGAGCCGCACGCTGGCCGGGTCGGCCCAGTGCAGGTCATCGATCACCAGGGCCACAGGCCGGGCGTCGGTCTCGTCGATGATTAGGGCGATCAGCTGCTCGGCGAGGAGCGCGGGCACGTCGGCGCCGCGGTCGGTGGCGACCTCGCCGCGCAGCAGGCCGGCGATCGTGGTCCGCCTGGCGTTCACCGACGCGGCCCGCACCTGAAGCGCGTCGAGAAACGGGTGCAACGGCAGCTCCTGGCCGAGCTCGTCGCCCGCTCCCCAGAAAACCTGGCAGCCCCACTGGGCCCCATGGTGCGCGCCCGCACTGGACCCGTGGGCGGTGGACGCCAGCGCGGCGCGGATCAGAGCGGTCTTGCCGATGCCCGGCTCGCCCTCGATGAGCATGGCGTTGCCACTGCCTCGGGCGAGATCTCTCAACAGCCCGTCCAGCAGCGCCATCTCGTCAGCACGTCCGGCTAGCACGCCGGCCGGGATCACCGGAGGCATAGTGCAAAGCGTACTGGCCGCTCAATCGCCCTAGCTCCCCATTTGCTGAACAAAGGGAACTTTCAACACTTTAAAACGATGAATAATGATATTCCCGTCATCGGCGATCAGTTTGCCACGAACGCGCCTCCGCACAGCCTTATTGTCCCGGTAAAAAACGAGGTCAGCGTGAGTGGCAGGGTCTCACGAGAAACCTAGCCAATGATGGGACTCACGTGACCGTACGGTGGTGAGGTAGGAAATCACACTAATCTGGCGAATGGTGGTACTCCCGGGACCTAACGAGGCGCAGGAAATTCCAGAGGCTCAACGCGTAGCAGGGACTCCCGAGAACTAACGAGCGGCGGGGGTTCCGCGCCGCCCGCGCCTTGAGCGCGTCGAGGAACGGCAGAGCGGCAGCTCCTGGCCGAGTTCGCCTCCGGCTCCCCAGAAGACCGGACTGCCTCCCGGGGGGCCCAGGGCGCCGCCCCCGTGAGCGGCGGCGGAGAGCGCGGCGCGGACGAGGGCGGTCTTGCCGATGCCCGGCTCGCCCTCGATCAGCACTGCGTTACCGATGCCCCGGGCGAGCTCTCTTAATAACCCGTCGAGCAGCGCAAGCTTGTCGACACGGCCGGCCAGCAAGCCGGCCGGGGTTACCGGATGCATGGGATGAAGCGTACTAGCTGCGCATCTGCCGAACAAGCGGAACGTTTTAGGACATTAATTCGGCGAACACCGATCCGCGCGAGCGATGCCATCTCGTAATTGCTCTGTAATGTTCAGTGAAAGTTACAATGCAATTTCTCGAGATTCTTATTCTGACAATTCGCGCGCATCAATACACGCAAGAATCCGGTAAATTGCGATAGCAAAGAGTGACGCCCCTTTTACTATTTGAATATGGTTTCCCTATATGTCAGCATCGTACATGAAATCAGCCGCAGGCTGGTGAATGAAAAACACTGACTATGAGGCCAGTGTGGGGTCGCCGGAACCAGGTAGCGGGCACGTTACCTCGGTATACACCTGGAGGAGCCATGTCGGATTACATCACACGGAAATCGGCGTCTTCGTCGGGCGGTGGGGCGGAAATATGGCTGGTCGGCATAAACACAGGGGCGGCGCTCGCAATTGCTGCATTCGTCCCGGCGCTGACTGAGCCGGGCAGCTTGGCGGCAGACAGGGGTGTCATGTGGACCCTCGTCGGTACGGGACTCAGCATCCTGTCGCTGTGCGTAGCCGGGTATCTCAGTCGGCGACGACCATTACGGAGGCATCAACCGCAAAGCTGGAGAACCGCCGATCAGAGTGACGGTATTTGCGGCTGCTGGGCCTTGCCGGCCGCCAACAGCTCACCCCGAGCCGGCGAAGGTGAGACCGGCGCCAGGCCCCGACGACAATCCGGTTGCGTGGCGTAGAAGACCCGGACCGGTCCAGCTCCGCGATCAAGGCCGCCCGTGATCCCAGTGACTTGGACCGATTAGGGTCGGCGTCCGGGCGGACGAGCAGCCGCGGCGCGTCACGGCGCCGCGGCTGCAAGACCGGCAAGGCCACGCCGCGACGGGCGCACTAATGTCTGTCTGACTCGCATGCAACCGCGATTGTGCCGGAGCCGACCAGGAAAATCCGGCGCGATGATCTAGCGAGAGGGAAGCAACCCGGGTACTGCTACTGGGCGGCGTGGACGCGCAGCGCCGATTCGCGGGCGATGTCGGTCCTGGTGGCGACGTCCAACTTCTTCAGGATGTGGCTGACGTGGGTCGCCACGGTACGACGCGAGAGCATCAGACGGCCCGCGATCTCCGGGTTGGACAGCCCCTCCTCGACAAACGCCGCGACCTTGAGCTCGGCGTCGGTCAGCGCCTCCCAGCCGCTCTGGGCCCGCCGGTGCTTGCTGTGCGGCCCGCGCCTGATCCCGTAACCGCGGAACTCGGCCTGCACCCGGTTCAGGTCGGCCTCGGCCCCGAGGAACTCATACACCTCGACTGCCTGCTCGAACGCCAGCCGCGCCCCGGTCCGATCCTCGACCTCGACCAGGCACTGGGCAGCCGCCTCCAGCGCCTTGGCCCGGGGGAGCGGCCGGCTCGCGTCGGCGTATCGCTGTGCGGCCTCAAGCAGGGTTGCGGAGTCCCGGTCGACCATGCCCCGGCAGTACAGGGCGTTGGCCTGCCGATGCGGTATCTGCGATCCCTCGGCCAGCGTGGCTGGCCTGCCCGGTCAGCGTCTCTGCGATCGCCTTGTCCCCGGTGGTGACCGCGAGCCGCACCGCGTCCCCGAGCAGGTCCTCGGTCTCGCCGAGGTCGTCGGGGTTGCCGTCGAACGCGGCCTTGAGCACGGCGAGCGCGCCGGAGAGGTCGCCGTCCTGCTCGCGGTCGAGCGACCTGGTGAGGATCAGCGGCGGGATCGACCGCTGCCCGATCCGCCGCGCGTGCGGTTCGGTGGCCGCCAGCTGGGTGCGCGCCGTCGCTGGCTCGTTCCGGTGGAAGCTGATCAATGCGGTGATGCCAAGTTCATCGCACGCCGCCCCAGGCTCCTTCAGGTCCGTCGGCACGGCGGAAAGTTCGTAGAGCGCGTCATCCCAGCGTCCGACCTCGAAGTACAGCTGGCCGAGTATGCCGTGCGCCTGGGCAAGCCTCATCGCCGTGCCGACCCGGTCCGCGAGCTGCCGGGCCCGCTCCGCCGTGGCGAGCGCCTCGTCGTGCCGGTCGAGGTTGAAGAGCGTTGCGGCCTTGTTGATCTGTAGCAGCAGCCCAAGGTCGGCTAGCGTGGGGTCGGTCTCGGTCACGGCGAGACCCCGGTCGTAGAGCGGCAGGGCGTCGGCCAGGTCGCCGCGGATCAGGGCCCCGAGCGCCAGCACATGCAGCGCCCAGCCTGTCGCCCAGGCGTCGCTCGACCTCCTGAGCCGAGGCGAGCGCGCCGTCGGCCTCCCGGTCGGCTGCCTCCAGGTCGCCGAGGAACTGGTAGGTACGCGCGGCGAGCACGAGCAGCCGGGCGCGGTGCTTGGCCGAGAGCCCGGGGGAGGCGAGCGCCCGGTCGAGCGTCGTGAGGGACTCGGCACCCGAGCCGGCCAGCATCCGGCACTGGGCGAGCGTCCAGTGCAGGTCCACGATCAAGTCCGGGTCGGCGGCGTAGGACAGCGCCCTCTCCGCGACCTGCTCGGCCGCTGCCCTGTCGCCGGTGCGGTAGAGCGCGTCGGCGAGCCGGCCAGCCAGCCAGCCATGCCTGGCGGACCGGCAGGGATGCTGCCGACGGCCTGGGCGAGCAGCTCCGCCGCCACCGCGGGTGCCTGGCCGACCAGGGAGTCGGCCGAGGTGGTCAGCCAGTCCATCATCCACTCGTCCACCGGTCCGGACGACCAGGCCGAGTCGGGGCCGACCGGCGGACGCTCGATCTCGATGGCCATGCTCACGCCAGCTGCACGCCCGAGCCGGTCCGGCGCGTGGCCGGTCGATGCTCGTCGGCCAGGACCGTGGAGTGCTTCCAGGGCGTCGTGAGCATCAAGGGCGACGTGTGCATCGGCCGCGACGCCGGACATTCGGGGACCGGCGAAACCGTCGCGGCGGTACCGCCTGCGACCGTCGCCTGGCCCGTCGGCATCCGGATGGATTGGGCCGCCGAGCGCGCGAAGGAGCTGCCGGGCGACCCGGTCCGGTGCCGCGCCCGCCGAGGCGAGCGCGTGCCCGGCGTCCCGGTGCCAGGCGGCGCGCACCGAGGCGGGCATCTCGGCGTAGAGCGCCTCCCTGATCAGCGGGTGGCGGAAGGCGAGGCCGCTGCCGGAATCGGTGAGCACCCCGGTCGCCCGGGCCTCGTCGAGCGCGGGGACCAGGGCGGCGACGGTTCGGCCGAGCACCGCGGTCAGGTCGGTGATCGCGAACTCGACGCCGAGCAGCGCGGCGGCGCGGAGTACCTCCCTGGTGGACGCGGAGACGAACCCGAGCCGGTCCGCGATCGCGCCGGGCAGCGAGTCGGGCACGGTGCCGCCGCGCAAGCTGCGCCGTGCCCGCGGGGGTGACCGCGATGCCGCCCGACCGGGCGAGCGCGGCCAGCATCTCGGTGAGGTAGAGCGGATTGCCCGCCGCGCTGGCCGCGAGCCGCAGTAGCCCGGTGTCCGGTCGGCCGCCGGCCAGCGTCCCGACTAGCTCGGCCACGGCCGGCTGGGAGAGCGAGCCGAGCTGGACGCGATGCGCGTCCTCTACCGCACGGCGCAGCGCGAGGAGGTCGTCCCGCTGCGGTACCGGGCGGGTCACGCCGATGAGCAGCAGCGGCACCTGATGCGCGGTCCTGGCCAGCCGTCCCCAGAGCTTGACGGTGGCCGGGTCGGCCCAGTGCAGGTCGTCGATCACCAGCACGACGGGCCGCGTGGCGGTCTCGTCGATGGTGAGCGCGATGAGCTGCTCGGCGAGCAGCGCGGGCACGTCGGCACCGCGGTCGGTGGCGACCTCGCCGCGCAGCAGCCCGGCGATCGTGGTCCGCCTGGCGTTCACCGATGCGGCCCGCACTTGGAGCGCGTCGAGGAACGGAAGCAGCGGGAGCTCCTGGCCGAGTTCGTCCCCGGCGCCCCAGAAGACCTGGCAGGCCCCCGGTGACCCTTGGTGCGCACCCGCGTGCGCCCTGAACCCGTTGGCGGCGGTCGCGAGCGCGGCGCGGACGAGGGCGGTCTTGCCGATGCCCGGCTCGCCCTCGATGAGCACGGCGTTGCCACTGCCCTGGGCGAGATCTCTCAACAGCCCGTCAAGCAGCGCAAGCTCGTCATCACGGCCGGCCAGCACGCCGGCCGGGGTTACCGGATGCATGGGATGAAGCGTACTAGCTGCGCATCTGCCGAACAAGCGGAACGTTTTAGGACAATAATTCGGTGCATGCCTATCTGTCGCCCTAGCGTCATTGTGTAATTGCTCTGTAATGTTCACTGAAAGTTGCAGTTCAATATTCATGGCATCCTATTTTGATAATTCATCCGCATCAATATAGGCAATTCCTCTGCAAATTGCCATAGCAAAGAGTGACGCCTGCTTTTGCTATTTGAATATGATTGATCTATATGCCTACTATAGTGCATGAAATCAGCCGCAGACTGGTGAATGAAAAACACAGACAATGAAGTCTGGTGCGGGCCGCCGAAACCAGGTAGTGGGCAGTGACCTCGGTAAACGCATGGAGGAATCATGCGCATTCGGCGTAACATCATCGCTCCCCTCATCCTCACGATCGGCGCGGTCGGGTCGCTCGTGGCAGTCCCCGCAGTAGCCGCCCTGACCGCGGTCGCCCCGGCCGCCACCGCAGTGGCGTCGGGCACTGCCTCGCCCAGATGTCATCGGCCACATGGCGTAAATACAGCGCCCGGCCAGCGGCCCGCCGTCGATTCTCCCAATCGGCTGCGGGCTGCTGGCTTTCGCCTGGAGCGGCGGAAAATTCGCGGGGAAGAGCTGAGAATTTTCTTCGCGGGCATTCGCCAGTGCCTGTCGTCCGGGCACCTCGCGACGGTTTCCGTCACCGCAGGACCGTCAGTCAAGCGATGCACGTGAATCGCGATATTGATCAGCTCATTCCAATAAGAGCCGATTAAACCAATCGGCCAATCGAGGATCAGCGACCACTCCGTCACCGACGAGTCGGCCCTGTCACATGCGTACCCAGGTCATCGATGAGTCAGCCGTGTCACGCCGCCTATCCCACTCAGCTGCCAGGACCGTACGGTTCAGCCGGATAAACGCAGAATAACTCAAAGTAATATTTCAACTACCCCTTGCGATCATACTGTGCGTGAGCATATGCTACCTTCTGTAATCAGCCCAATACTGGTGATGATCGACGCGGCCAAGGCCTGCCGCGTCGTGCGGGCCGCCAGAGCGAGTGGCGGGCTGCTGGCCTCGTTTTACGCATGGAGGAATCATGCGCATTCGGCGTACCATCATCGCCCCCGTCATTGTCACCATCGGCGCTGTCGGGTCGTTGGTGGCCGTTCCCGCAGCGGCCGCCCTGACCTCGGTCGCCCCGGCCGCCACCTCAGTGGCGTCGAGCGTCCCCGCTCCCAACGCGTACACCTACCACGCGTGACATCGCTCCCTCACTATCGCGGGTGACATCGCGCACTCGCTATCGCGAGTGAATAGGTTGCCCGCGATCACGGGCGAAGTGGCTCGCCCGATCGGTGGCCCGCCGTCGATTCCCAATCGGCGGCGGGTCGCCTTTTGCCGTTCTTCACCATCAGTCACTTCGTTTGCTGCTGTCGCTCCTTAATCATCCGCAAGCGCTTGCGCTGTGACGGTTTGATCACCTTGGGTATATATAGGTCGATCTACTGGTTTCGGCAATTCTTTCCGTGAAATATTCAGAACGGACACCACATGTCTGTCCACAGCCGGGAGGAGGCGCACCCGTTGGTCGAAGAGGGCAGTCCCACGGTTCGGCGTCTTCGGCTCGCTGCCGAGCTGCGCTCGCTACGCGAGGCCAAGGGGGTCAGCGGGGAGACGGTGGCCCGCAATCTCCGCTGGTCGCCGTCGAAGATCAGCCGGTACGAGCGCGCCAAGACCGGGCTCAGGCCCCGGGAGGTCGAGCGTCTGCTCGACTACTACGGCGTCAAGGGCGCGCATCGCGAGCTGCTGATGGCGCTCGCCGTGGACGCCTCGCAGAAGGGCTGGTGGGAGGAGTACGCGGACTCCGTCCCCGAGGACTACCAGCAGTTCATCGGACTTGAGCACGAGGCGACGGCGGTCGCGATCTGGCACGTTGACGTCGTCGCGGGGCTGCTGCAGACCGAGGGCTACGCCCGGCACATCATCGACAGCTATGACCGGGTCGAACCGATCGCGCCGTCCCAGGTCACCAGGCTCGTCCGCGTCCGGCTCCGTCGCCAGCAGGTGCTCGATCGGCTCGGGCTCAAGATCTCCGTGGTGCTCGACGAGTCAGTGCTGCTGCGCCGGATCGGCACCGACCTGGTGATGTACGAGCAGTTGCAACGACTGGCCCGCGAGTGCGAGCGGCCCAACATGACCCTGCAGATCCTCCCGCTCGACGGTCAGCACACGGTGATCGGCGAGTCGTTCGTGCTGTTCGGCTTCGAGGCCGACGGCGACGCGGTGCTCCAGGACGTGGTCTCCACCGAGCAGATGCGCAGCGGCTTCATCGTCGAAGGCGAGCGCGAGACCCACCTGCACCGGGTCGCGTTCCGCACCCTCACCGAGGCCGCCCTCTCGCCGGCCGACTCCAGGAAGCTAATCCTGGAAACCGCCGAGTCGCGCTGGGCCGCCACCCCCCGCGCCTCAGCCTCGTAACCCCGGCCTACCCAAGCAGCTCAGCCCTTCGGACCCGGGTCGAGCTGCCGTCTCTTGGCACTGGCCTGCCGTCCTGCCATGGCGGCCCTCAGGCGCGTCTTAAGGCCGAAGTTGCGCGGTCAAGTGACCGGCAAAGGTCGCATTTCGGGCATCCGGGCGTACAGCTTCGGCCCCAAGTTAAGCCCGCGCCGCAGGGTGATGCCGCGATGGCACAAGGCGTCGATTCGTTTTACTCAGTGTCTATGTGATTTTCAAATACTTATGTGAATTTTTGAGTAATTAGAGGCAGCGTGGCATTTACTGGTCAGCAGTGTCGGTTGGGTTAAAACAGGCACATGGAGGCTCGTGGTGCTGTTAGCCTGCACGTTATGCGGCTACTCTTGGTTCTATTACTGGTAGCCGTGTGTGAGGGAAGCACACCAATCAGTGAGGGGAGGAGCGTGGCTATGTCTACGCTCGAAAGTCAGCCCAAGTGGATGAAGAGCTCGCTGAGTTTCGCCAACGGCAACTGCGTTGAGGTGGCGGATCTATCTGGCGGCAAGATCGGTGTTCGCAACAGTCGGGACGCGGAGGGGTCGGTTCTCCGGTTCACGCCCGACGAGTGGCATGCGTTCATCGGTGGCGTGCGCAACGGCGAGTTCGACCGCTTCGGCGGCTAGCAAGCCCAGCAGGCAGTGACGCGAAGGCGGGTTCTAGGCCCATGGGACCCGCCTTCGGCGTCTCATCAATTAGTGAGGCTGGTCCCCACGCGCTCCCGCACAGCCCGCGCGGGCCGGGAAGTGGCGCAACGCCAAAGGTAGACGATGCCTTCGTTGACGGACTTCGAAATACGGCAGCTGACCGATGTCTTGCACTGAAACTTGCAGCAGCATTCTTACAGCAAGAAGCAACCGGCAACGGGCGGGCGCTTACGAGCAGAAACCCGGGCAAGACCAGAGCAAGACCAAAACAAGCCCCGCTGCCCGGTCACCAACCTAGCGCCTAAAGGTCAGCCAGGTTGGGCGCTTAGCTCCCCTGCGGGCAACGGATGTGACGCTCCCCGCGATAGCACAACCCGCAGTTCCGCCCCATGCCGCAACGGGCAACGGACGCGGCCCGCAGGGGTCAGGCAGGGACGGTGAGCAGTGAGCCCCCGGAGGCTCACCGTCCCCGCCGCGGCGGCCGCGAGAAACGCGGCGGCGAAGGAGAAAAGAAGGAGCGAAGGGACAACGTGGGAACCCCAACGGTGGGAAGCCTGCCCGCGCGGGCAACGAAAAGTGACACCTGGGTCAAGAGCTCGCTGAGCTTCGCCAACGGCAACTGCGTGGAGGTGGCAGACCTATCAGGCGACGAGATCGGCGTCCGTAACAGCCGGGACTCTGCAGGACCCGTCCTGCGCTTTACGCCGGATGAGTGGCGCGCCTTTATCGGGGGGGTGCGCAAGGGCGAGTTCGACGGCTTTGGCCTGAGCTAGCCTCAGCGAGCAGGTGGCGCCGGACCGGGAGCTCAGGCCTGGTCCGGCGCGCCCGCCTGCTGCTCGGCCAACTGCTCCCGCACGTCATCCATGTCCAGGTCCCGCACGGCCTGGATCAGCTTCTCAAGCGACGTGGCGGGCAGCGCGCCCGCCTGGGAGAAGACGAGCACTCCGTCCCTGAACGCCATCAGCGTGGGGATCGAGGTGATCCTCGCGGCGCCCGCAAGCCCCTGCTGGGCCTCGGTGTCGATCTTGCCGAACGTGATGTCGGAGTGGCTCTCGCTGGCCGCCTCGAAGATCGGCCCGAACATGCGGCATGGACCGCACCAGGACGCCCACCAGTCGACGAGCGTGATGCCCTCCTTGGTGACGACTTCTTCGAACGTCTCCTCGGTGAGTGCGACGGTGCTCATCTCGCTCCTTTCAGCGGTCCGGGGGTCTACTAGGCGTATAACGCCCACGGGCACCGCTCATTCCCCTACTTCCGCAGGGTCTCGGCTACGGCGATCGCGATGGCGGCCACCATGTTGGAGTAAGTCGCTCGGGCGGAGCTGGCGAGCCCGGCCGCCCCGGCCGGGTCCACGGTGACCACTAGGCGCCCGTCGGCGAGCGCTCGGGTGAGCCGGGTGGCCGCGTCGGCGTCGTGGCGGCGGTCCGCGCGCGCCGCGAGGACATCGCGCAGCGAGTCGCGCAGCCGGAGCAGGGCGCCGTGCTCGGAGCCGGTCAGGGTCGTGCCGGCGTCCGCGGGCAGCAGTCCGGCCGCGCGGAGCCAATCGGCCGCGTCCTCGCGGCTGGCGAGAAGGTCCGCGCCGGAGCGCGCGGTGTCGACGAGCGACTGAATCAGTCTCGGTGCAGGCGTGGTCACGCTCCGATCGTAACCACCCAATGCGGACTCCGCTGCCGCCAGAGACAATGACCCCCATCGTGTTCCCTTCGGGTCGTATCGCGTCGTATCGCGCCCCAACGGCGCGCGCTGGCGTTACACCCTGCGCGCGCCGACCGGCTTCTGGCGCGTCACCGGCACTGTCTCGCAGGTGACGAGGCCCTGTTCCGCGGTGAGGTCCCCGATGATGTCGAACGCGGCCTGAGTGCGCTCCGGGGTGTCGATCACGATCGTGAGGGCGGGGACGTGCCTGCCGAGCTGGAGCAGGCGGTCGCCGTGCGGTTGGTGGTCGCCGTGGAACCCCCACATGCCCCGCAGCGTGGTCGCGCCGCTGATCCCGGCGGCGCGCAGCCGGCGGACGATCGCGCGGTGGATCGGCTGTCCGTCGTGGAGCGCGGCCTCCGAGGTGTAGACCATGAGCTTGTGCGCCACCGGCAGCTGAGTCCCGTCAGCGGCCGGCCGGGATTCGCCCGCCGTCGGCGGGCGGCAGAGCAGAGTGCCGTCCCGCTTGCAGATGCTGACGCGCTCGAGGGTCAGCAGGGGCTGGCGGAGCAGGCCGCCGAGCTCGGGCAGCACCCGGGCGATCCGCGCCCCCGAGCCCACCGCGATGACCATCATCGGGGTCCCCGCGTTGCGGCTGAAGAAGGCGGCCCGCTTGCGCTCGCCGTGCGCCGTCCCGTCCACGCCGAGCAGTGCGGTGGCGCCGGCAATGCCCCGCCGGTGCAGGAGGTCGCAGACGGCCACGAAGGCAGGGACCCGGTACACGCGTTCCTGGCGGCCGACGTAGACCGTCAGCTTGGTCTCTTCGTCCGGTGCCCCGCCCGGCACGACGGTCTCCAGGTCGCCGGTCAGCAGCCGCGCCCGCTCCAGCGTGACAAGCCCGCCGCGGAGCAGGTCGACGGTCGGGTCGAGCAGGCCTTCGATGCGGGATCTGGTGTCCACCGCGACCGCTGTCAACGGCAGGTCATGCGACAGCGACTCGGACCGGTCGGTGCGGAGGTGCTGCCGGGCGCCGAACCCCTCGGCGCCGCGCAGCAGGATGCTCGTCGCGATCCCATGTCGCCCGTAGAGGTCGAGCAGCGCATCGGCGGCGAAGCCGTCATCGGCGGTCCGCTGGCGCTCGCCGAAGTAGCTGGTGAGCTTGAGGCAGTCCTGGTTCACAAGTGCATCCCGATCAGCCGTCCGAGCGCGGCGGCGGCGATGCCGAGGGCCAGGCTGGCGACGATGTTAAGCACGGCCTTGCGGTACTGCCGCTCCTCGGTGAGCCGCTGCGTCTCCAGCATCCAGGTGGAGAAGGTGGTGTACGAGCCGATGGCCGCGGTGCCGAGGAGCAGCGACTGCGAAGGGGTGAGCGCCAGCCCGCTGAGCAGCCCGAGGATCACCGCGCCTGACACGTTGATCACCATCGTGCCGTAAGGGAAGTCGCGCCCTACCGCGGCGGAGACGAGTCCGTCGGCGTAGAAGCGGAGCACCGACCCGGCACCGCCGATCACCACCACCGCGGCCCACACTCCCACGTTCATCAGACCCGGACCCGCACCCTTCTGACCAAGGCGGTCGCCAGTTGGATGGCCGCGTACCCCGCCGCGATGGACGCCGCAGCGTACCCGGCGGCCAGGCCCCACGCGTGCGCGTCCAGCATCTCCACGATCTCCACCTGCATCGTGGAGAACGTGGAGAGCCCGCCGCACAGCCCCGTGCCGAGCAGCGGACGCCGGTACGACGACAGCGGCAGCCGTTCCTGCAACCGGGTCACGAAGTAGCCGAGCAGGAACGCCGCCACGATGTTGACCGCGAACGTCGGCCACGGCCAGGCGGTGGCGGAATGCGGGAAGGCCTCGGCCAGCGCGGCCCGCGCCAGGGTGCCAAGCGCGCCCCCGACGAAGATCGCCGCGACCTCTCGCCAGTCAGCCCGGGGCAGCGCCAGCCCCCGGGACCGGCGCGGAGCCGGGGATAGCTCGGCCGCGGGAGAGAGATCACTTCTCACCCGCTAAGTCTGCCGCACGCGCCTACTGGAGCCGACCCCGGAGCCAGGAGTGGAACTCGGAGATGTGGTGCTCGCTGGGGACGAGCACGCCGCCCTCGCGGTAGGCGCGCGACGACATGGACGGCTGCGTCCGCGCGCACGCGTCGAAGTCCTGCCGGTTCACCCGGTCGAAAAGTTCCACCGACTGGGACACATCCGCGCCCGCGGCCACCACCTCGGGGGAGAAGAGCCAGTCGCAGATCACCGTCGTCCGGTCCGGCCCGAGCGGGATCATCCGGTGCACGATCGCGTGGTCCGGCACCAGGTTGATGAAGACCTGCGGCCTGATGGTGATCGCGTAGTACTTCCGGTCCTGGTCGCTCGTGAGCCCCGGCAGCCGGGCGAACCCCTCGGAGCCGTCGACGGTGAACCCGGCCACCCGGTCGGCGAAGGCCGCGCCGTGCCCCACGTAGTACTGGGCCGCGTACCCGCCGGCGAACTCGGGCAGCACGCTGACCAGCTCCGGGTGAATGGCTGCGCAGTGGTAGCACTCCATGAAGTTCTCGACGATGAGCTTCCAGTTAGCGGCGACGTCGTAGACGATCCGCCGCCCGACGGCCAGCGAGTCAAGCCGGTACGCCTCGATGGCCTCGACCGCGCCGAGCCGGCCAGCGACCGCGCCCATCACCCGCTCCTCGAACGACGGCGGCGCCGTGGCCAGGCTGATCCAGGCGTAGCCCAGCCATTCCCGCAGGGCGACGCCCACAAGGCCGCGGGAGGAACGATCGATGTCCGGCATCTTGGCGAGGTTCGGCGCGGCCGCGAGCCGCCCGTTCAGGTCGTAGGACCAGGCGTGATAGGGGCAGCGAAGGTACCGGCTGACCTGCCCGGACTCCACCGCGGCGACGCGCGCGCCGCGGTGCCTGCAAACGTTGAGGAAGGCGCGGAGCCCGCCGTCGCGCTGCCGGACGACGAGGACGCTCTCGCTGCCCGCCTGGACCGTCTGGAACTGGCCGGGCTCTGCGATGTCGCCGGCCCGCGCGACGCAGAGCCAGTCGTCGGAGAAGATCGCCTGCTGCTCGCGGGCGAATACGTCGGGGTCGGTGTAGTAGGACCCGGCCAGCGTCGGGATCAGCGTCGGTATCGGCGTTTCAAGCGGCGGCACAAGCATGAACATACATGAATAAGGCCTTGTCACCTAGGCCCGCTGAATCCGGTTAATGGGCCGGAATTACAAAAGCCACGGTCCGTTCAGAGCAAAAATCTTTTCGTATGAACGGACCGTGGCTCTACGTCACCCGCGCACGGTTTCTTTACCGCGTGGCGGGCCTTCCTCAGCGCGTGCCGGAAGTGTGCGCGCCGAGGTTCTTCCCCGCGTCGTTCCCCGCGACCGAGTAGATCACCTGGGTATTGCGCGTCTTGAGGAACTCGGCCAGCGTCTGGCCGCGCATGGCGGCGTAGACGTGCAGGTTGGAGACGCCGCTGACGGCGGCCAGCTTCTCCAGCATGAAGAAGATGACGCCGTAGCGGATCATGCCCTGCCAGTCCCGGTTCCTGATGAGGTCCTTCTCCTCCTCGGTCAGGTCGGCCGCCTTGAACGAGGTCTCCGGGTCGTCGAGGAACCGGGCGCGGTGATCGGGGTCGATCATGTCGTGCAGGTACTTGTTGATCCGGTACGCCTGCACGCTCGCGGCGATGTCGAACGGGTAGGTGCCGGTGAGCTTGTCGGCCCCCTTGAGCTGGAGCGCCATCCGCTCGCGGTGCCGTTCGCGCACGGACTCCGGGGTGGCGCCGCCCTTGTCGTTGAGCACGAGGGTGGCGATGCCGGTCATCGACGGCAGGTAATAGGAGCTGTGCACCCGCTCGACGTTGTCCGAGAGCGCGCCGCGCATCATCAGCCACATAATCACCTCGGCGCCCTCGAAGCCGCCAAGCTCCGCGTACTCCGCGTGGGTCATCTCGGTGAGCGAGGCCGGGTCGTCGGTGAACCGCTCGAGGAACTCGGCGTCCCACTCGGGGTTGTTGAAGCCCGCCCGCTCGCCGTGCACCTGGTGCGAGAGCCCGCCGGTCGAGACGACGGCGACCTTGATGTCCTCTGGGTAGGACTCGATCGCGCGGCGCAGCGCCTTGCCCATCTTGTAGCAGCGCGCGGCGGTCGGGATGGGGAACTGCAGCACGCCGATCTGGAGCGGCACGATGGTCGTCGGCCACCGGCCGTCCTCGCGGTCGAGCAGCACCGACATCGGCGAGAAGAAGCCGTGGTCAAGCGCCTTGTCTTGGAAGTACGACAGGTCGAACTCGTCGGTGACCAGGCTCTGCGCGATGTGCGCGGCGAGCTTGGGGTTGCCAGGCACCGGGGGCAGCTCGCGCGCGCCGCCGCCCTCGTCCGCGACCGGGAACTCCTCGCCGATGCCCAGCGTGAACGCCGAGTAGTGGTCGAAGAAGAACGACGTCACGTGATCGTTGAAGATGTAGACGATCGCGTCTGGCTGCTGCTCGCGGAACCAGTTGGAGACCGGCTCGAACGCCTTGAAGATCGGCGCCCAGTCGGGGTCATCCTGCTTGTCCTGGTCGTAGGCGAAGCCAATGGTCGGCGTGTGCGATGTCGCCACGCCGCCGATGATCCGGGCCATATCTGCCTCCACTGATGCCCCGCGGTCGGTCGGCGCTTAACACGGTTTGTAGTCACCCCCTTCCGTGTAGTGACAGAAGGGTTCTCTCTGGCGAACGTGACCGGTTGCGTCATATGTGACTCTATAGTTTCTTCCAGGTGAAGTAAATTGACTTGTTGATCACTAATTCTTAACCTGAGGTTATGGAAGTGCGCGATTCCTCGACATCGGCCGCGCTGTCGCGAATCCGGCTCAGGCACCTCAGCTGCTTCGTGGTCGTGGCCCAGGAGCGGACGCTCGCGCGCGCGGCCGAGCGGCTCCATCTCAGCCAGCCCGCGGTTTCCAAGACGCTGACCGAGCTGGAACGGCTGGCCGGTCACCAGTTGCTCGAGCGGGGGCGCGCGGGCACCCAGCTGACGCAGGCCGGCGAACGGTTCCTGCGGTACGCGGTTGATGTGACCCGGGCGCTCGACTCGGCCGCCGCCGCGCTCACCGCCGACGAGGAGCCGCGCTATCCCACCGTGGCTGTTTCCGCGCTGCCCACCGCCGTCGGCGGCCTGCTGGCCCGGGCGGTCATCGCGCTGCGCGAGCGCCGCCCGCACGCCGGGGTACGGGTGCGCACGGGGCACAACCCGGAACTGATCGCGGCGCTGCGGGCGGGCGAGGTTGACTTCGCGGTCGGCCGTATCGCCGAGCCCGCGATGATGGCGGGCCTCTCGTTCGAGCTGCTCTACGCGGAGTCGCTCGCGGTGGTGACGCGGCCGCAGCACCGGCTCGCGGTGTACGGCCGGTCGCCAGGCAGAACCGTCTCGCCGCTCGCGCTGCTCGCTTACCCCCTGGTCATCCCGGGCATGGGCACTGCGCCCAGGCATGACGTGGAGGGATTCTTCGACGCGCACGGCATCGCCCTGCCGCCGGGCCGCACGGAGACGCAGTCGGTCTCCCTCGCTCGAGAGCTGACCCTGCTCTCCGACGCGGTGTGGATCACCCCGCAGCACGCGGTCCAGCTCGACCTCGACTCCGGCCTGCTCCGCCGGCTCAACGTCTCGGTCCCGGGCAACGCCGAACCGCTCGGCATCCTCTCGCGCAGCGGAGTAGCGCCGAGCGAGCTAGCGCAGCAGCTCATGGAGACCCTGCGAGAACTCTCGTAGAAGGTTCGGCCGTTTATCGTTAGTACAGTCAAATTTGCTGTTCGGATACTGGAAAGCAGAAGAATCTACTCGTACGATGCCCATATGACAGTGCTCAGCCCTGCTTACCTGACCACGCAGCTCGACCCGGGCACCGTGCACGAGCGGGTAGCCGCGCACCTGCTCGCGGACGGCTTCGAGTTCGTGCTCGACCTGGACCGCTCGTATGGGTCGACGCTGGTCGACGCGAGGGACTCAAGCGAGTACCTCGACATGTTCACGTTCTTCGCCTCGTCCGCGCTCGGCATGAATCACGACGCCCTCGCCCGCGATGAGGAGTTCCTGCATGAGATCGCCACTGTCGCGGTCAACAAGCCGAGCAACTCAGACGTCTACACGGTGCCGATGGCGCGCTTCGTCGAGACCTTCGCCCGCGTGCTCGGCGACAAGGCGCTGCCGCACCTGTTCTTCATCGACGGCGGCGCCCTGGCCGTGGAGAACGCGCTCAAGATCGCCTTCGACTGGAAGTCCCGCCTGAACGAGAGCCGCGGCATAGACCCCGCCCTTGGCACCAAGGTCCTTCACCTGGAGCGGGCGTTCCACGGGCGCAGCGGGTACACGATGAGCCTGACCAACACAGATCCGGCCAAGATCGCGCGGTTCCCGAAGTTCGACTGGCCGCGCATCCCGAGCCCGGCTGTCAACCTGTACGACGACGAGGCCGCCGTGGCCGCGGCCGAAGCCGAAGCGCTCGAAGCGGCCCGCCGCGCCTTCGAGGAGAGCTCCCACGACATCGCCTGCTTCATCGCCGAGCCGATCCAGGGCGAGGGCGGCGACAACCACTTCCGCCCGTCCTTCCTGCGGGCGATGCAGGCTCTGTGCCGCGAGTTCGACGCGCTGTTCGTACTTGACGAGGTGCAGACGGGCGTCGGCATGACCGGCACCGCGTGGGCCTACCTGCAGCTTGGCCTCGAGCCCGACGTGGTCGCCTTCGGCAAGAAGGCACAGGTCTGCGGCGTGATGGCCGGCGGTCGAGTGGACGAGGTCAGGGACAACGTCTTCACCGTCTCATCGCGCATCAACTCGACCTGGGGCGGCAACCTCACCGACATGGTCCGCGGGCGGCGCATCCTCGAGGTGATCGAGGCCGAGCGGCTCATTGAGCGCGCCGCGACGCTGGGGGAGCGCCTGCTCGGCGGGCTGCGCGACCTCGCCGCGCGCCACCCCGCGCTCATCTCGCATCCCCGCGGTCGCGGCCTCATGTGCGCGATCACCCTCCCGAACGCCCGGCTGCGCGACGAGGTCATCACCCGCCTGCGCGCGGAAGAACGCGTGATCATGCTCGGCTGCGGCGAGGCGGGCCTGCGGTTCCGTCCGGCGCTCACCGTTCGGGCGGAAGAACTCGACCGCGTGCTCGCCGGCCTCGACCGGATCCTGGCGACGACGACAATAGGTTCATGAGCGCGGGTGACCCACCCCCTGCCAGGGGGAGTGCCACGACGACAACCACCACGAGACGAGTTCGGAGACCGATCATGCTCAACCACGTCGCGCTGCAGGCAGAAACCGCCGCGCTGCTGTCCAGGCTCGGCGTCGAGCTGCCGCCCGCCGGCCACGCGGGCGAGACCGAATCGGCGGGCGAGACCGACCCGGCGGGTGGCGTGCGCCCCGCGTCAGGTGGGGAGCTGATCGCCCGCTCGCCCATCACGGGCGGCGAGCTAGGCCGGGTCGCGGCCCACACGCCCGACGAGGTCGCGGCGATCGTGGCGCGGGCCGAGAAAGCGTTCAGGGCCTGGCGGCTTGTCCCCGGCCCGGTGCGCGGCCAGCTTGTCCGCGAGTTCGGCAACCTGCTGCGCGAGCGCAAGGAGGACCTCGGCGCGCTCGTGTCGATCGAGGCGGGCAAGATCCGCTCGGAGGGACAGGGCGAGGTCCAGGAAATGATCGACGTCTGCGAGCTGGCGGTGGGCCAGTCGAGGCAGCTGTTCGGCCTCACCATCGCATCGGAACGCCCCGGTCACCGCATGATGGAGCAGTGGCACCCGCTCGGCGTCGTCGGCGTCATCAGCGCCTTCAATTTCCCGGTCGCCGTGTGGTCGTGGAACACCGCGCTCGCGCTGGTCTGCGGCGACACCGTGGTATGGAAGCCGTCGGAGAAGACCATGCTCACCGCGCTGGCCTGCCAGGCGCTTCTCGCCGAGGCCGCCAGGCGCGCCGGCGCGCCCGAGGCGGTAAGCGCCGTGGTACTCGGCGGCCGCGAGGTGGGGGAGGCCCTGGTCGCCGACCCTCGGGTGGCGCTTGTGTCCGCCACCGGCTCGACCCGCATGGGCCGCGCGGTCGCGCCCGTGGTCGCCGGGCGCTTCGGCCGTCTGCTGCTTGAGCTTGGCGGCAACAACGCCGCGATCGTCGCGCCCTCCGCCGACCTTGACCTGACGGTGCGCGGCATCGTCTTCGCCGCGGCGGGCACCGCCGGGCAGCGCTGTACCACCCTGCGCCGGGTGATCGCCCACACCTCGATCGCCGACGAGTTGACGGACAGGCTCGCCGCGGCGTACCGCAGCCTGCCGATCGGCTCGCCGCTCGCGGACGGCACGCTGGTCGGCCCGCTGATCGACGCTGCGGCCTACCGGGGGTACGCCGACGGTCTTGCCCAGGCCCAGGCCGATGGCGGCAAGATCGTCGCCGGCGGCCGTCGCGTGCTCGCGGACGAGGCGCCCGAGGCCTATTACGTGGAACCCGCGATCGTTCGAATGCCCGATCAAAGCGACGTGGTGCGGCGGGAAACCTTCGCGCCGATCCTGTACGTGCTCACTTACAGCGGCCCCGCCGACGACGCCCTAGACGAGGCGATCGCCCTGCACAACGACGTGCCGCAGGGGCTGTCGTCGTCGATCTTCACCCTCGACCTGCGCGAGGCCGAGCGCTTCCTCGCGCCCGATGGCTCGGACTGCGGCATCGCCAACGTCAACATCGGCCCGTCGGGGGCGGAGATAGGCGGCGCGTTCGGCGGCGAGAAGGAGACCGGCGGCGGCCGCGAGTCCGGCTCGGACTCCTGGAAGTCCTACATGCGCCGCGCCACCAACACGGTCAACTACTCCACGGAACTCCCGCTAGCCCAGGGCGTCACGTTCGCCTGACCCGATCCAACCGCGGCTACTCGTGGCCCCAGGATCGCTCGGGGATAATGCGAAGGGCGACGCCGTAGTTGTTGTCGTACCACTCCGGCGTCTCCCCCATCTGCTCGATGAGGGACCCGTACTTGTCAAGCAGGCCCGGGAAGGCCGATGGCGGCGGGGCATCCGGTAGGTGCTCTGCCCGTCCGGAGATCACGACGACGTCGCCGCCCCCAACGGAGTTGAAGTGCACCGTCACCTGCGGATTGCGCTCGATGTAGCGCAGCCGGGCGGCCCCGTTCAGGCTGTAGATGACGATCGCGGTGCCGTCCCAGACGAACCAGACCAGTCGCGGCGCCGGCTTACCGCCAGGAGTCACGGTGGTCAGCCACGCGACCTCGTCGCCGGTCAGTCGCCGCTCGACTTGCTTAGTTAGCTCGAATGCCATAAGCCAGCTTAACCGGGTCACCTCAGGTGGCACGGCGCCAGGCGTCGGCCAGCGCTACGTAGCTGCCCCGGCGGCGATCCCGGTCCAGGCTCGGCGTGACGACCACGATCTCGTCCGCCTGGGCCTGCGCCTTCATCTCCAGGAGGCGCTCGGCGACGACCTTGGGCTCGCCGGTGACCATCCGGCCGTCGTCATGGCGGCTGGCGCGGAACTCGGCCGACCGCGCGAACTCGTGCACCGCTTCCGGGCGAAGCGGCTCCCGCTCACCGCGGCGGAGGTGCTGCATGGTCAGCGTCCATGCCGCCTCGAATTCCAGGATGGCCTCGTCGTCGTGGCTGGCGAAGGCAAGCACCGACATGGCCGAGTACGGCGTCGCGCCTTCCGAACGCGGTGTGAAGTCGCGGCGGTACTCACGCAGCGCCCGGAACGCCAGATCAGGGCTCATGTGGTGGGCGAATACGGCGCTCATGCCGTTGACGGCCGCGAAGCTCGTCCCGTAGCCGCTCGATCCCAGGATGAACAGCTCCGGCCGCTCGTCAACGACCGGCGCCGCAACCAGTTGCGCGTAGGGGTGGCCCTCCGGGAACCCGTCGCCCAGGAACGCCAGCAGCTCGGCGACCTGGCCGGGGAACTCCGCCGCCGCGTCGGTGCGCAGCCCGCGGCGGAGCACGTGCGCGGTCAGTGGGTCGGTTCCAGGCGCCCGGCCGAGCGCCAGGTCGACCCGGCCCGGGTACATGGCGAGCAGGGTCCGGAAGGTTTCGGCGACCTTGAGCGCCGCATGGTTGGGCAGCATCATGCCGGCCGCGCCGACCCGGATCCGCGAGGTCTGCGCGCCGACGTACGCCGTCAGCAGCTCGGGGGCGCTGCAGGCAAGGCTCTTCATGTTGTGGTGCTCGGACACCCAGTAACGCCGGTACCCGGCCGCCTCGATGGCCTGCGCGATGCCGACGGCGCCTACGAGCGCGTCGGAAGCTTCCTCGCCGTACTCGATCCCGACGAAATCCAGCACCGCCAGCTCGACTGATCCCTCATTCTCATGCACATTGACGACAATGCCGGACCACCCGGCGGCATTCCCGGCGCGTCAGGGCTGGCTGAGCGCCGGGGTTACCGCCGTGGCCGGGGTGCGGCGCGCCATCTTGCCGGTGTCGTTGAGGTGGCGCAGCGCCTGGGTGTACGACTCGAGCAGGCTGGTCTGGCAGTAGGGCACGTCGTGCTCGGCGCAGAACGCGGCGATCAGCGGCTGGGACCGGCGCAGGCTCGGGCGCGGCATCGACGGGAACAGGTGGTGCTCGATCTGGTAGTTGAGGCCGCCAAGGGCGAAGTCGGTTAGCCAGCCGCCGTGGACGTTGCGCGAGGTGAGCACCTGGCGGCGCAGGAAGTCCGTCTTGTCGTTCGCGGGCAGGACCGGCATCCCCTTGTGGTTCGGCGCGAACGAGCACCCCAGGTAGAACCCGAACAGGCCCTGCTGCACGACGATGAAGACCACGGCCTTGACGGGCGGCAGGACGAGGAAGATCGCGGTGAGATAGCCGGCGACGTGGACGCAGAGCAGCGCGGTCTCCCAGGCGCGGTTCCGGCAGGCCCGCCGCGTCATCGCCCGGATGCTCGAAGAGTGCAGGCCGATCCCCTCCAGCAGCAGCATCGGGATCAGCAGGTAGGCCTGGTAACGGAAGACCAGCCGCTGGATGCCGCGGCTCTCCCGCGCCCGGCCGCCGGAGAACGCCAGGACGCCGAGCATGATGTCGGGGTCGGCGCCCTCGGTGTTCGGATGGGAATGGTGGCGGTTGTGCTTGTGCGTCCACCAGCCATAGCTGAGCCCGATGGCCAGATTGCCGCACAGCACGCCGAGGATGTAGTTAGCGCGCTTTGAACGAAAGACCTGCTGGTGCCCGGCGTCATGACCGAGGAAGCCGAACTGGGCGAAGATCACCGCGAGGAACACGGCGGTGCCCAGTTGCCACCAGGAGTTGCCGAGGACGGCGAAGGCGGCCCATCCGGCCGCCAGCGCCACCGTGGTGAGCGCGATCTTCCAGAAGTAGTACCGCAGCCGGCGATCAAGCAGGCCCGCCTGCCTGACGTGCCTGGAGAGCGTCGCGTACTCGCTGCCGCGTGCGCCTACGGCCGACGGAGGCTGACCTGATTCGGGCTGCTGAATAAGCGGCGGGACCTGCGCCATCGGGGGCTCCCAAGGTCGTCAAGCATGGTCGGCCGGATCGCAGAGGGTCCCGACGATGGCTGAGTTAAACCTACCCGGTCCTAACAAGACGGACTCGCCCGCAGCAAGATTGCTTGCTGCGGGCGAGCCCGTCTAAGACCGGGGTGCTGCTAGAGCGGGCGAACCTGCTCCGCCTGCGGGCCCTTGGCGCCCCGCACCGGGGTGTACTCCACCCGCTGGTTGTCAGAGAGGCTGCGGTACCCGTCAGCCTCAATCGCGGAGTGGTGAACGAAGACGTCCGGCGTGCCATCGTCGGGGGCGATGAAACCAAAGCCCTTGTCCGCGTTGAACCACTTCACTGTTCCCTGAGCCACTGTGCTCCTCCATGCTGAGACGATCATCGGGGTTTCACGGGCGTGAATCCCCGGGCTGCTGTGACCGCTTGCCGTTGGAAGGCTTGGGTCTTAGGGACCCACGGCGCCCGCGGTCAGAATTCGCAGGCGCTGTGACACGAGCACGAACTTCGACTACAACCTGTTTCATTTAACACCATCCCGCAGGCTTGTCACGCCCGTTAAGCATCAGACGCGGTGCATGTCAACCATCAAAAGCGGCATATCGCCCATAAATTTTTGCTGCCGAGCGGGTCCTGGTGTTGTTGGGCCCCGGCCGGGCGGGCGTGCGGTAAGCTTCTTCTGCGCATAACGCGCGGTACAGGCGACGCCATGAGGGCGCGCCGGTCGCTCGTCGCTCGGTGAGCGATTTGGTTTCCACGGATGTGGCGCCTTCGACACGCGGCCACCCCGATCCCTGGAGACCATCTCTTGTCAGCTCTGTCCACCGAGGACATCGTAAGCAACCCCACATTCGCCAGCCTTGGCGTGCCCGCGTCGCTGGTTGCCGTGCTCGCTAACACCGGCATCACGGTGCCGTTCCCGATCCAGGCGGCCACGCTGCCTGACGCCATGGCGGGCCGTGACATTCTCGGCCGTGCGCAGACCGGGTCGGGTAAGACGCTCGGCTTCTCTCTCCCGCTCGTCGCCCGGCTGTCGGACGGCTACACGATGGCCTGCCGCCCGCGCGGCCTGATCCTCGTGCCGACCCGCGAGCTGGCCGCCCAGGTCCAGGGTGTGCTCACCCCGCTGGCCCACGCGGCCGGCCTGAAGGTCGCCGCCATCTTCGGCGGCACTTCGCAGAACCCGCAGGTCGCCGCGCTGCGCAACCGCGCCGACATCGTCGTCGCCTGCCCTGGCCGGCTGGCCGACCTGATCGAGCAGGGCCACTGCCACCTCGGCGACGTCGAGATCACCGTCCTTGACGAGGCGGACCACATGGCCGACCTCGGCTTCCTCCCGGTGGTCAGGCGACTGCTCGACGCCACCCCGGCGGATGGCCAGCGGATGCTCTTCTCCGCGACCCTCGACGGCGCGGTGGACGTCATTGCCCGTCGCTTCCTGCACCGTCCGGCCCGGCACTCGGTTGACGCCGACTCCAAGCCGCCGGAGATCGCCCACCACCTGCTCACCGTCACCCCGGCCGACCGGGTGGGCGTGATCGCCACGCTGGCCAGCGGCGAGGGCCGGGTGCTGATCTTCACCAGGACCAAGCACGGGGCGCGCAAGCTCGTCCGCCAGCTGGCCCTGGCGGGCACGCTTGCCACCGAACTGCACGGCAACCTGACCCAGGGCGCGCGCACCAGGAACCTGGCGGCGTTCGCGTCCGGCGAGGTCCGCGCCATGGTCGCGACCGACATCGCCGCCCGCGGCATCCATGTGGACGGCATCGAACTGGTGGTGCACGCCGACCCGCCGACCGAGCACAAGGCCTACACCCACCGGTCCGGCCGGACCGCCCGTGGCGGCGCCGAGGGCATCGTGGTCACCGTGCAGACCGCGGCGCAGGTGGCCGAGGTCCGCACTCTGATGCGCAAGGCAGGCGTCAGCCCGCGGACGTCCCTGGCCGGCCCGGCTCCACCGTGCTGCGCGAGATCGCCGGCCCCCCGGCCAAGCGCGTGCTCCGGGCCGCGGCCCCCGCCCGCAGCGCGGAGGCGACGGTGTCCGGGGCGGCTGGCGGTCAGCCCCCCAGCCGTGGCGCCGCCGCTGCGTCGGCGTCCTTCCGCGGTCGCCGCGGTCGCCGCTAACCGCGGCTAGCCAGACCCGTAGCACGGCTGGCCGGCCCCCCGAAGGGGCTAGCCAGACCGGTAACTCACCAGCTCGCAACCGACCGGCCGCCGGGCCTTCCTGGACAACCAACCAGGAAGGCCCGGCGGCCGGTTCCGTTTTAGGTACGCCACAGGAGGTTTTACGCAAGCAACAGGAGTGGGTATCTGAGACGCAAGGTGACGTGGGGGTAACGCCCTGCGACGCTGGAGCCGGGGGTTAAGCGAAGTCGCCGTCTGCGCTTGTGCTGGCTGAAGCGCAGATAAGTACTTCGTTTGCGTTTCATCTGACGGGAGGGCCCGTGTCCACCTACCTGTATCGCCTGGCGCGATGGTGTTACGGCCACAGGCGCCTGGTCCTGGCCGGCTGGCTGCTGGTGGTGGTGGTCGTGGTCACGCTCAGCGTGGTCGGCCACGGCACCGAGAACGACAACATCACCATTCCCGGCACCGAATCCCAGGACGTCGTCAACCTGCTCAAGGTGAAGGTCCCGGCCTTCTCCGGCGCTCAGACCCAGGTGGTGTTCGCGGCCAGCGGCCAGCAGAGCGTGACGTCGTCGGCCAACGAGACGGCCATCGAGACCGCGGTCAAGCAGCTGGAGAAGGTCCCCCAGGTCGCCCAGGTCACGAACCCGATCCTGAACAAGAGCATCTCCCCCGACGGCAAGGTCGCCCTGGCCACGGTGCTGTGGAACACCCCCGCTGCCACCGTGCAGAACTCCAGCCTGTCGGACATGCAGACGGCGGCCGCCCCGGCCCAGCACGCCGGACTGCAGGTCGACTACGGCGGAGCGGTTTACCCCGGCTGGAACCCGAAGCTGACCGAGACGCCGGAGATCATCGGGATCATCATCGCGTTCTTCATCCTGCTGATCACGTTCAGTTCGCTCATCGCGGGCCTGCTGCCGATCCTGAGCGCCCTCATCGGCGTCGCGATCACCGTTACCGGGATCACCGCGCTGGCCGCCGTGTTCAGCATCGCGACCGTCTCCACCACGGTCGCGATCATGCTCGGCCTGTCCACCGGCATCGACTACGGCCTGTTCATCTTGTCCAGGCACCGATCCCAGCTGCTGGCGGGCCGCCCGCTGGATGAATCGGTCGCCACCGCGGTCGGCCGGGCGGGCAGTTCGGTGGTGTTCGCGGGCGCCACCGTCATCGTCGCGCTGATCGGCCTGAGCGTGGTAGGCATCCCCTTCCTGATGACGATGGGCCTGGTGGCGGCGGCCGCCGTCGCCGTCTCGGTGCTGATCGCGCTGACCCTGCTGCCGGCCCTGCTCGGCTTCGCGGGGGAGAAGGTGACCCACTTCATCGGCTCGCGGCGCAAGACCGGGCGGATCGGGCACGGCGAGCGGGTCGCGCGGCGCTCAGCCAAGCAGCCGGAGACCGCGGCGGGCGCTGGCTGGGGCCGCTTCGTCGTCCGGTTCAGAATCCCGATGCTGATCGGGGGCATCGCCCTGGCCGCGGTCATCGCCATCCCGGCCCTGCAGGTAAACCTGGGCCTGCCCAGCGGGGCCTCGCAGCCGACGTCGAGCACCGCGCGCCAGGCCTACGACCTCATCAGCGAGCACTTCGGACCCGGCTACAACGGCCCCCTGCTGGTCGTGGCCGAGCCGGTCACCACCGCGCAGCAGGCCGCGGGCATCACCAGCCGAGTCGGCAAGGTCCCCGGCGTGGTGAGCGCCAAGCCCGCCGCGCTCCAGAATCAGACGCTGGTCATCCAGGCCATCCCGTCGACCAGCCCCACCGCCACCGCCACCAAGAACCTGGTGAACCAGATCAGGGGCGAACGCGCGCAACTGGCCGGCGAGCCCGGCGTGACCCTGCTCGTCGGCGGCACGACCGCGTCCAATATCGACGTGTCGTCCAAGCTCGCCTCCGCCCTGCCGGTCTTCCTCATCGTCGTCGCGGGCCTGGCGTTCATCCTGCTCACGTTCGCGTTCCGCACGATCCTGGTGCCGATCAAGTCCATACTCGGCTTCCTGCTCTCGGTCGTCGCGGCACTTGGCGCCGAGGTAGCCGTGTTCCAGTGGGGCTGGCTGGACGGACTGCTCGGCGTCACCGCGTCCGCGGTGACGCTGAGCTATTTGCCGACGATCCTGGTGGCGATCATCTTCGGCCTGTCGAGCGACTACGAGGTCTTCGTCGTCTCCCGGATCAAGGAGGCTTTCACCAATTCCGGTGACGCCCGAGGCGCGGTCGAGCGGGGCACCGGGGTGTCAGTGCGGGTCGTCTCGGCGGCGGCGACGATCATGTTCGTGATCTTCTGCGCGTTCCTGACGACCCCTCTCGTCCAGGTGAAGCCCATCGCGTTGAGCTTCGCTGTCGGTGTGGCCATCGACGCCTTCCTGGTCCGGTTGACGCTGGTCCCCGCGATCATGGCCATCGTCGGGAAGAACTTCTGGTACCACCCGAAGTGGTTCACCCGGTACGTGCCCGATCCCGACATCGAGGGCGCACAGCTGGAGAAGCGCCTGGCCGAGCAACAGCTCACGGCGGCGAGTGCAGGTGAAAGCACGGGTCGTTAAGGGCCGTCAGACGTGATGGGGAGTCGGACCGGCCCTCGACATCCCAACCGCCAGCTCGCCCCATTTGGCGCAACCGTCGCGCTGCCCACGACGCCCTCGGACGTAACAGCCTGGCTTCCGCGGAACCGCCAGCTTCCTATCGGTTCTGACCACTTTTTTCGTCTTCCTATCACTTCTGACCACTTCTTCGTCCGTTTTGGTCTGATTTGTCTAGTCAAAAATGATAGGAAGGTGAAGCTAGCGGTCAGAACTGGGTGCCGAGTCGTGCACGGATTAGCTAGTGCGCCGGATGGGGGTGGGCAGACGAGGCGAGGGGTCACGCGGTGGCTAGGCAGCGGACGTCGGCGGGGCGGTGACGTCGTCTACCTCGTCCGGTGCACGCACCACTGCGCCGCAATAAGACACACGTTTCCGGCAAGCAGGCGAATGCGCTGCTGGGGCGGGTGCGCTTAGGTTGGATCGAGAGCCGATGCCCTCCGGGGGGGCGCCCCGGACCTTAATGGGAGATGGATCATGAGCCAGCAGCAGCGCGACGCCCTCGACCAGATGACGCGGCAGGCGCCGCTTGATCTCGGCGGCGACGTCCAGGAGCAGCGAGTGATCTTCGAGGAGATGATCGCGTCGATACCGCTGCCTGCCGACGTCGTGGCGACGCCGGGAACGTTGGGCGGCGTCCCCGTGGTCAACGTTGACGTCACGGGCGTGGAATCCGACGACGTCCTCTTGTACCTGCACGGCGGCGCTTACTGCATCGGCTCGGCCACCGCGTCGGTGGGCCTCGCGTCCGACGTCGTGCGGCGCGTCGGCGCCCGCGCGGTCTCCGTTGACTACCGGCTCGCGCCAGAGAACCCCTACCCGGCGGCGGTCGATGACGCGGTGGCCGCATACCGGGCGCTGCTTGAGAGCGTGCCCGCGTCCCGGGTCGCGATCGTCGGCGAGTCCGCGGGCGGGGGCCTCACCGCGGCGACCCTGGTGGCGCTGAAGGCGGCGGGGCTGCCGCAGCCCTGCTGCGCCGTCATGTTCTCCCCGTTTGCCGACCTGACCCTGTCCGGCGACAGCGTGACGAGCAAGGCCGCCGTCGATCCGGCGCTCACCCCGGCCGGCCTGCGGTTGCGAGCGGCGGACTACGCGGCCGGGCGTCCGCTGGCCGACCCGTTGCTCAGCCCGGTCTTCGCGGACCTGACGGGCCTGCCGCCACTGCTGTTCCAGGCTGGCTGCACGAGATCCTGCTGGACGACGCGACCAGGCTCGCGGCCCGTGCTGCTTCTGCGGACGTTCAGGTGAGCCTGGAGGTGACCCCGGGGGTGCCGCACGTGTTCCAGGCGTTCGCGGCGCTGCTCGACGAGGCCGGCGCCGCGCTCGACAGTGCGGGAGCGTTCATCCGCGCGCATTTGGAGGCCGAGTAAGTTAGCGGGGCGGGCCGAGGATGATGTTGCCGTACTTCGCGGCCGATGCGGCCATCTGCTCTGGGGACGGCTGAAAGGTCTCGCCTTCGGGTAGCGGAGGAGCCGCCTTGTCCCGGCCGGTGGCGCGGAACATGCCCTCGATCCCGCCCGGGGTGTTGATCATCAGCAGGTCGGCCTTCTTCGAGGTGATCCGGTAGCCGTGCGGCGTGCCCTTGGGCAGGAAGACCACGCCGCCCTCGGCGACCTCGTACTCCTGGTCGTCGTACCAGACCAACGCGGTGCCTTTGATCAGCATGAACACCTCGTCTTCGCGGGTGTGCTGGTGATAGGGCGGCGCCTCGCCCTCGGCCACGTTGAATCGGCCCATCATTAGCTGTCCGTCGGTCGCTGCGCTGTCCAACAGGATCGCGAGGGTTCCGCCGGCTAGCCAGTCGAGCTGCTGCTGCTGTTCGGGCTGGGCAAGGTAGAGCATGCTCATGTTATTTTCCTCCCCTGCCGACCCTAGGTGCACTCGCGTGGCGCGCGCATTCGCCTGCTTGCGGGAAACGTGCTCCTTATTGCGCTTTCCTTATCGCGAGTGGTTGCTTCTTATTGCGCTGCTTGCACCGCGCGCTCGGCCGGGTCGGCCAGGCCGAGGCTGCGCCGGAACGTCCGGGGCGCCATGCCGGTCTCGCGGCGGAACGCGGTGCAGAACGGCACGAGCGACCCCAATCAGGACGCCGCGCACCACCGGGTCCTCGGTCAGCACCGTCCCCTGCAGGGTGACCGGCGCGGACCGACGCCGGCTTAGCTGGTCTGCGGTGCGCTCGAGTTCGTCTTCCGGCAAGACCACGAGGATCATCTCGCGGGTCCCGTCCCCGGCGCCCGTCCAGTCGTAGCTCAGCGACGCCCAGGCCGGGACGAGCCAGGCCTTGAACAAGCACCGACTTCCAGCCGGCGTCCCGCGCGCTGCACCTGCGAGTCGCGCAGCGCGCGTCCCGGTCGAACTGCCGCGCCAGCTCAGCCGGGACGAAGCGCGTCGCCCCTGAAGTCTGCGTGGCCTCCGAGGCCAGTTGATCAGTCATCACGCTCGACTCCCCTCGATACTCCCTCGGCCCAGGCATGGACACCATCAGTCAATCATCGGGAGGTTAAATCCCGGGATCCGGGCGCGGCGGGCGGCAGTCGTGAGGTGTTGGGCTCCGGGAGTCGGGACTTGGCCCTCACTTGGGCTCCAGGAGGAGGTACACCGCCTCGCCGCCGATGGTGGCCGACTTGAAGTGCGACTCGACCCATGAGGTGATCTGGCTGGAAGTGCCCTGGTCGCCGGGACCGCCGCCCCTGCCTCCGCCCAGGATGTAGTGCGCGACTCTGCGTAGCTCATGAAAGAGCTCCCGCTTCTCTGCGCACCTTAGGAAGGCCAGCGCCCTGGTCATCGAGCGGGTCGCGCGACGGGTGTACTGTCCGGCTTAGGTAGCGCAACCGATAGAGAGCAGGCTGATATGAGCCTTTTTCAGCGGGCGCACGACATAGTCGCCGCCAAGGCCGACAAGGCGCTCGATAACGCCGAGAAGCCGGACGAGATGCTCGACTATTCCTACAACCAGATGCTCGAGCAGATCACCAGGGTCCGCCGGGGCCTAGTCGACATCGCCGCCTCCCGCAAGCAGATCGAGCTGCAGGAAGACCAGCTGCAGCACTCGGTGGATCACCTCCAGGACCAGGCCAAAGCCGCCCTCGCGCAGGGAAGGGAAGATCTGGCCCGTGAGGCGCTGTCACGGAAGTCGGCCGCCCAGAGCCAGATCGACGGCATGGAGGAGCAGCGCCAGCAGCTCGCCGAGGAGCAGGAGAAGCTGGAGCACGCGCTCGCCGACTTGCAGCAGAAGGTGAACCACTTCCGCAGCCAGAAGGAAGTCCTCAAGGCCCAGTACACCGCCGCGAGCGCCATGAGCTCGGTGAACGAGAGCGCGGCGGGCATCTCGACCAGCGTCAGCGACTCGGGCGCCGCGCTCGAGCGAGCCCAGGACAAGATCGCGAACATGCAGGCTCGGGCCGGCGCGCTGGACGAGCTCATGGAGTCCGGCGTACTCGAAGACGTCGGCGGCGGAGACGATGACATCCAGAAGGAGCTCGACCAGGTCACCTCATCGAGCGACGTGGACAAGGAACTCGCCGCTCTCAAGGCGCAGCTAGGCCCGGGATCCACTCCGCCCCCAGCACCTCCCAGCCAGCTAATCTCCCCGGAGACTGGTCCAGAACGCCCACACCACGAAAAGCCAAACCCGTTATCCCGAACGGACCCGTGACTTCGCGTTCCCCGTTCGGTGTCCCGTGTCAGGCGGTGCCGCTGGGGCTTGATTGCCCACGCTGGTGCTGAGGGGCGGCCGGTGGCGGCCGGCCAAGCAGTTCCTTGACGGATGCCGTACAAGTGATGAGATGGTGGCGTAGGGTCAACAGACGACGTGTTCTGTAACGAAAACGGGACTGAGAGTGCGACCATGACAGGGGCGACGCCGCCGTTCAATCCGAATGTCCCCAGCATCGCCCGTACCTATGACTACCTACTTGGTGGCAAGGACAATTATCCCGTCGATCGGGCGATCGGAGAGATATTCGTCCAGCAATTTCCCGGGGCGGTGCAGATCGCCGTGGATAACCGCAGGTGCTTGGTCCGCGCGGTTGATTTCATGGCACGGGATCTCGGGGTAACCCAATTCCTCGATCTTGGCTCGGGATTGCCCACTGCCAACAATGTGCACCAGGTCGCACAGCGGACGAACCTCACCGCCAGGGTGGTCTATGTGGATAACGACCCCATCGTGCTCGCGCACGGTCGTGCGCTGCTGGCGGAGAACGAGTTCACCGCGGTCGTGAAGGGCGACGTCCGCCAACCGGAGCAGGTTCTCACTTCCAAGGAAACGAACGCACTGATCGACTTCGGTCGCCCGGTCGGCATTATCGCCAGCGCGATACTGCACCATATCGTGGACGCGGAAGATCCACTCGGCATCATTCGGGCGTTCCGCGATGCGGTGCCACCAGGTAGCTATCTATTCATCTCGCATTTCCGCACGCTTGGCGACCCGAATTCGGCCGCGCTTGAAAAGGTGATGTTCGAAGCGTTCGGTCGCGGCGCCTGGCGGACCGATGCGCAGATCGCGCAATATTTCGAGGGGTCGGATCTGCTCGCGCCGGGCATCGTGCCGTCCGCTCAATGGCGGCCCGAGACGGACCCGGGTGAACTCAGCGCGTACCAGCACCTCGTGGTGGCCGGGCTAGGCAGAAAGTGATCGAGAGCCAGTACCTCGACCCTTACCAACTACCAACTACCAACTACCAACTACCAACGAGGTTGTTTGCGCTCGTAACCGGGGGCAATGCGCTGCATGTAGCCGGTGTCGTCGCGGTTGCGCAGGCCGCAGGCCAGGTACTGCTCATGCAGCCGCCCTAGGGCGTCCCGGTCGAGTTCGACGCCGAGCCCGGGCCTGTCGGGGACGCGGAGCGCGCCGTTGCTGAAGGTGAACGGCTCGCCGACCACGATGTCCTCGGTCTTCCACGGCCAGTGCGTGTCGCAGGCATAGTTGAGGTTGGGGACGGCGGCGGCGAGTTGGACCATCGCGGCGAGGCTGATGCCCAGGTGCGAGTTGGAGTGCATGGACAGGCCGATGCCGAACGTCTCGCAGATACCCGCCAGTAGCTTCGACCGATGCAGGCCGCCCCAGTAATGGTGATCGGACAGGATCACCTGGACGGCGTTTTCCCTGATGGCGACGGGCAGGTGGGCGAAGGCCACGACGCACATGTTGGTGGCGAGCGGCATCGGGGCCTGCCCTCTTCCCGCATGGGGGGCTCCCGCCACCCATGTCCCCTGGGCCACCCGGGCCATGCCGTCGATGCCCGGCGTCGGGTCCTCCAGGTACTCGAGCACCCCGGCCAGGTCACGGGCGACGCCAAGCGACGTCTCCGGGGTCCACGCGGCATTCGGGTCGAGCCGCAGCGGGTGATCGGGGAAGGCAGCGCGCAGCGCCCGCACAGCCTCTATCTCCTGCGACGGCGGGAAGACGCCGCCCTTGAGCTTGAGCGCGGTGAATCCGTACTCGTCGACCAAGCGCTTGGCCTGAGCAACGATGCCATCGGGATCAAGCGCCTCGCCCCAGTCGTCCGCGTCGGCGCCGGGATGCCCGGCCCACTTGTAGAAGAGGTAAGCGGAGAACGGGACCTCCTCCCGCACGGCGCCGCCGAGCAGGTCGGCGACCGGCCGCCCAGCCGCCTTTCCCTGAATGTCAAGGCACGCCACTTCGAAGGGGGAGAACACCCGGTCGGTAGCCGAGGTCTGGCCGACTAGACCGGAGGAGATGGTCGTCTCCTGCACCGCGATGTTCTGCACGCGGCGGTAGATCTCCTCGGTGTGATACACATCCGCGCCCTCGATCGCGGCGGCCGCAGCGCGCAGCGCGGTTAGGTGCTTCTCGTCGGCATAGGTCTCGCCGAGGCCGTTAAGGCCCGCGTCGGTCGCGATCTCGATGATGGCCCGCAGCGCGAACGGCTCGTGGACGCCGACGGAGTTCAGCAGCGGCGGGTCGGCGAACGCGACGGGGGTGACCGCCACGTTGGTGATGCGGATGCTCCCCTTTGTCATGTTCCCATGCTAGTTTCCGCAGCCCGTCACGAGACCCCCACTGCGGGGCAGATCCGCGTGGTGCCAGAATGGCAACGTGAACTCCGAGCAGTTCGAGAAGGTCAGGTCGGGACTCGGCTTCTTCGCGGCCCTGGATCAGAGCGGCGGCAGCACGCCCGGTGCCCTGGCGGAGTACGGCATCTCCAAGGACCGATACCACTCCGACGCCGAGATGTTCGACCTGGTCCACGCCATGCGCACCCGCGTGATAACCAGCCCGGCATTCGACGGCACCCGTATTCTCGCGGCGATCCTGTTCGAGCAGACGATGGAGCGGGACGTGGACGGCGTGCCGACCGCCCGGTACCTGTGGGAGCGGAAGAACGTCGTTCCGTTCCTGAAAGTGGATCTGGGGCTGGCCGACGAGGCCGACGACGTCCAGCTCATGAAGCCCATCGACACCCTCGATGACCTTCTTGAGCGCGCGCAACAGCACCGGATCTTCGGCACCAAGATGCGGTCGGTCATCAAGGATGCCAACGAGGCGGGTATCTCGGCGATCGTCAAGCAGCAGTTCGAATACGCCGACCGGATCCGCGCGGCGGGCCTGGTCCCGATCATCGAGCCCGAGGTCAGCATCAAGAGCCCGCACAAGGAGCAGGCCGAGACGCTGCTGCGGGACGCTCTCGCCGAGCGGCTCGAGGCGCTGCCCGAGGACGCGGTGGTCATGTTCAAGGTCACCATTCCGACCGAGCCCGGCCTGTACGGGAGCTTGGCGTCAGATCCGCGCGTCCTGAGGGTTCTTGCCCTGTCGGGTGGCTATAGCCGCGATGAAGCCTGCGTCCTGCTTGCGCGCGATCCCACTCTCACCGCCAGCTTCTCGCGCGCGCTGCTTGCAGGGCTCACCGCCGAGCAGACGGACGAGCAGTTCAACGCGGTGCTTGAAGCGTCGATCGCGGAGATCTACAAGGCGTCCGTCCGCTTACCCTCAGCTCGCCTGACCGAGTGCCCGGGGGGCCAGCGCCAGCGCGGCCCCGCCCTGGGGCCCTCGGAAGCCGCTGACCGCCTCCTCCACGCTGGGGTAAACGGAGAAGCGATAGGGCAGCGCGGGGGTCGAGAGAAGTCGCGTCAGCTGCGGTCGCGGCGCGGCCAGCAGGAGGTCCCCTCCGGCCCGCCGCGCATACTTGCGGGCGCGCGCTAGCGCCTTTATACCGCTGACGTCGATGAACTCCAAGCTTGCCAGGTCTACGACGATCCGCGGCTCGCGATCGGCGGCCGCCATCAGCGCGTCGGCCGCCGCCGCCGCGTCCACCAGGTCAAGCTCACCGCGCAAGGTGACCACCAGGTGGCCGTCGCAGCCGCGGATTCTCAGAACCGTGCTGAACACAGGCATGCCTCCGCGCTTGGGTGTCAGGCGGGGTCTGGACCTGTCAGGTACTCATAACCTCTTACAAGGAACGTTACGCTCCCCACTCGCCCATGTGGCACGGAAGTGCCGTCGTGGGTCACGCTGTGGGTTCCGGACTGGGTCTGTTGATGTCCTGGGTGCCGTCGATGAAGGCGCGGGCCAGTTCGGACAGGCGGAGATTTCTCGCGCGGGCGTGCTCGCGCAGGACGCTGAACGCCTGGTCCATGTCCAGGTCGAGCCGCTCCGCGAGCTTGCCCTTGGCCTGCTCGACGATGACCCGGCTATTCAGCGCGGCCTGCAGCTGCTCGTTCAGGGTGTCGCGGCGGCGCATGTTGCGCTCGTGCAGCAGTCCGATGGTGGCCACGTCGGCCAGCGCCTGGCCGACAGCCGCGTTCACCGGGTCGAACTCGCCCGGGGCGGCGCGGAAGAGGTTAAGCGCGCCGATGACCTGCGCACGCAGCCGCATCGGCAGTGACTGCACGGCGCAGAAGCCTGCCTCGGCGGCAGCCTCGGCGAACCGAGGCCAGCGCTGGTCGCCGCCCAAGTCGGTGGCGGTGACGGCTCGGCCGGACCGGAAGCAGTCCAGGCAGGGACCCTGGCCAAGCTGCACCTGGAGCAGCTCGAGCAGTCGGACGGCCTCGCTGGAGGCGGCCACCGCGCGCAGCTCGCCGCGATGGTCGGCGAGCAGCAGCCCGGCGGCGGAGACGTCAAGCAACTGGGCGCTGCGGTCGGTCAGCACCTGCAGGAAGTCGATGACGTCGAAGTCGGCGACCATGGTATCGGTCAGCTCGACGAAGGTCTCCGCCAGCAGCTGCCCGTCCATCCGCTCACTCACCATCCTTGAACAACCAGGGACCGGGGTTCAGCCGCAGGTGGCGGGCGACGATGTCACGGGCGACGTCGGCGAGCCGCAGATCGTTAGCGTAAGCATAGGCCCGCAATCGAGTGAACGCCTCGGTGATGCCGACGCCCAGCTGCTCGGTGAGCATGCCGGTTGCCTGGTCGATCTCGGACCGGTGCCGGGCCAGGTCCGCCTGCTGCCCGCCAAGCTCGTCATGCTCGTCCTGCCCGTCGAGCTCACCGGCCTGGGCGTCGAGCAACAGCAGGGTCGCGGTGTCGGCGAACAGCAGCGCGTCACCCAGCTGGACGTCGCTCAGCCTGCCGGGCTTGTCCCGGTACAGACCAAGCACCCCAGCCTGGATCGCCCCGATCGCCAGCGGGAACGCGAACACCGCCACCGCGCCCGCCTGGCAGGCGGCCGGGGCAAAGGCCGGCCAGCGACGCCCGGATTCCCGCTCTGCCAGATCCGAGGCCAGCGCGGGGCCGCCGAAGGCGGCCACATCAAGCGAGGGGCCTTCGCCCAGGGTCAGCTGCAGCTCGGCGAGATGCTCGCTGACCTCGTCGGTCACCTGCATCAGGTGGCTCGCCTCCGAGCCCGACGCAGCGCTCAGCCACGCGCCGGTGACCTCAACCGCCGCCACCGCCGCCGCGCATACATCCCCGGCCGCCACCCGGCGGCCCTGGCCGGCCGCCTGCTCCGCGACCAGCCCCCAGATTCTGGCCAGACGGTTATCCTTCACCGAGCACGGGACCGCCCTTCCGCCTAAGCAGCAAGGCGGACTCTCAGCCGAGCGGCTCGTTCAGTAACGACTGGCTGAACTCTACGCCCAAAACAGGTCCGCGCATTGCCGCGATCCAGCGGCCGGGGGAGAGCAACCACGGTCCGTTCAAAGGAAGAGATTTTAAATTCTTTTCTTCTGAACGTACGGTGGTTCTCACCCGTCTGGCACCCGGTGGCTCTGCTACCGGGACGGACGCGATCTTGCACGAATTTGGCCGCCGATGAGATTCTGTTAACTCGGACACTGGAGTCTCGAGGAGCGGCCATGGATTTCAACCTCGCGGTGATGCTGCGCGAGTCTGCCCGGCGTGCGCCGGCTAAGACGGCGGTGATCCTGGGCGAGATCAAGCTCAGCTATGGGCAGCTCGACGAGCTGTCCGATCGGGTCGCGGCCAACCTCGCGGCGGCCGGCCTGAAGCCGGGCGACCGGGTCGGGCTGCAGCTGCCGAACATCCCGCGGTTCGTCATCGCCTACTTCGGGATCCTCAAGGCCGGCGGCGTCGTGGTTCCGATGAACGTGCTGCTCAAGGCATCGGAGATCGCGTTCCAGCTGGAGGACTCGGGCGCGCGGGCGCTGATCACCTACGGCGGCATCCTCGACGAGTCGGCGAAAGCCGCGGAGTCGGCGGCGGTAGCGTCGCTTTATGTCGTCGGCGAGACGGGCTACATCGGCACTGCCGGCACTATCATCACTGCCTTCGAGGCCCTGCTGTCCGGGGACGCGCCCGGCCCGCAGCTGGCCGAGCGGAGCCCGGCGGACCCGGCGGTGATCATCTACACCTCCGGCACGACGGGAACCCCGAAGGGCGCGGTGCTGTCGCACCTCTCGCTGTACATGAACGCCGATATCCCCGGCCGGCTGTTCGAGTTCAACGTCAACGACACCGTGCTGGTGGCGTTGCCGCTGTTCCACGTGTTCGGGCTGTCGTCCGTCATGAACACCTGCGTCCTGCTGGGCGGGACGATGACGCTCGTCCCACGGTTCGAGCCTCGCGCCGTCCTGGAGATCATGCAGCGGGACCGGGTGACCGTGTTCATGGGCGTCCCGACCATGTTCATCGCGCTGCTGCAGGCGGCCGACTCTACTATTTACGACCTGGCTTCGCTCCGCGTCGCGGTATCCGGCGGCGCGCCGATCCCGGGGGAGGTCATCGACTCCTTCGAGAGCCGGTTCGGCGTCCCGATCCTCGAAGGCTACGGACTGTCCGAGTCGTCGTCCGCGGCGACCTTCAACATCAGCGTCACCGAGCGCAAGGTCTACAGCGCGGGCAAGCCGATCTGGGGGACCAGCGTTCAGATCTGGGACGACGACTCCCGCCCGCTGCCACCCGGGGCCGGTCACGTGGGCGAGATCGTGCTCCGCGGGGCCAACATCATGCTCGGCTATCACAACAACCCCGAGGCGACGGCTAAGGCATTCGCCGGCGGCTGGTTCCACACCGGCGATCTGGGCTATCTCGACTCCGACGGGTTCTTGTTTATTGTCGACCGGATCAAGGACATGATCATCCGGGGCGGATACAACGTCTACCCGCGCGAGGTCGAGGAGGTCCTCTACGCGCACCCCGCCGTGGCCGAGGCCGCGGTCATCGGCGTGCCCGATCCGAAGATGGGCGAAGAGGTGCGCGCCATCGTGGCGGTCAAGCCCGGGCAGTCGGTCACCGAGGCCGCGTTGATCGAGTTCGTGAAGGAGCGGGCGGCCGCGTACAAGTACCCGCGGACCATCGAATTCCGTGACAGCCTGCCTAAGAACGCCACCGGCAAGATCCTCAAGAAGGAGCTGCGGCGGAGCTAGCCAAAAATAACGGACGCGGTCCCCGCGCAGGTGGGCTGCACGGGGACCGCGTCCGGCTGTTTCAGAACTGGCTGTCGCGCTGGCTGCGCGCTCAGCCGTTGAGCTTGGCCAGCTCCGCCTGGACCAGGGCCTCGTGCTCTTCCTCGTCGCGCTTGGCGTCCCTCGGGCGCCAGCGGCCGCGCAGCAGCGGAATCGAGAGCAGGAAGACGATGATCCCGCCGAAGCAGACCCAGTACCAGGTCTTCCACTGGCCCACCGTGTTGGCGGCGGCCGTCTGGACGGCGGCGGCGTGGGCGGTCAGGTAAGCGGTGACCGTCGGCGGCACCTTGGACAGGGCCGTCAGCTGCGCGCTGTACGGGGCCATGGCCGTCAGCTCGGCCGAGTAGGGCGCGATGGTCTCCAGCTGGGCCGAGTAGGGCGCGATGATCTTCAGCTGGGCCGAGTACGGTGCGATGGTTTTCAGGTCGGCCGCGTACGGTGCGACGGTCGCGAGCTGCGGGCCGACCGCGATGACGCCGTTGATGGCGGCCTGGTTGGCGGCGATCGTGGAGAGCACGGCGAGTCCCTTGGCCCCGCCGCCGGCGGCGGCGATGGCCTGCGCCTGCAGGGCCGGGTTAGACGGGTCGGCCTTTAGCTTGGCGAACAGGGCCGCGTGGGTCTCGATCAGGGTCAGTTCCGGCGCGAACTTCTGCGCGTTCGCCAGCTGCACGCTGTCCGTGGTGGCGGTGGCGATCACGGCCGGCGGGATCTTCGCCGCGGTGGCCGTCACCGTCGGGGGAATCGTCGCCGCGGTGGCAAGCACCGTCGGGGGAATCGCGGCCGCGGTCGCGATCACCGGCGCCGGGACCTTCTGCGCGTCGGCCACCACGGCCGGGTGCTCCTGTGCGAAGGCGAGCTGGGGGGCGTACGCGGCCGCGTCGGCCGCAACCGTGGACCCGTAGGTGACCAGCGGGGTGACCGAGCTGACGACGGCCGGGATGATCAGGAAGGAGGCGAAGACCACGACTCGCGTTATCCAGCCCCAGATCGCCAGGCCGGTCGCGGTGAGCGCGGGGTTCCTGGCCTCCACCGTCTCGGTGAAGCTCGCCATCCACGGGGCGAAGGCGATGCCGAGCCCGAGCGACAGCCCCGCGAGCATGAGCGCGACCGTGTAGTAGCCGGGGTGGTGGCCGGCCTGCTCCAGGTAGACCACCACCATGACCGCGGCGATGACGCCGCCGAGCACCATGAACGGCTTCCGCACCCGGAACCGGTCGGAGATGATCCCGACCAGCAGCACCGCGATGACGTTGAAGCCCCAGTTCCAGTTGCCGAGGCCGTTGCCGTCCTTGACCGAGAAGCCGAACACCGTGGTCAGGTAGATGAGCGAGAACCCGACGGCCGTGTAGTAGACAAGCAGCATGACCGACACGGCGAACGCGGAGACGATGATGTCGGGCTTGAGCAGCTGGCGGAACGGGTGGCGCAGCGCCGCCTCGATGTCCAGCCCCTTGGCCCGCGCCTCGATCAGGGCGCGGTCACGGATGGACACCATCAGCTGGTCGCGCAGCCGGGGGGAGAGCTCCCGCAACCCGAGCAGGGCGATCACCCAGACGACGAGGCCGGCGATGCCGCAGATGACGTACTGGTGGGTCCAGATGCGGTCGTTGGTGACGACGGCGGGGACCGTGGCGCTGCCGACCACCGCGACGATCAGGCTGCCCGCGACCGGGCCGACGGTCCAGAACCCCATCGCCGTGGCCCGCCCCAGCTGCGGGGAGAAGTCGCGGATGAGGGCTGGCGTGGCGACCAGGCAGATGCCCTCGACCAGGCCGACGGCGAACCCTTCGATGCCGTAGGCCCACTTGTTGGTCGCGTTGGGCAGGACGAAGGCGGTCATAATGCCGGTGATCAGCAACCCTCCGACCACCAGGTTGGCCCGGCCAAGCCGGTCGGTGAGCCCGGCCAGCAGCGAGCCGAACGCCCCGATCAGGTTGCCGAAGGCGAGCAGGTACACGAAGAAGTTAAAGCTCATGTGCATGTTGGCCAGGATCAGCGTGGACACCGAGCCGGCCACGTACAGCTCGTAGTAGAGCATGATCGTGGCAAGCACCGTGATCGCCAGGTAGACCATGCGGGGCGTGGTATCGGGATACGACTCGAGTTGCCGATGCCACAGCCGCGATGCGCCGCCGCCGGCGCGGCTGACACCAGTATCTTCCGCGGTCACACTCATCCTGACCTCGCCATCGTCATTGTCGGCCGCCCCGACAAACTGGGGCGTAAGGTCAAGATAGTCGCACGGTACGTGCGAATTCAATGGTGTGAGTGACGCCGGTCACACGGCGAACATTGCAATTAGGCGAACCCCGTCGTCCGCGTGGCTAGGCGAACCCAGCCTCGGCGGCGAACCCCGCCTCGGCCAGCAGCGCGGTGAAGGTGTGGCGGAAGAGCTCCTCGGCCTGGTCGAGGCCGAGGCCGAGCTCGGTGCGGAGCGACTCCCAGAACGACCAGATGCTGATCGCGTGCAGGCCGTCGAGCAGCCATTGGCGCCGCTTCCCCGGAAGCTCGGCCAGCTCCGGCGTGAAGACCGTCTCCAGCTCCGCCTTGGCCTTCGCCAGCGTCGTCGATCTGTTGCGCGAGAGCTCAGCCGAGAACGGCTCGTGAATGCGGGCCGCCCGCCAGCTCGGGGTCATCTGCTCCAGGATCCGTGCCCGCTGGCTGGTGAAGACCGCGACCCGCGCGCCCAGCGGCAAGCCAGGGTCGATCCGCTTGGTCAGCGATCGGAGGATCTCGTAGTCGCGGCGATTGGCCTCGACCATCAGCGTCTCCATGTCAGCGAACTGCTGCCAGACGGTGCGCACTGACACCCCGGCCCGCTCGGCGACGCGCGGGGCGGTCGGCCGGAGGTCACCCTCGGCGTGCAGCGCGCGCATGGCGTCCACGATCGCACGGCGCGAGCGGAGTGACCTGGCGGCCCGGCCGTCCGCGGGCTCGCTGTCACTGGTCGGCTGGCCGAGGTGTCCCGGCCGTTCGACGGCATTCTTCACACTCGGCATAACACCCAGCTCCATATCCGAGCCCGAGCCGACCCCGGCAAGCTCTTGGCGTTCGATTTATCCTAAGACAGGGCGCAACCAGCCGTCGGTGCAGGGTGAGCAGCCGGCCTTCGTCTTGCGGACGAACTTGCCGGGTCTGTACGGTGACGTCGTGAGCGGGCTCCCTGGCGTCGACTTTGCCGCACTGACGCAATGGCTTGACGACGAGCGTCCCGGCCTGCGCCAAGGGCCTATCGACGGCGACCTGGTCGCGGGGGGCAAGTCGAACCTCACGTACCGGATCACCGACGGCGTGTCGGTGTGGGCACTGCGCCGGCCGCCGCTCGCGCACGTGCTGCCGAGCGCGCACGATATGGCCCGCGAGTTCCGGGTGATCAGCGCGCTCGGCGTCACCGACGTGCCGGTGCCGGCCGCTTACGCGCTGTGCGCCGGCCCCGAGGTGCTCGGCGCCCCGTTCTACCTGATGTCCTTCGTCGACGGGGTCGTGTTCGATCAGCCGGAGAGGCTGGCGGCGCTCACCCCGGGGCTGGCGCGGCAGGCGTGCGAGCTGCTGGTGGATACCCTGCTCGAACTGCACTCCATCGACCCGGCGAGCATCGGCCTGGCCGACTTCGGCCGCCCCGACGGGTATCTCGCCCGCCAGGTCAAGCGGTGGCACGCCCAGTGGCAGGCATCGGAGACGACACCTCGCCCCGAACTCGACCAGGTGGTGGAACGGCTCACCGCCACCATGCCCGCGCAGGGCGCGCCGGCCATCGTGCACGGCGACTACCGGCTCACCAACGTCATCTACCGGCCGGACGTCAGCGGCATCGCCGCTGTGGTCGACTGGGAGATGGCGACCCTCGGCGATCCGCTCGCCGATGTGGGGCTGCTCGCCGTCTACCACAGCCTCGCCGCCGTGAGCGATGGCGTCATGCCGGCCATGAGCCCGGACAACGGCTTTCTCAGCGCCGAGGAGATGGCCGCGCGGTACGCCGCCGGCGCGGGCCGTGACCTGTCCAAGCTGGACTGGTATATCGCGTTCGGCTACTACAAGCTCGCGGTCATCTCCGAGGGCATCCACTATCGCTACCTGCAGGGCAAGACCGTAGGGGAGGGGTTCGCGAACATGGGCGACCGAGTTCCGCAACTGCTTGACGCGGCCCTCGGGCTGCTCGCTGACCGCTGACCGCTGACCGCTGACCCAGTCCACATCCCGACCAGCCGACCAGCCAGGAGCAGGCATGGACTTTAACCACAGCGAGCGCTCGATGGAGCTCCAGGACCAGGTGCGGGCGTTCCTCGCCGAGCACGTGTACCCGGCCGAGCCCGCCTACCACAAGCAGGCCGCCGCGAACACCGCCGCGGGCGACCCCTTCCGCACCCCCGAGGTGCTCGTCGGGCTGAAGGAGATCGCCCGCAAGCAGGGCCTGTGGAACCTGTTCCTGCCGGACGAGCGGTTCGGCGCCGGCCTGACCGTGCTCGACTACGCCCCCATCGCCGAGCTGTCCGGGCGCTCCATGGGCCTCGCGCCCGAGGCCATGAACTGCGCCGCGCCCGACACGGGGAACATGGAGCTGATCGCCATGTTCGGCACCGACTACCAGCATGACCGGTGGCTGCGGCCGCTGCTTGAGGCGGAGATCCGCTCCTGCTTCTCGATGACGGAGCCGGACGTGGCGTCGTCGGACGCCACGAACATCGCGACCACGATCACCCGCGACGGCGACGAGTACATCGTGAGCGGCCGCAAGTGGTGGTCAAGCGGCGCGATGCGGCCCGAGTGCACGTTCGCGATCGTGATGGGCGTCAGCGACACCGGCGCCGAGCGGCACGCGCAGCACTCGATGATCATCGTCCCGCTTGATGCGCCGGGCGTGACGCTCGAGCGCTCGACCTCGGTCTTCGGCTACGACGACGGCCCGCACGGCGGCCACGCGCTGATTCACTACGACGACGTGCGCGTCCCGGCCGAGAACCTGCTCGGCCCGCAAGGCGGTGGCTTCATGATGGCCCAGGCCCGCCTCGGGCCCGGCCGCATCCACCACTGCATGCGCAGCCTGGGCGCGGCCGAGCGGGCGCTGGAGCTGATGTGCGCCCGGGCGTCGTCGCGCTCCACCTTCGGCTCGCCGATCGCCAGGCACGGCGTCGTGCAGGAGTGGATCGCCGAATCGCGGCTGGCGATCGAGCAGGCCCGCCTGCTCGTGCTCAAGGCCGCCTGGCTGATCGACAACGTCGGCGCGAAGGGCGCGCGCACCGAGATCGCCGCGATCAAGGTGGCGGCGCCGAGGGCCGCGAGCTACGTCCTCGACCGAGCGATCCAGGTGCACGGCGGGGCCGGCGTCTCGGCCGACACACCGCTCGCCGAGTCCTGGGCGCATCTGCGCACCCTTCACCTGGCCGACGGCCCCGACGAGGTGCACCTGCGCTCCATCGCCCGCGAGGAGCTGCGGAACTACCGCTAACCCGGGGCGGTGAAGTTGACCGGGGCGGTGAAGGTGCTACGCACGGGGCGTAGCGTTGCCTCATGACGACGACGAATGCCGGCAGTGGCTCCGGCGGCGATCAAAATCAGGGACCGATAGTTTTCGTCCTCTTCGGCGCGACCGGGGACCTGGCCAAGCTGATGGTATTGCCCGCGTTTTACCAGCTCGCCACGGAAGGCCTGCTTCCCGAGCAATGGCTGCTGGTGGGTAATGGGCGCGGCGACGTAGCGCACGAGCATTTCCGCGCCCATGTGCACGACGTAGTCACCGAATCCGGCACCAACCCCGAGCCTGAGCAGTGGGATGCCTTCGCCAAGCGGGTGTTCTTCGCCGGCGGCGGGTTCAACTCCGACGACCCAGGCAGCCTGCTTGACGTGATCGGCAAGGCGTGCGAGTCACTGTCGGGCGACCCGCAATTCGTGCATTACCTGGCCGTCCCGCCGGTGGCCTTTACCGAGCTGACGAAGGCCCTGGGCCAGCACGGGCTCGCCGCAGGCGCCCGCGTCGTCTACGAGAAGCCGTTCGGCACGTCAAAAGAGTCCTTCCACGAACTGGACCAGGTCGTTCACTCGGTCCTTGACGAGCAGCAGGTTTACCGGATCGACCATTTCCTGGGGAAAGAGGGCACCCAGGATCTGCACCTGCTGCGTTTCGCCAACGAATCGACGGCCTCGTTCTGGAGCGGCGAGCACGTCGAGTCGGTGCAGATCGACGTGCCGGAAACGCTCGACATCAGCGACCGGGCGCAGTTCTACGACGCGACCGGCGCGGTGCTCGACATGCTGGTGACCCACCTGTTCCAGGTGGCCGCCGAGGTCGCCATGGAGCCGCCGGCCAGCCTCGATGCGCTTGACCTGCAGGCCGCGAGGGAAGAGGTCATCAGCCACTTCCGGCCGCTGGACCCGAGCGAGGTGGTGCTTGGCCAGTTCGACGGCTACCGCTACGAGGCGGGCATCGATCCCCACTCGAACCGGGACACCTTCGTCGCGGCCCGGCTGTGGATCGACACTCCGCGCTGGCATGGCGTGCCGTTCTACCTGCGCACCGGCAAGCGGATGGCTGACTCGCGGCAGCGCGTCAGCCTGATCCTCCGCGACCCTCCAGGGCCGTTGAGCGGCAAGCTCCCGAGCAGCGCCAACGTGCTCTGCTTCTCCCTCGCCGGCGACGGCGAGATCGACCTGTCCCTGGTGGCCAAGAAGCCCGGCCCGGGGCTGGAGCTCGATGTGGCGCACGCGAACATTCAGCTGGCCACCTTGCCCAGCGCGGATCCGCTGCCGCCGTACGTCCGGCTAATCCACGATGTGCTCATTGGCGACCGGTCGCTGTTCACCCGGCCCGACGGGCTCGCCGCGGCATGGGAGGTCGCCGAACCGCTGTTGTCCCAGCCCCCGCAGGTCCTGCCTTATGCGCCGGGATCGTGGGGGCCAGCCGAGGCGGGAGAACTCATCGCGCCCGGGCACTGGCTCCTGGGCCAGTAGGAGCCTTCTCTCCGCCGGCCAGCCGAGAGCCGCGCTAGCTGCGGATGAAGGCCAGCAGGTCGGCGTTGATGGTCGCCGCTTCCGTGGTAGGCATGCCATGCGGGAAGCCGTGGTAGGTCTTCAGCGTCCCGTTCTTGACCAGCTTCGCGGACAGCGGGCCGGAGTCGGCGTAGGGAACGATCTGGTCGTCGTCGCCGTGCATCACAAGCACGGGCACGAAGATCTGCCGCAGGTCCTCGGTGAAGTCGGTCTGCGAGAAGGCGACGATGCCGTCGTAATGTGCCTTCGCGCCGCCCATCATGCCCTGGCGCCACCAATTCTGGATAATCCCCTGGGACACTTTCGCGCCCGGGCGATTGTAGCCGTAAAATGGCCCAGTGGGCAGCTCCAGGTAGAATTGCGCGCGATTGGTGGCGACTTGCTCCTGGAACCCGTCAAATACCTCTTTGGGGAGGCCGCCCGGATTGTTGGGGGTCTGCACCATCAATGGCGGCACCGAGCTTATAAGCACGGCCTTGGCCACCCGGCTCTCGCCGTGCCGGGCCAGATAGCGCGTAACTTCGCCATCGCCGGTCGAATGGCCGATGTGAATGGCGTTCTGGATATCGAGATGTGCCGTCACCGCCGCGAGATCGTCGGCGTAGTGGTCCATGTCGTGGCCGTCGCTTGTCTGGGTGGATCGCTCGTGTCCGCGCCGGTCATGGGCGATGACGCGATAGCCTTGGCGTAGGAAGAACATCATCTGCGCGTCCCAGTCGTCGGCAGATAGAGGCCAGCCATGGCTGAATACGTGCCCGGCGTCAGGTGCCGAAGACCTGGAATTCATACAGCGAGTACCCGTACTGCGTGGCCCGCTGAGTGCCGTACATCCGGACGTAACGGCCAGAGCCGCTCACCTGAAGCGTCTGCACGCCGCCGGTGCCCGTCGTCGTCGAGTAGATGTCCGTCCACGTGGTGCCGTTGTCGGAGAGCTGGATCTGGAAGGCAGAGGCGTAGGCGCGTTCCCAGTAGAGCACAACCTTGGTGACGGTATCAGTGCCACCGAGGTCGACCTCGAGCCACTGCGGATCGCTCCAGGCGCTCGACCATCGTGTCCCGAAATTGCCGTCAACGGCGTAAGCCGCCGCCCATGGGTAGCCCTGCACCGACGACGCGCTGACCGGGTGCCCCTGAGACAGCAGGACCACGGGCGGTGCAGGAACGGGCGACGGGCTTGGCGACTTGGGGACGGTCGGCCTGCCCGTGCGGGCAACCGGATGGCTCGAGGCGTTAGCGCTGCCGGCGGCGGGGCTCTCGGCCCCGAGATGGCTCGTCATCGCGATCACGATGACCGCCGTGGCCAGGGCGGCGGCGGCCAGGGCGGCGGCGGCAAGCGGGAGGCGCCGCCTACCTGTTCTGACATCTGCCCCCGCAGCCAGCCCTCCGCCAGTTAGCTGTGAAAGCGCTGGCAGAACGGCTGTCGCCGAACCCGCTGAACCCGTCGAACCCGCCGACCATGCGCGGTGCTCGGGCGCACCAGCCGTCAGGCCCCAGGCAGGCCAGGGCTGCCCGGGAGGCTGGCTGGGAGGCTGGCTGGGATGGGTCAGCTCGGCCGCGCGCGCCAGGCAGAATTCGAGGACCCGGCCGGGCGTGGGCCGGGCCTCCGCCTTCTTCTCCAGGCAGCCCTCGATCAGGGTGAGCAGCTGGACCGGGCAGCCTGCCAGGTCCGGTGGCGCGTGCACCACGCGGTCCGCGACCTCCGTCATGTGCCCCCGGCCAAAGGGAAGCCTGCCGGTAGCCGCGAAGGCGGCGAGCGAGCCGAGGGCGAACACATCGATCGCAGGGGTGATGGGCCGGTCCAGGATCTGCTCCGGTGACAGGAAGTCCGGCGACCCCATCATGATGTCGTTGCGCGTCAACGGCGTCGCCGTCAGCGCCCGGGCGATCCCGAAATCGATGACCCGCGGTCCGTCCTGGGCCAGCAGCACGTTGGACGGCTTGAGATCGCGGTGGATGACGCCGACGGCGTGGATTGCCTGCAGCGCCTCGGCGACCCCGGCGATAAGCCGGAATACCATCGCCTCAGGCATCGGGCCGTTGTTGTTGATGAACTCCTCGAGAGAGGGCCCGGGCACGTACGCGGTCACCAGCCATGGCGGCGTCGCGGCCGGGTCTGCGTCGATCAACTCCGCGGTGTACAGCCCGCGCACCCGCTGGGCGGCCTGGATCTCCTGGCGGAAGCGGACACGGAAATCCTGGTCGTCGCTGAGCTCTGACCGCACCACCTTCAGCGCGACCGGCCTGCCGGACGGCGTGTGCGCCAGGTAGACCAGTCCCATCCCCCCGGCGCCGAGCCGGGCCTGCAGCCGGTAGTTCCCGATCTTGGCGGGATCATCGCTAGTGAGCGGCTGCATTCCTCATCTTTCTCGCGACCAGGGGTGGCGATCGCATCCACGATGTTCATACTGCGACAGATGAGATCATAACGCCTGGCAGCCTATGCCGGTCAGAAGTCAGCCGCCAGCGCTATACACGGTGCCGGAGAGCGGCCGATTGCGCGCTTGCCCGGCTAGCCCGTTCTCCATGGCGAATCTGGCCGCTTCGACCCGGCCGCCAAGACCGAGGTTCGGGACGAACACCACGTCGGGGTCGTCAGCGGGGCGGCGGCCGAGCACCTGGGCCGCCAGCCTGCTCTTGCCCACGCCTCCGGGGCCGATCAGCGAGATCAGCGGGGTGGAGTAGCGAGGTGGAGTAGCGGGGTGGAGCAAAGGTGCGGCTACAGGGCCTGCCGCCGCTCCAGGTACTTGAGGGCAATCCAGCCGATCGGCACCGGAAGCCAGAAGGTCAGCAGCCGGTACAGGAGCACCGAGCTGACCGCGACCGCGCCCGGCAGCCCCTCTGCGGTGAGCCCGGCGGACAGGGCGGCCTCTACCGCGCCAAGGCCGCCGGGGGTGGGGACCAGGGAGCCGATCGCGCTTCCGGTCAGGTAGACCACCGCGACGCTCGCGATGGGGACCGAGCCGCCGAGTGCCCGGATGCACACCGTGAGGCAGCCGATGTAGGCGGCGCTCAGCAGGAGCGTGCCGCCGATCCCCTGGGCGAGTTTGCGGGGGCGCTGCGCCATCTGGAGCAGTTGCGGCAGCACCTGGTTGATCGCCGGCGCCACCCGGGCGCGGAGCAGCCGGCGTCCGGCCGGCAAGGCGGCGACGGCGGCCGCGACCGCGACGAGCCCGGCGAGCACGAAGTACGCGACGACCGGCACCTCGATCGGGCTTTTGCTCTCGTCGGTGCCGGTGAGCGCGATGAAGATGACGAGCAGCGAGATGTGCATGACGAAGGCCACCACCTGCGACACGCCGACGCTGGCGGCGGCGTTGGCCGCCGATATCTTCCGGCGCTGCAGGTAGCGGATGTTAAACGCGGCACCACCGACGGCGGCCGGCGTCACCAGCGTGACGAACGAGCCGGCCAGCTGGACGAGGACCGTGAGCCCGAAGCTCAGCCGCTCGGTGACGAACCCGGTGAGTGACAGCGCCGCGCCGGCGTAGGTCTGCCGCGGACAGCCCAAGCGCCACGATGGTCCAACGCCAGTCGGCGGAGCGCAGGACCGTGGTCAGGCTTGCCCGCGCGAGCTCACCCGCGAGCAGGTACGCCGCCACGATGGTGACGACCATCGTCGCCAGGGTGCGCAGCCGGATGCGCTCTAGTTGTACCGGCACGACCTCGCCGCCGGGGATATGGGCAAGCAGCCGCTTGCGCAGCGCGGACAGCACGTCCCGGCGCCGGCGCAGCGCGTGCCGGGTGGACCGGGAGAGCGCGACGGTCTGGAGCAGCGGCACGACGGAGATGATCTCGTCGGTGGGGATCTTCTCCACCGCCAGGTCAGCGGATCTGTCCGGTCCGACGACCAGGGCGAGCTCGGCCATCAGCTGCGCCCGGTCGAGGCGGATCTGCAGGTCGGTCGCGGCCACGTCGCCGACGGCCGGGGGGAGCAGCATGACCCGGTCGCCGACGGTCAGCAGGATGTGGTCAGCGGTGAGCGCACGGTGCGTGACCCGGTGCGCGTGCAACCGCAGCACGGCGTCCCAGACCCGGCCCAGCTGGACATCGGACGGCTCGCCGTCGTGGTCGGCGAGCGTCGTCCCGTCGTGATGCTCGTAGGCGACCACGATCGCCTCCTGGCCGGCCCGGACCAGGGCGCACAGCCGGGGCATGGGCACGCCCGCGTCCTCGGCCGCGTAGGACAGCAGCGCCAGTCGCTCCACCGCGCGGTCCTGGGACAGCGGCGCCCCGCGCGACACCGCACGCTGCAGCCGGACCAGCCGGTACAGCCGGTACAGCAGGCCAGCCGCCTGCTGGTCCCAGTCGTACACGGAGACGTCGAGCCGGCCTCCGCTGAGCGCGACCGCGGCGTAGCGGCGGGACTCGGCGCCGGAATGCGTGACCCGCCGCATCTCCGACACCGGGCAGCCCGCGGAGTTGAGCGACCCGGCGATGTCCTCGGCGCTTGGGCGCGTCGGTATCGAGCCCGCCGCATAGCGGACGCCGAGGCCGATGGCGCCGCCGATGAGCACCGAGATGAGCAGCGAAAGCACGGTCGTGGTCGAGGCGGACAGGTTCACCAGCGCGTACACGCAGATGAGCAGCCACATCGCGGTTCGCCAGCGTGCTTGCCGCCCGCCGAGGCCGAGCACGGCCGCGTAGGCGACGAGGGCGGCCAGGTACCCGTCGATAGCCGGGACGTGGAGCGACATGGTGATCGCGTCGTAGAGCCGCCCGGCGGCCCCGCGATGCAGCAGGTAATTGGCGGCCGCCACGATCGCGGCGGCGAGGATGCCGGTTGCCACGGCCTCGGCGAGTGCGCGCGGCTGGCGGCGGCCGATTTGGCGGATGGCCAGCGCGACCGACAGGAGCAGCAACGCGAACAGCGCCAGGGGCCGCGCCGCGTCGAGGACTGCATGCGGCACCGACTCGCTCACCTCGACGATGTTGGTTTCCAGGCCGTCGGCCGTCGCGCTTGCCACGATGCCAAGGCCGGCCACCACGACGATGAGAATGATGCAGGCAATGCAGCGCAGTAGATCGGCCGGCCTGCGGATCCGGTGCTCACGGTGGTCCTCGACAAGGACCGGCGGCTGCGGGGATGCCGATGTCTGCACCGGGCCGGTCCCGTCCGGCGGCGGGCTAGGCCGTGGTGGCGTCACGAAAGGATTGTTGCACCCGGTACTTCCTAGAAGATCCTGTTGATGATGTCGTCGCCGATGCCGAAGCCGGCGCCGGACACGATCGCGCGGCCGAATCCGCCGCCGAGGAACGACTGGAGCATGCCTCCGCCGCCGCCTATGCCGCCCTGCTGCTGGTACTGCGGCTGCTGGTAGCCCTGCTGCTGATATTGGGGCTGCTGATACTGGGGCTGCTGGTAGCCCTGCTGCTGGTACCCGGGCTGCCCGGTCGACTGCAGGTGGTTGTCCACCATCGAGTGGATGGACTGGAGCAGCAGCGACACCTGCCCCTCCTCCTGCTGCACGCCGAGCGCGATCTCCTTCAGGTCGAGCATCCACTCGCGGGCGTTGGTGTCGCCTGCGGCGGCGGCGGTCTGCAGCTTGCCCGCCAGCGTCTGGATCTGCGACGCGGTCTGCTGTCCCTGCTGCTGGAGTTGGGCGTAGTTCTGGTCTACGGTCTGGGGATCCACTCTGTCCTCCGGTAGCGATTCACGACGGCGGGTAGCGACACCTGGATAGTAGTCGCCCGGAATGGGGGAGGCCGATGCTTGGCGCCGGAACCGTCGGGTAACGTGCGGGGCATGCGGATTGGCCTGTTCGTCACCTGCCTGACCGACACGATGTTCCCGGAGACCGGCAAGGCCGTGGTGACGCTGCTTGAACGGCTAGGGCACCAGGTCGAGTTCCCCATGGGCCAGTCGTGCTGCGGGCAGATGCACTTCAACACCGGCTACCGGCGGGACGCCGTGCCGATGGTCCGGGGGTTCACCGCCGCCTTCGACGGCTACGAGGCCATCGTCACCCCGTCGGCGTCCTGCGGCGCCATGGTCCGGGAGTACCACTCGGTGCTCGCGGCCCAGTCCGGCGACCCCGCCCTGGAGCGGGACGTGGCCGAGGTCGCGCCCCGGGTGCAGGACCTGTCGACGTTCCTGACCAAGACGCTGGACCTGACCGACGTAGGCGCGTATTTCCCCCATCGGGTGACTTATCACCCCACCTGCCACTCGCTCCGCATGATGCACGTCGGCGACGCGCCACTCCGCCTGCTGCGGGAGGTGCGCGGCATCGACCTGGTGGACCTGCCGGACGCGGACACGTGCTGCGGGTTCGGCGGCACGTTCTCGGTGAAGAACCCGGACGTGTCGGCGGCCATGTGCACGGACAAGGTAGCCGCGATCCGGCAGTCGCGGGCCGAGGTGGTCTGCGCCGGCGACAACTCGTGCCTGATGCACATCGGCGGCGCGCTCAGCCGACAGCGCACCGGCGTTAGAACGATGCACCTGGCGGAGATCCTCGCATCCACCGGAGAATCGGCATGACCGCCGCGACGGGCAGCATGCCCACCTACCTCGGCATGCCCGGCTTCCCGCAGGCGGCCAAGGCAGCCGTGGCCGATTCCCAGCTTCGCCGCAACCTCACCCACGCGACGACGACGATCAGGACCAAGCGCGCTAAGGCCGTCGCCGAGCTCGACGACTGGGAGGAACTGCGGCAGGCGGCGAAGGCGATCAAGGACCACACCCTCGCCAACCTCGACACCTACCTGCTGCAGCTCGAGGAGAACGTCACCAAGGCCGGCGGCCACGTGCACTGGGCCCGCGACGCCGCCGAGGCCAACGCGATCGTGGCCAGGCTGGTCAAGGAGGCGGGCGCTGACAGCGTGGTCAAGGTCAAGTCGATGGCCACCCAGGAGACGGGGCTGAACGAGGCCCTCGCGGCGGACGGCATCCGCGCGACCGAGACCGACCTGGCCGAGCTGATCGTCCAGCTGGGCGAGGACCGGCCCAGCCACATCCTCGTCCCGGCGATCCACAAGAACCGCGCCGAGATCGGCGATCTCTTCCGCCGCACCATGCCCGACGCCCCCGCAGACCTCCCCGACGACCCGCAACGGCTGGCCGCCGCCGCCCGCGCCCACCTCAGGAATGAGTTCCTCAACGCGAAGGTCGGCGTCTCCGGCGCGAACTTCGCCATCGCCGGAACCGGCTCGCTCGTCGTCGTGGAATCCGAGGGCAACGGGCGGATGTGCCTGACCCTCCCCGAGACGGTGATCTCCGTGGTCGGGGTGGAGAAGGTGCTGCCATCCTGGCAGGACCTGGAGGTCTTCCTCGCGCTGCTGCCGCGCAGCTCGACCGCCGAGCGGATGAACCCGTACACCACGATCTGGACCGGCGTCGCCCCAGGCGACGGGCCGAAGAACTTCCACTTGGTCCTGCTGGATAACGGCCGCACCGCGACCCTCGCCGACGAGACCGGACGGCAGGCGCTGCGCTGCATCCGCTGCTCGGCCTGCCTGAACGTCTGCCCGGTCTACGAGCGGGCTGGCGGCCACGCCTACGGCTCGCCTTACCCGGGCCCGATCGGCGCGATCCTCTCCCCGCAGTTGCGCGGCATATCGAGCGAGATCGACGCCTCGCTGCCATTCGCCTCCTCGCTCTGCGGTGCCTGCTACGAGGTCTGCCCGGTGGCGATCAACATCCCCGAGGTGCTGGTGGAGCTCCGGGCCCGGGCCGTGGAAAATCACAATCACCGGATGGAACGGGCCGTGTTCCACCTATCCGCCTACGTGCTGAGCTCCCCCCGCCGCCTGGCCGCCGCCCAGCGCGCTGCGTCGGCCGGCCGCCACTTCGTCGGCCGGTCCGGGCGCATCCGCCGTCTCCCCCCGCCCCTATCCGCCTGGACCGACACTCGCGACGCCCCTGCCCCGCCCCCCGAGTCCTTCCGCGCCTGGTGGTCCCGCACGAAAGGAGCCTCCCAGTGAGCGCCGCCCGCGAGGAGATCCTCGACCGCATCCGCGCCGCCACCCTCCGGGATGGGGGGCGCCACGGCGGCCCCGCCAGCGCAGGCCGCGCCGCGACCCCGGCGCAGGTCGACGCCGCTTACGCCGCCCTGCCGAGGGCCTACCGGCGGGCGCATCACGACCCGGCCAGCACCGATATCGTCGCCCTGTTCGCCGAGCGCGCCGCCGACTACCGCGCCGTCGTCGAGCGCGTCCCTGAGGCAGACCTCCCGGCCGCCGTCGCCCGGGCGCTGGCCGGCGTCCCGAGGTTCATGGTCCCCGACGGGCTGCCGCCGGAGTGGCTGGCCGACGTGACACCGGGCGACCCGGCCAGCCCGCCCGCCGAAGACCGGATCCTCCGCGATGACCCGCCGTTGTCCGCGCGCGAACTGGACACGGTCGCGGGCGTGGTCACCGGCTGCGCGGTCGCCATCGCCGAGACCGGGACGATCATCCTTGACCACGGACCCGGCCAGGGCCGCCGCGCGCTCACCCTGGTGCCGGACTTCCACCTGGTCGTGGTCCGCGCCGGCCAGGTGGCGGCGGACCTGCCCGACGCCCTCGCCCGGCTAGACCCAGCCCGCCCGCACACCCTCATCTCCGGCCCGTCAGCCACCAGCGACATCGAGCTGATCCGCGTCGAGGGCGTTCATGGCCCACGTAACCTGCACATCCTGGTCGCCCGGCGGCCGTAGGTAGCCTAGCGGGCTAATCGGACCTCTTCCGAGTCCCCGACACGGGGCAAGCGACCCTGCTGGCCTAGCCCTCGACGACGAGGGGCTAATAAATAACGCCGGGCCCGTTTTCCGTGCTGTTAAACGGAATCACGTCAAGCGGGGTGGCGTCGGGCGAGTACTTGAACAGCCACTGCTCGGCGTGCGTGGCCGGGTTGTACCAAAGCAGCCCGTTATAGTTCGGGCGGCAGGCGCCTTCCGGCTGGATAAGCAGCCGCGGCCCGACCGCAGTCACGATCACGTTGTCAAGATTGGGCGTGCCGGGCACGTCCACTGGCGTGACCGAGCCGTTCGCCGCCTGCTTGTTGATCTCGGTCACGCCGCAGGCGCCCTCCGACTGCAGGTACAGCCCCGAGCTCAGCCGCCAGGCGTCGAAGTCGCCCAGGTCGTGCCCCGCCTTGCGCTGCGGGGTCAGCGCCGTCGGCTTGGCGCCGTTGGCAGGCAGCAGCCAGAGCCGGGGCTCGCTGTTCGTCGACTTGGCGATGCAGGCCGCGAGGATGGTGCTGGGGGTCCACCAGCGCTCCGGCGTGCAGCCGACACTAGGGTCGGTGCCCGGCACGTCGAACTGCCCGATCACTCCGCCGACGTTGCTGACCAGCTCGACGCCGGTGGAGTCGGCGACCGCGAGAGTTACTCCGTCTGGCGCGTACGCCTCGCCGAAGGCGGCCCACTTGCTGCGCACGAGCACCTTCAGGAGCTTGCCCGCCAGGCTGTACCTAGCCAGCGCGAAGGACGAACCGTGGCTGTTTAGCGCAAGGATGTTCAGCCCGCCCGGCAGCGTATATCCGATGGGGGACACTTGCCCGCCCATGGCGAACGTGGTCAGCTTTCCCGTCATCAGGTTCAGCTGCCTCACGGCGCCTGTCTCGTTGTCGTAGAGCAGTGCCCTTGTCCTGTCTCCGGACCACGCGACGAGGTTGAACTGCTCGTTGTGCGACGTACGCAGTGCGTACTTGGCACCGCTCGGACCGACCAGGTATACGGTCGTCGTCAGCTGCGTCGCCGTCGCGAGGCTGGTGTACTGCACGAGTTCCCACCCGGGCCCGACCTTGGACCACGGTATCCGCGCATGGGCCTGGGCCTGGGCCGTGGCAGTGCCCGTGCTCAGCAGTGCTCCAGCGAGCATGCCGACGGTGCAGACACCGATGACCGCGGCCGTCCGGCAGCGCCGCCACATGTCAGTAAGCAATTCGGCTCCCGAGGGCAGGGCATTTCACTGCTCTCAAGACGCGAGAGAGGGCGAACCGGTTGACAGAAGTGCGCTCACTCTTCGTATTGGGTGTCCCGCACAGCCGCACCCGAAGCGACCTCTACGCAGTTGACAGCGGCGCTGAAGGGCACCTATGGGAAACGGTGGGGGAGAAACGTGTTAATAGCGATGACGTGCTCCTCACGCAGCATCGCAAGTGTATAATATGCCCCATCGATAATGAATCCTTTCCGATTGGGATATAGAGGAGATTTGGATGGAAAATATGGTGGCCCAGGCGACCGGGACGAAGAGCATCCAGACACTTGGAGCGGTTCTCATTGGTTGCAGCATAATTTTTTCGGTCTTCGGCGACTACAAGTTCGAGGTCGTCGGCGTCGTCTGCGCCGTGGCTGGCATCGGCCTGCGGATCGAAGCGGCCATCAGGGACCGGAACGCCCGCTGACCCCTCAGCCAGCGGGCCGCGTGCCGGGCTATTCGCCAGTTGCACCGTCCAGGCGCTCCCGAAGCAGGTCGGCATGGCCGTTATGCCGGGCGTACTCCTCGATCATGTGGGTCAGGACCCAGCGGAGCGAGAACCACTCGCCACCCCGGCGCCCCCCTCGTTTCCAATGCCGGGGCGGCAGCGACCAAGGCGCGCGAGTGGTCGCATTCCGCCTGCCACATGCTGAACGCCTCGTCTGCATCAGCGGTGGCTGCGTCTCGGAACGCGGCTTCCCAGTTCATATCCGGCGCGAAGATGGCCTGTATTTCCTCAGCGGCGAGCACGGGCCGAAACCAGTTGCGTTCGACTTCGGCCATGTGCCTGACGATGCCGAGCAGTGACAAGCTCGACGGCGGTACGGCACACTCGCGTAGCTGGTCATGGGTCAGCCCATCGCACTTGAGAGCCAGGGTGTCCCGGTTGAAGTCCAAGAATGCCGTAAGCGTGGTCAGTTCGTCTGCTTCCAGCGGCGGGTCGATGCGTGGTGCCGAAGACCGAATGCGTGAACCACGCCAGCACGCGCGGCGGGCCAACGCCGGGACCTTGACGTCAACCTTGCAGTAGCCAAATCTCGGGTTGGAACCACCTACAGCCCTTCGCCTGTCGTCAGGCGACGATCGGGTCGGCTTTCTGCTGAGAGCGGGCACATAACCTAGACGCAGGCGGTGCGGGAGAGTTATATCAGTTGACTACCGTGTCTAGAAGGAGCAGCCGTGGCGATAACCGCAACCCTCGAATTGCGGCTCAAGGCCGACAATCTCGAGACCGCGTTTGAGGTGATCCACGCGACACTGGCCGGAACCCGCGTCTTCCCGGGGTGCCTGGGCGTCTCGGTCCTGGTCGACAGTGCCGACCCGGCGCACGTGGTTCTCGTCGAGACCTGGGAGTCGGCCGAGCACGACAACGCCTACCGCAAGTGGCGGGCCACCGCAGAAGGCGCCTCGGAGCTCGGCTCCGTGCTGGCCGCCCCGCCCAGCCTCACCCTGTTCTCGGTGGCCGAGGGAGTGTGAACGCTCAGGGTTGAGGTGCGAGGTTGAGGTCTCCATCCTGGGGTGGGGGTTGGGAAGTCAACTCCAGCGCCGGTGGCACGTCGGGTTCGGATCCGCAGCGTTTGCCGACATGAGCGCTACTGATTTGCCCTGGCGCGCCTGCTCAGCAGCCCGTTCAGAGCAAGGCCGTTTTCAGGGCCGTTTCAGGTGGCGGGCTCGACGAAGGCGGCGAGGGCGTTGAAGGCGAGCTGGGTGCTGCCGCGCAGGTGCGCGCTGATTGGAGCGATGCGGTCGGCGAAGGCTGCCGTCCGCTCCGTGAGCGTCGGGCCGGGCGCGACGGTGTTCACCCGCACGCCCGACGGCCCGTACTCGGCGGCCCAGGACTTGGTCAGCGAGTGGATCGCCGCCTTCGTCGCGCTGTACAGACCAGCGGCTCGTCGTGCGCCGCGCTGCGGCCGTCGTCAGTGGCGGGCCTTGTCGTCGCCGCCCCCGCGGATCCGGCCGCGACCCCGCCGAGTACCCCCGCTGCCAGCCCGGCGGCGCCGATTCCGGCTGCGCCGCGCAGCATTCCTCGCCGGGTCGTACCGGGCTCGCTGATTCCCGCCTGGCTTCTGCTGATTCCTGATCAGGCATACTGCCCTACCTCCAGGTGCGGTCAAGCAAACGTGACCGGCGCCGTTGCGCGAGTCACCAGCCATTCGGAGAACCGCCCCCTGCGGATTGCCCCCGTTTCATGATTTTTCCGCACCATCCGGACGCGGCCCCCGGGGCCGGTCGTGCTCAGCTACGTGACGCTCCGCCCGCGACGCTCGCCCGAGGTCTCCGGGAGCGCTGCGGCCGAGGACAGCGCCGCCCCTCGAATGTCGTACCTTCTCGATACCATGTTCGCGTGATGCCGAGCGGGGCGGGAAGGGAGGCGGGCGATGAAGGTGGTGCAGGCATACCGGTTCGCTCTTGACCCGACGCCGGCTCAGGAGCGGATGCTGCGGTCGCACGCGGGCGCGGCGCGGTTCGCGTGGAACTGGGGGCTGGCCAGGTGCCGGGAGCGGTACGCGGCCGAGCGGAAGTGGCACTCGGCGGCCGAACTGCACAAGCTGTGGAACGCGGCAGAAGAAGGCCGACCCGGGCCCGTCCTGGTTGTCGGAGAACTCCAAGTGCGCCTACCAGGAGGCGTTCCGCAACCTGGACCGGGCGCTGCGCGACTACGTCAAGTCAAGAAAGGCGAGCGCAAGGGAAGGCCGCTCGGATTCCCGAGGTTCAAGAAGCGGGGGAAGTGCCGGGACTCCTTCCGGCTCACCGGGGCGATCCGCTGCGACCGGGAGCACGGTGACGCTTCCCCGGCTCGGGACGGTCCGCACGCACGAGCCTGCGCTCAAGCTCGCCCGCAAGGTCGAAGACGGCACCGCCCGGATCCTGTCGGCCACGGTGTCGCGCACGGCGCAGCGCTGGTTCGCGTCGTTCACCGTCGAGGTGCAGCGCGCCGCGCCGGGGCGGCACGCCCGGCCCGGTTCCGCGGTCGGGGTCGACCTCGGGGTCAAGACGCTGCTGACCGGGGTGGATGACCGGGGGCGGCTGATCGCGGTCGCCGGGCCGAGGCCGCTGCGGGCGGGGCTGCGGAGGCTGCGGCGGGCGTCCCGCGCGCACTCCCGCAAGCGGCCGGGGTCGGCGGGACGGCGTCAGAGCGCCGCGCGGCTGGCCCGCCTCCACGCCCGGGTCGCGAGCCTGCGCGCGGACGCGCTGCACAAGGCGACGACCGCTCTGGCGGCCCGGTACGAGACGGTGGTCGCGGAGGACCTGAACGTCACCGGGATGGTCGCCAACCGCAGGCTCGCCCGGGCGGTCGCCGATCAGGGGTTCGGGGCGGCGCGGCGGATGCTGGGCTACAAGACGGCGCGGGAGGGCGGGACGCTGATCGTCGCGGACCGCTGGTACCCGTCGAGTAAGCGGTGCTCGGGCTGCGGGTCGGTGAAAGCCAAGCTGACCCTGGCCGAGCGAGCATACCGGTGCGACGCGTGCGGGCTGGTCATGGACCGGGACGTGAACGCGGCCCGTAATCTGCTATTCCTGGCCGCCAGTGGGGCGGACAGCCTAAACGCCTGCGGAGCGGCGGCAAGACCCGGCCCCACGGCCGGGCGCGCCGCGCTGAAACAGGAACCCGGCACCGCCAACGCGGATCAGACCGGGACCGCCGCCCACCAGGCGGCTGCGGCATGAACACGCTACAGAGCACTCAACCGCAACGGCAGTCGAGAGGCACCCGGAAGACGTTCAGCATGCGGCGGATGCGCGGCGGGCAGTGGCGGACGGCGGCCGCCCGACCGTCAAGCGGGGTCCGGATCAGCGCGTCCAGGGCGCGCGCGCCGTGCGCATCAACGAAGGTCAGGGCGGACAGGTCGATCAGCACCGGCCCTGGCACTGCCCGCACCGACGCGGCGGCACGGGCGACGAGCTCGTCAGCGGTCGTTGCCACGTCGAGTTCGCCAGCTACCCGCAGCACGCACGCGCCATTCCTGCGCGCAGCCCAGACCTTCACTCCATCGGTCGCCACTTTACGTCGCCTCCGTATTGCAGACAGTGACTGAGCTGTGGAATGGGGTTCAGCCTAGCTGATGCGCCGCTGGAACGCCTGGAATCGATATAAGCAGGTAGCTGCCCTGCCGGCGGGCCGGGCCCGGCTCACTCTTGCCGCTGGTCGATCACGAGGATGCGCGGCGGTCAGGGGCGGGCGTCGTCCGCGCTGAGCTCCGCCTCGAGCAGGTCCATCGCTTTGAGGAAGGCGGTCTGCTCGCTGGGCGCGAGCTTGTCGAGGACGCGGGCCAGCGGGCTGGCGGCGCCATCCAGCCACCGCCCGACGACCGCCGACTGGGCGGGGTGTATCTGGACGAGCGTCCGGCGGCGGTCGGCCGGGTCTGGTTGCCGGTCGATGAACCCTGCCCGGTCGAGGTCGCCGAGCACGCCGCTGACGGTGGGCAGGGTCAGGCCAAGCCGGGAGGCGAGCTCGCCGACGGTGACGGGGCCACCGCGCAGTTGCTGCAGCGCGGCGACGTGCCTCGGCCCGAGCGGGGCGCCGGAGCTGGGCGCGATCTGATCCTGCCATCGCCGCATGCCCCGCGAAACGCGGGGGAACAGTTGCAAGAGCCGCAGGCACAGCGCCGAGTGCTCCCTGCTGCCTGCTTCGTCGCTCACGCCGCTCTCCTTGACCTGACTCGGGTTCACTATATATTGTTTCGCTATCAAAACTATTTTTACTCTCCAACAAATAAGTCCCAGGAGCGCGACATGGCATCAGAGATACAGGCACTGCTTGCCGACGGGAAGCTTGCGGGGGCCTGGACCCTGGACGGGGCCAGGTCCTCTGTCGGGCTGAGCAGCAAGAGCATGTGGAACATGGTCAAGGTCAAGGGCCGTTTCACCAAGGTAACGGGGGCGGCCGCCATCTCCGCCGACGGCGACGCGTCCGGCACGATCACGGTGGCGGCCGCGTCCGTCGACACCGGGATCAAGAAGCGCGACGATCACCTTCGGTCAGCCGACTTTTTCGACGCCGCACAGTATCCCGACATCAGCGCCAGCGTCACCTCGGTCACCCAGTCGGGCGGCGGCGGGGACGCCGCCTTCTCCGGCACGCTGACGGTGCGCGACCAGACCAGGCCGGTCACCATCAGCGGCAAGGTCTCGGCGCAGGGCGCGGACGAGATCACGCTGGACGCCGAGGTGCCGGTCAACCGGGGCGACTACGGCATGTCCTTCAACCAGCTGAACATGATGTCCATGGACAACATCATCACCATCCACGCGGTCTTCACCAGGGCCTAGGCTCTCCCGCAGGCGCGGGTCGCGGAACCGTGCGGGCAGCGCAACGGTCCGTTCAGTAGAAGCCTTTTAAGGATTTTGAACGGACCGTTGCTTCGCGCCCGCCGCACCCTTTCTCAGGTCGCGGCGGCGACGATGGCGAGCGCGCGCTCCGCGTGGTCGGTGATGATGACGGCGACCCGGGGGTCGGCGGCGAAGGCGCGGATGTCGGGGTCCGCGTTCACCGTCCACAGCAGGCACGGCAGTCCCGCCGCGGCGGCCCGGCGGACGGTGCCGAACCGGGCCAGCTTGTAGTGCGGCGCGAGGTAATCGGCGCGGACCTTCCTGGCCAGATCGACCGGGTACAGCTCGCGCAAGCGGGTGGGCAGCCCGGCCCAGCGCGCGCTGCCGCCGATCAGCAACCCGGTTTTGGCCTCAGGGAACGCCGTTTTCGCCCGGTCAACGGCGGCGGGCAGGAACGACGTCACGACGAACTCCCCGGGGTCAAGGGTGGCCTTGAGCGCGGCCATCACGGCGGGCACGTAGCCGTCCTCCTTGAGCTCGACGTCCAGCTTGATCCGGCCGGCGCACGCGCGCAGCACCTCGGCCAGCAGCGGCGGGCGCACGCCGGTGGCGGACTCGATATCGTCGCGGGTCAGGCTGCGCACTCCGACCCCGTTGACGCGGGCGTCGTGGAAGGCGATCAGCTCGCCGTCCCTGGTCATCCGGACGTCGAACTCGATCATGTCGGCACCGACGGCGATCGCGTTGGTGAACGCCTCGATCGTGTTCTCTGCCGCCCCGGTGGCAACTCCCCGGTGCGCGGCCACCATGGCTCTGCTCACGCCCGACCCGCCCTCCCTCATGACCGACCCGCCCTCCTTCATGACCGACCCGCCCTCCCTCATGCCTGACTCGCCCTCCCTCATGCCGACCCGCCCTCCCTCATGACAGACCCTCCGACCCTCATGCACCGCAGTATGCCGTGCCGTCTCACCTGCATCGACCGGCCGGATCTGACCAGATGGGTAACATTCCCTACGTTTGGAGGGGCATCAGGTTGCCGGCGAATCCGGCGACGAAGCCCTCGAAGGATTCCGACGTCGACGCGGGACGGATGACGAACTTGCTGAGCCCGGCGTCGACGAACGATGAGATCAGGTCCCTGGCGCCCGCCCAGCCGTCGGCGATGAGCGCCGTCGGGTCGGCGTCGGCTCGGCGTCGCCTGATCGAGGCCGCGAGCGCGTCCGGGATGCCGCCGAACGCGACCGGCAGGCTGATCCCGAAGTGATCCGGGTCCACCTCCCGTCCCGCCGCGTCGGCCGCGCCCTTGATCACGCCGACGGCTTCAGCTGCTTCCGCCGGGGTGAGCAGCGAGCCGAGCCATCCGTCGGCGAGCCGTCCCACCCGGCGCAGCCCGGCCTCCGCCGATCCGCCCAGCCAGATGTCCAGCGGCTTGGCCGGCAGCGGGCCGACCGACGCGTTCTCCACCGTGAAGAAGGATCCGTGGAACGACACCACGTCGGTCGTCAGCATCAGCCGCAACAGGGCCAGCGCCTCGTCGAACACCGCGCCCCGCTGTCCGCGGGCCACCGGGAACAGCGCGCGCTCCGCGGCGAGGGCCGGCTGGAGGCCGAATACCGGCAGCACCCGGCGGGGCGCCAGTCCCGCGAGCGAGGCCAGCTGCTTGGCGACAAGCACGGGATGACGCCCGGGCAGTACCGAGATCCCGCTGCCCACCTTGAGGCGCTCGGTCTTGGCCAGCGCGAACGTCATCCCGGTGAACGGCTCGACCGCGGGCCCGTACACGTTCTCCGGCAGCCACAGCGAGTCGACGCCGGTCGCCTCGAGCAGGCCGACCATCGCCTCGAACTCGCCGGGAGCGCCCGCGGCCCCCAGTGACATCCCGATCCTCACTCGCATGCTCACCACGCTACGTGTAAGTCAGGCGCAGATGGGGTCGCCGCAGTCGCCCTACTCGATGGCAGTGGCGGTGGCGAGGGTGCGGGGCGGTGGCGGTGGCGCGGCGGGCGGGGAGCAGGCCGCTGAGCGCGGTCAGCGCGCCGAGGGCGGAGATCGCCGTGATGACGGCCAGGGCCGGCCGGTACGCGCCCAGCGTGGCCTGCGCGGTCGTGATCCGGCTGGCGCCGCCCGCGTCCACCACCGCGGTCACGATGGCGAGCACGATGGCCCCGCCGACCTGGAACGATGTCTGGAACAAGCTAGCCGCCAGACCCTGCTCCTCGTCCGGGATGCCGGCCGTCGCGGCCAGGCTGAGCGAGGAGAAGCCGAGGCCGAAGGCGATCCCGATGAGCACCACGGCCGGCAGGATCACCGCGGGGTAGTCGGGGCTGACGCCGACCCGGAGGAACACCACGTAGCCCGCCACCAGGCTGATGAAGGCGAACACGGTGACCCGGGCGGGACCGAACCGGCCGATGATCGCGCTCATCCGGGTGGACAGGATGGCCACCACGATCCCGGTCGGCAGGAAGGCAAGCGCGGTGGACAGCGCGGTCCAGCCGGCCAGGCTCTGCAGGTACTGGGTGACCAGGAACTGGAACGACACGTAAGAGCCGAACAGGGTCATGGCGCCGATGTTCGCCCTGGTCAAAGCGCCGGAGCGGAAGATGCCCAGCGGCACCAGCGGGTCGGCGCTGCGCCGCTCGATGACCACGAACCCGGCTAGGGCCGCGACCACGGCGGCGAATGAGCCGACCGTCCTTGCTGACCCCCACCCCGCCTGCTGGGCGGCGACGACGGTGTAGACGAGCAGCAGCGTCGCGCCGGTGACGGTGACGGCGCCGGGGATGTCGAACCGGCGGCCGCTCCGGCTGGCCCGCTCGCCGCGCGGGATGAACCGGATCCCCGCGATGAGGATCAGCAGCGCCGCCGGCGCGGGCACCAGCAGCGTCAACCGCCAGCTCACCTCGGTGAGCAGGCCGGACAGCACCAGTCCGAGGGAGAACCCGCTGGCGCCGAACGCGGAGTAGATGCTGATCGCCCGGTTTCGCATTGGCCCTTCGCGGAAGGTGGTGGTGAGCAGCGACAGCCCGGCCGGGGCGGTGAAGGCGGCCGCGATGCCCTTGATGAACCGGGCGCCGATCAGCAGTTCCGGGCTGCTGACCAGCCCGCCGAATAGTGACGCGACCGCGAAAACGGCCAGCGCGGCGAGGAACACGCGGCGCCGCCCGAGCAGGTCTGCGGCCCGGCCGCCGAGCAGCAGGAGCCCGCCGTAGCCGAGCACGTAACCGCTGACCACCCACTGCAGCGAGGACGTGGACAGCCCAAGGGCGGTGCGGATATCGGGCAGCGCGACGCCGACCATCGACACGTCGAGCCCGTCGAGGAACAGCGCTCCGGAGAGGACGATCAGGATGGCCCACAGGCGGGGGCTCCAGCGCAGGGTCTGGGCGGCGGGGGCGAGCGCCGCCGGTGACTGAACGGACTCCAGGACTGGGGAAGCCTGACTGCGGCTTGATGACTCCATGGTTGCCGACGATATGCTTGCACGCACACTAGATGCAAATGCAATTAGTGTAGTTGCAACTACCCTGCTGCCGCGATATGCTTCGCGCGTGAGCGACGAATCGGTGGTGACGGCGTGGCGATCCATCGCGGCCAGCCACGCGGCGGCGTGTGCCGCGCTCGAGCACGAGCTGGGCAAACGGCATGGGCTCGGCGTCAGTGAGTTCGAGGTCCTCGACCGGCTGGCCGAGCGCGGGGAGCACGACTTCCGCGCTCAGGAGCTCGCCGACGCCGTGCACCTGAGCCAGAGCGCGCTGTCCCGGCTGATCGACCGGCTGGAGGTGCACGGGCTGGTGGAGCGCTGCCTGTGCGGGGAGGACCGGCGAGGCATCTACGTCACGCTCACCTCGGACGGCCAACAGCGGCATGCCGAGGCGGCGCCGACGCACCGGGACGTGCTCGCGTCCGTGCTCCCCGCGGGGCTGCTCGTCGCGGCGACGGTCCGTTCAGAATAAGAATTTTTACTTCAAATTCTTTTCTTCTGAACGGACCGGGACTGCTCATGCTGTGCACTTCGCATTTACGCGGCTACTGGCATCGCCGCCGTGGCGCCGCGGAGCCGGCTGGAGCGCGCCGCCAGACCAGCCGTCCTGACCAGCACCATCGTGATGGCCATGAAGATCAGGCCGTCGGTGATGGCCGCGCCGGTGACCTGGTGGGCGAAGGACCATTGGTCGAGCTGGACCGGGAACCAGTGGGTGGCGCCGATTGAGAACGCCGCGCGGGCGGCCACGACGACGGTCCACACCATCGCGTAGGGCACGCCGGCCGCGCTGACCGGCCTGCCGGTCCGCGGGCTGCGGTAGACCCTGATCAGCGTGGTGGCGACCAGGCCGCAGAACAGGCCGGCCGCGACGCCCGCCAATTCGACCAGCAGCCCGTTCCCGTGGGTGACCGGCCGGTCGATGAACAGCGGGATGACCAAGGCGACGGTGATCAGGGGGCGCAGGATCCGGAACCGGCCAATCTTGCGGTGCGGGCCGAAATCGCCCTCAAGGACCGAGATCAGCACGGCGGCGTTGATGATCATTGCTTCGGTAAGGGGAGACATGGCGTGCGTTCCTTTTCATTTGGTTGGTGCTCGGTGGCGTTCTGTGGTGACGTCATCCACCATCGCGTGCCCCCCCTGCCACTGCGTCGGAGCGCGGGTTGGTCCCCGGTACCAGGCGCGGCCGTCGGCGGTACGAGGTCCGGGGCGCACATCCTCAACCCGGGACTGGTCCCGTGAGCCGACGCGCTGGTACCGCCCCGCTCCGTAGCGTCGGGATCAGTCGTTCAACTCCAGCGTCGGCCTGTCCGACAGCGTGATCAGGGAGCGTGTGTCATGTCCTGGCTCGAAATCCTCGTCGTCATCGGAGTCGTCGGCTTCGTCATCTACCAGCAGGTGGCCGGCCAGCCGATTGCGGGCAGACGCCTCATCGTGCTGCCCGCCGTCCTCACCGTCGTCGGATTCCTCGACCTGCACGGTGCCAAGCACCTGAACTCGGCGGACATCGTGTGGCTGACCGTCGGCGCCATCGGGTCGTTGGTCATCGGGCTGGCCTTCGGCGCCGTAACCCGGCTGGAGGCGCGTAACGGCGTGCTCTGGGCGCAGCTGCCACTGCGCGGCCTGTGGCTGTGGGCCGGGCTGCTCGCCTGGCGCGTCCTGGTCATGGTGATCGCCGCCAAGTGCGGCGCGCACGTCGCCGCCTCTAGCACCCCGCTGCTGTTCACCCTCGGCCTGAACCGGCTGGCGCAGGCGGGCGTCATCGCATCCCGGGCCATGGTGGCCGGCATCCCGTTCGCGCCGGAGAAGGACGGCCGGACCTTCCTGTCCGGCGCGTTCAATGGCTCTGGCCGTGACCGGTCGGCGCGATACTGATCCCATGACGACCAGGCTCTTCTGGCTGATCCGGTTCACCGGGTTCGTGGTGGTCGGGATACTCGCCCTGGTCAACCCGCCGGGCCCCGGGCCGGATCAGCTGCGCGACCAGGTCATCCAGATCACTTGCTTCTCGGTGGTCGGCTTGGCCCTGGTGGCGTGGCTGTTGGTCCAGGAGTTCCCGCGCTACCACGCCCGGGGCCTGCCCGTCGTGCTAGGCGTGATGGCCGCCGCCGGCGGCCTGGCCGCGGTGACCGCAGGCGGGGGCCAGGGCCTGGTCGCCTTCGCCGCCGTGGCGGCGGTCGCGGCCGGCGCCGACCTCGACCCGCCGACCGACATCGCGGTCGGCCTCGCGGTCGCCGCGGCGGGCATTCTCCCGATCTGGATCGCCGGCCCGATCGTCGGCAGCGATCTCGGCACGCTGGCCGGGTATCCACTGCTGATCGCGGCGTGCCTGTCCTTGGGCCGGAACCGGCGCTCCTACCGGGTGCAGGCCGAGCAGTCCGCCGCGCTGCTCGAGCAGTACGAGCGGCTGCGAGCCGAACAGCGTCGCGCCGACGTGCTGGACGAGCGGACCCGGATCGCGCGCGAGATCCACGATGTGCTCGCGCACTCCCTCGGCGCCCTCGGCATCCAGATCCAGGCGGCCAAGGCGATGCTGACCGATCAGCGGGACATCGACCGCGCGGTGGAGGCCCTGTCCACGGCGCAGCGGATGGCCGCGGACGGCCTGACCGAGACCCGGCGCGCGGTGCACGCGCTGCGGGTGGACACGCTCCCGCTAGCGGCGGAACTGGACGGCTTGGTGAACACCCACCGGCAGCGCTATCAGGTCCCGGTCACCTTCGAGATTTCCGGTGCCGCCAGGCCGCTGCCGCCCGACGCCTCGCTCGCGCTGCTCCGCACCGCGCAGGAAGCGCTGGTCAATGCGGCTAAGCACGCGTCCGGTGAGGACATCGATATCCGCCTCGACTACGGTGAGCGCGACGTCCGGCTCACCGTCGTCAACCACCTCAGCGGAACCGAGGCCGCGGTCCACGGGCCCAGCAGCGCCGGCGGTTACGGGCTGACCGGCATGCGGGAACGCCTGCGGCTGCTGAACGGCACGCTGGCCGGCCCGCTGGTGGCCGGCCCGCGCGACGAGGAGTGGGCCGTGACCGCCGAGCTTCCGCTACCCTCCCAGAGCATGGCCGCCCAATCGGTTCCCGCATCCTCTCCCGCCTCTCCTGAGGCGACCGCCCGATGACCACCGACCAGCCGTTGCGCGTCGTCATCGCCGACGACCAGGCCAGCGTCCGGGAGGGCCTGGTCCTGCTGCTCGGCGGGCTTCCCGGGATTGACGTGGTCGGTGCCGCCGCCGACGGCGAGCAGGCGCTGGAACTGGTGGCCGAGCATCGGCCTGACGCGATCCTGCTCGACCTGCACATGCCCGTGCTTGACGGCATCGGCGCCACCCGGCGCCTGGTCGCCGAGCATCCCGGCGTCGCCATCGTCGTGCTCACCACCTACGCGGACGACAACTCCGTCATCGAGGCGCTCCAGGCGGGCGCGCGCAGCTACCTCACCAAGGACGCCGACCGGACCGACATCGGCCGCGCCCTGCAGGCCGCGGCCGAGGGCCTGACCGTCTTCGACCCGCGAGTGCGCGCCACGCTCCTGGCCGCCGCCGCCTCAGCGCCCGGGGCGTCGTCGGCCGCGTCGGCCTCGTCCTTGGCGGGGTCGGACTCGGCCGCGCGGGCGCCCGAACCGCCGGACGGCCTGACCCAGCGCGAGGTCGAGATCCTCGGCCTGATCGCCCAGGGCCTGACCAACCCGGAGATCGCCGGGCGACTGTTCCTGAGCAACCACACGGTCAAGACCCACATCAACCGGATCTTCGCCAAGACCGGCTCACGCGACCGGGTGGCCGCCGTCGCCTACGCGCAGCGCCACAGCATCGGCTGACTGAATCCTTTAGAAAACGGGGGGGCGAGGACCGTGCTCACCCGTACCGGGTTCGTCCCCACCGGGGAGACCGTGCTGTCCGGCCTCCCGGGTATCACGTATCGGCTAGAGCTGACGTAGCGGCGATCACGCCCGCAGACGGCGAGGCGTGATCAGGAGCGGGACCGAGAACATCGCAGCGAATCGCTCCGCGTCGCCGAACAGGGCGCCGATCCGCTCGGCGTACTTGGCCCGGTAGTTCGGCTCCTTGTCGGCCGCGCCGACCTCCGGGGCCTCGCGCGCCTGGCCGTCAATCCGGACGATGTCCCGGCCGATGTCGGTCACGTCAAGCCCGAACGCTACCTGCGGGTTCTGCTGGATGTGGCGCAGCTTGGGCTTGCCCGGCTGGCTGTAGATAAGGATCGTTTCGTCGGTTTCCCGGAGCAGGAACCACACTGGAACGCTCTCCGGCTTCCCGGCCGGGCTGACGGTGGTCAGCCAGGCCATGAGGTTGCTGCGCAGCCGCGCCTCCACGTGCTCGCGGCGGTCGGCGGCCAGGTGATCGGTGAGCTCCATCGTTCCTTCTAGGGCACGACTACGACGGGAACCGGCGAGTGGCGGACCAAGCTCACGGCGGCCGACCCGACCATGCGGTGAAACGCCTGCGACGAGCTCCCGACCACGATCGACACCAGGGCGCCGGGCACGGAGTCGCGGAGGTCCGTCGCGGCGGCGATCAGCGCCTCCCCGATCAGGCCCTGGCGCCGTTCGAAGGTCCACCGCTCCTCGCGGCTGCGCAATTGCTCGCCCGCCGCGATGCGCAAGTCCCGCTCGATCTCGTCGAAGTCGCGTTGCATCTCGGCCACCGCGTCGGCCGACATCATGTCGATGCCGGGCATGTGAGCCACGTACACGACATCGATGCGGCCGGTGCGGCCGTGCAGCAGGCCGACGGCGGCGTCCAGCGCGCGGCTGGCGGGAGGGGAGCCGTCGTAGCCGACGACGAGGTACAGGTCCGGGGCAGGCGTCTCGGTGTTCATCGGAATCAGCCTAGTCCCGCCACTGGTACCGGTTCCCGGGCTTCAGGTAACCATTGATGCCTTGGGTGCTCCGGCGGGACGTCAGGAGAGCACGCGCCGCCTGAAGTTGCGCAGCCCGATCGTCAGGAAGAGGACGGCGAAGCCGACCACCACGGGGTAGATCACGTAGAGCTGCATGTGCGGCGCGTTCGTGAACGCCGCCCGCATCCCCTCGTTCACGTAGATCAGCGGGTTGATCAGCACGATCGTCTGCAGCCAGTGCCAGCCGCCCACCGTCACCGGGGAGAGCTTCGTCCACGAGTAGTAGGTACCGCCAAGAAACGTAATGGGCAAGATGATGAAGCCGAACATCAGGCCGATGTTCCTCGGCTCGAAGCTGGTGCCGAGGACCAGGCCAAGGCCGGCCATCGCGATGCATGCCAGCGGCACGAGCGTGAGGATGATCCACCAATGCAGCGTGATGTGGGCGGTCACCCCCGCGGCGTGCACGACCGAGGCGATCGGCAGCACGATGATCGCCGAGATGATGCCCTGCACAGCGCCGGACAGCACCTTGGCGATGGCGACTAGCCAGATCGGGCAGGGCGCCTGCACCCGATCCTCTATCTCTCTGGTGAAGCCGAACTCCTGGGCCATGGCAAGCGCGATCGACTGCACGCCCTGGAACATGATGGAGATCCCCACCACGCCGGGCACCAGGATGGTCGCGAAGTCCGACTCCGAGGCGGTCCCCTGACCGGCGCCGACGCCCTGGCCGATCTTCGGGAAGACGTAGAGGAAGACGAAGCAGAGCAGGAACGGCTGGATTATTGTCCGCAGTACGAACTCCCGCAGGTGTTTGCATAGCACCACGAGGTCACGGAGGAGCAGCGCGCCGAGCGCGGTCCAGCTCGCGGCGGCCACCGAGCGGGTGGGGCCGCCGCCTATCCGCGCTACCGGTTGCTCTGCCTGCGTCTGCGTGGTTGCCGAGGTCGTCATTCTTCCCGGAGCTCCCTTCCGGTCAGGTTGATGAAGACGGTCTCAAGGCTCGGCTCGGCGATGGACACGTCGAGGAGGTCGAAGCCGCCGTGCTCCGCGGCGAGCACGATGCGCGCGACCAGCCGCTCGCCGCCCTGCATGTGCAGTTCGAGCCTGCCGTCGTTCGAGCGGGTCCGGGTGACGCCGGCCACCTCCTTGGCGAGGAGCTCGCCGAGTCGGTCGGGGTCGCCGGTCGTCCGCACGGTGACGATGGTGTCGGCTTCGATCGACCGCTTGAGGTTGGCCGGGGTGTCCAGGGCGAGGACGCGGCCGTGGTCCATGATGGCGACCCGGTCGCAGAGCTGGTCCGCCTCTTCCATGTAGTGCGTGGTGAGCAGGATGGTCTGGCCGTCGTTGTGCAGCTCGTGTAGGAGATCCCACAGCGCCAGCCGGCTCTGCGGGTCGAGTCCCGCCGTCGGCTCGTCGAGGAAGAGCACCGACGGCCGGTGGAAGATCGCTCGCGCCACCATGAGCCGCTGCGCCATGCCGCCGGAGAGCGCGTACACGGACGCCTTCGCCCACTTGGTCAGCTGGAACCGGGCGAGCAGCTGGTCGGCGATCTTCCTGGACTCCTTCGCCCCGATGCCGAATAGCCGCCCGTGGAAGTACAGGTTCTCCCAGACGGTGAGCTGCCGGTCCAGCGTGTTCTGCTGCGAGACGATGCCACTCAGCTGCTTGGCCAGCGCCGGCTGCGCGCCGACGTCGACGCCGGCCAGGAACGCCTTTCCTGACGTCGGGACGACCCGAGTGGTCAGCATGCCGGCGGTGGTCGTCTTGCCCGCTCCGTTGGGCCCGAGCAAGCCGAAGATCTCCCCGGCCCGCACGTCAAGGTTGAGCTTGTCAACCGCCGTGAAGTCGGCGCCGGGATAGACCTTGGTCAGATCCTCGGTGTGGATAACCCCGCGCTCTTCGGCCACCGCCGAAGCCGCGTTCGTCGTCGCTTCTGCACTAGTCATCACCCTCAACCCTAGCCCCCGCACCGTCGGCTGAGTTCAGCCCTGTGGTTGACCATTTCGCGACTTTCTATCAGTTCTGACCACTTTCGCGTCCGATTTGTCCGAAATATGCCACCAGAAGTGATAGAAGGCGAAATGGCGGGCCGGGAAGGGCCAATAGCGTCGCGTTTTTAGGTGATAAATGGGGTGGACGCCTCCGCGTCGCGCTCGGCGCTGAGCGCGACGAGCGCGTCCTTCGCCTCGGCCTCGGTCATGACCGACATCGCGAAGCCCATGTGCACCAGAACCCAGTCACCCGGCCCGGGCCGCTCGTCAAGCAGGCCCAGGTTGATGACGCGGGGCACGCCGCCCACTTCGGCCATGACCAGGTCGGGGTGGCCCGCGTCGCCCTCGACCAGCTGGGCCGGTATTCCCAGGCACATGTCATCCCCCCAGGCCGGCCGCGCTGAAATGCCGCAGCAGCGTCATTACGCCGCGCTCACGGCGCGGCGTCCGTTGCGGCGATCGATGAGCTCGTCGACGACCGCCGCGATGGTCGCCGATCTGCGGCCGCTGGACCTTCTCCCCAGCGCTTCCACGGCCGGGCCGGCCACCGATTCGAGCGCGGACAGGCCCTCGGCCGCCACCCGCCGGGTCTCGGGGGACTCCCAGATCTCCCGGGCCGAGTCAAGCGCCTTCTGCATGCCCTGCCGTCCCTGGCGCGTGCCCACCCAGTAGCCGAAGGCGAAGCCTATTACCGTTTCCACACTCTTCGCATCCCTTCCAAGGACGGCCTTTACATTGATCTGATTTCTAGATAGCGCTTGATATCCGGTAGCGAATCAATGACTACAGCGATCACGGCGGCTATCACGACCGCTTTAACGAGCCTGCTTATCATCTCGTACCCCCTGGTCCTTTCCTAGTGTTCGCTGTTCGCGGAGAATCTCCTCCACCGCGGCTACCGCGTGCGGCAGGGCCGCCTGCACCGGGTCCGACAGTCCCATTCCCGGACTCGTGTCGGCTGGCTCGCACGCCACGACCAGGCTCCGTCCCGGGCGGCCGCCAAGCGAGGCGAGCAGGGCGAAAATGTCGTCGGGCGTCAGGCCGTGCGCGTCGATGACCGGCGCGGCGGTCGAGTCGCCGCCGCCGTCGGCGGGCGCCCTGCGCGGCTCGACCTCGAGCACCGTGACCGTTCCCGGTTCGGCGCCGCGGGCCGCGGCGTCGACCAGCACGAAAAGGTCGCAGCCGTCGAGCAGGTCGTAGACCAGGTGCACGCCCCGGATGCCGAAGTCGCGGATCTGCACGCCCGGCGCCGCAGGCCGATCCGCCAGCAGCCGGATCACCTCGACGCCGAAGGCGTCATCGCGCTGGAAGATGTTGCCAACGCCCGCCACCAGGGTCCGCCCGGCGGCTGGTTGCTGCCCGGTCATGGCGCCTCGCCCGGCTCGACCTCGTCCGGCGCGAAATACAGGAAGCGGCCGTGCGCGACGCGCAGATCCTCGTCCGGGTCGTCGGCCAGCGACACGGCCAGGTACGGGGTGTCCTCTACGTCGAGGAGCACCGCCTCGACCCGGGCGCGCCGCCCGGTCAGGAACATGTCCTGCGCGTCGGTGCGCCGCACGCCCGGCCGGAGCCTGACCATGCTGCCGCGCGCGATCCGGTGGCCGGCCACGGTGATGGCGTCGGTGTCGGGCGAGACCGAAGCGTCCGCACCGGGGTCCCACCAGGGGACGTCCGATTCGCGGCCGGGCGGCTCGGCGGCGCCGTTGCCGGCACGGGGGGCCCGACGTCGCCGCGCAGCGAGCGGATGGTGCCGTGCATGCGGCCGAAGTCGGCCGCGTCCAGCGCCTCAACTCGGTCGATCAGCGCCGCCGCCCGCGGATCGGTGGCCCTGGCCTCCTGCTTCTCCGCGTCCGAGAGGGCGAGCGTGCGGAGGAGAGGATCTCGTCGATCTCGGTGCCGTCGTAGAGCTCGCCGGGGCTCTCCTCGGCGACCTCGGGGTGGTCGTACAGGATGATCGGGGTGGACAGCATGACCTGCCGCCCGCCGCCCGGGCCGGCCAGGACCGGCCAGCAGCCGATGTTCTGGCACGCCTCGACTTCCGGCCTCGCCCACTCCGGCGGGTCGATCATGGAGATGAACTGCCCGCCGTGCACGCCGATGATCAGGTGCGCCGCCACCAGCGCGGTCGGAAGCGCCTCGTCCCTGGTGCGCGGCACGGGGGCCGGAGCGCTGTGGTTATCCACCCGCACGCGCAGCCGCGCCGCGCTCCACGGGCCGGGCAACGAGCCTGCCTGCACGGACACGATGCCGCTGACCCGCTCTCGCCGGCGGACCACCGCCGCCTCGCGTTCCTCGCCCGCCGGCAGCTCGAAGCCGGCGACCCGCCCGCCGCGCAGCAGGTGCGCGGCATCCACCGCGACGGTCACCTCCTGCTCCACGGCCTCGTCCCAGGACGGCTGGCCCGCGCTCGTCCGCCGCTGCACCTGGAGGAAGCGGACGACCACCTCAACGGTCGGCTGGCCGGTGTGCTCAAAGACGCACTCGGTCTGCAGGAAGGATCGCTCGGAGGGATCGACCGCCGAGTACCCGGGCGACATCGCCACGCCGAACTGCCATCGGCTCTGGTTCTTCTGCGCGGAGGCGCGGTACGGGTACAGGATGTACCCCTCGTACAGGACGGCGTCGGCGATGCTGCGGGCTGCGTCGAGGTTCACGGCTTTCCCGCCTGTATTTCCCCGCCGGCTCGTCTACGGCCGGGGTGCGCGGCGTCGGGCGCTGCCGCCTCCGCGCTCGGCTGCTCGTCGCCTCAGCAGCGCGGTGAGCGTGGCGTCCCAGGTCGGCAGGGCGCGCTCCGATTTGAAGGCGGACAGGGCATCAAGCGTCTCGCGGCTGCATCGCAGCCAGGCGCTGTCGGGGAAGTGCAGGTTGACGACGTCCTGCCAGACGCTCACCGGCATGCGGTAGGAGGCCTCAGCGCTCCACGGCACGAGCTCGACCGCGTAGCCGTTGCCCTGGGCGAGGAAGACCGTGCCGCTGAACAGGAACAGCAGCGGGATCGTTCCGTCGTCGAGGGCCTGCAGGTACCGGGCGGAGGCGACCTCCAGGTCGTAGGTGCACGGCATCGGCACGTTGATCTCGGTCAGCGCGCTGAACGCGGGGACCGTGGTGGTCACGATCGCCAGCTGTATCGGCTTGACGGTGTCGGCCCAGCGCGAGGTGTCGCCGAACAGGTCGTGCAGCCGCCGTGCCTCGGCGGCGGAGTACCGGCGGCGGTGCGGCTCGATGCGGATCTGGCAGCGCAAGACGATCGCGTGCACCGCACGCCGGTGCTCTCGGTTATCGTCAGCGCGAACGACAGCGTCGGGGTGGCGGCGTAGCGTTCCGCGCTTGCGCCGTGCAGCCGAAGGCCAGATCCGCCATCGTCAGCGCTCCTCGGGTGCCAGCGCGACCGCGCGCCGCCGCAGGCCGGCCAGGAACGCCGCGAGTCGCGGCGCGGACCTCCGCGCCGCCGTCGAACCCCTGCCACCGCACCCGGAGTTCGCCGACCAGCGCGTAGCACTCGTCGATCGGGATAAGGAAGGCCTCGTTGCCCTGCCTCGGCGCGGTTGACGAAGATCGCTTCGACATCCGGCGTCATCGCCGCCGAGCAGCGGATACGTGGCGACCAGCTTGTCCCAGGCCGCCAGGTCAAGCTCGCACTCGGTCACTCCGCCGGGACTCGGATAGCCCGCGACCACCCGGCCGAGCACGGAGTTGACGAAGAAGAACGCCATCGCGACGGGGATCTGCAACTCGTTCCAGTCCGCGTCGTCCAGCGGCCGGCGCCGGGTCGTGCCGGACGCGCTCGGGCACGGACCGGTACCTGCCGCCCGCCGCGCCGTCGGAGATGAAGAGGAGATAGCAGGCGCGGCAGGCGCAGACAATGGACCGCTTCTCGATCTCGACCACGTGCCCGTGCCGTTCGTCGAGGACCTCGCGGCACATCTCGCACCGTTCGGGTTCGGTGACGGCGTCCGGGCCCGCTGCCTGCGGCGGCGCGCCCGGCGGGCTCGGCGGGCCGGCCTGGAGCGGCGGCGGCCGGCGGAAGCGCCGCAGCCCGGTCGGCCCCGTCCCGGTCACCGGGTTCCCGCCGGGCGCCGCATGATCTGCAGCAGCGGTAGCTCGGCCGGCGCCGGGACTTCCTCCACGGCGACGCCGGCCACTTCCGGCGCCGCTTCCGCACCGCTTCCTCGACCGTCTGCCGGACCGTGCGAGGACGACCCGCAGCCGTGGCCGCTCGCCGTGAGCCGCAGCCGGACCACGCCCCGATCGTCGATGCCGAGGTACTCGATCGCGTCCGCGTGCGCACCGAGCCGGGGACGCACCTGCTCGAGCGCGCGCCGGATGCGGGCGTCGGTGTCCAGCGGGTGCAGGTCGTGGACCAGCAGCAGGCTCTCCACCAGCGGGTCGGCGGCCAGCGCGTCGAGCAGCCGCGGCCCGGCGTCGCGATCGGCGCCGAGGATCGCGACGATCGCCGCCAGCCCGGCGCCGTAGAGCTCGACCAGGCAGCCCACCAGTTCCTCGGCGGCGTCGCCGGCCGCCGGGCCCGGCCCGCGCTCGCAGCTCGGCGATGAGCGCCTCGACCCGTTCGCCGGTAGCTCGCGCGTCACGACTCTGGCCATCTGCCATCCCTCCAGAGGCTCTCGGCGTCACATGGCCAGCGGTACTCCCGTCGGCGAGTGCACCGTCTTCAGCACCTTGCCGTTGCCCAGGTACATGTGCACGCCGCAGGGCAGGCACGGGTCGAAGCTGCGCACCGCCCGCATGATGTCGATGCCCTTGAAGTTGTCCGGCGGGTTCTCCTCGAAGATCGGCGTGTTCTGCACCGCGTCCTCGTACGGGGCCGGGCGTGCCGTAGCTGTCGCGGACGCTGGCGTTCCACGGGGTCGGCGGGTAGGGGTGGTAGTTCGCGATCTTCCCGTCCCTGATCACCATGTGATGGGACAGCACGCCGCGGACCGCCTCGGTGAACCCGCAGCTGTTCGCCTCGTCCGGCACGGTGAACGGTTCCCAGGTCTTGGTGCGCCCGGCCCGGATCTCGGCCAGCGCCTGCTCGGTGAAGTGCAGCGCGCAGGCGGCGGCGTAGGCCTGGAAGTAGGTTCGGGCCCGGTCCCGCTCGATCGCGTTGGACAGCGGCTTGCCCTCCTTGTCGACCGGGATCTTCCACTCGAAGGTGACCTCCGGCCGGGAGACGGTGCGCGGGCAGGTTGATCTGCACGCTGTGGCCGGTGGACTTGACGTAGCCGAAGTCGACCAGGCCGGCGAGCGCGGTCGCCCAGAGCCGGGCGATCGGGCCGCCGCCGGTGTCGAGCGGCAGGTAGTTCGTTGCCGTCGAACCAGCGCGGCGACATCGTCCAGCTGTACTTGTCGTCGAAGTCGCGCTTGGCCGGGCCGGGGGATGGTGTGCTGGTTCCACGGGTGGCGGCGGTCGACCGGGTTGCCGAGCGGGTCCTGGGTGACGAACATCTCCTGGTCCTCCCAGTCCTCGTAGAACGAGTGGCCGAGCAGGATCCGGATGCCCAGGTTGATGTCGACCAGGTCGTTGGTGACGAGCTTGCCGTCGACCACGACGCCGGGCGTGACGAACATCTTGCGGCCCCAGTCCGCCATGTTCCGGTAGCGTGAAGTCGCAGTACTCGGGGTCGTTGAGGCTGCCCCAGCAGCCGAGCAGCACCCGGCGCCGGCCGACCTCCTCGTACCCGGGCAGCGCCTCGTAGAAGAAGTCGAACAGGTCGTCGTGCATCGGCACGACCCGCTTCATGAACTCCACGTAGCGCATCAGCCGGGTCAGGTAGTCGGTGAACAGCTGCACCGTCGCGACCGTGCCCACGCCGCCCGGGTACAGCGTGGACGGGTGCACGTGGCGGCCCTCCATCAGGCAGAACATCTCCCGGGTGGACCGGCTGACCTGCAGCGCCTCGCGGTAGAACTCGCCCTCGAGCGGGTTCAGCGAGCGCATGATGTCGCCGATGGTCCGGTAGCCGTGCTCGGCCGCGTGCGGCGCCTCGGTGGCGTTGGCCTGCTCCAGCACGCCGGGGTTGGTCTCGGCGACCATCTTCTCGCAGAAGTCCACGCCGACCAGGTTCTCCTGGAAGATGTTGTGGTCGAACATGTACTCGGCGGCCTCGCCCAGGTTGATGATCCACTCGCCGAGGTGCGGCGGCCGGACGCCGTAGGCCATGTTCTGGTCGTAGACCGAGCAGGTCGCGTGGTTGTCGCCGCAGATGCCGCAGATCCGGCTGGTGATGAAGTGCGCGTCCCGCGGGTCCTTGCCCTTCATGAAGATGCTGTAGCCGCGGAAGATCGACGAGGTGCTGTGGCACTCGGCGACCCTCTTGGCCTTGAAGTCGATCTTGGTGTAGATGCCCAGGCTGCCCACGATCCTGGTGATCGGGTCCCAGGCCATCTCGACGAGCTCGGTGTCCTTGGCCGTGCTCATCGCTGTCCTTCTGCCTGCGTCGGCATGTCATCGTGCAGATCACCACGTCTTCTGGTAGCCGGTGAGCAGTCGGAGCCCTTCGTCCGCCACTTCGGTTCCTTGTCCGCCGTGTGCGCGGTGAAGCTCGCGCAGGGTGCGGATGACCGTGCCGTACATGCCGCTGGCGGCGGTCGGACACCCGCGCTCCCGGCGGCTCGTCCATGAACGGCATGAACTTGTCCGGGAAGCCGGGCATCGTGCAGGCGATGCAGATGCCGCCCACGTTCGGGCAGCCGCCGACGCCGTTGATCCAGCCGCGCTTGGGCACGTTGCACTTGACCACCGGACCCCAGCAGCCCAGCTTGACCAGGCACTTCGGCGAGCCGTACTCGCTCGCGAACTCGCCCTGCTCGTAGTAGCCGGCCCGGTCGCAGCCCTCGTGCACGGTGGCCTCGAACAGCCAGCGCGGCCGCAGCGCGTCGTCCAGCGGGATCATCGGCGCCTGCCCGGCTACCTGGTAGAGCAGGTAGAGGATCGTCTCGGACAGGTTGTCCGGGTGGATCGGGCAGCCCGGCACGCAGACGATCGGCAGGCCGGCCTTGGACCTCCAGTCCCAGCCCAGGTAGTCGGGCACGCCCATGGCGCCGGTCGGGTTGCCCGCCATGGCGTGGATGCCGCCGTAGGTGGCGCAGGTGCCGACGGCCAGGATCGCGGTGGCCTTCGGCGCCAGCCGGTCCAGCCACTCGCTGGTGGTCATCGGCTGGCCGGTCTCCGGGTTGTTGCCGAAGCCGCACCAGTAGCCCTCCGACTTGATCGCCTCGTTCGGGATGGACCCCTCGACCACCAGGACGAACGGGTCGAGCTCGCCGCGATCCGCCTTGTGCCACCACTCGATGAAGTTGTCCGCGCCCTGCTCCGGGCCGCACTCGAAGTCGATCAGCGGCCAGTGCACCGCCACCTTAGGGCAGTCCGGGCAGGGCCCCCAGCACGATCTCCTCGATGCTCGGCTGGGTCGCGGCGGTCAGCGCCACCGAATCCCCGTCGCAGCCGAGGCCTCCGTTCATCCAGAGGATGTGGACGACTGGCTCCTCCGACATGGCACGCCACCTTTCGAGGAGTTACTCACTCACCCAAGCGGTTCACACATCGTAATCCCGTCAGCCGGAGACCACAAGACAGAACAGTCGTGTCGGCGGACAACTATGTCTACCTGCGCGGAGTCGCGCATCGAGTCGTCTGATGTGCTGATTTGCACGTACTCTCATATGACGACGCCCAGTCCTTGCGCCGGGGTCGCACGATCAGCCCCCGACCGGACGGCGGAGATGGATAGGCCAGACCACTCGATTAGCCACAACATCGAGGTCGTTCCTGTCGTCGTCGTGTCGCAGACATTCCCCGCCCGGCCGTCCTCAATACCGGACATCCGTGACTTCGTCCGCCACTGCCTGGCCCAGTCGCCGCTGACGGAGGAGGACAACCGCGAAGTGGGCGAGACCGTGTCGCAGGCGTTGCTCGACGCGGCCGGCCCCACCGGCGCGATCAACGTCTCGTTCCGCATCTTCCCCGATCACGTCGAGGTTGACGTGCTCCGCTCCGGCCCCGCGCTGTGGACGACGCGGACGGGCCTGGACTCACTGACGTCCTTCATGCGGGCCGACGAGCGCCGCTGTCCGCGCCGGGAGCAACAACACCGCGAGCAACAACACCGCGAGCAACAACACCGAATCCCATGAAGACGCGTCGTTCGCCGACTGGATGGCCGGCGTGCTTCGCCGGGAGGGCATGACCATGGAGGCGGCGGCCCGGCAACTGGGAGTCTCGGTGAAGACGGTCAGCCGCTGGGTGGGCGGCGCCACCGAGCCGCGCCTGCGGGACCTGCGGCGCATCCGCGAGCTTTTCGGCGACATCCCGTTCCCGTGATCCCGGCAGGCAGGCTCGCGTCCCGGCGAGACCGTAGCTAGACCATCGGCCGCGCAGCGCCTACGGTGGGGCGATGGCTGATGTCACCGGTAACTACAGGGTCGGGCCGGACGCGGGGCGCGTGATCGTCAAGACGAGCCGGGCCGGCCTGGCCGCGAAGGTCGGGCACGACCTGGAGCTCGAGATCACCCGATGGTCGGCGGACATTACTGTCCCCGGCGCTGACGATGGCGGCCTGGCGGCGGCCACGATTACCGCCGAGCTTGATCTCGGCTCCCTCGCCGTCCGTGCGGGGAGCGGTGGCGCCCGCCCGCTCGCCGACTCCGATCGCCGGGACATCGAGTCGACCATGCGCAAGATCCTCCCCGGCGGCGGGTCGGCCACGGCCACCTTCCGCTCAACCCGGATCATCCCCTCCGCCGTCGGCGGCGCGATCGAGGGGACGCTCACGCTCAACGGCAGGTCCCAGCCCGCCCGGCTGCAAGTGGCCAATCCGGCGCCCGGCCGCTACCGAGGGACCGTCCCGGTTGTCCAGTCGGCCTTCGGGATCAAGCCCTACACAGGCTTCTTCGGCGCGCTCAAGCTGCGGGACGAGGTAGCCGCCGAGTTCGAGCTGGATCTCAACCGGTCATAACTGTCCGCTGATCGCTGGACGTCCTCCCATAATTGTCCTACGGTGCTTGGTATGTGTCCCGTCCACGAAGATGGGGTCGCCAGGTCGGCCGGGCTGGCCGGGCCGGAGTGCCATGACGAGGTGTGCATCACCTGCTCCGACCAGGCGGTCGCCGTCACGGTGCTGCGCCTGCTCGACGACGACCTGGCTGTCGTGGACACCGGGGCCGGCGAGGAAGAGGTAAGCGTCGCCCTCGTGACCGCCGGGGTCGGGGACACGATCCTCGTGCACGCCAGGGAAGCGATCGCCGTCGTGGGAGATGGCCCTGGTGAGCGCTGACGCGGGCAGTTCCAGACGGGAGTGGTGATCCTATGTGCCTGGGTATCCCTGGTGAGCTGATCGAGTACCTGCCCGACCGGCCCGACCTGGCCAAGGTGGACGTCAGCGGGGTAAAGCGGGTGATCAATATCGGCCTGCTCGCCGACGACATGCCGAAACCGGGGGAGTGGGTGCTCATCCACGTCGGGTTCGCGCTGTCCAAGATCGACGAGGCAGAGGCCGCCGCCGCGCTCGAGTTCCTTGAGGGAATCGGCCAGGCGTACGAAGACGAGCTCGCGGCCCTGCAGGAATCCCGGATCGAATAGGAGCGTGGCGTATGCGGTTTGTCGATGAGTTCCGCGACGCAGACAAGGCCCGAGCGCTAAGCGCCAAGATCGCGGCGCTGTGCGAGCCGGGGCGTCAGTACAAGCTGATGGAGGTGTGCGGCGGCCACACCCACACGATCTACAAGCACGGGCTCGAGGACTACCTGCCCGAGTCCGTCACCCTGGTGCACGGTCCCGGGTGCCCGGTGTGCGTGATCCCGATGGGCCGGGTCGATGACGCGATGCACCTCGCGACCGCCGATGACGTGATCATGACCTCGTTCGGCGACATGATGCGGGTGCCCGGCAGCACCGGGTCGTTCTTCGACGCGAAGGCCGCGGGCACCGACATCCGGATGGTGTACTCGCCGCTTGACTCGCTGAAGATCGCCCGCCAGAACCCGGACAAGCGGGTCGTCTTCATGGCCATCGGCTTCGAGACCACCACTCCGTCCACCGCCATGACGGTCCTGCGAGCCGCCGCCGAGGGGCTGGAGAACTTCTCGGTGTTCTGCAATCACGTCACGATCATCCCCGCCATCAAGGCGATACTCGACTCGCCCGACCTGCGGCTCGACGGCTTCATCGGACCGGGCCACGTGTCCACCGTGATCGGCTGCCGGCCGTACGAGTTCATCGCCCGGGACTACGGCAAGCCGGTGGTCACGGCGGGCTTCGAGCCGCTCGACATCCTGCAGTCCATCTACATGCTGATGGTCCAGCTGTCGCAGGGCCGGTCGGTGGTGGAGAACCAGTACTCGCGCGCGGTGCCGTGGGACGGGAACCCGGTGGCCCTGCGGGTGATCGACCAGACCATGGAGCTGCGGCCCTTCTTCGAGTGGCGCGGGCTCGGTTTCATCTCCCAGTCCGCCATGCGGATCAGGCCCGAATACCAGCGATTCGACGCCGAGGTGCTGTTCGACGTGCCGGGCGTGCGGGTCGCCGACCCCAAGGCCTGCCAGTGCGGCGAAGTGCTCAAGGGCGTGCTCAAGCCGTGGGAGTGCAAGGTGTTCGGCACCGCGTGCACCCCGGAGACGCCGATCGGCACGTGCATGGTGTCACCGGAAGGAGCCTGCGCCGCCTACTACAACTACGGCCGGATGAACCGCCATCGGGTGCCCGAGGCGCTGAAGGTGATCAGCCGGTGACCGTGGACCGCGAGCAGCCGGTGGCCGTCGACCGCGAGCAGCAGGTGCTCGATCGCATCGATCGTGCCCGCCGCCGTCGGCCGAAGGTGCTTGAAGAGCGCATCACGATGTCCCATGGCGCGGGCGGGAAGGCGACCCAGACCCTGATCGAGGCCGTGTTCCTCGACGCGTTCCGCAATCCGCAGCTTGAGGAGCTCGAGGACGCCGCCCGGCTGAACATCGGCGGCGCCCGGCTCGCCCTCACCACCGATTCCTACGTGGTATCGCCGTTGTTCTTCCCCGGCGGGAGCATCGGCGACCTCGCCGTCAACGGCACGGTCAACGACCTGTCGGTGTCCGGCGCCATCCCGCTGTACCTGTCGGCGGGGTTCATCCTCGAGGAGGGCTTTCCCGTCGCCGACCTGATCCGAATCACCGACGACATGCGGGCCGCCGCAGCGGGGGCCGGGGTCGCGATCGTCACCGGCGACACCAAGGTCGTGCAGCGGGGCAAGGCCGACGGCTGCTACATCAACACGGCCGGAGTCGGCCTGATCGCCCACAATGCGGCCGAGCTCGGGGTGGCCAACGCCCGGCCGGGAGACGTGATCATCGTGTCAGGACCGATCGGCGATCACGGCATCACGATCATGCTGGCCCGCGGGGAGCTGGACATCGAGGCGGATGTGCAGTCGGATACCGCCCCGCTGAACGGGCTCGTCGCCAGCCTGCTGGCCGCGACCGACGGGGTCCGCGCGCTCCGCGATGCGACCCGGGGCGGAGTGGCCACGATACTCAACGAGATCGCCAAGTCGGCTGGCGTCGGCGTGCTTGCCAACGAGGACGACATCCCGGTCCGCACCGAGGTCCGGGGCGCCTGCGAGCTGCTGGGCATCGACCCCATGTACGTCGCGTGCGAGGGCCGCCTTGTTGCCGTCGTGGCGGCCGAGGCGGCGGATAAGGCGCTCGCGGCGATGCGCGCGCATCCGCTCGGCGAACAGGCGGCGATCATCGGCCACGTGACGGCCGAGCCGCCCGGCCTCGTCAAGATGAAGACCGGATTCGGCGGCACCAGGATCGTCGACCTCCTCGTCGGCGACCCGCTGCCCCGCATCTGCTAACGCCGCGAACGCTTCCCCGGCCCGTTAACAGTCCCATTGGGTCTTCCATTTGTCAGCCCTACATGCCGATCCAGGTGGCTCGTGGGAACGGCTGCGCGCACAGTCAAAAGCAAGGTCTTTCTTCTGAACGCACGCGTGGCTTCGCCGGTATGGCCGAATTGGACGTGGCCGAGGGGAGGAATAGGCTGTGCGGAGCTTCTGGTTACCGCATTGTCTCCCCATGCGCACAACGAGGTCTCCCCGTGCGCACAACGAGGTCTCCCCGTGCGCACAACGAGGTCTCCCGTGCGCACAACGAGGTCTCCCCGTGCGCACAACGAGGTCTCCCCGTGCGCACAACGAGCTCCCCCGTGCGCACAACGAGGTCTCCCCCGTGCGCACAACGAGCGGATCGGCGAACGCCGTGACGAGCTCTTACCACGCACAGCGGCAACCCCCGCACCAGCACGAACAAGCGAACCAAGCACAACTGACGCTCGGCGGCATTGCCCCGTGATCGCGAAGACTTTTCGTATCGCGAAGACTTTTCGCTCGCATAGCGCGAATTTCTTACATCAGGAAAAAGTCTTCGGGTTCTGGCCCAAATCTCGTGATGGTTACTTTGCTGGTCAGGCGAGGAGGACGCGGTGGCGGAGGAGGGCGAAGCTGGCGCGGCCGTAGGTCTGGCGTTTGAGCATCTTGATCTTGTTGACGGTGCCTTCGACTTTGCCGCTGCTCTAGGGCAGGGTAAGGCCGCTGAGGACGGCGTCGTGGTCTTTGCGGATGCCGCGGGCGAATGATCTGAGCTGGTCGAGGCTGCTGGCTTCGGCGGCGTCCAGCCAGCTGTCGAGGTCCTTGTCGCCGGTGAGGCTGGTCATCATCTCGGCGAAGCCGCGGATGTGGCGGTGGAGTTCTTCGAGGTGGGGGCAGGCGGCGGTGACGGCGGCGAGGGCGGCGGCGTCGTCTTCGGCGAGGTCGTCGGGGCGGGTGACGAGCCAGCTGGCGATCTTGCGGGCGGAGGGATGGCGGGCGGCGGGCGGGGGCGGGCGGGCAGGTCGCGGAACGGGCGGACGAACCGGCGGACCGGCTGGTCAGAGCCCTGGTAGCCCTGGGCGGCGATCTCGGCGTGCAGGACCGTGGCGTCGCGGGCGCCGGCGTTCCAGCGGGCGATGAGGTAGGGCTTGAAGGGGTCGAGGGCGGAGTCGCGGGCGGCGGGGGTGATCTCGCCGGGGCTGGCGGCCCTCGCGTACTTGGCGACGGTCGGGCGCGGACAGGCCCAGGGCCCGGGCGACGGCGGCCTGGGGTGGCCGGCGGCGAGCAGCTGGTGGACCTCGGCGTGCCGCGGGCGGGTGCGCGCGGCCAGGCCCGGCTTGCGCCGGGGAGGGTTCCCCCTTTCCCCGGTCTTCGGTTCCTGCTGGCCTTCCGGCTGGTCCTGGTCTTCGTGCCCGCCTTGCCCGGGCTGTTGCTGCTGGTCCTGGCCTTGCCCCCGTCCTGTGGCGGTTCTTGGGGGCAGGCGGCCAGGCAGCTGCCGCGGTGCGCGGCGGCGGCCTCGGCGGCCCGCTCGCGCAGGTTGTGCCACAGGTGCCAGCGGTCGGCGACCTGGACCGCGCCGGGGGCGCCCGCCCGGGCGCCCTCGGCGTAGGCGCCGGCCCGGTCCCGGCAGATCACCGCCGCCCCGGGATGAGCCTGCAGCCAGTCCTCCAGCGTGGCGGCCTCCCGGTCCGGGAGCAGGTCGAGCGACCTGCCCGGTTTCCATGTCGATCAGCACGGTGCCGTAGACGTGGCCCTTGCGCAGCGCGAAGTCGTCGACGCCCAGGACCCGCGGCGCGGCGCCGGCTCCCGGGCAGGGCCATGACCAGCCGGATCATCGTCTGCCCGCCCGGCGCCGCGATGCCCAGCGCGGCGGCCAGCCGCGCCCCGGCCCGCCCGCACAGCGCGGCCGCGACCGCGGCCAGCGCCGCGGCCAGCGGCGGCGTCCGCCGCGCGAACCGCGAGGCCAGCCCCTCGACCTGCCCCGCGAACGTGACCTCCGGGCAGCCCGGGTCCAGGCACCGGAACCGGCGCGCCGCCAGCAGGATCACCACGGGGCGCCCGCCGGCCGGGACGTCGCGCAGCCGCCGCGGGTACCGCGAGTGGACCCGGCCCGACAGCCCCCCGCACCGCGGGCACGCCGCCTCCGCCGCGGCCGGCCTGACCTGCAAGAACACCCGCCCCGCCTCCTCCTGGGCCCGCTCGGTGACCACCCCGGCCAGGTGCGGCAGCAGCACCCCGAGGACCTCAACGCACGACAGGACAGAACAGCACTGCGACAATGACACGGCGGGCTCCTGGTAACTCGGAATGGACTCGAGCACCCGCCGGCCTACCAGGAGCCCGCCCCCGGTTGCACGCCGCCACGCCGCGCAACCCCGGCATCGAACCAGCAGCAGCCCGCCAAGACAGAACCCGTCATAACACGCAAAACACCCGCCCCGTTACCATCACGAGATTTGCGGCAGAACCAGTCTTCGTGATCATGGCGATGCGCCGGATTTCTCGACGTGATCCGATGTCACGCGAGCGAGCTAATGCATCACGAGTCTCTTATGTCGGTCAGCATCGTCTCCCGTTGCCCGTGAATGACCGCGAATACCCTTGGGACGACGACATCTCACGGGGCGGCGTGATCGCGCCCAAGGTGTGGCAGCATCACGACGACCTGATGCTGTCGCATTTATGGTGATAAATCCGCAGCTGGAGTGGCAGCTGGCAGCTGCAGCCTGCAGCCTGCAGCCGGCAGTCGGCGGGCGGCGGTGACGGTGACGGTGACGGTGACTGTGACGGCGGCGGGGGCGATCGCCGGCGAGGCGGTCGCGGGCGGCGGCCACGGCCACCTGGCCGAGGCTGATCCCGCCGTCGTTGGGCGGCACGCGGCCGTGCACGAGGACATGGAAACCGCCGGCTTCGAGCCGGCTCGCCGTCCGGTCGAGCAGCAGCAGGTTCTGGAAGACGCCACCGGACAGCGCCACGACCCCGAGCCCGGTGCGCGCGCGCAGGATCGTGCACGTCCGCGCGATCGCGTCCGCCACCCCGTTGTGGAACCGGGCCGCGACGACCGTCGGCCCGACGCCGCCGCGGATGTCGTCGACGACCGCGCGGATGAGGTCCGCGCCGAGCACCCGCAGCTGGTCTCCCTCCTCGATGCCGGCCGGGTACGCCGGCCAGCTCGGCCGGGTCGGCTAGCTGCTCGAGCTCGACGGCCGCCTGCCCCTCGTAGTTGATCGCGTCCCGGACGCCGAGGACCGCGGCGACCGCGTCGAACAGCCGCCCGCGCTCGAGGTCAGCGGTGAGTTGAGTCCGCTGCGCGCCACGGCGATCACGTCCCCCCAGCGGTCGGCGTTGCGGGCCGCGACGCCGAGATCGCCCGGCGGGCCGTCGGGGTAGGCCGCGTCGAGGTAGGCGGCCGCCATCCGCCACGGCTGCCTGATCGCGGCGGCCGATCCGGGCAGCGGCACCGGGGCGAGAAACCCGGCCCGCGAGAACCCGGCCAGGTCGGCGATGAGGAACTCGCCGCCCCAGATCGTACCGTCGGCCCCGTAGCCGGTGCCGTCGAAGGCGACCCCGATGACCGGGCCTTCCTCGCCGTTGTCGGCCAGGCAGGACGCGATGTGCGCATGATGGTGCTGCACGGCGACGAGCTCGACGTCCTCGCATTCCAGCGCGTACTTGGTGGACAGGTACTCCGGGTGCAGGTCATGCGCCACGACCTGCGGGGTCACGTCGAAGAGCCGCCGGAAATGCGCGATGCCCTCGGTGAACGACCGGAACGTCTCGTAGTTCTCCAGGTCCCCGATGTGATGCGAGACGAACGCGCGGTCGTCTTTGCCCAGGCAGAACGTGTTCTTCAGCTCCGCGCCGCAGCCCAGCGCCGGCCGCAGCAAAGCCGCGCGCAGCCGGACCGGCTCGGGCACGTAGCCCCGGGACCTGCGCATGATCATCTCTGCGCCGCGGAAGCCCCGGACCACCGAGTCATCGGTGCGCATGTGGATCGGCCGGTCATGGGCCAGGAAGCCGTCGGCGATGCCGGCCAGCCGGGCCAGCGCGTCCTTGTCGTCGTAGGCGATCGGCTCATCAGAGATATTGCCGCTGGTCAGCACGATCGGGCGGCCCAGTTCGCGGAGCAGCAGGTGGTGCAGCGGCGTGTACGGCAGCATCACGCCGAGCTGGCGGGTGCCCGGCGCCACCGCCCGCGCGACCCGGTTCCGGCGCCTGGGCCGAGCCGGGGGAGCAGCACGATCGGCCGCCTGCGGCTGGTCAGCAGCGACGCGGCGGTCTCGTCGATCTCGCACAGCCGGCGGGCCGCTTCGATGTCCGCCGCCATCAGCGCGAACGGCTTGTCCTCGCGGTGCTTGCGCGCCCGCAGGGCCGCTGCGGCGGGTTCGCTCCCCGCGTCGACGGCCAGGTGGTAACCGCCCAGCCCCTTGACCGCGAGCACATCGCCGGCGGCAAGCAGCGCCGCCGCCGCCACGAGTGGGTCGTCGCACCGGGATCTCGCTGCCCGAGGCGTCGAGCAGCTGCAGCCGGGGGCCGCAGGCCGGGCAGCACACCGGCTGGGCGTGGAACCGGCGATCGGCCGGGTCGTGGTACTCCGCCGCGCAGGCCGCGCACAGGGCGAAGCCCGCCATCGTGGTCAGCGGGCGGTCGTAGGGAACGTCGCGCACGATCGTGAACCTCGGCCCGCAGTTCGTGCAGTTGATGAACGGATAGCCGAACCTGCGGTCGCCGGGATCGGCCAGCTCGGCCAGGCAGTCAGCGCAGGTGGCGCTGTCCGCCGAGACCAGCGCCTGGCGGCGTCCGCCTGGATCGCTTCTCGCGATGAAGAACCCGGCGCCGCCGCTTGCCTCGATGGCCGTCGTCCGTACCGCGTCTATCCGCGCCAGCGGCGGCGCGTCCTGCTCAAGCAGGGCGAGGAAATCCCGGACGCGCGGCGGCGGTCCCTCGATCTCGATGAAGACGCCAGCGGAGTCGTTTCCCACATGGCCGGCCAGTCCAAGCCCGGTGGCCAACCCGTAGACGAACGGGCGGAAGCCCACCCCCTGGACCACGCCCTCGACCTGAACCAGCGTCCGGATGTTCGGTGCCACCGAACGATTCTCCCCTATAGGCGGCCGGTCCAGCTAGTAGCGCGCCGTGGCCTCACCACAAATCGCCGCCGGTCAGCACGTAGATGAACGGCACCAGCGGGATAATGGAGAACAGCGCCCAGGCCAGCTTCACACCGCCCCCGATATCCCGGCGGGAGGCCAGGTCAATCCAGATCAGAATGACGGCGATGGGGTGGAGGAAGCAGATCAGGAGCTCGATAATCTTCTTCAGCATGCCCTGGATCTACCCACAGGTCGTCCGGCAATCCACAGACCGTTAATTAAACTCATAGGCAGTTGAGCCCCCTATGGGCGCTAAGCAATACAGTGGCCACGTGCCGAGCACGGCCCCTGAGCCTCGAACCGCCGGACTCCTTCTTCATCGCTGGACCGACCGGGCCGTCGTTGCCGCGGCCATCGCCGCCTTCGCCTCGGGGTTCGCGCAGTTCGGCGTCGTCGCCGCGCTCGGCAACGTGGCCCAGGGGTTCGGCCAGGTGTCGCACGGCGCGACGTTCGCCGATCAGGCCGGGCTGTCCGGTACCGACCTGGGCGTGGGGCTGGCCATCATCCGCCTGGCCGCGGTGGGCGGCCTGCCCGTGACCGGCCTGGCCGACCGCTTCGGCCGCCGGAGGATGCTGCTGATCACCGTGGGCGCGGGGCTGACGCTGACCGCGCTGGCCGCGGCCAGCCCGAGCTACTGGTGGTTCGTGGTCATCTTCGCCGCCGGGCGGCCGCTGCTCAGCGCCACCAACGGCCTGGCGCAGGTCGACGTGGCCGAGCAGACCGCGTCGTCCGACCGGGCCAAGGCGGTGGCGCTGGTCGCCGCCGGGTACGGCCTCGGCGCCGGGGCCATCGCCATCGTGCACAGCCTGGCGGCGAACGCGCTCGGATTCCGCGGGGTATTCGCGCTGGCGCTGGCGCCGCTGGCCCTGTTGCCGCTGCTCCGGCGCTGGCTCACAGAGCCCGACCGGTACGCCGTGTCCGCCGCCCGCGCCGACCACCCGACCCCCGTGCTCGGCGCCGTCGCCCGTCCGTTCCGGGCCCGGCTGGCAGTGATCGCGGTGCTGGCCTTCGGGGTCTCGGTTATCACCGGGCCGGCCAACAGCTTCATCTTCCTGTTCGCGCAGAACTTCCTCCACCAGCCCGGCTTCGTGACCGCCGCCATGGTGCTCGGGGCGGGCGTCGCCGGGTTCGCCGGGCTGCTGGCCGGACGCTGGCTGGCCGACCGGGTGGGCCGGCGGCTGACCGGCGCGGTGGCCATGGTGGCGATGGCCGGATTCGCCGTCCTCGCCTACAGCGGCGCCGCGCCGGCGCTGGTGGTCGGCTACACGCTCGAGGTGCTCGCCGCCTCGGTCTTCGGGCCGGCGATCGGCGCCCTGACCAGCGAGCTCTTTCCCACCTCGGTACGGGCGTCGGTGTACGGCTGGTCGCTGGCGGCCGGGGTGCTCGGCGCGGTGATCGGCCTGGTCGTCTTCGGCGTGGTGGCCCACTCCGGTCACCCGTTCGCGACGGCCGGGCTGCTCACCTTCCTGCCCGTGGTGCCGGCCGTGGGACTGTTCTGGCTGCTCCCCGAGACCCGGGGGCGTGAGCCGGAGGATCTCTGGCCCGAGAGGTAAGACGCTCGGAGGCGCAACTGAGCCCGCGGCACCGGCTGGGGGCTAAGATCAGCCGTCGCAGTCTTGGGCCGTCCGGCATACTCTTGGCGGCCTGTCGCGGGTACGGTGCCGATAGCCAATGGCTCGCTGAACTGGGTCGGGAGACGGACATGATCGTGAAGGATGAGCTCCAGCTCACCGAGGCTGTGCTGGCCGAGACCGAGCGGGCCGACGACCCGCGCGTGCAGGAGATCGTGCAGGCCCTCGTGCGCCATCTGCATGATTTCGCCCGCGAGGTCCGGCTGACCGAGGCGGAGTTCGACGCCAGCATCAACCTTGTGGCCAGGTTGGGGCAGCTCACCACGCCAAGCCACAATGAGGTCCGGCTGATGGCCGGCAGCCTGGGCCTGTCGACGCTCGTGTGCCTGATGAACAACGGCACCGAGGAGCAGCCGACCTCGGCCAACCTGCTCGGCCCGTTCTGGCGCCAGGGCGCCCCGGTGATGGGCAACGGCGATTCGATCGTCCGCTCGCCCACCGAGGGGCCGCCGCTCTTCTTCACCGGGACGGTGCTTGACACCGACGGCAAGCCGGTCGCCGGGGCGGAGGTGGACATCTGGCACGCCTCGCCGGTCGGCCTCTACGAGAACCAGGACCCCGAACAGGCCGAATGGAACCTGCGAGGCAAGTTCTACACCGACTCCGGCGGGGTGTTCTCCTTTCGCAGCGTCAAGCCGTCGGGCTACCCGATTCCGATGACCGGGCCGGTCGGAGACCTGCTCACCGCGCTCAAGCGCCACCCCTTCCGGCCGGCCCACGTGCACGCGATGATCTACAAACCCGGCTACAAGACGATCACATCGCAGATCTACAGCCACGACGACCCCATGCTCGACACGGACGCCCAGTTCGGCGTCACCGGCCCGCTCATCTCCGCGTACGTGCGGCACTCCGGCGAGCAAGCCCCGGACCCGGACGTGACCGAGCCCTGGTACACCCTCGACTACACCTTCATCGTCGAGCCGGGCGAGGCATGGCTGCCCACGCCGCCCGTTTCGGCCAAGGCCGAGAGCAACGGGCCGTCAGCGTGAAACCACGCGTGCGTTCAGAAGAATCAAGATCTTCATCCTGAACCAGCGTAAGAGGGTGTTGTCAAGTGGTGCCGAATTGGCTGGTGGTTCTGGTGCGATGGTGATTCTGATCTGGGGTTTTGCTCCGGGTTGGCTTGCTGCGGGGTGCGGTCGGTTTTGCGCGGGCATGCCGGCGGCCCGCGCCGCGGTGGGTTGCGGTGCGGGTGGCCGTGGTCCGGGGGGTGTCCCGGGTCCGTCCCGTCCCTACGTAGCTCAAGCGGGCTCGGCCGCGCGCGGCGGCCTGCCCCGACAGCGCCCAACCGGGCTGGCGGGAAGGTCCCGGGGACCGGGGAGGGCTGCCCATGGTTCAGGCCGGGGTCGTTTCGCCGCCGACGCACGCTCGGGCTCGCCCTCCCTGTCCGCTGGGAGATGGCCTGTTGCCCGGTCAGCCGGGCGCTTTTCGGTGGATTTGGCCGGTCAGGCTGCTTCCGGGAGGTCGTCGCGGGTGATGCGGCCGCCGGAGGCGGCGGCGGGGTCCCAGCCGGCGTCGTGGACGGTCATGTAGCAGATCCAGCGCAGCAGCGCGGCGGCGCACGCGACCCGGGCCTTGGCCCGGGCCGCCTTGGCGGCGCGGCCGGCCTGGGCGGCCTGCGCGGTCCCCGGCCGGGCGGCCGCGGCGGCCGCGGCGGCGGCGTCCTCGGCGGCGCGGACCATGGCCTGGTACTTCGCGGCCATGACGGGGTTGTGGAGCAGCAGCGGGAGGACCGCGCGCCAGGCCGCGGTCCGCAGCCCCGGCCGGCCGCGGCGGGAGATGCGGGAGGCGCCCTCGAACGCGCCGGAGGAGGTGCCGGCCGGGGACAGGCCCGCGTGCTTGACCAGCGATTTGGAGGTCTCGTAGCGGCGCGGGTCGCCGGCCTCGGCCAGGATCACGGCCGCCCCGGTGAGCGTGAGGCCGGGGATGTCCCCGAGCCGGGAAAGGCCCAGCTCGCCGCCCAGCACGGCGCGCATCTCCGCCTCGACGGCCGCCAGCTGGGCGCGGAGCCGGCGCAGGTCGCCCAGCTCCCCGGCGATCCGGCGGAACAGGCCGCGCCGCGACCAGCCCACCGCGTCCGGGTCGTCCAGCGCGCCGAGCACGCCCCGGGCGATCCTGCGGGTGATGCGGCCCGCGCCCCAGCCCCTGGCCGCGTCCCTGGCCAGGGCGAAGAACTCCTCCTCGCCCAGATCAGCGATCCGGGCCGGGTTCCCGCCGCACCGCCCCGTCACCACTTCCAGGCACGCCAGCCAGGTCGACGACTCGAACGGCCCGGCGGCCGCGGTCTCCGCCGCCGGCCACGCCACCGACAGGAAGTCCCGGACCCGCGCCGCGGCCGCCGTCGCCCCCTTCAGCAGCTGCTCGCGGCGCCGCCCAAGCTGCCGCAGCAGGGCCCACGCCTCGTCCAGCTCCTCCGGCACGTAGCAGTGCAGCTCGCACGCCAGCCGCGCGATCAGCACCGCATCGGACTCATCCCGCTTATGCGCCGTGTAATCCTGCTGCTCCCGGGCGATATGCGACGCCAGCGGCTGCACGCACACCAGCACCAGGCCCCGCTGCGCGCACAGCCGCTGCACCTGCATCCACCGCGGCCCCGTCGGCTCGCACGCCACCGTCACCGCGGTGAACCCGCGCTCCCGCGCCGCCGCCACCGCCAGGTCCAGCGCCTCCCCGAGCTGGTGCGCCCGCACCCGCGCCGTCTTCCGCCACAAGACCCGCACGTCGTGATCGACCAGCGCCAGCGCCTGCTTGTCCTCGCCCAGGTCGATCCCGACCACCGCCCCGCCCCGCGGCACCAGCGCCCGCAGCCGATCCTTCCGCGCGTTCCGCCGCCGCTCCGACCGCGACAAACCACTACCCTTGCTCATCAGGACGTCCTCCCAGGATGCGATTGGGACACCAAGCCCGCACTACCGCACCAGGAGGACGTCCCCTTTCACAAGCGGAACCCGCCGATCAGCCGCCTCCCGGGCTACGACCTATTACTACGCACGCGTGCTTCGCGTTACCCGGTCCCGTTTCCACCCCGCCTGGGGCAAGACGTCAGTCGGAGTCCGGTGGCTCAGTACCACCCTCGTCAGCTAGTCGTTGGCGCCGATGACCTGGAAGTCGCTGTTCTCGAAGATGTGGTGGGGCCAGTTGACGCCGATGTTGTGGACCTCGTAGTCGCCGCCGCCGATTGACACGACCCGGTCGACGACGCCGCCCGGGTAGACGCCAAGCGCGGCCTCCGTGGCCTGGTTCGCGGTGGTGCCGGAGACGATCGTCCCCTTCCCCTGGGAGTAGCCCGCCGGGATCGTCCCGACCTTCTCAGTGGAGCCCTGGGTGCCCTGGGAGAAGACCTTCACCGTCCCTCCGGGGGATTTCTCGGTGCTGGTCGGGGGCGGCACGATGACCTGGCTGGCCGTGATGGTCTTGTTATCGGTCGTCCCGAGCACGAGGACGCGCTCACCGTTGGTGACGGCACTGGCCGAGGCTGGGCTTGTGCCGTTCTCGTAGGTGGTGGAGGACGCTTCCTTGATGGTCTCCTCATTGGTCCCGGAGGTCGTCAGGGTGAAGCTGGACCCGGACACGCTTTTGACCGTCCCGACCGCGCCGCCCGCGGCGGGCCCAGACCGGGCGTTGGATCCCTGGGCGCCGGACCCGAAACCGCCGGCAAAGCCGGGCTTGCCGGTCGCAGTCGAGCTGCTGGCCGCGGTCGAGCTACTGCTGGAAGAGCTGGAAGAGCAAGCGACGATGCCGAAGGAACCGCCGCCGATCACGATTGCCGCGATCCCGGCTGTTGTGACCCTGCCACGCTTGCTGGCGAACATTAATTAACTCCTATCACCGATAGCTGTTAATCACAGTTATGCCAACACACCCTGCACCTCCGGTGGAGGGAAGCGGGAAGGGCACTGAGAGATCGTTCAGCGTGGGCTGATGCCCAAGTTTTGAGCAAGCGCCCCGCAAGGCCGCGCCAAGGTGACATGCGCAGGGCGCCCGCCTTGCTGGCGCAGCGTGGCCTTGCCAGCGGGCAGCTGGCCGGGGGACATCTTGCCAGCTAGGAGCCTCGGCACGGGCTAGCAGCCTGGTGCGATAGCTTGGATCGGTGGATCGCACGGTCAATGACGTCCGTGGTTTGTCTTGCTAGCTGGATACGCCCGCTGCGGTGCGGGCGGTGTGGGCATGGAGGTGGACGATGTACGGGCTTATCACTCGCTGGTCGCTGGCTGGCACGTCGGCGGAGGTTGAGCGCCAGCTCCGGGAGTACGTGCGTACGGAGTCTCACCCGAGGTTCACCGGCCGGCCCGAGCTGATCGAGAAGATCTGGACCATGCGACCGGGAGCGTTCTTCGCGGGCAACTACATCTGGGCCACCGAGCAGGCCCGCGCAGACTTCGTGGCGGCACTGGACTCGGCGCCGTCCAAAGTCACGCAGATCATCGGACGCGGACTGGAACTGGTTGAGGAATTCGAGATCGTCGCCGTCGCGGAAGGCGGGGAGGGCCTCGATGGGATCACCGGGGTCGGCACCGCTTTCCACGAAATGGTATGAAGCCGGCGCCATTCGACTACATACGCCCGCTCGGCCTGGATGAATTGCTCGGCACGCTGACCGACGGTGACGTGCTGCTCGCGGGCGGGCAGAGCCTCCTGCCGGAGCTCAACGAACGCCGGCGCCGTCCACGGCGCCTGGTCGACCTGAACGCGGTGGCCGAACTTCAGCAGTGCGAAGCTGGCCAGGACCGCGTCGTCTTGGGCGCGCTGACCCGGCACCGGGACCTGGCCGAGCGGCGTGATGTGCGTGCCGCCGTGCCGGTGCTGTCCCTGGCCGCGCAGTACGTCGGGCACGCCGCGGTCCGCACCCGCGGAACGCTTGGCGGCAGCATCGCCAACGCCGACCCGGCCGCGGAGCTGCCGGGTGTGTGCGTGCTGCTTGACGCGGTCGCACAGCTGCGGTCGGCGTCCGGGGAGCGCACGACCGCGGTCGCGAATCTGATGCGCCCCGGCGGGCTGGCGGAGGGTGAGGTGATCACCGCAGTCGAGATGACCGCGCTGCAGCCGGGAGAGGGCTGGGGGTTCCGAGAGCTGAGCAGGCCCGGCGCCTACGCCTTCCCTCTGGTAACGGTGGGCACGACGCTCCTGCTCGACTCCGGCGGCGCGGTCGCCGGGCTGCGTGCCGCAGTCACCGGCGCGGACGCGGCGCCGTATAAGTTGCCGGAGGATGCGGTAGCGGGGCTGCTCGGCGTCGAGCCGACCGACGCCTGGGCGGTCGAGGTCGCCGACCAGCTGGCGGCTGTGGCCAACCCGGTTACCGACCATTACGCCAGCTCGGCCTATCGCCGCCGGATCGCCAGGCACCTGGCCCGTCAGGCTGTGGCCGACGCCCGCGCACGGGCCGCGCAGGGAGTGTCCCGCGTGACCGAAGTGTCCTTTACCGTCAACGGCCGCCCCTGCCGCATCACGGTAGAACCGCGGACACTGCTGTCGGACGCGCTTCGCCAGCAGTGCAGCCTAACCGGGACCCACGTCGGCTGCGAGCACGGCGTGTGCGGCGCCTGCACGGTGCTGGCCGACGGGGAACCGGTCCGCTCGTGCCTCATGCTCGCGGTGCAAGCCGACGGCCGCGAGTTCACGACCGTGGAGGGACTCGGCACGCCGGGTCGGCTCAGCGGGCTCCAAGAAGCCTTTCGCGCGGAACACGGCCTCCAGTGCGGGTTCTGCACGCCCGGCATCCTGCTCACGCTTGAGGAGTACCTCGCAGGGCACCCAGAGGCGACGGAGACGGAACTGCGCGGCGCGCTCTCCGGCAACCTGTGCCGGTGCACCGGTTACCAGAACATCGTCACGGCGGCGCTGCGCGCGGCCGGGCGGCCTAGGGAAGAGCCCGCGCCCAGCCACGGGCCAAATACCCCCTTGGGCGCGGCGATTCCCCGGCGGGAGGACCTTCGGCTGCTCACCGGCACCGCGACGTTCACCGACGACCTCGCGGTTACCGGGGCGGTACACGCTCATTTCCTGCGTAGCCCGCACGCGCACGCACGGATCACCGCCATTGACGCCGATGCGGCACGTGCCGCCGACGGGGTGCTCGGCGTGTTCACCGGGTCCGACCTCGCCCAGTGGACGCTCCCGGCGCGCATTGCGCCGTCCATTGACGGTCTGGCGCCTCAGGTCGTCGAGACGCTGCCGACGGCGAAGGTGCGGTTCGCGGGCGATCCGATCGCCGTGGTAGTAGCAACCGACCGGTACCGGGCAGAGGACGCAGCCGCCCTGATCCGGGTGGAGTACGAACCGCTCGAGCCTGTCCTCGATGCAGCAGAAAGCCTCGCCTGCCGGGCTGCCCTGGTCGATGACTCGCTGGAGTCCAACGTGGTGTTCCGCGAGCAGTATTCGGCAGGGGACGTCGCGGCAGCGTTCCGGAGGGCGCACCGGGTGGTCCGTACCCGGTTCTCGCACCAGCGCATGACCCATGCCCCGATGGAGACGCGGGGCTGTGTCGCCCGGTGGGACGTCGGCCGCGGCGAGCTTGTCATGCACACCGGAACCCAGGTGCCCCACCCGTACCGGACACAGTTGGCCGCGCGGCTACGGCTAGGCGAGGACCAGGTCCGGGTAATCGTCGGCGACGTGGGCGGCGCGTTCGGGCAGAAACTCGTCGTGCACCGGGAAGACCTCACCGTCGCCGCGCTCGCGATGCAGCTGAACCGGCCGGTGTGCTGGCGCGAGGACCGCATTGAGAATCTCACCGCTGCGACGGCCGCCCGCGAGGACAGCGCCGAGGTTGAGGCCGCGGTGACTGAGGACGGGCGCATCCTCGCGTTGCGGGCGCGGCTGCTCAGCGACTTCGGCGCCTACAGCTTCTTCCCGGCGAACTACATGCTGCGGGTCGTGGCCATGATGCTGCCCAACGTCTACCGGATCGCCGACTTTGAGTACGAGATGGCCGTCGTGCTGTCCACCAAGATCCCCGCGGCCCCAATGCGTGCGCCGATGGCGATCTGCACGTGGGTCACCGAGAGCACCGTCGACGCGATCGCTCGCGAGCTCGGCATGGACCCCATCGAGGTACGGGAACGTAACATGCTCCGCGAGTCGGAGTTGCCCTACGTGACGGCGACGGGCCAGACCTACGAGGACATCACGCCGTACCAGACCTTCCGGGCCCTGTTGGACGTCTACGACTACAACGGGTTCCGGCGACGTCAGCAATCCGACCGGGCCGCGGGCACGTACCGAGGTCTCGGCATCGCTTGCCTGGTGGAGCCGACCACATACGGTTCGGCTTTCTACCGGTCGGCAGGGATTCCGGGGTCGGGCCACGAATCGGCCTGGGTGCGCATCGATCCCAGCGGGGCCGTGGTCGCCTCGGCCGGCATCGCCCCCGCTGGTCAGGGTCACGAGACCACGATCGCCCAGGCCGTTGGCTCCGGTCTGGGCGTGGCGGCCGAGGATGTGGCTGTCCGGCTGGGCGACACCGAGGTGGCACCCTACGGCATGGGCACCCGGGGCGCCCGCAGCGGCACCGCGGGCGCCGGCACGGCGCTGCTCGCCGCGCAGCGGCTGAAGGCCAAGGTAGTTGCTATCGCGCGGGAACTCCTCGGCGCGGCCGGCGAGGAGGCCGAACTGGACGTCCGCGACGGCGAGATCGTGCGGGCCAAGGAGGACGGCTGGGTCGGCACCGGCTTGTCCGTCCAGGATGTCGCGCGCACCGCCTACCTGGACCCGCTGTCCCTGCCCGAGGGTATGGAGCCGGGGTTGGCGGTCCAGATGGCCTACGACCCGCCGCCGATGACCTACTCCAATGCCGCGCACCTGTGCGAGGTGGTCGTCGATCCCGTAACCGGGCAGGTCAGGTTCGAACGCTACCTGGTAGCCGAGGACGCCGGGACCGTAATCAACCCGAAGATCGTTGAGGGGCAGGTCCACGGGGCGGTCATGCTGGGCGCCGGCGGTGTGCTGTACGAGGGGATCGCCTACGACTCGGCCGGCCGCAACCTCACGGCGTCCTTCCGGGACTACATATTGCCGTCCGCACGCGAGGCGCCCACCGTCGAGATCCTGCACTGCGGAACCCCGAACTCCCGGACCCCGGGCGGGATGAAGGGTATGAGCGAGGGCGGGGTGATGGGTTCGATCGCCGCCGTCACCGCCGCCGTGAACGACGCGATCGCCCCCTTCGGCGTGGTGGTGTCGGACTTGCCGATCACACCGCCCCGACTGTCGGATCTGCTGGCTGGCCGCTTGCCGACGACGCTGTCGAATGAATCCGGGAAATGAGGACTACCATGCCGCAGCACCGCCATCGTGTCTCCGTCGTCGGGCTCGGTGCCATGGGCGCGCCCATGGCCCGCGTCCTGCTGCGCGCGGGTTATCTGGTCACCGTAATTCCGCACCGCAGCCGCACGGCCGCCGAGGAACTCGCCGCCGAGGGCGCGGAGATCGCCGAGACAGTGGCAGACGCGGCCGCCGCCAGCGAGATCGTCATCGCGCTCGTCCCCGCCCTGCCCGATTTGGTCGAGGTCGCCGAAGGCAGCCAGGGGCTGGTGGCTGGCGCGCACGACGGGCTCACGCTGCTGAATATGAGCACCGTCGGGCCCGTGGGCATCACGGGGCTGGCCGACCGGCTCGCCGGCCACGGGATCCGCGTGGTCGATGCACCGGTCAGCGGAGGACCGGCGCGGGCGGCTGACGGCACGCTGACGGTCATGGCCAGCGGGGCGGACGCCGACCTGGACGCAGTCCGAGACGTCCTCGACACCCTGGGCGAAAAGGTCTTCAAGACCGGGCCGCTCGGCACCGGGCAAACCGCCAAACTCTGCAACAACCTCCTCACCGCGACGATCATGGTCGCCAACGCCGAAGTTCTCACCCTGGCGGCGAAGGCCGGCCTTGACCCCGCGCAGGTGCGGGAGATCGTCCTCGCCTCCTCTGGCGGCAGCACCGTACTGGACACGTGGGTGCCGCGTAACCTGCTGACGGACGTCTACGAGCCGGGGTTCGCGCTCAAACTGATGTACAAGGACGTTGGCCTGGGAAGGGACCTGGCGCGCCAGGCCGGCGTCCCGATGCCGCTGGCGAACCTGGCGCACGAACTCTATGCGTTCTGCACCCAGGGTCCGGGGGCCGATCGCGACTACTCCTACGTCAGCACGCTGTTCCAGGACGCTGCCAACATCAGCATCGCGACATCCGAGCCGCGCCACAAGAGCGGCTGACGTGCTGTCGTATCGCCAGATCCGTGATATGACACCTGTTAGACACCATGATCACGAAGTTCTGTGCATCGTGGTGTCTCTGGGGCGCTAGTCGCATCATGCCTAAAGTTGAACTTCAGGCATTTCGACCCTGCGAGGTTATTGGGTGTACTTTCTGTCGTATAGCGCCGTTAAGTACACCCGATCATGACGCGCGCTGGAAATGTCTGAATGTACGCGGGTCAGGGTGGGCAGGGCGACAGTCGGAATCCGGCCGATCGGTAGTATTTGTCCCGTGCTCGAAATCGATACGTCAAAGGCGCATCCCGCTCGGATGTACGACTACCTGCTGGGCGGCAAGGACCATTTCGAGGCGGACCGGGAGGCCATCGCCGCGCTCTTGAAGACCGTGCCCAATGCGCGAACCGGGGCGAGGGAGAACCGGGCATTCCTCGGCCGGGCGGTGAGGTACCTGGTGGCGGAGGCGGGTGTCAGGCAGTTCCTCGACATCGGCGCCGGGTTGCCGACGGCGAACAACGTGCACGAGGTAGCCCAGGCTATCGCCCCGGAGAGCCGCGTCGCGTATGTGGACAACGACCCGATCGTGATGGCGCACGCCAGGGCGCTGCTGACCAGCCACCCGGAAGGCAGGTCGGCCTACGTCCAGGCCGATCTGCGCGATCCGGAGGCGATCCTGAACCACCCGTCAGTGCGCGGGACGCTCGATTTCGGTGAGCCGATCGCGCTGGTGCTGATGGCGATCCTGCACTTCTTCCCAGCCGAGGACAATCCCGCGGGCATCGTGTCCACCCTGATGGCGGCCCTGCCGCCGGGGAGCTACCTGGTGGCGTCCCACGGGACCGGCGACTACAACGATCCGACCTCGGCGGCGGACGGTGTGCAGGCGGTGCAGCGGGCAGGCGTGCCGTTCCAGCTCAGGACCGGCGACGAGTTCGCCGACCTCGCTTTCGCTGGCCTGGAGTTGGTCCCGCCCGGCCTGGTCCCGGTATCGGAGTGGCGCCCGGACACGGAACCAGGGTTGCTACCACGGCCAGTAGAGGTCGGCTACTACGGCGCGATAGCCAGAAAGCCGGCTACACCCTAACGACCCGGGTCACGCTCGTACCGGCGCGGCGACTTGCGATCTGAGCGATGATATCTCTACTTGCTGGGATCCGTGGGTGACGGTGAGGGTTGGCATGCCATCACGCCACACGGCTGGATCACCATGAGTCATGGAAGACATGTAAAAAATAGCACTTGGACCTTTGTTCGATTCGGATCATCGTGAGATGGCCAGAAAGCCCGCATGGAACAGTCTGTTCGCGGTCAAAGACTGAGCCGGTGTTGCGCGTCCATCGGGCGCTTGCCCTGCGGGACTTACCGGGCGTAACGTACGGCGTGGATGGTGGCGGGTGGGGCCACTGCGCCGAGATTATGAATACGGCTGCTCCAGACCTCGGTGGCGTCATGCGCTTACACGGCGAGGTGCCCCATGTCAGGATTTGCCCTTCAGCCTTTCCCGTCCTGGCGGTCAGCGTGAATCAGCCGGCCACCTTCGTGCACTGGTCGATCTTTGACGTCACGGTCGCCAACCTGGTCCTGGTCGCGGTCATGGTCGCTATCTTCGGGGCCGCACTGTTGCTCCCGTTCCCCAAGGGGCGCCTCGTGGAGGCCGCCACCGTTACCGGTTCGGCCGCGGAGTGCCGACGTGGCCGGGGCGGCCGAGCTGCCCGATGACGGCACGGCCGGCTTGTGGACGGCCCGGCTCCGGCGCCGCGCGCTCAGGACGCTGCCGCCGGCCAAGCTGCTGCCCGACAGCCAGCCCGCTTATGTCGCATCCTGGATCTACGTGTTCGGCGTGGGCTCCCTGGCCGCGCTCGGGGTGGCGATCGCGTGCGGGTTCGCCCTGGCGCTCGGCGGTCCTGACTGGTGGCATTACAACCCGGTCGGGCATTTCTTCAACAGCCTGCACGTGTGGAGCGTCGAGCTGTTCATGGCGCTGCTGGTCATCCACCTGTGGGGCAAGTTCTGGATGGCGGCCTGGCGCGGCCGGCGGACGTGGACCTGGATCACCGGCGTGGTCGCGTTCGTGGCCTCGGTGGTGGAGTGCTTCACCGGCTACCTGTCGCAGCAGAACTTCGACTCCCAGTGGATCGCCGCCAGCGGCAAGGACGCGTTCAACTCGGTCGGGGTCGGCGCGTTCTTCAACGTGATGAACTTCGGCCAGATGCTGATGTGGCACATCGTGCTGATCCCGATCGTGCTGATCGCCATCGTGGGCGCGCACGTGCTGCTGGTGCGGGTGCACGGGGTCTCGCACCCGATCAACGCGCATAACGGCGAGGTCACGGCGAGCGGGCGGCTACGGCGGCGAGCTATCGCCGCGGCCGACGCCGCCCCGTGGCGCGGCCCGAACCGCCGCTACGACATCCTCAAGGAAGGGACCATCGCCGCGGTGGTCGTGCTGGTGCTCACCGTGGGCCTGGCCTCCCTGCTGTCCTCCCCGGACGTGCCGCCGGTCACGATCGCGACCTGGGCCAGGATCGCCCCGGCCGACTTCCTGGCCACGGCGGCGAGCGAGCTGAACGGGACCAGCGAGACCGCCACCTACGGGCCGCCGTACAACAACCAGAGCGGCAGCGTCCAGCGGCTGCTGTTCTCCCCGCAGACCATCCCGGGCGTAACCCAGCCGGTCAACGCCGCGCAGGACTTCGTCCTCGGACCGCTGGCCACGCTCGCCGCCACCGACCCGGGCGTCGCCGCCCCGCTCGCCGCCTACCAGGCCGCCCCGGCCGCCCAGCAGCTGAAGTGGGCCAACGCCTACGGCAACGCGGTGACGAAAGTGAAGTTCGTCAACGGCAGCCCGGTCGTCCCGGCCGCTAACGACGGGCCGGTCCCGGCCCTGATGGCCGGCGAGCTGACCCTGGCGCGCAGCGGCGCACTGGACACCGACCTGCTGTCCCAGCAGCCGTTCTACGGCACGAATTTCACCAAGCCGCTGCTGTTCATCGAGGACGGCGCCTACTTCGCCGACCAGGCCACGGCGATGGGCCTGACCGGCAGCCAGTGGGGCGTCATGAACGAGACCGGCAGCTACCCCGGCCAGCCCTGGCTGTGGCTGTACACGCTGTGGTATCAGGTGCCGGGCTGGACCAACTCAGCCAACATCGACATGATCGCCGTCTACATGACCGGCGTGGGAACCATCCTGCTGCTCTGCATCCCGTTCATTCCCGGACTACGCGACATCCCCCGCCTCATCCCCGTGCACAAGCTCATCTGGCGGGGCTGGGACGGCTCACCGCCCGAATCCGGCGCCGGAACCGGGCCGGTCAGCCCCCAGAGCCCCGATCACGCAGACGCGGGGCCGGGACGTGCCTGAGCGAGTTGACTAGCGCTAGCTGTTTGATCGACGGCGTCCCTGTGCCTGGGCGCCGTCGATCAATACGGCAGTGGGCGCGCCGCTAGGCCGCCGCTAGCCTCGCCACTGGGTGCCGGTGAGGCGCTCGTAGACCTCGATGTACCGGGCGCGGGTGGCGTTGACGATGTCCTGCGGGACCTCGGGGCCGGGTGGCTTGCGGTCCCAGCCCGTGATGGTTGACGACCAGTCGCGGACGAACTGCTTGTCCAGGTAGTGCTGCGGGACCGCCGGGCTGCCACTCGCTGGCCGCCCAGAACCGGGAGGAGTCCGGGGTGAGCACCTCGTCGGCGAGGACGATGCGTGCCGTCGGGCGCGAGGCCGAACTCGAGCTTGGTGTCGGCGATGATGATCCCGCGGGCGGCGGCGATCTCGGCGCCGCGCTCGTAGACCTCCAGGGTGAGCCGCTTCAGCTCACGGGCCGTGTCCGCGCCGACTGCCGCCTCGACCTCGGGGAGGTCGATGAACTCGTCGTGCCCGACGGTGGCCTTCGTGGTGGGGGTGAAGACCGGCTCGGGCAGCTGGGAGCCTTCCGAGAGCCCCTCGGGGAGCGGGACGCCGGAGATGGTGCGGGTCGCCTTGTAGGAGTCCAGGCCGAGCCCGGCGAGGTAGCCGCGGGCGATGCACTCCACCGGGAGCATGTCCAGGCGGCGGCAGCGGATCGCCCGGCCGGCCCATTCGGACGGCACGTCGGTGGCGGAGATCACGTGGTTGGGCACCAGGTCCGCGAGCTGGTCGAACCACCACAGGGAGAGCTGGGTGAGGATCTTGCCCTTGTCCGGGATCAGCGTGGGCAGCACGACGTCGTAGACGCTGACCTTGTCCGAGGCGACAAGCAGGATGTCGTCGCCGTCCGCGTAGACGTCGCGGATCTTGCCGGAGTGCAGTAGTTCCATACGGTTGCCCCCAGAGGTCAGCTGAAGGCGATCTGCGGATACGACGGCTCCTGCCGTTGCACCGCCGGTGCCGTGAGCGCCCTCCTGTTAAGTCCGACGTAAGAGTACTAGGTCTTGGCTTCAGGGCAACAATCCCTAGCCTGACCAGCGCGGTCAGGCCAGCGCGGTCAGGCAGCGCGGTCAGGCCAGCGCGGTCAGGCCAGCGCGGTCAGGCCAGCGCCGCCCGGACGGGGCCGAAGTCCAGCCATGGATCCTGCAGGAACTCACGCCATCGCGGGTCGTGGCCGAAGCGCTTCACCCGGAAGTACACGGCGCGCCGTGTCTTAGCCGCGGTGTTGCCGCCGATGTTATGACCAAGGAGGTAGTGCGCCAGCAGCAGATCCCCGGCCCGGCCCCGGATCTGCTCGGGCTCAGGCAGCTGAATTGGCGGATAGCCGCCCGCGGCGAAGAACGCGTCTGGCCCGTGCTCACGGAAGTACTCGGCATGCCGAAGATGAGTACCAGGCCACACCCACAGATTGCCCGCGTCCTCATCGAGTTGATCGGACATCAACACCCCGGCGAGCAGAGTGAACGTCCCCGGCCGCCCGTCGGCCCCGGCGGGCGCCCCATCGATGTGGTGCATCCCCGGGCGGTGCGGGAACGCCGGGATATTCAACGCGACCTGCACCTGCCAGGGCACCTCAAGCGTCCCGGGACCGGTGAGACCCTCGGCTAGCGCGAACGCCGGGCTGTCCATCAGCAGCGCCAGCAGCGCCGGCGCCCGCGCTGACTCGGAGAAGTAGTTGCGGGGTCCCCGGACCTCGGGCCCCGGAGGGTTGGCCTCGATCAGCTCATCGATGACACCGGACGCCGCGGCGACCAGATCCTGCGGCACGGCCCGCGGCACCACCACAAACCCGCGCTCGGCGAACTCGTTCAGCTGCTCCCGTTCCAACACGCAGGTAACCGTAGGCCAGCGCCATCTCCGATGGCCACTCATTTTCCCGAGTAGCTGGGGGCGGGAGCCACCCGACGGTAAGTCCTCGCCTCTCGCCGCCGTGGCGCCCGGGGTGGTGGTGAGCGGCAGCCCGATGGCCGCCGCGTGGCTGAAGTCGTCGTCGATGGCGGTGACGGTGTGACCGGCCGCGTTCAGGATCGAGGCGGCGACGCTGGCACGGTAACCGCCCTGGCAGTGCACCCAGATCGGGCCCGGGGGCAGCTGGGGCAGGCGGCCGGGCAGCTGGTGCAGGGGGACGTGCAGCGCGCCGTCGATGTGACCGCCTGACCACTCCAGCCTGCGCCGCACGTCGAGGACGACGACCGGTCGCTCGCGCAGGGCGGCAGCGAGGTCATCGAAGCCAGAGACGGGGTAGGACGCCAGTCGGGGCACTCCGCCGCGCCACTCGTTGGGCGGTCCGGCCATGCCCACGATGCGTTCGATGCCGATCCGGGCCAGGTCGCGCTGGGCGTCGGCGACCTGATCGGGGCTGTCACCGATCAGCGTCAGCGGGGTGCCCGGGGGCAGCAGCCAGCCGAGGTTGGCCACCAGGCTGTCGCCGTACTCGAAGCTGAGCGATCCGCGCAGGTGCCCGGCCGCGAACGCCCGCCGGTTGCGCAGGTCCACAACCCACTCGCCCGCGTCGAGGCGCCGCCTGATCTGCGTGACGTCGGACACGGCGAGCGCGGTCAGCTCAGGAGCAGCCGGGCCGGCCGCGTTGGCCGCGCCCATCTGCGCGTAATAGGCCGGGTAAGCGTCTAGGCCCGCGAGCATGCGGGTGACGTAGGAGTCCTCGTCCAGGGTGAGCGCGGGGTTGACGCCCCGCTCCTCGCCTATCGTGGAGTCGGCGGCGCCGGAGACCGTAGCCGCGCAGAAGCTGCCGAACCCGTGGGTGGGATAGATCACGGCCTGGTCCGGCAGTTGCGCGGCGAGCCGCCGGAGCGACGTGTGCTGCGCAGCGGCGAGGGCGGGCGCGTGCTCGGCGCCGAGCAGGTCGGGGCGCCCTGCTGACCCGTGCAGCAGCGATCCGCCGGTGAACACCGCGGTCGCTTCGCCGGTGGCCGTGTCCGCCAGCGCGTAAGACAGGTGCGTGAACGTGTGCCCGGGGGTGGCGATGACTCTCACCTGCATCGATGCCCCAACCGAGACCACATCGCCGTCAACGATCGCGACCCGGTCGAACCCCACCGCGTCGGCGGCGTTCACGTGGTAGGCCGCGCCCGTCGCGCGGGCCAGGGCAAGGCCGCCGGTGACGTAGTCGTTGTGGATGTGGGTCTCGAACACGTGCGTCACCGCGATCCCGCGGTTGGCGGTCAGGGTCAGCACCCGGTCGATGTCGCGCTGCGGATCCACGACAAAAGCGACCACGCCGTCGGTGACCAGATAGCTCCGGTCGCCAAGCGACGGCGTCTGGATTATCAGGATCTCGACCACTGCTGCTCCCCGTGGTTGCGTTACGGAAACTCCCGGGCGCGCCGCGAGCGCAGGCGGCTCAGGTCGGCGGTGCCGCTGCGGCGGCAGATCCCGCGGCGATGTTGAGCCTGCTCATCGCCATCGACGAGTGCTGCTGCCGCTCCTGCAAGCATGCCCGCTTTCAATTTGTCAGTAAATCAGATCGACTTCATAGGATTTACATCGGGGCAAGTCGGCTGGGTCACGGCTGGGTCACGCGGTCGGCGGCTGCTGGCCGTATCCCGCCATTTTCACGGCCACGGCGGCGATCTCCGCGGCTGGCAGCAGGCGGGGGGTGCCCGCGGACGAGGCGCGCAGGTACACGTCGCACAGCCACTCCAGGTACGTGCTCTTGTCCTGCGCGGACATCAGGTCCGGGCCGAGGGCGATCGCGCCGTGGCTGCCCATGAGGCAGGCGGTGCGGTCGCGCAGCGCGTGCACCACGTTGCGTGCCAGCTCAGCCGTGCCGTAGGTGGCGTAGGGGGCCACGGGTACCGTCGGCCCGCCGAACATGGCCACGTAGTAATGCACCGCAGGGACCTCATCCACCAGTGCGGAGAGCGCGGTCGCGGCGGGCGAGTGCGTGTGCACGACCGCGCCCGCCTCGGGCCTGGCCGTGTAGATCGCCAGGTGCAGGGGCAGCTCGCTGGTAGGCGCGAGCGGCGCCTCGACCGCCGCGCCATCGAGCCGGTGCACGCCCACCAGATCCGGGGTCAGGTCGGGGTAGCGCACGCCGCTCGGGGTGACCGCCACCAGGTCGCCCTCCCGGACGCTCACGTTGCCCGCCGTCCCCACCACCAGCCCAGCCCGGGACAGCTCCTGGCAGGCGGTCACGATCGCCACGCGGGCGTCGGGGAGCAGCATCTCTAGCCTCCGGGTTTGATAGCGTCGGCGACGTGGACAACGACGTGCTTGACGACGTTATCGGCTGGCGGGACGGGCACATCATCGCCATTGACCAGACAGCCCTTCCGCATCGGCTCTCCCTCCTTCGCCTCACCACCGTGGACCAGCTAGTCGACGCGATCGCCCGGCTGGTCGTGCGGGGCGCGCCGCTGCTCGGGGTGGCCGGCGCGCTTGGCGTGGCGCTCGCGGTCCGGCAGGCCGAGCGCGAGGGGTGGGACGCCGGGCGGCTGGACGCCGAGGTCAAGCGGATCGCCGACGCTCGCCCGACCGCGGTCAACCTGCGCCGCGAGGTACTCGCCGTCGCGGCCGTGATCCCCGACGGCGCCGACGCGGTAGAGGCCGCCGCGCTCGCCGTCCTTGACACCGCGATCGAGGTCAGCAAGCGGCTGAGCGAGCGTGGCGCCACGCTCCTGATCGAGGAGTGCGGGGCGGGCCCGCTGAAGATGCACACGCACTGCAACACCGGCGCCCTCGCCATGCCGGGCTGGGGGACCGCGCTCGGCGTGATCCGGGCTCTGCGCGACCGGGGCGCCCTCGCGCACGTCATCGCGGACGAGACCCGGCCGCTGCTGCAGGGATCGCGGCTCACCGCCTGGGAGCTGGGCCAGCTCGGCATCGAGCACTACCTCGCGGCCGACGGCGCGGGGCCGTTCCTCATCAGCCAGGGGCGCGCCGACGCGGTCGTCGTCGGGGCCGACCGGGTGGCGGCCAACGGCGACGTGGCCAACAAGATCGGCACCTACTCCCTTGCCCTCGCGGCGCGCCGGGCGGGCATCCCGTTCGTGGTCGCCGCCCCAGAATCCACCATCGACGAGGCGACCGCTAGCGGGGCGGACATCCCGCTCGAGTTGCGGGCGGATGAGGAGGTCACGTCCTTCCAGGGCGTCCAGGCCGCGCCGGAGGGCACCCGCGCGCTGAACTACGCCTTCGACGTCACCCCGGCCGACCTGGTCACCGCGATCGTGACCGAGGACCGCGTGATCCGCCCGTAAAGAACCGGACATAAGGGGGCTACTGGATCCCGGTTCGGACGGACGTGATCCGCCCCGTGTTGAAACCCAGCCAGTGCATCCGGCCCACGTAGCGCGCGTGCTCCACCTTCAGGCAGCGATCCATGATCACCGTCACGCCGCCGTCTTCCGCGATCCGCGCGCCCTCGGCATTGATCACGCCGAACTGGCACCAGAGTGCGCCGGCCCCGATCGCCACCGCGTCCCGCGCGACCCCGGGCAGCGCATCCGGCGCGCGGAAGACGTTCACGACGTCTACCGGCACCGGCACCTCCAGCAGGCTCGGATAGCTGGTCTCGCCGAGGATCTCCGTCTCGCGGGGGTTCACCGGGATCACCCGGTAGCCGTGCCGCTTGAGGTAGTAGCCGACGAAGTAGCTGGCCCGCATCTCGTTCTTTGACAGGCCGACGATCGCGATCGTCTTGGCGCTATGCAGCAGGCGCTGGATCGTCAAGGGGTCCTGGTACCGCCCGAGATCCAGTTCGAGATCAAGATCGGTCATGTCGTCGCCACCCTCGTTCCCGTTGTCGAGCCCGTTGTCGCGGCTACCCGCTTGAAGCCCTGCTCCAGATCCCAGATCAGGTCCTCGACCGATTCGGTGCCGACCGACAGCCGGACCGTCCCAGGCCCGACGCCGGCCGCCCGGAGCTCATCGTCGCTCAGCTGCCGGTGGGTCGTGCTGGCGGGGTGGATGATCAGGCTCTTCGCGTCGCCCACGTTGGCCAGGTGGGACCAGAGCGACACGCCGCGGATGAGGTCCTGCCCGCCGGCCCGGCCGCCGGCGCAGTCGAACGAGAACACCGCGCCCGCCCCGCGCGGCAGGTACTTCTCCACCAGCGGCCGGTACTTGCTTGACGGGAGGCTGGCGTAGGTCACATTTGACGCCAGCTCGTGCGACTCGAGGAACGCCGCGACCGCCAGCGCGTTGGCGACGTGGCGTTCCATCCGCAGCGACAGCGTCTCAAGCCCCTGCAGGAACAGGAAGGCGTTGAACGGCGTCATCGCCGCGCCCAGATCGCGCAGCGTCTCGGCCCGGAGCTTCATCAGGTAGCCGTAGGTGCCGAACGTCTCGTGGAACTGCAGGCCGTGGTAGGCAGGCGACGGATCCGCGACCACCGGGAACCGCCCGTTGGACCAGTTGAACGTGCCCGCCTCGACGACCACGCCGCCGATCGACGTGCCGTGGCCGCCGATGAACTTGGTGGCCGAGTGGATCACGATGTCGGCGCCCCAATCGATCGGGCGGCACAGGTACGGGGTCGCGAACGTGTTGTCCACGATCAACGGCAGATCGTGGGAGTGAGCGATGGACGCCACCGTCTCGATGTCGAGTACGTTCCCGCCGGGGTTGCCGATCGTCTCGCCGAAGAACGCCTTCGTGTTCGGGCGGACCGCCTGCCGCCAGGCGTCCATATCATCGGGATCGACCCAGGTCAGCTCCACGTTCATTTTGCGCTGGAGGAAGTGCTTGAACTGGTTCACCGTCCCGCCGTAGAGCGCCGAGGACGAGACCACGTGGTCGCCCGGCTCCAGCAGGGTGAAGAGCGCGCCCGCCTGCGCGGCGATCCCGCTGGAGAACGCCACCCCGCCGGCGCCGCCCTCGAGGTTCGCCACTCGCTCCTCGAACACCGCGACGGTCGGGTTCATGATGCGCGAGTACGTGTTCCCGTACTCCTGCAGGTTGAAGTAGGCCGCCGCCGATTCCGGGTCTTCGAACACGTAGCTGGTCGTCTGGAAGATCGGCACCGCGCGGGCGCCCGTGTTCGGGTCGGGCCGTTGCCCGGCGTGCAGCTGCCGGGTCTCGAAGCCAAACGCGTGAGCTTCCTCGACACGGGACTGGTTGTTGTCGGTCACGAAAGAATCCTCTTCCTTGAGGTCACTCGCCGGCCCCGCCGTCGGCCCCGCTGCGTTCGCCCAAGAACCGGCGGATGATGGGCGTCTGCCGCGCTTCCTCGAGCAGGAAGCAGTCGTGGCCGTAGGGCGCCTCGATCAGATGGAACTCGACCGGCTTCCCGTTCGCGCGCAGCGCCTCCTCGATCTCCTCCGACGCGGACGGCGGGTACAGCCAGTCGGAGCTGAACGCTATCAGCAGCGTCCGGGCGGAAACGCCTTCCAAAGCCCGCGCGAGCGATCCGCCGCCGTGCTCCCGCCCGAGATCGAAGTACGTCAGCGCGCGCGACAGGTAGAGATAGGTGTTGGCGTCGAAGCGCTTGACGAACGAGTCGGCCTGGTGGCGAAGGTAGCTCTCGACCTGGAATTCCGGTTCGGTGATCGTGTAGCGGATGTCGTCGGCGAATTGCAGCCGCCGGCCGAACTTGTCGCTCAGCGCCAGCGCGGACAGGTAGGTGATGTGGCCGACCATCCGCGCCACGCCCATGCCGGCGTCGGGCGCGCGGCCCGTGCCGTAGTAACGGCCGCCCTGCCAGGCCGGGTCGCGCATGATCGACTCGCGCGCGATCGCGTTCCAGGCCACGCCCTGCGGCTGGAGGGCATGCGTGGTGGCGATCGCGACGACGCGATCGACCTGATCAGGGAACTGGATCGCCCACTCGAACGCCTGCATCCCGCCCAGCGAGCCGCCGGTCACCGCCGCCAGCCGCTCGATGCCCAGCTCGTCAAGGAACGCGCGCTCGGTCCGCACCATGTCCGCGACCGTGATCACCGGGAAGTCCGGCCCGTACTCCCGGCCGGTCGCCGGGTCGACCGACGACGGCCCCGTCGTCCCCTTGCAGCCGCCGAGCAGGTTGACGGAGACGACGAAGAAGCGGTCGGTGTCGAACGCCTTGCCGGGGCCGATCATCCCGTCCCACCAGCCGAGCCCCTGGCCGGCCGTGCCGTCGCGATCGGTGGCGCCGAACCCATCGCGGGTGCTCTCCTGCGGGGGTGTCTTCGCGTAGCCCGCGGCATGGGCGTCGCCGCTGAGGGCATGGCACACCAGGATGACGTTGTCCCGCCGCGGCGAGAGGGTGCCGTACGTCTCGTACGCCACCCGAACCGGGTGCAGATCCCGGCCGCAGTCGAGCCGCACCGGCTTCGGCAGGTCGAGGTACTGCGTTTCGGCAGTCCCGACCGAGCCGGCCGTGGAGCTCGACATAGGGTCTGACATGGGAGCTATCGTAACTTGTACCGGACAGTGTATTGTCAATCAATCCCATAGGGAAATTGGTGGTGGGAACCCCCGCGAGCCTGAATAGACCGGGCCAAGCGCCCGGAGCCGAGCGGGGAATCCGAGCGGAAGGGGCACCAAGCGGCATGACTACCGTAATCAACGGCGTTAACGTACAGGCACTGCTCGAGGCGCGTGAAGTACTGCAGGGCGCGCCCGAGGCCGCTCAGTTCACCTGGCGAGCGTCTTCGAAGTGGCAGACCGGCGTCCACAGCGAGGTGAAGATCCAGAACTACTTCGGCCTCGGTGAGGAGCACAGCCACAAGCAGGAGTCGGTGTTCCAGGCCGACCACCCCGAGGTCTTCGCGGCCACCGACAACGGCATCACGCCGATCGAGTTCCTGCTGGTCGGGCTGGCCAGCTGCCTGTCGGCGGGCGTGGCCTCGGTCGCGGAGAATCGCGGCATCCAGCTGCGCTCGGTCGAGTCAGTGGTCGAAGGCAACCACGACGTCCGCGGGATCCTCGGGGCCGACAGCGACGTCCGCAACGGCTTCAACGACATCAAGGTGACGTTCACCATCGACGCGGACGCCTCCCAGCAGGAGATCGAGGCGCTGGTGGCCCAGTCCCAGAAGCGCTCCGCCGTGTTCGACGCTCTGGCGAACCCGACCAACATCACCGTCGAGGTCGCTTGAGCGGCCAGTCCACCGAGACCGTAACCACGGTCGTCATCGGGGCGGGGCACGCGGGGCTGGCGGCAAGCCATTTCCTGCGCGAGCGGTCGATCGATCACGTCGTGCTTGAGCGGGGCGAGGTGGCGAACTCCTGGCGGCGCGAACGCTGGGAATCGCTGCGGCTGCTCACTCCCAACTGGCAGAGCCGCCTGCCGGGCCTTCGCTACGAGGGCCCGGATCCCGACGGCTACATGACGGTGCGGGAAGTAACCGAGCTCATCGAGCGGTTCGCCAAGTTCTCGCGCGCTCCCGTCCGGGCCGGCACGAACGTCACGTCCGTCCGCCGCGCCGACGACGGATATCACGTGACGACGAGCCGGGGCGAGATTCGCTGCCGGACCGTGGTCATCGCGAGCGGCGCGTGCAATCAGCCGTCGGTGCCGGCGTTGTCAGACGCGGTGCCGGAGACCGTCGCGCAGCTGACGCCGTTCGACTACCGTGACCCGGCCACGCCCCCCGACGGGGGCGTGCTGGTCGTGGGCGCGTCGGCCACCGGCGTGCAGCTGGCGGCCGAGCTGAAGCGGTCAGGCCGGCCGGTGGTCCTCGCGGTGGGGGAGCACGTGCGGTTGCCGCGCACGTACCGCGGCCGCGATGTGCTCTGGTGGATGGACGCGTCGGGCGTGTGGGACCAGCGGCATGACGAGGTCGACGACCTGACGCGGGCCCGGCGGCTGCCCTCGCCGCAGCTGGTCGGGACGCCCGAGCGGACGACGCTCGATCTGAACGCGCTCACCTCGCTGGGCGTCGAGCTGGTGGGCCGCCTGGCGGCCGTCCGGGACGGCCGCGCGCTGTTCTCCGGCGGGCTGCGCAACGTGTTGTCGCTCGCGGACCTCAAGATGGGGCGCCTGCTTGACACGTTCGACGAGTGGGCTCGGACGAACGGGCATGACGCCGAGCTCGACGCTCCGGAACGCTTCGCGCCGACCCGTGTGCCAGAGTCGGCGCGGCTCCAGCTTGACCTGCGCAGCGGCGAGATCCGCGCGATCGTGTGGGCGACGGGCTTCCGCCCGGACTACGGGTGGCTTGACGTGCCCGTCGTCGACCCGAAGGGCCAGCTGCGGCACGTCGGCGGTGTGGTGGACAGCCCGGGGCTGTACGCGCTGGGGCTGCCCGTGCTGCGCAGGCGCAAGTCCACGTTCATTTACGGCATCGAGGACGACGCGCGCGAGGTCATCGATCACCTCACGGGCTACCTGTCGGCCACCAGCCAAGCCACCGGCTGAGGTAACAGGGCAACCCCGCGTGCGTTCGGGAACCTCGCGCGATACCCGTCGGCCAGCGGCCAAGTCCGTGGCTGTGGTTCCAGAGAAACCCCGCGTGCGTTCGGGAAAATGTTTTTGAATTTTAGTGAACGGAAAGTGGTTCTACCGGCCTGGCCGTATATCACGGACCTGCTGGCGGGCGGTGAGAAAGCTCATTCGCGACGGTGAGAACGCGTATTCGCGAGTTGCCGGGCTCCGCCTAGGCCCCCCCACCGGTCGCCTCAGGATCGGCTCGAGCCCCCCACCCCGGGGCTGCTTCCCTAAGCGACGCCCGGCGCCTCGCGAAATGAAGTTAACCCCAGCCGTGCCCGGCTGCGCCATCCCCGGATTCGGGGGTGCTTGCCGCGGGCCCCCCGTCCTACACTGATTCGGTGGCAGCGCACGTCAGTACCGCGTCTGGCCAGGTCATCCGGCTCACCGAAGGCAGTCATCTGGTGTTCGGGCGGGGTCCAGAGGTGGACCTGGCAATCACGGCTGGGCGTGGGCTGTCCCGGCGGGCCGGGGTGATCAGGACGACACCCGAGGGGGCCTGGATCGCCAACATCAGCCGGACGCACGCGCTCTACGTGGCGGGCGACGGCTACCGGATCCGGCTGCCCCGGATGGAAGGCTGACGGGGATCCGGCCGGGCGGCTGGCTGATCCACGAGGGGACGGCGATGGTCGGCTCGCGCGCGATGATGGACGACGGGCTGCAGATGGCGATCACGGTCCCCGGACGGCACCGGCGGCCTGGCCGCGGTGCGGCGCCGTCAGCCAGGAGCCGGCGGACGGTGACAGCACGCTGCTGCCGTTCTACCTGGACCCGATGACCAAGCTCTTCCTGGTGGCGCTGATGTGGTGCAGGCCGTGGCTGCTCGACCCGAGCGCCGCGTCCCCGCTGCCGCGCACCCCGGAGATCGCCCGGGCCGCGCTTGAGGTCACCGGGGCGCACCATGAGCTTGAGCGGTTCGACACCGACCCCGAGTTCCGCGACCGGCTTTCCGCCCGCGTCGCCGAGCACATCAAGGTGCTGCGGCGCAAGATCACCGAGCGCGGGCTGGCCGGGCCGGACGTCCGGCTGTCGGACGAGGTCGCCGTCCGGGTGCTGATCGAGCACGGTGTCGTCGCCGCCGGGGACCTGCGGCTGCTGGCCGACCCCGCGTGGTGTTCCCGGCAGGAGGACCTGTGGTGGACCCGGGAGTTACGGCGGGCCGCCGGATGGCAGCGTCCCGCCGGATGGGCCGTTGGCTGCCGGGTTGGTGTCGGGCGCTCGGAGCGGCGCTGTAGACGAGGAACGTGGCGCTGGCGCTGCTCGGCCGGGACGCGGTGACCACCACGGTGTACGTCCCGGGCGGGATCTGGCCAGGGAAGAAGTCGTGCCCCTGGTCGATCGGCGTAGTTGAACGTGCCCTGTCATGTCGGCCAACGGGTGGTCCGGCGAGACGCCCGAGAAGCTCGGACCGACGAGCTTGACCGTGACCCGCGAGGAAGGCGGCGAAGCCGTTGCCGTGGATCATGTACACCGTGTCGCCGTCACCGAAGGGCTGGCTCACGCAGAGCTGCGGTGTGCCGCTGATCGCCACGGCCGTGCACGGGCGGTGGCCCGTCGCGGCCGGACTGACCGCTGCTTGGCACCCGGCCCGCGCAGCAAGATACCCGATGCCGATGCCCGCCGCCAGCAGCGCCACCGCCGCGGCCGCCACGCCCGTCCACACCAACGGCCGGTTGCCTGGCGAGGCTCGCCCGCTGGCGCCCGGGAGCGGCAGCCCGCGTCGGCGACCCCGGCGAGACGGCTGCCGGCCTCGGCATGGAGGGCGGCAGGCGACTCGAAGCCCGGCAGCGCGGTATGAGATCCGGACGTCGCATCGTTGGCGACCAGAAAGGCCCGAGCCATCCGTTCCGCCGCTGACCGAGTCTTCGTCTTCGTCCTCGTCGTCGCCGGCGGTCGTGCCTTCGGCGGGGAAGCGCAGGGTGGCGCATGTACTCGGCGATGAGCGCCATCGCGGAGTCCGGAAGGTAGGAGTGGCCGGGACCGGCGGGAAGGGCGAACGAGCCGAGTTCGGCGAGGATCGCGGCTTCGGTCGGGCGGTCGCGCGGCACGCGCTCCAGGCAGGCGGCGACCAGTCCGGTCAGTTCCTCGGGCAGGCCGGTCAGGTCCGGCGGCTCGGTCGCGAGCCGGACGAGAATGTCCATGACGGTCTCGCCCTGGTAGGGCGGATGGCCGGTGCGCGGAGAACACGAGCGTCGCGCCGAGCGAGAAGATGTCACTGGCCGACGAGGCCAGCGTGGCGTCCCTGGCCTGCTCCGGCGCCATATACGAGGGCGTGCCCGCCGACCCTCGGGTGGCGGTGAGCTGGACGCGCTCCGCTACCCGGGCCACGCCGAAGTCGATCACCTGCGGGCCAGTCCGGCGCCACCAGCACGTTGGACGGCTTGACGTCGCGGTGCAGCAGTCCGACGCTGTGAATGGACTGCAGCGCCTCCGCGCAGCCTGCCGCGAGCCAGCGCACAGCCGGGACCGGCAACGGGCCGCATCGGCGCACCAGCGCGGCGAGCGACGGCGCCGGCACGTACGCGGTGGCCACCCAGGGCAGGTCCGCATCGGCGTCCGCCTGGATGACCGCGGCGGTGAACACCCCGCTCACCCGGCTGGCCGCCGCCACCTCGCGGGCGAATCTGGCCCGGTAACCGGGTTCCTCGGCCAGCTCGACCCGGATCGTCTTCACCGCCACCAGCCGCCCGGCAGTGGAGCGGGCGAGGAACACCTGCCCCATCGCCCCGGCGCCAAGCTTCCCGATGATCGCGTATGGGCCGATACGTTCCGGGTCCCAGCGGCGCAGCGGCTGCACGACTGACTGCGGCACCGTCGGGCTGCCTCCCCTCACGCGACTGTCACACACAATCTCGCACAATCAACCGCATGACGGGCAGAGAACACCGGTTACAATTTCGCCCGGCTTTACCGGCAGATACTGGCGTTCAAGGTGAGACCGGAGAGGAAGGCCAGATGACGAGCGAGCCAGGGGAGCGGCCACGGCTGGCCGAGCCCGCTCAGCAGGCGGCGCGTCGTGCCGAGGTCGCCCTGCGCTCAATGGGGCAGCCGAACTCGGTCGCGCGGCAGTTTTACTTCTTCGACGACAGCTACGAATGGCGGCGGTTGTTCGCCGAGGCCCTCGGGACCTTCTTCCTCGTCCTGGTCGCTGTGGGGGCAGGGATGGTCAACGCCCGTTTCGGAGGCCACGCTGTTCCCTACGGCGCGCGGGTGACCGCGCCGGGGCTGATGGTCGCGGCCATCATCTTGTTCATGGGCACTTTGTCCGGAGCGCACCTTAACCCCGTGGTCAGTGTTGCCTTCGCACTGCGCGGCGACTTCCCCTGGAGACGGGTCCCCGCCTACGTCGCCGTCCAGTTCGCCGGGGCCGTCCTGGCTACGCTGGCTGCTGTGGGCGCTGATCGGCAAGCAGGGCAGCGCCGGCCTGACCGTGCCGGGCAGCGGTATCTCGACGATCACCGCGATGCTATGGGAAGCGGTGCTGACCGCCGGGCTGGTGAGCGTGATCCTGGGCACCGCGTCCGGAGCGCAGCAAGTCGGCTCGCTCGCCGCTGTCGGCGTCGGCAGCTATATCGTCGCTCGCCGGGCTGTGGGGAGCGCCGGTCAGCGGCGCCTCGATGAACCCGGCCAGGTCGCTCGGGCCCGCGCTGGTGCTCAACGACTGGACCGCGTGGTGGGCGTACCTGGCCGGGCCGGCCATCGGCGCCGTCATCGCGGTCGGCATCGCCTATGTGCTTCGGGGACCGGGCGGGGGCCTGAGCGGGACGCAGGCCGCGGCGGGCACGCTCGGCACCCGCTGGCGGCCGGGGCCTATCGGCAGCCCCGAGCCGAGCGCCGTGGGTCCACCGCGTCCCCCGGCCGGGGCTTCTGATAAGCCTGAGGCGCCTGTGACTGAGTGACCGGTCAGCCTGTGGGCGCGCGCGGCGCGATCAGGCACGGCACCGGTTCCTTCTCGTCAAGGTGATAGCTCGCACAGACCCGGTGGTAGCCGTCAGCAACCCAGAGTGGCGTCCCCTGGACCAGCAGCACGGGGGAGAGCTTGATGCCTTGCTTGACCTTTTCGAGGTCGGCAGCGACCTCGGAGTCGTCGACGGCAAGCAGTGGCAGACCGGCGGCCCGCAGAATGTCCTTGGCGGCAAAGCGCTGAATGGCCGCCTCCTTGCGCAGGGCCCTGGCCAGCTTGCCCGCGGCCTTACGCCCGATCAGCAGGGAGAGGTAGGACTTGGCGGCCGGAAAGTCCTGCGCCTCTGGCTCGTCCTTCCAATGCTCGCTAGCCATAGATCACACTCCTCGCATAGCCAGAAGTCGTTACTCCGTGCACCTGCAACGTTACTCCGTGCGCCTGTCACGCTACCAAGTCGGCCGCTAGTGCGCCGGCCGCGCCATGGTCACAGAGGACCACGTCGAAGCTGGCTGGCGCGAACGGAAACTGCTCGACGGTGCCTTATATCATCTGGTAGCGGGCGGGCCACTCCCATCGCGCGACCCGCCGCGGCAAGCTCCGCTTCGGATAGGTCGAGCGCGACCACGGCAGCGCCCTCGGCAGCGAGAGACCTGGACCATTGGCCGGCACCGCAGCCAAGTTCGAGGAGGCTTCTCATTGGAACATGTAGCCCATACGGCACACCCGTGGACGCTAACCTTCCTTTCGGTTAACATGTACCTAGCTCCGCTATTCAGCGCTTATGGGCGGTTGAGCGGCCCGGCTGGTTTCCGGTCGCTCTAATCTGGGGTTTCGTGCTATGACGGGCTCGGTGGCCCGTGTCAGCACAATCAGCAACCACCTCAGAACCCCTGAACGATTGAGGCAAATCAGGTTTCCTGCATTGACCGCCACGCCGATTCCCGGTACGATTTAAAAAAACAGAAAGGGGAAATGATTGCGTAGGGTAATCGCCGTCCTGGCGGTCGGGCTGGCCTTGGTTATATCGTTCTCCACAGCGGGGTCGGCTCGCGCTGACACCACACAGGGATGTTATGACATAACGGCTATCGGGATAGAGCAGGAGGGGTACGTCTCCGGTGACACCCTAATTTTCGGCGACGGCGCCGGAGGATACTTCTGCAATGTAAGCATTCCGATCAACGGGCAGTTCGAAATAGAGGACGCAAATCCTGGGTATGGCTGCATGGCTGTCAATACCACGGCTCGAGATATCTCCGAGGACTCCTCGGCGGCATGCGCACTCAACAACGGTGCCGGATACACCTGGGACCGCTGGACAGCAATAAGCATAGAATATCACAGCAATCAGCTGTGGATGTTCAAGAACGTTAACAACGGCGAATGCATGGATGAAGTCACCTACGCCGATCCGACTTTCTATGCGAGCTGTAATACTAGCAACCATTACGAATGGTTCTCATGGCCATACTCCGGCCTGTAATCTTTTCAAGAAATACCTGTAAATTATGGAGAGCTCCCTGAACTGAGGTGGGCACGTGCCTAGCTCACAAAAAGCAACGGCCAGGAACCTTCACCCCCGACCTCGGAAAACGCAAGCGGTCGTTCCCGTGTAAACGCGCGCCTTCTTCGGAAGGCGCGCGTTTTCATATGCCAGCAACAAATTTCCCGCTCCTTGTCGGCGCCGCGCTCGACGGCACCGCGCGCGTCTGGGACACCGCCGCCGCGAGCCGGATCGTTTACCTGGACAACGACCAGACGGTGGCAGCGTCGAACTGGTGGAGCCCGGTCTGGTCCGGGTAAGGGACTGGCGCCCGGGACCGGTGTAATGTCGCCACGGAGGCGGCTGGCAGTAGCCGCGCGATAACCCGGGGAGACCACGATGTCCAAATTCATGATCCTTTACCGCGCGCCCGAGTCCGTGCGCGAGCAGATGGCCAATGCCACCCCGGAGCAGTTGCAGGCCGGCCTGGAGGCCTGGCGGGCCTGGGCGAACAAGGTTGGCTACGCCATCGTCGATCTCGGCACGATGCTCGGGCACACGACCCACGTCGGCCCGGGCGCGGCGAGCAGGGACGGCGTGTGCGGCTACTCCATCCTCGAGGCAGGCTCGGCCGACGAGGTCGAGACCCTCCTCGACGGCCACCCGCAACTGGCCATGCCCGGCGGCGGGTCCATCGACGTGTTCGAGGTCATTCCCGTGGGTGACATCTAACCTGGCCGCGCAGCTCTGACTATCGGCAATGACGAGGCCGACGTTGCCTTCGCCGTTAGAAGGGGCGTGTGAGCCCGGGAAACATCGGGTAGTGGCGGATGTTCAGCGTGGCTAGTTCCAGCCCCTCGGTGAGTGCTGTTGCGGCGATGAGGTAGTCCCCGAGGCCGATCCCGGAATGGGACCGGCGATACTCGTTCATGAGCGTCGCAGCGCGCCAGGCTACCTGTTCGCTGACTTCGAACCGCTGCATGCTGCCGAGCAGGCGTATAACCTCGCGGCGTTCGGGCGAGCGCATGCCCCCGGTGACCTCGGTAAGGCTCACGACGCTGATTGCCAGCGGGCCGGAGGAACGCCGGGCGTTCAGGAGCCAGTCCCGAGCGGCCGTTGTGCCGCGCAGGTGCTCGATGAGCACGTCGCTGTCGACCAGAATCACGCGTCGGCGAGCCGATCCAGGTAATCGGTGCGCTGGTCCCGCGCACGGGAGAATGCCTCCTGCTCGGCGAGCACTCCGAACGAACCGTCGATCGCGGCGATGTCGGCGGCGAGATCCGCGCCGGGATGCCCGCCGATCGCCCGGTCGATCAGGGCGCGGATCAGCTCGGCTCGAGAAACGCCCTCTGCCTGCGCAACCCGGTCCAGCGCAGCGGCCTGGCCCTCGGCGAGGTAGATGTTCGTCCTCTTCATACACCACATCATACACCGCAATGCTCCGGATGTGGCGCTGCTTCACGGCGGATCGGGGGAGGCCGAAGCGCGCGAACAGGTCCGCGCCCGAGATCCAGCCCGCTGAATGCTCCGGGCTGAGGAGGTCGCCGGTCAGGAATCCCTGACCGGCGCAAGGCCCTGGCGCCAGCTCGGGACCGGTGGCATGCCGAATTCGTCCTCGCACATCAGTCGGTGAACGTCGGGTCGGCGCCGTGCAGGCGCGGCGCTCGGCCCTTGGGCTCCTCCCAGTCTTCCTGCCGCCCGAGCGCCGTCAGGTCGAGCAGCGAGTAGGCGCTGCCGGTGGTGTCCGTGCCCCGCGCCCAGGTCGAGTACGTATGGAAGACCTGGTCGCCGTCGAGCAGGAAGCAGCTGAGCCCGGGGACCTCCGCGGAAGGATTGTCCGCCACCAGGCCGGCGTCTTCCCGGTAGTTGTAGACCAGCTGCTGCCTGTCCCTGTCCAGGGTGGCCTGGAAGTCGTAGTTGAAGTCGCTGCCGTACGAGGACCACCAGGGGATGGTCCAGTCCCTGACGGCCCGGTACTTCTCCAGCTTGTCCAGCGGCGCGCGAGAGACCAGGACGAAGGTCGTGTCCCTGGTCCGGAGGTGCGCCAGGACCCCGTCTGCGATCTCGTCGATCCCCGCCGTGCAGCCGGGGCAGGCCGCGTCCCAGTCGGGTCCGAACATGACGTGCTGGACGATCAGCTGCCGGCTGTCCCCGAACAGGCCGGCCAGTGTGACCCTGCCCCCCGGCCCCTCGAACAGGTACTCCTTGTCTATCGCGACCATCGGCAGCCGCCGCCGCTCGGCGTTGAGCGCGTCCCGTTCGCGGGTCGCCTGCTTCTCCCGGGTAAGGAACTGCTTCCTCGCCTCGAGCCACTCTTCGCGGGTCACGATCTCAGGGAAAGCCATGCCAACCTCCTGTGGGGGTTCGGTGTCTCACCTGATGTTGACTGCGCATCCCGCACGGATTAATCGGGGCAGGCTCCACCTAGGAAGATGGATCGCGCGGTCAGAACTGCGTTTCGGGACCGTCAATACAGCTCTGTCAGCGGGGCCGGGTAGCTGAGCTGTCTGCGGTGCGCGGCCGGAAGCTTCCAGGGGGTGTGGATGTACGGGGCGGCCAGGCTAGCCAGTTCGGGCACGTAGCGGCGCACGTAGTCGCCCTTGCAATCGAACCTGGTGGCCTGGCGCAGCGGGTTAAGCACCCGGCCGGGCCGTGGGTTGTTGCCGGTTCCGGCGACCCACTGCCAGTTGCCCGCGTTGCACGCCACGTCGCCGTCGGCCAGCAGGTCGCGGAAGTGCCGGTAGCCGTGGCGCCAGTCGATGCCAAGCGTGCGGGTGAGGAACGAGGCGGTGATCATCCGCGCTCGGTTATGCATGAACCCCTCGGCGGCGAGCTGCCGCATGCCCGCGTCCACGACCGGGATGCCCGTCTGCCCCGTCCCGCCAAGCGTCCAGCGCTTCCGTCGGTGGACCAGGTCCGGCGTGCGGTCCCCGGGCCTGTCCGGTAGTCGGTCCGAGCGATGTCCGGGAACGCGGCGGTGACTTGGTGGAAGAAATCACGCCAGGCCAGCTGCCGGCAGAACTCCCACCGCCCGGGCGCGGCAGCGCGGCCCGCGCCAGTTCGAGCGGTGAGACGCAGCCGAATCGGAGGTAGGCGCTCAGCCGGGACGTCTCATCGGCGGCCAGGTCGTCCCGGCCCTCGCCGTATCGGTTAAGCGCCTCCGCGGCGGTCTCCTGGGCCAGCCGGATCACCTCGGAGACCGGCTCGCCCCGACGGATCAGCAGGTCTCCGCCGCGCTCGCGCAGTTCGTCCCGGAGCACCGCGACCGATTCGGCGAGGAACGTCGCCCGGTTCGGCGGCACGGTCAGCCCCGGGTCAATGACGAACAGTGGCACCACCTGCCGGGCGCGCGCGCACGCCATTGCCAGCGCAGGGCTGTCTCGCACCCGCAGGTCGCGGGTGAAAAGCACGATCGCGGTCTCCATCGATCTCCCTCCGACGGCCACCGGGCTACCGCGGCGGAACGTGTCGCGGCGGGAAGGGGATGAACCCGCTGGTCCGGGCGGCGTAGGCGGCGTAGCCGGGACGGGACCCCGCCAGCCGGCGATCGGTCAGCCGCTGGCCGGTGCCCCTGGTCAGGATGTACGTCATCAGCAGCGGCGACACCACGGTCATCAGCTGGATAGCCGACCCGTAGCTCAGGGCGAACAGCCCCCACCACATGCACGCGTCGCCGAAGTAGTTCGGGTGCCTGGTGAAGCGCCACAGCCCTCGATCCATGAGCCGCCCCTTGTTGGCCGGGTCCGCCCGGAACCGCGCGAGCTGCCAGTCGCCGGCGACCTCGAAGGCGAACCCGACCAGCCAGACGACGCCGCCGATGACGGTGATAGCGCCAGCCGGCGCCTGCGCGGTCATGCCGGCCGTCAGCGGCAGGCACGCGACCCACAAGATCAGCAGCTGTGGCAGGTAGACCAGGCGCAGCGCGCGGGAGTTCCTGTTGCCCGGCGCCCGGTCGAGCAGCTCACGGTAGCGGGGATCCTCTCCCGCGCCGCGTGCCCGGGCCGCCACGTGCAGCGCGAGCCGGGCGCCCCAGAGCACGGCTGCGGCAGCCAGCGGCCAGCGGCGGGCGGGGACGCCGTGCCCGGTCGACGCGAGGAAGCTCGTCGCGCCCGCGACCGCGATGCTCGACGCCCCACGCGACGTCCATGACGCTGTGCCTGCCGGTCCTTGATCCAATGACGAAGGTGGCGGCCACGAGCATGAGCACCGAGGACCCGGCGACGAGCGCCGCCGTGCAAATGCGGCGCTCATCCGTGCCGACGCGCGGTCATGCCCGCTCCACGGTGAGCTGGCTGACGTTCAGGTACCCGGCGCGGAAGCCGGCCTCGGCGTAGCACAGGTAGAACAGCCACATGCGGAGGAAAACCTCGTCGAAGCCGAGCGCGGCGACCTCGTCGCTGACGGGCGCTGAACCGGTCCCGCCAGATCTGCAGCGTCTGCGCGTAGTGGGCGCCGAAGTCATGCCGCCCGGTGACCCGCAGCCGGGTGCGGCTGCAGGCTGTCCTCGATCGCGGTGACCGAGGGGATCAGGCCGCCGGGGAAGATGTACTTCTGAATCCAGGTGTAGGTGTGCCTGCTGGCCATCATCCGGTCGTGCGGCATCGTGATCGACTGCAGGGCGACCCGGCCGCCCGGCGCAAGCAGCCGGTCGAGCTGGGCGAAGTACGTGTCCCAGTAGCGCTCGCCGACCGCCTCGATCATCTCGACCGAGCAGATGGCGTCGTACTCGCCGTCCACCTCCCGGTAGTCGCGCAGCTCCACGCTGACCTGGTCGGCCAGCCCGGCCTCGGCCACCCGGCGGGCGGCGAGCTCGCGCTGCGCTGCGCGGAGATCGTGACCGTGCGGACGATGGCACCGCGCTGGGCGGCCTGGATCGCCAGCTCGCCCCAGCCGGTGCCGATCTCGAGCAGCCGGCTGCCGGGCCCCACCCCCGCCTGGTCGAGCAGCCGGTCGATCTTGCGCCGCTGCGCCTGCCCGAGCAGCCGGTCGGCGGCGACCGGCGATCCGTCGGCGCTGGTCTCGAACAGGGCCGAGGAGTACGTCATGGTCTCGTCGAGGAAGAGGGCGAAGAACTCGTTGGAAAGGTCGTAGTGGCGGCCGATGTTGCGGCGGGCGCCGTCCTTGGTCTGGTCGTCGGCGGCGGGCTGCCGGCGCACGGCCAGGCGGCGCAGCCGCTGCAACGGCGTCGGCACGAGGTCGCCGACGTGCGCTGGCGAAGACGGTCAGCAGGCCGGTCAGGTCCTCGCAGTCCCAGTCGCCGGCCATGTAGGACTCGCCGAATCCGATCAGGCCGCCGCGCGCCGAGCCGGGTGAAGAAGGCGGCTGGGTTGTGCACCGTCATGACCGGCGCGTCTGGCCCCGCGGCGCCGAGTTGGCGGCCGTCGGACAGCCGGACCCGGATGGGAAGCCGGGCCGCCGCCGAGCCGAACAGCAGGCGGGCGACCTCTCCGCGCGGCGCGGAACCGCGCGGCCACGGCGAGATCGGGCCACCGGATCGGGTCGATCGACGCCATCCGGTGTCGTGCTTGCGTGCTGATCACTGGACCCCCTCTTGCGGACGTCGCGGCGGTCGCGGCACCGGCCGCAGCCCCCGCGCGTACAACGTGATCCCCTGCCACCTGATCCGCGCGGACACCATGACGGTGGAGCAGGGATGCCGCGCAGCGGCGCGCAGCAGGGCTAGCCGGGTGGCGGGCACCGCGGTGCCCCGGACGCTGGCGACGAACCGGTGCCCGTTCGGGCGGTTCAGCGTGATGCTGACCGCCAGCCGCTCGGCCGGGCGCGGCAGGCTCATCTGGTACCAGCCGTCGACCGGGTGGTACGGGGAGACGTAGAGCTCCTTGCCGACCCGAGCGCGGCCCCGGTCGTCGGTGCGCACCAGGTAGGCGTGACGCTGACGGTAGGTGTTGTGCACCTCCGCGATCACGCAGGCGAGCGTGCCGTCCGCGCGGTGGCACCAGTACAGGGTGAGCGGGTTGAACACGTAGCCGAGCACCCGGGCGTGGGCGAGCATCAGCACCCGGCCGCCGCCCAGGTCCACGCCGCGGGTGCGCAGGAATTGGTCGACGTTGGCTCGGATGGTGCGCTCCGGGTCGCCGAGGTGATCGCGGGCGCGGAAGCCGGTCAGCGGCGACGCCCACCGGCCGGGGCGGGGCAGCTTGTCCACGTCGACGAGCCACTCGTAGGTGCGGTAGCTGAACGCGTGGCGCAGCGGCGCCTGCCTGGCGTGCACGATCCGGCACTCGTAAAGCACCGCCCCCTGGGCCAGCGGCCGAGCCCCGGTCACCAGGCGCCCCCCAGCGCCAGCGCCGCGGCCACGCCCGCCTTGCACCCGTCCTCGTGGAATCCCCAGCCGTGGTAGGCGCCGGCGAACGCCGTCACCGAGGTGTTCAGGCCCGGCAGCCGCGACTGCGCGGCGACCGACTCGCGCGTGTAAGCCGGATGGGCGTAGTCCATCACGGCGATAATCCGTGCCGGGTCCACGTCCTGCCGGCCGCCAAGCGTGACGATGTAATCCGGGTCCGGCGGCAGCCCCTGGAGCCGGTTCATGTAGTAGCTGACTCGGGCCGGAGCGGAGGTTTGCCCGTCTTCGCAGCTGAGGGTGTAGTTCCAGGACGCGCGTACCGCCGCGTACGGCGGCAGCAGCCGGGAGTCGGTGTGCAGCACCGCCTGGTTGGGCGTGTAGCGGAAGGCGCCGAGCACGGAGCGCTCCGTTTCGGTCGGCGGGTCGAGCAGCCGCAGCGCCTGATCGGGGTGGGTGGCGATGACCACCGCGTCGAAGTCGAGCAGCGCGCCGGAGGCGTCCCGCACCTCGACCCCGCCGGGGTAGCGGCGGACCGAGCGCACCGGGGACGACAGCCGCACCTGGGCCAGCCCGGCGGCGATCCGCTCGACGTAGCGCCTGGACCCGCCGGTCACCGTGCGCCACTGCGGCGACCCGGAGACCGACAGCATGCCGTGGTTGGCGAGGAAGGCGAACAGGTACGCGGCCGGATAGCCGAGCGCCGTGCCCTGCGGGCACGACCACACCGCAGCGACCAGCGGCACCGCGAAATGGGTGATGAAGTAAGGGGAGAAGCCGCCCTCCCGCAGGAAATCGCCGAGCGTGGGGCCGCCGTTCGACTCCGCGCCCTTCGAGTCCCCAAAGGTCAGCGCCTGCGCGACGGCACCGACGGCACCGACGGCACCGACGGCACCGACGCCAGCAGCCGCCGGGCGGCCCGGTGGAACTTCGGGACCTCCGCGAGCATCTGCAGGTAGCGCGGCCGCCGCCGGGCAGGCCCACGCCCAGGCCGGCCGGGCCGCGCTTGCCCGCGTAGCGCACGCCGCAGCCGGTGCAGCTGACCGACATGCTCATCTCCGAGGCCTGCGTCGCCACGGCGAGCTCGCCGAAAAGCCGGGTGAGCAGCGGGTACGTCCGCTCGTTGTAGACGATGAAGCCGGTGTCGACGGGCACCTGCCCCCGCCGGGCGCGTCGGCCAGGTGCGTGTCGGCGTGGCCGCCGAGCCGGCCGGCGGCCTCGAAGAGGGTCACCTCGTCGGTCCGCGACAGGATGTGGCCCGCCGTGAGCCCGCCGATGCCGCCACCGATGACGGCGATTCTGCGTCCGGTCACGGTCACCCATTCCTCCCGGTCATCGTCACGTCTTACGTCTGCATTCGGTCCCTGGGGCTATCCGGGTTGGTGGCGTCAGGGACCGGTGAGGGTTCCCGCTCGGCGTCGGCGCCGGGCTGGCGGGGTACGTACGGGCTTGCCGTGGTCTGCATGCGGCCAAGGACGTGCCGCAGCGCGCCGTCCAGGCTCGGGTACCGGAACGGGTGGCCCATCGCGGCCAGCACCCCCGGCCGGACTCGCTGGCTCGCCTCCGCGAGCTCCCTGGCCCCCTCGTCGCCGAGCAGCAGCCTCGGCGCCATCGGCGGCACCGGGATCAGCGCGGGCCTGCCGAGCACCCGGCCGAGGGTCCGCGTGTACTCCGCGTTCCGCGCCTGCTCCGGTGCGACCGCGTTGACCGGCCCGGTCAGGGCCGGGTCGGTGACGGCCCGCAGGTAGATGTCGAGCAGGTCGTCGATCTCGATCCAGGGCAGCCACCCCCGGCCGTCCCCGATGGGGCCGCCGAGGCCGGCCTCGAAGACCGGGTAAAGCAGGCGCAGCACTCCGCCGCGCGGGGTCTGCACGATGCCGGTGCGGACCTGGACGGACCTGATCCCCGCCGCTGCGGCCGGAGCGGCCGCGTCTTCCCAGGCGGCGGCCACGCCGGCGAGGAACCCGTCGCCTCGTCCGCTGTCCTCGGTCAGGATCTCGTCGCCGCGGTCGGCGCCGTAGAAGCCCACCGCGGACGCGGTGACGAAGGCGCGCAGCCGGCCGCCGGACCGGGCGGCCAGCGTGGCGAGCGCGCGGGTCGGGCCCATCCGGCTCGACAGGATCTCCCGCTTGCGCTCCGGAGTGAACCGACCGCCGATCGAGGCGCCCGCGAGGTGGATCACCGCGTCAACGCCGGCCAGCAGGTCCGGGTCCGGGTCGTCCGGCCGCCACTGGCGCTCGCCGTCGTTGCGCGGCGCGTGGCGGACCAGCCGGATCACCTGATGGCCGCCGGTGGTGAGCAGCGCGGCCAGAGCCGAGCCGACCGTCCCGCCTGACCCGGTGAGCGCGATCGTCAGCGGCTCTGGGCACACCTCCCGAGCGCGTGCGTGCGCGGCCAGGTCCGCCGCGAGCTGCCGGTGCCGGTAGCCGAACATCGGGCGCAGCGCCCGGGCGGGGACCGGCGTGGAGACGACGTCGACGACCATGGTGCCCCCGGGCACGGGCTCGAACATGTGGGTGTGCCGCCAGTGCAGCGCCGCCCCGAGGGGCCGCTGGAGGACATCGGCGAACTGGCAGGGCGGGTCGTAGCCGTCCGGATCATGGCCGGCCACCCAGCGCAGCCCGCCGGGCAACGCGAGCACCGCCTGACCGTCGCGGACCGAAGGCGACTCCTGCGCCACGCGCACCGGCTGCCAGGGCGGCATCAGGCGCGTGATGGCCCCCGGTCGGGAGTGCCAGGCGAACACCTCGTCCGGCTCCGCATACACCACACTCGAGTACGTGAGTCCCATATTCGTGCCGCCTCCTTCGGTCCGCGACCTGTAATCAATACTAAGTTACACTAAAAGCATGAGGTTGGAGAACTGGCATGCAGCTACGTGATGCGGCCGACATCCTCGGCGTGCATTACCAGACCGCCTACGGCTGGGTGCGCCAGGGCACGCTGCCGGCCCGCAAGACGCCGCGCGGCTACGAGGTGAGCGAAGACGACGTGCGGGAGCTGATGGCCCGGCGGGCGGTCGGCGTCGAGCCGTCGCAGGAGGTCAGGGTCAGGGACTGGGCGGCGCAGGCCTGCCGGCTGTACGAGGCGCTGGCGGCCGGGAATGAGACGTCGGCGCGGCAGGACTTCGCGCGGCTGGCTGCGGGAGCGCCGCTTGCCGGGCTGTGCGACCTGGTCATCGCCCCGGCGATGCGCCGGGTCGGGACGGCGTGGGCCGCCGGTGAGTTGTCAATCGCCGCGGAGCACCGCGCGACCGCGATCTGCGAGCGGCTCATCGCCGCCCGGCTGCACCAGCCGCAAGGCCGTCCAAGGGGCGTCGCCGTGACGACGACACCGCCCGGCGAACGGCACGCCTTGCCGTCCATGATGGCCGCGGCCTGCCTGCGCGAGGACCACTGGCAGGTGCAGCACCTGGCCGCGGACCTGCCGACTGACGAGGTCATCAGCCTCGCCGCCGACACCGGGGCCAGGCTGATCGTCTTGTCGTCGGCCACTACCGACGCCGTACGGCAGGTCGGCAGGGAGGCGCGGCAGATCCGCGAACGGCTGCCGGAGGTGCGGGTCCTGACCGGCCGCCCCGGGGACACGCTCAGCCGGCTGCGCGAGTTGGCCCGGGCCCCCGTCGCCGGGTGACTCACCACCCCTGGTCGAATGTGGCCGAGGCAGACTCCACGGTCCGTTAAGGCGAAGGGATTTCAAGCTCTTCTTCTTAACGCACGGTGGTTTCCCCGGACGGCCCGCAGCCCGCCGTCGATGGCAGGCGGCGCCAAGCCGTGGACGCGGTTGGCGGACGGGTTGGCCGTGAGGTGGGGACGGGGGCAGGCTTGCCGCGACGTTATTCCTGACGGCCGTAGAACGGTCTATGCGTCAGCCCGGGCGTGGAACGGCTGGTCGTTCGGTTGGCTGAATGCCGTTGCCGTGGGCTGGGGTGTCGGCTGAGGGGATGGTAACCGTGACGGACAGGCCGCCGTTGTCGCGTGGGCGGGCGGTGGCGGTGCCGCCGTGGATCGCGGCGATGGACGCGACGATGGCCAGGCCGAGTCCTGAGCCGTCGTGGGACGTGCGGTCGTTAAGCCGCTGGAACGGCTGGAAGATGCGGCCGACGTCGGCGGGGCTGATGACCGGGCCGGTATTGGCCACGGTCAGCTGGCTGCTGCCGGCGGTGGTGGTGCGGGTGCTGATCCAGATGTCGCCGGCGGTGACGTTGTACCGGACCGCGTTGTCGACCAGGTTGGCGATGAGGCGTTCGGCCAGTACCGGGTCGCCGGAGATGACGGCGGGCTCCAGCGTGGCGTGCATCCGCCGGTCGCCCAGGCCGGCGGTGTCGAGGACATCTTCGGCGGCCGTGGCGAGGTCGAGCTCCTCGCGGACGGTAAGCCCGCGCTCGTTGCGCGCGAGGATGAGCAGCGCGCCGATGAGGTGCTCGGCGTGATCGACCGCGGCGCGGATGTCGGCCGCCATGCCGCGCAGATCGCCGGGCGTGCTGGCGGGGTTGCCAAGCACCACGTCGACGGTGGCGCGCATGACAGCAAGCGGGGTGCGCAGTTCGTGGGAGGCGTTGGCGATGAACCGCTGCTGGCCCTCGAACGCGGCCTGGAGCCGGGCGAGCATCTCGTTGAACGTCTCGGCCAGTTCGCGGAGCTCGTCGCGGGGGCCGGCCGGCGCGACCCGCGCCGACAGGTTGCGGTCGGAGGCGGCGCGGGCGGCGGCGGTGATCCGGTGCACCGGGCGCAGCGCCCGCCCGGAGAAGATCCAGCCGAGGACCGCGGCGAGGGCGATGACCGCGGCCAGGGTGATCAGCGAGTACTGCAGCAGGTGCGACAGGGTGAGGTCACGCTGGCGTTGCGCGCCCTGCTGCTGGAGGTACCACGCGCCCTGCTGCTGGAGGTAGGAGGCGCACTTGGCAAGGATGTCCTGGTCGGGATGGGCGCTGAGTTGCTCGGACCGGCACTGCGCCGCGAAGCTGGCCGAAACGCCGGGGGAAGAAGGCTGCTGGCCCTGCCCCGCCGCCCCCAACTCCGCCACCAGGGTGTAGCTGACTGCCACGACGATCGCGCCGCACCCGGCGAACAGGCCGGTGTACAGCAGGGTCAGCCGTGCGCGGATGGTCAGCTGGGGGCGGGTCACATCCGGTACCCCTTGCCCACCACGGTCTCGATCAGCGGGGGTGCGCCGAGCTTGCGCCGCAGCCGGGCCATCGTCACCGAGACGATGTTGCTGAACGGGTCGGCATGGGCGTCCCACACGTGCTCGAGCAGTTCCTCCGCGCTGACCACGGTGCCGTCGGCGGCCAGCAGCACCTCCAGGATCCCGAACTCCTTGCGGGTCAGCGACAGCGGGCGGGGTCCCCGGCTGGCGCGGTGCCGGGCAGGGTCAACGGCCAGGTCCGCGCGGCGCAGCACCGGTGGCGCCGACGGCGCGCGGCGCGACAGCGCCCGCACCCGGGCGACGAGCTCCGCGAACGCGAACGGCTTGGGCAGGTAGTCATCCGCGCCCAGTTCCAGCCCGTCGACCCGGTCATCGACGTCGGCGGCGGCGGTGAGCATGAGGATCCGCGGGCCGCCGGTGTCGGCCAGCGTGCGGCACACCCGGTCACCGTGCACCACCGGCAGGTCGCGGTCCAGCACGATCACGTCATAGGCCGCCTGCGCGGCGGCCTCAAGCGCCGCCCCGCCGTCGTGCACGGCGTCCACCGCCATCCCGGCCTGACGCAGCCCCTGGGCGATCCGCCCGGCCAGCATCGCATGGTCCTCGACCACCAGCACCCGCATCCCACCATGATGCGCCGACCGGTATGACATCCGTGCAACATCGCCGGTAGCGCTCATGTCACCCGCCCGGGCGTAGAACTGGCGGCATGAAGCAGATCCCCATGTCGGCAGCTCAGCGGTGAAGGGCATGATGTACGGCAGCACCCGCGTCATGCGGCGGGCGCGGGCGTCCACAGCGCGAACCGCGGCCGCCATCATCGCCACGGCCGCCCTAGCCCTGCTGGCGGCATGCGGCGGCAGCGCCTCATCCACCGGTTCCGGCGGCTCATCGAATGCGGGAGGGGCAGCGAACTCCCCGCTGCTGGCCTTCTCCCAGTGCATGCGCTCGCACGGGGTGCGGAACTTCCCCGACCCCGACCCAGGCGTCGGCAGCGCAAAGTTCCCTAGCGCACAACAACTCGGGGTCAGCAGCCCCCACTACCAGGCGGCCGAGAACGGCTGCCAGCACCTGCTCCCGGCCGGCCCAACGATCAGTTTCCCCCGGCCGAGATGCCGCTGCTGCTGACCGGCATGCGGGAATTCAGCCAGTGCATGCGCTCCCACGGGGTGCCGAACTGGCCCGACCCCAGCGTCAATGCAGAGGGGCAACCTTTGTTCGATCTCAGTGCACAGGACATAACTCGCGGCGAAGCGCATTCGCAGCAGATGATGACCAAGGAGGCCGAATGCCAGCACCTGCTGCCCAGCGCGCTCGGAGGGACGCCAATAGGCTAATCGTAAGCGCCGCTCGAGGCGCTGCTTACCCGCTGCCGCCGAAGTCCTGCCAAGCCCGGTCGGCCTGACAGCCGTGCAACATCGCCGGCAGGTCCAGAGCCGCGAGCTTGCCGTTCACCGCCGCCAGGTCAAAGGGTTCGGGTTTGGCCGGGACGGACTCCGCAGGGCCGGCCTCATCGGCGTCGTCGGAGTACCAGATCTCCTCTTCCTGATACTCGACGGGGGAGTCGCCGCTGAACTTCGTGCACACCGGGTAGTTATCGTCTGCGCGAGCGCTCCAGCCGACGGGTGATCGCTTGCGCGGGCCATGGCTACGCGGTGGTCTAGGTCGTCGGCGGCCAGCTGCTTGGCGGGAAAGCAGTCCCAGAGTACGGTGATCGCCTCGTCCGGCCCGCTCTCGGCGAGCGCCCTGGCGGCTGACTCGACCGCGAGCCACAGCCACTGCTCGTCGCCCGGCTCCGGGCCGGCGCCCATTTCATACAGCGCGAAACTCGCGTGCGGCCCTATGCCGGGGACCTGCACCATTTCCCGCCACACGGGGAGGGCGACCTCACCAAGCAGCTCGACCACGTAGGTGGCGATCCAGCGCAGCCGGGGTGTCATTGACGCGCCTGCCACTAGGAGCCGCCGGGCGGCGTCTACCGGATCCGGCTGCGCGTCCAGCCAGTTCCACGCGTGGTCGAATTGGTCGTCCTCGGCGTACTTGGCCAGCTAGGCGATCAGTTCCGCGGCGGACAGATCCTCCTCGGGTCCGGCAAGCATGGTGTGCAGCCGCTCCGCCAACTGGGCGGCGTCACGGATTCCGGCTTCTTCCACGCGCCCGACTTTAGCGGCGGCACGCCCTGATCGCAGGGCCTACTCTGGCCGCTACCCCTCGTCGCTGCGCACTTTTCGTGGCGGACGCGTACGCGACAGCCCTACCTGTGGGAACGCAGTTGTTGATCTTGAAAAGCCTAGATAACGGACGACTGCTGGCGGATATGATGCCGCCCAGTGGGGCATATCGCCGACGGCGCCTACCACGTCGCACTAGGCGCGTCCGGCACGGCACTGCTGCACACGGTGGCCGTTTCACTCGGCGAGAGGTTCTTCGGCGAATGACCAGGATGATCCGGGAAGGCTTCGGCTTGGTCCAGACCCTGCGGCCGGAAAACATGACGGACTTCATCACCCCGGCAGCCGGGCTGTTCTCCGTATGGCACCTGGGCATCCCGGACGTCCAGGACCGCGCCTGGACACTGACAATCGGCGGCCGGGTCGCGCGCCCGCTGACCCTGGACCTGGACGATCTCCGGCGCCTGCCGCAGGCCAACGTCACGTCCGTGCACGAGTGCGCCGGCAGTCCGCTCAAGCCGGAAGTGCCGCAGCGGCGGGTGGGTAACGTGCGGTGGGGCGGAGTTCGACTGCGCGACCTGCTGGAAGCAGCCGGAATCGAGACGGGCGCGGCCTACGTCATCTCCGTCGGCTGCGACCACGGCACCTTCGACTCGGTCCACCATGACCGCTATGAGAAGGACCTGCCGATCAGCAAGGCGCTGGACGGCAGCAGCCTCGTCGCCCTGTCCCTCAACGGCGAACCGCTGCCCGCAGCGCACGGTGGCCCCGTCCGCCTGGTCGTGCCCGGGTACTACGGCACCAACTCCACCAAGTGGCTAACCGAACTGCGGCTCTCCGCGCACCGCAGCGCCGGCGCGTTCACCACCAGGTACTACATGGACCCGCCGAGCACCAGCTCACCCACCCCCACTCCGGTGTGGGAGCTGGCGCCCAACTCCTGTCTTGTCGCCCCGGCCGACGGCCAGGTGCATCTCGGCCAGCCCGTCGAGATCTGGGGATGGGCCTGGGCCGCGGAACCCGTCACCTCCGTCGAAGTGACAACCGACGGAGGCCAGACCTGGGCCACCGCCCAGGTAGCTGACCGCATCGACTGCGGGTGGCAGCGATTTTCGCTGTCCTGGACGCCATCCTGCCTCGGCGAGCACATTCTCGCCTGCCGCGCAGCAACACGCGACGGCCAGACCCAGCCCGCCACTGCGCGCCGCAACAGGATCTACCAGCGCATCATCTTCGTGACACAGGAGGCGACATGAGCAACATCGTCACCATCGCGGGCGCGCACCTGGAGCCCGTCCTGCTGGACAAGACCGCGACGCTGAAAAAGGCCGTCGCCGCGATCGCCGAAGCAGCGGACCAGGGCGCGAGGCTCGTCGCCTTCCCCGAGTCGTTCATTCCCGGGTTCCCCATCTGGGCGGCGCTGCGCGCGCCGATCTACAACCACGAGCTGTTCGCCAGGTTCGTCCGGAATTCTCTCTACTTCGACGGGCCTGAGATCGAGGAATTGCGCCGGGCGGCCAGGCGGCACGAGATCGTGGTGTCGATGGGTTTCAGCGAGCGCAACCCGGCCAGCCTGGGCAGCATCTGGAACTCCAACGTGCTCATCGGCGCCGACGGGAACGTGCTCAGCCATCACCGCAAGATCGTCCCGACGTTCTACGAGAAGCTCATCTGGACGCCCGGTGACGGCCACGGACTGCGCGTGGTCGCAACGACGATCGGCCGGCTCGGCGTGCTGATCTGCGGCGAGAACACCAATCCGCTGGCGCGGTACACGCTCATGGCCGAAGCCGAGCAGCTGCACATCTCCACCTACCCGCCGTTGTGGCCGACTCGGGATCCCGCGTCCGGCGGCCGTAACTACGACCTGGGGAACGCGATCAGGATCCGCGCCGGGGCGCATTCGTTCGAAGCCAAGGTATTTAACCTCGTTGTCTCCTCGGTCTTCGCCGAAGACTCGGCCAAGGCGCTGCGGAGCATGGGGGAGCAGGCCGAACGGATCGCGGCCGAGACCGCGCGCGGCATATCGCTCGTCATCGACCCTTTCGGCGATGTGGTTGGCGACATCCAGCGCACCGAGGGAATCCTCTACCGCACCATCGACACCGACGACGTGCTCGAACCCAAGCAGTTCCACGACCTCTCCGGCTCCTACAATCGCTTCGACATCTTCGACCTGCACGTCGACCGGCGGCGCGTCCAGCCGATCACAATCACCCCCGATCCGGCTCCCGCTGCTTTCGCCGGATTGGCACCGTATCCAGCTGTGCCGGGCCGCGCCCGGCTGGACGGAGGTCAGCTGGGTGCCGCCGAGCCTGAGCCGCGCTAATCAGCGGTCGGCGCGGTCGCGGGGCCGCTCGCGGGGAAGAAGAGACATCAACGTCTACAGGCCGGAGCTTCGGTCACCAGGAGCCCGGCGCATCAGCTTCGTAACACTCACAACGTTTTCCACCCTCACCAGGAGGCCGCAGTGCCTGAGTTCCCGCCGATCGCCCACGTCGCTTTGACTGTGACTGATCTCGAGCGAAGCACTCGCTGGTACGGCGAGCTGCTGGCCGCCGATCCCGTTCTCGACGAGGACGAGCAGATCGGGGGCTTTCACCACACTGTGTTCGCGCTCGGTGGCGGGCAGCTGTTCGGCTTGCATGCCCACCCTCGTGGCGCCGGCGACAGATTCGACGAGCATCGCACCGGTCTGGATCATGTTGCCTTCGCGTGCCGTGACCGTGGTGAGCTGCAGACTTGGGCTGCCCGCCTGGACGAGCTGGGCATTGTGCATGGCGGAATCGTGGACGCCGATTACGGCTCTGGCGTCTCCTTCCGCGACCCAGACGGGATTGCGCTGGAGTTCTTCGCGCCGCCTGCCTAACCCCGGGCCACCGCTGGCCCGCCATAAGCCGTCACGACACCCCGCGGCGACGGCCCGCTCATCCACGGTTCGAATCAGGGGAAGGCGGGTCAGCCGGAAGCGGCCCGCACGCTACTGGCAGGATTTTCCTAAAGCAAGACAGGAGGCGGATATGGATATCGGACTGCATATCGCGAAGTTCAACTGGCCGGGCAGCCCTGACAGCATCGGGCCGACCCTGGCGCGGGTCGCCGCCACGGCGGACGAGGCCGGGTTCAGCATGCTGTCAGTGATGGACCACCTCTGGCAGCTCGACTGGAACGGCGAGCCCGAGGAGGAAATGCTGGAGGCTTACACCACGCTGGGGTTCCTCGCCGGGCACACCTCGCGGATCACGCTGCTGGCCTGGGTCACCGCCGTGACATACCGGGAGCCCGGGCTGCTCGCCAAGGCGGTGACCACCCTGGACGTGCTGTCCGGCGGGCGGGCCTGGCTCGGGATCGGCGCGGGGTTCTACGAGGCCGAGACGAGCGGGCTTGGGCTTCCGCTGCCGCCTGCGGGCGAGCGGTTCGAGCGGCTGGAGGAGGCGCTGCAGATCTGCCTGCAGATGTGGTCGGGCAGCGACGCGCCCTACGAGGGCCGTCACTACCGCCTGGCGCGCACTCTCAACTCACCGCAGCCGCTGACCCGCCCCTATCCCCCGATCCTGGTGGCCGGCGGGGGCGAGAAGAAGACGCTCCGCCTGGTCGCCAAGTACGCGCACGCCTGCAACGTCGGCGCGACCCCCGAGCTGGAGCACAAGCTGGCCGTGCTGCGCCAGCACTGCGAGGACGTCGGCCGCGACTACGACGACATCACGAAGACCGTCATCACGCGCCTCGATCCCGGGCCGCGCGGCGAGCGGGCCGGCGAGGTCCTGGAGCAGCTCGCCGGCTTCGCCGCCCTCGGCGTCAGCCACGTCCAGACGCAGGTCCCCGGCGTCGCGGAGATAACACCGCTCGAGGTATTCGCCGAGCGCATCATCCCGGCCGCCGCGAAACTCTGAACCCGGGCACGGCCGTCCGCCGGGGCGGGCAAACCCCGCAAGCTGGGCGTACCGTGTCCGTGTGGTTCGTTTCCGGGTACTGATCTCAGGGCGCGTACAGGGCGTGTCCTTCCGCGACACGTGCCGAAGGATGGCCGAGCGGCACGGCGTGAGCGGTTGGGTGCGGAACCTCCCAGACGGCAACGTCGAGGCGGTCTTCGAGGGATCCGCCGCGCAAGTCAACCGCCTGGTGGAGTGGTCGCGCCATGGTCCTCGTTCCGCGCTGGTGGAGGACATCCGCGTGCAGGCCGAACCGCACGAGGGGATCAGCGGATTCCAAATCAAGTGAACGACTTCTGGCCGCACGCGCCGGTAACCGCCTATCCGAGACCACGACGTGTTTGTTCCCGTCCGCAGGATCCCCGGGGACCTCAGGCCGAATTGACTAGAAAGTTTCCTAATAATAAGTCTTGACGGCCCGGTTCTCCGGACGTACAAAGTGACCACATCACCGGTTTTACCGGGCTCATGGGGGAGACCGGATCGCCTCAGCTGCTCTCACCCCTGGAGGGTCCATGAAGGTCGGAAGACGGATTCTGCGCACAGCTCTCATCGCTGGCTCGGCGCTCGCGCTAACAGCCGGCGGCTCGGTCCTCGCGCTGGCCTCCGGGTCCTCCGCGCGGGCAGCCACCGCGTGCGCCGCGGCGTGGAGTTCCACTGCCGTCTACACCGCCGGCAATCAGGCCAGCGAGAACGGGATCAATTACACCGCCAACTGGTGGACTCAGGGCAACGACCCGGCGACCAACAACGGCGGCCCCGGCTCGGGACAGCCATGGACGTCCAACGGCTCCTGCGCCGGCGGGACGACCCCGACCCCGACCCCCACCCCCACCCCCACCCCGACCCCGAGCCCAACCTCAACCGGCACGGGCTCGGCGAGCGGCCTGCTGTTCAGCCCGTACAAGGACGTCACCATCAACCTGAACTGGAATACCGACCAGATGCAGTCGGCTGTGGAAGGGACCGACCTGCCGGTGGTGGGCTCCGGCAGCCTGGTGTCGAAGTACATTCCGAAGCTGCCCGCGATCACGCTCGCGTTCGCCACCGGGACCTGCGGCAGCGAGACCTGGGGTGGTGTCTCGGGTTCCGCCTTCGCTGCCGAGAACATTCCGCAGCTCCAAAGCGCGGGCCTGAATTACCTTGTCTCGACCGGTGGTGCGGCCGGAACCTTCACCTGCACCTCGGCGGCTGGCATGGAATCGTTCATCGCTCGCTACGCCAGCCCGCACCTGGTAGGCATTGACTTCGACATCGAAGGCGGCCAGTCCCAGTCGGACATTCAAAATCTGGTCAACGCGGCCGCGGGAGCGCAGTCGCAGTACCCGAACCTGCAGTTCTCGTTCACGCTCGCCACGCTGGGAGCATCCGATGGCAGCTACGGCGGAGTGAACTCGCTCGGCAACGAGGTCGTCGAGGCGGTGCTCGGCTCCAGCCTGAAGAAGTACGTCATCAACCTGATGACCATGGACTTCGGAAGCGCGTCCAGCAGCGTCTGCGTCGTTGTCTCCGGCAGTTGCGAGATGGCGCAGTCAGCGATCCAGGCGGTAAAGAACCTCGAGCACACCTACGGGATCCCGGCGAGCAAGATCGCCGTCACCCCGATGATCGGCCTGAACGACAATACCAGCGAGACATTCACTGCCGCTGACGTGGACACGCTGACGAATTACGCGGTCGGCAACGGCCTGGCCGGGCTGCACTTCTGGTCACTGGACCGGGACACGCCCTGCGCCACGACCACGACGTACGCGTCCCCCACCTGCAACTCGGTTTCCGGCACGACAGCACTGGAGTACACCAACAGATTCCTGAGCGACCTCGGGATCTGACGGAGATCCTAGGGCGGGCCGCGCACGAGCTACCTTGCGCGGCCCGCCTCCCTTTCCGGGGAACGTGCTCTTCCCAGGCCGGTCACCCCGGACACCAGGGTCCGCCCGTGGCCGGTGGGTAACAGGCTCAGTATTGCGATTCTCTCGGGGCTGGCATGTAAAAGCCAGTTGCGGCGCCTACACAGTATTCAGGGCTCCCGGGCGTGTAGGGATGACGCTGCGCTGAAACGCGACGGAACTCTTCGCGAGACACCCTGCTGCCAGTTCTTCTTGCCCTACTCGCATCCGAGAAAATAACGCGTGTCCATCCGCGGCATCGTGCGAACATCCTCACTGCGGTAATCAAGAACGTGCCGCCACCGCCAGGACAAGGCGGACTTCATCAACGGCGACCTCGTCTTCACCGGGCCGGCGCCGTCCGGCGCGCCGGCCGGCGCCGTCACCTGGCCCGGCGGCTCGACCATGAAGGTGCCGGTGCTGAGCGTGGCGCGAACCTTCAGCGAGCTGACGAGCAGCCGGGAGTGCCCCTCTTGCGCCACGACGCCGCTCGATGTCACGGCGGCCAAGCCGGCGACCCTCGCCGTTGGGACAAGCCGGGGCATCGCCAAGGTCCCGGCCTGGGCGTTCACTCTCAAGGGCGTGTCCGGCCCGGTCATCCAGGCGGCCCTCCCGCCGGGCAGCTACGTGACCCCGGGCAGCAAGGGCAGCCCGTCGTCCGCGCGGCTCGCCGCGCTCGGGAAGGCGTTCACGGGTGCCGGGATCGAGGCCGTGTCGGCTGACGGGCGGACGCTCACCCTGCGGCTGTTCGGCGGCCCCTGCGACGCGACGTGGGGCGGGCTTGAGGCCGAGGCCGACGGCGCGGTCGTCATCGGCGGCTGGGAGGTCGACCCGAACCCGAACACCCCCTGCGCGGCGATAGGCATCATCCTCACCACCACGGTCCGGCTCCCCGCCGCGGTCGGCGACCGCGTGATCATCGACGCGTCAACGGGACAGCCGGTAACGCCGTCGCCCGCCTTCCCCGCCCCATCCCCAAGCTAGCCAGTTGCCCGCGTCTCGCGCTCCTGCCGTGCCGGCGTCTCGGCGGCAGTTCACGTTTGAGTGGTCGCGCTCGCAGCGGGTGCCGCTGCCATGTACGGCCAAGCTGCCCGGGCCTTATCCGGCCGGCCAGCTCGCGGGAGCAGATGGGTTAAATGCGGGGGCAGGGAACAGTATGAGCCTGACGGGATCTCATGGGCTGGCGTAGGGCTGTGTTGCGGGCATGGCGGTGTCTGCCCTGCCTGAGTTGGCCAATGTGACCTGAACGTGGCGTCGGGCTGGGTCTAGCGCTGCGGGAGGCCGTCCGGGAGGAGGACATAGTGCAGGACATCGTCCTGGGTCCGCTCGTGGCGGAAGCCGGCCCGGGTGAGGACACGCTGCGAGTCCAGGTTGTCGGAGTCGGTCCGCGCGATGACCCGGCTGACGCCGGGCTGGGCGAGGGCCCACCGGGTCAGCCCGGTCGCGGCCTCGGTGGCGTAGCCCTGGCTTCGGGCCGACTCGGCCAGCCCGAAGCCGATCTCCACCGTCCCGTCCTTCGGTGGCCGGTGGAATCCGATGTCGCCGATCGCGAGCCCGTTGGACCGGCGCACCAGGAAGTACATGCCGAACCCGAACCGCAGCTCGTCGGGCGTGCGCTCGGTGAAGTGCCGGGCCGCGAACCCGGTGCCGGCCAGCGGATAACCCGGGACGCACTCGGCTGCCGTCCCCCCCTTCGCCAGCAGTTCCAGCACGCTCGCGATCTGGACCACCGTCAGCTCACGAAGCACGAGCCTGGACGTCTCGATGATGTTGGTGCCGGTGCCAGCCGGCTCCGGGCGCGACTGCGGGCTCAGCTCGGTCCAGATCTGCGCGATGTGATCAAGGCACTCCTCCTCGGACCCCGCGAACCCCATCGCCGTCCAGCCAGCCGGCGGCTCCTGGTGGTCCGGCCAGGTCGAGTACTGGCCTTCGTCGCTGACGACAACGCGGTGGGACACGGGAGCTCCTCGAGAATGGGCATCAACTCAGCACTGGGACACAAGGTCCCACAGCCCTGACTTGGGTTCACCGTCCAGGCAACATCTCGCGGACGGGCACCATGACCGCGCAGGGCACCATCAGGCGCTAGGGCCGACCTGTGCGGGCTGGGCGGCAGCCGGGCCGCCGTCGGCGTCCGGCGGGCAGGCCGCCGGACGCGGGCGGAGTGCGCCGGCCGCGGCGAAGGCGGCCAGGAACAGGGCGACGAGCAGCCACAGGGCGCTGAGCAGGCCAGCCGACTGGGCGAGGGCGCCGATGGCGGGCGGCCCGGCGAGGTTCGCGAAGTAGCCGATCGAGGCGACAACGCTGATCCGGGCGGCCGGGTCGGGCCCGCTTTCTGCGGCCGCCGACATGCCCAGTGGGAAGCCCATGGAGACGCCGACCGCCCACAGCAGCACGCCGAGCAGAACGATCCAGCGGTTCCCGGCCTCGATGAACAGCACCATGCCGATGACGCCCAGGGCGGTGGTGATGCGGACGGTGCGGGTGCGTCCGAGGCGATCGACCACCGGGCCGGCGAAGATCCGGGTGAGCGCCTCGCCTGCGGCGAACGCGGTGAAGAACAGCGCCGCGACCGCGGCGCTCTGCCCGTGATCGGTGCGCACCGCTAGGGTGAGCCAGCTATTGGCGGAGCCTTCGCCGAGCTCGACGCCGAGCATAACCAGGCCGATGAGCAGCAGCCGCCAGTCCAGCCAGCCGTGCAGCCAATGGCGCAGCCGGGCCGTGCGGTCGCGGGCAGGGGCGTCGGCGGGCGCGTGGTTGCCGGGCGGTATGGCCGCCGTGGTCCACCAGGCGGCCGCTACGATGACCACCGCCTCGCCGATGAGCTGCGCCGCCGGGCTGATGCCGAGGGCCGCGCAGGCTGCGCCGATCCCCGAGCCGACCGCGGCCCCGACCGACCAGGCGGCGTGCATCATCGGCATCAGGGTGCGCCCGGCGACCCGTTCGACGGCAGCGCCCTCCACGTTGATCAGCACGTCGAGGGCGCCGATACCCGCCCCCACGGTTACGAAGCCGAAGGCCACGAGCGGCAGCGAGTCGGCGATGAGCGCGACGCCAAGCAGCGTCATCGCGGCGGCGACGAGCAGCAGCGCGGCCAGGATGGCCCGGCGGCCGCCCAGTCGGTGCAGCAGCGGGGTGGAGCCGAGCAGCCCCAGGATGGACCCCACGGTCACGCCCGCCAGGAGCAGTCCGATGGTGCCGGTGCCGATGCCGAGGTCGGCCTTGATGCCCGGCAGCCGGGGACCCCAGGCCGAGATGGTGATCCCGCCGAGACCGAACGCGACGGTGACCGCCCACCGCCAGCGGGCCGAGGATGCCGGCACGATCGCCTCCACACGAAGAAACCTTCCAGTGGAAAGTATCACCCGCAGGCGACCGGCGGAATACCCCGGCTGAGGCGGCTAGGCCGGCGTCCCCGGTTCGGCGCCGAGCGGGAACAGCCGCTTGAGGATGGACAGCGAGCGGCTGACGTCGACCGCGCCCGGATCGAGGAGCCACTGGACCTGCAGGCCGTCCGACGCGGCGATGACCAGCGCGGCGGCATCGGCCGGGTCGATGTCCGGCGCGATGCGGCCGGCTTGCTGCCCGGCCTCGATACTGGCGGCCAGCAGCTCGCGCAGCGAGCCGAACCGGTCGCGAATGAACTCCCGGGTGACGACGTGCTGTTCCTGCAGCGCATCGGTGGTGAGGGTCGCGTAGAGCTCGACCAGGCCGGGGATCGACCGGTTCCGCTCGGCGGCCTCGATTATCTGGCCGACGGCGGACTCGCTCACCGCGTGCGCCTCGCCGACTGCCCGAGCCTCGTGCGTCCGGTATGCCTCAACCAGGAGTTCGTCGCGCGACGCGAAGTAGTGCCGCAGCGCGGTGTGGGACACCCCGATCGCCTCGCCGATCGTCCGCAGCGACGCCCGGTCCACCCCGCGCTGCGCGAACAGCGCGATCGCGCTGTCCAGGATCTGCTGCCGGCGTCGCACGCCCTTCGGGTACGAGCGGTGCCCTGGCCGTTCTGCGTTGGCGTCCGTCACCCCGCCATCGTAGGAGTCCTCCCGCCCGCGCCCCGCCCGCGCTCTGCGCTGCGTGCGAGTCGCACTAGCTCATCGACCGGCGCTTGTTATTTAGTGACTGAGATGCGAGGGTGACAAGACAGCCAGCGATAAATTCTCCTCAGGCCCCCGGCAGTTAAGTCTTACAAGTCTGGGGGTACGTCGAGCCATTATCGCGGTGCCAGCCAGGAAGGCCATCCCGCCCTTGGCCATGATCGGCACCGCCGCATCCTGCGCGCCGAGCAGCTGGCCATAAACCCGGCAAGCTCATGCTCACTTCACCCAGCCTCACGGCGGAAGGCTACGCATCGGTCCAGAGTCGAAAGAGGGACCCGTATGTCAGCATCAGAGAAAGTAACGACGATCACCGAGCACGAGGCCGCCGAGGTGGAGCGGGCGAACATGTCCGGTCTTACCCCGGTCGTGTTCGTGCATGGCCTGTGGCTGCTGCCCAGCAGCTGGGACCGCTGGGCGGAAGTATTCCAGGCCGCCGGCTACGTGGCGCTGACACCCGGGTGGCCCGACGACCCGAGACCACCACGGAAGCCAGCGCGCATCCGGAGGTATTCGCGCACAAGTCGATCGGCCAGGTCGCCGACCACTTCGCCGCGATCATCGCCACGCTCGCTATCAAGCCGACTGTCATCGGCCACTCCTTCGGCGGACTGCTCGCCCAGATCCTCGCCGGACGGGGCCTGGCGGCCGTGTCGGTCGCGATCGACCCGGCGCCTTTCCGCGGCGTGCTGCCGCTGCCGATCTCCGCCCTTCGGTCGGCGTCGGCCGCGCTGGGCAACCCGGCCAACCGGCACCGCGCGGTCCCGCTGACCTACGACCAGTTCCGTTACGCCTTCGCCAACGCGGTCAGCGAGGACGAGGCGAAAGAACTGTACGAGACATTCGCCGTGCCCGCTCCGGGCCTGCCGCTCTTCCAGGCCGCGGCGGCCAACCTCAACCCGTGGACCGAGGCGAAGGTCGACACCGGAGAATCCCGACCGCGGCCCGATGCTGCTCATCTCCGGCGAGAAGGATCACACCGTTCCGTGGGCGATCACCTCCGCCTCCTACAAGCAGCAGAGCACAACAAGGGCGTGACCGAGATCGTCGAGATCCCGAACCGCGGCCACGCGCTCACCATCGACAGCGGCTGGCGCGAGGTCGCCGACACAGCCTCGCGTTCACCAAGCGGTTCACCAACCCGCAGCCAGCCGGGTCCTGAACCACAAGTTCCTTATGCTGTAAAGCGACGTAAAGCGACTGGAAACCCGGCTGCGCATGTTCCCAGAAGGGAGGACATCTATGGACCTGGACCTGAACGGCAAGGTAGCGGTGGTCACCGGAGCGGGCAAGGGCATCGGCCTGGCCGTCACCAAGGCGCTCGCGGCTGAGGGGGCGCGCGTCATCGCCGGCTCGCTGTCTACCGGCAGTCTCGACGGCCTTAAGGGCGTCACCGCCGTCGCCGTTGACCTGTCGCTCCGCAGACAGGGGCGGCGCAGCTGGTCCAGGCTGCGATCGAGGAGCACGGCCAGCTCGACGTGCTGGTCAACAACGTCGGCGCCGTCCGCATGCGCACTCAGGGATTCCTCGGTACTAGCGACGAGGATTTCGCCTGGGCGATGGAGATGAACTTCTTCATCGCGCTGCGGGCTAGCCGCGCGGCCCTCACCGTCATGGTGGAGAACGGCGGCGGAGCGATCGTCAACGTCGCCTCCGTCAACGCCTTCTTCCAGCCAGACGCCGCCACGATCGACTATGGCGCGGCGAAGGCCGCGCTAGTTAACCTCACCAAGACGCTGTCCCAGGAGTTCGGCCCGCACGGCATCCGGGTCAACGCGGTTTCCCCGGGTCCTGTTTCCACCGACTTGTGGCTCGGTGAGCACGGCGTCGCCGCGACGGTGGCCAAGGACACCGGCGTGGACGCGGACACCGCGCGCAAGACGATCATCGCCGGCCTCGGCGGGTTCGCCACCGGCCGGTTCACCACCCCGGAAGAGGTCGCCACGTTGATCACGTTCCTGGCCTCGGACCGGACCGCTAACATCACCGGCGTCAATTACATGATCGACGGTGGCCTGATCAAGACAACGTGAGGCCGGGTAAAGCCTTTCCTCTTTAACGGACCGTGGTTTCTCCCTGAGGCCTGCTGAGCACCCCGCCTTGGACGGCGCGGCAGGACCGTCGGCCCGACCGGCGGGCGCTTGGGCGGTTACCCCGGCGGAACGACCCGGTGCACCGCGCCGGGCGGCGCGGCGGGCACGGCGCCCGGGTGCAGGATCGAGGCGATGGCCTCGACGCCGTCGACCAGCCGGGGACCCGGGCGGACCACGATGCCGTCGGCGTCGATCGCCCAGACGGCACGCCGGGCAGAGTCCGCGGCGGCCGGCCGCGCCTGCTCGATCGCGCCCGCCAGGTGGTAGCCGCAGGGCGCCACCACGACGAGTTCCGGCGCCGCCGCGGCGATCGCGGCCCAGTCGTCTGGACCGACGGCCCGCCGGGCCGGGCCGCGACGGGCTGGCCGCCCGCCGCGGTGACCAGGTCAGGTATCCAGTGCCCGGCGGTGAACGGCGGGTCCACCCACTCGACCACCGCGACCCGCGGCCGGCGCCGCCCGGCCACCAGCGCCGCGGTGCGGTCAAGCCGGGCCCGCAGCTCCGCGACCAGGCGCGCGGCCCGGTCCGGCACCCCGGCCCGCTGGCCGACCGCCAGGATCGAGTCCAGCACCTCATCGAGCGAGTGCGGGTCAAGCGACAGCACGTCAGCGTGGCAGCCGAGGTAGTCGAGGGCGTCCTCGACGTGGCCGGACGGCAGCGCGCACACGCGGCACAGGTCCTGGGTCAAGATCAGGTCGGGCTCCAGGTCCGCCAGCGCCTCGGGCGTGCAGGGTGTAGAGGTCCGCGCCGGCCGCCGATCTGCGCGCGGACGTAGCCGTCGATCTCGCCGGGGGTCATCCCGCTGGTGTCCCGGCCGCCCACGACGACCGTCTTCTCCGCTGCGGGCGGTACGGCGGGCTCGTCGCACTCGAAGGTGACCCCGACCAGATCCTCGCCCAGGCCGAGCGCGTACACGATCTCGGTCGCCGAAGGCAGCAGCGATACCAGGCGCACGACCTCAGGATAGGCACCTCCGCAGACTCGGTTCACGCCCGGGGCTGGGCAATCGGGCCGTCCGCTCTTAGTATCGAAATGACCAACCCGTCGGCGCTGGCGATCTCCGTCGCACTGGTGGGCCTAGTCGCGGTGGAGGTGGTCGATACGAACTCCCCGGGCAACGTGGCGAAATTCCTGGTGCCCGACGTGATCTTCGGAGTCGGAGTGCTCGCCGAGGTGGGCAATGCGGTCCGCCGTCAGGGCGGGATCAACGTCTTCGTGGTCAGCGACCACGAAGTGGCCAGGCCGGCTGGACGGCCGAGGCGCTCGGGCATCTGACGGCGGCCGGCGTCCGCGCGCAGCTGTGGGACGGGCTGACGCCCAACCCCAAGGATCACGAGGTCGCGGCGGGCTGCGCCGCATACCTCGAGGGCGGTTGCGACGTGCTCGTCGCGGTCGGCGGCGGTAGTTGCATCGACGCCGCCAAGGCGATCGCCGCGCTAGCCAGCCGGGGCGGCGCGATCACCGACTACGCGGGAGTCGGACGGGTCGAGGGCCCGCTGCCCCCGGCGGTCATGGTGCCCACCACGGGCGGGTCGGGGTCGGACGTATCGCAGTTCTGCGTGATCACCGACACCGCGCGGCGGATCAAGGTCACCATCGGCGCAAGGGCGCTGATGCCGGATATCTCGGTCACCGACCCACGGACGCTCAGCACCGTGCCGCACGACATCACCGCCTACACCGCACTCGACGCGCTGAGCCACGCGATCGAGTCGTACCTGTCTAAGGCGGCCAGCTTCCTCACCGACGCGCCCGCGATCGCCGCCATCCGCGGCGTGTGCGAGCACCTGATCCCGGCGCTTGACAGCCCGGGCGACGTCTGGCCGCGCGAGGGTCTCGCCCGGGCGTCCCTGCAGGCGGGGCTCGCGTTCACCAACGCGCTGCTTGGCGCCACGCACGCCATCTCGCACCAGATCGGCGGCCTCACCGACCTGCCGCACGGTTTGCTCAACGCGATCCTGCTGCCGCACGTGATGGAGTTCAACGCCACGGTGGCCGCCGGCAAGCTCGCCGACGTCGGCTGCGCGATGGGGGTGCGCACCGGGCTGATGACCAAGGCCGAGGCCGCCGACGCGGCGATCCAACTGGTCCGCGAGCTCTCCGCCAAGGCCGGGCTGCCCGCCACCCTGCGCGAAATCGGGGTTGGCCGCGGCGACCTTGACGTGGCGGCCGCGAACGCGCTCGGCGACGCCTACATCGTCACCAACCCCAGGGAAGTCAGCGAGGCGGACGCCCGCGCGATCTGCCAGCGGGCCTGGTAGCGGCCATGACCGAGATCGACGACGCCCGGCTCGCCCAGCTTGTCGGCGTGCACGCGACGAAGACCGGGTACTACGCCCGGTGGCGCGGCACCGCCACCGATCTCGAGCGCGCGCTGCGCGGCTGGGACGACGCCGAGCGCCGCGCCGATGAGATGGCCAGGCGCAACGACCAGCTCCGCCGGGCCAGGGAGCGACTGGCCCGAGTGCGGCAGGCCGAACTGCTCTCCGCCGAGCGGCACCGGATCGCCCGCGACCTGCACGACGGCGTCGCGCAGTGCCTGGTCGGCATCGGGATGCACCTGGAGTGGTGCAAGCGGCACACCGACCCGGACGCGCCCGAGTACGACCGGCTGGTGGCGTCCAAGGAACTTGCCCGCGCCGGGCTCGGCTGGGTCCGGTCGGCCGTCGACGAGCTGTCCGGCCTCGAGCACCCGGGCACGGGGCTCGGGCACGCGCTGCGGGACCTCGCGGCCGACTTCCGGTCCGCGCGCCTGCTGCGGGTGACCGTGCGGGTGTCCGGGTGCCAGCGGCAGCTGCCCGCGGCGGTCGAGCACTCGCTGTTCCAGATCTCCCAAGAGGGGCTCTGGAATGTGGTCAGACACGCGCAGGCCTCCCAGGCCTGGCTCAGCCTCGCCTACAGCGACGGGCAGGTCCGGCTCAGCGTCGCCGACGACGGGGCGGGCGACCCGGCCGCGCAGCCGCCAGCTACCTGACGTCCGACGCGCCGCTGCACGGCAGGCACGGGCTGCGGAACATGGCCGAGCGGACCGCGGAACTCGACGGCGTCATCCGGGCGCGACGGCGGCGCGGCGGCGGCCTGCGAATCACGGTGTCCATCCCCGCCTCGTCCGCGCTGCATGCCGCGGGTACGGAGACGGCCGCGCCATGACCGGGGCCGCCGGAACCGCCGACGACGGGACGGCGGACGACGCCACGGCCGGGCCGGTGCGGATCCTGGTGGTCGACGACCACACAATCGTCCGGCAGGGGCTCCGCTCGATCCTGGACCTTGAGCCGGACTTCACCGTGATCGGCGAGGCGGCGACCCCGCAGGAGGCGGTGGCGCAGGCGGCTGCGCCCCAATGTGGTGCTGCTCGACCTCAAGCTCGGCGAGGCCGCGCCCGCCGAGGGCCTGGACGTGTGCGCCACGCTGCGCGGACGGCATATGGACATGGCCGTCGTCGTGCTCACCACGTTCCTCGACGAGCGGCTGCTCGTCGGCGCGCTGCGGCGCGGCGCGAGCGGGTACGCGCTCAAGGACGTTGACGCGGTGGAGCTGGCCAGGATCATCAGGGCCGTGCGCCGGGGGGAATCCGCGTTCGACTCGCGCAGCGCCGAGCTGGTCGTCCGCTCGCTGACCGGTCAGCCCGCTGCCACGACCTGGGTGCTCAGCGAGCGCGAGCTTGAGGTCGTCCGGCCCGTTGCCAGGGGCGCGACCAACCCGCAGGTCGCGCGGGAGCTGTATCTCCACGAGTCCACGGTGAAATACCACCTGCGGATGGCGATGCGCAAGCTCGGCGCCCGCGATCGCACTGAGCTCGTCTACAAGGCCAGCTCGCTCGGCCTGCTGTGAACCGGGGGAACTGTCCGGGTGGACAGTCAAGCCGCGACCGTTCGGGCAGATTCTGCTCTTCTTCCGGGCGGAATGTTGACGCCGCCGGCTTGGTGACCAGCGCGGACGGGAAGCCTAGCGTGAAACCTGAACGCATGTCGATACAAGGAGGTAGCGCCATGGCAGGCAACCGCGCCGTCGCCTATATGGAGCCGGGACGGGTCGAGGTGCAGACGATCGACTACCCGAAGCTCGAGCTCCAGGACAGACCCGGGGTCAACCCGGCCAACATCGGGCCGCAAGTGCGAGCACGGGGTCATCCTCAAGATCGTCGCGACCAACATCTGCGGGAGCGACCAGCACATGGTCCGCGGCCGCACCACCGCCCGGCCGGGCTGGTTCTCGGGCACGAGATCACGGGCGAGGTGATCGAGGCCGGGCGCGACGTCGAGTTCATCAAGGTCGGCGACCTCGTGTCCGTGCCCTTCAATATCGCCTGCGGCCGCTGCCGCAACTGCAAGGAAGGCAAGACCGGCATCTGCCTGAACGTCAACCCGGCCCGGCCCGGCGCCGCGTACGGGTACGTGGACATGGGCGGCTGGGTCGGCGGCCAGGCCGAGTACGTGATGGTGCCCTACGCGGACTTCAATCTGCTGAAGTTCCCCGACAAGGACCAGGCCATGGCGAAGATCCGGGACCTGACGCTGCTCTCCGACATCTTCCCCACCGGCTACCACGGCGCGGTCACCGCGGGCGTGGGCACCGGGTCGATCGTCTACGTGGCCGGCGCCGGGCCGGTGGGCCTGGCCTGCGCGCTCGGCTGCCAGCTGCTGGGCGCGGCGGTGGTCATCGTCGGCGACATGATTCCCGAGCGCCTCGCGCAGGCGAAGAGCTTCGGCTGCGAGACCATCGACCTGCGAAGGACGCCACGCTCGCCGAGCAGATCGAGCAGATCCTGGGCGTTCCCGAGGTGGACTGCGCGGTGGACTGCGTGGGCTTCGAGGCGCGCGGACACGGCAAGGACGCCGGCGAGGCCCCGGCGACCGTGCTCAACGTCGCTCATGGACCGTGACGCGGGCCGGCGGCGGCATCGGCATCCCCGGCCTGTACGTGACCGGCGACCCGGGCGGCATGGATGAGAACGCCAAGATCGGCAAGCTCGAGCATCCGCATCGGACTGGGCTGGGCAAAGTCGCACTACGTTCACCACCGGCCAGTGCCCGGTCATGCGGTACAACCGCCAGCTGATGATGGCGATCCTGCACGACAAGATCCAGATCGCCAAGGCGGTGAACGCCACCGTGATCACCCTGGACCAGGCCCCGCAAGGCTACAGGGATTTCGACCAGGGAGCGGCGCGCAAGTTCGTCATCGACCCGCACGGCATGGTCCCGGCCTGACGTCGTTCTCGATCTCTCGGTTCCGGTGGCGATCGCGCCGCCCGCCTGCGCCTCTGACGGCGGGCGGCGACGCCATCGGACGCGCATCCGGGTGAGGTGATCTCAACCGTAGGGGTCGCGTCGACGACCTCCCTGACCACGCTCAGCGCCTGGCGCAGACTGCCGAGCTCGGCGGAGCCAGGGCTAGCCGGATCGCCTGGGGAATGTGCGGTGAAGTCGCGAACGGCTCCGCGGTGGAAACCGAGATGCGCGGGCGGGCGAGAGACGCCGCTATCCGTTCGGCGCGCGCGTCCTCCGCCAGCGGGAGCCAGACGAAGTAAGACGACGGATGGCCGACCAGGGGCAGGCCGCCGAAGGCCTGGCGCGCGATTGACTGTCGCGTTCTGGCGTCGTCACGCTTTTCTGCCTCGAGGCGGCTGACGGTGCCGTCGTCGAGCCAACGGCAGGCGATCGCGGTGATGATGGCGGGGGTGTTCCACGTGGTCACCCGGATCGCACGCTCGATCGCGGGCACGAGCGGCGCGGGGGCCGCGACGAAGCCGAATCGCAGGCCGGTCGCGACGCTCTTGGACAGTCCTGACACGTAGACGGTGATGTCCGGCGCGAGTGCCGCGATCGGCGGTGGCGGCTGCTCGACGAGATAGGCGTACGAGGCGTCTTCGAGGACGAGCAGCCCGTATCGCCGCGCGATCTCGATCAGCCGCGCTCGGGCGGGGGCGTCCATAACCCAGCCGAGCGGGTTCTGCAGCGTGGGCATGACGTAGATGGCGCGGACCCGTCGCTTGGCGCACAACTGATCGAGGGCATCAAGATCGGGTCCTTCCGGGGTCACGGGCACCGGCGCCAGTTCCAGCCGAAGCGTGTGGGCAAGCACCTTGAAGCCCGGGTAGGTAAGCGCGTCGGCCGCAACGACGTCCCCGGCCCGCAACGTCGCCATCATCGTCGTGGCCAGGCCGTGCTGAGATCCGTTGACGATCAAGACCTGATCCGCGCTGACGGCGAGCCCGGATAGCCGCAGGTGGCGGGCGACCGTGGCCCTGTCTTGCGGGCGGCCGCGATGCGGCTGGTAGTGCAGCAGCGCCTCGAGATCGCCTGATGTCGCCAGCTCCCGCAGGGCGCGGCGCAGCAGGTCGGCCTGACCGGGAAGCGAGGGATAGTTGAAGTTGAGATCGATGGCGTCCGCAGCGGCTGATTGCTGGTCGATGCCCTGGCCGGGAGGAAGCGCGACGTCGCGGACGAACGTGCCCGGCCCTGCTCCCCGCTCACCAAGCCCATGGCTTCCAGCTCCGCATAGACCCGCGATGCGGTCACCAGCGCGATGCCCTCACGGGCCGCGAGCTGACGATGCGTAGGCAGGCGTGTCCCCGGAGGCAGGCGACCTGAACGTATGTCCGACGCGAACGCGTCGACCACGACCTTGTAGCGCGAGACCACCATGGCGCCGATTGTATGCATGACAATTCTTTGACTGTCATGGAGCGGGCCAACTAGCGTGAGCCGCGCTGTTCCGCGAGCGAAAGGAAGCCACCGTGCACATCGCGATCCTCACCTTCGAGGGCTACAACGAACTCGACTCCCTTATCGCGCTTGGTGTTCTCAACCGGGTCAAGAAGCCCGACTGGCGTGTGTCCATCGCGACCCCCGCGCCTCGGGTCCGCTCGATGAACGGCGTGGTGATCGAGTCGATGGCCACCCTCGAGGATGCATGCGCCGCGGACGTCGTGGTTGTGGGCAGCGGCACGCAGACCCGTGAGGTGGTCGCGAATCCGGCCATCATGGGGCAGCTGCGCCAGCTGGACCCGTCACGGCAGTTGCTCGCCGCGCAGTGCTCAGGGACGCTCGTGCTGGCCAAGCTCGGGCTGCTCGACGGCGTCCCCGCCTGCACTGACCTTGTCAGCAAGCCCTGGGTGGTGGCGGCCGGCGTCGAGGTGCTGAACCAGCCCTTCTTCGCCAGGGGGAATGTCGCGACGGCCGGGGGCTGCCTGGCGTCGCACTATCTCGCCGGCTGGATCATCGCCCGGCTCGAGGGCAGCGAAGCGGCGGAAAGCGCGCTGCACTACGTCGCGCCGGTCGGTGAGAAGGAGGAGTACGTAGCCCGCGCCCTGGGCAACATCACGCCGTACCTTCGCGAGGGACTTGCGGTCGTGTAAGTCTCGGTGGGTGCTGCTCGACCTCGGCCCGCCGGATTCACAGGGCCTGATCAGAAGCCTACCGCCCGCAGATCGGCGGATGAATCGATCTCGGACCGTAACAACAAGCCTTCCGGTCCGAGAGCCTGCCGATTCTGGGCTCATCCGAAGGCTGCCCGACACAACAACGTGGGTCGTTGTGTACACGCCGCTGTACATTTTGGTCCACCATCTTGGCCGTGCGCAGATCGGCGGCTACTTGAGCTCCTTCGTTGTGTGAACGACTACCATGCGCGTGTCAGTGGTACGGATGTCCGGATCAGCGCTCGTAGTGGTAGCGGCAGGCGGCTATCCGGATCTCGTCTTCGGCGAGCTTGTAGATGAGGCGGTGCTCATCGGTGATGCGGCGTGACCAGTAGCCCTGGAAGCCGTGCTTCAGCGGCTCGGGCTTGCCGATTCCCTCGTTGCCGTTTCGCTGGATGTCGGTAATCAGGGAGTTGATGCGCTTAAGGATCTTGCGGTCCTGGGCCTGCCACCAGACGTAGTCCGCCCAGGCGGATTCGTCCCAGACGAGCTTCACTCCAGCAGGTCCCGCTCCATGCCGCCGCCGTGCTCCAGCCGGTCGATGGACGCCAGCAGACGCCGCGCGTTCTCGGGGCTGCGGAGCAGGTAGGCGGATTCCTTGAGGGACTCGTACTCTGACAGCGCGACCATCACCACCGGCTCATGCCCGGCGCGGGTGACGACGACTTCCTCACGATCGTCAACGACCGCGTCGAGAGTCTCGGCATAGTGCGCCCTGGACTCCGAATAAGTCATGGTCTTCATCGGCCGGACACCCTCCACAACTGCTCCCTGTGACGTACAAAAAATTGTACGTCACTGTGGTCGCCGCGGCAAGCGCCGCGCACGGCTCACCGCCGCCCATGCAAGCACGCCTCAAGCAGCCCCGCGGCAGCCTTGCCGCTCCCGCTCAGATCGCCAGCGGTCCCGGACGCGCAGGGTCCACGTCGGACAGGCACGCGACTGCGGAGAGAAACAAACGGAGCGGGAACCCACGGTCCCGTTCGGAATGATCTGATGTTGACCTTCACTCGCTGGCCAGTCCGTCGAAGGCCATAGTGACGATCGCCTGCGCTATCAGCCCGGCGTCGAAGGGACCGCCGGGACGGTACCACTCGACCAGGGAGTTGACGGTGCCGAAGAGCAGGCGGCTGATGAGTTCCGGCGGGATGTCCGGGCGCAGTGAGCCTTCGGCGACCGCCTCGGCGACCAGCGCGGCGAGCTTGTCATCGAGGATGCGGCGGCGCTTGAGCGCGGCGAGTTCCACCTCGCTGTTGCCGCGCACTCGGAGCAGCAGGGTCACCGCCGGCAGCCGTTGGACGAGAATTTCCACCGACTCCAGCACTACCGCGCGCAGTCGCTGATAGGCGTCGGTCCCGGTCTCGGCGAGGGCGGTGTCAACCGCCGCGGTCAGCGCGTCAAGCGCCTCGTCAAGCGCGGCCGACAGGAGCGCTTCCTTGCTGGCGAAATGATGGTAGATGGCCGACTTTGCCAGGCCGAGTTCCTTGGCCAGGTCGCCGACGCTGGTCGCGTCGTACCCCTGCCGGTTGAACAGATCGATGGCGCGGCGCAGCACCGCCTGCCGGTCGTAGCCGGGGCGCCCCCGGCGGCCAGCGGTCGGCGCCGGGACGGGGGCGCGGCCGAGGGGAATGGGGGGCTGGAGCCCCGCATGCTGGGGGCCGGTCATGCGTCGTAGTCGACGGTGACGGCCGCGCTGACGGCGGCTCTGGCAGGTCAGGACGAATCCGCGGTCGACTTCGTCGTCACTGAGCGCGTAGTTACGCCGCATGTCGACCTCGCCCGTGGTCACGCGAGCACGGCAGGTGCCGCAGACGCCGCCCTTGCACGCGAACGGCAGGTCGCTGCGGATCGCGGCGGCGGCGTCGAGGATGGCCCGGTCCTGCGGCATCGCGGCCGTGCTGGTCCGGCCGTCGAGCACGATGGTGACATCGCTGGTGCGGCCGTCGATGACGGCCTCGGCGTGGTGGACCTCGGGGGGCGGCTCATCGACGAAGAACAGCTCGAAATGCACCCGGTCCTTGGGGAACCCGAGCTCGCCGAGCACCGCGCGGGCATCGGTGATCAGGCCGAACGGCCCGCACAGCCAGACGTGGTCGATGCTGCGCAGCGGGACGAGGAGGGCAAGCAGCCGCCGGAGCCGGTCGGCGTCCAGCCGCCCGGAGAACAGCTCGACATCGCGCGGCTCACGCGAAAGGACGTGCACGAGCTCGAGCCGGCCGGTGTACCGGTTCTTGAGGTCGGCCAGCTCCTCGGCGAACATGACCGTGCCTGTTTTGCGGTTGCCGTAGAGCAAGGTGACCTGTGAGCGGGGATTGACCAGCGCGGACGCCGCGATCGAGAGCACCGGGGTGATGCCCGAGCCCGCGGCGATGCACAGGTGCCAGGCGGTGGCCGGGTCGGTCTGGAAGGTGCCGGTCGGAGTCTGCACCTCGACGGTGTCGCCGACGGCGAGGTCGCGGACCAGCCAGGACGAGAACAGCCCGCCCGGAACCTCCCGCACGCCGACGCGGGGGGAAGCGCCGACCGGCGCGCAGATCGAGTACGACCGGCGGTGCTCCGTCCCGTCGATGGTGCGGCGCAGGGTCAGCGACTGGCCGGCCTTGAAATCGTAGGCATCGCGCAGGTGCGCGGGAACCGCGAAGGTCACCGCGGCGGAGTCGGCGGTGAGGTGCTCGACGTCGGCGACGGTCAGAGAGTGGAACTTCATCCCTCAGATCTCCTTGACGTGCTCGAATGGCTCGAGGCAGGCAGCGCAGCGGTACATCGCCTTGCACGCGGTCGGCCCGAACTCCGAGGTCAGCTCCACGTCCCGGGCCCCGCAGCGCGGGCAGGCGATCGCCCGGCGGGCCGGGATCAGGGTGAGGTCAACCGGTCCGGTGGCGCGCTTCGCCCGGCCGGGAGCCGAGATGCCATGCTCGGCCAGGGCCTGGCGCCCGTGCGCCGTGATGTCGTCGCTTGACCACGCCGGGGTGAGGCTGACCCGGACCTGAACGTCGTCGTATCCGCTGTCCCTGAGGCGGTGGACGAGGTCATCCCGCATCGTCGCCATGGCCGGGCAGCCCAGGTAGGTGGGGGTGATGGTGACGATGACGGTGCCGTCGGCCAGCTCAACATCGCGGAGCACGCCGAGGTCCGCCAGGGTCAGCATCGGCAGTTCCGGGTCGGTCACCGTGGCGGCCACCTCGCGGGCGCGCGCGGCATCCGGGGACACCACGGTCACCACCGCCCGTTCGGGTGGGCGCGGGCGACGACCTGCATCTCGGCCAGCAGCCGCCCCATCGCCTCGGTGTGCCGTCCATCGCGGCCCGCCCCACCGCTCACGGGCCCGACCGCCGGGAGATCGGGCCGGTCCACGCCGCTGGCCCCGAAGACCTGGCCGAGCAGCACGTCGACCTCATCGGCGACCGTGGCCGGGTCCACCCCGACGCCCTGCTCGGCGACCCGGCGCTCGACCGGGTGGGTGCGGGATAGCTCGCGGTAGAACGGCCACACCACGGTGCGGGCGGCGAGCAGGCGCCGGCGCGATTCCTCGGTGCCGAGGGCCAAGGTGAGGAACCATCGCGCCGCGTAGTCCCGGTGGTAGGTGACTTCCTTGACGCCCTTCGCCGCGATCGCCGCCAGGAGGGCGTCGGTGCTCGCGGCGAGACGCTGCAGGAGGGCCAGTCGGTGCGTGGCGAAGATGAGCAGGCGGACGATGGTGACGGCGAAGTCGCCGTTGTCGGGTTCGACGAGGCGGACGTTGCGGAAGGCGGCTTCCTCGCGGAAGAAGGCGAGGGCGTCCTCCGGTCGGCACCGGCGACCCGCCGGCAGCACCGGCACCAGCGCCGGGTCGGCCGCGGCCGCCCGGGTGAGCAGCAGCCGGGCCTGGCCGAGAAGATCGAGCGCGATGTTGGCCAGCGCGATGTCTTCCTCTAGATCAGGCGCCCGGCTGGCCCACTCGGATAGGCGATGCGAGTAGATCAGGGCGTCGTCGCCGAGCATGAGGCAGTACTCCGCCAGTGACGCGGCGTCGGCGCCGTCCGGGATGGCCGTGTCCATCCCGGCGAGGGGATCTTCGAAGTCGGTGCCGAAGGCCCACTGGGAGTCGCCACTGCCCAGCAGTCCGTCGTAGACCGATTCGTGTTCGCTGTCGCGGTCGCTCACGTGGCCCATCTCGCTGCTCGCCTCGCTCTCACATGTGCGGGACGTTGTCGGGGATCTTGTAGAACGTCGGGTGCCGGTAGACCTTGTCCGAGGCGGGCGCGAACAGCGGGTCCTTCTCGTCCGGGCTGGACGCCGCGATCGCGTTCGCCCGAACGACCCAGATGCTGACGCCCTCGTTGCGCCGGGTGTAGACGTCGCGCGCGTGGCGCAGCGCCATCTCGTCATCGGCCGCGTGCAGCGAGCCGACGTGGACGTGGTTGAGACCGCGCTTGCCGCGGACGAAAATCTCGTAGAGCGGCCACTCGCCCTGCACCGCGTTCTCCGCGCTGTCCTGCTCGCTCACCGGGCTGACTCCTCTCGGCTGGCGAAGGCGGTGGCGGCCTCGCGGACCCAGGCGCCTTCATCATCCGCCCGGCGCCGGTGCGCAAGGCGCTGGGCGTTGCACGGTCCGCCGCCCTTGACGACGGCGTGGAACTCGGCCCAGTCCGGCTGCCCGAAGTCGTGGTGGCCGCGCTCGTCGTTCCACCGCAGCTCAGGATCGGGCAGGCTCACCCCGAGCGCCTCGGCCTGCGGCACCGTCATGTCCACGAACTTCTGCCGCAGCTCGTCGTTGGTGTCGCGCTTGATGCCCCAGGCCATCGACTGCTGGGTATTGGGCGACTCGTCGTCCGGGGGGCCGAACATCATCAGGCGCCGGCCACCAGAACCGGTCGACCGACTCACCGACCATCGCGCGCTGCTCGTCGGTGCCGTTCATCATCGTCATCAGCAGTTCGTAACCCTGGCGCTGATGGAACGACTCTTCCTTGCAGATCCGGATCATCGCGCGGCCATAAGGGCCGTAGGAAGTCCGGCACAGCGGCACCTGGTTGCAGATCGCCGCGCCGTCAACCAGCCAGCCGATGGTGCCGACGTCGGCGTAGGACAGGGCCGGGTAGTTGAAGATAGAGGAGTATTTCTGGGTGCCGTTGATCAGCCGGTCGGTGAGCTGCACCGCGCGACACCCCAGCGTCTCGCACGCCGAGTACAGGTACAGCCCGTGACCGGCCTCGTCCTGCACCTTGGCCAGCAGGATGGCCTTGCGCCGCAGGGACGGCGCGCGGGTGATCCAGTTCCCCTCGGGCTGCATGCCGATGATCTCCGAGTGCGCGTGCTGCGCGATCTGGCGCACGAGCGTGCTGCGGTACTTCTCCGGCATCCAGTCCCGGGGCTCGATCCGGTCATTGCGCGTTATCGTCCGCTCGAAGTGGTCAAGGAGCTCTTGCTGGGCGTCGGGCGACACCTCGGGCGTGGCGGTCATGCGCTCCTCCGGAAGACGCTGCTCAAACCAATTACAGAACGATCGGTCAGTAATAGTCTGGCACTGCCTCTAGCAAAGCGCAACGGGTGGTCCGAGCCCGCGAGCAGGTCGGTCTGGTCAGGCGGGCCGGTTAGCGGCCGGGCGCTTGTCGATCGTGCGCCTCATCTTGCCGACCGAGCGCTCGACGGTGCCTGGGTCCGCGACCTCAACCGCGATGGTCACGCCGATGGAGTTTTTCACGTGGTGCCGGAGCAGCGCGCCGGCCTCGGCGCCCTGCTCCGGGTGGCGGACCCGCGCCGTTCCACCAGAACTGTCATCGAGTCGAGGGTGCCCGAGCGCTCGAGGACGCACTGGAAGTGCGGTGACAGCGACGGCACGGTGAGGATGAGCTCTTCGATCTGGGCAGGGAACAGGTTCACTCCCCGCAGGATGATCATGTCGTCGGTGCGGCCGGTGATCTTCTCGATGCGCCGCATGGTCCGGGCCGTGCCCGGCAGCAGCCGGGTGAGATCGCGGGTGCGGTAGCGGACGACCGGCATCGCCTGCTTGGTGAGCGAGGTGAAGACCAGCTCGCCTTCCTCGCCGTCGGGCAGGACCACGCCGGTCACGGGGTCGATGATCTCGGGGTAGAAGTGGTCCTCCCACACGTGCAGGCCGTCCTTGGTCTCAACGCACTCGCTGGCCACACCCGGCCCCATCACCTCCGACAGCCCGTAGATGTCGACGGCGTGAATGTCCAGCCGCTGCTCCATCTCGCGGCGCATGTCGTTGGTCCACGGCTCGGCGCCGAAGATGCCCACCTTCAGCGACGTTGACCGCGGGTCGATGCCCTGCCGTTCCATCTCCTCGGTGATCGCGAGCATGTAGGACGGCGTGACCGTGATCAGGTCGGGCTGGAAGTCCTGGATGAGCTGCACCTGCCGCTCGGTCATGCCGCCGGAGACCGGCACCACGGTGCAGCCGAGCTTCTCGGCACCGTAGTGCACGCCGAGGCCCCCGGTGAAAAGGCCGTAGCCGTAGGCGTTGTGGATGATGTGGCCCGCTCGCCCGCCTGCGGCCCGGATGCTGCGCGCGGCGACCGTCGCCCACGTGTCGATGTCATCGCGGGTGTACCCGACCACGGTGGGCTTGCCCGTCGTCCCCGACGAGGCGTGCAGCCGGATAACCTGCTCGCGGGGGACGGCGAACATTCCGAACGGGTAATTCTGCCGCAGGTCGGCCTTGGCCGTGAACGGCAGCTTGGCCAGGTCGGCCAGGTCCTTGATGTCATCCGGGTGCACGCCCGCGCCGTCGAAGGACGCCCGGTAGTGCGGCACGTTGTCGTACGCGTGCCGGAGCGTCCAGCGCAGCCGCTGCAGCTGGAGCGCGCGGAGCCCGTCGGCTGACGCGGTTTCGATCGGCTCGAGCTCATCGGGTCGCGGGCGAAGGTCGTGCACGGTCCCTCCGTTGGGTCCTCGGGGGCGTTTTCTCAGTGTGATACCCGCAGTCACCCCGCGTCCGTTCGGGATAAAAGCTTTCGATCTGAGTTAACGGACCGTGGTTCTCACCGGTCTGGCCGGACTATCACCGGGACTGCGCGCCGCGCAAGACCGTGGCCATGAAGTTGTCGAGGCGCGGTGAGCGCTCGCGCGTGCTCATGCCGCAGGTTTAGCGCAACTGCGCCTAGTCGGTGGGGGAAGGCCGGTCAGCCCAGTGACGCGGTTGCCGTGCGCAGGTCATCCAGGGCGGCCAGCGCATGGTGCGCGAGCCCTTTGACGTCATCATGATCGCATTCTGACCACTGGGCGTAGCCCCGCTTAAATGCGAGGACCCCCAGTTCGCCCGCGAGATGCGCGGTCGGGTCGGGGACACCGCGGGCGGTGAGCGCAGCTGTCATGGCGGCCGCGAGACCGACGCTCTTGAGGGCGTCGCGCTCCTGAAGCTCGGTGCTGGCCGCCACGGCTGCTCTGAGGCGTGGGCCGAGCTCGCGGTTCGCCGGCCCCATGGCGCTCGATGCGCGCTCGAGGCCGGCTGCAACCGCCTCGAGCGGGCTGGCGCCCGCGGGCGCCTCGGTGATCCCGTCGGCGAGCAGCCTGCCCAGGGTCTCCTGGCCGGCGACCAGGAGCTCGCGCTTGTCGGAGAAGTGCCGGAAGAAGGTGCTCTTGGTGACCCCGGCGCGCTCGGCGATCTGCGCCACCGTGGTGGCGTCGTACCCCTGCTCGGCGAACAGGTCGACGGCTGCGACCACGAGCCGCTGGGTCGCCCCCGGTTGCCATCGAGCCATGAGCCCATCATAGGTGATGGGACATATGTCCCGTGGCGGTGTTACAGTGATGGGACAACTATCCCGTCACTCTTCAGGGGGAACCTCATGCACGTCTTCGTCACCGGCGGCACCGGCACCATCGGCTTCGCCGTCGTCGCTGAACTGCTGGGTAACGGCCACACCGTCCTCGCGCTGGCCCGCTCGGACGGCTCCGAGCGCGACCTCAAGGGCGCCGGCGCCGAGGCGCTGCGAGGCGGGTTGGCGGACCTCGACGTCCTGCGGGCCGGCGCTGCGCAGTCCGACGGCGTGATCAGCCTGGCGTTCGGACGCGACTACAGCAGCCCGGACGCGCTCGCGCAGGCCATCGCCGAGGAGAGCGCCGCCCTCGCCGCGCTGGGGGAGGAGCTCACCGGAAGCGACCGCCCGATCGTCGCGGTCTCGGGTACGCCCTGGGTGCCCGGCCGCACCTCCACCGAGGCCGATCCGCTGCCGGCCGACGGGCCGGTGGCCGGCCGGGGCCGTTCGGTGACGGCGCTGCTGAACCTGGCCTCGCGCGGTGTGCGCAGCACGGCTGTCCGCCTGCCGCGCACGGTCCATAACGAGGGCAAGGGCGGATTCGCCGGCCTGCTGACCGATGTGGCGCGCCGCGCCGGGGTGTCCGGCTACCCGGGCGACGGCACCCAGCGCTGGCCGGCCGTGCACGCGCTCGACGCAGCGGTCCTGTTCCGGCTGGCCCTGGAGTCGGCCCCGGCCAGGACGTCCTGGCACGCCGTGGCCGACGAGGGCGACGCGGTGCGCGACATCGCGACAGTCATCGGCCGACGACTGGGCCTGCCGGTCGAGGCGGTGCCGCAGGAAAACTTCGGCCCGTTCGGCCCCATCTTTGCGATGGACCAGCCGGCGTCCAGTGCACGCACCCGCGACGCCCTCGGGTGGCAGCCGACGCACCCCAGCCTCCTCGACGACCTGGAGAACCTTCAGCCCTGACCGGCTTCGGCAAAACAGGGTAGGGCAGGCGGCAGCTGATCGACGGGATCCTGGCGGACCCGAGCCGGGTCGCCCTGGCGGGATATCCCGCCGTGCTTTGGCTGAAGTAAGAAACGATTGCTCCGACTGTCGAAGGCCGCGCGGGAGGCCGCGAGAGGGACGCTATTACGGTTTCCGAGCGGCATCCCAAGCAGCCTGCCTGCGCTTATTGCTAACGTGATCATGGGACGGGTGCGTACGGGGAGGGGCGCACCATGACCACGGGCGGCAGGGCCTACGTCGTCCGGGACGCGGACGGCGGATCGGGCGAGGTGACCAAGGTCTACCCCTACACGCTCAAGGGCCTTACCACCGCGCTGGAAGACGCCCGCTTCCGCAGCTTCCATGGCGCCCCTCAGGCGGTCGTCGTGATGCGGGACGGTGAGAGCGCGGTCATCCGCCGCTTCGAGCGGGGCCGCGAGGTCCCGCTGCTGTCGTCTTAGCCTCGACTCACCGGTTATTTCGGTCCTGCGACCCCTGACCGCGGCTGGGATAACGCACGCCGCAGCTGCGGCCGGGGTGCCTGGGCGTTACCTGTGCCGAAGCGGATTGTCTGTCTGCTCTACCGTGCCGGGGCCGGCAGGCCAAGGGCGTGGGCGATGCGCGCGCCGAGGTCGGGGTCGACCTTGGCCCAGTAGTCGTTGACCGCGCGCTCTTGGATGAAGCGCTCCACCCCCTGGCTCAGGTGCCAGACGATGTTGCCGGCCAGGTGGTCCTGGTCGGTCGGCGTCATCACCTGGCGGTAGAGCGTGCCGGCCTGGACGAAGTCATCGTCGTCTTTGTGCGCCTCGTAGGCGGTGCGCGCGATCTCGGCGCCTTCGACAAACCAGCCGGGATCGGGGTAGCGCTGTTGATCGGCCTTGGGACCGCCGTAGCTGTTGGGTGCGTAGACGGGCTGGCTCCCGCCGTGGTGGTACACCATCGGGCCGTCCTTGTTGTAGTTGCGCACCCCGCTGACCGGCCGGTTGACCGGGAGCTGGTTGTAGTTGGGGCCGATGCGGTAGCGGGCCGAGTCGCCGTAGGCGAGCATCCGTCCAAGCACCATCCGGTCCGGGCTGGGCCCGATGCCAGGAACCATGTTCGATACCTCGAACGCGACCTGCGTGACCTGGGCGAAGAAGTTCTCGGGGTTGCGGTCGAGCACCATCCGGCCAACCGGGATCGGCGGGTAGTCCCGTTGCGGCCAGACCTTGGTTATGTCGAAGGGGTTGAAGCGGTAGCTCGCCGCGTCCTCGTACGGCATGATCTGCATCTCCAGGCGCCAGGACGGGTAGTCGTTGCGGGCGATCGCCTCCCACAGGTCACGCCGGTGGTAGTCGAGGTCTTCTGTGCGCATGGCCCTGGATTCGGCGTCGGTCATGTTCTGGACGCCCTGCTCGGTCTTGAAATGGTATTTGACCCAGAATTTCTGACCCGCCGCGTTCTCCCACAGGTACGTGCTGCTGGCGTACCCGTTCATGTGCCGCCAGGTGCGCGGGGTCCCCCGGTCGCTCATCAGCACCGTCACCTGGTGAGCCGACTCGGGGGATAGGGTCCAGAAGTCCCACTGCATGTTGTTGCTGCGCATGCCGGTGTCGGGCATGCGCTCCTGGGAGTGAATGAAGTCGGGGAACTTCATCGGGTCGCGTACGAAGAAGACCGGCGTGTTGTTGCCGACGATGTCGTAGTTACCTTCTTCGGTGTAGAACTTGACGGCGAAGCCGCGAACGTCCCGGTCTGTGTCCGGCGCGCCTTCCTCGGCGGCCACGATCGAAACGCGAGCGAACAGCGGCGTGCGCTTGCCCACCTGGCCGAGGAAGGCGGCCTTGGTCCACTGGCTGACGTCCGCGGTCACCTCGAAATAGCCGAAGGCGCCGCCGCCCTTGACGTGGTACACGCGATCGGGAACCCGCTCGCGGACAAAGTGCGCCAGCTTCTCGTTCAGGTAGTAATCGTGCAGCAACACCGGGCCGGACTGGCCGACGGTTAGCGCGTGCTCATCACTGGGCACGGGGATACCGGAATCGGTGGTCGTGTTGGGCGGTTGATCGCTCATTCCCTGCTCTCCCCCCAAGAGAAAGTTGGACCGCTGCAGGCACGAAGCGGACCACTTGCGCACAGCCCTCATGACGCAGCGTGCCCCGCCCCACCCGGCCAGTAACCGCCAGCCCGCCTCGCCGGCGGTCCAGCTCCAGGCGCGGCTGGCTCGGAGCGGCCATCGCGACGGACTTCATCCGCGTTTTCGAATGGCCGGAACGCCCTGCAGGGCGGCGCCGTTGTCCTGGGCTGCGCCGTTTTCGCTCGGCGGGCCCGCCTGCGGGTGCACCCAGCTCCATACCCCTTGCTCACGAGCACCACACCAGCACACGCGGCTCGCGCCCATGGCCTGGTGGCACCAGCCCCAGCAAGCGGTGGAGTTGACTGGGCTGGACGCCCGTCTCACGCGGCTTGCGGCGCGAGCCAACGCGGGAAGACCGGCCGCGCGCCCGCAGCGATCACGGCCGGCCTGTTCGTGTCCGTGCTGATCACCGACGGCGCGCATCGCGGACGCCAGGCGCTCGAGGCCTACAGCCAGGGCAACTACGGGCTTCCGCTCGAGCAGCTCCAAGCCATCCAGTGCGTGGTCGCCAGCCAGGCGGGGGCGGCCACGCCCATGACGTGACCGCCCCCTGTGACCGTGCTCCCTCGCGTCAGCAGCCGGTGGCGCCCACGAACCCGCTCCCGCTGGCGACCGCAGTGGGCGTCCCACTGCCGTCGTTGTTGCCTATCAGGAAGCTCTCGACCGCGCTCGTGTCGTTCGCGGCGCCCGTGTAACCGGGCAGTTCGATCGTGGTCCTGTCGTCGCCGAGCTCGACGTCGGCCCCGCCCTGGCCTGCCTGGGCGGATCCGGAGTTGCCCGTGATGGCGGCGCACACGGTGCCCTCCCCCTCGGCTTGGCCGAGGATCCCCGAGCTGCCGTACTCGCCCGGGTCGGCGATCGTGTTGCCGGTGATCGTCAGGTTCATGACCGGGTTCCCCTCCTGGTCGATGAATTGGATTCCCGCCCCGTTCGGGTACGTGTTGTTCGAGTACTGGTAGAGGTGGTTGCCGGTGATGGCGAGGGTCTCGGTCCCCGACCCCTCGGCGGAGACGACGATGCCGGCGCTCCCGCCGGAGTTGGTTACCCCGGGCGCGCCGATCGTGTTCCCGCTCACCGCGCCGGCCAGCGCCGCGCCTGCGTCGCCGTCGATTTCGATGCCGTCGGTGGTGGCGTTCTGGATGTTGTTCCCGTCGACGGTGATCAAGGTGTTGGGGTTGCCGTACTGCCTGATGTCCACGCCGCCGCCCTGGATTCCGGTGACTGTGCTGTTTAGCGTGTTGTTTGAGAACGTGACGCTGTTGGTGCCATTCACGGCAAGGGCGGAGAACTGGAACTGGTTGTCGGCGTTGTTGGTGAACGTCGATCCGGTGACGCTGACGGTGGCGTTCGCGGTGCTGTCCAATTCGATATCCAGCCCGTCGTCCCCTGAGCCGGGATCGCTGCTGCTGAAGGTGGTGCCGGTGACGGTCAGGTTGAGCGTTCCGCTGCTGTCGCTGATGCTGGCGTTGCTGCCGTCGGAGCAGGTGATGGTGGAGTTGGTGATCGACACGGTGCCGGTCAGGCCGTAGGTAGAGCCGCTGTCCGACGCGAAGCTCAGGCCGTCGCCCGAAAGGCCCGCCTGGGCGCCGCTACCGGAGATCGTGGAGCCGGCCAGGGTAAGCCCGTTCACCAGGGAGCCGTTGATCCCGTCGGCGGCGCTGTTCTCGATGACCATGTCGGTGAAGCTGGGCCCGTACGTGGAGCTCAGTTGGATGCCTGCCTCCAGGGAGTTCTGGATCGTCCCGCCCGAGCCCGGGGTGCCGGCGCCGGTGACGGTCAGGCCGCCGGACGATCCGGTGTTGGCCAGGTCGATTCCGGTGGAGTGCGAACCGTTGGACGAGGCGCTCTGGAACGTCAGGCCGGCGGCGCCGATCGTGGTGTTCTGGACCGTCAGCACGGCCTGGGTCAGGCTGGTGAGCGTGCTGCCGGTCCCGGTCGCGGTGATCGTGCCGCCCCAGGTCGCGGTGAAGCCGCCGCCGTACTCGTTCCCGCTGAGGGTCAGCGTGCCGGTGAAGGCGATCGCGGCGCCGGCGTTGCTGGTGAGATCGACGGACGGGGCGTTGACGGGACCGCCGAACGTGACGGTGCCGCCGCTGCGATCGGTCACCGATACCCCGCCGAGGCGGCTGTAGCCCACGCTGGTTTCGCCGAAGTTCAGGTTGCCGTCGCCGCCGTCGATGGAGATCCCGCCCTCGGCTATCTCGACCGGGGTGGTAGCGCCGACGGTCGCGTCGTTGACGTTAGCGGCCGCGATGCCGCTCCCGCCCGGGCTGGCGACGTTGACGCCCTCCACGTCGGCGCCCTCGGCCAGGTCGATCCCGTTCCCTCTGTCGTTGGTGATCGCCGGCGTCGACCCGCCCGCCGGGACCAGGGAGTAGCCGCCGACGGTGAGGCCGTGCGGCTGGCCGAACAGGTCCTCGCCCGACTGCATGCTCACGCCGCCGGCGTAGGCGCCCTGGTAGAGGAAGATGATGCTGTTGGCCCCGGCCGCGCCGGTGGCCGCCGTCAGGGTGCCGAACGGCGACCCCGCCTCCCCGTTCCCCCCGTCCTGCGAGTCATTGACGTACCAGACCACCGTGCCGACGGTGATGATGACGGTCTCGGTCGCGGTAACGGCCGGGGCGTTGCTGCCGGCGATGGTGGCCTGGAAGCTGTCGGCGCCCGTGTAGCCGGGGTTCGGGAGGTAGGTGAAGGTGCCGTCGGGGTTGACGGTCACGGTGCCGTGGGCGGGCGCGGTGCTCGCGGTCACGCTGAGTGTGGCCGCCGGGTCCGCGTCGGTGTCGCCGGTCAGCAGGGTCCCGCTCACGGTGGCGGCCGGCGCTGCGGGGTGGGTGCCGACGCCGAGCGGGGTGTTGCCCACGGCGGTGTAGGCGTGGCCGGTCACGGTCGGCGGCTGGGGGGTAGCGCTGGACCCGGTGATGGTGACGGTGACGGTCGCGGAGTTGGAGGTCTGGGTGCCGTCGGTGGCCTTGTAGGTGAACTTGTCGGTCGCGGTCTTCCCCGCTGCCAGCCCGGCGAACTGCCCGTTCGGGTTGTATGTGATCGTCTGGCCGGGGTTGATGGTGACGGTGCCCTTGGTCCCGGTGGTGCTCACCGATGCGATGGTCAGGGGCAGCCCGGCCGGGTCGGTGTCGTTGGCGAGGACGCTGATCGTGACCGGGGCGTTCTTGCCGGTGGAGGCCTTGTCGCCGGCCGCGGCCGGGGGCTTGGCCGTGACCTTGGCGGTCCGGGACTCCACGTTGCTGTGGCTGTTGTCGGGTTCCCCGTCGCTGACCTGGAAGCTGATCGTCCTTGTCCCGTACGGGGCCGCGGCGTTGGTGTCGCGGTAGGTGACTGACCGCAGTTCGGTCGCGTAGGCGGATACCGTTGCCGTCCCGGTGAAGGCCAGGACGCCGGTGGCGGCGGTGTAGCTGCCGGTGATCCCGCTCTGGCTGGTGAAGGCGAGCGCGTCCTGCCCGGCGGCGAGGCCGGAGCTGACGGTGACTGTCGCGCCGGTCAGGGTGGCGGTGGCGGTGGAGGTGACGGTGAGGCTCGGCGTGACCCGCACGGGCGGCGCGCCCGCCGCGTACCGGAGGGCGGAGGACTCGATGTCACCCAGGACGGGCGGCTTATGCTGAGACGGCGCCGCGCTTTTCCCCTGATGGCCGCATTCTGCGGGAACAGAGAAATATCTCAGTTGCCCGTTATGGTCAAGCATGCACGCGGGTTTACCGGGATCGGGGGACGTGCCCGCGTTGGCCAGCGGCATGCTTATCGCCGCCATCGCGGTGATAAGCAGTGCAAGAACCGGCGGTATTGCCAAACGGCGAATTCTCCACATGATGATCAGATCGTTCTAGTGCCGTCCCGCGCGGGTTCGCGTGACCTCGCGGGAAATGTTCACGGAAACAAACAGGCGCTGAACCTAGCAGTAACAGGAGGACGACACGCCAGCAAGTCGGAAGGAGAGAGAATGCCGGCCGTCCGAAAGGTATTCGTACATTGCCGTAAACATTAGAGAGGCGACAAAACGCGACTAGTGTATTCCACGGTATTCGGAGGCGATTTGCCCCATGCTGCAATGATCACCAGGAACTCTGCCGCCGCCACCCGGGATGCGCGCCGCCCGGCAGAGGCACGTTGCGCCCCGACCCGGCCTACCTGCGTCCGTTGCAGCACGCCAACACCAATGCCGAGCTGGTGGCGGCCGCCCGCGCCGAACTCGCCGCCTGCGCAACACGCACGGCTAGCCGGGCGTCGGCTGATCGGTTATCGCGGCCGAGGCGGCGTGGGCGTTAGGCTGAAGGTGACGTGATTGCCGACGTCCGCTAGTCGACGGGAGCCTGGGGTGGCCGCTGACAGCCAGGGCATGCGCCTGACGGGATCCGGCGAGGCGGTAGCCGCCTACGACCGGGCGATCGAGCATCTGATCCGATTCCAGCCCGCGGTTGTGGATGCGGCGGCGGAGTCGGCTGCGGCCGACCCGGGGTGCGTCATGGGCCGGGTGTTCGGCGCCTACCTGGGACTGATGTCCACCGAGGAGAGCGCCGTGGCCGCGGCCCGCGCCGTGCTTGGCCCGGCCGACGTCGACGAAAGCGCGCTGCTGCCCCGCGAGCGCGCTCACCTGGCCGCGGCGCGGCGCTGGATAGCCGGGGATATGGCCGGGGCGGGCGCGCTGCTCGGAGACATCTCCGTGCGGTACCCGAGAGACCTGCTGGCCCTCTTCACCGGTCACCAGATCGACTTCTTTACCGGGAACGCCGTCAACCTCAGGGACAGGATCGGCCGGGCGCTGACCGCGTGGGGCGACCAGGACCCGCAGTCGGGGTTCCTGCACGGCATGTACGCCTTCGGACTGGAAGAGTGCAACCAGTACGGCCAGTCCGCCGAGGCCGGCCACCGTGCCGTGGAGCTGAACCCCGACGACGTGTGGGGCATTCACGCCGTTGTGCACACCTACGAGATGCAGGGGCAGGTCCCGGCCGGCGTCCGCTTCATGCGCGAGCGTCGGTCGGACTGGTCAAAAGGCAACTTCCTCAACGTGCACAACTCCTGGCACTACGCGCTCTACCTCCTCCAGGCGGGTAACGCCGCGGGCGCGCTCGCCGTCTATGACATGTTCCTGCACCACGGCGGATCCGAGGACGTCGCGCTCGAGCTCCTCGATGCGACGGCGCTTTTGTGGCGGCTGCGGCTGGAAGGCATCACGGCGGGGGATCGCTGGCGGCCGCTGGCGGAGGCGTGGGCACGGCTGCTCGCGCCCGGTTTCTACCCGTTCAACGACATGCACGCGATCATGGCCTTCATCGGCAACGGAGAGCTTGGCCGCGCGTGGGAGGTCGTCGCGGCGCTCGAGCGCGTGGTCCGCGCCGACGGCTCGGCGGCGACCGGCACGGCGACGACCGGCTGGGCGATGACCTCCGCGGTGGGGCTGCCGGTGTGCCGCAGCCTTGCCTACTTCGGTGCCGGGCAGTACGAGCAGGTGCTCGAGGAATTGCTGCCCATCCGCACGCGGATCCAGGAGTTCGGCGGGAGCCACGCCCAGCGCGATGCCGTGGAGCGGACCCTGCTGGAGGCGGCGATCCGCGCCGGCCGGATGGATCTTGCCAGCGCACTGGTGAGCGAGCGGCTCTCAGTCAGGGAGTGCAGCACCTACGCCTGGTCGAAGCGGGCGTTCCTGCTCGCCGTCACCGGTGACACAGCCGGCGCGGCGTCGGCCGCCACGCGCGAACGGGAGCTTGCCCGCCAGATCCGCGCCGCGGCTGACGGCTCGCTTCGCCCCCGTCACGACTGATCGTCGTCCTCGACGACATGGTGCGACACGCGCTCCGCTTCCGCGAGGACCGCATCGCGATACGCCGCAGGAAGCCGCTGAATGCGAGCGTCGATGCGACATGAGGCGACTTCTCCGGACTCGTAAGGCAGCGAGATCCCGGTCAGCGGCAGGATCTTGACGTCCGCCGGGACGTTGAAGAAGGACAGATGCTCGCGGCCGACCGGGTTGTCTGCACCGTCGAGCGGTACGCCGATCCGCAAGGTGGTGCCTCCCTGGGCCATGCCAACAGCGATTCCGAACGCGACGGCGCCACTCGCGCGAGCGAGGTCCGCCCGGTACTGGGGCCATAGCCCGTTCGCGCGCGTATCGCCGAACACGCGAGTCAGCTCGACGTCGCGCCGGGGCCACTTGCGCAGGAAGCGGGCCTGATTCGCCGCCCCGGTCAGCCTGTTCGCGGCCGCGTTCCGCTTGTGCGGAAGATGGAGGCCGTATATGTCGGGCCGCAGCACGATGGGAATGCCGCTCGCGCATATCCGGTATCCCCACTCGAGGTCGTCGTTTCCCCAGCCACGGAAACTCTCGTCGAAGTAGAGCTGATCGGAGGTCACAATGGCGCGGGGTAGCGCGATGAGTCCGGTCCAGGCAAATGCCCACGGGATATTGTGCGCAACGCGGAAACGCGGATCAGCCGGCCAGTCCGGCGAGGCGGCCATTTCGTGCAACGCGGCCAGATGCTCATCATAGGGGCGCAATTCGACCGATTCGACGTCACCGTCCTGGTTGTTCCCGTAGCCGACGACTTGCCCGACGGCGCAGACTCGCTGACCGAACGCGAAGCAGCGGTCGTAGAGGCGCTGAAGGGCGTCGGGGTGGAGCATGGTGTCCGCGTCTATTTGCACAACGACATCACCAGTTGCATTGCGCATCGCCAGGTTTCGAGCTCGCGGGATATGGAACTCGCGCGCGGAGCACACGGTAACGACGTTGAGCCGATCACAGAAAGCGGAGCACAGGGCGGTCAATTCAGTGGAGTACTCCATGGCGCCAATGGTTACCTCGAAATCACCGGCCTGCATTGTCTGCTGCGCGAGGGCCTCGAGCGCTATCCCGAGGTTATCCAAGCGTGCCTTGTAGGGTATGCACACACTAAGAGGGTTATTCAGGCGACAGAAACGTTATGTGAAGTTTATCCTGTCCAGCGGTGTGGCGCAATAAAAAGATGGCCCGTTCACGAAAGGATTGAGTTACCATACTTAATCCATAGAACAGGCCATCACGTGTATCATACCACCGGGTTCGACCGCGAAGAAGTCATCGACCTCTGCATCCGGATAAATTCCGTGCAGCCTGGTGCGGGATCCCAGAAGTGGCCGCCATGCCTCGGTCTTTTCAAATCAGTAGTGGCCACGCTGACCTACATGCGGCACAATCGCACACAGGCGGAAATCGGTGAGTCTCTCGGCGTATCCCAGCCGACTATCAGCCGCGCCATATCTGCCATAACGCCGCTCGTTCCGGAAGCGACGCGCGAATTCGTACCGACCGCCGACGACCTTGACGCGGATACCCAGTACATCCTGGACGGCACGCTGCTGCCATGCTGGTCATGGTCCGGGCACAAGGAGCTGTACTCGGGAAAGCACAAGACCACCGGGATGAACGTCCAGGTCGCCTGCACCATTTACGGCAAGCTCGCCTGGATTTCCGACCCGGTCAACGGGAGCCGCCACGACAACCACTGCCGCGAAGAATCCGGTGTTCTGCTGACGATGAACCCGAAGAACTGGGTCGGCGACAAAGGGTACATCGGAAACAACATGATCACTCCCTTCAGGAAGCCCGCGGGCGGCGATCTGCTCGACTGGCAGAAGGAATACAACTCCGAGGTTAACAAGATACGCTGGATGATCGAGCAAGTGATCTCCCACTTCAAAAACTGGACCATCATGCACACCGACTACCGGCGCCCGCTTAAAACATTTGAGACGACCATCTCAGCGGTCGTCGGCCTGCACTTCTACCGGACGGCCTGAATAACCCTCTAAGCTTCGGGCCTGTCACAGGCGCGATTGTTGCATACCGCCGCGAAGGCGCCAGCATCGGGCCGATTCGATCATGTCCCAGTGGGTATCCGGTGGCTACGTACGCGTGCCCCGAAGGCGCCCTGGGGCAGCGGCGGGGTCGGGAGGATCTGAGGTGGGCGAGCCCAGGACGTACGTTGCCCGCGCGGTGGTGGTAGCCGCCGTCATCGCGACGGGCATCGCCTGCGCGGGCCCCGTCCACGCCGCCGCGACCGTCGGGCGGGCAACGTCCCCCTCGGGCCAGTCCTGCAGCAACCCGGCGGATGCCGTCCTGGCGATCCGCGTCGCCACTAACACGCCGGAGCGGGTCATCAAGGTCGGCCGGGGCGCGTTCCCCGACGCCATCGCCACCACGCCGAACGGCAAGACCGCCTACGTGACCCTCGCAGGCGCCGATAAGGTCCTCCCGATCAATACCGCCGCCAACGAGCCAGGCAGGGCCGTCAAGGTCGGCGCCTTCCCCGACGCCGTCGCCATCACGCCGAACGGCAGGACCGTCTACGTCGGCAACAACGGCTCCGATACGGTCACCCCGATCAGCACCGCCACCAACAAGCCGGGCAGGGCCGTCCGGGTCGGCGTCTCCCCGGGCGTCATCGGGATCACGCCGAACGGCGGGACCGTTTACGTCGGCAACGGCCTCGTCGATCAGTGGCCCTCAAGCACTCCGTTCAACGCGGTGGTCCCCATCAGCCCCGCCACTGACTCGGCGGGCCAAGCTCTCTTGGTCGCGGCCAGGGTAAAGCCGGCCGGCAGCGCGGACGCCTTCGCGTTCAGCCGGGACGGCACGACCGCTTACGTCGCCGTGGCCGGCACCGACGAGGTGGACCCGATCCGGGTCGCCAGCGGCACCCTCGGCCGGGCCATCCAAGCCGGGCACGATCCCGGGCCCATCGTCATCACGCCCAACGGGAAGACCGCCTACGTAGCCGACCTCGGCTCGGATACGGTCACCCCGGTCAGCACCGCCACCGGCAGGCCGGGCAAGGCCATCACGATCGGCGCCAAGCTCGGTCCCGAAGCCACCACCGCCGCCATCGCGCTAACGCCGAACGGCAAGACGCTCTACGTCGGCACCAACTCGAACGTGGCCGCCGAGGACGACACGGTGACCCCGGTCAGCACCGCCACGAACAGGCCGGGCCAAGCCATCAGGGTGGGCGAGGGCATCGACGCCATCGCGATCACCCCGAACGGGAAGACCGCCTACGCCGCCAGCTTCAACGCCGGCACCGTGACGCCGATCCAGGTCGCCACCAACACCCCCGGCCAGCCCATCGGCGTAGGCACCGACCTTGGCCCGATCACGATGGCGATCACGCCGAATGGCGCGACCGCCTACGTCGCCGGCGCCGCCACGTGCGCGTCTTCGGAGCCACCCGGTCATGCGCCCGCCACGACCGCCACGCCTCCCATGGCCGCTGGCCGGACGGCCGTAACTGCGCCGAACCCTGTGTTGTCAGGCGCCGTTCAGCCCATGCCAGCTCAGCGCTCTAGCTGAAGGGTTGGACGCTAGGTTGCTGACGGATTGGCGACGCAACATTGTTGGTAGATCAGACGGTTCGCAGGCACCGGGACCCTGGCCCGGATTTAGCCACCGCAGGCCGAGCTGCGGGCGGTGTGCTCAGTCCGCGAAGACCTCGGCGGTGGTGCCGGCCGTGATGGCGCGGTCGAACCAGAGGTCGAGCTGCGTGGGGTCGGTGCAGGACGTGACCCGGTGCCGCTGCTCCTTCGACGGTGCGAGCCCGCGCGCGCCGAGGAGCCGAAGAACGGCCTCGGCCTTCCCCTCGGCCTTCCCCTCGGCCTTCCCCTTGGCCTCTCCCTCGGCGATGCCCTGGTCGTGAATTTTTTCAACGAAGGTCTTCTCGTACTCGCTCGTGGTCATCATCGCCTCCAGGATCTGCCGTGCGGCGTCGGACGCTAGTCTCAGGATAATCGCGGTCATGCGCAAGCGGTCGGCGTTGCTGACCTCGGTGCTGGCCATGGCGTCGAGCACCTGGCGGGCGCCGGGCTCGGACTCCATGTTGATGCCGCCCATGCTGGCGGCGAACACGGTCAGGTAGGGGCCGCCGTCGCCGTCGCGACCGGGCGGGGCGCCGGAGTCAATGACGAGCGGGGCGAGGTCGAAGCCGGGGTGCCCGGTCCGGATCAGTTGGCGGCACTTGGCCGCCTCGGCCGGATCGGGGCAGAGCACGACGAGGACCGCGGTGGGGCATTTGCCGACTTGGCGGGCGGTGGTGACGTAGACGGGCCAGCTATAGCGCTTGGTGTCGCTGTCGCGCAGCTGCGGCTCGATGATCACCGCCAGGGCGGGTCGCCGGTGGCGGCGTCGGAGATGAGCACGACCATGTCGGCGAGGTACTGCACGGGGATGACCGCGCTCATGTCGGTCGGGGCGAGGGAGACGGTTACCTCGCCGGGGAGCGTGACGCCGGTGGCGCCCTGGATGAGGTCCACGGCGATCTCGGGGTGCTGGCGGACCAGGTCCAGCGGCCCCTCGTGTGTCATTGAAGGCATGCTCTCACGCTAAGCGGGATGTGACGTTCCGTGGATGAATGACGCCGAAATAGGAACGAATGGTGTGAATGAGGTGCGTGTGAACGCAACCAGTTGCTATTTAGCCGAGACAGCGGCGAGCCAAGCGGCGTAGGCGGCTGGCGGGCCCTGGAAATCCCGGAATCGAGATGTTGAGCAAGTGAGCTGCGGGCGATCTGATTCGGCTAGCCAAGTCCACCGAGACGGAGGGCATTTCTTATCTCGCTGAACCTTGCGGCTGTCTCGGGGGTCCACTCCCTCGGCTGCTCGCTGAGGCGGAGGGCAACCTCGATCTCGTTGAGCTTCGCGGCTGGCAGGACGCCCGCTTGCTCGAGGAGGTCGTCTCGCGACAAAGTGGTCAGCCACGTGCACGGCGTAAAGCCGGGCCGCGGGAAAGCGAAGCGCAGCACCCCTTCGAAGGGCAGTCCTTCTGTAGCGCCGACCGTGACCTCGACGCCCAGGTCGCTGATGCTAACGCCCGCCGGATCGACGACCTGAACCGCCTGGAACCCGGATTCCTCGTCTCCCGATAGCAGCACGACCGGCCGCCGCTCGTCGAACTCGACCCACCAGACTTCGCCTTGCTGCACATGCCCTCCTGCCGTGATTCTGCCCCGCCTGTGGTGCGGCCCGTCTCCAGGCGTCGCGATCGCAGGCAGCAGCGCAGCCGATGTTCGAGACGATCTTGCCGTCTCGGACGGTGAAGATGCCGACGTTCAGGCTACGGTGAGGACGCTGGCGGCGGAAGCGGAGGTAGGCGCCAGGCTTGAGCTTGCGTGGCGTGAGGGTGCAGCTGCCGGTCGCACGCCCGGTACGCGCCGCGAGCTTGATCACACAGAGGGTACCGGACCCGGCTCGTACCGAGACATTCCCGACCGGGACTGCTCCCGGCGTGCTGCCGTGGCCGGTGACGCTGAGGGTGATCTTGACCGCTTGCTCCTTGCCGGCGGTGACATGCGCCAAGGACAGGTGCAGGGCCGTCCTGGTCGGCTGCAGCGGCAGCTCGGCGGAGAGGAATCCGTCCTCGTCGTACCCGCTGGGGTCGTAAGTTCCGATCGCCACACAGGTCGCGGCCGTGGCGCAGGCCACGTACATCTCCTCGGAGAAGGCTGCGCTGTCGAGCTTGGCAAGCCCGGGGGGAACCTGCGCTGTCCCCCACGCGCCGGCTGTCTCGCTGACGACGAGGCCCCGCGAATACGCCGTCGAGTCGTTCACACTGACGAAAAAGTCGCCCACCGCGACGCAGTACCAGAGCACCGGGCAAGACAGGTCGTCGATCTCCGAGCTCGTCGCGTGCTTGCCCTTGTACGTGAAAGCCTTCGCGCCCGGCACCAGGACCGCCTCGCCCCAGGTTCCGTCCAGCTCCGCCGCGCTCGCGGCGGGGCAGGAGAGCGCCGCCACCGAGCCGAGACCGCTGATCGCCGCCGCCTCCGACCAGCCGTCGCCCTGCTGGTTAATGGTGTAGCTGCCAGCGTCGTCGTTCCCCGCAGCCACGCAGTCCCCGGGCTTGGGACAGGAGATGGCTGCGATACCGTAATTCCCTCCGGTAACAGGGTGACCGGGGACCGGGCTGGCCGCGCCCCAAGTGCCCTTCACCTCGCTGTCGATGAAGGGCAGCACATAGCCCCCGCTGGTGGCCATGTAGTTCACGTCGAGGGCGCAGTAGCCGGGGGCCGCGCACGAGATGACCGTCCCGATGGCGGATTCGCCTGTGTTCAGCTTCGCGATCCCGGGCACTGGGGTCGCCGCGCGCCACACGCCGCCGACTTCGCTGGCGACGAACGCCTGCGACAGATCCGCGAGGCTATGCAGCTTGCCCGGAGTGTAGCTGCCGGTGATCGCGCAGTTGCCCGGCGAGGCGCACGACGCCGAAAGGATGACCGCGTCCCCCCCCGGTATTGAGCTTGGCCAGCCCCGGCATCGGGACCGCCTTGCGCCAGGCCCCCTTGACTTCCTCGGCCACGTACCCCTGCAAGAGGTTGGACTTGTCAAAGTACGAGCCGCCGACCAGGCAGTAGCCCGCGGCAGGGCAGGAGAGCGCATTGGCAGTAACAAGGGCCCCGTCGGAACCGGTCGAGAGCGCCACGGTCCCCGGGATCTGCTTCGCCTCGCCGACGAAGTGCGATACCTCGACCTCGTGCGTCTGGCCGTGCCGGTCGACGCGGCCGATCCGCTGCTCGAGGCGGTTGGGGTTGAACGGGATGTCGTAGTGGATCACGCGGTGGCAGTGCCGCTGCAGGTCGATGCCCTCGCTCGCGGCGTCGGTGGCGAGCAGGATGCGGACCGGGTCCCGGTCCAGGTCCGCCTGGAACGCGGCCTTGAGGTGCTCGCGCTTGTTCTCGTCCATCCCGCCGAACAGCAGGCCGAGCCGGTCCCCGCCGAGCCCGCGGACGGTGAGCAGCCCGGCCAGCCACTGCTGGGTGGCCTTGTACTCGGTGAAGACGATGACCCGCTCGCCCTTGTCCCAGTCACCGCCGGGGCGGCAGATGTCGCTGAGTTCCCCGATGAGGGCCCTGGCCTTGCTATCGGCGGGCAGGGCGTGCCGCTGCGCCCATTCGGCGAGCTGGCGGCGGTAGGCGGCTTCCATGACGGAGCCGTTGGTGAGCATGGCGTCCTCGACGATGCCGGGCAGGGTCGCGATGCGGCCGAAGGTCTCCCGTTCGTCGTCGCTGCCGGGGTCATCATCGGACGGCTCGGAGTCCCAGGCGAGGACGTCGTCCATCCAGTCGAGGTCTTCGGCGGCGGGACTGGGAGACGCCACCGATCGTTCAGAAGAAGGATTTCGATCTTTGCTCGCGAGATGGGACTCAAGGGTGAGCGCGAAGGCGGCGGGCGAGGAGAAGAGGCGCTTCTTGAGGATGAGCGTGACCAGGTCGCCGGCCCGGGCCGCGGCGGCGCGGGCCTTGGCGCGGCGGGCGGCGGTGTAGCCCTGGAGCAGTTCGTAGGCTTCGCGCTCGGCGTGGGTGTAGGCGATGTCGATGGCCCTGATCCGGCGGGCGGGGAAGCGCTCGGTGCCGTCGGGGTTCTTGATGTCGGTCTTGAGGCGGCGGACCATGACCTGGTCGAGGGTCTGCTTGTCCGGCTCGTGGCCTTGAAGAAGCGCTGCGGGTCCAGCATTTCCAGGAGGGCCTGCCACGACCACGAGTAGCCGTTGTGCGGGGTCGCGGACAGGAACAGGCGGTGCTGGCTGTGCTCGGCCAGCCTTTTGACCGCTCCGGTCTGCTTGCTCTCGACCGGGTAGCCGTGAGCCTTCGGCGGCTCGGCCGGGGCGCAATGGTGAACCTCGTCGATGATCAGCAGGTCGAAGAAGCCAGGAAACTGCGCCTCATTGGTCAGGATCTCGTCGAGCATTCGCTGCACGCGGGGTGTGCGGAGCCACTGGAGGCTGATGATCGTGCGCGGGTAGACGGCGAAGGGGTTGGCTTCGAGGCCGTGGGAGCGTCGAAGTTCCCTGAGCTGGGCGGTGTCCAGGATCTGGAATTGCAGTCCGAATTTGGACTCCATCTCCTCCTGCCACTTCAGCGTCAGCGAGGCGGGGCAGACGACGATGACGCGTCGTGCCCGGTGGCGGAGCAGCATCTCCTGGACGATCGAGGCCGGCCTCGATCGTCTTGCCGAGGCCCACGTCGTCGGCGATGAGGAGGTTCACCCGGGGCATGCTGAGCGCTCTCGCCACCGGTTCGAGCTGGTACTCCTCGATGGTGATGCCGGACCGGAACGGGGCCTGGAGGGTCTTGGAGTCGGCGCTGGCGATCGTGCCCCAGCGGACGGCGTCGAGGAAGGCGCCAAGTTTCTGGGGGTCGTCCCAGTTAGTGGTCGTGACCTGGGGGAGCTGGGTGGCGGGGACGATCTCGCGGCCGGGCTCGACTTCCCATGCGACGGTCAGCTCCTCGCCGAGGTCATCGTCGCTGACGCTGGTGAGGGTCACGAGCGTTCGTCCGGGGATGCGGGTGGCGGCGAGCTCGTCCTGCGGCTGGTGGCTTTCGCTGACATTGCTGACCACCCACTGCTGGCCACGGACCCTGACAAGCTGGCCAGCCTCTGGCACGTCCCGGTTCCTTGGGGCTGGACCTCGTGCGTCAGAGACCTGGGCCGGAACAGCCGCCATGGACCACCCTTTCCTGTTTTCGCTTTCGCGCACTGCGCTCGTGAAACGTACGGCTAGCGTGATATCACACGTTCGGCGTCGATATCATTACACTGGTACACGAAACGTACTGAAGCAGAGCATTCTGCTCATAATTGCACCAAGAAGTTCCACCAGGTGAGGAAATCTGAGTCGCGAGTTCATATCGCTTGCTGCGGTGACCTCAGTGCATTGAGCGTCCGTGAGCGCAGTGGCAGGCCGGAGGGCAGGTTTGTCCATGACCCTGCTGCCAGAAAAGTGCTCGCAGTGCAACAAAAATGCTCGTAACGCAACAGGCGTCAGGTCCCGGTGAATCGCAGCATGTTATAGCAATGTGTGATTGACTAGCACTACAACAGCGTTCTCGGGCAGCGCGGCAAGAACGTGCTGTTCGCCGAGCTGTTAGACCCAGCCTCTCAGGCAAGGTCACTTACATAGCCGCACGTCAGCGGGGCCCCTCGCTTAAGACGCGGTTGTAGTACTAGTGCCACCGCCGCACCGTACGGGCAGGCAACCAATACAATAATGAGGAATGATGCCTGTATGCTTTCTATACACACATCTATGACGCTAACCTGCAAGACGCCCTAATGTCCGAACAACAGTCCGAGGCGCAAAGGGAGCCGACTGGCAATCGCCCCAAGAAAGAATCAGGCTCTCGCTTTACGGAATGGGTCCAGACTACCCAGGGTATCGTCTCCATTATCGCCACTGTTATCACTCTCATCGGGGGCGCCGCTAGCGCTGCCTTCGCTGTATACCATCGCAGCCTGCAGCCATCGCCCAATCCAACATCCAGTTCGTCAAGCCCTAATTCCTCGACTACTTCACCGGGCCTTCCGCTTTCTCCTATTGACTATTTCAACCAGCCTGCCAACTCAGCCCAGCTCACGCAGGCGCTTTCCTCCCCCGGCATATTGGGCAGTACTGCGGAAGTAACAAACCACGGCACAGATCTATCGTACCTCACTGGCATCTGCGGAGATTCGATCCCGAACGGCGCTCAACTCACTGCGCATGAAATTATTTATGATGCCCAGACGGAGCAAACTCTTCAAGATTCTACAATTGAATGGGGCAGCTCCGGATATGCTGCTGCTCTCATAACTGATGACCACGTCGCTCTAGATCAAACTGGCGGATGTAATTTCAGTGCCGGCGGAGAAAATATACAGTGGACTGGCGACTATCCAGGATCAGTGCCATCAAATTGCAATATCGGTCAGTATGTAGCGACACGGGTGTCAATTAAGAATCCTTATGGCTCCGGATTTCTAGTTTCGGTTCAATGTGGTCGCTATACGATTGCGATAGCGATTCTCGATGGCAACGGCTCAACGGTCACGCAGGAGATGGCTAACGTCTACATGGATAACGCCATGGCAAGACTTCAAGCAGCGATTGGATAGGGCTATTGCAACTGGGCAAGTACACCAGTTCACCGGGACGCAGTAACCGCATTTCCGCTCAAACCGCTACTGCGGAGCACTTACCTACAGGGTTATTCACAGGGTCGAGATGTTATGCGAAGTTTATTTCTCCCCGCGGCGTGTCGCCATAAAAGGATGACCTGTTCTTGAAAGGGTTAAGTTACCACGCTTAGCTCCCAGAACAGGCCATCACGTGTATCATACCACCGGGTTCGACCGCGAAGAAATGATTGATCTCTGCATCCGTATTAATTCCGTAGAACGTGGGACGGGCGCTACGAAATGGCCGCCATGCCTCGGGCTTTTCAAATCGGTGGCAGCAACGCTGACCTACATGCGGCACAACCGCACCCAGGCGGAAATCGGCGAGTCGCTCGGCGTATCCCAGCCGACCGTCAGCCGCGCGACATCCGCGATAACCCCGCTCATCCCCGAAGCGGTGCGCGAATTCGTCCCGACTGCCGACGACCTGGACCCGGATGCCCAGTACATCCTGGACGGCACACTGCTCCCGTGCTGGTCATGGTCCGGGCACAAGGAGCTGTACTCGGGAAAGCACAAGACCACCGGGATGAACGTCCAGGTCGCCTGCACGATTCACGGCAGCCTCGCCTGGATCTCCGACCCGGTCGACGGAAGCCGCCACGACAACCACTGCCAGGGAGAATCCGGGGTACTGCTGACGATGGACCCGAAGAACTGGATCGGGGACAAAGGATACATCGGAAACCACATGATCACCCCCTTCAGGAAACCCGCAGGGGGCGAACTGCTCGACTGGCAGAAAGAGTACAACACCCAGGTCAACAAGATTCGGTTGATGATCGAGCTGGTAATTTCGCACTTCAAGAACTGGACCATCGTGCACACCGACTACCGGCGACCGATTGCCACATTTACGACCACTATCTCAGCGGTAGTTGGCCCTCACTTCTACAGGATGGCCTGAATAAGCCTCCTACTGTGCCCACCGAGACGGTTCCGTTCCCCGGGTGTGCTGCTGGCCGCGGCCTGGAAGCCGTGGGCAGGTAGATGGCGCGGAAGTTCGCGAAGCGCTGGCGGAGCAGGTCTTCGAGTGGCATGTCGAGGACGGCGAAGACCGATATCCCGAGGAGCGGCTGCCCGTCCAGCAACCAAGCGCGGGCCGTCCGCTCGGCGCGCCGCCGCAGCTTGTCGCGGGTATCGCCCCCGTCGCGAACGACGATCGTCGCTTCGTCTGGTACCTGCTCGGCGCGGAGCAGCGCACGTTGCTCGATCCGGCGTCCGCGAAGCGCTGACCCGCCGTGCTGCCGGACCGGGCGCTGGCCGGCGTGGCCCGGCGGATGGCCGCCACTCCACCGCCATGGCGCGGCTACCAGGCTTCCAGTTTGCGGGCGACAGCGGCTCGTCCGCAAAGCGACCGGTATCGAAGACCGGCTGCGTTCCGTCACGTTCCTCGCGGAAGCCATGCAGGAAACCGTCTCCCCGAACGGCTAGCGGAATCGGGCATTGTGTGTAATCCAGTCTGGCCAGGAATTCGTGTGAAGCCTGGGGAGGCCTGGGGAGATAGTACGCCTATGAGATAGACTAGCCGTCCACCGAGGAGAAGAGGCACTTAGGGAAAGGAACAGCAGAATGCTGGAAGTACAAAACTTCGAGACCTCCGAGGTCTTCGATTCGCCGTCTGGAGACCGTCTGGAGACCATTCGCCTGGGTGACGTGATCGTCTCGAAGGTCACGCTCCAGCCCGGATGGTCCTGGAGGAGAACCTCAAGTCGCTCGCTGGCACCGAGACTTGTGAGGTCCCTCACCGGCAGATCATCCTTCAGGGCCGCATTCATGTTCGCATGGATGACGGCAGCGAGGCCGAGGCAGGGCCGGGTGATGTGATCGTGGCCAGCCCGGGGCACAAGGCATGGGTCCTCGGGGATGAGCCACTGATCGCTTACGACTTCGGTCTGGCCGGTGCCCCCAACATCGTGGAGCTGGCGGACGCCGCGAGGAAGAACCCGGACGGAGGCTCCTAAGCGCTCCTGCGATGGAGCAGCCCCGGTTATGATGCGTCCTCTGTCGCGAGGGCGCATGCCGCTCGACGGCGACCCGGCGGCCGGGCAAAGGGGCTGGATAAGCGAATCGTAAGGAATCTCGATTCCGAATCGACGGAAATGGCAGATCGGCCGGGAAATCGTCGCGCGGCAGCGCGAGCAGGGCTCGGAGCCGAGCTCATCACCGTCACCGCCAGCACGGCTGAGACCGGCAGCCGCTGCCGCAGCCCAGCCGTCTCATCCGGCACCGGCCCGGCCTTCTCCGCCCGCGGCGGGACAGGCAGCGCCACGGTGTAGCCAGCCTGCTCGACGACCGCGATGAGGTCTTCCGCGCTGACCTCGGCCGGGAAGCTGACCGTTGCCTTCTCGGTCGCGAAGTTGACCGTGGCGGTGACCCCGCGCCGCGGTGGTGAGCGGGGCGTCGCTGGAGACCGTCACCGCCCGGGGGAGCCCGACTTTCACCTCGAGCACGCCGCCGCCCTTCGGCTTGCTGGTTACCGCGAGCACTGTTGTGCTTGATATCGCAAGCAGGTGCTTGGTATAGTTTAAGAGAAGCGTTGCCCTACAGGAAGGCGGAACAAATGGCAGGTTACGCCACCAAAGAACTGCAGAACGATCTCCTCAACGCGATCCGCACCAGCCAAGAGATGACGATCCAAGCGGTCCGGACCTGTGTCGCCCTCGTCGAGCCCGTGAGTCCCAAGGCGTTCTTCGTGCCGCTGCCGCTCGGCGAGCTGCCCAAGCCGGAGGAGATCAACGCTGGCTTCTACGACTTCGCCGGGAAGCTGCTCGACAACCAGCGCCATTTCGCCCAGGAGTGGCTGGAGGCGACGGCCCCGCTGATGCGGGACAGCGGCGGCGAGCGGTAGGCCAAGCCGGATTCCCAAACAGGCACCGTACGCGGCAGCACCGGGTTCCGGGCTGCCGCGTACTATATCTTGCGGAGTCGGGAGGTGAGCGTGACGGACCCGTGGCAGGACCAGCGGGAGGCGGTTGGTGCCTTCATCCGCACGCAGCGCCAGATGGCCAACCTGTCGCTCCGCCAGCTCGCAGAGCTCACCAGCTTGTCCAATCCTTACCTCAGCCAGGTCGAGCGCGGCCTGCACCAGCCATCGGTGCGCGTGCTCAAGGCGATCTCCGACGCGCTCAACCTATCCGTCGAGGCGCTCCTCGCCCAGGCCGGCCTGGTCGACGCGGTCGTCGAGGAGGGCACGGACAGCGCGACGGCCGGCCAGCGGCCGGGTGCCCGGCGGCAGCCGGGGATCGAGGATGTGATCCACGCGGACGAGCGGCTGACCGACGACCAGAAGGCGGCGCTGATCGCGGTCTACCACAGCATGCTCAGGTAGCCGTGGCAGGGTGCGCGGCTCACGACGACCCCTGCGCGGGCTTGCCGGGCGCGGCAATCGTCGCGTGCATCCCGCGCCGCACAGCCTCGATCAGGTAGGGCCGGAGGCCGGCGGCCGGGACGATGGCCTGGACCGAGCCCACGCTCTGCGCCCGCTGGATGCTGTGCTGGCTGTCGAACTCGTCGGCGATCTGCCCGAGCTTCTCGGCGTGCACCGCGGGCCAGGCCGCGTCCAGCTCCTCGCGCAGCCGGGAAGCCTTGTCGTGGTCACCACTCGCGCTGGCCTCGGCGATGGCCTTCTGCAGGTCCGCCACCCGGGGATCAGCCGCAGTGCGCTTGCGGACCTCGGCGGCGAACACGACCGCGGCGGCTGGCGCGCCGCCGATCACCGAGGCGTAGGAGCCCTGCACGGCGGCGACTTCCATGTTGTCGTTGAGGGTCCCGGAGAACACGACGAAAGCCCCGCCGTGATAGCGGGAGACCACGCAGAACACAATGGGGCCGTCGAAGTTGACCACCGCGCGGCCGATCTCCGCGCCGTACTCCAGCTGAAGCTGGCGGAGAGATTCCGGTGAGCCGTCGAACCCCGACAGGTTGGCCAGGATCACTAGCGGGCGGTTCCCGCTGGCGGCGTTGATCGCCCGTGCCGTCTTCTTCGACGAGCGGGGGAACAGCGTGCCGGCCGTCCAGCGCGACGGGCCGTCCACGGGGTAGGGACCGTGGCGTGGCAGCGGCCTTGATTCGAAGCCGATCAGCGCGACCGGCTGGCCACCCAGGTGGGCGTCGACCACCACGGCCGACTCCGCGTCTGCCATATCGGCCCAGCGCTCGAGCGGCTCGTGGTCGGCGTCCGCCACGCCGCGCAGCAGCGAGCGCACGTCGAAGGGCTTCTTGCGCCCGGGATTGCTGACGGGATCGAAGATCTCCCCGAGCGTGCTGAATTCGTCGGCCTGGCCCGCGTGCGGCGCCGAGGCAGATGTCGCGCTCGGCGGGGTCGGTGGTCGGGGCCGGACGGGGGAAGCGCTCGCCGGGCGCTGTGTACGTGTGCTCGTAGTGCGCGAGGAGCACGTCGGCGGCGGTGGACAGGTCAGGGGCCCAGTACTGGGCCTGGCCGTTGCGGCCCATGATCCGGTCGTAACCGCCGATGCCGAAGTTGTCCTCGGCGGAGACCCCGCCCGAATAGTCAAGCGATTGCTTTCCGGTCAGCACCATGGCGGAGTCCGGGGTCATGATCAAGATGCCCTTGGTGTGCATGAGCATCGTGGCCTCGGCATTCCAGTACGGCTGGGCGCCGACATTGATGCCGGCGACCACGACGTTGATCTCGCCGCCGTCCTGGGTGAACTCGATGATCGCGCGCAGCACCCGGGAGATCCAGTCCATGGTCTCGGTCCCGGAGTCCATCGCGATCTTGGCCCCGGAAGAGAGGGCGAACCATTCCACCGGGGCGTCGAGGCGCCGCGCCAGTTCGATGGCCGCGAGGACCCGGCGGCACTCCGGCTCGGCGATTGCCCCCAGCGCGCGGGTCGGATCGCCCAGCAGGACGACCCGGCGTATCCCCTCCGGGTAGCGCCTCGTCGGGGTGGCGACCACGCCGAGCACCAGGTTCGCGACGTTCGAGCCCGGAGCCCGGTCCACCGGCACCGGGGCACCCGTCGGGGTCTAGGTCGTATTCGGTGAAAGTGCCCGCGGTGCCGTCGCGGTCCGGCGAGCGGGTGATCAGCGGGATGAGGTCGTAGGGGTAGACGGCGCCCCGGCGGCGGGCCCGGATCACGTTCTGGGTGTAGGGGTCAAGCTCGCGTAGCGGCTGGGAGGGCGGGTCGGTGACGCGCAGCGTCAGCCCCGTCCCGGGCGGCCAGGACATCCGCAGCATGACCTCACGGGGCTTCGCGCTTCCTCGGGCGACGCGGAGCCGCGTCAGCACTTGTTCCAGCCCCAGGGCCTCAGTACGCGTGGCCAGGGACCGCATGACCTGGCGGAGTTCGGTGATCGAGATGTCCGTGACCGGCCAGACGTGGAGCATGACGCGGTTCCAGTCCAGCCTGGCCGCCTCGCGGTCAGCCGAGCGGACCGAGCGCAGGCTGTCCAGGCAGGCGTCCAGGGCGCGGTCGAGCTGCGGCAGGCCGCGGATCCGCCCGTCGCGGTCGCGCATGACGGTCAGGTCGCGGACATCGGCGAGGGCGATCAGCCGCTGATCGGCGGGAACCTGGCGGCCCCGGGCGCGGAACAGGTGCACGTCGGGAGCCGCAGGCAGCCGGGTCAGCTCGAATCCGGACAGCCGCCACAGGCCCAGCCGCTCGGCGGCCAGTGGATGCAGGCCGCGCAGCGTCCGGTCCTCCACCGCCGCGCCGGTCCCGGCGCGGCCCGGAAGGTGAACCAGGCCGGGCTGCTGCGGCCCGCGTCGTCGGGGGGACACATCGTCACCGAAACCCGTCCGAGGCCGGACGGGATCGTGCCGAGCTTGTCACGGATCCAGTTCGCCGTTTCGGGCCGGCTTCATCGTCGCGCGTCCGGGCATCGTCTGACGCCCGGGCATCGTCTGACGCCCGGGCATCATCAGACGTCCGGGCATCGTCTGACGTCCGGGCATCATCGGGCGTCTGGGCATCGTCTGACGTCCGGTGGGCGGCGTGGTAGAGATCGACCAGCACGGTCCGGTCGGACGGCATCGCGTCGAGCAGCCGGGCCAGGTCGGTCGCGGGCGGGATTTCCCCGGCGTCGGCCACCGTCGCGATCACCAGGTAGCGCTGCCCGTCATGGACGTACTCGGCCGTCAGCACCGGGTGGCCGTTCCGCTGGGTGAGCTGGACAGGAGCCAACGGCCTGATCCGGTAGTAGCGCCGGGTCATCACCTCGAGCATGACCGGGTGATGCCGCTCGGTGAAGACTCCCAGGATCGGCTCTCCGGTGGCGACGATGGCGTCGATCTGGGCTGTCCTGGTCTCGGGTCGGCGGAGAGGCGGTCGAGTTCCGCACGGACCTGCTGCTGCGCGCGGACCCGCTCGGCGGCGATAAGCGGGACTTCGAAGCAGCGGTAACGGACCTGCCGGGCCAGGTCGCCGATCGCTGGATAGCGCAGCTCAGTGGCCCCCACCAACTGATCTACCACCCGCCGGTAGCCGTCACGGACCTCGCCGGACAGTGATCCGGGGTGGCACAACCGCCACTGGAGGAGCTCCGACACGACCGGCACGTGCGCGGCGGCGCGGCGATGCGCGAGGAAGATCCGGTAGAGCGCCGGTCCCAGGTCGAGCGAAGGCTCCAGGTCGGTGATGCCGTAATGGGCCAGGGTCCGGCGCAGCCTCATCCGGAATGACCCCGGCAGGCCTTCGGCGTCGGCGTCGCGGGAGCGCAGGAAGGCGTGCAGGTACTCCTGCGCGTTGTGGGCACCCTCGGCGTCCGACAGCAGGCTCGCCGCCGGCGTCGATATCGCCCGACCCTCCCGGATCGCGCAGACCCGGCGGTTGCGCCACAGCGCGCACAGGTCGGCGAAGATCTGCAGGACGCTGATCTCTCCGGCGAGTACTCGCCGGTCGTCGGCGGGCAGGCCGGCCCGGGCCGCATCCAGCCGCCGCACCTGCCGCGCGACCTCCTCCTCGTCGACATCGAAGCCGAGCACCAGGCAACGCAGTGCCGCGAGCGCGCCGGCCGCCAGCGCGGCCGGATCCCCGTCGGTGTTCGCGGGGTCGGCCAGCGCGGCTAGGCTCGCCCGGCCCCCTCCGTCCCGCGTCGCGGACCCTTGAATCTCTTGTGTCCAGTGAGCCCAGGCCGGGCCGCGTTCCGGATCCTGCTCGATCCGCACCAGCTTGGCGCCGCTCTCGACCTGGGTGTTGACGTCGGCGATCACCTCGGTGACCCGGCCGGCGACCGGGGCACGCAGCGCCGTCTCTAGCTTCATGCTTTCCACGACGACCACGACGTCGCCTTCGGCGACCTCGTCGCCGGCCTGGACGGGGATGGCCGCCACCATGGCCGGGGCCGGGGCGCGGACGAGCCCGGCCTCGTAGCGGGAGATCCGGTGCGCCGCGCCGTCGACCTCGATGAGGTAGTCCGCGCCCTGTGCGACGCAGAGCACATGGAATGCCTGGCCGCCGACGCCCAGCGTGAGCTCGAACCGTCCCGAGCGCTCAATATCGGCTTCGACCGCAAGGCCGTCTAGTTCCACGTGGTAGCGGTGGAGGCGGGGCCGGGCCACCCGCAGCCGGTAGGCCTCGCCGTCCGCGCGGATGTCGAGCTGGTGCCACGTCTCGTGTCCGGTCTCCGGGCGCCCGCGTGCGGCGGACGCGAACAGGTGGGCCTGCTGGCGGCTCTCGTGCGCCTCGTAGGCATAGAAGGCGGCGGCCAGCAGGGCGACATCGACTCGTCGCGGCGGCCGGTAGCCGTCGGCGATCATCGTGTCGAGCCAGGTGGCATCGAACTCGCCGCTGACGAATTCCGGCCGGTCCAGCAGGTCGAGCAGGAACGCCTTGTTGGTGGTGCCGCCGCGGATCACGGTGGCGGTCTGCTTAAGAGCGCGCGACAGCCTGGCCCGGGCCTCGGAGCGGTCACGGCCCAAGGCAATCACCTTGGCGATCATCGAGTCGGCCTGTGGCGAGATGACATCCCGCTCGGCCACGGCGGCGTCGACCCTGATCCCGGGGCCGGCCGGCAGGGCCAGGTACTCGATCAGGCCGGGGGCGGGCGCGAAACCGCGCTCAGGGTCCTCGGCGGTGAGCCGGACCTCGATGGCGTGCCCGAGCGTCGGCGGATCGGCGGCGGCTATCTCGGCCAGCGTGCCGCCCGCCGCGATGTGCAGTTGCAGCTTGACGATGTCCACGCCGGTGGTGACCTCGCTGACTGGGTGCTCCACCTGAAGCCGGGGGATGACCTCGAGGAACGACAGCAGCCGCTCGTCCGGCTGGTAGCGGAACCCGACCGTCCCGGCGCCGGCATACCCGGCGGCCCGCATCAGCTCGGCGGCATGGACGCGAAGCCGTCGCTCCTGCTCGGCGTCCAGCGCGGTCGAGGCGGATTCCTCGATCACCTTCTGATCCCGCCGTCGCACGCTGCAATCCCGGACACCCAGCGTCCACACTGTGCCCGCGGCGTCCGCCACGACCTGGACCTCGACGTGCCTGCCGCCGCTGATCGCCCGCTCGAGGAACACCGTCGGGTCGCCGGCCGACTTCGACGCTTCCGAGCTCGCGCGCTCGAATGCCTCGTCAAGGTCGTCTGGGGAGCCGACCAGCCGGGTTCCGTCCCCACCGTCGCCCCCGGTGGCCTTGATCGTCAGCGGATAGCCGATGGACTTGGCCTGCGCGCGGGCCTCCGACAGGCTGGTGACCGGGCCGCTGCACGCGGCCAGGGACACACCGGCCCGTTCGGCCAGCCGTTTAGACTCGATCTTGTCGCCGAGCCGGCGCATCACCTCAGCCGGCGGCCCGATGAAGATGATTCCCAGCCGGTCGCACAGCTCCGCCAGCTCCGCCTTTTCCGAAACGAACCCCCAGCCGGGCCACACGGCGTCCGCCCGGCACTTCACCAGCGCCCGTTCCAGCTCGGCGAAGTCGAGATAAGGGCTGGCGCTGAGCGCGCCAGTGTCCTCACCGGAATCCGGATCCGGGCCAATCATCAACGCCTCGTCGGCCTCGCGGACGAACGTCGCGCGCCGGTCGGCGGCGGCGTAGAGGGCGATGACGCGCAGCGGTTGTCGCCCTTCGGCGTTCCACTCCCGTACGGCGTTGATCAGCCGCATCGCCGGCTCGCCCCGGTTGACGACCGCGACGCGGGAGAAGGCCGCCCCTGATTGGCAGCCCATCAGATCCCCACCTTCAATGGGCTGGGGAGGATGTCCAGCACGACTTCGTCGGCGACGATCGCGGGATCGATGCGCATGACCGCGTAGCCACCGACCGCTCCGGCGCCGAAGCCCGGTGCGAAGACCCGGGTCGGGCGGGTGATCACGCCGTCGCGTATCGCGTCGTAGATCGCGATGGGGATGCTCGCCGAGGACACGTTGCCCATCGTCTGGACGTTGAAGTACAGCTGTTCGGCGGACAGCCCGGCCTCGCCGGCCAGGCTGAGGATCATCGTCTTGTTGGCCTGATGGGGGACGATGAGCTCGATGCTGTCCAGCAGCGTCCGCCCGGGGTCATCCGGATCGGGCTGGGCGCGTAGTTCTCCGAGCATCTGCTTCAGGTAGCGCTGGACGAGCGACTTGACGTCGGGACCGTACACGGTGATGTCACCGTCGAACTCCTGGTTGGGCCAGATGATCGAGTTGACCTCGCGGCGCGGGCCGCTCGCGTACGTCTGCACGACGTCCACGTCTCCGGCCCCGCCGGGCGGGGCCGGGGCGATGACCATGGCTGCGGCGCCGTCGCCGAAGATCATCCGCGAGGTCCGGACGCTGCCGATCTTGTCGGAGAACTTCTCCACGCAGACCAGCAAGACGGGCCGCTGGACCTCCTGCAACTGCCGGATGGCCTCGGCCAGCCCGTAGGGCAGGCCCGCGCAGGCGGCGACCAGGTCCGCCGAGGCATGCGTCTGCAGCAGGCCGAGTTCGCCGGACAGCCAGCACGCCATCGACGGGATCTGCCGGTTGCTCGTGCAGGTGCTGACCAGGACCGCACCGATCTCTTCGGGACCACGGCCGGACTTCGCCAGCGCCGCCAGCGCCGCCTGCAGCGCCAGTTGCTCCGGCTCCCGGCTGGTGTAGCGGCGCTGCTGGATCCCGGTCTTCGCGGTGATCTCGCTCGGCGCTCATCGGCGACCAGGAAAAGCTCGCGTTCCGGATGACGTCGGTGTTGCCGCAGACATGCTCGCCGCGCACGATCGCCAGCGCCTCCAGCGCCGGCTGGATCGCGAACGCTTCCCGCACCCGCACCGGCTGGTAAGGCGCGGCGGGGGCGACCACCTCGGCGGGCCGCTGCGCGGCCGGGGTGGTCATGCGCCGCTGCGCGACCGCCTCGGCCGGCTGCCGCGCGGCTGGGGCGGTCATGCCCAGAGTGCCCTGGCCGGGGGAGCCGGTGCGCCTGACCCGGTCGATGAAGGCCATCACGTCCCGGTTGCGCGGGTGAAGGGCGACCACGAAGTCGTCATCGCCGATCTGGTCCGGGCCGCGCAGCTCGGTGCCGGACCGGTCCCATGGGTACTGGTTGTGCAGCACCATCGCCCACCGCATCAGCGCTTCCAGCTCGGGCACTTCCTCGTGGGCGTCGAGGATGTCCTCGGTGCAGAACACCGGGTAGTCCGGGTCGTAATCGGGGCTGACGAAAGTCAGCGCGTCGGGCTGCTTCATGAACTCGGCCACCGTCGGCTTGATCGCCGGCAGCTCGGCAGCCATTGTGCAGCTTGGTGCGGAACACGTCGAACAGCAGCGCGAACACCCTGTTCTCGGTCTCGGCGTCCCAGGTGGGCGGCAGCTGGGGAAGGCGCGCTCGACCGCGGCGACCTTCCGCTCGCGGTCCGGCCACGGGGTCACCAGGGGCAAGAACACGTCATCGCGATGCTTCGGCAGGTCACGCCAGCGGGTCGGGCGCTTGTCGAACATAGTGATCGAGTAGCGGTTGACCCAGAACAGGTTCTGGCCCAGGTCGCGCAGCAGTTCAAACCGCCGCGAATAGGCACCCGATTCAATCCGGGCCAGCAGTTCGGGCCCGTCGGGGCCTTCGCCTCGAAATCCCGGCCGATCACCGCGGTAAAGTGGTCTAGCGTCTCCAGGAGCGAGAAGTCCAGGTCACCAAGGAAATTGGCCGGGAAGACCAGTCGACCATGCCGGTTGATCACGAATGATTTCATGTATTACCCCATTGATGTCTCGCCTGTCACTCCGGTGACGGGATTGACAGATAGCTGCGCGGTCAACTCGATCGAGCGGCGTGGCCGCCCATGGTTCGCCGGGCGTGGCGCTACATATACAGGCCGCCGTTGACGGCGTAGACCTGGCCGGTGATGTAGGCCGATTCCGGGTCGGCGAGGAACTCCACCACCCGGGCGACCTCATCGGGGTCACCGAGCCGGCCGACCGGGATCTTGGCGAGGATCTTCTCCAGCGCCGCCAGTGGGATGCCCGCGGTCATGTCGGTGCTGATGTACCCGGGGGTGACCGTGTTTACGGTGATGTTCTTCCCCGCGGTCTCCAGGGCCAGGCTCATGGTCAGCCCGAATATTCCGGATTTGGCCGCGGCGTAGTTGGCCTGGCCGAACCCGCCGGCCGAGCCGATGGCAGAGGAGATATTGACCATCCGGCCGTAACCCCGGTCCAGCATCTGCTGCAGCACGGCGCGGGACAGGTAGAACGCGCCGGACAGGTTCACCCGGATCACCTGGTCCCATTCGGCCGGGGTCATCTTCCGCACAGTCCTGTCCACGGTGGTGCCGGCGTTGTTGACCAGGATGTCCAGCTGCCCGTGCTGGTCCAGGACCTCGCCGATGACCCGGGCGCAGTCGTCGACGGAGCCGACGTCGCCCTGGTGGACGCTGACGCCGTGGTCGGCGTACTTGTCACGGAACTGCCGGGCAGCCTCGGCGTTCGCCGAGTAGCCGGCCGCGACCGTGACGCCGCGGTCGATCAGCCGTTGGCAGATCGCTAGGCCGAGGCCGCGGACCCCACCGGTTACCAGCGCGACCTGCCCGCTCATATCCGCCATGGTGACTACCTTCATATCGTGGTATGGCCGAGTCGTCCGGATGCTCCCTGGTTCTGGTTCGCCAGCCCGGACGGGTTCCCCGTCGTTATGATTACCCCGAGTAGTTTAATGAACACTTAGAGTGATGGTCCAGTCCGGGATTGCCCGAATGGCGTCCCGTGCGCGGCGCACTCCCGCTGCGGGCTCGGCAGGGGCGACTATGCCTGGATTCCAGGCGTCACCGGCCAAGTCCGTGTCGCCACATATGACCAGGAACGCTCCAGCCATGAATCCATTGCGTAATGCAGAAACAGGTTAGCCAGCATGGGTGACACCGCTGATCCCTCCGGCTCCGAGGGCTTTGCGTTTCGCCTCGGTCGAGGCGCGCGCGTAGATCTCGGTGGTGGACAGGTCGGCCGGGGGTGAGATTCCCCCGGCTACTCGACGGCCGACGCCGGATACATGTGTCGGCGAGCCGTCTTTAGCCAGCTATATACGGCTCATAGGTCCGAGGTAAACCACCGTTGGAGCCGCCATACGGCACATTCATCAGGGATGAGCTGGCCTCCCGCACCCAGGAGACCTCATCCTTAAGTGGCGAGCCGGGTGCGCGGAGAGGGAGAGGCGCTACTTCTCGTGCACATAGCGGCCGGGCGCTGGGTCACAGGGAGGGTACCGGTGGCTTCCCAGTCCGGGCGGCGAGGGCTTCTCTTCCCCGGAACGCGACAACAGCCACTCGGCCCAGAGCGGCCACCACGACCCATCGCACACCTCAGCCTGCGCCAGCCAGGCGTCGGGGTCGGCCCCACCCGCCGGGCCCCAACAGTACTCGTAGCGCGACTTGCCCACGGGGTTCACGAATGACTGGATGTGGCCACTGTTAACGACTACCACCTGAGTGTCGCCGCCAAGCAATTGGCTGGTCGTGTAGCACGCGCGCCAGGCGGTGATGTGGTCCCGGAGCCCGGCGACGAGAAAGGCGTCGGAGGTGACTTTCGACAGGTCGATGGGCGTTCCGAGGAATGAGACGCCACTGGGTTCGGTGATCTTCCCGCTGGTCAGCAGCGCGTTGCTGTCCAGCACAAGGGCGGCCGACAGGTTGGTGGCGTCGTCGTTCCAGGCAAGCACGTCAAACGTCGGGGCATCGTTGCCTAGCAGCCAATCGTTGACCACGTAGCTGTACACCAGATCGTTAGGCCGCATCCAGGCGAAGCTGTGCGCGATCGTCTTGCTGTCGATCACCGTGCCCTTGCGCGCCTCCCGGGCCAGCACCGACTTGGCCTGCGGGGTGGCCAGCGTGCCGACCATATTGGGCTGGCGCCCGTCGAGCATCGTCACCAGGTAGGCGGCCGCGCGCACCGGGTTGGCGCCCTGTGCGGCCAGGTGGGCCTGGGCCAGTGCGCTGGTCATTCCCCCGGCGCACAAACCGACCAGGTTGAGGTCCTGGGCGCCGCTAATCTCGCGCACCACGTCGAACGCGCGCAGTTGCGCGGCAAGATAGTCGCCCATGCCCCAGTGACCGTGGCCGAGGCTCTTGTCCAGGCGCGGGTTCCGCCAGACCAGCATGAACGTGTGCACGCCCAGCGAGATGGCGTACTCGACCATGCTGCGGCCCGGGGCGAGGTCAAGCACGTAGTACTTGTTGACCTCTGGGGGCACGAAAAGCAGTGGCCGCTCGCGGACCGCCGCGGTCGTCGGGACATACTGCAGGAGTTCGAACATCTCCTCGCGGTAGACCACCGCACCCGGGCTTACGGCCAGGTTCTTGCCGACCGTCAGCGGCCTGGAATCGACCATCTGCGGCATGCCGCGGTTGGTTAGTACGTCGCGGGAGAAGTTGCGGGCGCCACGGGCCAGAGATAGCCCCTGGGTCTCGAACGCGCGCTTGAGCGCCGCCGGGTTGCCGAGCAGGAAGTTGGTCGGTGACAGCCCCCCGGTGAGGATGTTGGCCAGGTAGCGCACGCGTTCCTGTCGAGGCCAGGCGCCCTGCTGCTGCTCGACCAGTCGTCCGACGCTCTGCTCCCACGCCAGGTAGCTCTGCCCGATAAGCCGGTAGAGCGGATTCTCCCGCCAAGCCGGGTCGGCGAAGCGCCGGTCCTCACTGAATTCTAGCGCCGAGGATCCCAGTCCGACCTTGACCAGTTCAGCGGCAAACCGCGGTGCTTCAGCAGCCAGGATTGCCGGATTCATCAGGTCGGCCAAGGCGGCGCCCATCCGCATCGGGTCCAGCGCCGCGCTGATGTCTTCACCACCCGCGCGATCCGTATCGGTTGTGTGCATCCCAGGACCTCCGGCTCCGCTCTGAGCAGGGCTCTCTCCTCTATATACACATGGCGGATCCTAGATTTCAACTTGGTGAGCACCGTTTTTAGTTTTTTTGTTTGTCCGTATAACGGATTTCGCCCTAATTGCGAGCTTATGAGAATTCATCAGCTGAACTGTTGGTATGGCCTGATATGGCAGCGTGTGGCCTGCGGGAAGGGGTGATGCGAGGCCCAGCAGGGCCTAACGCGCCACCCGACAGATCGAGATTCGCCGCAATCTCGCCGAATTGTCGCATAAGCGCGTTACCGCGTCCGGCGTATGCCCGTCCAGCTGCTGACGGTTCTAACGCCGGTCCCGCAGCCCGCAGCCGCGCCGATCCGACCGCTGCCCCTCCCTAGTGTCCCGAACGCACGTTAGGGGGCTCGGCGCGGCCTGAGAGTCCGCCGTGTCGGGGTGCGCGCGATCCCTGGGCGCCGCAACTGCGGCACCAGCGGGAGCAGGCGAGCCAGGCTCAACTCGCGCCCCGGGTAGCCGCCGATGATCGCGAAGACTTTTCTTTTGGCGAAGCTTTTTCGTGCGTATAGCACGAATTTCTTACATCAGGAGAAAAGTCTTCGTGATCATGGCGCTGAGCAGGGCCGTCCGGTGTGGTCCGACGTCACGCGAGCGCACCAATGCACCACGAGTCCATCGCCCGCTGCTTACGCCGTCGCGGTGATGCGGCTGATCTCCGCCAGAACCGGGAACCGCTGCTCCCACGCCCTGCGAAGCTGGGCCGGAAGCCACAGCAGCGCCCGCAGACGCCGTAGGACCCGCTCATCCAGGTACGCATACAGGTCCTGCGGGCTGGCCGTCTCGATCAAGACGGCCCGGTAGAGGTCAACGACCCTACCCGGCGCATCAAGGTCGTAGACCGCGTTCCCCGACCAGTCCAGGTGCGACGGCAAGTGAACGGTGCCAGAAGAAGGGCCCCGCAGCAGGTCCAGCCTCTCCGGAACGGCGTACGGCCGCCGGTAACGAGCGCCTGCCGCTCCCTGACTATCCGCCGTGTTCATATGAGGAAGGATAAGCCCGCACCGCCCCTCGGCTGGCTACGACTCCTCCCACCAGCCGCGGCCTAGCGCGACACCAATTTTGTTGCCCAAGGGTGGCTCCACTTTTGCATCGTAGATTTTGATCACGGCCACACGGAGATTGGGGCAACTGCTGATATGGCGATGCCACTAGCTGAGCGGACTGTACTGCCTCCGGAGGACCTGGGGCGGCTCAGCGGCGTGCTCGCGGCCCTGACGACCCGGCGGGGCGCACGGGGCCGCGCTGATCGGGCCGGATGGTGAACGCCTGGACGTGCCGCCGACGCCCTCGTACTCGCCCGCGCGGGGCTGTCGCGCATCGGCTACCAGAACCGCGCAGCCGAGACCTTCGGCACCGACATGATGTGCCCCGCCGTCGGCGCGGGCGTGATCGGCATCCAGTGCCGCGCAGACGACAAGGGCCTGCTCGAACTCCTGCGACCGCTCGACGACGGCGAGACCCGAACCCATATCACCGCAGAGCGGACCATGCTCCACGGGCTGCAAGGCCATTGCAACAGCCCGATCGCCGGTCACTGCGCGACGACCCCAGACGGGCAGCTCGCACTACGCGGCATGGTGTTCACGCGGGACGGAGGCGAGTTCGTTCATGCCATGGAGTGGGGGCCTGCCGACAAGTCCGCCGAGCTTGGCGCGTACATCGCGGGGGCCCTGCTCCGCAGGGGAGCATGCGACCTCATCATGGGCATCCCCCACTGACAAGGCCGGTACTAACGCCGGTCCCGCAGTCCCGTCAGCCCGCCGATCCGACCGCTGCCCTTCCCTGATGTCCCGAACGCACGCGTGGTCCCTCGCCGACCGCCCCGCCATCCCGCGTCGGCAAGGAAACCCAACCAGAGGAACATCTGCCCGACGACACGCCCGATTTGTCCATTGTCATCAAACAAACGTTCGTCTATGATTACTCATACAGCCCGCAAAAGCGGGCGGGCCGCCGCCGGTGCGTCAACACCAACGGCGACCCTAGACCACCCAACCAGCACCACTGGAGGGATGACCATGAGGTCAATCATCGCTCAGGACGCCCAGCCCGCGCTCCCCATCCCGGCCCAAGGCCCCCACCCGCGCGTCGACCGGATCGCCGCGGCAACACTCGAGCAGCTGAGCGCGGCGCTCATCTTCCTCAGCGTCTTCGACGCAGACGCCTTCGACCACGCGATGGACGTGGCCCAGTCCGACGACGAGAACCCCGGCGCCACCGGAGAAGCCGAGCCCGTCTGCGCAACCTGCGGCGGAAGCATCGGCATCTTCCTGGACCGAGGCCTCGCCTGGCAGCATTACAAGGGCGACGGCACCACCGTCGGCCAGCAGCAGATCTACGACCCAGGCCACGCCCCCGCGGTGACCTGGCACCTCGCCGAGGACCCGCAGACCCACGACTAAACCGCGCTACGCCCCACCTGGTGCCCCGTCAGGGCTGACGGGGCACCAGCGGCATGTGTGAAACTCTTGCTTTTCGGCAAAAGGGCTGGATAAGCGAATCGCAAGGAATCTCGATTCCGAATCAGCGGAAATGGCTGATCGGCCGGGAAATCGTCGCGCGGCAGCGCGAGCAGGGCTGAGGTGCCCGCGTCATCGAGCGACTGTCCGCGGACCTGCGGGGGTCGACGATGTTCGATTGGACCGAGCCGCCTGACCGACTGGATCAGCGGAACGCTGTCCGAGTCCACTGCAGGCCACCGTCATCGGTGTGCCAAATGCCGTGCGCGTCGCCGAGCCACTGGCCCGACAGCGGAGTCTCGAAGCCAATCCAGGCCGGCGCGTTGCCGGCGCCGCCAAAGCCCTGAACGTCGGTGGCGGCGACGTCCCAGTGCCGACCGCCGTCGGTCGTTACCAGCAGCCGGGAAGTCCAGGTGCCATTCCCGCCCGTCGCTTCTGTAGCGACGGCGATGGTGTCCGGACTGGTCACAGTGACAAGACCGAGTGCCTGCCCGGGCGGCGCCGCAGCGGTCGCCTGCCAGGTGGCGCCGGCGTCGGCGGACGTGATGACGAAGGCGTTCGTGCTTTCGCGCCGGTAGCACAGCCCCACGAAGAAGCCGCTTGGCGCTGCGGCCAGCCCGATCAGGTCGTCCTCCTCCGTCGAGTCGCCCGGGCCGAGCCCGGTGCATGGGTCCGCCGCCTGCCGCGCCCAGGTCGCGCCGCCATCAGTTGAGCGGTACACGATTGCACTCGCTGGGAGTGGCCCGGCGAGGCTGCCGACCATGTCGATGAGCACGTCCGCGCCGGAGACGGCGATCTGGCCGAAGCTGCCGCGGTCGGGCTCGGTGATCTGGGCGATGATCGTCCGCCAGTCCGCCGACCCGACCGGCGCTTCCTGCATGGACGGCTGGCAGGGACCAGGGCACCCGATGCTCGTGAAGGCGCCGCGATACACCTGACCACCGGCAATCGTCAGCGTCCCTGTCTGCAGTCCTGGCTGGGCGTGCCAGGTCAGGCCGCCGTCGGTAGTCATGAGCAGCGCCGGCCCGTAGAGGTAGCCGATCGTCGAGTTCGCGAAGCTGACCTGGCTTACGCAGGCGTTAACCGTGCAGTCAGTCGTCCCTCCCTGGATACCGGCGGGCGGGTCCGGGAGCGCCTGCCAGTGCTGCCCGCCGTCCGTGGTGTGCGCCAGACGGATGCAGGTACCCGCAGCGCACGGCTGGCCGGCCAGTGCCCAGCCCTCGGTGGCGCTGATCCAACTGATGCTCCGCAGCGACGAGTACATCAGGTGCTCCGTCTCGGCTGAGAAAATGAAGGCGAGCGCCGCAGTAGCGGTCGGAGCCGGCTTCGGGGGGACGCCGCGGGCTTCCTTGACCGCCACGGCGACCAGGATGCACTGGCGGTAGCACTGCGTCGGCGCGGTGTCGGAGCCGACCAGCACGGAGGGTTGCGCGTCGAAGGTCGTGGTGGCGCTGCCCGCGTCCCCTATGCCGGCAAACGACGAGGGACCCCGGTCGCAGTCGCCCACGTTCACGCACTCGTAAAGCTCGATGCCGTCGTGCGGAGGGAACCCGGTCAACCGCACCTTGAGCCGCTGCCCCCCGGTCAGGGCGGTGTCCGGCGTAACGGCCACCGCCGGGACAGTGGCCTGCCAAGCCGACGTCGTCGCCGGGGAAGTCGCCAGCGAAGGCGGCGTCGCTGTCAGGCGACCGCCTACCGAGACCGAGGTGGCGGTGGCGCTGCCGCATGCGACGGTGAGCATCGCCAAGCCAACGGCAAGTACCCAACGCGTCCGAATCATCGTGCCCGCCTCAATCTGCGCCCTGTCCTTGCTCCTGTGACGGAGCCGGCGGCCGGGTGGTTGCAGGCAAAAGTGAACATCGGCGCACTGCCAGCGAACGGCAAACAACGGGCGGAGGAGAAGCTGGCTAGGTCACGGCATGAAACGGCACGGCAGTGGGAGTGTCTCGCAGCTACCTGAAAGCCCGGACCGACCTCATCCGCGCAGGTCAACGAACTGACTGAAGTCAGGGCCGAGTCAGGAACGCCACCCCATCTTGACCACCACCGCCCGGGCCGCCGAACTTCGTGTACTGAATCCTGAGTCGCATGGCACGGCGGCGGCACCGCGTTATTGGGTGTAGTTAACGGTGATATTCGCCGTTAACTACACCCAATAATGCTCCACGCCAGAAATGTCCGGGTCGCGCCGGTCGCAAGCGTGACTGGCGCGACCGCTGTTGCTGCCGATCAGGTGAAGCCGACGTTCAGGTTGAAGTGTCCGAGACGCAGGTGCAGTTCTCCGCCGCCGGCCCAATGTACGATTCGCGCCAAGAGGATGATGACGATAATGGCCACCACCAACCAAAAGAAGAACACGACAATTCCCGGGATGGCGTACCCGGCGATTGTTCTGTCTCTAGCCATGAGCTCCGGCTACCCGGCGTCGCCCGACTTATTCCGAAAAGGCGCGACCGGGGCACAGTCGCCACGGTCCGTTCGGAAGAAGGATCTTAAGATCTTTTTTTCCGGGTGATCGACGTCTACCGGCGGTAGGTCCTGCACGTCCTGCTTGGTGATCTTGAGCTGGATGCCGTCGACAGTGGTGGCGACCGCGCCGATCGGGATGGCTACTTGCTTGCGTCCCCACAGGTGGCCCTCTTGCAGGAGCACGTGGGTCACGTGGCGGCTGCCGGGGTCGATGACAAGCCCCTGAACATGGCCGATGTCGCCGTCGGTGGCCTGCACGGGCTGGCCGCGGCGGATCTCCACCTCGCCCACGGGGACGGAGTCACTGGTGACGACCTGCGGGGAAATCTCGCCGTCGCCTGGGCTAACGCCCGGCACGATCATCCCGCCGCCGAGGCCGTAGTAGGGCATGAAGCCGATCTGGCCTGGGCCGTAGCTGTCGTAATCTCTGGTTGCCGGTATGAACTGGGTGTACTCCGCCGAGGCGAGGTTCTCGAACTCCGCCTTGGTGCAGCGGAGCCGGATCTCGCCTGCCGCAGCGTCGATGAGGTCGAGCGGGACGAGCCGCCCGTGGGCTCGCCCGTGCTCCGGCTCGACCACCAGGTGGGTGACCGCCTCGGCGACGGGGTCGACGATCACGCGGCTCAACGCGCCGACCGTCCCGTCGCTGCAGCTGGCCTCGGTCCCGATCGTGAACAGCGTCATGTCTGCCATAGGTATTCTCTTCCCTCTTGGCAGAGCTTTACGGGGCCGCCGGGCGCACCGGTCGCGCGCAAGCGGCTGGAGGCGCGACGGCCGCCGCACCCGGGACGGCCTACTGCGTCCCGCTGCTGAACGCCGCGTCGAAGGACGCCGAAGGCGGCTCGAAGTCAAACTGGCGCAGGAAGGCGAGCGACGCGGGCGCCCCCGCGAGGCGGTCCATGCCCGCGTCCTCCCACTCCACCGAGATCGGCCCGGCGTAGCCGATCGAGTTCAGCATCCGGAACACGTCCTCCCACGGCACGTCGCCGTGCCCGGCCGACACGAAATCCCAGCCGCGCCTCGGGTCACCCCACGGCAGGTGCGAGCCGAGCCGGCCGTTGCGGCCGTCCAGCCGCTTGCGCGCCTCCTTGCAGTCCACGTGATAGATGCGGTCCCTGAACTCGGCCAAGAACGCGACCGGGTCCAGGTCCTGCCAGACGAAGTGGCTCGGGTCGAAGTTCAGCCCGAACGCCGGCCGGTTCCCCACCGCCTCAAGCGCCCGCTTCGCGGTCCAGAAGTCGTACGCGATCTCGCTCGGGTGCACCTCGTGCGCGAACCGCACGCCCTCTGCGTCGAAGACGTCCAGGATGGGGTTCCACCGCGACGCGAAGTCCTCGTAACCGCGCGAGATCATCGACTCGGGCACCGGCGGGAACATCGCGACCGTGTGCCAGATCGACGAGCCGGTGAACCCGATCACCGTCCGCACGCCGAAGGCCGCCGCGGCCCGCGCGGTGTCCGCGACCTCGGCCGCCGCGCGCTGCCGCACCCCTTCCGGTGACCCGTCACCCCAGATGCGCGCGGGCAGGATCGCCTGGTGCCGCTCGTCGATCGGGTGGTCGCAGACCGCCTGCCCCACCAGGTGGCAGGAGATGGCCCAGCACTTCAGCCCGTACTTGTCGAGCAACTCGTGCCGTCCGGCCAGGTACCCGTCCTCGCTCAGCGCGCGGTCGACCTCGAAATGGTCGCCCCAGCAGGCGAGCTCGAGCCCCTCGTAGCCCCACGAGCTCGCGAGCCGGCAGACCTCCTCGAGCGGGAGGTCTGCCCACTGTCCGGTGAAGAGGGTGAATGGCCGTGGCATGGATCCTCCAGAAGAATCAAAACAATCATCCTGAACGTATGGGGCTTTCTCGCCGCTGGCGGATCGTCTCCCACCCGCCGTCGGCGGCCGCGCTGCGTTGCACCGCGTCAAGCACCCGCTGCACGGCCAGCCCGTCGCCGAACGAGGGCTCCGGCTGCGCGCCCGCCGCGATCGCGGTCAGCAGGTCGTTGGCCTGATGCGTGAACGTGTGCTCCCAGCCGAGGATGTGACCCGGCGGCCACCAGCCGGACAGGTAGGGATGCTCCGCCTCGGTGACCAGGATCCGGCGGAAGCCCGCGGTCGCGCTGGGGTCGGCGCCGTCGTAGAACACAAGCTCGTTGAGCCGCTCCAGGTCGAACGCGAGGCTGCCCGCCGAGCCGTTGAGCTCGATCCGCAGCGCGTTCTTGCGGCCCGCGGCGTACCGGGTCGCCTCGAAGGAGCCAAGCGCGCCTGATCCGAACCGGGCGCTGAACACCACCGCATCATCGACCGTGACCCGTCCCGTCCCGTTCGTGTCCCCGCGTCCCGGTCCCGCCTGTCCCGCTCCCGGTCGTGTCCCCGCTCCCGGTCGTGTCCCCCCTCCCGTCTCCGCCCCCGGAACCACCGGGCAGCGGGCGCTGCTCGATGAAGGTCGCGCTGAGCGCGGACACGCCGATGATCTCATCCCCGGTCAGAAAGCGCGCCAGGTCGACAACGTGCGAGCCAAGGTCGCCGAGCGCGCCCGAACCTGCCTGCTCCGCCTGGAGCCGCCAGGTCAGCGGGGAGTCCGGGTCGACCAGCCAGTCCTGCAGGTACACGGCCCGGACGTGCCGCAGCCTGCCGATGCGGCCCTGCTCGACCAGCCGCCGGGCCAGCGCAATGGCCGGCACCCGGCGGTAGTTGAACCCGACCATGGCCCGCGCGCCCTGCGGGAACGCCGCATCCGCCGCGTCCGCCATCGCCTCTGCCTCCGCGAGCGTGTTGGCCAGCGGCTTCTCGCACAGCACGTGCTTGCCCGCCTGCAGGGCGGCGATCGCGATCGGCGCGTGCATGGTGCCGGGCGCGACGATGTCGACCAACTGCACGTCGTCGCGGGCGATCAGCGCGCGCCAGTCGGTCTCGGCCGCCGCCCAGCCGAGCCGGTCGGCGGCGGCGCGGGTGGCGGCCTCGTCCCGGCCGCAGATCGCCGCCAGCCGCGGCCGCAACGGCGGGTCGAACGCCCGGCTCACGGCCTGCCAGGCCTGCGAGTGCGCCCGGCCCATGAACGCGTAGCCGACCATCCCCACGCCGATGCTACGCACCTGCGACATACGGATCCCATTCCACCGCGAGCGCGTCGGGCACGTCGAAGACGGACTCGACCGGCTCGAAGGCCGCCGTCGACGCGGACTGCTCGATCGCGGTCATCAGCTCCAGGACGTGCAGCGCCATCTCGCCCGAGGCGCGGTGCGGCTCGCCGCGCTTGATGGCGCGGACCATGTCGACCACGCCGCTGCCGCGTCCCGCCGCCGCTCCCTGCGAAGCCACGACGGTCCACTCGTCGTCGCCCGCCCGGCGCACCCGCAGGTCGCCGTCGAACTGGTTCGGATCGGGCAGCGCGAGGGTGGCCTCGGTCCCGGTGATCTCCAGGAAACCGGACCGCTGCAGCGGCGAGTCCCAGCTGAACAGCATCGTTGCGGCCTGGCCGCCGGCGTACTCGGCCAGCGCGGAGGTGTAGGTCGGAACTTCCACGGTGAACTCGGTACCCGCGCGCGGCCCGGAGCCGATCACCCGGGTGCCGCGCGCCTTGCGGCCGACGGCGGCGACCCGGTCGCCGGGCCGAACAGCGTCGCCAGCACCGACAGGTAGTACGGCCCGAGGTCGAACAGCGGCCCCGCGCCCTTCGCGAACAGGAACTCCGGGTCCGGGTGCCACGACTCCGGTCCCGGCCCTTGCAGCAGGGTGAGCGCGCTGATCGGCGTGCCGATCGCGCCGGAATCGATGAGCCGCCGGGCCGACTGGATCCCCGCGCCGAGCACGGTGTCGGGCGCGCACCCGACCCGCACCCCGGCCTTCGCCGCCTGGTCGAGCAGGGCGCGCCCGGCGGCGATGTCCGGCGCCAGCGGCTTCTCGTTCCACACGTGCTTGCCCGCGGCGATCGCGGCCGAGGCGACCTCGGCGTGCGCGGCCGGAATCGTCAGGTTCACCACCAGCTGCACGCCGGGATGATCAAGGGCCTGCTGCACGCTGCCCGAGGCCGGGACGTCGTAGGCGCTGGCCTGCGCCTTGGCCCGGGCGAGGTCGACGTCCGCGCAGAACAGGACCTTCACGTCCGGAAAGGCGGCCAGGTTCGGCAGGTACTGCTTGCTGATGTTGCCGCAGCCGACGACGGCGACGCCGAAGGGCTCGCCTCCCGTCGGCCCGCCCGCTCCTCCGGCCGTGCCCGCCCCTGGCCATCAGGCGCCCGGCCCGCGGTGGACCGGGCGAGCCAGGTCGTGGGAGCCGAGCCAGGCCAGGCTGTCGCCGACGGCGGTCAGCATGTCGGTCGCGCACCGGTCGAGCTCGACCACGTGCCATTCGGCTGACGGGCAGGCGGCGAGGATGTCGGCCACCGGCATCAGGCCGCTGCCGACGGCAACCATGAAATCGTCCCTGGTGCCGATCGGGCCGTCCTTCACGTGCAGGTAGCGGACCCGGTCGCCGAGGCGGCCGAGCAGGGCGGGCACGTCCTGCCCGCCGACCGCCGCCCAGTAGGTGTCGACCTCGAGGACCACCGCCGGGTCGAGCCCGTCGGCGAGCACCTCGAGGCCCGGCCGGCCGCCGACGATGGACGACAGCTCGAAGTCGTGGTTGTGGTATCCGAGGCGCAGCCCGTGGTCGGCGGCCTTGACCGCGGCCTCGTTGAGGTCCTTGGCCAGGCCGGCGATCTCCTCGGCGTCGGCGTACCGCTCGGGCGGCACCGACGGCACGATCACAGTGCCGCCGCCGACCGCGCTCACCCCGCGCAACAGCGCCTCGCCGTCCTCGCCGAGGACGTTGGCGTGCACGGAGCACACCGCCAGCCCGGCCTCGTCCAGGTCGGCGCGGAGCTGCTCCGGGTCGGTCCGCACGTCGTAGGGTTCGACCGCGCCGTAGCCGAACTCCGCGACGCGCCGCAGGACAGCCGTCCTGCCCGTCGGGAGCACCTCGCGGAGGGTGTAAAGCTGCAGGGCCGGCGGACTGCTGATCAACGTGCACACTCCTTGCCGGGAACCGTTTTTCGCAAAGTTCCCGCTAACTGATCGCTCCAAATAGCACGCTAGAGTGCACTTCGACGAGTGTCAATGGCGATGGTATGGGTAGTAATTTTTCGAAAAGTTTTATCGGAAGGGAGCACCGATGGGGGCAGGCGCGGCGCGGTCCGGGCGCGCGAGCAGCCTGACCAGCATCGCCGCGAGCGCGGGGGTGTCGGTCTCCACCGTGTCCAAGGTGTTGAACGGGCGGACCGATGTGGCGCCGGAAACCCGGGAGCGGCTCGGCCGGATCCTCCGGCTGCACGGCTACCAGGTCGCGCCGAGGTCCGGCATCGGCGTGGTCGACCTGCTGTTCGGCCGCCTGGGCGGCATGTGGTCGGATGAGCTGATACGCGGCGCTGTCGCCGCGGCGGCCGAGACCGAGATCAGCATCATCGTCAGCCGCGTCGCCTCGGCCGACGAGTTCGCGCGCTGGCTCAGGATCGCGACCGCGCGCGGCACGCTCGGCGCCATGAGCGTGCTGTACCTGCCCGACCCGGCGACGCTGCGCAAGATGGCGGACGCCCACCTGCCGCTGGTGGTCATCGACCCCCCGGACGAGCCAGGCGGGGAAGTCCGGTCGGTGGGCACCACCAACTGGCAGGGCGGCATGTCCGCCACCCGGCACCTCATCGAGCTCGGCCACCGCAGGATCGCCGCCATCGGCGGGCCGGATCATCTGTGGTCCTGCCGCGCCCGGCTCGACGGCTACCGCAGCGCCCTGCGCCGGGCCGACCTGCCGGTCGACGAGGATCAGGTGCGCTGCGACGAACTGACGGCGGACGCGGGCCTCCGCCGGGCACGCGAGCTTCTCGGCCTGGCCGATGCGCCGACCGCGATCGTGGCGGCCAACGACGCCCAGGCGTTCGGAGTGCTGCAGGCCATCGCCGAGCGCGGGCTGCGCTCTCCCGACGACGTCAGCGTGACCGGCTTCGACGACCTGCCGATCGCCACCTGGGCCACGCCGCCGCTCACCACCATCAGGCAGCCGCTCGCCGCCATGGCCGCCACCGCGTTCTGGATGCTGACGTCCGGCGCCCCGCCCGAGTCCGCCGCCAAGCGCGAAGTACAGCCCCGCCATCTCGAACTGGAAACAACCCTCGTCACCCGCCACAGCACCGCCCCGCCCCGCTAAACACTCCCGTTCACCACGGCGTCAATCGGCGCGCCAACCTCCCTCGTCGGAATCCTTCACCGCTGCCTCAAGACCGCGCACACTGGTCACGGGCGGCGAAGCGGCTGAGACGGGTCGCGCCGGTCACACGAGTGTGACCGGCGCGACTGTTTGTGACTGCGGATCAGGTGAAGCCGACGTCCAGGACGAAGTGCCCGAGGCGCAGGTCCAATACTCCGCCGCCGGCCCAGTGCACGATGAACGCCAGGAGGATGATGGCGAGAATAACGACCACCAACCAGAAGAAAAACACGATAATGCCGGGGATTGCATACCCGCCTATTGCTCGTCTAGCCACGGACCCCAGCTACCCGGCGTCGCCCGACTTATTCCGTTATGTTCGGCTAGGTGCGCCGAGCCCGGGTGGGTCCCCGGGCGGATGGCGCAACGGGCCCGTTCGTGGCTGTATTTGGGCCAGCCGACCTTCACGGACGACTGTCCAGCCGCACGCTCGAGCGCCCCAGTGTTGGGTGCGCGGCGGTGACGGTCACCTGGCCGGTCTTGCCAGGCTGGGAGCGGATGAACCCGCCGGCGACGCCGCCGAGGGTGGCGAGGGGGAGCGGGTTGGCCGCGATCAGCGTGCCGGGCCCGGTCAGCGTGAGGGTCACGTCGCCGACGGTGCCTGCCCGGCGGTTGCCGTAGGCGTCGGTGGCGCGGACGGTGATCGCGGTCGCGTCCGAGCCGTCGGCGCTGATCTCGGTGTCGGCGGCGGTCAGCTCGAGCCTGTCCCTGCTGGTGTCGGCGGTCATGCGCACCGTGGCGACCAGCTTCGCCGCGACGTAGCCGTCGATCTGGAGCTCGGGCAGGCCCGCGCCCGGCGCGGTGCCAGCGGTGGCGTTCGCGCCGGTGAGGTCGGCGAACGCCGGCGGGTGGTCGAGGGCGGCGAAGGCTTTCCTGTCCGGGGTGACCGATAGCCAGGGCGCCCCGTTGACCGAGAGCTCGAGCCGGTCGCAGTTGGTGGCAATCATGGAGTTCGCGCCCGGCGGGGTCGCGTTGTCCCAGCAGAAGACCGGGATGATCACCGGGCGGATGGCCGGGGCAACCTGCGACTGGTAGATCGACGCGCCGGGCTTGGGGACGCGGAAAACGTCAACGACGCCGGGGGTACGCATGGTTCGCCAGTTCTTGGCCGCCACCACCGGGTTCGAATCGTTCGACGGCGAGTAGTAGTCGATGCCCGCCCAGCCGAGCAAGCCGGCGTACCGGGGGTTGGCCTGTGCCTGGTCATGCGCGAGGGCGTGCGCGTTCGCCTGGCTGGCGAGGGTGGCAGGCGGATCGGCCCACCGGTACTGCGGGTCAATCGCCGCCCCGACCGCCTCGCTGACGAGGTAGGGGACGCCGGCGACGGGCGGGTAGAGCTCGGGCGCGCCGTTGACTATGTGGTAGTCGTCGTAGGAGAACACGTCTTCGGCCCAGCCGGACGTGGAGTGGAACGTGACCGCGCCCGCGGTCTGGCGTGACCCGTCATGGGCATAGGCGAGCCGTCGGGCCTCGGCGTACAGGTCCGGGTAGTTCTTCGTCTCGTCGAGGCGGGTGCCCCAGACGATCAGGCTCGGGCGGTTGCGGTCGCGGATGACCATGCTGGTGACGTCGTCCAGGAAGCGCTGCTGGAAGGCCGCGTTGCCCATGAACCCCCAGCCGGGCGGCTCCTGCCAGACCATGATGCCGAGCTCGTCGCAGGCATCGAGGAAGTGCGGCGACTGCGGGTAGTGAGAGCAGCGGACCATGTTGACGTTGAGCTGGTTCTTCAGGATCAGCGCGTCTCTTCGCTGCACCCGGGCCGGGGCGGCCATGCCCAGGTGCGGGTAGAGCTGGTGCCGGTTGAGGCCGAAGATCTCGTACCTGCTGCCGTTGAGATAGAAGCCGTCCTCGGCGAAGACCGCCTTGCGGAACCCGATCGTGGTGGCCACGGTATGCGGCGTGCCGCCGAGGGAGGAGACAGTCGTCTGCACGGTGTACAGGACGGGGTTCTCCGGGGACCAGTAGGCGACGTCGCCAATGCCGCCGATGGTCAGCGTGGCGGTGTGCGCGCCGGCGCTCGTGATCCGTACCGTCGCCTTCTTGACTGCGCGCTTGACGCCGTCGCTGGTCAGCAGCTCCGCCGCGACGGTCACGGCGTGCTTGGCCGGCACCGCCCCGGCGTCGATGATGGCGGTGACCCGGACGGCGCGATCGCCGGTGAGCACGTTGACCGGGCGGGCGAAGATGTCGGCGAGGTAGATCCGCGGCACGACCTGGACCGTGACGTCGCGGTAGATGCCGGCCGGCTGCAGGTAGTCGATGGTGTCGGCGCCGCCGGGCAGGGCGTCGGGCGGGACGTTGAGCCAGCGGCCGTCGACGATGACGGCGAGGACGTTGGCGCCCTTCCGCAGATGGCCGGTGAGCTCGGTGGTCCAGGGGAGATAGCCGCCCTGGTGGGTCGCGACCGTGGCGCCGTTGAGCACGACGGTAGCGTCGGTCATGACCCCGTCGAACGTGAGCAGGACCCGCTCGCCTGCACCGGCGATGGCGCTGCCGGCGAAGTGCTTGCGGTAGATCCAGCGCTTCTCCCAGGCGCCGTGGTCCCAGTCCGCCCAGGACAGCGGGACGACCGTGTGCGGCACGGTGACGTGCGCGAAGCGGTTGTCGGCGTGCCCGGGCAACTCCGCGCCCGCGGTGTACACGCCGCCGAACAGCCAGCCCTGGTTGAAATCGTAGGTCCGTGCCCCCTGCCCGGCTGCCTCCTCTGTCGCCTGGGTCGCGGCCTGGGCGGCGGTGATGCCAAGCCCGCCGACCATGACCGCGGCCGACCCGTACACCCCGGCCCGGAGCGCCCCCCGGCGCGACATATGCGGCCTTCCCGATGGTCCGTCCAGCTTTGTCATGCGTAGCAACGTACGGCCCGCGCTACCCGCGCGCCACGCTGATACGCTTGTCGTTACATGGTCGCATTTTAGCGAAAATAAGTACGGGAGCTCGGGCTGAACCGGGCTGAGAGGACGGCTGGCCCTTTGGGCACGCGCCGCCGACCGTTGGAACCTGTCCGGGTAATGCCGGCGTAGGGAGGCCATCATGGCGACGACCAATACCTCTGCTACCTCGACGGTCGGCGACTTCGTCACCGTTCCGGGCGACCGCCATTCCGAGGTGGCGCGCACGCTCGCCGAGCCGGTGCCGCAGGCGCTGAGCCTCCTCGACCAGTTCGGGCTCTGGGGCAACCTGGGAGTGAGCCTGCTCGGCTTCACCGGGGCGATCTTCGTCCTGCAGCCTGACGGCGCGGGCACCCCGGAGCTGTCGCTGGCGGCGGCGCTGACCGCCATCGTGGTGGGCACCCTGCTCGGCACGGTGCCGCTCGCCCTGGCCGGGCTGCCAGGCGCGCAGACCGGCGCGCCTGCCATGGTGCTGCTGCGCGGGCTGTTCGGCGCCCGGCTGTCCTATCTGCCGACCGTGCTCAACATCGCGCAGTGCCTCGGCTGGGGGATCTTCGAGCTGGTGACGATCGCCACCGCCGCCCACACCCTGACGCCCGCCCTGCCCAAGTGGGGCTACGTCCTGATCGCCGGGGCGGCCACCGCCCTGCTGACAATCCGGCCGCTTGGCGCCATCCGGGTGCTGCGCCGGTACGCCACCGGTGCCGTGCTCGTCGTCCTTTGCTACCTGTTCGTGCAGCTCATCAGGCACCCGCTACCGGGGTTCACGCACGGGACCTGGACCGGCTACTGGGCGGCGACCGACACCGTGGTCGCCGTCGCAGTCTCCTTCGCTCCGCTGATCGCCGATTACAGCAGGCACTCGCGCAGCCCGCGCGCCTCCTTCACCGGAACGCTGGCCGGCTACAGCGTCACCCAGGTGCTCTGCTACGTCATCGGGCTGCTCGCGCTGGTCACGGTCGCGCATGGCAACCCGAACGACATCTACGGCGCGTTCATCGCGCTGCCCGTCGGCGCGCTCTGCTTCGCCGTCCTCGCCGCCCGGGAGCTCGATCAGGCGTTCGCCAACGTCTACTCCACGGCGGTGTCGGCGCAGAACCTGCGCCCGCTGTGGGACCGCCGGATCCTGGCCGGGGTGATCGCCGCCGTGAGCACGGCCGGCGCGCTGTGGCTGAACATCGCCGACTACGAGAACTTCCTCACCCTCATCGGCTCGGTGTTCGTGCCGATGTCGGCGGTCCTGATCGCGGATTACTTCGCCGTGTCGGGCAGGCGCTGGGACCTGTCGGCGGGCGCCCGGTCCCGCTGGCTGATGCTGGCGCCCTGGGCCGCGGGCTTTGTCACCTACCAGCTCATCAACCCCGGGTACGTGTCCTGGTGGGTCTCGGCGTGGACGTCGTTCGGGCGGCTGATCGGTTTCACCGCGCAGAGCTGGATGTCGGCCTCGATCCTGTCGTTCGCGGTCGCGGCCCTGATAACCCTGCTGGTCGGCTGGCTCGCCCGCCTGACCAGGCCGCCCCGCGCGGAGCAGCGCGCATCCGTTCGGGAAATTCAAGAACAGTAGCCCGAACGCACGCGTGGTCCCCCCGTCACCGTCAGCGAGGCCGCTTCTCCGGGTCGTCGATGGGCGACTAGATTAGGCCTGTGCGGGTGGCGACGTGGAACGTGAACTCGGTCAAGCAGCGGCTGCCGCGGCTGCTGCCGTGGCTGGACCAGCGGAAACCCGACGTCGTCTGCCTGCAGGAGACGAAGCTCGCCGATGACGCATTCCGCGCGCTCCTTGGGGAGGAACTCGCCGGCCGGGGCTACGAGGTTGCGCTGCACGGCGAGCCGCGGTGGAACGGGGTGGCGATCTTGTCACGAGCCGGGCTGGCGGACGTGGTGGCCGGATTCCCGTGCGAGCCGGGTTTCCCGGGGCCCGAGGCGCGCGCCGTATCCGCGACCTGCGGCGGGGTCCGGGTGTACTCGCTGTACGTGCCGAACGGCCGGGAGCCCGATTCCGACCACTACCGCTACAAGCTGGCCTGGCTGGCGGCGCTGCGCAGCGATGTCAGCGGGCAGAGCGCGGCGGGAGCGGGCCTGCTGCTATGCGGGGACATGAACATCGCGCCGACCGACGCGGACGTGTTCGACCCGGGGGCCTTCGTCGGCCAGACCCACGTCACGGCGCCCGAGCGGGCGGCGCTGGCCAGCCTGGAGGCGGTCGGCCTGCACGACGTGGTCAGGGACCGGTGGCCGGATAAGCGCGTTTTCAGCTACTGGGACTACCGCGCCGGGATGTTCCACAAGGATCTCGGGATGCGGATCGACCTGGTGCTCGCCAGCGACCCGGTCGCGGGCCGGGCGCGGGCGGCGTGGGTCGACCGCGAGGCCCGCAAGGGCACCGCGCCGAGTGACCACGCGCCGGTGATCGTCGACCTGGACGAAGCGCCCGACGGCGACATCGGGCCAGTCGTGCCACCGCCGTCGGCGCGTTCGTAGCGGAACTCTCAGACCCTCAGGAGCGACGGGTATGCGGGCCCGGGGCCTCGGGGTCGAGGCCCCAGCTCGTGACCCAGGTGGGCGTGATGCGGATGACCTCGCGGCTCATGAAAGGCACCGGCGGGTCGGCGTCTTCAAGCGCGACCGCGGTGCCGCGGATCTCAAGGCCGCGCACCGTCCACGGGTCCCGCGAGACGAGGTCGTCGATGACGAGGGCGACCTGGCCGTTGGCCTGGACGTTGCGGAACTTGCGGGAGGCGCCCATGGCGTGGCCGCCGATGAGGATGTCGCCGGTCTCGGAGTCGAAGAACGCGCCGACCGGGTTGTTCTGGGGCGCGCCGTTCGGATCCACGGTAGCGAGGCGCGCGAGGGGCTGGCTCTTCAGGTAGGCTCGCTCGGCCTCGGTCAGGGTGACGGACATCCTCGCATCGTAATACCCGAGCGTTACCGAATCCGGCCACGCCGCCATACCAGCATTTCGGGCTTTTCGCCGCACCGCGTCTGGCAGGCGCCTACCTGATGGACCTGATGCGGTAGACCATGGTGGCGCCGAGGAACGTGAAGATGCCGGCGAACGCGAACAGCACGCGGTAACCGCCGAGCTGGTCGATGATCAGCGCCGCGGCCACCGGGGCCAGGGCCTGGGGCACGTTGTTGCCGATGTTCATGATGCCCAGGTCCTTGGCGCGTGTCTCCGCGTCGGGTAGCACCTGGGTCACCAGGGCCTGGTCCACCGACAAGAAGGCGCCGTACCCCGCGCCGAGGAAGGCAGCAGCGATCATCGCGGTAGAGAAGCTCGGCCAGATCACCAGCAGTATCGCCGCAACGCCCTGCAGGACCGACGCTATCGCGACGAATACCCGGCGCCGGCCGGTCCGGTCGGAGAGCACACCCCCGCCGTAGGTGGTGAGCAGCGTGAACACCAGATAGACGGCGGTGGTGTACAGCAGCGCGGTATCCGGATCCTTCAGGTGCAGATCGTTGGTGAAGAAATACAGCAGGTACGTGGTGCCGAGTCCGTTCCCGATGTTGACCGCCACCCGGCCGCCGAACGCCCAGGCGAAGTCCGGATAGGCCCGCGGCGACACCCACATCGCCTCAGTCAGGGCCCGCAGGTTAAGCGGCAGCTTGCTGCCCACGATCGGCGAGTCGCGGTACCGCAGCACGAACGGCACCGACAAGATCACCATGGCGACCGCCAGCACCAGGTACCCGCTGGCAGTGCCGGTGATCACCTCCGCCAGCAGCGCCAGGCCGACGAGCAGGCCAAGCGCCTGCGGCCCGAAGATCGCGCCCGAGATGATCCCTCGCTGGGCCACCGGCACTTGGTCGGCAACGGCAGCGAACAGCCCCGCCGACGAGATGGAGAAGCCCAGCGAGGCGAACATCCAGCAGATCATCACCCCCACCCAGGAGCGCTGCGGGCCCAGCGCGGCGAGGGAAAGGGCCAGCACGACCACCCCGGCCGCCATCCATACCCGTCGCCTGCCCCACCGCGACCGGGTGCGGTCGCACAATGCGCCGGCCAGCGGCAGCGCGATCAGCGCCACGACCCCGGCCGCCCCGTTGGTTACGCCGAAATCCCGCACCTTGTGCGCCGAGTCCAATGCCGCGAACTGGTTCGGCAGCACCAGCTGGACGGGCACCAGCCACGCCATCCAGAACCCGAACCAGAGCAGGGTGAACCGGCTGGTCCAACCAGTGGGTACCCGGACCGTCGGCTCCGCGGTGGTCTCGGTAAAAGCCATGCATGAGAATGTACAGGTCTGCCGCAATAGTAGCCCTCTGCTTACCGGAGGATGATCATGAAGCAGTCGTCCTGGTGGTAGCCGAGGTCAGCCCGCAAGGCGCCTGGGAGCAGCCGATCCTGCGTCTCGCGGACACGGCCATCGGCGTCGGCGTCGGCCTCGCGTCGGCCTGGCTCGACCAGCGCATCATCCGGCCGGTTCCCGCGAAGGTTAGCTCGTCTCGGCCGATTGACCGACCGGGCTCCCGGCGGGGCGCCCGAGGCTGACTGCCCGGGTTTCTTCTAGGGTGAGCCAGGCAGTGGGCAACCAGAAGTCGACCAGGCGCGGCGTACGCGCCCGAGGGAGAGACACGTGAGCATCGGTTTGGAGACCGCCAAGTCCATCACCGCAGGAGTGCGGGCGGCAGGCAGAGAGCACGGCCTGAAGCCGCTGACGGTGGTGGTGCTCGACGCGGGCGGCCACGTTGTCAGCGTCGAGCGGGAGGACGGCTCGTCGAACAACCGCTTCGAGATCGCGTTCGGTAAGGCCTACGGGGCGCTCGCGCTTGGCATGGGCTCGCGTTCCCTGATGGCCCGGGCGGAGCAGCAGCCGTACTTCATCTCGGCGGCGGCGGCCGCGATCGGCGGCAGGCTGGTGCCCGTTCCCGGCGGCGTGCTGGTCAAGGACGCGACCGAGGCGACCATCGGCTGCGTTGGGGTGTCGGGCGACACGTCGGACAACGACGAGCTCGCCGCGATTGCCGGCATCAAGTCCGCCTCCCTGGTCCCGCAGCCCGACTGATTAACGCAGAGCAGGAGGGGCTGAGGCGGCAGCGGGCCCCGGGATCGCCGCGGACGGTGTGATTGAGATGCCGGAGGCAGGGGGACCATATCACTGCGCAAATTACGACGGTGCCCGGCCGGATAGGACTACTTCCCGCCTAGGTCGCAAAACGACGCAAGAGCTAACAGCAGACATATGCGAAGTGCCGGCATATAAATGCTTGCCATATGCGCGATTTCGGCGGCGATCAACGGAAAGGGGACTCACTGTGCCAGTTTCGTCAGTAGCCGGAGCGGACGGCCCTGCCTTTGTGCCCAGAGACAGCCGCCGGGCAGCGAGAATCGCCGTGACGGCGATAATTGCGAGTATCGTCCTCATGGTCATACGCGGGGCAATCGGACCAGCCAAGCCGCTGCCGATCTTTACGGCCGCCCCGCCGTGGCCGCCGTGGTTCGTTCAGATCAATTTGTCTCCGGCGGTGGCACCGGTCATTCCCTGGATCGCCGTGCTGCTTGGCGCGACTGGATTGCTGGCGGGCCTGATAGCGATGCGGCAAGGATGGCGGCCTAGCCATAAACGTCTTATCGCGGGGTCGGTCATCGCGGTCTTCGCGCTCATGGTGGTCCCTCCCGTGGCCAGCGGCGATCCCCTTCAGTACTACGCGGCCTACGGGCGAATCGCCCTTCTCGGGCACAGCCCTTACGTAGCCGGGTCTGACAAGTGGCTGGGCGGGGATCCGATCGCAGTATCGATAGGGCAGGTCGTCCCGAAGATCGTCCCGCTCCCGCCCTCAGGATACGGGCCGGCCGCCACCGCGTCCGAGGAGGCTGCGGCCGCCCTCGGCGGGAATTCCTCCGCACTTATCCTTCTCTGGCTAAAGGTCTGGAACGCCGTCGCGTATCTGGTTCTTGTTCTGGTGCTGGACCGGCTTATGCGCTCAGATCCCACGCGGCGGGTACGCGTGCATCTGATGTGGTCGGTGAATCCGCTCATGCTGTTCCTCCTCATGGCAGACGGGCATAACGACGTCCTCGGCGCCGCCCTGGGGGCAACCGCACTGTTCGCCATGCGGAAATCGACGGTGAGCCGCGCCTTCTGGGCTGGCGTGATGCTTGTCCTGGCAGTTGCCGTCAAAGCCACGTACGCGATGTTCGGAGTTGGCGTGCTGTGGGCCGCACGGCGTAGTCCACGTGCCCTGGCCGCGCTGGCAACCGGGGCCGCAGCGGTTCTCATCCCCTTCTGCCTTGTCAGCGGCTGGTCAACGCTCACAGCCATCACCTCCAGCCTCGTGAGAGGCGCGCCGACAGATCTTCTCTGGCATGACCTGACCCGAGTCGTCCCGGGCGGTCATGCCAACGCGGTGACGAACGTCGTCGGCCTGCTCGCGGTCGCGGCGCTGGCACTGCTTCTCTTGTGGCGACTGCCGCCGGGGCCACGCGACCTGCCGGGAGTCCGGGAGGCCCTAGCCCTGATCCTGGCCTTCCTGATCGCGTCGCCGTACCTGCAAGCGTGGTACGACGCTATGCTCTTCCCCCTGCTCGCAGTGATGGTCGCCAGCAGGCTTGACTGGATAGCGCTGGCGCAAGCTACCGCTCTGAGTATCGAATCCGTGCTTTACTTCTATCCCTCACATCCGACCTTGTGGTCGCTACTCGAGCGCTACGGTACGGATGTGCCGTACACCCTGACGCTGGCAGCGAGCGTAGTTGCCCTGCTCTGGCTGTGCTGGACCAGGAACTGGCGGCAAATCGTGCCGGAAGAGCGTCTTCCCGGCGCACCTTTTGCCTCAGCGGAAGGCACCCCTGTTGCCTCAGGGGAAGCAGTTTGACTCGACAGGCGGAGGCGTCCTCGAACGCGGACTTCCGCGCCACCGTCGATGCCGCCGCTGGAAAACGTCCGCCAGGCTGCCGGCCTGCGGCTTCCGACCTGGCCTGAGACAATCGATGCATGACCTCGTCAGCCGTCGCGGGGCTGTCCCGCAGCGATCCGCGCAGTCCTGGAATCAGCCGGGTACAGGTGGCCGGAGGGTTCCAGTACCGCGACCCGGCGGGCTTGGAGGTCACTGACCCGGCGACCCTGCAGCGCATCCGGGCGCTGGTGCTCCCGCCCGCGTGGCGCGACATCTGGATTAGCCTCGATCCGCTCGGCCACATTCAGGCCACCGGGGTGGACAGCCGGGGGCGTACTCAGTACCGCTATCACGAGCAATGGCGTGAGCAGCGCGACGCGCAGAAGTTCGACCACATGCTGCGGTTCGCGGCCGCGCTGCCCGCGCTGCGGACCGCTGTCGTTCGTGACCTGGGCAGGCGAAGGCTCGACCGGGACCGGGTGGCCGCCGGCGCGGTGCGGCTGATCGACCTCGGCCTGTTCCGGATCGGCGGTGAGCGCTATGCCGAGCTTGACCACCACTACGGCGTCGCCACGCTGGAGAAACGGCACGTGACGGTTGCCCGCGGCGGCGCGGTGTTCGACTACGTCGGCAAGGAGGGCAAGCGGCGGGAGATCACCGTCGCGGACCGGGCCGTGCTCAGCACGCTGCGCGCGCTGGCCGGCAGCGACAACGGCCTGGACGCGCTGCTCTGCTGGCAGGACGGGTCAGGTTGGCACCGGCTGCACTCCCACGACGTGAGCGCCTACATCGCCACCCGCGCCGACGGCCATTTCACCGCGAAGGAATTCCGGACCTGGAACGCCACCGTGCTGATGGCGCTGCACCTGGCCGGGACCGGTACGGCGGCCTCGCCCCGTGCCGCCAGAACGGCGATTACCGTCGGCGTGCGCACCGTGGCGCAATGGCTGGGCGACACCCCGGCGGTAGCGCGAAGCTCTTACATCGACCCCCGGCTGATCACCCGGTACGAATCCGACGGCCGGCTGACCGCCGTCCCCGCCCTGCCGCCCGTGCTGCCGGTTGGCCCTGATGCCGAGGTCGCCGTGGCCGTCCTGCTTAGCGCGCAGTCATCAGCCTGATGCTGGGACCGCAACGGTGTCTGACGGGGAGCGCTCGACCCACCGTCCGTTCGTAAACCCCCGGCCCCTCGCCTCCCAGCGCACCGCCCGAGTCGCCGCCGAGCACGACTGCGCGCTTCCCGAGTAACGACGTGCTGGCCGAGACGGCTGGTACCGGTGAGGACGACATCCCTGGTGGGAATCCGGCCCCCGGATCACCAACCGCTACCGCCGGGCCTGGCACCTCGCCACTGGATGCCGCTCCCTATCACTTCTGACCACTCCACGTGCGCCTTCCTATCACTTCTGACCACTTTTCTGACCGTTTTGTCCTAGTTTCCATGGTCAAAACTGATAGAAAGGTGAAAACCTGACCGCGGTCCGCCCCCATTTGCAGGATAACAGCAAGAAATGACCCGGAGCCATCCGGCTCTCAGTCATTCGGGCGGCAGCCTCGCGATCAGGTCGCCGAGTTCCTTGCGTAGTGCTCTCGCCTCTTCCATGGTGGCGCCGAGCCGAGTCGAGAATTCCCAGTCATCGACGGCTGCGACTAGCGGTGGCCGTCAGCGGCCCTCTGCGGCGAGGACCTGCTCCGCGATGCGCACCCGGAGGCTTTCCAGCGTGTCCGATTGCCGGGTCGCCCGCGCGAGGAGCTCGTCCAGCTGCCCGGTGTCAAGTCGGCTGTCGCGCTCGGCCACGACGCGGAGGGTCCGCCATCCGGCGGCCTTGCCTTCCACGCCGAGCCGGAGCATCTCCGTCTCTTCGAGGTCGCTGAGCGGAGACCGCGTGAGCAGGTGTCCGTTGAGCTTGAGGCGACCGGCCTTCTCGCCGGCCCACGCTGCGAACACCTTGTAGGCGCGGATCTTGACGCCCACGGTTGCCATCATCCTGATGAGCGCGGACCGGTCCGCGGTGATCTCGCGCACCAGCCTTTTCACGACCGTGGCGGTGTCGGAACCCGGCTCAGCGGACGCGGCCATCCGCCGCACCAGCTCTAGGCCCACGGTGGCCCCGGCCAGATGGTCGTTGAGGTAGACGCCGAGCAGGTCTTGTTCCGCGCGGCGTGCGGTTTTCGTAGTCATCGTCTTCTTCTTTCCATGCGGAGCCGACTATTCAGCTCCCCGGGTGAACCCACCCGTGAGCGAGCAGGTCCAGCGGATGCGGACGGATGCCCGACGGCGCCAGCACGATGCCGTCCGGCCGTATCAGAGGGGATGGCAGCGGACGGCCGCGCTGTGCTGCGCGCACCAGGTCAGCCATCCGCACCTGGATGTTCCGGTAGAAGCGCTGCTGGGTCCACCGGCCGAACAGAAGGAAACCCAGGCGGATAAAGGGATTTTCGATGGGCGCGCGCCGCGAGTAGCCCGCGACGCGGAATGTCACCTGCCCTGTCGTCAGGTTCTTGATCACTTCATAGCTGAGGCGTCCTTGCTCAAGGTGGCCCTGCAGCGTCTGGTAACACCAGCCCCACACTCGCACTGGGCCATCGTCGTCGCCAGCGTCCCGTTCTTCGTCGATGACCCCGGTGATCCGGACGCCGAGGTAGAAGCGCAGGCCGAAGAACCGCCCCTCAAGCAGCAGGTTCCGGCCGAGCAGCGCACTGTCCCTGCGGTAGACGCCGCGCAGGATCCGGGCGTCGGCGAACTCGTACTGACCGACCAGGCGGCATGCTTTCTCCCACAGACCGCCGTCCTCCGGCGGGCCAGGCCCCTCCCGACCGAGCTGCGTAGTGCCGGAGTCAACGTGCCAGTGTCCCTCGGCGGCCTCGAAGCCACTGTCTGGAGCGTGCGCCTGATCGTAGTTAATGCGCAGCCCGGACAGCTCGTCGAGCGCCGCGGCATCGTCGATCTGGCTGAGCAATCGCTCACGCACTTACTCGGTGGCTTTCAGCGAATCGCCCATCAGCCAGAACATCGGCGGCCAGAGGCCGACGAACAGCGCCCTGCGTTCGGCGTTACCGCGCTCGTCCTGATCGACGGTCTTGGCCCGAATCCACAATCCGATGCACAAGCCAATCGAGGCGAGCGAAGTCACGTAAAGGTGCGTACTGCGCACCCCGGCCCTCCCCAGGCCTTCGCTCAACGTCATCGGTCATCCCCCGATCTTCGCCTTCGACGCCCCACCTGCGTCGAAGCAATGGCTGCCCGCTGTGCAACGATCTACGCATGGTGACGGCAACGCGATCCGCCCGGCTGCGGACCGTCCTGGGCTGGCCAGTCGGGATCGCGATAGTCAGCTGGCGCTACATGTGGCGAACGATTCCGCTGCACCGCTCAGAAGAAGCGGGCACGCGCGCGGACCTGCCCGACCTCGCGTACGACACCACCGGGTTCGCGGATCGGCTCAAGCCGATTGACACGGGCGTTGGCCCGTTGCTGCACCGCTTGTACAGGGTGCGGATCGCCGGAACCAGCATTACCCCGTCGGCACTGATGGACCTAGTGTCCGGCCGGCTGAACCAGGCATCTCCCGAGATGGCGAAGTTCCGGAAGACCCGCGGCGCCCAGGGCTCCCTGCGGCAAGGCGATGAGTTCGTTGTCCGCATGCCGGGACCATGGGACGGGCCCGTGCGCGTAGTGCGCCGGGACGAGGCATCCTTCCGGCTCGCGACGCTGGACGGTCACCTGGAGGCAGGCGAGATCGAGTTCCGCGCCGAGACAGACGGCGACGGCCTGCACTTCGAGATCGAGTCCTGGGCCAGGGCGGGCGACCGGATGTCGGCGTTGCTCTACAACAACCTGCGACTGGCCAAGGAGATCCAGCTCAACATGTGGTCGCATTTCTGCATCCGCGCGGCCAGCATGGCTGGCGGGCGCCCGCAGGGCGGGATCATCATCCGGACCCGCTGGGTGCCCTGGGACTGACCGATTCTGGGATTTGGCTGGTATCGTTTTCCCATGGAAGCTATCGTTGACCAGGCTGGCCGGATCGTGCTGCCGAAGTTCATCCGGGACGCACTGGGCCTGCTCCCCGGCACCAAGGTGGATATCTCGCCGTATGGTGCCGGCGTTCAGGTTGTGCCTGCCGGCCGGACGGCACGCCTGGTCGAGGAGGACGGGGTGCTCGTCTCGGCCGGAGAGACGCCCGTCGATGACGACATTCTCTTCGGCCTCATCGACGCGGGCCGTAAGTGACCGTCGCGGTTGATACGAGTGTCGCCGTCCCGTTGCTGGTCCGTTCCCATCAACATCATGCGGACGTGGTTCGATGGTGGGACGGGCAAGAGCTTGCGCTAAGCGGGCACGCGTTCGCCGAGACCTACTCCGTTCTCACCCGGCTGCCTGGCGATGCCCGGCTGGCGGCAGACGACGCAGCGCGCCTGCTCGACGCGCGATTCGCAGCGCCCCTGGTGCTGAGCGCCGGGCACGCTCGGGAGGTGCACGCGACGCTTAGCCGTATTGGCATCGCGGGGGGCGCCGTCTATGACGGACTGGTGGCGCTGGCCGCCAAGGAACACGGGGCGCCGCTCGCGACCCGGGATGCGCGGGCACGCGGTACTTACGACGCCGTCGGCGTCAAGGTGATCATCGTGCCGTAACTGAGGTCGCTGTCGTTGCGGCTGAGCCGCAGGCAGCGTGGATATCAGCCCAGCGACTTGGGCTTGAGGGTGCTGTCGGCGCGGCCTGGTAGGTCTGCGACGTGTTCGGGGTGCGCTCCCGCCGCTGTGGAGCATTATGTGTTAAATAGCTGCATATGGGCCGTTTTGTTCTGTACGTTGCGTCTACAGTCGACCGATCAGGCGGACGTGGGAGGTCAGCGGCGTGACACAGTCACCGGGCCCGATTCGCTGGGGCATCGTTGGCACGGCCAACATCGCCAGGGCGCAGTTCCTGCCGGGCTTGCGCGAGGCCGGCGGCGGCCGGGCCGCCCTGGTGGCAAGCCGCGACCGGGCCAGGGCGGCAGCCTATGCGACAGCCCATGGCGTCGATCACGGGATCGCGGACTACGCCGCGCTTGTCGAGTCGCCGCACATCGACGCGGTGTACGTGGCGCTCCCCAACGCGCTGCACGCCGAGTGGACCGTCAGGGCGCTACGCGCCGGCAAGGCGGTGCTCTGCGAAAAGCCGCTCAGCGTCGGCGCGGCCCAGACGAAGGACGTGCTTGACGTCGCGGTCACCGCCGCCGCACCGCTGTGGGAGGCGTTCGTCTTTCCCTTCCATGCCCAGCACAAGCGACTCGTCCGGCTGCTCGCCGACGGGGCGATCGGCGCTCCGGCCGAGCTGTACAGCGCCTTCCACTTCCTGCTGTCCAACCCGGCCAACATACGGATGGACGCCGCGCTCGGCGGCGGCGCACTCGCCGACGTGGGCTGCTATCCGATCCGCCTGGCGTTTGAGCTGTTCGGCGCGGCACGCGCGGATGGCGCGGATGGCGCGGATGACAGTAAGGCGCGCGTGGCTGCGTGCTCGGCGCTCACCGAGGGCGGGGTGGACACCGACGCAGCGGGCATCGTGTCCTTCGGGGTCCGGCGCCTCCTGCTCACCTGCGGATTCAAGCGCAGCTATGACACCTTCAGCAGCGTGCTCGGCAGCGCCGGACAGATCCAGCTGGCCAACCCGTTCCACCCGGGCCCGGCCGACACCCTCACCATCCTGCGGCCGCACGCCGACCCCGTCGTCGAGCGCCCCACAACGGACGAGCGGTCCTTCACCGCCGCCATCAGGCACATTCACGCGGTGCTGCGGGGTGAGGCCGCCCCGGTCCACACGGCCAGCGAATACTCGCTGCCTGCCGCCCGCGTCCTGGAACAGTTGCAGCGACTCGCCGGACCGGCGGGGGAGGGGCGATAGCCAACCATGACCGACCACCTGAACATCGTCATCGGCTCCTATCTGGAGCCGATGCTCGTCGATCGCATCCAGGCGGCGCAGCCCGCCGCGCGGGTCGTCTACGAACCCGACCTGCTTCCGGTGCCCCGCTACCTGTGCGATCACACCGGCCCGCACCGCGACCTGAGCGCCGCCGATGTCGACCGCTGGCTGTCGCTGACCGCGCAGGCGGATGTGTTCTTCGACTTCGACTGGCTCGATCCGGCCAACATGGCCAGCCACGCCAAGAACCTGCGCTGGATCCAGGCGACGAGCGCGGGGATCGGCGCGTTCATGCAGCGCACCGGGCTTGACCATAGCGGTGTCGCCGTCACGACCGCGGGCGGCATCCACGCCGTGCCGCTTGCCGAGTTCGCCCTCTTGGGGGCACTGCACTTTGTCAAGGGCGTGCCGCACCTGCGGCAGCGGCAGCAGGCAAGGCACTGGGAGTTGTACACCACCAGGCAACTGGCCGGGCAGCGAGCGCTCGTCGTCGGGCTTGGGGGCATGGGACGCCAGGTGGTCGCCACCTTCGCGGCACTCGGCGTGGAGGTCTGGGGGCTGGGCAGGGATGGCGGCAGCTACGAGATCGACAACCTGACCCGGGTCATCGATGCCGCGGAGCTCGATGCGGCGCTGCCGGGCGCGGACATGCTCATTCTCTGCTGCCCGCTCACCCCGCAGACCGAGGGACTGATCGGGGCGCGGCAGCTCGCGCTGCTGCCGCCGCACGCGATCTTGGTCAACATCGCGCGTGGGCAGGTGGTCGACCAGGACGCGCTGATCGACGCCCTGACGGACGGCCGCCTGGGCGGCGCCTGCCTCGACGTGTTCGCCAACGAGCCGCTGCCCTCCGACTCCCCGCTGTGGGGCATGGACAACGTCCTCATCTCACCGCATTCGGCATCCACCGTGGCGACGGAGAACGAGCGGCTTGCCGACCTGTTCCTTGACAACCTGGACCGCTTCCTCGCCGGACACCCGCTCCGAAACCTCTACCAACCGGACAGAGGCTACTGAGTAGCGCTCGCCGATACTGACCACCGTTGCGGCCGCGGGTACCTCGCAGGCTGCCATCGGAGTGATCTCCATCGGCAGCTGCCGGCTGTTTTCGGAGCTGTTCGGTCACGGTCCCGGGCCGTCCACGATCATGAGCGGCCCGGCCGAGGCGTTCACCCCCACGGCGACCGGTAAAATATGCGGCCTATGGTATGAAATATCCGATTTGCGTGCTAGGGGACGCCGTGATCTCGCACCTGCAGGGACAGGACCACCATCGCGGCCGCGCTCAAGGACCACTACCTCAACCCGAGGTCGTTCGCTGACATTCAGCCTGACCAGGAAAAGGAACAGGAAGAAGCATCATGAGCCTGGACGAAGCAACCGTCGCCGACGCTGCGACCATCACCGACCCGACCATGCGGCCGCCGTTCCACCTGGCCGTCCCGGTCGACGACCTGGCGCGGGCGGAGGCATTCTACGGGGGCGTTCTCGGCCTGCCCCGCGGCCGTTCCTCCGACCACTGGATCGACTGGAACCTCGGCGGTCACCAGATAGTCACTCACCTCACCGCCGGCCCGCGCCCTGACCGGGCGCTCAACCCAGTCGACGGCCATGACGTCCCGGTCCCCCACTTTGGCCTGGTGCTGCCGATCGCGGACTTCCAGCGGCTGGCTGGCCGGCTGCGCGCCGCGGGCACCACGTTCGTGGTCGAGCCCTACGTCCGCTTCGCCGGCGAGGTCGGGGAGCAGTGGACGATGTTCTTCTACGACCCGGCGGGCAACCCGCTGGAGTTCAAGGCCTTCGCGGACCTCTCCCAACTGTTCGCCCGCTAGCTCGTTCCACGGCAAACGCGGGCGGTCGGCCGGCCACGCCCCCACTGGCGGGAGCCCCGCGCGCCCAACCCACCGAGTGGGCGCGCAGGGCTACCGCCGCCCGGGTTCACGACGCCGATTGCTACGCGTCCAGGGGCGTAAGGACGAAAATGGGCATCGTCCTGGTGGTCTTCTTCTGGTATTCGGCGTAGTCGGGCCAGGCCGCGACGGCCCGCTCGAACCAGGCCGCGTACTCCTCGCCGTGGACCTCCCTGGCCTGGTAGTCCTTCTTGACCGGGCCGTCCTGAAGTTCCACGTGCGGGTTCGCGGTCAGGTTGTAGTACCAGACTGGGTGCTTGGGCGCGCCGCCCAGCGACGCGACCACGGCGTACTCGCCGTCGTGCTCGACGCGCATCAGCGGCGTCTTGCGCAGCTTCCCGCTCTTGGCGCCCACCGACGTCAGCACGATCACGGGCTCGCCCCCGGGATGCGCTGTGCCCTCGGTGCCGCCGGAGCTCTCGTAGAGGTCCACGTGGTCGCGGGCGACGTCGAACGCGCTCGGTGCGTACTCCCCGGTGAGAGGCATGTCTCCACCTTCCAATCCCGTCGATAACTCGGCTGCCGCGGTGTCCTGCCGCGCGGCTACCGGCGTAAACGGACTATACCCCGCTTCGTATTCCACCGGTACAGTGAGCCCGTGGACCGGACCGTCATCTGGGGAGCACCGCACGCCGAGCGCGCCGATGCCGCCCGCAACCGGCTGCACCTGCTGGCCACGGCCCGCCAGATGCTGGCCGAGCAGGGCCCGGCCCAGCTGACCATGGACGGGCTGGCGGAACGGGCGGGACTGGGCAAGGGGACCGTGTTCCGTCGGTTCGGCACCCGGGCGGGGATCTTCCAGGCGCTGCTGGACGACGACGAGCGGGCCTTCCAGCAGCGGGTGCTGTCCGGGCCGCCGCCGCTGGGCCCCGGCGCGACTCCCCAGGAACGACTGATCGCCTACGGCCGCGCCCGGGCCTGCTTCATGGTCAGGCGCCGAGACATCGCCCGCGCCGCCCTGGACGGCAGCCAGCCCACGCCGGCCGGGCCGCGGACGCCGATGGCCCAGGTCCACATCAGAATGCTGCTCGCGCAGCTGAGCCTCGGCCGGGTCGACCTGGACATGCTGACCATCCAACTCGCCGCCGCCCTCGACGGCCCCGTGCTGCTCTACCTGTCCTCGGCGAACTCGCCGACGCCCGACGAAGTCGAGCAGCGGATCGGGCAGGCCTGGCAGGACCTCACCGAACGCGTCTGCCGGCCATGACCCGACGCGCGAACCCCGGCGGCGGGCGGTCTGACCGGATTGTCGCGCGATACCTGGGGTACCGACGTGGCATGATGACGGGCACAGGCGAGGAACCGCGCGGTACGGCGGGCGTGGCCGTCAACCCGGCGGACGCCGTCCCGGGCGAGGTTCCCGCAGTCCGCATGCGAGTTGGCGCGGACCGGGTGCGCCGTCCCGCCGACCTGCTGCTCGCGGTTTTCGCGTTCGCGGTCGTGGCCGTGGTGATTGGCGTCATCCCGGCCCTGCCCCTCGGCAGCACCGAGGTGGCCAATGACGTCTCGAGCTGGCTGCTGCACATCCCCCGCTGGCTGTCATACTCGGCCGCCGTGGTCGCCGGAGTGGCCTGCTTCATCCTGGTGATCGTGGCACTGGTCGTGCTGGCGCGCGGTCACTGGCGGGATACGCGGAACGCGGTCGCCGCCGGGCTGGCCGGCGCCGCCGCGGCCCTCATCGCAACCGTCATCTGGCGGATCGAGCACGCGGCCGTGGAGCGTGCGGTTCTGCATGGCAGCAATCCGTCGACGTTCGTGGTGGATACCGCGTTCGTCGCGTTCGTGGTGGGAACCGACCTGTCCCGGCTTTCGCACTGGTCCCGCTGGTGGCCCCGGGCAGGCGCGGCGCTGCTGCTCAGCGGGCTGGCCGTCGGCACGCTGACGCCCTTCGCGGTTGTGATCGCGGCGTCCGGCGGCCTCCTCGTGGGCTGGGTGGTGCGCTGGCTGCTCGGTGCGGCCTCGGTCCTGCCGAACATCAAGGAGCTCACCGACTGGCTGACCAGCCAGAACGTCAGAACCGGGGACCTGTCGGTCGCCGGAATCGGCCGGGCACGGCTGGAGGGCACGCTGGCCGACGGCACCCGGATCCGCGTTCACCTGTCCGGCCGCGACACCCGCGGATCGGGCGTGGTCCGCCAGCTGTGGGCGCTGGCCCGCCTCCGGCCGGCGCTTGCGGGGCGCATCGCGCTCGGCTCCCGTGCCCAGATCGAGCAGCTCGCCCTGGGCTGCTGCCTGGCGCAGCAGGCGGGCGTGCCCAGTCCCGCGGTCCGGCTGCTCGGTGAGATGCCCGGCGAGACGCTGGTGCTCGTCACGACCGTCCCCGACAGCGGACCGGACGCCGGGACGGCACAGCTAGCCGGGGCGGCGCAGCCGCCGGACGTCGGGGTGGCACAGCTTGCGGCGCGGATAACGGGCGCGACGTCGCTGTTCGCTGCGCTGCGCCGCCTGCACGGCGCGGGCGTCGCGCACCGTGACGTCCGGCCGGCCAACGTGTTCATGTCCGGGGACCGGGCGGGGTTCCGCACGCTCGACGCGGCCGAGCCCGGCGCCAGCGAGCTTGCTCGCCGCCTCGACCTGGTGCAGGCCCTGGCGACGCTCGCGGTGACCTGCGGGCCGGGCGGCGCCGTGGCGGCGCTGCGGGCCGGTTACGGACCGGTGGACCAGGTTGCCGTCGCGGCCGTCGTACAGCCGGTCGCCCTCGCGTCGTGGGGCTGGCGGGACGCGCGGGCCGCCACCAGCTCGCTGGATGAGATCAGGCATGAACTGCTCGGCGATGAGGCCGCGGTGCCGACCACCCCCCGGCTGGAACGCTTCCGCTGGCGTACGGTGGCCAGCGCGATCGCCCTCACCGTCGCCGCCTACCTGCTCATCGGCGAGATCTCCGGCGTCAACGTCCTCGGGACGTTGGGCCAGGCCAATCCGGCCTGGCTCGCTCTCGCGGTGCTCGGCTCTGCGGTGACCTACCTGGGGGCCGCCATCGGCGTCGCGGCGTTCGTCCCCAAGCACCTGTCCATCTGGCGTGGCTTCTTCGTCCAGCTGTCCACCGCGTTCGTCGGGGTGGCCCTGCCGCAGACCGTGGGCCATGTGGCCGTCAACGCCCGCTACCTGCACCGCCAGAAGGTGGACGAGCAGACTATCGCCGCCGCGATCACGGTTTCGCAGCTGGTGAACGTCGTCACCACGGTGCTATTGCTGATCGTGCTCGGCGTGCTCACCGGCTCAGGGCTCAGCAAGTTCAAGATCGCACCGGGCGCGGACGTGCTGATCGCCCTGGCGGTCGTCGCCGCCGTCGTCATCGCCGTGCTGGCCGTGCCGCAGGCCAGAAAGTTGGTGGCCGGCAGCGTGTGGCCGCACCTGCGCGAGGTCGGGCCGCGGCTGCTTGAGGCCCTGTCGCATCCGTTGCGGCTTGCTGTCGGGGTCGGCGCGAACCTGCTGCTCACCGTCGCCTACGCCGTCGCGCTGATCGCGGCCCTGCGGTCGGTGGGCGCCCACCCGGCCGTCCTGGCCGCCACGGTCGTCTTCCTGGCCGGCAACGCGGTGGGATCGGCGACGCCGACGCCCGGCGGGCTCGGCGGAGTCGAGGCCGTCATGGCCGCCGGGCTGACGGCCATCGGCATCCCGGCGTACCAGGCGATACCCGCGGTGCTCCTGTTCCGCATGGCGACGTTCTGGCTGCCCATCCCGGTCGGCTGGGTCTGCTTCCAGGTGCTGCAGCGGCGCGGTGTCCTGTAGTCGCACCTAGATCGGCAGTCAATGATCATCCAATCGAAATCCATGGCGAAACTGCTACTATAACGACGGAAACGCCAAGTATCTTTTCGATCTTCACGTTGTAATGGTGGTAAGAGAGGCCGAGGGGCACGGGGCGCAGGCGCAGTGTCGGGTGACTGGCCAGCCCGCGGGATCGCGGACTTGCGCGGGCCTGAGAGGCGGAGCCACGCGTTCGTTCAGAATAAAAAATCTTGATCTTCCTGAACGCACGCGTGGCTTCGCGCTACCAGGCCAGGGCACCCATCGGGTCCCAGGCGGGCAGCACGATCGGCTCGGCCTCCAGAGCGCGCTGCAAGTCGGCCGGAAGCGCGCTCTTACGCGCGGCGATCTCGAAGACGTACTGGCCGAACCAGGAGTCGTTCATCGTGAAGAAGCCGTCCTTGCCGCGGTCGGAGTCCCCAGCTGTTCTCCACGCGCCAGCGCCGGGTCACCCCGTCAAGCACATCGACCCCGGTGAAGAGCATCGCGTGCGTCATCGCGGTCTCGTGGTACGCGAGGCGGGCGGCCTTGTCGAGGTCGAACGCGGTGTCGTAGACCGACGGCAGGTCGTAGAGCTCGGCGTCCCAGACCGCGTAATCGCTGCTCATCATCTTGCCGACGTCGCAGCCGAACCAGACCGGCTCGCCGCCGCTCGATCGTGGCCGCGGCGACGTCTTTGATGACCTGCATGTCGACGTTGAGGTAGCTGACCGGCGGGCCGCCGATGACGTTGCCGAGGTACTCGACGGTGAAGGTCGCGCCGATCGGGCTGGACGGCCGGGGGTCGTTGACCAGGCAGACGTACTCGCTGACCGGCAGGTCCACGTATTTGGCGGCGAATTCCTGGGGGGTGAGGACGCCGTCTCGGTGGAACTTCTTGTCCTTGTCCGTCCACTGCCAGTCGAAGCGCTCCGGCGGCGTACCCAGGTGGATGCACAGGATCCGGTAGATGACCTGCATGATCTCAGCCTTGGCCGCGCGGGCGGCCTCAAGGCCTTCGGCCGCTAGCCGCGCGGACAGTCCGCGCGCCCTGGTGAAGCTGATAGCGGAGGATCGAGTTCATCCGGGCCGTGTTCGACGAGCTCTGCGTCTCCGGCATGTAGCCCTTGGGGACCAGGCCGTGCTTGGCCACGAGAGCGGCGAACATGTTCCACTGGCCGCCGTCGCCGGCCGCCGACTCAAGCAGGTAGGCGACGGTGCGGTCGTCGAGGTCGCGGTTCGCGGTCTCGATGATCGCCTCGAGGAGGTAATTGGCGCGCTCGAGCTTGTCCCAGAACATCGCGTAGTTCTGCGAGAACTCGAAGTCCTTGAGCCCGGTCTTGCGCATGACGCCGACGCGCAGCAGGTTCAGCCCGGCGAACAGCCAGCAGCGGCCGCTCCGCTCCTGGTTCGTGACCTTCCAGTCGTCCAGCGTCGTCGACAGTGAGTGGTCGATGCTGGCGACGATCTCCCGGTTGATGGCGACGTCATCGACGGTTACCCGGGTCACGGCATTCTGGGCGAGCCGGTAGGTCGGGTTGGCCGAGAAATCCTTGCGCAGTCGTTCTAGATCAGCGGCAGCGAGTGTTCCATCCATCGGAGCATCCTTTCGGTCGTCGTCCGGGCCATTTTTCAGGGATATTGGCCGAGCAAGAGCCTTGGTAGGCAACGGTTACCCGGCCGTCTCCTGCTGGGGGAAAGGCAATCGACCGTACACTCCAGCCGTCTCTAATGAATTGCTCTAGCAATCTCACACTACTATCGCCGCAAGCAGCCGACCACTGCTTACAAGGCCGAGATTGGGTAATCGTCGGCAGCCACGGCCGATGACCCTGCTCAGGATTGACGCCAATCAGGCGGTTACTTGCGCGCAGCTAGGAAGCTAGGAAGCTAGGAAGCTAGGAAGCTAGGAGGGCGTGGCCGGACCGGGCGCGGCTCGCGCTAGCGGGTGCCCGAGATGTAGTCCGTCAAATGGGCCCGCTCAGTTTCCAGCTCGCCGATGCGGCTCTTCACCACGTCGCCAATGCTCACGATGCCGCGCAAGCCGCCATTCACCGTGACCGGCGCGTGCCGTACCCGGCGCTCGGTCATCATGCGCGCGACGTCCTCCAACTCGGTCGTAGGCGTGACCGTGTGCACATCGGCGGTGTAGATGGACGTGACCTGCTCAGACATCACCGCAGTGCCTCGCACGGCCAGGGCCCGGACGATGTCCCGCTCGCTGACGATCCCGTCGACTGAGGTGCCATCGTGAGAGACGACGACCGCGCCGATCCGGTGCTCGGCCAAGACCGTGAGAAGACGCCGCACCGTCGTGTCCGGGGTGACCGTGACGACATGAGCGCCCTTGACGCGAAGCACATCGCTGATACGCATACGGTCCTCCCGACATTGGCGCACAGCGCCGTCCGTGTGCGTATCAGTACCCAAGGCCGGACACTCCAACCCACGGCCGCCCGCCGGGCGATGGAAGTCCTCAGCGGCCGTGGCACCTGGCCGGCCCTGCGGATGGCCTCGCCGCTGGCCAGCCAGGTGAGCGCCCAGATCTGTAACGTTCGGTACATTTTTTGTCTATTATCCCATATAGTAACGAATCGCAACAACGGCGGGAGTGGTGGCAGGCGCGCGTGCTCCTTGCCGTGACCGTGAGTCCCGTTCCGTCCGCTGTGCCTGGGAGGAGAGGCAAGGATGATCGAGACAAGCGAGGTGCGGGTCGACCTCGGCGATGAGGGGATGCTGAGCATTCCGTACGTCAATGTCGTCGGAGAGGCGGGCGACGGGCCGCGTCTGACGGTGATCGCTGGCGTGCACGGGACCGAATACGCGTCAATCGCCGCCGCGCGCGAGCTGCTGGCGGAGCTTCGACCGGCTGAGATCTCAGGGACTGTCACCGTCGCGCCGCTCATCAACCTGCCGGCGTTCTGGGCGCGCTCGCCGTTCGTCGTCCCGCTCGACGGGAAGAACCTCAATCGCAGCTTTCCCGGCGATGCGGGCGGCAGTGCCACCGAGCGGATCGCCGCTGCGGTCACAGAAGGGCTCATCCAGGGCTCCGACTACCTGATCGACTTGCACGCCGGGGACTTGCCCGAAGCACTTGAGCCGTTCGCCTTCTACGACGCATCGCCCGTCGAACAGCGGGCCCGCGATCTCGCCCTAGCTTACGGCCTCGGGCACATGGTGCGGCAATCGTCTGACGGCCGGACGGTTGCGGGCAGTACCTCAGCGGCCGCGGCCGATCTCGGCATCCCGTCATTCACCGCCGAGTCGGGAGAGTGCGGCATCCTCGCCCGGGATGCCGTCGACAGGCATCTTCGCGGGCTGCGGAACGTCCTCCGCCAGCTACGCCTGCTTCCAGGCGAGGCCGTCGTGTTCGACCGCCCGGTCGAACACGACGGATGGATCTGGATGAGAACGGCCGACGCCGGATGGTGGCAGCCTGCGGTTGGGACCGGCGCCTCCGTCGCAGAAGGTGACCTCTTGGGCACGGTCGCGCCGATCATCGGCGGCACGCCGACGCGAATCACCGCGCCCGCCGCTGGGGTACCGCTCTTCATCACTTCGAGCCCGGCTGTCTGCGCCGACGGGCTCCTGCTCGGGCTTGCCCTTCCGGCGAAGGCGACCGAGTAGGCCAACAAAATCTGTTACGAACGTCACACAACGTGAGAAAAATGAACTCTTGTAACATTTGGTACGAACAGGCTAGGATTCGGGAACCGTGACGCAGCGCTGCGCCGGCCGTCCTTCCCCGCTGGTCGAGTGCCACGGCGCTCACGACAACCCAGGAACATAGATGAAGAGTAAAAGTCCGCCTCTCGGCTGCCGCGGCTCTCGCGGTGGTCCCGCTGGTCCTCGCGGGCTGCGGGCGGCCGGAACCGGTTCCGGTTCCGGTACCGGTGCGAGTGGCTCGTCAAAGCCGGTCGACGGGGGCAACCTCGTGATCGACCGCTCCAACGACGCCGTTTCCATGAACAAGACCACGACGTTCGACAACAGCTCGATTTACGTCATGGAACAGATGATGCAGCCGCTGTTCACCGTCAGCGACAGCGGGAAAACCGTCGAGCCCTTGCTGGCCACCGGCTACACCGTGTCGGCGAACAAGCTGACCTACACCATCAAGCTCCGCAGCGGCGTCAAGTTCTCCAACGGGCAGCCGATGACCGCGGCCGATGTCAAGTTCTCGATCGACCAGAACACCGCGTCAGGTGCGGCGGGCTGGGGCTGGATCAATACGGCGATCAAGCAGGTCGTCGTGGTCAACTCGTCGACAGTGCAGATCGACCTCAAGTACGCGTGGGCTCCGATCCTCGCTGACCTGTCGCTGTTCGCCAACGCGATCATCCCGAACAACTACGACGGGGAGACCGAGACCGCCTTCTACAACGCCCCCATCGGCACCGGGCCGTTCAAGTGGGATGTGTGGAAGAAGGGCCAGTACATCAAGCTGCTCAAGAACCCCGACTACTGGAAGTCGGGCGAGCCGTACCTGAACAGCGTTCAATTCGACGTCGTCCCGAACGCGAGCACCCGCGAGCTGCAGCTTGAGGGCAACCAGGCCAACATCGACACCTTCCCGGACATGTCGACCTTGGCAACGCTGAAGAGCACGCCGGGCATCACCGCAACCGCGTTCCCGTCCACTGAGCTCGACTACCTGGATATGAACGAGAAGGTGGCGCCGTTCAATAACGTCTACGTGCGGCAGGCGATCTCGGACGCGATCAACCGCACTGCGCTGGTAGACGCCGTGCTGTTCGGCAACGGAAAGCCGGCCAACTCGTTGCTCATGCCGGGCCTGCCGTACTACGACCCAACGGGCGGTGAGACGTACAACCTGGCGGCCGCCAAGAAGGCCCTGGCGAAATCGTCGAGGCCCCATGGGTTCACCACGACGCTGCAGATCGCTTCCGGTAACGCCAACGAGTCGGCGGCGGCGCAGATCGTGCAGGCCGAACTGAAGCCGCTGGGCATCACGATGAACATCCAGGAACTGGATCCCACTGCGCAGCACGCGTCACTGATAGGCGATACCTTCGACATGGCCTATGCCCAGTGGACCATGGATATCCCGGACCCGGACGAGTGGACCTCCTTCGCGGTGAATCCCGCTGGCGGCGCCTCGTCGGGCTTCACCTACTACGACAACCCGACGGCGATCAGCCTCAACACGCAGGCCGAGAAGCAAACCGACCCGACCAAGCGGGCTGCCCTGTACACCAGCTGCAGCAGCTGACCTCACAGGACGCGTTCTTCGCCTACCTGTACTACCCGCCGTTCGCCTACGCCACCACGGACAACGTCCATGGCTTCTTCGTGACGCCGCTCGGCAACTTCAACCTCGGCAACGTCTACCTGTCTAGCTGACGTCCACCCATCTCACCCCTCGCAATGCGGGGCCGGCGGCTCGCCGCCTGCCGCCGCGCAAGGAGAAGCACATGCTGCACCGGCTGAGATTTATTCCGGGGCGGATCCTTCAGGCGATCCCCGTGGCATTCGGCGTGACCATTCTCGTCTTCCGATGTCGCATCTGCTGCCCGGCAACCCAGCAATGGCCATGCTCGGCAACCACGCGACTCCCGCTGCCGTGGCCGCGCTCTCGAAGCACCTCGGGCTCAACCAGCCCCTGTGGGAGCAGTACTGGCTGTTCCTGGTGCACCTCTTCCACGGTGACCTCGGTGAGTCGCTGACCTACTCGCAGCCGGTGTTCGGCCTCGTGGTCTCCGCGGTGCCGGTCACCTTGAGCCTGGTGCTGTACGCGCTCGTCCTGTCGCTGATCATCAGCATCCCGCTGGCCGGCTGGGCCGCCAGCAGGCCCGGCGGTGCCCGTGACCTGGGTGTGCGCGCCTACACCCTGCTCGGACAGGGCATGCCGCAATTCTGGACCGGCATCATGCTGATCCTGCTCCTCGGCGGTGCGGCTGCGGCTCTTCCCGGTCAGCGGCTACGGGCAGACCGGCCTCGACCACCTGTACTACCTGTTCCTGCCGGCGCTCACCCTCGCCATCTCGATGTGCCCGACGATCATCCGCAGCCTGCGGGCGTCGACCATCCAGGTCCTCGGCTCGGAGTACATCGGCACGGCCCGCTCCAAGGGCATCGCCGGCGCCTCGCTTTTCCGCGTCCACGTGCTGCGCAACGCGGCGATCCCGACCGTTTCCATCGTCGGCGTCAACCTCGGCTATCTTGTCGGCGGATCACTCGTCATCGAGCAGGTGTTCGCGATTCCCGGACTCGGATCGCTCATGATCAACGCGATCTTCTCCGATGACTTCCCGACCATCCAGGGCGTCGCGTTGTTCGTTGCCCTCTTCGTGGTCGTCGGTCGGCGTCCTCACCGACATCGTGTACACGCTGCTGGATCCGCGGGTCGACCTCGCTAACACGGAGGCAGTCCGATGACGACCACCCCTGCCCCGACACTCGCACCGGTCAAGGCCGCCCGCCGCGCCGCCCGGTCCCGTTCCCTGCGGCCCTGGTACCGCAACGGCTCGCTCGTCGCCGGGATCGTGATCGTCGGCGCGCTCGTCCTGGTGGCGATCTTCGCCCCCTTGCTGACCCCGTACTCGCCGGTCACGCAGAACCTCGACCGACGTGCTCCAGGGGCCAAGCGCCGCCCACTGGCTGGGCACCGACCAGTTCGGCCGGGACGTGCTCACCCGGCTGATCTGGTCAACGCGCGTCGACCTGCGCATCGGCTTCCTGGCCGTGCTCATCCCGTTCGTCGTCGGCACGATCCTGGGCGGCCTCGCCGGGTACTTCGGCGGATGGCTCGACATGATCGTGATGCGCCTGGTCGACATCTTCTTCGCGTTCCCGTTCTACGTGATGGTCATCGCCCTGGTCTTCGTCCTCGGAGCCGGCGAGACGAGCATCTACCTGGCGATCGCGGCAGTGTCGTGGGTGTCCTATGCCAAGATCGTCCGCGGCGAAATCCTCGTCGCCAAGCAGCAGGACTACGTCATGGCCGCGCGGCTCGGCGGCTTCTCGCACCTGAAGGTGCTGGCCCGCCACATCGGCCCCAATGTTCTGTCGCAGGCGATCATCTACGCGATGAGCGACATCGTGCAGGACATCATGGCCATCGTCACCCTCGGCTACCTGGGGCTTGGGCGTCGCCCCGCCCACCGCGGAATGGGGATCGATGATCGCGGACGGGCAGCAATTCATTACCACGCAGTGGCAGGAGGCAACGATTCCCGGCCTCGCGGTCGTCGTCACCAGCCTCGGACTGTCTTGGCTCGGCGACGGGCTGTCGGATCTGCTCAGCCCGGACCGGAGGAAGTGAGATGAGCGAGGCTCCGCTGCTTTCCGTGCGCAACCTGTCGCTTGGCGTGCAACGCAAGGGCAGGCCGACGACCGTCATCGTCGATGACATCAGCTTCGACGTCGCCGAAGGCGAACGTTTCGGCATCGTCGGTGAATCCGGTTCCGGCAAGTCCATGACGCTGCGGGCGATCGCTAACCTGCTGCCCGCCGGGGTCACGGTGCTGTCGGGCGCGATCGAGTACCGCGGCGAGAATCTGCAGAGCATGTCGGTGAAATCCCGCCGCCGCCTGGCCGGCCGGGAAATCGCGATGATCTTCCAGGAACCGATGAGCGCGCTGAACCCTGTGATGCGGGTCGGGGAGCAGATCGCCGAGTCCCCGCGGCGCAATCTTGGACTCAGCAAGTCCGCGGCGATGGACCTCGCCATCGACATGATGCGCAAGACCGGCATCCCGGACCCGGCTCGCCGTGCCCGGGCATACCCGCACGAGCTCTCGGGCGGACTGCGCCAGCGCATCATGATCGCGATGGCACTGTCCTGCTCGCCGAAGCTGCTGCTGTGCGACGAACCGACCACCGCTCTCGACGTGACGGTGCAGCACCAGGTGCTCCGCCTCCTCGAGCAGTTGTGTGAGGACACCAAGACGGCGCTCGTCTTCGTGACCCACGATCTCGGTGTCGTCAACCAGACGTGCCGGGAACTGGCCGTCATGTACGCGGGCGAGATCGTCGAACGGGGCCGGGTGAAGGACGTGTTCGCCGATCCGCGGCATCCGTATACGAAGGGCCTGCTCGACTCGGCACCCGATTTCGACCAGCCCGACAGGGAACTCGTGGCGATCCCCGGCTTCCCGCCCAATCTCGCCGACCGCCCGCACGGGTGCCCGTTCCAGCCGCGTTGCGCCTTCGCGGTCGAGCAATGCGCCACCACCCGACCGAGGCTGGAGGGCGTGCTGCCGGGGCGCGAGGCGGCCTGCTTCGAAACCGCGCGCATCTTCCAGGGAGCGACCGCATGACGGACGTCACTGCGCAGCCAGAAGTCACCGAGCAGCCGACCGTGCTGCGCGTCGCCAACATCAGCAAGGAATACCGGCTGAACCAGGGGCTGTTTGGCCGGTTCGGCGGGGCGAAGAAGACGTCACTGAAGGCGCTTGACGGGGTGGACCTCGAGTTGCGCCGCGGTGAAGTGCTCGCGCTGGTGGGAGAATCCGGGTCAGGCAAATCGACGCTGGCGAAGATCCTCGTCGGCGCGGTGAAGCCGACCGGGGGAGAACTCCACGAGCTCGGACTGGCTGAGGGCGCCGGCCGCAGGGAGCGCTCGCAGCGCGTGCAGATGGTCTTCCAGGATCCCTACTCCTCGCTGAATCCCCGGCTCAGCGTGGGATCGATGCTCGCCGGACTGCTTCGGCTCCATCGCATAGTTCCGAACAGCGAGGTGCGCGCCGAGAGCATCCGGTTGCTCAACCGTGTCGGCCTTGAAGAGGACGCGCTGCACGCGTACCCCAGCCAGTTCTCCGGCGGCCAGCGCCAGCGACTGGCCATCGCGCGCGCTCTCGCGGTACGACCCGATGTACTCGTTGCCGACGAGCCGGTCTCCGCGCTTGACGTGTCCGTCCAGGCGACCATCCTCGAACTGTTCAGGTCCCTGCAGGAGGAGCTGGGCCTGAGCATCCTGTTCGTCGCGCACAACCTCGCCGTCGTTCAGCACCTCAGCCAGCGGGTGGCGGTGATGTACCTGGGCCGGATCGTCGAGACGGCCGACACGGCCGAGATCTTCAACGACCCGCGGCATCCGTACACGCGCGCGCTGATCGACTCCATCCCCCGCATGTCCGCAGAAAGCGTCACCGATCCGTTTGAGGTCGAAGGCGAGCCGCCGAGTCCGATCAACGTGCCGTCTGGCTGCCGCTTCCATCCGCGTTGCCCCGTCGCCGTCGATCGGTGCCGTACGGAGGACCCCGGGCTCTCGCTGATCGGCGGCCCCGGGCATGCCAGCGCCTGCCTGCTGGCCGCCGAACTCCCCCCGTACCTGGGTGTGCCCGCATTGAAGGAGGAACAGTGAAGATTTGGATCTCATGCGACATGGAAGGCGTCGCCGGCATCGTCGACTGGGACCAGTGCCGCCCCGGCGGCTCAGGGTACGCGCTTGGCTGCGCGCTGATGCAGGATGAAGTCAACGCTGCGATCGATGGCGCGGTCGCCGGCGGGGCGACCGAGATCGTGGTGAACGACTCGCACGGCCGGATGGCCAATCTCGACCCGCGCAAGATCGCGGGGGGCGCCAGCTACCTGTCGGGGCGCCACAAGCCGATGTACATGGTCGAGGGGCTCGACGACAGCTACGACGCCGTGTTCCTGGTTGGCTATCACGGTTCGATCTCAGGACGCCCGTCGACGTTGTCCCACACCTACAACCCCGAGGTGTTCTCGGGCGTCCGGGTGAACGGCGAGTACGTGGGGGAGAGCGGCGTCAACGCCCTGCCCGATGGCGCATTACGGCATCCCCATCGCCCTCGTCTCCGGAGACCGGGTGACCGCCCAGGAGACCGGGCCGTTCGCGCCGGACGCCGTCAGCGTTATCACGAAGGAGTCCATCACCCGGGCGGCGGCGCTGAACCTGCACCCGGACGAGTCATGCCGGCGGATCCGCGTCGGCGCCGAAGAAGCCGTCCGCCGGGTCGCGACCGGAAGCGTGCAGGCGCCCTCGATCGACAAGCCCGTGACGCTGGATATGGAGTTCCAGACCGGTGACATGGCGAGTGTCGCCACCTGGGCGCGTGACACCGAACGCACCGGTGAACGCGCCGCCCGAATCTCCGGTGACAACCTGCTGAGCGTCTACCAGTCGTTTGTGGCCGTCACCTATATCACCCGGCAGGCCGGCGGGCGCTGAGCTCTGCACCGGACGACAGAAAGACGATTGCGATGAAGATTTTCGAAGTGTCCCCGCCTGCCCAAGGACCCAGCCTGGCCCTGCACGGCGGGGCCGGCGGACGCGTGGAGGAGTTGGCCCTCGAGGGTCGCGCGCCGTACGCGGAGGGCCTTCATGCCGCCTATTCCGCCGGATGGCAGGTGCTCGCATCAGGCGGCAGCGCTCTGGACGCCGTCTGCGCGAGCGTTGAGGTACTTGAGAACGATCCGCTGTTCAACGCCGGCCGCGGCGCCGCGCTCACCGCGACGGGACACGCCGAGCTCGACGCCTCGGTGATGACAGGAGCCGGCCTCGCGGGCGCGGTCGCCGCGTCCAAGTACGCCAAGAACCCGGTCTGGCTGGCCCGCGCCGTGATGGAGCACACCGAGCACGTCCTCATCGTCGACCCGGATGTCGCGTTCCTTCAGCGCCACGGACTTGAGGCAGGTCGAGCGCGACTACTTCATCACCGAGGCGCGGCGGCAGCAGCTGGAGCGCGTGATGGACGGCCGTGCGGCCGCCGCCCGGCACGGAACGGTCGGCGCTGTGGCCCGCGACTCGGGCGGCCGCGTCGCCGCCGCCACCTCCACGGGCGGGATGGTCGGCCAGGCCGACGGACGCGTCGGAGACACGCCGATCGTCGGCGCGGGCGTGTACGCACGCGACAATCTCGTGGCGATCTCGTCCACCGGCCACGGCGAGGCCTTCATCCGCGGCGTCGTGGCCTACGACATCGCCGCCCGGATCCGCTACACAGGCGCGGACCTCGCTGCGGCAGTCCGGGAGACCTTCGAGCAGGAACTCGGCCAGCACGGCTCCACCGGAGGCCTCATCGCCGTCGGCGGCGATGGCCGCATCGTCGTGGCGCACAATTCGCCAGCGATGTTCTCCGCACGCGGCACGGGCCCGGAGCCTACGCTCACAACATGACAGACACTACGGCCGAAGACCTGCCATTGCGGGACGAGATCTTTCAGCGGATGGACGAGCTCACGCCTGCTGAGAGGAAGGTGGCGCGCACCCTGCTCGCCCGCTATCCGGCTGCCGGGCTTGAGAGCACCGCCGCGCTGGCAGCGGCGGCGGGGACGAGCAAACCAACGGTGCTGCGCCTGCTGGACAGGCTCGGGTTCGGCAGCTACCCCGAGTTTCAGCAACGCCTGCGCGATGAGGTCACCCGCTCCATGAGCGAGAGCCCGCTGAGCCGTGCCCGGGCCCGCCAGGCGGTGCCGTCCGACGACAGCGTCTTCCTGCGCGCGGTCGAACTGCGCGCCCGGCTAGTCGCGCGGCTGCAGGACACGGTGCCGCCGGAGAGATCGAACGAGCCGTTTCATTGCTGGCCGGACGCCCGAAGCACGTCGTCATCTCCGGCGGATACTTCTCGCGGTTGATCGCCCGCATGCTGGCGATGCAGCTCGATCAGCTGATCCTCAACGTTGACTACGCCGACGAGCCTCGCGGCGCCGACCTCGCGAAGTACCTGCGGGCCGGCCGCGACTCGGTCGTGATCGTTTATGACCTGCGCCGATACGAACTGGCGAGCAGGGAGGTCGTCTCGATGGCGAAGACCTGTGGCGCCAGCGTCATCCTGATCACCGACGAGTCGCTCTCCCCGTCGGCGGAAGAAGCGGACATCGTGCTGCCCGTCGCTGTCGACGGCGTCCCCTTCGACTCTTTCGCCGCGCTCCTCGTGCTCACCGAAAGCCTCGTGGATGCCGTCTTCCACGAGGTCGGCGAGGCGGCAATCGAGCGGATGGCTGACTGGGAGCGATCAGTGCACATCTACCGGGCATTCCGTGCCGACGGGCCCGTCGGCAATGTGGCCGTACCGCATCAGCAACAGAAAGAAGACTGACACATGGGACATCTCGACGGGCAGGCCGCCGTCGTCACCGGAACGGCCCAGGGGATCGGGCGCGCGATCGCGGACCTGCTCGAATCGGAGGGCGCGACCGTTCACCGGGTCGACAAGGACAGCGTCGACCTGCGGGACTCGGCGGCCGTGGAAGCGTTCTTCGCCCCACTGGGTGAGCTTCACATTCTCGTCAACAACGCCGGGGGAGTCACAGGGGCAAACGCACACCCCCATCGACGAGCTGACCGACGCGGCCTGGGACGCCGTCGTGGACGCGAACCTGCGTACGGCGCTTGAACTGCACGCGCGCCGCCGCCCGCATCATGAAGCCCGCCCGCTACGGGAGGATCGTCAACATCTCCTCGGGGGCGGGCCGCAGCGTCAGCCTCACTGGCATCCAGGCCTACACCACGGCGAAGGCCGGCCAGATCGGCTTCACGCGCCAGATGGCGCACGAACTCGGGCCGCACGGCATCACCGTCAACTGCATCGCACCTGGATTCGTGCTCTCGAACCCGACCACCCAGGCCCAGTGGGACAGCTACGGCGAGGAAGGCCAGCGGGCGCTCCTTGAGCGCATCGCGACGCGCAAGACTGGTCAGCCGTACGACATCGCGCGCGGCGCCCTGTTCTTCGCGGCGCCGGACGCTGGCTGGGTCAGCGGGCAGACGATCTCCATCGACGGCGGGCATTCCCTCTTCTAGGACTGGACATGACTGACATCGAAACCGCGGCCGCAGCTGAACTCACCCGGCTCGGGGAGGCGTACTTCGTCACTCAGCACAGCTACGACCCGTACAACGCCACCCTGCTCGGCGTAGACGAATTCGACGGGCTGTCCTTCGACCCGAGCCGGGAGGCGAGCGAACGCACCGCGCAGGAACTCGCGGCCATCGGCCGCCAGGTTCGCGAGATCGACACGGCCGGCCTCACCGACGCCCAGCGCGTCGATCACGGGGTACTCACCGCCCTCGTCGAGGGGGCCCGCTCCGACGCCGAGCACTCGCTCTGGGCCGCCAACGCGTCGGCGAAGAGCTACGTCAGCCGGCAGGGCCTGATCTTCCAGGCGGTGCCCGCCATGACCGTCGCCAGCCCCGAGGCCGTCGCACGCTACCTCAGCAGGCTGTCGAAGATCGGCGCGACCCTCGACGCGCTCGGCCAGCGGTACCTGGCGGAGGCCGCGGACGGGCGCGTCCCCACCGCCGTCGGCGTCGACCACTCCATCCGCCAGCTGGCAGGGGTACCTCGCCCTGCCGGTATCGCAGGACGCGCTGCTCAAGCCGGTACGCGACGCGGAGCCCGCGGTGCGCGAGGCCGCGGCCGCCCATATCACGCAGACCATCAGGCCGGCCATGCAGCGGCTCGCCGAGTTGCTGCGCCGCGAACTGGCGCCGCTCGCCCGGCCGGACGACCGGGTCGGCATCCGCGAAGTCCCCGGCGGTGAAGCCGGCTACCTGGCCGCGGTCGCGCGGCACACCACCACCACGCTCTCGCCCGAGGACATCCACGCTATCGGGCTGGCGGAACTCGACGAGCTGGCCGGACTGTGGTCGCAGATCGGGCAGGAGGCGCTCGGTGAGAGCGACTTCGCCACCATCGCCGCGCGGATGCGCGACGACCCGGCGCTGCGCTTCCGCACCCGCGAGGAGATCATCGCGGTCGCGCAGGACGCCCTCGACCGCGCCGAGGCCGTCCGCGACACCTACTTCGAGCACTACGACATTCCCGCCTGCGTCATCGAGGAGATCAACCCGATCGACGCGGACAACACCGCGATGGCGTACTACCGGCCCCCGGCCGTCGATGGCAGCCGCCCCGGCGCGCACTGCCTGCTGACGACCAACCCGGGCGAGCGCTACCGCTACGAGTACGAGGCGCTCGCGTTCCATGAATCGGTGCCCGGGCACCACCTGCAGCTCGCGACCGCGCAGACGCTCGACATCCCGCGCTACCGGCGCCACATCGACGCCGAGCTGTGCGCCTTCAACGAGGGCTGGGGGTTGTACGCCGAGCGCCTTGCCGACGAGATCGGCCTGTACAGCAGCCCGATCGCGCGGCTCGGGATGCTGTCCTTCGCGTCCCTGCGGGCCTGCCGGCTCGTCGTGGACACCGGCATGCACCACCTGGGCTGGTCGCGTCAGCAGGCGATCGACTTCATGTACGACCACACCGCGACCACCCGCGACAACGTGCGCAACGAAGTCGACCGGTACATCGCCTGGCCCGGCCAGGCGCTCGCCTACGTGACCGGCAAGCGCGAGATCGTGCGCCTGCGCGAGCGGGCGCAGCACGCGCTCGGGCCGCGATTCGAGCTGCGCCGGTTCCACCACGCGGTGCTGCGCAACGGAGCCATCCCCCTCACCGTGCTCGACGACGAGATCGAGCGCTGGACCGCCACTGGAGGCATGAGCATGAAAGTGACCATCAACGGCTGCGAGCTGAACGTCGAGGTGCATGGGGCCCGAGGACGGCCCGGTGCTGATCGCCCACCACGGCGGCGGCGGGATCGGCTCGCTGGCCGAGCCCAAGGCCACCTTCGGCCCGCTGTCCGACCGGTTCCGTGTCGTCGTCTTCGACGCGCGCGGCTGCGGACACAGCGAGGGCGTGCCGCCGTACTCCCACGCCCAGTGGGCCGCCGACGTCGACGGCCTGCGCCAGTGGATCGGCGCGGACAAGATCGTCATCGCGGGCGGCTCGTACGGCGGGTTCATCGCCCTGGAGTACGCCGTGGCCTACCCCGAGCATGTCCAGGCGATCGTGCTGCGCGACACCTCCGCCGACGCGGGACAACCTGAAGCTCGCCTTCGAGAACGCGCGGAACCAGGACCGCGTCGAGATCAACTGGGACAACTTCAACCGTTACTGGACCGGGCAGATCCGCGACGACGAGGACCTCAAGGCGCGCTGGGCGGAGATCATCCCCCTGTACGACTACGAGTACGACCCCGTCCGCTCGGCGGAGCGCGTCGAGGCCGGCATCTACCGTCACGAAGCCCACAACTGGTGCTTCCAGCACAACGGGCCGAGCTATGACCTCAAGCCGCAGCTCCCTGCGGTAACGGCGCCCACGCTCGTCACCGTCGGGCGGCTCGACTGGGTCACCCCGGTCAGCGCCGCGGAGACCATCGCGTCCCTGATGCCGAACGCGAAGCTGGTGGTCTTCGAGAAGTCCGGCCACTCGCCGCAGATCGAGGAGCGCGAGCTGTTCCTGTCCACCGTGCGCGACTTCCTCGACAGCGCCGTCGCGTAACGAGAGCGATGACTCGCCCCATGAAAATCACCATCATCGGCTCCGGCGCCATCGGCGGCACTCTCGGCGCCCACATGATCCGGGCCGGCCACGACATCACGCTGTGCGACGCGGACGCGGCCCACGTCGCCGCCATCCGCGAACACGGGCTGATCATCGAGGGCCCGGTCAACGAGTTCACTGTGGCCGCGCACGCGATCACCCCCGACGAGCTCCCCGATCGAATCGACCACGCCATCGTGGCCGTCAAGAGCCTGCACACCCGCGCTGCCGCCGAACTGCTCCGCGACCGGCTCGCCCCCGACGGCTACGTGCTGACCGTGCAGAACGGGCTCACCGCCGATCACCCTCATCGACGCCGTCGGCCGCGACCGGGTCATCTCCTCGTTCGTCAACTTCGGCGCCGACGTCATGGCCCCGGGACGCATCATGCAGGGCAACGTCGCGACCTTCCGCGTCGGCGAGCTCGACGGCGGCCGCATCACCCCGCGCGTGCTGGACCTCGCCGACGCGCTGCCGTACGCGCAGCCGACCGACAACGTGCTCGGCTTCCTGTGGGGCAAGGAGGCCTACGGCGCGATGCTGTGGGCCGGGGCGGTGTCCGATCTGACCATCGCCGAGCACCTCGAAGACCCGCGCTACCGGCCGGTCATGATCGCCATCGCGCGGGAGGTCCTCGCGCAGGCGCCGGTCAAGGTGGAGAGCTTCGACGGCTTCGACCCGAACGATCTCGAGGGGTCGCTCGACCGGCTGGCCGAGTTCAACCGCAACAGCGCCAAGAAGTACAGCGGCATCTACCGCGACCTCGTGGTGCGCAAGCGCAAGACCGAGATCGACGAAGTGCTCCGCGACATCAACGGCCCGATCTTCAACAAGGTCGCGGAGATCATCCACGACATCGAAGAGGGCAGGCGGGTCAACGAGCGCGCCAACCTTGACGAGCTGGCCGAGTTCGTCGCCGCGCTGCACGGCCGCCTGATGCGCATCGTCGACGTGCTCGCGGTCCCCGTCCGGGCTGGCTTCTTCTTCGATGACCAGCTGGCCATCCGGGCCGGCGCCGACCACGACGGGTTCGACTACACAGGCGAGCCCCGGATTCCCGGCTTCAGCCGGGTGCGGCAGCCGGGGGAGGCCGTGTCGGTGCTGCTCTTCCTCGACGACGGCGGGGTCGAGTTCGGCGACTGCGCGGCGGTGCAGTACAGCGGGGCCGGCGGTCGCGACCCGCTGTTCACCGCGCAGGACGCGGTCGCCGCAGTCGAGCAGGTCGTCGCGCCGGCGCTGCGCGACACCGACCTGGGCGAGGGGTTCAGGACCGTGTCCGCCCGGATCGACGCGCTGACCGGGCCCGACGGCCGTTTGCTCCACACCGCCGTGCGCTACGGTGTCAGCCAGGCCGTGCTCGCCGCGGTGGCGCATTCCCGCCGGCTCACCATGGCCGAGGTCATCAGGGATGAGTACGACACCGGCGCTCCGCTCCTCCCGGTCCCGCTCTACGGCCAGACCGGCGACGACCGGTACAGCAACGCAGAGAAGATGATCCTCAAGGGCGTCGACGTGCTCCCGCACGGGCTCATCAACACCGTGGCCGAGAAATTCGGCGCATCCGGTGAGATCCTCACCGATTACGTTCGCTGGCTGGTCGGCAGGATCGGCGAACTCGCCCCGTCTCCCGGGTACCGTCCGCGGCTGCACCTCGATCTGTACGGATGCGCTGGGCTCGCGTTCAATGGAGACATCGACGCCGTCGCCGCGTATCTCGCTGAACTCGGCAAGATAGCGCAGCCCTACGACCTCGCGATCGAGCATCCGATCGACGCAGGTTCGCGCGAGGCACAGATCGCGTCTTTCCGCAAACTCCGCGACGCGCTGTCCGAACTGGGGTCCGGGGTCCGCATCGTCGTCGACGAGTGGTGCAACACCCTCGACGATGTGCGCGCCTTCGTCGCCGCGGGCGCGGCCGATGTCATCCACGTGAAGACCCCCGACCTGGGCAGCATCGGCAATACCGCGGAGGCGCTGATACTGGCCCGCGACGCCGGGCTTGAGGCGTACTGCGGCGGCACCTGCAACGAGACCGACCGGTCGGCGCAGGTCACCGCGCACGTGGCGATGGCCTGTCAGGCCACCCAGGTGCTGGCCAAGCCGGGCATGGGCGTGGACGAGGGACTCATGATCGTAGGCAACGAGATGGCCCGCACCGCCGCACTGGTGCGAGCGAGAGAGGCAGCGCAGCATGCGCGTGTTTGACCGCAACTGGATGCAACTGGAGGAGTATCTCCGGCACGACGATCGGATCGTCCTTCCGACCGGCTCCACTGAGCAGCACGGCTATCTGTCATTGGGCACCGACGCGATTCTCGCCGAGCGCGTGGCGGTGGAGGCCGCCGAACCGCTCGGCGTGCCGGTGCTGCCCGTGCTCCCGTTCGGGATGGCGCCGTACTTCCGCGAGTTCCCCGGCAGCATGAGCCTGCGGATGAGCACGTACATCGAGGTGATGCGGGACCTGCTGGACTGCCTCGCCGGCCAGGGGTTCCGCCGGATCGCGATCGTGAACGGGCACGGCGGCAATCAGCCGGTCAACGGCTTGATCCGCGAGTGGCTCGCGACGCAAGGGGACAACCAGGTACAGGTGGTTTATCACAACTGGTACAACGCTCCCGGGGCGGCCGCCGCGGCCGACAAATTCGATCCGGTGCAGCTGCACGGCGCCTGGGTCGAGAACTTCCCGTGGACCCGCGTCGATGGCGTCGACATCCCAACGGAGGCGCGGGAGCTGGTACCGCGTGGCGTCGCCATGACGGCGTCCGCGTCCCGGCTGCGCTCGCTGCTGCCGGACGGCACCTTCGGCGGACCCTACCAGTGGAACGACGAGGGGATGCAGACGGTGTGGGATGCCGGTGTTAAGGAGACCCGCGAGCTGATCGAGAACGGATGGCCGCTGTGAAGGAACTGGAACTTCCGCAGCTTGACAGCGTCCTCGCCAGCCTCGGGGACTACGTGGCGATCCCGAGCGACAGCCGCAACGCGGACGGCGACACCATGCGGCGCGCCGCCGACTGGATCGCCGGCCAGCTCGACTTCGCAGGCGGCCGCGTCGAGGAGACCGGAGGCCACCCGGTCGTCCGCGGCGAATGGCTCGGCGCGCCCGGCGCGCCCACCGTGCTCATGTACGGCCACTACGATGTGCAGCCGACCGGAGACGAGTCCGAGTGGCTTTCTCCGCCGTTCCAGCTCACCCTCGACGGCGACATCGCTCGCGGTCGCGGCGTCTCGGATGACAAGGGACCGGTCTTCCTTGTCGTCGCGATGCTTGCCGCGGCGATCGCGCAGCGGGGCGGACTGCCGCTGAACGTGAAGTTCCTCATCGAGGGCGAGGAGGAGATCGGCAGTCCGCATCTGCCCGAGTACACGCGCGAGCACGCCCGCGAGCTCGCCTGCGACCTGGTGATCTCGGCTGACGGTGCGCAGTGGCGCCCAGACGAGCCGTCGCTGTCAGTCGCCTCCAAGGGACTGGTCGCGTTCACGATCACAGTCGAGGGTGCCAGCGGCGACCTGCATTCCGGCCGCTACGGTGGCACGGTCGCCAACCCCGCGCAGGTGCTTTCGACGATCCTGGCGAGCTTGCACAACCCCGACGGGTCGGTCGCCGTCCCCGGGTTCTACGACGGGGTCACCCCGCCGGCCGCGGATCGGCTCGCGGAACTGGATGCGGTGCCCTTCGACGATGGGGTGTTCGCCGCGCAGATCGGGGTCCCCGAGACCTACGGTGAGGCCGGGTACTCAACCCTGCAACGCCTGTGGGAGCGCCCGACCCTGGAGGTCAACGGGGTGGCAGGCGGCGGCCGCTACACCGTGATCCCGCACGTCGCACGCGGATTCATCTCGTGCCGCCTGGTCGGTGACCAGGACCCGCAGCGCGTGCTCGCGGCGGTCCGCAGCCACGTGGAACGTCTCGGTACGCGCGGTGTGCGCGTCACCGTCGAGCAGGACGGCGGAGCGGTGCCCGCCTATCGCATCGATCCGGCGCACCCGGCGATCGCCGCAGCCACGGAAGCCTTGCGAGCGGTCTACCCGGACCAGGAGGTACTGCAGGCGGTCATCGCCGGCACGCTGCCCGCCACCACCTTGTTCGAGCACGTCCTCGGGGCGAAGACGCTGTTCTTCTCGTTCTCCACCGCCGACGAGAAGCTGCACGCTCCCAACGAGTTCCTCCGCCTGCGCCGCATCCATGAAGGTATGCGCGCCTGGGACGCGCTGCTCACCTCGATGGCAGACGGCCCCCACCGGCTCCAGCCAGTGAGTCTGCCCGAGCTTGCCGAGGCCAAGGCTTGAACAGCGACTACGCCTCCTTCGGCTACCTCGACGAGCCGGCCGCGTTCGCGCGGTTCCCGCTAGCCCCGGAATCCAGCCGGGTGCCCGCCTACGACGGCGGCTTTGACGCGGCGACCGTTGCACGCGCCGAAGAGCTGCTCGCACGCAACATCGTGGTGAGCCTGCACGATCACCCGGTGCGGTTCCCCGCCGACATGGCACTCACGCCGCAGTACAACCGCACCGGCCGTCAGCACACCGCCTTCGCCGGCCTGGCATCTTCAGGTCTGACGGTCGTGTTCGACAACATGATGGACGGCACCGCGTACGTCACAGGAAACACCCCGTGGCAATGGGACGACGTGCTGACGGACCTGGGCATGCGGCAGGCGGACATCGCCCACCAGGATCGCGTCGTGGTCGTCCGCACCCTGCGAGATATCCAGTTCGCGCACGAGACAGGACGGGTCGGCATCGTGTTCGGCCTTGAGGCAGCGACGCCGATCGGCAACGACCTCGACAAGCTGGACATCCTGTTCGGCCTCGGCGTCAGGCAGATCGGGATCGCCTACTCCGACTCCAACGGCCTCGGCGCGGGACTGAACGAGCCGACCGACTACGGACTGACCGCGTTCGGGCGGCGCGCCGTGAAGCGGATGAACGACCTCGGCCTCGCGATCGACCTGTCGCACGCCTCCGACCGAACCGGGATCGAGACGGCGGCGGCATCTCGCGCGCCGGTGTTCATAACCCATGCCGGTGCCCGCGCGCTGTGGGACATCCCGCGGCTCAAGGGCGACGACGTGCTGCGCGCCGTCGCTGACTCCGGCGGCGTCATCGGCATGTCAGCGGCGCCGCACACGACGATCTCCGCCGAGCACCGTACGCACACGATCGCCTCGGTGATGGACCACTTCCACTACTGCGCCGATCTGGTCGGAATTGACCACGTCGGTTTCGGTCCAGACACCCTCTACGGAGACCACGTCGGCCTGCACCGCACCTTCGCGGGTCTGCTCGGTAAGACGGTGTCGGCCGGTCCGGAACACCCTGTTGTGGAGTACGTGGACGGACTTGAGAACCCGAGCGAGGCTTTCCACAACATCGCGGCGTGGCTCGTCCGCGATGGGCTCAGCGACGAAGAGATCGTGAAGGTGCTCGGCGGGAACACGCTCCGTGCGCTCGCCGACATCTGGCCCGTGTGACGCGAGGGGCCAGGACCCGCACAGCTGCGGGTCCTGGCCCCTCTCATTCGCTCAGGCTGGCCGATCCGTCTGGGGGATTTCCCTGGCCAAAGCCCCGAACTCCGCGCGGATCGCCTCGGTGTGCTCACCGAACGCCGGTACCGGCCCCATGACCGGCTCCTGTCCGGCTGCCTGGACGGCCGGGAGCAGGGCGTCGATGTCTCCACCGGGCGTCCGGACCGCGCGCCAGCGGCCACGGGCGCGCAGCTCGGGGTGCTGGGTCAGCTCGCCCGGCGTCCGAAGCCGGGCGCAGGCGATCCCGGCCTCCTCAAGTGCCGCTATGACCTCATCAGCCGTCTGCTTCGCGAAAGAGTCCTCGATGATCGCGGTCAGCTCGTCGTTGCGCGCCGCCCGGTCCGGGTTGCTCGCGAAGCGAGGGTCCGTCGCCAGGTCGCCTTGGTGCAGCACATCGCGGCAGAAAACGAGCCACTCCCTCTCGTTCTGAATCCCGAAAAAGACCGCGCCGTCGCTGGCGTTGAACGGGCCGTACGGGGAGATGGAAGGATGCCTTGCCCCGGTCCTCGGGAGCGGCTGCCCGCCGTAGTGCGAGAAGTAGACAGGCTGGGTCATCCATTCGCCGAGGGCGTCGATCATGGCCACGTGCAGAGCCGTGCCCACTCCGGTGCGCTCGCGGTCGTACAGGGCAGTCAGGATTCCGGTGTAGGCGTACATGCCGGCGGCGATGTCGGCGATGGAGATCCCTGGCCTGGCCGGGCTCTCCGGTGTGCCGGTCGCCATCACCAGGCCGGTCTCGCACTGCACAAGCAGGTCATAGGCCTTCTTGTCGCGGTACGGGCCGTCGGGCCCGTAGCCGGAGATCGAGCAGCAGATCAGCCCGGGCCGGTCCGCCCGCAGCACCGACGGGCTGAGCCCGAGGCGGTCGGCGGCACCCGGGGCCAGGTTCTGGACGAACACGTCGGCGGAGTCGATGAGCCTGCCGAGGAGGTCACGGTCACCGGGGTCCTTGACGTCGAGTTCGACGCTCTCCTTGCCTCGGTTGAGCCAGATGAAGTGGCTGGACTGGCCGAGGGTGGTCCGGTCATAGTTGCGGGCGAAGTCACCGCCGCCCGGCCGTTCGATCTTGATGACCCGCGCGCCGAGGTCGGCGAGCTGACGGGTGGCGAAGGGCGCGGCCACGGCCTGCTCAAGGGAGACGACAGTGAGACCGTCGAGGGGGTGTCGCATAATGTCCAATTATGCCGTAGCAGGTCGCCTCTTTGCGCCGAGGCATGGGTTTCAGAACGCCCGGCAATCTCACGAATTGCCCAGCCCGACCGTCTGCCGGGTATGGAAATCATCACACCGGCCGCCTTCCGCGTCACGCCGATAAGGTGCCAGATAACGCGGAACCGGCCGGCCCGGTGTTCCGCCGGTGCGGCGTCCAAGTCGGTGTGGGGGTCATCCGGGGCGGGTGTGGGCAGGATCCGCTGGAGAAGTGGCGCGGGCTGCCGAAAGCCTGTCCGTCCCACCTGTCCGCACATCAGACTGTCCGCAGATCAGACTGTCCGCACATCAGAAGAGAAGGAGCGGCCCGGCATGCGGTATCTGGACACCGACACGGCTACCAGGATTTCCAAGATAGGGCTGGGCACGTGGCAGTTCGGGGCGAAGGAGTGGGGATACGGGGAGGGCTACGCCGGGCAGGTGGCCCGCGACATCGTCCGCCGGGCGCTCGACCTGGGCGTCACGCTGTTCGATACCGCCGAGGTGTACGGTCTCGGGCGCAGCGAGCGCATCCTGGGGGAGGCGCTCGGCGAGCGGCGGGGGTCGGTTTTCCTGGCGACGAAGCTGTTCCCGGTCCTGCCGGTGGCGCCGGTCGTGGAGCAGCGCGCCGTGGCCAGCGCCAGCCGGCTGGGCGCGCGCCTGCTCGACCTGTATCAGGTGCACTGGCCGAACCCGCTGGTCTCCGACGGCGCGATCATGCGGGGCATGAGCGCGCTGCAGCGGGTCGGGCTGGTCGGGGAGGTCGGCGTCAGCAACTACCCGCTGGCGCGCTGGCAGGCCGCCGAGAAGGCGCTGGGCGGGCGGGTGCTCAGCAACCAGGTCCGCTACAGCCTCGCTGACCGCGCGCCCGAGAAGGACCTGCTGCCGTTCGCCGCCGCGGCCGGCCGGGTCGTGATCGCCTACAGCCCGCTGGCGCAGGGCCTGCTGTCCGGCCGCTACGACCGGGCCAGCCGGCCCGCCAACCGGGTCCGGGCCGGGAACCCTCTGTTCCTGCCGGAGAACCTCGACCGTGCCAGCGAGCTGATCGGCGTGCTGCGCGAGGTGGCGCGCGCTCACGACGCCGTCCCGGCTCAGGTCGCGCTGGCCTGGGTGATCCGGCACCCGGCGGTCACCGCGATCCCCGGCGCGTCCAGCGTCGAGCAGCTCGAGAGCAACGTCGCGGCCGCCGATATCGAGTTGTCCGAGGACGAGTACGCCGCGCTGAGCGCGGCCTCCGACCGGTTCCGGCCGGTCACCGGGCGCGCCGCGGTTCCCGGCATCGTCCGGGCCCGCCTGCGCCGATGAGTCGGACTTTCTCCGATGAGTCGGTCTGTCTCCGATGAGTCGCCTTCGCCGAAGACGGCTGGTGCCCGGATGCTCTGGGGTGCCGAAAACCTGTGCCACCGGGTTCAGCTGTAGACGAGGGACCCGTCATCAAGGTCGGCGTTCGGCAGGATCTCCCGTTCCTGGTGGTACTCCAGCATGTGGGTCCAGGGTTCCCGGCCGCCCTGCTTGAACAGGATGTCCTGTGATCGCATGATGTAGCCGGAGCTGAAGTTCTCCGGATCGCAAAACGGGCGCCGTTCCATCTCCGCGTCCGCCGGTCGCAGGCTCGGGGTGACTATGGCGGCGTGCTTGTCCTCCATGTGCCGCAGCAGGTCGGCCACGAGGTCGCAGACCATTTCGGCGCGCAGCGTCCAGCTATAGCGCAGGTAGCCGAAGACGTAGGCCATGTTGGGCACGCCGCTGATCATCACGCCGCGCCAGGTGACGCGCTCGGTGAAGTCGACCGGCTCACCGTCCACGATGAAGGCGATGTCACCGAACAGCGACATGTTGAAGCCGGTCGCGGTGACGACGATGTCGGCGCCGATCTTCTCGCCGGAGCTGACCTCGATCCCCGTCTCGCTGAACGTCTCGATGGTGTCGGTGATGATCGATGCCTTGCCCGAGCGCAGCGCCGCGAAGAAATCGCCCTCCGGGACGACGCCTATGCGCTGCTGCCACGGCCGGTAGCGGGGCGTGAAGTGCTTGTCGATGTCGAAGCCCTCGGGCAGTTGCGGTCGCATCGACTCGATGAAGAACGCGTGCAGCGCGTCGGGGTCCTCGAACGCCGTCTTCACGAGCTGGTCGGACTGGGCGATGTAGGCGCGGCGGAGGATCTCGTGCGTCCACGCTTCCGGGATGTCCAGGTTGCGCAGCGTCACGGCGAGCTCATTCTGCCGCGGCGGGGCGAAGAAGTAGGAGGGGGAGCGCTGCAGCATCGTCACGTGCGCCGCTTCCTGCGCGATCGCGGGAATCAGCGTCGCGGCTGTCGCCCCGGAACCGATCACGATAACCCGCTTGCCGGTGACGTCGAGGTCCTCAGGCCAGCGCTGCGGGTGTACCAGCACGCCCTGGTACCGGTCTAGGCCCTTCCACCGGGGCTGGTAGGGCTTGTCGTGGTCGTAGTAGCCGGGACACATCCACAAGAAGCCGGTGGTGAAACGCAGTCGCTCGCCGGTATCGGTCCTGGTGACCTCCACGGTCCAGCGCCGGTCCGCGGTGGACCAGATCGCCGAGGTGACCCGGTGCAGGTACCGGATGTAAGCATCGAGACCGTCCTCAGCGATGACCTCATCGAGATAGGAGAGGATCGCCGGGCCGGTGGCGATCGCGGGGCCGCGCCATGGCTTGAACCGGTAGCCGTAGGTGAACAGGTCGCTGTCGGAGCGCACACCCGGGTACCGGTGCGTCCACCAGGTCCCGCCGTGGTGGTCCCGCGCCTCCAGGATGAGAAGGCTCCGGTCGGGGAACTGCTCCCGCGCATGATGAGCTGCGCCGATCCCGGAGACCCCCGCACCGATGATGAGGATGTCTACGTGGTCGGCGTCCTGAACGCCTTGGCTTGGAGGCGTCTCGGATGCGGTTGTGGCCATGGGCATCCTCCGGATCATCGGTGATCACTCTCACCGTAAATCCGCGACAACCCCGCGTCTACGCCGCGGTGAGCGTGTACGCCGTCGGAGGCTGTCGCCGTCTTGAGGCGTTAGCGAGGCTCTGCTCGTCCTCGACGCCGCGCATCGCGTCCTGCTGAAGGCGCCAGGAGTATGGGGACCCGGTGTTCGGGAAGTCTGCCAGCGTCTAGGGCTCAACAAGCAGCCGGTGGTCCTGGGCCCGATGTCGGCGAGCCGCAAGGTGCCGTCCCTGATCGACGCGGACAGCTGCAAGCGGCTGCGGGTACGGCGGGCTGGCGGCCAGATTGCGCTGACCGCCGCAAGCCTCGGGCGAGCAGGGCTGTGCCTGGGCGGCGGCATCGGGGGAGTGCTGCTTGGCCTGCTGCTCCCGGCGTCTGTTGGCGATGCCCGGACGATGGTCGCCGTCGGGCTCGGCGTCGCCGGGGCACTGGCGGGCGTCCGGCTGTACAACTTCGGCACCCGCTTTGCGGCCGGGGTGATCCGCTGGGCGGTGGCGTCCCGCCGGGCCGGGTCGCCTGCCCCTGCTGGGCAGTTCCTCCATGTCAGCGGGGCTAGTTCTTGGACCGAACTGGCAACCTCGACCGTCCTGGCGGCAGCGGTCCCGGTGCTGGCCATCTGGGGAGTGGCCATCGAGGCCATCACCCTGTCCCGGGGCGGCTCTCTGTCCCACGGCGCGGCCCTGGGCAACGTGATCGCGGGAGCGCTGGCGATTCTCCTCACGCCGCCGCTGGCCCTGCTGGCGATCCGCCGGTTCCTGCGGGCCCGCCACCGCGTCCGCGACGACTTCACGAGGAATCTCGCCTGACGGCAGCCGGCCGTGTGGTCGAGACGGTGTCAAACCCCACGCTGCGTGAGTCCGCGAGTGACAAGTTCCGCCGCTGCGGGGCAGCCCTTCGTGAAGCCGAAGAACGGGCCGAAGTCCCGCGTCGCCGCAAAACCCGGCACGTACAGGCCGGGGAGGCTCGTCTGGAAGTTCTCGTCGAGCACCGGGAACCCGTCGGCAATCTGGATGCGGTCGAGCACCCCGGCGAGGTACGGCACCCGGCCGACATCCGCCTTGTAGCCCGTGGCGCACACGATCCGGTCGACGCTGAGTTCGGTCCCGTCGCTCAGCCGCACCCTGGCCGCAGCCTGATCTTCGGCCGCGACGGCAACGACCGACACCCCCGGCCGGCGATGAAAGCGGTCCCCCCGCAGCCGGGGCGTTAGCCACCATTCGAGGGTGAGGCGGCCCACCTCCCAGAACTGGCGGGCGATCGCCTCCTGCTCGGAAGGACGGAGTTGCCGCCACCAGCCTGGCGTGGCGAGTGTCTGCTCGACGTAGGCATCGACGAACTTCCAGCTGACCCGCTCGAAGCGGGGCACCTCATGGCGGTGCACGATGTCGACCCGCTCGGCTCCGTGTTCGCCGATCAGAGCGGCCCACTCGTAGGCGCTCTGTCGGCCGCCGACGATGAGCACCCGCGCGCCCTCGAAGTCCTCGAAGCGGACCAGTTCGCAGGTATGCGAACACAGCCCTCGGGGCAGCGGCGCGCTCCACTCGGGCTGGTGCTGGAAATACCGCACGCCTGGCGCGGCGACCACCGCGTCGGCGGCTAGCGTTTCCCCGTTGTCCAAGGTGACGAGGAAAGAGCCGTCACCATCGGTGCGGAGCGCGGTGACGAGGCTTTCCCGCACAGTGACGTGCTTGTGACGCTGGAACCAGGCGGCGTAGTCAAGGAAAACGGAAATCGGTACCGGGTCGATGTCCGCGCCCACCATCTCGCGTTCCTCAAGAAACGCCTCGAAGGTATGCACCCCCGAGGCGTCGAGATGCCAGTCGGGACCCGAGCGCAGATACATGCCAGCTGGCATATTGTCGGTCCAGAAGCCGAGCGGGCGCCCGACCGCCACGGTCTCGATCCCCGCCTCGATCGCCTTCGCCGCCGTGGCAATCCCGTACGGGCCACCCCCGATCACGACCAGCACCATTGTCCCCCGCTCCGCGCTCGCGGCCGCTGCGGCCGTCTCCTTACGACACCCAGTATCGACGGCCACCCCGCACGTTGCCTCGAGCCGCCTCCGCGATTAGGTTTCCTCGCTCTGGGTAATCGCACAATTACAAACAGTAATCAACTGGAGGACCAGATGGCCATGACCCGTGATGACTTGATGGAAGAGGCGTGCCGTCTCGCCAAGGAGTCGGTGGACAACGACTGGGGCGGGCCGTTCGGCGCCGTCATCGCCAAGGACGGCGAGATCGTCGCCCGCGGCCAGAACCGCGTCCTGCTGACCGGAGACCCACCGCCCACGCCGAGGTGGAGGCCATCCGCAAGGCGGCGGCCGGTGCTCGAACCCCGAGGCGCCGAGCATCTCGCCCGATCACGTGAACGAGTCCATACTCAAGCTGATCCCGCGGCAGGCCGGCTCGCCCGACCGCGTGCCGGAGCGAGCGAAGATGCTCAAGGGCCACGAGATCTACATCAGCGGCACGCCGTGCCCGATGTGCATGAGCGCGATCTACTGGTCCCGCATCGACGCGCGTGTACTTCGGCAACGACCTCGAGGAGACCTCCAAGATCGGCTTCGACGACGCCTTCCAGTACGAGGACTTCGCCAAGCCGTACTCCGAGCGCTGCGTCAAGGTCGGCCAGTTCCGGCCGGACCTGGCGGAGCTGCCGTACAAGGCATGGGCGCAGAAGGCCGACAAGCACCCGTACTGACGTAATCGCCGTAGCCGCGGACCGGAGGGCGAGGGCAGCTGAGCGAGGATGACGTCGTGGACCATGAGGGCAGCCATTCGGTGACGGACACGGCACCGCGCGAGCCGGCCACGGTGGTCGTCACGCAGACGGTGAAGCGCGGCCATGACCAGGAAGTCCGGCGCTGGCAGGAAGCGGTAAACCACGTTGTCGGCGCGTTCGCCGGATACCTGGGCAATGACCTCGCTCCCAGTGGCGACGACGAGTGGACGGTCTTCTACCGCTTCGACTCCAAGCCGCACCTGATGACGTGGCTGGCGAGCCCGGAGCGGGCCGAGGTCCTCAGCCGCGGTGCGCACCTCTTCGCTGGGCCTGCGACCCAGCACGTGCTCATCCGCGGCAGCGATGCCGCAATGGTCACGGTCGTCGTTTCGCATCCCGTCGATCCGGCCGACCAGGCCGAATTTCTTGCCTGGCAGGACCGGGTCACCGACGCCGAGCGGCAGTTTCCCGGCTTCCGCGGGGCGGAGCTGTACCGGCCCGTGCCCGGTGTGCAGGACGAGTGGACCGCGCTGTATCGCTATGACAGCGACGAGCATGCCAGCGCGTGGCTCGAATCGGACGAGCGCAAGCAGTTGCTGCGGGAGGGCGAGCGCTTCAAGGAATTCGAACTGCACCGCATCTCGTCCCCGTTCGGCAGCTGGTTCGCGCCGCCGGACGGGGACGAGGAGCAGGCCGCCCCGCCGAACTGGAAGACGGGTCTGTCGGTCCTTGTCGGGCTCTACCCGACCGTCGTACTTCTCACCCTGGCCATCAGCGAGATCTGGCCAGGGGGGCCGCTGTGGGCGACGCTGCTTGTCGGCAACATCTGCTCGGTAGCCCTGCTGACCTGGCTGGTGATGCCGGTCGTGACCCGCGCCCTGAGGTTCTGGCTCGTGCCAGGCCCTCAGATCAGCCGGGCACGCCTCGATTTCACCGGCGCGGCCGTCTCCATCGGCTTCCTCACGATCGCGGCGCTGGTGTTCTGGCTCTGCACGACGCAAATCTGGCACTTGCCCTGAGAGGCGGGCTAGCCGGGTTACGAACGCGTTCACGATGAACGCGGGGCCGATGGTCACCTGCCCGGAAAATCAAGATCTTCATCCTGAACCAGCGTAAGAGGGCGTTGTCAAGTGGTGCCGAATTGGCTGGTGGTTCTGGTGCGATGGTGATTCTGATCTGGGGTTTTGCTCCGGGTTGGCTTGCTGCGGGGTGCGGTCGGTTTTGCGCGGGCATGCCTGCGGCCCGCGCCGCGGTGGGTTGCGGTGCGGGTGGCCGTGGTCCGGGGGTGTCCCGGGTCCGTCCCGTCCCTACGTAGCTCAAGCGGGCTCGGCCGCGCGCGGCGGCCTGCCCCGACAGCGCCCAACCGGGCTGGCGGGAAGGTCCCGGGGACCGGGGAGGGCTGCCCATGGTTCAGGCCGGGGTCGTTTCGCCGCCGACGCACGCTCGGGCTCGCCCTCCCTGTCCGCTGGGAGATGGCCTGTTGCCCGGTCAGCCGGGCGCTTTTCGGTGGATTTGGCCGGTCAGGCTGCTTCCGGGAGGTCGTCGCGGGTGATGCGGCCGCCGGAGGCGGCGGCGGGGTCCCAGCCGCGTCGTGGACGGTCATGTAGCAGATCCAGCGCAGCAGCGCGGCGGCGCACGCGACCCGGGCCTTGGCCCGGGCCGCCTTGGCGGCGCGGCCGGCCTGGGCGGCCTGCGCGGACCCCGGCCGGGCTGCGCCGCGGCGGCCGCGGCGGCGGCGTCCTCGGCGGCGCGGACCATGGCGTGGTACTTCGCGGCCATGACGGGGTTGTGGAGCAGCAGCGGGAGGACCGCGCGCCAGGCCGCGGTCCGCAGCCCCGGCCCGCCGCGGCGGGAGATGCGGGAGGCGCCCTCGAACGCGCCGGAGGAGGTGCCGGCCGGGGACAGGCCCGCGTGCTTGACCAGCGATTTGGAGGTCTCGTAGCGGCGCGGGTCGCGCCTCGGCCAGGATCACGGCCGCCCCGGTGAGCGTGAGGCCGGGGATGTCCCCGAGCCGGGAAAGGCCCAGCTCGCCGCCCAGCACGGCGCGCATCTCCGCCTCGACGGCCGCCAGCTGGGCGCGGAGCCCGCGCAGGTCGCCCAGCTCCCCGGCGATCCGGCGGAACAGGCCGCGCCGCGACCAGCCCACCGCGTCCGGGTCGTCCAGCGCGCCGAGCACGCCCCGGGCGATCCTGCGGGTGATGCGGCCCGCGCCCCAGCCCCTGGCCGCGTCCCTGGCCAGGGCGAAGAACTCCTCCTCGCCCAGATCAGCGATCCGGGCCGGGTTCCCGCCGCACCGCCCCGTCACCACTTCCAGGCACGCCAGCCAGGTCGACGACTCGAACGGCCCGGCGGCCGCGGTCTCCGCCGCCGGCCACGCCACCGACAGGAAGTCCCGGACCCGCGCCGCGGCCGCCGTCGCCCCCTTCAGCAGCTGCTCGCGGCGCCGCCCAAGCTGCCGCAGCAGGGCCCACGCCTCGTCCAGCTCCTCCGGCACGTAGCAGTGCAGCTCGCACGCCAGCCGCGCGATCAGCACCGCATCGGACTCATCCCGCTTATGCGCCGTGTAATCCTGCTGCTCCCGGGCGATATGCGACGCCAGCGGCTGCACGCACACCAGCACCAGGCCCCGCTGCGCGCACAGCCGCTGCACCTGCATCCACCGCGGCCCCGTCGGCTCGCACGCCACCGTCACCGCGGTGAACCCGCGCTCCCGCGCCGCCGCCACCGCCAGGTCCAGCGCCTCCCCGAGCTGGTGCGCCCGCACCCGCGCCGTCTTCCGCCACAAGACCCGCACGTCGTGATCGACCAGCGCCAGCGCCTGCTTGTCCTCGCCCAGGTCGATCCCGACCACCGCCCCGCCCCGCGGCACCAGCGCCCGCAGCCGATCCTTCCGCGCGTTCCGCCGCCGCTCCGACCGCGACAAACCACTACCCTTGCTCATCAGGACGTCCTCCCAGGATGCGATTGGGACACCAAGCCCGCACTACCGCACCAGGAGGACGTCCCCTTTCACAAGCGGAACCCGCCGATCAGCCGCCTCCCGGGCTACGACCTATTACTACGCACGCGTGGTGCCTGTCAAAACGCAGGTGTCGGCGGGATCTGCCTGGAAGTCGGCCGGTGCGAAAAATCCCTAGCGGGACGGGTTGCAGGCGCAGGGACCTGATCCCGTGGTGTCCTCCACCGGAAAGCCGTGTCCGGCGTCCGGATAGCTGCGTGCAGACTGGCCAGTTCCGGCGCTCTCGTTCCATCCTGTTCGCCCGCGCAGGGAGGAACCGCGCGCCCAGCCGGCGCGTCCAAATGGCAGAACCTCACAGAACCGGAGTTCGGCCATGGCCATCACCTTTGCCCCTGCTCATCGTGCGCTAGCCCTCGGCAGCCTTGCCGCGGCTGCGCTGATAGGAGCATTCACGCTCGGCAGCAGCCAGGGCAGCGCCGCGCCTTCGCCATCGGGAGGACGGACGCCGACAGGCACGCCTTCGGCCGTGCTGGCCTCGGTGACCGGGGCCGCGCGGATCACCGTCACCGGCAGCGGCAACGTGACGGGTACCCCGAATCAGCTCGTCCTGGCCATGGGCGTCCAGGTGAACGGCCCGTCGGTCGGATCCGCGCTGGCCCGCGCCAACGATGCGGTCAACCACGTGACCGCGGCGCTGCGAGCCCGCGGCGTCGCCGCCGCCGACATCCAGACCTCGGGGCTCTCGATCTGGCCGAACTACCCGGCCAACTCCCAGACACCCAGCGGCTACGGCGTGAGCGAGTCGCTCACGGCCACGCTGAACAGCCTCGCCGCCGCCGGCGCCCAGGTCGACGCGGCTGTGCACGCCGGCGGCGACGCCACGACGGTCAGCGGCATCTCGCTCAACCTGACCGACACCGGCCCCCTGCTGGCGCAGGCCCGCGCCAGAGCCTTCGCCGACGCGACGGTGAAGGCAGCGCAGTACGCCAGGGCGCTCGGCGAGCCACTCGGGCCCGTGGTCAGCGTCACCGACCAGGCCTACACCCCGCCGCTCCCCATATACGGCGCGGAAAGTTCCGCCGCAGCGAAAGCCTCCCTGCCGATCTCACCGGGAACCCAGCAGCTCAGCGTCTCCATCACCGTGGTCTTCGCGGCCTGACCCGAGCCGGCGCCAGCTATCCGAGCCGGCGCCAGCTATCCGAGGCGGATCTCCTCAAGGATCGACGCCCGACGGCGGCTGGCAGGTCAGCGTGCTTTCGTGCAGGCGGCTGAGGAACGCGGCCACGGCACCCGGCCTCGTCGTCGGGCGAGATGGGCGGCGAAGTGCCGCCGCACGCCGGCGAGGTGCACTGCGGACGCGGCCCGCAGCCGTTCCATCCCGTCGTCGGTGAGGACGGCGTAGATTACCCGGCGGTCGTGCTCCGACGGCTCGCGCCGCACCAGGCCCGACCGCCGCATCCGTTCGAAAAGCCTGGTCAGTCCGCCCGTGCTGTAGACGATCGCCTGCGCGAGCTCGCTCATCTTGAGCCTGCCGCCCGGTGCCTCGGCGAGGCGCAGCAGAACGTCGTACTGGGAGAGCATGATGCCCGTCCCGTCCTGCATCTCCCGCTCAAGCACCGCCATCAGCCTGTTATAGGAGAGAACGAAATCGGTCCAGGCGCGCAGCCGGACTGTCCTGCGTCCCTGTCCCTCTGTCGCCCTGCTGTCATCGCCTTCGTCCTGTCATCGCCGTGGGCCGCTTCCCCGCTCCGGGATTATCTCGGTACCTACAATAGTTGTAGCCGCAGAGAAAATGAAGCGCGAGAAGGCGGCAGTCATGGCATTCGAACTTGGCATCTATCACTTCGGCGAGCTGGCACCGGACCCGGTGACCGGGCGTCCCCCGACCCCTGGCAGGCGGATCCGCGAACTAATCGAGCAGGCGAAGGTCGCAGACCAGGCCGGCCTGGACATCTTCGCGGTCGGCGAGCACCACCGCGGCGACTTCGCGGTGTCGACCCCGGCCGTCGTGCTGGCGGCCATGGCGGAGAACACCCGCGACATCAAGCTGTCCAGCGCGGTGACGGTGCTCAGCTCCGACGACCCGGTCCGCGTCTTCCAGCAGTTCGCCACGCTCGATCTCATCTCCGGCGGGCGCGCCGAGATCATCGCCGGGCGGGGGTCGTACATCGAGTCGTTCCCGCTTTTCGGCTACGACCTGAACAACTACTCCGAGCTCTTCGCCGACAAGCTCGACCTGCTGCTGAAGCTCCGCGCGGAGAACCCGGTGACCTGGCAGGGAACCACCAGGCCTGCACTGCGCGAGGCGGACGTGAGCCCGCAGCCCGAGCGAGAGATCCCGCTGTGGGTGGCGGTCGGCGGGACGCCGGCGTCCGTGGTGCGGGCCGCGCACCTGGGCCTGCCGATGGCGCTCGCCATTATCGGCGGCAGCTACCGGCAGTTCGCGCCCTTCGCCGACCTGTACCGGAAGGCGGCCGCGCAGTCCGGCCACGACGCGGGCGCGCTCAAGCTGTCGATCAACTCACCGGGCTTCCTCGCGGCCACCCACCGCGAGGCCATCGAGATCTCCCACCCGTACTTCGAGTCCGGCTGGATGGCCAACCACCACCAGCGCGGCCAGGGCGTCCCGATGCCGCTGGCCGCTTACGAGGCGCAGTCCACCCGGGCCGGGGCGTTCTTCCTCGGCAGCCCTCAGGAGGTGACCGACAAGATCCTCGACCAGTGGGAGCTGTTCCACCACGACCGGGTGACCATTCAGATGGGCTTCGGCAACGTCCCGCAGCGCGAGATGCTCAAGTCCATCGAGCTGCTCGGCACCGAGGTCGCGCCCGTAGTGCGCAAGGAGATCGCGTCCAGGCAGGAGTCAGCGGGAGTCGCCCGGTGAGCGCCCCGCTGCGCGTGGTGGCCGTGGTCGGCACCACCCGTTCCGTATCCAAGACGAAGGCGCTGGCCGAGCTCATCATCGGCCGACTCGCCGCGCACGCGGAGATCTCGGCCGAGATCATCGAGATTCACGCGCTCAACCCCGGCCTCGGCGCCGCCGTCGAGCGTGAGCAACTCGACGAGCGCGCCGAGGCGGCGATTCGCGCGGCCGAGTCAGCGGACCTGCTGATCGCGGCGACGCCCGTGTTCCGCGGTTCTTACTCCGGGCTGTTCAAGCACTTCTTCGACTTCGTCGGCCAGTACGCGCTGGCGGGCAAGCCGGTGCTGCTCGTCGCCACCGGCGGCAGCGACCGGCACGCGATGGTGATCGACCAGACACTGCGCCCGCTGTTCGGGTTCTTCCAGGCCTGGACAGCGCCCATGGGGGTCTACCTCAGCAGCGGCGACTTCGACGGCACGACCGTGCTCAACCCGGAGGCCTACGAGCGCATCGAGGTGGCCGTCAACGACGTCATCCCGGTGGCGCGCCAGCTCGCCACAGCGCGGGCACTGCAGGCGGTGTCGGGCAACTGACAGCGGAGGCTGACGGCCGGAAACGGCCGTCAGCCAGCTCCGCCGCCATCTAACAGCCGACGGAATTCTTCACCTAGGGGCTGTCCTTCACTGTCACGTACGGCTGTGAGGAGCGGACCCCAGGGATCGCCGACGGGCTTCCGGCATCGTACGGGGCTAGGCCAGTCGCTTCCCTGCTGCCCTGGTCCGTGCAGCGAACCGCGTGCCCGGTTTTTGACAAAACCTACCGGTTTGGTAATAATTTATCTATGTCTAATTCTGTCGCAGTAGTCGGGTTTGTGTTGTCTGCTGCCATTGCGCCCGTCGCGTCACAGGGTCCCTCCGTTCCGGGTGGTGCGGCGTGACGACGGTCATAGATAAGCCAGCGAATCGGGGCAGCGGTCTCAAGCTGCTGCTCACGCCCGCTCCGACGTGTGCCCCGGCACCCGTGGCCCCTGACGAGCAGCGCGTCCGGTGGGTGCCCCTCGCGATCGCGGCGCTCCTGATGGCCGGCCTTGACAGCTATGTCTTCGTCGCTCACGGCGCGGAGTTCGGGGTGCTGCTGCTGATCGGCGGTGGCCTCGGGTTCACCATGTTCCACTCGCGCTTCGGGTTCACCTCGGCGTTCCGGCAGCTGCTGTCGGTCGGCAACGCCAGCGGCATCCGGGCGCACGCGCTGCTGCTGGGCACGGCCGCGACCTTGGTCGCCTTGATCATGGCGAGCGGCGTTGGCCTCTTCGGCAGCAAGCCGACGCCGGCCGGCGGCGCACTCGGCGTCGGCCTGCTGGTCGGCGCGTTCCTGTTCGGCCTCGGCATGCAGCTCGGCGGGTCGTGCGCCTCAGGCACGCTGTTCGCTGTGGGCGCGGGGCAGACGACGATCGTCTTCACGCTCGGCGGATTCATCATCGGCTCGACGCTTTACATGTGGCAGTACCACCTGGTCGCCAACCTTCCGGCCTTCCACCCCATCCTGCTGTCGAGCTCGGTCGGCTGGGGGGGCTCGTGGGCCATCACTATCGCCGTCCTGCTCCTCATCGTCTGGGTGAGCCGGCTCGTGCAGAAACGGCGGAACCCGCCGCCGGTCGACGCGGTTCCGACGGCCCACGGCGCACTGCGGATTGTCCGCGGCTCGTGGCCGATCCTGGTCGGGTCGCTGGTCCTCGGCGTCGGCGCCGCTGCCGTCCTGCTGGTCACCGGCGGGACGTGGGGAATCACCAGCGCGTTCGGCCTGTGGGGCTCGAAGTTCCTCGGCCTGCTCGGCGCGAATCCCCAGTCGTGGTCGGGCTGGCAGGTGCCGACCCAGCACACGGCCCTCACCGGGTCCTTCCTGGCCAACGTCATCAGCATGACCGACATCGGCATCATGATCGGCGCGGCCATCGCCTCGGCCGCGGCGGGCACGTGGATCTTGCGCGGCCGGGTGCCGTGGCGCGTCGCCCTCGGCGCGGTCATCGGCGGGATCCTGATGGGCATCGGCGCCCGCCTCGCCGGCGGTTGCAACATCGGGGCCTACCTGGGCGGAATCTCCCAGGGCAGCCTCTCGGGCTGGGCCTGGGGCGCCATCGCGCTGGCCGGCACCTGGGTTGGCCTGCGGGTGCGCCCGCTGTTCGGCCTCACCAACCCCAAGCTCAACGACAGCGTCTGCTAGCCGCAAGCCCGCGAGCGTAGGGCGGCTGAACCTGCCGAGCTGGGCGAAGGCGGTGAAGCCGCCCAGCAGAACGGCGTGCGCTGCCAGGCTCGGGCAGACCGCGTCATCTGCCCAGGCCAGGGCTGCCTTGCGTAAGCTTCCTGGTCATGGCCGAGCAGGTCGGCCCGCTCCTCATCCCTCCATGCCCAGCATCCGCCGCCGCCACGGCCGGCAACGCGCTCATCGCGCCTGCGCCGGCTCGTCGGCGGAAGCCGGGAAGCCGACTTGGCCATTACGGGAGGAGGGTGAATGATGTTGTGTGGGCCGGGCGGACGACACTGAAATGCCGCCGGTCCAGGGTGGCGATGTTCACCGCGCGGAACCTCTCCGCGATCGCGATGACGACGGCGTCGGCTGTGCCGAGAGGCAGGTCCGAGTACTGCTCAACGAGGCCGGCGGCTCGTGTGGCGTCAGCGGCGGTGATCTGCACCAGTTCGTACAGCCCGTCAGCGACGTCGCGCAGGAAGTCGGCTTCTGCCTTTGACCCTGCCCGGCTTTGCAACCTGTACCCGATCTCGGTGATCAGCGGAGCCGGCAGAAGGAGCGGACCGGGGAACCCCTGGAGAAGATCCACGCACTGTTTGTGGTAGTCATCTTTCCGGTTGGCGGCAGCCACCACAGGGCCGGTGTCGATGACGATCACGCGGTGGCGGCTTCCCCGCCTGACCAGGGGCGGCAAGCAACAGGCCCACGGCCGCGCGCTCACCAGAAAGCTCGCGCAGATTCTTAGCTTCGGCGAGACGGCCGGCGCGATGCCGCCTTGAACGCTGCTTTCCGGGCGGCCTTGGCGGTCTTCTTGTCGTTGCAGTGCTTGCCGAGCATGGTAAGCACGACTTCCGCGTCCGGGTGCTCGAGCCGGGCCATGGCATCAAAGAGCGATTCATTGCTCACGTCCCAGCCCGCGTGGGAGAGTTGGGCTGTGTCGAAGGGGATCGTGGCGTTCCGGCCGACAGCACGGGCAAGAGGGGCGAAGCTGTCCGCGGTGAACCAGGCGAGGTCCTCGGTGGTGGGCTTGAGCTCGGCGGGTGCCGGCTGCTCTGGGTCGCGGTCCGCCAGTTGCTCGACCAGCGTCATCTTGGCGTAGCAGCGCAGCTCAGGGCGGTCGAGAGCTTCCCGCAACGCTGGTTCGGCGGCGGCACCGAGCCGGGATACGATCTGTACCGCCGCCACCCGGATTGCCGCGCCCTCGCCCACTGCGAAGGCGAGCAGTTCCCGCGCGGCGTCCTCGGGCGTGCGTCCCGCCACCCAGGTAGCGAAGTCCGCCGCGAAGTCTTCCTCGGTCTCCAACACGTTCAGCAGCACCACGTCGTCCGCCGTCATCTCGCCTGGCGGCGGGAGGTCCGGCACCTGCACGTCACATGCCCGCAGTTTGGCGGCGATGGCGTGCAGGGCGAGCGGTTCCAGGCGCGCCACCCCGTCGGCGACTGTGGCCGCCGAGAGCTTCGCGAGCTGCCCGAGCAGCAAGTCGGCCGGGTCGCCGTGGGCGCCGGCCCATTCCTCCCACTGGCGCTCGGCGGCATCCGGGAGGACTTCGGCGATCGCCGCGCTCTTGAGGCTCTCGGACAGCTGCGTGACGGGAACTCCTGCCCGCGCGCCGACGAACAGTTCCGTGACCAGGGCGATGCCGTGGCCCCCCAGGTCCAGGTCGTTGCCGGACTGCGGCTCCATCTTGTCCGCCGCCTCCAGTGTGGTGTCCAGGACCTGCGCGAAGGCATGGTCCCACACGTCCAGGGCCGTGGTGCCCTCGGTAAGGTCGTCCAGCCACTCGACGTCGTCGCCCGGGACAAGCGTGTCGCCGTCGCGCTCCACTAGTTCGCACTCCACTGCTAGCTCGAGGAGAAGCGGGTCCACGGTGGCGGCGTGCACCGTCGTCTCGCGGACATCGCGGGCCAGGCCGCGCAGGCCGACCAGGAGCGGCGCGGCGACCGCCAGTGCCGTGAGTTCTTCATCGTCCGGCAGCCTGACTGGCGCGACGACGTCCGGGATGCAGAAGGCTTCCTTAAGATCGACGTCGTCCCAGGTGAGCGGGTTGGCTTCGGGAGCGGCGAACCAGCCCGCGTTTCCAGCGAACACGCCCGCGTTCTGCTGGGCGACCCATGCATCGACCGAGGCGCTGTCGCTGATGTCCACGCCGTCGCGGTGCATGGCGTGCATCATCGCCGTGGCCGGCCCCAGTTGGCCGGGTCCATCACCGCGCCGGCGAAGTCCGGCTCGATTTCGTCTAGTTCCTGGTCCATGGCTCGCGCGGTCTTGGCAGTGATCGCCGCCGTGTCGGCCAGGTAGGACGTCAGGTCCCGCAGCGCGGGGATGGTTGACTCAATATCCTTCGGGTCGAGCACCGTGATCTTGCGCGGGTACACGTCCAGCAGCAGCTCGTTGAGGAGACCCGCGGTCAGCCGGGACGGGGCGCTGATTCCCAGGTAGTCCGGCATCAGGCTGAATACTGTGTAGAGCTCTGCGGCGTCCTCTTCTGGGTCGCCGCTTAGCTTGTGTTCCGTCGTGCCCGCCCAGCGGCGGAATCCCGCCAGGGTCTCCTCGAACGCGTCAACCGCCATGGCCGTACCCTACTGCGCGTGCGCTTGGGTGTTGGCCGCTCATTTAAACAAGGCGAGAGGTGTTACCGCTGGTGCGGCTTCCGCCGGGGTCGCCGCGTGCCCTGGACGGCATGCGGCCGGGCCGGGGCGTGCAGGATCGGCTCGGCGACCAGGGTCCGGAACTCCTCCAGGGTTTCCGCCGCGGGGTAGCCGGAGGCCGACACGGCGCGGACGATGTCCTTACGCTGCGCGGGAGGCAGTCCTTTGAGCTGCTCCCTGACGGCCTCGGGGCCGCCGATCTCCAGCAGTTCCAGCAGGCTTCCGGCCACGATCCAGGCGGCCTGGTCCGGACTCGCGTCCAGGGGGCTGAGGTCACCCCGCTCCGCGAGCAGGATGACCGGGCCAAGGTTCGGGTCGCGGATCAGCTCGGCGAGCAGTTCGGTGCCCTCGGGCACGCTGCTGGCGAGGGTCGTCAGCAGTGCCACGCGCCGGGACAGGAACGGACAGTCGCGGACCGCCTGCACCAGCGGTTCCAGCGAGCCGCCGTGGGCGCCCCGCCAGATGGCGATCTCTTCTGGGCCGCTGGACGTCGTGTAGTGCTCGGCGACCGTGCCGAGCAGCTCCGCCGCGGTGGCGCCCGCTAGTTCGCCGACGAGCCCCGCCTCCCTGCCCTCCGCGAGCATGCGCTCGCGCATCGCGCGGGTGCCCAGGGGCGTGAGGCTCACCAGCCGCGCCGGCTTCGCTAGCCGTTTGCGCAGCGCGGCCGCCTGGCCGGCCCGAATGGCGACCAGGTGCCGAACGGCAGCGTGGCTCCGTCGTCCAGGTCCATCGAGAAGATCTCGCTGGCCATGCCCTGGACCGTGGTCACCGCGCCGAGCGCCTCGAAGGCGTCGAAGATGTGCTCGACGTCGTTGTCCACCCGCCCCCGCAGGCCCGTCAGGCTGAGCGGGCTGAGGAAGTCCAGGTCGAAGTTGGCCTTGACCGACTCCCACACGGACTCCGCCAGGCGGGGCACCGGGACGGGCTCCTCCATGCTGTAGATCGTGGCCATGAGGTCGGGCACGACCACGTCGTACATCTGCTGCGCCGGGGAGGGAGGCTCGTCGGCCCAGATGGGACGGCAGACGGCGGGGCCGATGTCGAACGCGGCCTCGAACGCGCGCTGCCACAGGGCCTCGGCGTCGGCCAGTAGCGGCAGGGCCTTCGCCACCGGCAGCAGGCGGGTGCCCTGCCGCCGGATCAGCCGGGCCTTCAGCGCCCAGCTCACGACCAGGTTCAGACCAGGAAGCTCGGCGGCGCTGTGGAACTTCAGGCCCTCGTCACCAGTGCCGAGCAGCGCGGTGAGCTCCCGGGCGTCGGCGGGCCTGACGTTCTTCGCCGGCGTTAGGGCCCGTCCTTTCGGGCCGAGCCACGCGGCCAGGGCGCGGAACTGCCCGACCACCGTGCTGCGCTCCGCCGCGTGCGCGAGCTCCTCCCGGGCAGGGAGGCGCACCGGGAGCTGGGCCATCGGCCGTTCCTGTCCCAGGCCGGGCAGCATGAGCTGCCGCTCCAGAAGTTCCTCGAGCTTGGCCGCGTCGAATGCCGGCCGGTCCTCCTCGGGCCTCTGCAGGAAGCTGGCGAGGCCGTCGGGAATGCGGATGCCCGCGTCGCCGTACCCGGCCGACAGCGCCGCCGTCTTCGCGAGCCCGTAGCGCTCCTGGTCGGCTATCGCGGCGCCGAACTCTTCCGCCGCGGTGTCGATAGCGGACTCGTTCTCCGCGGTGACGGCACCACGAGGGTCGCGCAGCCCAATAGCGTCCAGGTAGCGCAGCATGGATCGCAGTGTCTCGGGCGCGGCCAGCAGGTCCTCCCGGGGCGCCGTGACGTTCCCCGGGATCCATTCGAGCAGGGCCCGGCGTACCTGGGAGGGGGTCCAGTACCCCAGGCGTCCGTCCGAGCTGAAGTGCCGTGAATCCAGCAGGGCACCGGCCAGCGGCAGTGACAGCGCGCGGTCGTTGGCCGCGGCCCAGGATCCGCATCGCCGCAGCAGCAGCTCGCGGGCGGCCAGGTAGCCGTCGGTGTCCTCGATCTCGTACCTCGTGCGCACTGCTGCAAGATACCGGCCTCAGGTGAACTCGCGCGCTGCATACCGCCCGAGTCGGCCCAAGTCACTAACCGCGCCGGGGACTGCTCGCTCCGGCCAGGATCACCCACGGTCGCCGCACGCTCATGGTACGAGCGCCATGCGGGAGGAGTTCGACCACCTGGTGAACCAGGCGACCTGAGGTCGACCAGGTCAACCAGCGGATTCAGGCAACCCTACGCATTGCGATCTGCACCTACATGAGGCAGCAGATGCTGCGGGGATCTGTCATTCGAGGTCAAGTACGGCGCGCAGTGCGACGTTGATCTCCATGAGCTCCTCCGGGCCTAGGCGGCCCGCGAATTCGCCGAGGCGCTGCGGGTCGACGGCGGTGGTCTCCTCGACCAGTACCCGGACATCCTGGCCGAGGAGTTCGATGGTGGGATGGATCATGGATCCGAAGGACTTGGTTGTCGTCGGGGCCACGAGCCACGTTGACAGGCGGTCGTAGGCGCTGGCCTGGACGACGACGGCATAGCGCTCGCCTTGCTGCTCGTGTCCTTGAGCGGAGCGCGGCCTCTTGAGGCGGTAGACGTCACCACGCACGGAGTTCGTCCAGTTCCTCGCGGACCGCGCGGATCTCTGCCTGGTACTCGGGATTGGCTGCCATTCGCGCGGCGTCGGCGCGCAGGTCTTCCTGGCGCTTGTTGTGCGCGGCGATTTCCAGTGCGTGCCGGATCGCATGGGTGGGACTGGTGCCGTCGGCCGTGAGGATCGCAAGATTCTCCGTATCCTCGGCTGTCGGACGGAATGTAATCGGATCAGCCATACTGGAAGTATACGCCGGTATCTCGCGATGAGGGGAACCCGCGCCCGCGACCATGTACGTTCCGAAACCCTGTCACGGCCGCTGACCTGGCTGTCGTGGCTGACCGGTTGAGGACCGGGCGGGCCAGCGCGTACTGTTGCGCGCGTTTGCCGTCGGCATCATCTCGCGCGGCCCCGCTGCCGGACAGCCATGGACCGAAGATCACCACAACCTGTCCTGGCGTGACGAGAGAGGCTATATTAGGTGAGGCTTACCTAATGCCGCTCAGGTGCCGGTCTCCCGCCTCAGCGGCCAGGTCAGCCCCGCCCGGCCCGGCAAGCGCGCCAGACAGGAGTTTTCCCAATGATCGCTACCCTCGTGATCTTCCTGCGGGAAGGCATCGAGGCCAGCATGATCGTCGCGATCTTGCTTGCCTACCTTAACCGGATAGGCCAGCGAAAGTACTTCCGCGACGTGTTCATCGGCGTCGGCGCTGCGCTGCTGCTGGCCGCTGGCGGTGGCGTCGCGGCCTACCTGACGATTCGCCAGTACGACGGGTCGCGCGTCCAGACGATCTTCGAGACCGGCACGTTCCTGCTCGCCGCCGTGGTGCTGACCTACATGACGTTCTGGATGCAGGAACACGCGCGCAAGCTCTCCGGTGAGCTCCGTGCTCGCGCGGCCGCGGCGATGAGCGGCAAGGCGCGGACCGGCCTCGCGCTGCTTGCCTTCCAGGCGGTCGGCCGCGAGGGCCTGGAGACGGTGGTGTTCACCCTCGCGATCCTCTTCTCGACCTCCACGCAGGGAGCCCTGCTCGGCGCGGTGATCGGCCTGGCCGGGGCGCTCGCGGTCGCGGTCTTCATCTACCGGCTCGGGCACAAGCTCAACCTGAGCCGCTTCTTCACGGTCATCGGCGTCCTGCTGATGTTCTTCGCCGCAGGGCTGCTCGCCGACGCGGTGGAGAACCTGCAGCAACTCGGTTGGGTGAACGTTCTCGCGAGCCCGATGTGGCACACCGCCGGGATCCTCAGCGAGGGCAGCACGCTCGGCGACATCCTGCACACGTTCTTCGGCTACGCCGACAACCCGACCCCGCTGCAGCTTCTGGTTTACCTTGCCTACCTGGGCACGGTGCTGGTGTTCTTCCTCCGCAGGGGCCGGCGCCGCCCGGCCCCCGCCGTGCCGTCGGCGGTCCCGACCCCGGCCGCCTGAGCGTCCAGCGTCAGCGCTTCCCGGGCTTACGGGCGGGCTGCTTGGGCGGGAGTGAGCGAGCGTGCCCGATGCCGAGCTCGACCCAGCTGGCGAGGGCGTCCTCGCCAGCGACGTCGTCGGCGGCGATGCGCAACCAGCCGTCCATCTCCCGGTCTTGCATGACGGCGACGGTCGCCGACGTGGTGGCGACCAGGCTGTCCGTCTGCGCTGGGTCGACCCGGACGAGCACGCCGCCCTGCCCGCTGGCGCTGATCGCCATGTGCCCCCGGATGAGGAATGCGAGGCCACCGAACATCTTCTTCTCGGTGAGCTCGGGATCCGGGCCGATCAGATCACGGATCCGCCCGGCGAGGACTTCGTCATAGCCCATGCCGCCGATCGTAGTTCCCACCGGGCCGGGACCGCGAGATCAACGGGTCAGTTGCCCGGCGCGATGTCGATAAGGACCTTGCCGACCGCGCCCCCGCTCCAGCGCGTCGTGGTCGGCTGCCGTCTCCGTCAGAGGATAGTGGTGCAGCGGAGGGCCCGCCTTTTCCGCGGCGCGGAGCCCCCCAACACCTGTGTCCGCAGTGCCCAGGACCTGACGTCGAAGGCGCGGCGCGGGAGTCCGCTGGTCAGTTCGACGGGCAGTCGTGTACCCGCGGCGCACCGGCATGCCCGCGGCCAGGTCCGCACCTCGGAAACCCCAGAGCCGGGGTCGGCGACGGCCGTCCCACACGACCGCGAGGCGCCCGGCGGTCGCCGGGCGCCTCGCGTTGACGAGCCCGGTCGGTGTCAGCCGTCGCCCGAGTTGCTGACGGTGAATGTGACCGAGGTGGTGTTGCAACCCCCCACGTTGCCCGCCACGTAGTTGGTGTTGCTGGAGCTCGCGCAGACCTGGAGGGTGATGGTGTACGTGTCAGGCGAAAGCGAGCTGATCAGGTACTCGAGCGCCGTCTGGTTGAAGTCGTCGGTACCATCGGCGGCCGGGCACGGGTTTCCGCTGGCCGCGTAGCAGAACCAGGTCGAGGTATAGTCCGCCCCCGGGGCGCTGCCCCCAGGGTCGACCGGCGCCGGGGCCGACGGGTTTTCCGCGTTGTATGCGCCCGTGGTCCAGGCCTCGTAGCCGGGCAGGCTGACGTCGACGTTTGACGGATTGTTCGGTGACGGGACGATGGTCGCGCCGATGTGCGCGGGCTGAGATGCCTCGCTGGCCGAGGCGGTGTTGTTAGCGCTGTTCGGGTCGGTTGTCGTCGCGCGGACCGTCGCCGTCACGGTCTGGGTGCCCAGGGACACGTCGCCGGCGTAGCCGGAGAACGTCAGGGTGGCCGAGGCCCCCGGCGCCAGCGAGTCGACCGTCCACGTCCCGGCGGTGGCATCATAGCTGCCCGCGCTTGCCGTCTCAGCCGGGGAGACCAGCCCCGTCGGGAGCGCCGCGGTGACCGTGACTCCGTCGGACTGCGTGCTCGTGCTGGTGTTGGTCACCGTGGTGGTGAAGGTAACTGAGGAGTAGTAGTACGGCGTCGTGTTGCTGACCGTCTCGGTCACCGCCAGGTCCGCCTGCGGCTGCGGCGGCGCGGACACCGTCAGCGTAGTGGTGCCGGAGATCTTCCCGCTTGTCGCGGTTACGGTGTGCGTGCCTGGCGTGGTGGCCGTGCAGGCGGCGCCGGTGCAACTCCCGTCCGGTGCGATGGCGAAGCTCGCGTGGGTGACGGCGCCGAGCGTATTGCCGTAGGCGTCGGCGCCAGTCACGGCGTAGGACTGCGTGCCGCCGGGCGTGATCGTCGCGCCGGCGGGGGAGAGGGTCAGGCTGGCCAGCGGCCCGGGTCGGACGGTGACCGACAGCGGGCCGAACGGCGTGGCCGCGGATGGGTTTGCCGGGGTGAACGACGCAGCGAACGAGTAGCTGCCCGCGGTCGTCGGCACCGTTACCCGTGAGTAAAGGAGTACTCCTCCCAGCCGGGGCGCGCACTTCTCGGCGATCGATATGACGGAGGAGCCGGCCGGGCTGGCGGCGATTCCGGTGATCTGGAACTGTGCGCACAGCGACCCGGCCCACAAGTAGCCGGCGCCGTGCGGATTGGTGTCCTGCGGTACGGAGAAGCCCGCCGGGACGTTGATGGTGATCGTTCCCGGTCCTGCCTTATCCGTGTTGACGTAGGTGAAGGCGAACGCGTCGGCGGTACCGCCCGCAGTTGCCTGCCCCGCCGCCAGCGCCAAGGTGCCAGTGGGCACCGTGGCCGCTGTCGCCGTGCCGATGGCGACCGCCGGCACGGCGAGTCCGGCGAGGACCACTGCGGCCACGGTAGTTGCCCGCCAGCGTCTCATTCCGCCCGGCAGGCATGACAAGGCCCGCCCCAATCCTGAAAACATTCCCACTCCCCTTTTTCTGTTCCCGCTCGATCGGACACTAGGATCCGCCGGACATTGGCGTCAAGTCGGTTTACGTATATATTTCTCCAACTGCTTGACGGGATGTTAATTTACGACTGTCAGTCCCTTGCGGCAGACGCCGGACGGCGGCAGACGGCGTTGTCGACGTACCGCGCGACCAGAGCATTACCGCGAAATGTGGCAGCAATGAGGATAATGATGGCGCGGCGGCCGGCCGCACGAGTCGCACTTATGTCACCGGTCCACCTTTTCGTGGCACAGCACGGCACCGGCAGGGCTGGTAAACAGGCAACAGCCGTTACCGAGCACTGCCGGGAATACCAGCAGGCTGTACTCGTCGACGAGGTCGTGTTCCATCAGCGTGTGCACGGCGCTGGTGCTGCCGATGACGATGACGTCGCGTTCGCGCCGCAGCCGTTGAACCTCACTGGTCAGCTCGCCCCCGATTATCCTGGAGTTGTCCCACCCGCTGACGTCGGTGAGCGTCCGGGACGCCACCCACGCGGGCCTCCCCGGGGTCTTCTACCGGGCGGCGCCGCTGCTGGCCTGGGCGGGGGGGAACGGCATCTGCGGCTGGTCCTCAGCGAGTACGTCGATCAACCAGTCATCCCATCCGCCCTCCGTGTCAGGAGGAGGCGAGGACCTCGTCGAGGGCTTGGAGCAGGAGGTCGGCGTGTTCGCGCTCGAGTACGAGGGGCGGCCGGATCTTGAGCACGTTTCCGGCCGGACCGGTTGCGCCGAGCAGAATGCCCCGCTCGCGCATCGCCTCGGTCATTTTGCGGGCGTGCCCAGTCGCGGGCTCACGCGCTTCATCGGTCAGTTCGACGCCGAGCAGGAGGCCTTCGCCCCGGACGTCCCCGATGACGGGGTGTCGTTCGGCGAGTGTCAGCAGGCCCTGCCGGAGGTAGGCGCCGACCTTGGCGGCATTTGCCACCAGGCCTTCGTCCTCGATGACTGCCAGGACTGCGAGCGCGGCCGCGCACGCTACCGGGTTACCGCCGAAGGTGCTGAAAAGCTCGACCTCCTCGGGAACGGCCTCGAGCAGCTGGGACGAGACCAGGACAGCGGCGACCGGGAAGCCGTTGCCCATTGGCTTGCCCATCACCACCATGTCGGGCTCGATCCCTGAGGCCTGGAAGCTCCACAGGTGCGTCCCGGACCGGCCGTAACCGGCCTGCACTTCGTCGGCCACCACGAGCCCTCCCATTGCCCGCGCCCTGCGGGCAGCTTCCCGCAGGTAGGCGGGAGGGGGCGCCAGGATGCCGTCGGATGTGAAGGCCGGGTCCAGGTATATGGCGGCGAGGCCGTGGTCGCCGAGCGCTCGGCCAGCGTCATCGATGTGGGCGGCGTACCGCTGCGTCCACCCGTCCTGTTCCCGTCGGTAGGGGCCGCGGTATCCGTCGGGGGCGGGGATTGTGGCGACGTGGGCAGGCTGTTCGCCCTTGGCCCACTCCTCGGGGGACAGGGCATGGGTGGCCTCGGTCAGCCCGTGGTAGGCGCAGGCGGTCACGACCGCGCCGGTTCGCCCGGTGGCCGCGCGGGCGATCCGCCAAGCGAGGTCGTTGGCCTCGCTGCCGGAGTTCACGAACATTACGGCGTCCAGCCCCGGCGGCATGGTGGCCTGCAGCCGTTCAGCGAGCTCGACGATCGCTTCGTGCAGATAGCGGCTGTGGGTCGCCAACAGCCGCTGCTGCTCCGTCACCGCCTGCGCCACGCGGGGGTGGCTGTGGCCGACCACGGGCACGTTGTTGTAGCAGTCGAGGTACCGTCGGCCGTCGGGGTCGAACAGCCAGACGCCCTCGCCGCGGACGATATGCACAGGATGCTCGTAGAACAGTGGCGAACGGGGCAGTGCCCGGCGGCGGCGCTCCAGCAGATCGCTGGTGGCAGACCTTCGGTAGGGAAGCCCACGGCTGGCATCGGCGAAACGTCGCGCGACAGCTTCCATCCCGACCGCTTCCATAGAATCCAGGAAGGCGCGGGCCCCCGGCTCGCTGCCCGCGGCATAGGCGGCATTGTCTGGATAGAACCGCTGCCGCCAGGCAGAAATCGTGATCTCCGTGGCTAGCCGGGCCGCCACTAGGTCCGCGAGCAGCCCGGCCTCTTCCTCTTCGAGCGGCGTCACCGACACGTAGCCGCGGATCAGCGACTCGGCCGCATCGATGGCGTCTTCTCGGCCGTGCAGCACATCGGCTATGGCGACGGCGAGATCGCAGACAAGCGGCGCATGAGTCATGTCCCCGAAGTCCACGATTCCGCTGACCCGGAGGTCATCTCCCAGCAGCACGTTGTCCAGGCTCAGGTCCCCGTGGATCACCTGTGCGCGTAGCCCGGGCAGCACCGGTGCTACCAGGGCCTGGAACCGGTCAAGAACCCGTTCCACCTGAGCCCTGCGGTGCGCGTCGGATAGATGGGTGAGCAGCGGGCGGAGCTTGGGCAAGTGGGTGACGTCCCACTGGATCTCGTAGTCGGCAGCGGGGTGGAAAAAGCCACGTAGTGCCCGCCCCAGACGGGCCGTGATCTGCCCATAGGACCAGATCGCCTCGGTGGTGAGCGCCGTGTTCGCGGTCACCTGCCCGGACAGGAAAGTGAAAACCCGCGCTGGGTAGGTCCGGCCATCCGGCCCAGGCACCTCAACCCAGGATTCCCCCGTCACGGACGGCAGGGCGCGCATGATCGGCAGGCCCGGATCCACGTGCTCGATGTGGCGAAGCGCGGCCGCCTGCATCTCCAGGATGGGCCGGTCGTCCGCCGGATTAGAAATCTTGAACAGGAAGCGCGGCCCGTCGGCCGTGTCCACCCGGAAGTTCTGATCCCGTTCGCCCGCTAGTGGATGGAGGGATGACGATTCCACGCCGAACCTGTCCCGCAGGATCTGCCTGGCTGCCTCCTCACCGAAAGTCGGCGGCGTACTCTCCAGGGGATCAAGGCGCTCAACCATAAGCCGGAAGGTTATCTCATGACCCACCGGCCCACCGCCCGGCCGCGTTGCCGCACGTCCGCAGGCCCAGTGGATCTGGGAATCCAGCCTGATTAGGATCAGACAATGCCCATCCCAGCAGCGTTTGACCTGTCCGGCCGGGTGGCGCTGGTCACCGGCGCGGGAAGTCCCGACGGTATCGGTATCGCCACCGCCAGGCTGCTCGCCGAACTCGGCGCCGCCGTCATGATCAGCGCCACCACGGCCCGGATCCAGGACAGGGTCAGCGAACTGCGCACCGCCGGTTTCGACGCGGCAGGGATCGTCGCGGATCTCACCGACGCCGAGGCCGCGTCCAGGCTGGTATCGGCTGCGCTGGATCGATGGGGGCGGCTCGACATCGTGGTCAACAACGCGGGCATGATCTCCGCCGCTGTCTCCCAGTTCGAGTCAGGCACGGTGGAGTCTATGGACCTGATGACCTGGCAGGCTGCGCTCGCCCGCAACCTGACGACCGCCTTCCTGGTCACCAAGGCGGCGCTGCCTGCCATGACAAGCCGCAGTTGGGGGAGGATCATCATGGTGGCCAGCGTGACCGGCCCGGTAATGGCCATACGCGCGGACGTCGGCTACGCTGCCGCCAAGGCGGGCATGGTCGGCCTCACCCGCGCCGCCGCAGTCGACACCGCAGCGCACGGAATCACAGTCAACGCTGTCGCCCCAGGCTGGATAGCTACTGGGTCCCAGACCCCGCAAGAGCATGGCGAAGGACTGGCCACCCCGGCCGGGCGCAGCGGCTCACCCGACGAGGTCGCCGCCGCCGTTGCCTGGCTGGCCAGCCCTGGCGCCTCCTACATCACCGGGCAATACCTGGTCGTAGATGGCGGCAACTCGATCGCCGAGGAGCGTGCCGCGCGCCCGTGACCGGTCCGCGCAGCAATGCCCGTAATCGTCCGTGACGGGTGAGGCGGAGCGGGTCTCGCGGGACTGCCAGACAGCCTCACCGACCTGGACCACTTCCGCGTCCGGCGGCGCGACCGCACCGGAGGCGTGATCCATGAATATCGGCTCGTGGCATAGGTTTTCGGCACCCACAGGTCGGGCCCGAGGAACCGACATCGGCACTTCCGCCCGCCACGAGCCACCACAGGCACGCACCGGGCGGCGCGCCCGGTCAGGGAAGGTCGCTCATGACACGGTCGTAGTTGCGGGACGCTCGCATTGAACAAGGCATCACGCGCGCCGAACTCGCCCTCCGTGCGCAGAACGGGCAGCCAAGCAGGCAAACCACGACATGGGATGCTTCGGGCGGTATGGTGGAGGAACGGTACTCAAGTGAGATCTGTCACGATTTGCGAGTATTGTTGCATCGATGAACGTCTCACCCTAGGGTCCCGGTAAGCAAGAGCCGCGCCCTGCCCCCTCCGGCATCGAACTGCAAGAGCGGCTTCTTTGCGGGTAAACAATGCCGATTCCCAGTATTTGGAGCCTCCATGTCCACTCCGCCGCCAAGCCCGGGGCAGCCGACCGCCGCATTGGCCCGGGGATCCCGGCACACGACGCTGAGCGTGGCGACCATCGTCGCCGTCGGGTTCGCAGTCTGCCTGGCCCAGGTGGGCGTGGCCGTGCCGGCCACGCTGAACGGCACCTTCCAGACGGTGCTGCACCCCACCGGCGCGTCCCAGCTGGACTGGATCTCCGACGCCATCCTGCTGCCGATCGCGGCCCTCGAGCTCACTTTCGGCGTGCTCGGCGACCTCTTCGGCCGGAAAAGGCTGCTGGTCGGCGGCGCGCTGATCCTGCTCGTGGGTGAGCTGATCTCGACCACCTCAACCGGTGTCGTGCAGATGTACTTCGGCCAGTTCATCGCGGGCGTCGGCTCGGCGGCGCTGTTCCCGACCACACTGGCGATCATCGCGTCGGGCAGCCGCACGCACGCAAGCCGGGGCCGAATGATCGCCCTGTGGGCGGCGCTGCTGTCGCTCGGCAACCTCATCGCCCCGGTGCTCGGCGGCCTGACCGCCACCTATGCGAGCTGGCGGCTGGCGTTCATCATCGTCGCGATCTTGGCCGCCATCGTGGCCGCGGTCAGCTACTTCCTCGCCGAGGACTCGCGCTCGCCCGAAGGCCGCTCGCTTGACGTGCCTGGCCAGGTCACCATCGGCCTGGGTCTGTTCGCGCTGCTGTACGCGGTGATCGAGGGACCGACGGCCGGCTGGGGCAGCCCGACCATCATCGTCTCCTTCGTGGTGGCACTGGTCCTGCTGGTGGCCTTCGTCATCATCGAGAGCCGAGTGCAGAGCCCCCTGCTGCGGATGGACCTGTTCAAGAACCGTGCCTTCGCGGTGGCATCGGCGGTCACCGTGTTCGGGATGTTCACCTTCCTCGGCACCGCGTACGCGATCAGCATCTGGATGGAGGTCATCCAGCACCAGAGCGCGATCCGCACCGCGGTGGCGTTCCTTCTGATCAGCGGTCTCTCGGTCTCGCTGCTGCCGCTGACCTCGTTCCTGATGGCCCGCCTGCAGTCCCGCTGGGTGCTGTCCCTCGGCTTCCTGCTGATGGGCGTTGGCCAGCTGTTGGCCTCCACCATGTCGGTCACGGACGCCACGCTGACGTCGATCATCTTGCCGATGGGACTGGTCGGCATCGGCTTCGCGTTCGCGGTCTCGTCGGTGACCGCGACGGTGGTCAACACCGTGCCGCCGAAGCTGGCCGGCATGGCCGCCGCCACCACCAGCATGGTGCGCGACTTCGGGTTCGCCCTAGGCCCGGCCGTGATCGGCGCGATCGCACTGAGCAAGGCCGCCGGGTTGTTCAACACCGCGGTCAACGCCGACCCCTCGCTGTCCGCCCTCCGGGCCGCGGCAGAGGGCGCGGGCCCGATAGCCGTCAACTCGGTGCCGCCGTCGGTGGCGATCAGCAAGGCCGCCCCGCACGCGGTCACCGCCCTGGGCAGCGGGTACTCGACCGGCTTCCTGATCATCGGGATCGTCGCCCTGGCCTGCGCGGTCGTGACCGCACTGTTCCTAGGCGGCCGGGCCGAGCAGGAGGAGGAAATCGCCATGATCGAGCGCGAGGAGGACGCCACGGTCGCCTGACCGCGGGCACACCGCCTCGCCGGCATGACCGGACGGCGCCTGAATGGTCACCGGTCCGCCCGCTCACGTTCCCGGTGAAGGTCGAAGCGGGAACGTGAGCGGGCCGTCGGACGGTACCCAGGCGGGTGCCGCAGTCAGCTGCAAGGGGATGTGCTGGGCGGGGACCGACCCGCGGGGCGCCCGGCGCCGGACCTTCCGCGCACGGCCGGGGGAAGAAGCACGGTGCCGGCGAACCCGGCTGGTTGACCTCGGATCGTGTGCGGGCATGATCGCACTGGGGACCCGACCGAGCGGAGGTGGCGGGATTGGAGAACAGGAGCCTGGGCAAGGGCCGGGTCAGCGTGCCGGTGGTCGGGCTGGGCACCTGGCGGCGGCTGGAGGCCGCCGCCGCGGCCGGCCGGCAAGGGGAGCTCGTGGAGGCCGCCATCGCGGCTGGCATCCGGGTCATCGACACCTCACCTATGTACGGCGAGGCCGAGCAGCTGCTCTCCGACGCGCTGGGCGGCCACCGCGAGCAGGTCTTCGTCGCCGACAAGGTCTGGACTCCCTCGGCGGCCGACGGCGCGGCGCAGCTGTCCCGGGCGGTGAACTGGTACGGCGGCCGGGTCGACCTGATGCAGATCCACAACCTGGTGGCCTGGCAGGCGCACCTGCCCATGCTCGAGGCCGCCCGGGACCGCGGGCTGGTCGGCCTGATCGGCGCCACTCACTACTCGCCAGCCGCTTTCGGTGAGCTCGCCGAGGTCATGCGCACTGGCCGCATCGACGCCGTGCAGGTGCCCTACAACCCGGCTCACCGGGAGGTCGAGCGGACCATCTTGCCGCTGGCCGACGACCTCGGCCTCGGCGTCCTGCTGATGCGCCCCCTCGGCGAGGGCGAGCTCATGCGCCTGCCGCCCAGCCCCGCCGAGCTCGCACCGCTGCGTCCCTTCGGCGTCACCACCTGGGCCCAGGCCCTGCTCAAATGGGGCCTGAGCGACCCGCGGGTGCACGTCTCCCTGACCGCCACTTCCCAGCCAGGCCGGCTCACGGAGAACGCCACCGGAGGGTCGCCGCCGTGGTTCGGAGCACAAGAGCGGGCCTACGTGCTGCGCCTGGCCACAGCCCACTGAACCAGCCCGGCAGCCGGCTGCCCGAGCGGGGACCACGGTCCCCGGCGGTCAGCGGATGATCACCGAGGCCGATCGGGGCCATGCAGGAAGCGGCTGCAGGTCAGCGCCTGGCGTCGACCGCGAACAGCCCGACGACGCGCGGCTACCCGCTAACCGGCGCAACCGCCGCGACCGGGGTTCTGCACGCGGGCAGCTGGACGGACATCTTCATAGTGTGAGCGGTTCTAGGCGCGAGAGGCGCGCGACCGTCCGTTCGATGACGGGCGTGCGCGATCATCCAAGACCGGCCGCCGTCTCAGTTAGGTAGTTGCCTTAGGTGCCCGTCCCGGTTCCTTGGGAGATCGCGGCAGCCAGCCTGGTTCGCTGCTCTGGGGTAAGGCTGCCGACCGGGACACGCTCGCCGTCGATTTCGATCTCGATGTCTTTCACTTTGCTTTTGTCCTGGCGGGATTTGATGAAGTCGATGAGCTTCCCCGTGAGGTCGATTGCCGCGCTGGAGAGCTGGACGATAGCGAGGACCTCGGCCAGTCCGACGTGCGGCTGCTCGGCCTTGACCATGACCGGGTGTAGTCCGTCAGTGTCCTGAAGGAAGGTCCTCAGGTCGGCGGCGACCTCCGCCGTGTCAGTTCCCGGCTGGGTGATGCAGTGAATGACGATCTCGGTCATCGAGTGATTCCTCACGCTAGTCAGATTCAGGGTGCACTCGTGCTTACCGCGATTGACCTCGGCCGGCCGATCGCGGTGAGCACGAGTGGTGCCCAGTAATAGGCCGGTTTCTCGAAGTCTGCCGTATCGAGAAACGCTCGCTGGGCCTGTGCCAGGGCGATGTCAGCGGGAGCTCCGTTGGCCAGGTTGCGATGGAACATGGTGATGATCGCGGAGATCGCGTCATCGTCAGCCTGCCAGCCGGCGCGAGGACACTGGCGCACCGGGCGTCTAGGAATGCCGCGGAGAGCCCGAATAGCTCATCGCCTGGCTGCTCGGCCAGGCCGCGCCCGCTGATGGCGCGCTGCCCGGCGAAGCACGCGGTGAGCACGATGACCTCGCATGCCAGGTCGGCGGCTGCGATCTCGTAGCCGTCAACGGAATTGTCGGCGAGTTCGAGCACGGATTCCAGCGGGGCGTTCCGCGACAGCTCGTCCATCAGGCTATGGCCATGCGTGTCCAGGTGCAGGCACCACGTTCGGGCGAGCGTGCCGTCGCGCATCGCGGCGAGAACCTCGCCGCGGGTCGGCTCGGGCATCAGATCTGAGGAGATCCCCGCCTCGGCGTAAATCGGCATGATATCCTCCGCTGCCAGGCGGCACCCTTCAGCGGGCCCAGTTCCGGCCGTCCGGAGAATTCGCTGACCGCCAAGGCGGCCAGCGCGGGGTGTGCCGGGATCGGCGCGCGGTGCGAGCAGGCTGGTGAGGTTGGGCGCGTAGCGGAGCGCGAAGGACCGGACGAGCGGCTTGCCCTGGTAGGGCAGGGCCGCGAACGGGTACCAGTGCAGCAGGCGGTGCGGAGACACGATCAGGCGCTGCTTGCCCTCGAGTAGGTGCAGGCCGTCGACCGGGATCAGCACCGGGGCCAGCGGTTTTATGAACGCCTCGTCCAGGCTGCGATTCGATCCGGTCAGCGAGCCCAGCACGCCGATCAGGCGATCCAGCAGAGCCCGCTGATCTTCCCCGACAAGCTTGCGCTCGACCACGATCGCGTCCGCGGTGATCGTTACAACGAGCAAGACCCGCTGGTGGAGCCAGTAGTAGCTGATGACTGCCTCATCCGGCTCGAGCACTGCCCGCATGCCTGTTACCGTCACCGGCGGCACCACCGCGGCTGGGTTCCCCCCGGCAATGGCGCGGCGGTCCCATAGCCGCAGACGCTCACGCCGTAGCGGCTGCTGGCCTGACGCGCCTGTTGGCGCCGCTGCTGCTGATCCTCGGCTGAATCAGCCGCCTCCGACACCGGGTCGAGCTTGTGGATCTTGTCGTTCAGTTCGGCTAGCTGCTGGTCAAGCCGGGGATTGCCGCCCGCCGCGGTGAGGAAGAGCCGCCGGATCGAGGCTCTGGCTTTCGACAGCTCCATCAGCTGCAGCATCAGGTCGTAGTCGGTGCGGTCCGTTGGGGAATCGGCGGCCTCGCCCTTCCACGCGGCGAAGATACCGGTGGTAAACAGGTCAGCATGCGGGGCGAGCAGGGCGGCCTGCTGGAATGGCGCGCTGACCCGGTAGCGATCCCGCTCGATTAGCTCAATGGCTTGGATGGCTGAGCCCAAGGCCGCGGGGTAGTCCTTGAGGGCGCCGAGCTGAATCCTCGCCATCAGCGTCAGCGCCATGATCGCCTGTTTGGCGGCGGGCGCGCCAGCGACATCGGAGACCGTGCGGTACTCCTGTTCCAACAGGTCCATGGCGGCGCCGATATCGTCGGCGGCCAGCTCAACCTGGGCAGCCGCGCTCAGGGCGAGCGCCAGGGTGATCGGATGGCCGAAGGCCCGGGCCTTGGTGACGCAGGCAGCAGCCATCTGCCGCCACCGCGTAATCGTTTCCGGTCCGTCGGGCACAGAGTTTCCGGTGAGGTCGGTCAGCTCATTGGTAGCGTCGCTAATCGCCAGGAACTCACGGTGGCGAGCGGACTGTTCCTCGGATCCGAAGCCCGGCACATCGGGCTGGCCCAGCCGCGCCGCCAGCCGGCCCCGCACGGCCTCGTCGCGGGTCGGCAGCTCGGCGGTGATCTCGGCCAGCCGCTTCAGCTGGAGTTCAGCCTCCTCGCCGCCTGGGACACCAGACCCTTCCCTGTCGCCAGCGCGCCTTCCCCGCGCAAGGCCTACTCGAACAGCGGCCACCTTGGTGTGCAACGTGAGCAGGACACTGAGCTGCCGCAGGAAATAGGTCGGATCTGTGCCGTCACCGGGCGGTATTGCCTCAATCCAGCCCTCAACCGCGGCGTCGGTACCGCCAGGGCCTGGGATGGGGTAGCCCGCGTCGACCAGGTTGGCGATGCCGTCATTCAGCCAGTTCGCCGCCTCGAAGTCGTCGTGGTTGCCGTGAGCCAGCGTCGCCAGGTCGAGGAGGAGGGTGACCCGGACGAGGGAACGCGGCTGGGCGGCCTCCAGCTCGGTGAGCAGTCGGGCCAGTCGGGTATCTGCGTCCGGCCTTCCCGCTGCTCCGCCTCGTTCCGATGTCTGATGCTTTCCGCCGCCAGGTGTTCTTGCCTCGCTGCTGTGTACCACCGGGCAGCGGCGCTGAAGTGGGTGACGGCCTCGGCGAGGCGGTCGTTGGTCTCACAGGCTCGGGCCAGGCTGTCGAGTGCCCGCGCGATCTTGAGGTCGAGCAGTCGCAGCCCGGCCGCGGAGAGCGAGGCACCGTTGCCGATGGCTTCATAGTCGCGGGCTGCGGCTTCAAGAATTGCCGGCGTCTTCGTCCGTCGCCTGGCCGGTGAACGCCGCGAGGTACGCACTCTTGAACCGCTTATCGACCGGCTTGCACGCCCGGAGGAACTCCAGGTCCTGTGAGGAAAGGTGCTCGGGGCTGGCCTGAGCAGCCTCGGCCA
>CAVZUX010000035.1:0-18518 GCA_963778435.1 uncultured Actinomycetota bacterium
GCGCAAACCGCGCCCGGCGTCGCCCGTTACGCCGAACGCCATCAGGCGACCGCGAGCGGCGCTGTGACCGCGGAGGCGTCCGACTCGCCGGAATAAGCTCAACCGATCGGTTGACGATCTGCGGCGAAGCACGTATTGTCAACCATATGGTTGATCTTCAGACCGAGACTGGGCCGGCGGGGATGGACAGCGTGTTCCATGCGCTGGCCAGCCAGGCGCGTCGGGACATGCTCGGTCGGCTGGCCGGCGGCGAGCTGACGGTGGGTCAGTTGGCCGCACCGCTGACGATGTCGCTGGCCGCCGCATCCAAGCACGTGCAAGTTCTCGAACGGGCGGGCCTAGTGCGGCGCCGGGTGACCGGCCGGCAGCACGTGTGCCGCCTCGACCCGGCCCCGCTGGCCGCCGCGTCCGCCTGGCTGCGTTTCTATGAGCACTTCTGGGACGAGCGGCTCGGCGCCCTGCAAGCACTTCTCGATTCCGATCCTGCGGAGGATGACTGATGAGTCCTGTCACCAACCAGCCCGTCGTGCGCATCGAGCGCACCCTGTCCGCGCCACCATCCCAGGTCTACCGGGCCTGGCTGTCGCCCGAGCTGATCCGCGGCTGGATGGCACCGGGCTACGAGGTCGCGCGGGTGGAGGTGGACGAGCGCGTCGGCGGCCGCTACCGGGTCTGGCATGCCGACGCGGGCGCACCGGCCGGCGGTTTCGAGGCCGAGATTCTCGAACTGGCGCCACCTGAGCGCATCGCCTGGCGCTGGGGCTTCGTCGGCCCCGACCGGGAGAACGGGCCAATCTACGACTCCCGGCTGACCGTGACCCTGCGCGATGCTCCCGGGGGCGGAACCGTGCTCACCTTGGTGCACGAGCGCCTCGACGACCTCGCCGCCGCGCTGCCCGAGGTCGCCGCACAGGTCGGCGCCGGCTGGGACATCGTCTTGACCAAGCTGGCCGCAGCCCTCGCCAGTGCGCCTGAGTAATCCGGCTGAGTCGGCCCGCGCTATCCAGCTACGGTCACCCGGTCGCCCGGTCACCCTCGGCGCCCAGGTCAGCGTCTCGCCCATTCCTCGGCTAGGAGCCGGTAAGAGCTGACGCGGTCGGCGTGGTCGTGGGTGATCGTGGTGATGATCAGCTCGTCGGCCTCGGTGGCGTCGCGTAGTTGTTCGAGCTGGTCGGCGACCTGACTGGGAGTGCCGACGAACTGGGTGTCTGTCCGGTCGGCAACCAGGTCGCGGTCGGCGTCGGTCCACTGGTGGCGGCGGGCCTGCTCGGGGGTCGGGAACGGGATAGCGCCCTCGGCCGTGCGGATGCTGCGCACCCATAGCCCGTAGCCGGTGGCGAGCTCGCGGGCCGCGGCTTCGGTGTCGGCGACGACCACGTCGGCCGACACGGTGACGTAGGGGCGCTCAAGCTCGGCGGAGGGCTTGAACGCGGCCCGGTACCCATCCACCGCTTCCAGGACAGTCGCCGGGCTCACGTGGTAGTTGGCGGCGAACCGCAGGCCGCGCTCGCCGGCGACCTCCGCGCTCTCGCCGCCGCTGCTGCCGAGAATCCAGATCTGCAGCGCCGCGCCCTCACCGGGTATCACGTGCGCTTCCTCCCCCTCCGGGGAGCGGTAGGTGCCGGCGATCAGCGCCAGCACATCGGTGACCTGGTCGGTGTAGTTCTGCGATTCCGCGCGGGGCAGTTGCAGCAGGGTCTTCTGCAGCGCGAACCGGGGCGAGTCCAGCAGCCGCTTGGGGGAGAACCGCGGCGGGATCAGCAGCCCGTTCGGGGTGCGGCCGTTGACGACGGTGGCCGCGGTGCCTCCGTCGGCCAGTGCGGGTTCCTTGGGCTCGCGGGGGCGTCCGCCTGACCGGCCGAGGCCGAGGTCGAAGCGGCCCGGGTGGGCCGCGTCGAGCAGGCCGAACTCCTCAACGGCGGACAGGGCGGTGCGGTGCCCCATCTGCACCGCGCCCGAGCCCAGGCGGATCGTGGACGTGGCGCCCGCGGTGAGCGCGAGCACGACGGCCGGCGAGGTGCCCGCCACGCCCGGGTTGAGGTGGTGCTCGGCGAACCAGTAGCGGGTATAGCCGAGACGTTCGGCCTCTTGGGCGAGGTCGATGCTGTTGCGCAGCGCCTGGCTGGCGGTAGATCCCGAGGAGACCGGGACAAGGTCCAGAACGGCCAATGGGGTGTTGGTCATGCGAATGCCCTCCGAGCTTGAAGTCAACCGGTGGTGGCGACCGGAGAGACGCCCGGCAGGCCGCTAAGCGGGGCGAGGCCGAGGTGATCCCGCAGCGTGGTGCCGGTGTAGTCGGCCCGGAAGACGCCGCGCTCCTGCAGCAGCGGCACGACCTTGTCGACGAAGGGCGCCAGGCCGTCGGGGGTGATGTGCGGGACCAGGATGTAGCCGTCGGCGGCGTCGGCCTGCACCCGCTCGTTGATCGCCACGGCGACGGTCTCAGCGGCGAGCCGACGAACGACTGGCGGCCGGTGACCTCGATGACCACCTCGCGGGCCGAGAGCTTGCCGTCCTCGGCCCGGGCGCGCCACTCGTTGGCCCGCTCGACCGGGTTCTTGGCGAACTGCCGCACGCTCGCCCGGCCCTTGGAGATGAGGGTGTCGCTGACCACCGGGTCGAAGTCCGGCAGCGGCCCGTCAACATCGAAGTCGGGCAGTTCGGTGTTCCACAGCTGCTCGATGAAGCGCAGCGCGGTCTGCGGCGAGACCTGCGCCCGGCGTACCTCGCGGGCCAGATCGGCCGCCTCGGCGTCGGTGTCGCCGAGCACGAATGTCGCCGCCGGGAGGATCAGCAGCTGGTCCTGGGTGCGGCCGTACTTCCGCAGGCGGCCCTTCACGTCGGCGTAGAACGCCTGCCCGGCCTCCAGCGTCGCATGCCCGGTGAAGATCGCGTCGGCCGACGACGCGGCGAAGTCACGGCCCTCGTCGGAGTCGCCGGCCTGGAAGATGACCGGCCGACCCTGCGGGCTGCGGGGAACGTTGAACTGCCCCCTCGATGTCGAAGAACGCATCCTGGTGCTGGAACGCGCCGGGGGTCGCCGTCGCCAGGAACTCGCCGTTGCGCTTGTCCGCGATGATCTCGTCGCCTTGCCAGGAGTCCCACAGTTCCGTCGCGGTCCGCAGGAAGGTACGCGCCCGCTCGTATCGGTCATCCTGCGCCAGGTAGCCGCCACGCCGGAAGTTCTCCCCGGTGAAGGCGTCCCAGCTGGTCACGACGTTCCAGGCGGCCCGGCCGCCGGAGAGGTGGTCGAGGCTGGCGAACTGGCGGGCCACCTCGTACGGCTCGTTGAACGTCGAGTTGATGGTGCCGGTGAGGCCGAGGTAGTCGGTGACCGCGGCCAGCGCGGCGAGGACCGTGAAGGTGTCCGGGCGGCCGACCACGTCCAGGTCGTAGATCAGCCCGTTCTGCTCGCGCAGGCGCAGGCCCTCGGCGAGGAACATGAAGTCGAACTTGCCCCGCTCCGCGGTCTGGGCGAAGCGGGCGAACGAGTCGAACTCGATGTGGCTGCCGGCGGCCGGGTCGCTCCACACGGTCGTGTTGTTCACGCCGGGGAAGTGCGCGGCCAGGTGGATTTGCTTTGTCATGGCTGGTGTCCTCAGCTTCGATCGGCAGCTTCGTTGATCGGCAGCTTCATTGGTCAGGCGGCGGCGTACCGGTTGGCCGGGCGGGGCAGGCCGAGCAGTCCCCGCAGCGTGCCAGGGCCGTGGCGGCCGGGTAGGCGGTGCGGAACGCGCCGCGGCGCTGCAGTTCGGGCACGAGGGCGTCGGTGATCTGGGCCAGGTCATGCGGCAGCGCCGCCGGCCGCAGCCGGAACCCGGCCAGCCCCGCTTCCCGCCAGTCCAGGAGCAGGTCAGCCAGCTGGGCCGCCGTGCCCGACGAAGATCTGCGCGTCGCTGGAGACGTGCCCTACCTCGGCCAGCTCGTCCAGACGCTCCCGGCGGCCCTGGGCGGCAGCGGCGTTGTCGTCAAGGAACACGACGAGGTCGCCGAATACGTGCAGGGCCTCATCCGCGCGCCCGGCCAGCGCCTGCTCGGCGCGGATCTCGGCGACGATCTCGTCCGCGCTGGCCCGGTCGCGCGGGGTGACGAACCCGATGTCGGCCGACCGTGCGATCAGCCGGTACGGCGACCGTGGCGTGGCCGAGGGCGGCCACGACCGGCTGGCCCTGCGGCGGCCGGGGCGTGATCGACGGGCCCCGTACCGAGAACCAGCGGCCCTCGAAGTCGATGTAGTGCAGCTTGTCGCGGTCGATGAACCGACCGGTGGCCACGTCGCGGATTTCCGCGTCGTCCTCCCAGCTGTCCCAGAGCCGTCGCAGTACCTCGACGTAGTCAGCCGCCTCGTCGAAGTGCGCCGCGATCAGGGCCTGCACGTCGGGGTCGCCCAGCCGCTCGACGCTCAGCGGGGGGATCTCGCGGCGGCCGAAGTGCGCCGCCGCGTCGGCGCGCCCGGCGATCTGCACGCGGACGCCCGCGCGGCCGGTGCTGACGTAGTCGAGCGTGGCGATCGCCTTGGAGGTGTGGAACGGCTCGGTGTGGGTGGTGACCGCCGTCGGGACGAACCCGATGTGGCGTGTCCTCGGTGCGGCCCTGGCCGCGATCGAGCACGGCGTCCAGGCGACCGCGCACGCGGTCCGTGCGCTCGTCTCGACCGAAGTGGTCATCGGACTGCAGGTCGAGGCTGTCCTCGATGGTGACGAAGTCAAGCAGGCCACGCTCGGCCTGCTGAGCCAGGTCGACCCAGTAGGCCGCGGTGAAGAGCCGGTCGGGCTGGGCGTCCGGCTCGCGCCACGCAGCCGGGTGCCAGCCGGCACCATCGAGCGCGACAGCCAGGTGCAAGGCGCCTGCCGGGGTATGAGTTGCTGGGGCCACGGTGAACTCCGTTTCCAGGACCGGCGCTGTTACTCGTGCGCTTTGCCCAACGAAATGACTTTGTCGATTATTTCGCTAGACATGATCGGTAAGGGACGGAAGGGGCGGCGGAAGTACGCTGGGCGACGTGACGAAGATTGCGATCCTTGACGATTACATCGGTGTGGCCTTGGAGTACGGCGACTGGTCGGCGCTGCCCGGCGACGCCGAGATCACCGTCTACCGCGAGGCGATCCCGCCGGAGCGGCTCGTCGACGAGCTCTCCGACTACGAGATCGTCGTCATCACCCAGCAGCGGGCGCGCTTCCCCCGCACGGTGCTCGATGGCCTCCCCAACCTGAAGCTGCTCGTCTGCAATGGCCGAACGAGCAACGTCATCGACCATGAGGCCCGGATCGAGCGGGGAATCCTGCTCTGCGGCACCGCCGAAACCGATCGGGGCGCCACCGCGAGTCCCGCCGGCTACCACGTACCACGCGGCCTGCCCGCCCCGTCGGAGATGGCGTGGGCGCTGATCTTCGCAGTCGCCAAACGGATCGGTATCGAAGACCGGGTAATCCGCGCCGGCGGCTGGCAGACCGGGTTCGGTGTCCCGCTCGCAGGGAAGACGCTCGGCCTCCTCGGCGCCGGCCGCCTCGGCAGCGCGATGGTTCCGGTGGCGAAGGCACTCGGCATGGACGTCATCGCGTGGAGCCCGAATCTCACGCAGGAGCGCTGTGCCGAGCTCGGCGTGTCGTGGGTCACGAAGGACGAGCTCCTGTCGGCCGCGGACATCCTCGGGGTCTTCCTCGTCCTCTCCGAGCGCTCCCGGAACACGCTACGCGCGGACGACCTGGCCAAGATGAAGGCGGGCGCCATCTTGGTGAACATCTCCCGCGGTCCGATCGTCGAGGAGGAGGCCCTGATCGAGGCCCTCCGCTCCGGCCATCTGGCCGGAGCGGGTCTCGACGTCTTCGACCGCGAGCCGCTCCCCGCGGATCACCCGCTCCGGTCGCTCGACAACGTCGTCGTCACCCCGCACATCGGCTACGTTACCGAGGACCTCTTCCGCACCTCCTGGCAGCGCATGGCGGAGGACGTCGCGGCCTATCTCGCTGGGTCGCCGATTCGCGTCGTCACCGACCCGGCCGACTGCCCGCCGATGGCACCGCAGTAACTCGCTTCGCCCGCGATCACCGCGCAGCCGTTTTCGCCGCGCGGTGATCGCCGGCCGGTCCGCCGCCCTCAGTGCGGGCGGGCCCTGTTACCCCGGATCGTGTTGTACCGGCCGGCGTTCACGATCGGAATGCCGCTGTTGCGCAGGTATCGGCCGAGCCGATCGAGGCCGACGTAGTTGTTGATCACGGAGTTTCGGAAGGTGCCGCTGGTCAGGGTCACCCCAATGCCGGTGTTCCCGCTGATCAGGTTGGCAGGCGTGAGTGTTGTCAGGCCGATGAGGTTACAGTAGGCGTCGCCCGCGATCAGGACGCCGCCCTTCTTATTTCCCAGTGCCTTGACGCCAAGGAGCTGGGTTCCGATGAAACTGCGGAATATGTGGTTGTTATGCGCCCGTCCCGTGATCACAACCCCGTACCCGTGGTTTCCAGAGAACGTGTTCTGCGGTATCACCGAGCGCAGTGTGCCGCCGATGATGTTGCCGTGCGCGGTACCGTCGATCAGCAGGCCGTCGCCACCGTTGGGCAGCACGCCGTTGCCCTTGGTATTCAGGCCGACGATATCGGGATCGACCGTCACCCCCGAGGCATTCCCGGCCAGCTCGATTCCGTTCCTTCTGTTGCCGGAGAGCACGTTCGTCCGGACCAGGTTGTTGCCCCCGGTGGAGGTGATAAGCACCCCGTCATTGCCGTTGGGAGCCGCGCCCTTGAATGCCAGCAGCCCGCCGAATGTGTTGAACGTGACGAACCCGCGGGCCCTCTCTGCCACTTCTATGCCGTTCCGGCCGTTTCCTGCGGACACGTTGCCCAGCGGGATGACCCCGCCCACTTGAGTGTTCTTCGAGGCGCCATCGATCAGGATGCCGTCCAGCCGGTTTTTCACGATCGCCGTGTTGTTGGCGCCGACGCCGAAGAAGTTTCCCTGGACCGTCACGTTGTCCGAGTTGGTGACACGCAGCCCGTTCTGGCCGTTGCCGCTTACGACGTTGTAATAGACGAACGGGTTATTGACGAACTTGCAGCCCACCAGCGAGTTGCCGGGCGCATGGTCGAGCCAGACGCCGTTACCGGCATTGCCGAGGGCGCCGTCCCCGCTGGCCGTCGTTCCGATGAAGTTCCCGTTCAGCGTGTTGCCCCGGGAGAGAGCGTCGATCAGCACGCCGTTGCCGCGGTTGCCCGAGATCAGGTTGCCTAGCGGCGGCACCACGAAGACCGGCGTGACCGTCCCCTTGCTCCCGGTGGGATTGTTCGCCTTGCCGGTCACGGTGTCGACGAAGGCAGTGCCACCGATCTCGTTGCCCCGTGATCCGGCGGCGATCCAGATGCCGTCGCCGCGGTTGGCGATGGCTGAGGCGCCAGCCGCGTTCGTCCCGATCCGATTATCCACCACCGTGTTCCGCGACGATCCCTCCAGCACGATGCCGCTCCCCCGGTTACCGGATATCACGTTCGCGACCACGCCCGGGGCGCGCGAGTCATTCAGCCCGATGAAGTTCCCGTTCGACGCGGCCCAGACCAGCACTCCGTTGCCGCCGTTGCCGGCCGCGGCGCCGGCCAGGTTCAGACCGATGTAGTTGTCGTTGAGCGTGATCGAATTGTCGTCCAGGGTCACGCCATTGCCGCTGGCGTCGTCCACGGCTACTCCCAGCAGCTGCGAGCCGCGCGAGCCGACGCCAAATATCAGGCCTGGATGCCCGTTGAAGTCGAGTGCTACGACCGGCGGCCCGCCACTGACGTGCGTGGGCGCCGACGTCGCGTTAATCTTCACCTTCCGTGCGATCGTGGGCAGCCGGGCTGGCCAGGGTGATGGTCCCTTTTACGCTGAAGCTGATGACGGATGAAGCTCCCGCCGGAGTGGCATTAGCGGCGAGGATGGCGGCACGGAGGGAACCCGGCCCGGCGTTGCCCAGGCTGCTGACGAAGAATGTCGGCGTGGGCGCCAGGGTGTGGAGGGTGGAAGCCTGGGCGGCCACGGCAGACCCGGCCGCGAAAGCAACCGATGCCGAGACCCCCGCGACCAAGCTGACGGCACCCGCTATTCGCGGCATGAATCGCCTTGCCCGGATGATCCGTTTATTTATGAAAACCACTCGCATGGCGCGAGGAAATATCATTAGCCCCGTTTCCTTTCTTGTTTGCACCTCGTGGATCCCCAGCTTAAAAGTATGCGCTGCTGAGCACGCGATAAATCGCGAAGTTAATTTCGCCAAGCACATCTTGTGCAATTCAAGGAAAAGCAGTCAAGTCAAATTATTTCGGCGTTCGTGGCGGCGGGAGGATTACTTAGGCGCGCCTTTGTCCGTTGCGTTCGCGCGTCAAACGGGCTTCGGCGAGCGGGAAACATGTCGGAGGGAAGTCGGCCGTGCTGATCCTGGGCGAGCCGGCCATTGGCCGCGATCCTGAGGGCGCCGCACGCCGACCGGAACCGGCACCGCCCCCGCAACACCAAAGCCCGGCAGGCATTCGAGAAGGCACACCGCAACACCCCGACCTGGATCGCCGAAGCCGTCCTAGACATCTGCGGCCAGGCCGTGCCGAACTCCGGATCGCTCCGCCAGTTCCCGCTGGGAGAGCCCGCAGGCTACGCGAGCATCGCGGTACACGCGATCGCCGCGCAGCGCCGCCGGCTCCCGGCGGTTCTCATGCCCGACTACACCCTGGAGGGCGAGGAAGGGAAGGTCCGGCTGGCTGACGTCTTCGACGGCAAGTCACAGCTCATCGTGTACAACCACATGTGGTTCGACGGCGAGGAGTGGCAGTGCCCGGGCTGCACCGGATTCACCTCGCAGTTCACCCGGCTGGAGTTCCTGAACGGCTACGACGCCAGGTTCGTGATCGTCACCCAGGGGCCGATCGACGAGGCGCTCGCCTACAAGGAGCGGGTCGGCAACAAGATGACCTGGTACTCCACCGCGAACAGCCCGTTCGGCGCGGATGTCGGCGCGCCGCCCGGCGGAGGCTTCGGGGTCAACGTGTTCCTGCGCGACGGCGACACCGTATACCGCACCTGGCACACGAACGGCCGCGGCTGCGAACAGCTCAGTCACATCGGGCTGATCGACCTGCTGCCGTACGGCCGGCAGGAACAGTGGCAGGACTCGCCGGACGGCTGGCCGCAGTCACCCACCTACAGCGGCTCCCAAGACATCGCCGCGGCCTACGGCCCGGACGCCTGATTCGGCCGCCGCCTGCGGCTGACCAACCTGGACAAGGTGCTCTTCCCTCCCGCTGACGGCCAGCCGCCGGTGACGAAGCGGGAGTTCATCCCCGACACCAGGTCAGCGCGGCTCGTCGATAAGCTCCTGGCGTCCGAGGTCGAGCAGCAGCGCTGCTCCGGTATCGACGGACTCGACCGCGGGCCAGAGGGCTTCGAGCCCGGCGATCAGAGCCCGCGGAGGCACACCGCGTCGGGCGAGCAGGTTCTGCAGCCAGTCGAGGAAGTCACTGAATATCGCCTGGTCAGCGGCGAGTATCGTGGCGGCAAGGAATCGGACGATGAACACAAGATCCTCCCGCGTGCGGGCTACCTGGCGCTCGTCGTAATCGGCCATCGGCGGAAAACGGGCGGCCATGCCGTCGAACGCGGCGCTGCCCAGCAGGTCGGCCTGTGCGGTGAGACGAAGCCCTACCGGGTCGACCGGTGTCGGGTCACGGCCGATCGAAGGTGGCTCGCACTTCCAGGCCAGCAGGATCGCCGCCGCATCGGGCGCCGTACGCGCCCATGCGTCGGCGCCAAGGCGCTCGGCTCGGCTCGGACTGTTGCCGAACGCCCGGCCACCGACGATAACGGGGATCCCGTGGCGGTGCGCCGCGTCGATCAGGCGCACCGTGCCCGGGAAGAAGATGGGAATGCTGCACGAGATCGCCAGTGAGTCGGCACCCGAACGGACGAGAAACTCCGCCACCACGTCGGCGGGCGTCGAGGCACCGAGCACCGTGACGCCCACGCCATGCTCGCGCAGCAACTCGCCGAACATCTGCGCGGCCAGCGAATGGAAGTCACCCTCTGCGCAGGTGATCACGGTGTGGGTATGGTGCGCCGCCTGGCTCGTCTCGGCCATGAGCGTGTCAAGCGCAGCCGCGGTTACCCCGGAGGCGACGTGCTCGTCAGCCGGAGTGATCTCGTTGCGGTGCCAGCGCTCACCGACGTTAAACTGAGCTGCGGCAAGGAGGTCCACTACGATCTGCTCCCGGGGGACACGCCGGTCAAGCAGGTCAAGCGCGAGCCGGATCGCCGCCCGCCGGTTGCCGACGATGGCGTCGGCGATGTAGGTCTGGATGTAGTCACGCGGCGGCTGGTAGATGGCAGGCCGACGAGCAGTGGCCCAGACCCACTGGTCGCGGCCGGCTCTTTGGCCCGGTACAGGGCCTGGTCGGCCAGGCTCAACGTCTCGTCGGGATCGCCTGCCGACGCGGCGATACCCGCCGAGAAAGTGACAGGAAACGGCCGCCCGGTCAGCCATGCGGCGCGCAGCCGCCGGAGAACGGCGTCCGCGCCTTGGGGAGGGGCGAGAACGATAAGGAACTCCTCACCGCCGAATCGCCCGACGGTGTCGCGAGCTCTGACGGTGCCACGGAGGACGCGGCCGAACGCGCGCAGCACCTCATCGCCGGCAGCGTGCCCGAAATTGTCGTTGATCCCCTTGAAGTGGTCGAGGTCCAGCAAGATCACGGTCTCATCGGCCGAGAGCCTGCCAAGAGCACGATCGAGCATGCGGCGGTTGGGGAGGCCGGTCAGCAAGTCGGTCGACGCGGACTCGGCTAGCCGCTCGTTCCGCTCACTCAGCTGTAGTACATGCCGCGCGTCAAGCAGGAAGGGCCCTAGGTGCTGTTCGAGTAGGGTACGGGCCGCGCTGCCGGGTGGCGCAGCGGCCAGCAACGGTTCACCGTCACCGAATGAGACGTCGACCGGCAGCACGCCCGGGTCATCGTCGCCGGCCGGCACCAGCGAGCCGCCGAGCTCGCGGACCAGGTGCTGGGCGACCCGTCGGGCGTCACCGGTGGTGCGCAGCCGGATCAGGGAACGCGTTGCCTCGTGCAAGGCGCCCGGCACCTGGTAGCGCGGCTGGGCCGACGCTGCCGTGTCCTGGCTCATTCATGGCCCCCATCCGGCGCCGCGGCGCTGCCCGGCTCGAAGGTAACGAGTCCACGGATCTGGTCAGCTATCCGGAAGCAGCACATATCGGTGAACTCCTGTACCGCGCGGCCGGTCCGGCGCCTGCGGAATCCGTGCGTGGGACATGCGATGTTCCTCCGATCGCATATAACGGCGGAAGCTATCAGCGGAGTTCCACCACGACACCATCTGAAAGACGCCTGGCCGCGTGACATCCCGCCAGATCTCAAGCCGCTGGAAACCTGGAGCCTTTTCGACGAGGTGCAAACGCTCCCGGAACGCACGCTCAAGAATCTCAGCGCTCCCCGGCGAGATGGTAACCTCACTACTCACAACGAAGCCACAGCCGGCGTCTTGGCTGTTCACGTCACTGTCAGCTGCCATAGTGGCCCATCATAACCGGCGGCCAGATTCTAGCGCCACAACCCCCTGTAGACGCTAGCCGGCCATATCAGATTCGACGGAGTATTGTTAATAAATAGGCACAAGGCGATTATTTTACGCTTACCGCGTGAATTTAAGCATTGTGGACCAAAAGGCCGCCGGCGAGCCGGCTTCCACGGCTCCGCGTCGAGCAGCGCCACCGGCGAAGCCCGGCTGATGGAATCCGCGGCGCGGTGGGGAGAGTAACACGCGTCCGTTCGGGATGAAAGTTTTTGAATTTCCTGAACGCACGCGTGGCTTCGCGCTCAGCGAACGGTTCCGCCGCTCCGGCGGCACGCTGGTGTATCGAAAAGTTTCGAGTCTGTTAATTGCCCATTGACTTCCCATTACCCTTATGCGTACCTTGCCATAAATCTAACTTTCGCGACGAAAGTTTCGCATTAGGGCGAAATATTTCGATGCGAATGGGAGGCTATGCGATGAGACGCCGTAGTGTTCTGGCAGCAGGGGCGGCGGGCGCGGCAGCGCTCCTCACCGGCGGCACCAGCGCCGAGGCCGCTACCCTGTCGCGGGCAGCGACGGCCCAGGCGGCCGGCCCAGGCGACGTGGCGTGGGCGTCCGCGTCACTGCGAGACCTGGCCGCCGGGGTCGGCCTTCGCTTCGGCTCCGCCCTTATCCCGCAGGACATAGAGACCCCGTCGTACGCGGCGATCGCGGGCAGCCAGTTCTCCGTGGTCACGCCGGGCAACGGAATGAAATGGCAGATCGTCGAACCCACGCAGGGTGTCTACGACTGGACGCAGGCCGACGAACTCGTCAATTTCGCGCACGCGCACGGACAGCTCATCCGCGGGCACACGCTCACCTGGCACAACCAGTTGCCCGACTGGCTGACCACCGGCGTGGCAAATGGTTCGATCAGCTCAGCGCAGCTGCGGGCCCTGCTGCACAACCACATCACCGTCGAGGTGTCCCGGTACCGGGGCAAGATCTGGCAGTGGGACGTCTGCAACGAGTTCTTCACCGACTCCAGCCCGTCTCAGGTTGACCCGACCAACTGGTGGATCGTCAACGCCGGCCCGGACATCATCCCCGACGCGTTCCGGTGGGCGCACGCGGCCGACCCGAACGCCTTGTTGTTCTACAACGACTACAACATCGGCGGCGAGGACGGGACGAACGCCAAGAGCGACGCCGTCTACGCCTACCTTCAGCAGCTCCTCGCCGACGGCGTGCCGGTCCACGGCGTCGGGAACCAGGGCCACCTGGATACGCAGTACGGCTGGAACCCGGCCCTGCTCCGCCAGGACCTGGAGCGGTTCGCGAGCCTGGGCCTGAAGGTCGCCATCACCGAGGCCGACGTGCGGACCTTCGTGAACAACGCGACCAACCAGGTGCCGACGGATAGCCTGTCCCAGTTCGCGCAGCCGCATGAGTACTCCGAGATGCTCAAGGCCGCGCTCGCCGTGCCGGAGTGCATCTCGTTCACGGTCTGGGGCTTCACCGACTCCGATTCGTGGGTGCCCGGCACATTCGCCGGCGAAGGGTACGCGGGGATCTACGACGTGAACCAGCAGCCGAAGGCCGCGTACTACGCCCTCCAGTCGGACCTCGCGCTCGCCGCCTACGGCGCCCCGCAGCGAGTACGCACCTACACTCCGCGCTCCTGACCGAGCAATACGGACAAGAGACGGGCCGCCAGACTGTGGGTCTGGCGGCCCGTTCAGTGCTCTGGCCGCGGCCGCAGCGCCCACCACGGGGTACCAGCGCGCCTCGGCTTAGGATCGTAGGAGATCTGGTGTGCGATTACCCCGCAGGAGGATTCGATGCGATACGGGAAGCTGGGGAAGACCGGGCTTGAGGTTTCCGTGATCACGCTGGGGTGCATGAGCTTCGGCGAGCCTGGCCGAGCGCGGGCGGCCGTGGACGCTGGACGAGGCGGCCTGCCGGGACATCGTGCGGCAGTCGCTCGACGCCGGGATCAACTTCTTCGACACGGCGAATGTGTACTCGGCCGGCCGCAGCGAGGAGATCACCGGACAGGCGCTGAAGGATTTCGTCCCGCGCGACGAGGTCGTCCTCGCGACCAAGGTCTTCATGCGGATGCACCCTGGGCCGAACGGCGCGGGGCTGTCCCGCAAGGCGATCTTCGCGGAGCTGGACGCTAGCCTGCGGCGGCTGCAGACCGACTACATCGACCTGTACCAGATCCACCGGTGGGACTACGGCACGCCGATCGAGGAGACGCTGGAGGCGCTCCACGATGCCGTAAAGTCCGGCAAGGTCCGGTACATCGGCGCGTCCTCGATGAACGCCTGGCAGTTCACTAAGGCGCTGTACCTCGCGGACCTGCACGGATGGACCCGGTTCGTCTCCATGCAGAACCACTACAACCTGGTCTACCGCGAGGAAGAACGGGAGATGCTCCCGTTGTGCGCCGATCAGGGCGTCGGCGTCATCCCGTGGTCCCCGCTGGCCCGAGGCAAGCTCACCCGCCCCTGGGACGAGACGACCACGCGGAAGGAGACCGACGACTTCGGCAAGAGCCTGTACCGGGATGAGGACCGCGCGATTGTTGAGCGGGTCCTGGAGGTCGCGGCCAAGCGGGATATACCCCCCGCTCAGGTCGCGCTGGCCTGGCTGCTCCGCAATCCGGTGGTGACCTCCCCCATCGTCGGCGTTACGAAGCCGTCGCACCTGGCCGATGCGATCGCGGCGGTAGACGTCGAACTCGACGCCGACGAGGTCGCCTACTTGGAGGAGCCCTACGTCCCGCACAGCGTCGCCGGCTTCCAGTAACGGCCTTTCGTAGCTCGCGGTTGGTCGCAATCCGCTGCACTCCAGCCGCTCCAGCGCTCAGCCCTTTGCCGGCCATCGCCGTCAGCTGAGCGCCCGATTCGAGTTAGCTTAACCTTTTCTTAAACTTTGTACGCCGGGGACGTGCGCAGCTGTAGCGTGGGCCGTCGCGTAGAACTACCCCATATTGGGGCAGAACTACCAGAACTACCTAAAGCGCATCAAGCTACGACATAACGGACCGACAGGCAGGCACAGAGACCACATGGTGCAGAGACAGGATGAGCAGCGAGTAGATTCACAGCAACGACGCGGGAGTGAGCCGGGCACGGGCAGGTCCTTGAGCCGCAGGCAGCTTCTCGCGGGCGGCGGGACGGTGGTCGGACTCGGCGCCCTCGCCGGGGCCGGCGCCATCGGCTACGCCTGGCCCCGCTCTTCGGCCGACGGCAAGCCCACCGCATCCAGCTCCTCGCCCAGCGCGGGGACCAGCACGCAGCAGGCCAACGAGGTGCACTCCTTCGTGTCGCGGCCGGACCTCCAGCCCCCCGTGCTCGCGGTCGACGTGGTCAGCACACCGTTCGGCCTGCCGGATTACGTGTTCCTTGCCAGCAAGCCTTACATGGCCGGCTCAGGGGTCGGCCAGGTCGGGCCGCTGATCGCCGCGCGGGACGGTGACATCACCTGGTTCAACCCCATGGCCTCCGGCCAGGTGCTCGACTTCAACGTGCAGAGCTACAAGGGCAAGAACGTACTCACCTGGTGGCACGGCGAGACGGGCGCGAGCTACGGGCAGGGCACCTGCTACATCGCCGACTCCTCCTATACCCAGATCACCACCGTCCAGTGCGGCAACGGCCTGAAGGCCGACATGCACGAGTTCAACATCACCGCGCAGGGGACAGCGCTGATCGACGCCTACCAGGTGCGGAAGAACGTGAATCTGACCGCCGTCGGCGGCAAGGCCAACGGCGTGGCGCTGTCCGGCATGGTGCAGGAGATCGACATCGCCACAGGCGACGTGATCTTCGAGTGGAGCAGTCTCGACCACGTGCCGATCAGCGAGACGCAGGCCACGCTATCCGGCACGGGAACGGCGGCCAGCCCGTTCGACTACTTCCATATCAACGCAATTGACGTGGCAGCCGACGGCGACCTGCTCGTCTCGTCGCGCAACACCTGGACGATCTACAAGATCGGCCGCCACGACGGCCAGATCAAGTGGCGGCTGGGCGGGAAGAAGTCCGACTTCACCCTGGGACCCGGCGTGGAGTTCCACTGGCAGCACGACGTCCGCGCCCACGGCACCAACGCCCAGGGCGAGGACATCCTCACGATCTTTGACAACGGGTCATCCCCGGCCCTGGAGCCGCAGTCGCGCGGCCTGCTGCTGAACCTGGACACCGCGGCGATGCACGCGACGCTCCAGTTCGCCTTCATCAACCCGGCGCACCCACTCGCCGACAACCAGGGCAGCGTGCAACTGCTGCCGGGTAACCGCGCGTTCGTCGGCTGGGGCGCGGAGCCGTACTACACCGAGTTCGACGCTGACGGCACGGTGCTGATGAACGGCCAACTGCCGATGGGCGACCAGAGCTACCGCGCGTTCACCTATGACTGGGCCGGCCAGCCGAAGGACCGGCCAGCAATCGCCGTCAAGGCCAACGCGGCCCGCGCCGCTGCGGTGTACGTGAGCTGGAACGGGGCCACTGCGGTGGAAACCTGGCAGGTGCACGCGGGCAAGCGCGAATCGTCGCTGTCCGTGGTGGCGAGCCAGCCCCGCACCAGCTTCGAGACCGTGATCGCCGCGGACAGCACGGGACCATACTTCATGGCCACCGCGCACGACGCCTCCGGCAAGCAAATCGGCCAGTCGGCGGTCGTGGAGACGAAGGGCCTGACCGCAGCGTAGCGGGGGGAATCTCACCCGCGATTCACTGGAATCGGGGGGAATCTCACCCCCGATTCCAGGCGGTCCGGTTCGCTTGGACACACTTCTTGTCGCGGCAGATCTCCCGCCATTCGGCGTAGGTCGATTTGGGACGATAAGCCTATAATGTCGCAATTATTGTTGGATATCACTGGAAAACTGGAAACTTATCCTTAAGGCCGTCTTGAAGCCAGTGGAACACGAGAGCAAGCTACGGGTAGCGCACTGCCATCTCGGGAGGAACGCCAATGTCGGCTCGCTCTCACCCACGCCGCCTCATCGTCACGCTCGTTACCGGCAGCCTTATGCTCCTCGGATCGCTCGCCGGCTGGCCTGGGCCGGCCCGGGCCTCCGAGATGGCGTTCAGCCCCAGTAGTTGCGTCACCACACCAAGCACCGTGGTCCCCGACGTTCAGATCGCCGACCCGGCGTGTGAGTTCAATGGTGTGGCCTACACCGCACCGTTTAGCCCGATCGCCAACGGCAGCGGCCAGCTGTCCCGGGTCTGGACCGGCGTCGCCAGCGATGGCGGTGCCTACCGAGTCGAGGTTCCGCCCGACTGGAACGGGACCCTCGTGATGTTCGCCCACGGTTACCGGGGGACCGGCAACGAGGTGTGGGTCGATGATCCCCAGCTTCGCCAGTACTTCGTCGATAACGGGTTCGCCTGGGCCGCGTCGAGCTATGCGATGAATGGATACGACCCCGGCGACGGCGTCGTGGACACCCACGACCTGCTGCAGGCGTTCCCGTTGATCACGCTACTGCACACCCGGCAGGTGATCATGAGCGGCCTGTCGATGGGCGGCGAGATCACAACGGCCGAGATTGAGGCCTACAAGGGCGAGTTCGCCGGCGCCATGCCCTACTGCGGGGTGCTGGCGGGCAGCAACCTGTTCGACTACTACCTGGGCGCCAACGTCACGGCCGCGGGCCTCACCGGGACGACGATCAGCTACCCGACAACGCTGGCGGCCGGCCAGCGTACGCGCCCGCGTACCAGTCCACCGTGCAGTCCGAGCTGCCCGACCTCGGGATTACCCCAAACCCTGCCACCGGAGGCCAAACCTTCACCTCCAGCCTGACCAAGACCGGGACGTTGTGGGCCGACACCGTCGAGCAACTGTCCGGCGGTAGCCGTCCTGGTTTCGCCAGCGCTATCGACTACTGGGACAGTTTCGGGTTCGCTCCGCTGACCCAGGTCCCGTTCCTTTTCGGCCTTTACCCCGGGACCAGCGGCGGCACCCTCGGCTTCGCCAACGGGAGCGTGGCCGGCAACCAGCACACTTTCTACACGTTCAACGACTGGCTGAGCAACCTTCCGCAGGAGATCGCGCTCAACCGCGCCGTGCTGCGGGTACCGGTCACGGCCACCACCTCGGCCGACGCCCTGTCGCCGGCCGAGCTGCCGGTGATCCACGGCGATCCAGGCATCCCGGTGCTTTCGGTCCACGGGATCGGAGACCTGTTCGTTCCGCTCTCCATGGATCAGCAGTACGACGCCATGATGGTGGCGCACGGTCAAGGCGGCCTGTTCGTGGACCGGGCCATCCGCGAAGTCACGCACTGCGGTTACACGACCAACGAGCTGTCGTCCGCGTTTTCTGCCCTCGTGTCGTGGATCAACACCGGAAAGCGGCCCGCCGGCGACAACATCCTCGACCCCCGGACGGTCGCATCACCGCTATTCGGCTGCCGGTTCACCGACCCGACTCCCGGTGCCCACCCAGAGTTCGTAGCCACGGTCCCCTGCCCGCTGAGCAACTAGCAGAGGAACTTGAGGAATCGCCGGAGGCTCCTCGCCCTCCCTGGAAAACCTGTTGGCGGACCACGGCCACCACTGCTAGTTTTCTGGAGGCCGTGCGAGAGAACGAGGAGGTGGTACCCGTGAACGTATCGACATGGGTGCTCCTCTCCGGGGTCACGGTCGGGCGATAGGTCGTCCGGGAGCGCCGTTCAAGAGCACTCCCGAAAGGCACGACCATGCGATTCACTTCTGAACAGCGCCTCGACGACGGCGTCCTCGAACGCGAATTCACCCTCGGTGAGATCCCCGGCGTCCTGTGGACGCCTGGATCCGCACCGGCCCCGCTGATCCTGAGCGGCCACAACGGCGGCTTGCACAAGCGGTTCCCCCGGCTGGTGGCCCGGGCCCGGCACTACGCGGCGGAGTACGGCTTCGCGGTGGCCGCCATCGACGCCCCCGGGCACGGTGACCGCCCACGTTCCGCCGTCGACGAGCAGCACCGCGCCGACCTCCGCCGGG
>CAVZUX010000036.1:0-594056 GCA_963778435.1 uncultured Actinomycetota bacterium
CGATCTTCCTGCAGGGCATCCGGATGCGGGAGAACGTCCTCGACCTGTTCGAGCTGATCACCGGCCTGCGGATGAACCACGCGTTCATCCGCCCCGGCGGCGTCGCGCAGGACGTGCCGGCCGGCGGCCTCGAGGCGATCCGGGACTTCCTGCGCAAGGCGCCCGAGTGGATCCACGACCTGCGCACGCTGATCGACGCCAACCCGGTCTTCATCGGCCCGCACCAGGGGCATCGCCTACCTGGACCTGCAGGGGTGCATGGCGCTCGGCGTGACCGGCCCGATGCTGCGCGCGACCGGGCTGCCCTGGGACCTGCGCAAGTCCCAGCCGTACCTGGGCTACGAGACCTACGAGTTCGACGTCCCGACCGTGGACACCTGCGACGCCTACGGCCGGTACCTGGTCCGGATGGCGGAGATCGAGCAGTCGCTGCGGATCATCGAGCAGTGCGTCGACCGGCTGGCCGAGCGGAGCATGCCGGACGACCCGTGGCTGATCCAGGACGCGAAGATCGGCTGGCCCGCCCGGCTGTCGCTCGGCCCGGACGGCCTCGGGCCGTCGCCCGAGCACATCGCGCACATCATGGGCCAGTCCATGGAGGCCCTGATCCACCACTTCAAGCTGGTGACCGAGGGCTTCCGGGTGCCGGCCGGGCAGGTCTACGTGGCGGTCGAGTCGCCCAAGGGCGAGCTCGGCTGCCACGTGGTCAGCGACGGCGGCACCAGGCCATACCGCGCGCACCTGCGCGACCCCTCGTTCCACCACCTGCAGGCGGTCGCCGTGCTGTGCGAGGGCGGCAACCTCGCGGACGTGATCCCGGCGATCGCGTCGATCGACCCGGTGATTGGAGGCGTTGACAGGTAATGCCGTTCAGTGAGGAAACGCTGACCCGGCTGAAGGCGGACGCCGCCGAGATCACCGGCAGGTACCCGCGGGCGCGGTCCGCGCTGCTGCCGCTGCTGCTACCTCGTCCAGTCGGAGGAGGGATACGTCTCCGCCGACGGGATGAGGTTCTGCGCCGAGGTGCTCGGGATCACCGAGACCGAGGTGCTCGGCGTCGCGAGCTTCTACACCATGTACAAGCACGAGCCGGCCGCCGAGTACCAGGTCGGGGTCTGCACCAACACGACCTGCGCGATCATGGGCGGCGACCAGATCTACGCGGAGCTCGCCGAGCACCTGGGCGGCGGCGACGCCGGCCACGGCGACGGGCACCACGACATCAAGTCGCCGGACGGCAAGGTCGCGCCTCGAGCGCCTCGAGTGCAACGCGGCCTGCGACTACGCCCCCGTGATCATGGTCAACTGGGAGTTCTTCGACAACCAGACCCCGGAGACGGCCAAGCAGCTCGTCGATGACCTGCGCGCGGGCAAGCACGTCGCGCCCACCCGGGGCCCGAGCCGGCTGTGCACCTGGAAGCAGGCCAACCGGATCCTCGCCGGGTTCGGCGACGGCCAGGCCGCCGAGGGCCCGTCGGCGGGCCCGGCCAGCCTGGTCGGCCTCAAGCTGGCCAAGGAAAACGGATGGAAGGCGCCGGAGCCCGATGACGGATACGCAGAGCGTCCCGCAGAGGGGAGACCCTCCCGATGACCGCACGCTGACCCCAGTCCTCACCGCGAACTGGGACCAGCCGGACTCGTTCACGCTCGCCGGCTACAAGCGGACCGGCGGGTACAAGGCGCTGCCAAGGCGCTGGCCATGGCGCCGGACGACGTGATCGCGACGGTGAAGGACGCGGTCGCTGCGCGGCCGCGGCGGCGCGGGCTTCCCGACCGGCATGAAGTGGTCCTTCATCCCGCAGGGCGACGGCAAGCCGCACTACCTCACGGTCAACGCCGACGAGTCCGAGCCGGGCACGTGCAAGGACATCCCGCTGATGATGGCCAACCCGCACGTGCTCATCGAGGGCATCATCATCACCTGCTTCGCCATCCGGGCCAGCCACGCGTTCATCTACGTGCGCGGCGAGGTACTGCACGTCATCAGGCGGCTGCAGCTCGCGGTGGCCGAGGCGTACGAGGCGGGCTACCTCGGCAAGGACATCCTGGGCAGCGGCTTCGACCTCGACCTGGTGGTGCACGCCGGGCGCGGGCGCGTACATCTGCGGCGAGGAGACCGCGCTGCTCACCTCGCTTGAGGGCTACCGCGGGCTGCCGAGGAACCGGCCGCCGTTCCCCGCCGTCGAGGGCCTGTACGCCAGCCCGACGGTCATCAACAACGTCGAGTCGATCGCGAGCGTCCCGTCGATCATCGCCAACGGCCCGGACTGGTTCGCCGAACTCGGCACCGAGAAGTCGAAGGGCTTCGGCATCTTCTCGCTGTCCGGGCACGTGAAGAACCCCGGCCAGTACGAGGCGCCGCTCGGCATCACGCTGCGCGAGCTGATCGACCTGGCGGGCGGCATGCTGCGGCCGGATCACCAGCTGAAGTTCTGGACGCCCGGCGGGTCGTCCACCCCGCTGCTGACCCACGAGCACCTGGACGTCCCGCTCGACTTCGAGGGGGTGGGCGCCGCCGGGTCGATGCTCGGCACCCGGGCGCTGCAGATCTTCGATGACACCACCTGCGTGCTGCGCGCCGCGCTGCGCTGGACCGAGTTCTACCAGCACGAGTCGTGCGGCAAGTGCACGCCGTGCCGCGAGGGCTCCTACTGGATGGTGCGGACCATCGAGCGGCTGGAGCACGGCAAGGGCACCGACGCCGACCTGGAGACGATGCTCGACGTCGGCAGCAACATCATCGGCCGGGCGTTCTGCGCGCTCGGCGACGCCGTGCCGGTGCCGATCACCTCGGCCATCCAGTACTTCCGCGACGAGATCATCCAGCACCAGAAGGATGGCGGCTGCCCGTTCGACCCGGCCGCCTCGACAGCGTGGGCGGTGTGAACCGATGACCGTGCCGCTGTCTTCCGGGGGGGCGACCCCCGTACCCCCCGAGGCGTGTCCGATGGAAAAGCGAGTGTATCGGACACGCAGACGACCCCGAAGGGGACTCAGACGGTGACCGTCACCATCGACGGCCTACCAGATCTCCGTGCCCAAGGGCACCCTGGTGATCCGCGCCGCCGAGATGATCGGCATCCCGATCCCGCGGTTCTGCGACCACCCGCTGCTCGACCCGATCGGCGCCTGCCGGCAGTGCCTGGTGGACATCGAGGGCCAGCGCAAGCCGCTCGCCTCCTGCACCACCGTGTGCACCGAGGGCATGGTGGTCAAGACCCAGCTCACCTCCGCCGTGGCCGAGAAGGCGCAGCGCGGCGTGATGGAGTTGCTGCTCGATCAACCACCCGCTCGACTGCCCGATGTGCGACAAGGGCGGCGAGTGCCCGCTGCAGAACCAGGCGATCGCCAACGGCCAGGGCGAGTCCCGGTTCCTCGAGGACAAGCGCGAGTTCGACAAGCCGGTGCCGATCTCCACCGGGGTGCTGCTCGACCGGGAGCGGTGCATCTCCTGCACCCGGTGCGTGCGGACCTCGGAGGAGATCGCCGGCGACGACTTCATCGAGTTCATCGACCGCGGCCCGGACCAGTACATCGGCACCGCGGCGGGCAAGCCGTTCAACTCCTACTTCTCCGGCAACACGGTCCAGGTCTGCCCGGTCGGCGCGCTGACCGGCGCGGCGTACCGGTTCAAGTCCCGCCCGTTCGACCTGGTGTCCACGCCGAGCGTCTGCGAGCACTGCGCGTCCGGGCTGCCACCAGCGCACCGACCACCGGCGCGGCCGGGTGCTCCGCCGCCTGGCCGGTGACGAGCCGCTGGTCAACGAGGAGTGGAACTGCGACAAGGGCCGCTGGGCCTTCGCCTACGCCAGCCAGTCCGACCGGCTCACCACGCCCGCTGGTCCGCGACGACGATGGCGTGCTCCGCCCGGCGTCCTGGGCCGCCGCGTACGCGGCGGCGGCGCGCGGGCTGGCCGCGGCGCGGGACGCCAGGGGTGGGGCCGCCCATGGGCGGGTGCGGGCGGGACAAGGGCGTGAAAGTCAGAGCGCGTCCGGCGTGGGCGTGCTGACCGGCGGGCGGCTGACGCTCGAGGACGCCTACGCCTACGCCAAGTTCACCAGGCTCGCGCTGGACACCAACGACATCGACATGCGGGCCAGGGCCGCACTCGGCGGAGGAGGAGCAGTTCCTCGCCGCCCGGGTGGCCGGCCGCGACATCGAGGTCAGCTACGCCGACCTGGAGGCCGCGCCCGCGGTGCTGCTGGCCGGGTTCGAGCCAGAGGATGAGTCCCCGATCGTGTTCCTGCGGCTGCGCAAGGCGGCGCGCAAGACCGCGATCGCGGTGTTCTCGGTCGCCGCGCTCGCCTCGCCTGGCCTGGCGAAGATGGCGGGCACGCTGCTGCCGACCGTGCCGGGCGCCGAGCCCGCCACGCTGACCGCGCTCGCCGCGGGCGGCGGCAGCGACAGTCGACATCGCGCGCGGCCGCCGGGCTGCTGGCCAAGCCCGGCGCGGTGATCCTGGTCGGCGAGCGGCTGGCCGAGGTGCCCGGCGCGCTCGCCGCGGCCGTCAGGCTGGCGGAGGCGACCGGCGCGAAGCTGGCCTGGATTCCGCGCCGGGCCGGCGAGCGCGGCGCCATCGAGGCGGGCGCCATGCCGGGCCTGCTGCCGATCGGCCGCTGGGTCGGCGACCCGAAGGCCCGCGCCGAGGTGGCGCTGGCCTGGAACAAGGCCACCCTGCCTGCGACGCCCGGCCGCTCGACCGGCGGCGCTGCTGGCCGCGGCCGAGCGCGGCGAACTCGGCGCGCTGGTCATCGCCGGCGTTGACGTGGCGGACCTGCCGGACCCGGCCGCGGCGCTGCGCGCGCTCGAGGACGCCGTTCATCGTCTCGCTCGAGCTGCGGGCGAGCGCGGTCACCGACCGCGCCGACGTGGTGTTCCCGGTCGCCGCGGTCGCCGAGAAGGCGGGCACGTTCGTCAACTGGGAGGGCCGCGGCGGCGTCGTTCGGCGCCGCGCTCAGCGTGCCGGGCGTCCGCACCGACCTGTACGTGCTCGGCGCGATCGCCGACGAGATGGACGTTCACCTGGGGCTGCCGGACGCGGCGGCGGCGCGGGCCGAGCTCGCCGCCCTCGGCGCCTGGAAGGGCGCCCGCCCGGCGGCGCCCGCCGTGCTTGTCCACGAGCAGGCTGGCGGGACGTCCGCCGGGCGACACGGACCTCCGGCTCGCCACCTGGCACCAGCTGATCGACGCGGGCCGGATGCAGGACGGCGAGCCGTACCTGGCGGGCACCGCGCGGCCGGTGGTGGCGCGGGTCTCCGCCGCCACCGCGGCCGCGGCTGGCCTGGCCGACGGCGACAAGGTGACCGTGGCGACCGCGATCGGCTCGGTGACCGTCCCGCTTGAGGTCGGTGCCGATGGCGGACGGCGTGGTGTGGCTGCCCCTGGGGGTCCGGGGGCTCCCCGGAAAGCACAGCCAGCCCGGGCAGCGCGGTCCGCGCCGACCTCGGCGCCGGCCACGGCAGCAGGGTGACCCTGAGGAGGGCTGAATGACCGGCGTGCTCGCCGCGGACTCGACGCTGAGCGACTTCAACCAGCTCATCTGGTGGATGGTGCTGCTCAAGGTCGGCATCGTCTTCGTGTTCCTGCTGCTCACCACGATCTTCATGATCTGGTTCGAGCGGCGGGTGATCGGCCGCATGCAGAACAGGCCAGGTCCTAACCGGGCCGGCCCCTGGGGTCTGCTGCAGCCGATCGCCGACGCGCTCAAGCTGCCGCTGAAGGAGGACATCGTCCCCACCGGGGTGGACAAGCTGGTGTTCTTCGTCGCGCCGATCATCGCGTGCGCGCCGGCCTTCGTCGCCTTCGCGATCATCCCGTGGGGCCCGGAGGTGTCGATCTTCCACCACCAGACGCCGTTGCAGGTCGCCGACCTGCCGGTCGCGGTGCTGCTGGTGCTGGCGACGAGCTCGATCAGCGTCTACGGCATCGTGCTGGCCGGCTGGGCCTCCCGCGGGCCGTACTCGATCCTGGGCGCGCTCCGCTCCACCGCGCAGGTGATCAGCTACGAGATCGCGATGGGCCTGGCGTTCGTCGCGGTCTTCCTCGACGCCGGGTCGCTGTCCACGACCGCGATCGTCAACGCCCAGAGCCACATCTGGTACGGCTGGTTCTCATCCCGTCCTTCCTCATCTACCTGGTGACGATGGTCGGCGAGACCAACCGGATCCCGTTCGACCTGCCCGAGGGCGAGGGCGAGATCGTGGCCGGGCACATGACCGAGTACTCCTCGATGAAGTTCGCCATGTTCTTCCTCGCCGAGTACATCAACATGACCACGGTCTCCGCGCTCGCCACCACGCTGTTCCTCGGCGGCTGGCGGGCGCCGTGGCCGCTCACCATCATCGGGCCCGCCGTGAACAGCGGCTGGTGGCCGGTGCTGTGGTTCCTGATCAAGGTCTTCATCCTGCTGTTCTGCTACGTGTGGCTGCGCGGCACGCTGCCGCGGACCCGCTACGACCAGCTGATGGCGCTCGGCTGGAAGATCCTCATCCCGTTCTCGATCGTCTGGCTGCTGCTCGTCGCGACGGTGCGCGCGCTCCGCGCGGACAATCACTCGCCGGTCGTCTACATAGTGGCGGGCGTGGTCCTCCTGCTCTTCGTCATGCTGATCACGTTCTGGGACAACGGCTACCAGAAACACATGGCCCGGCTGGCGCCGGACGAGCCGTCGGTTGACGCCGACGAGGACGAGTGGGACTACGACGACGAGGGCGAGCTGGTCAAGGTGGCCAAGGCGGCCATGCCTGAACCGAGGTTCCCGGTGCCGCCGCTCGACCTGCCGCACTATCACGGCCTTGAGCTCGCCGACACGGCGTTGACCGGTTCGGCGTACGGCGAGGCCGACGGCGTGACTAAGGCCGACGGCGTGACTAAGGAGGTCACCAGTGCTTGACTTCCTCAACCCCGTCAAGGGGTTCGGGGTCACCTTCCGCGAGATGTTCCGGAAGGTGGACACCGTCCAGTACCCGGAGGATAAGCGGCACACCGCCCCCCGGTTCCACGGCCACCACCAGCTCAACCGCTGGCCGGACGGGCTCGAGAAGTGCATCGGCTGCGAGCTGTGCGCCTGGGCCTGCCCGGCCGACGCGATCTACGTGGAGGGCCGCGATAACACGCCGGAGGAGCGCTTCTCGCCGGGCGAGCGCTACGGGCACGTCTACCAGATCAACTACCTGCGCTGCATCCTCTGCGGCCTGTGCATCGAGGCGTGCCCCACCCGGGCGCTCACGATGACCAACGAGTACGAGATCGCGGACGACAACCGGGAGAGCCTGATCTGGACGAAGGAGCAGCTGCTGCTTCCGCTGCTCCCCGACATGGAGGCCCCGCCGCACCCGATGCGGCTCGGCAAGGACGAGAAGGACTACTACCGCCTCGGCGGCGCCGGGGTCGTGGGTCTGGGGAGCGAGAAATGAGCCACCTCTTCCTGGCGAACGGCGGCTCTGGCGGGACCAACCTTGACCCGCTCTACGACACGGTCTTGTTCTGGATCCTCGCCGTGATGGCGGTGTCCGCCGCCCTCGCCATGATTCTCGTGCGGCACGCGGTGCACTGCGCGCTCATGCTCGCGGTCGTGATGCTCTCGCCTTGCAGTGATGTACGCCATGCAGGGCGCGCCGTTCCTTGCGTTCGTGCAGGTGATCGTCTACACCGGCGCCGTGCTCATGCTCTTCCTCTTCGTGATCATGCTGATCGGCACCAACTCGGCGGAATCGCTGGTGGAGACGATCAGGGGCCAGCGGCTCTGGGCGGCCCTGGCCGGCATCGGCCTCGCGTGCCTGCTGATCATCGGCATCGGGCACGCGGCAATCGGCACGGCGGCGCCGCAGACAAGCGCGAACAGCACCGACAACCTGACCGGGCTGGCGCAGCTGATCTTCACCACCTACGTGTTCCCGTTTGAAGTCACCAGCGCCCTGCTGATCACCGCCGCGCTCGGCGCGATGGTCCTGGCGCACCGCGAGCGGACCGCGCCCAAGCTGACCCAGCGGGAGGTGGCCCGCCGCAAGATCGCCAGCGGCCAGGTCGCAGCCGGAGCCGCCGCCCGGTGTCTACGCGCTGCACAATGCCGTGGACATGCCGGCCATGCTGCCTGACGGCACGACCACGGACCGTTCCGTATCCAGGGCCGTGGCCCAGCGCGACCTGGAGCTCGGCCGCGACCCGCAGGGGGACATCGCCGCCGACCTCGCCGCCGGAGAGCGGATCGACGCCGAGCGGGAGATCGAAGCCGGCGCCCGCGGCCTGAAGGGGAGTGGCGCATGAGTCCGGCAGCACTACGTGTTCCTGTCCGTCATCCTGTTCGTGATCGGCGCGATCGGCGTGCTCGTCAGGCGCAACGCGATCCTGATCTTCATGTTCGTCGAGCTGATGCTGAACGCGTGCAACCTGGCGTTCGTCGTCGTTCGCCCGGCTGCACGGAAACCTGGACGGCCAGGTGGTGGCCTTCTTCGTGATGGTCGTCGCCGCCGCCGAGGTGGTCGTCGGACTCGCCATCCTGATGGCCATCTACCGCGCTCGCAGAGTCCGCGTCGGTGGACGACGCGAACCTGCTCAAGTACTGAGGGGATTGTTGCGATGACGACGCTCGCCGCGTCCGGGGTGCTCCGCGCCTCGTGGCTGCTGCTCGCGTTCCCGGTCTTCGGCGCGGCGGTCCTGCTGCTCGGCGGACGGCGCACCGACAAATGGGGACACCTGCTCGCCTGCCTGATGTCGCTCGCGTCGTTCGTCTACGGCGTGATCGCGTTCTTCACGCTGCTTGGCTACGACGCGCCGGACCGCAGCCGCGACCTGCACATGTACTCCTGGATCCCGGTTAACGGGTTCCAGGCGAACATCGGGATCCTCCTCGACCCGCTGTCGATCAGCTTCGTGCTGCTGATCACCGGCGTCGGGTCGCTGATCCACATCTACTCGATCGGCTACATGGCCCACGACAGCGAGCGGCGGCGGTTCTTCGCCTACCTGAACCTGTTCATCGCGGCGATGCTGCTGCTCGTGCGTCTCCGACAACTACCTCGGCCTGTACGCCGGGTGGGAGGGCGTCGGCCTCGCGTCCTACCTGCTGATCGGGTTCTGGCAGTTCAAGCCGACGGCGGCGGTCGCGGCCAAGAAGGCGTTCATCGCCAACCGCGTCGGTGACGCCGGCCTGTCGCTGGCGATCATGCTGATGTTCTCGGAGTTCGGCACGTTCAACTTCCCCGGGGTGTTCGCCTCGGCGCACTCGGGCGGGACCGGCGTCACGACGGCGCTCGGCCTGCTGCTGCTGCTCGCCGCCTGCGGTAAGTCCGCCCAGGTGCCGCTGCAGTCCTGGCTGCTCGACGCCATGGAGGGCCCGACCCCGGTGTCCGCGCTCATCCACGCGGCCACCATGGTCACCGCCGGCGTCTACCTGATCGTCCGGTCCAACGCGATCTTCAACGACTCGCCCACCGCGCAGCTCGCGGTGACCGTCGTCGGCGCGGTTACGCTGCTGTTCGGCGCGATCATCGGTTGCGCCAAGGACGACATCAAGAAGGCGCTCGCCGGGTCCACGATGTCGCAGATCGGCTACATGTTCCTGGCCGCGGGCCTTGGGCCCGCCGGGTACGTGTTCGCCATCGCGCACCTGCTCGCGCACGGATTCTTCAAGGCCGGCCTCTTCCTCGGCGCCGGCTCGGTGATGCACGGCATGGACGACGAGGTGAACATGCGGCGCACGGGCGGCTGCGCAAGTTCCTGCCGATCACCTTCGCGACGTTCGGTCTCGGCTACCTGGCGATCATCGGCATACCGCCGTTCTCCGGGTTCTTCACCAAGGACGGCATCATCGACGCGGCCTGGGCCAAGGGCGGCACGCACGGCTGCATCCTCTGGCGGCCTGCGCGATCCTCGGCGCCGGCATCACCGCGTTCTACATGACCCGGGTCATGCTGATGACCTGGTTCGGGAGCGCGCGCTGGGAGGAGGATGGCGTGCTGGGCGGCGCCGGCGCGCACCCCGCCACCCAAGGAGCCGCACATCCCGCACCCGCACGAGTCCCCGCTGACCATGACGGTGCCGATGATCCTGCTCGCGATCGGCTCGGTCGGCGCGGGCGCGTTCTTGATCGTCGACTAGCGGCTCCAGAACTTCCTGGCGCCGGTGGTCGGCGTCGCCGGTCCCCGACCACGGGATCTGGTCAGTGCCGGGCATCATCGCCCTGGTGCTCGTGGTCTTCGGCATCGGGGTCGCCTGGGCGATGTACGGGCGGGTGACGGTGCCGGCCGTCGCGCCGCGCGGGTCCGTGCTGACCCGGGCCGCGCGGGCCGACCTGTACGGCGACGCGTTCAACGAGTCCGTGCTGATGCGGCCGGGCCAGTGGCTGACCAGACTCTCGGTTTTCTTCGACAGCCGCGGCGTGGACGGCCTCGTCAACACGCTCGCGGCGACGGTAGGCGGGAGCTCGGCGCGGCTCGCGCAAGGTGCAGAACGGTTTCGTGCGCTCTTACGCGCTGTCCATGCTCATCGGCGCCGTGCTGCTCGTGGCCGGCCTTCTGGTGGTGAGGCTCTGATGGTTGTTGCTACGTCGGCTATCACGGTGGCGGGGACCGGAGGTCTCCCCTGGCTGTCCGTCGCCGGCGGCATCCCGCTGGTCGGCGCTATCCTGGTCGCTTTCGGGCCCGCCCGGCTGACCAGGTATATGACGCTTGCGTTCTCGGTGATCACGCTGGTCTGGGTGATCGTGATGGCCACCCAGTTCAATACCTCGGGACCGACGTTCCAGTTCACCGAGGAGTACTCCTGGATCCCGCAGTTCGGCGTGCACTACGCGCTCGGCGTGGACGGGATCGCGCTGGTGCTCATCGGCATGACCGTGGTGCTGATGCCGGTGGTGGTGCTGGCCTCCTGGCACGACGCTGACGCTCCTGCCTCCCAGCCCTCCGCGGGCTCCCCGGTCAAGCGGTCGCCGAAGGTGTACTTCGCGCTGATGCTGGTCCTCGAGACGATGATGATCGGGACCTTCGCGGCCACCGACGTCTTCCTGTTCTACGTGTTCTTCGAGGCCATGCTGATCCCGATGTACTTCATGATCGGGTCGTTCGGCGTCGGGGCGCGGCAGTACGCGGCGGTCAAGTTCCTGCTCTACAGCCTCCTCGGCGGCCTGCTGATGCTGGTCGCGGTGATCGCGCTGTACGTGTACGCGGGGCAGTCGGCGGCCACCGGGCACCACGGGACGTTCATGTTCTACTCGCTGGCGCGGGTGGCCCTGTCGCCGACGGTGCAGAAGTGGCTGTTCCTCGGGTTCTTCATCGCCTTCGCGATCAAGGCGCCGCTCTGGCCGTTCCACACCTGGCTGCCGGACGCCGCGGCGTCCGCCCAGCCGGGCGCCGCGGTGCTGATGCTCGGCGTGATGGACAAGGTCGGCACGTTCGGCATGATCAGGTACTGCCTGGAGCTGTTCCCCGACGGGTTCCATTACTTCACGCCGCTGATCCTCGTCCTGGCGGTGATCAGCGATCATCTACGGGGCCATGGTGGCGATCGGGCAGACCTCGATGAAGCGGCTGATCGGTTACACCTCGATCTCGCACTTCGGCTTCATCGTGCTCGGCATCTTCGCGCTGACCTCGCAGGGGCAGTCGGGCGCGACGCTCTACATGGTCAACCACGGTTTCTCGACCGGCGCGCTGCTGCTGATCGCCGGGTTCCTCATCGTCCGCCGCGGCTCGGACAAGATCTCCGACTACGGCGGCGTGCAGAAGGTCGCCCCGATGCTGGCCGGGCTGTTCCTCATCTCCGGTCTCGCCGGCCTGGCGCTGCCCGGCCTGTCTACCTTCGTGTCGGAGTTCCTCGTGCTTGTCGGCACGTTCTCCCGGTACAAGGTGGCGGGCGCGTTCGCGGTGGCCGGGATCATCCTGGCGGCGATCTACATCCTCTGGATGTACCAGCGCACGATGAACGGGCCGGTCGCCGAGTCCGTGTCGGCCATGCCCGACCTGAAGCCGCGCGAGCTGCTCGCGGTGGTGCCGCTGGTCGCGCTGATCATCGCGATGGGCGTCTACCCCAAGCCGGTGCTTGACGTGATCAACCCGGCGGTCAAGTCAACGATGTCCCAGGTGGATGCGACCGACCCGGTGCCTGCCCACCCCGCAGTCGCCCAGAAGGGATACCAGCCGTGAGCCTCGCCGCCGCCGCTGTCGCTGCTGCCGTTCCCGGCGCGATCCCGGCCCCGAGCATCGAGTACAGCCAGCTCGCGCCGATGCTTGTCGTCTTCGGCGCGGCCGTCGTCGGGGTGCTCGTCGAGGCGTTCGTGCCTCGTGAGCTGCGCCGCGCGCGTCCACCTGCTGCTGACGTTCGGGGCGCTGGTCGCCGCGTTCGTCTGGACCTGCGTGATCGCCGCCTCCTCGACGATCTTCGCCCACGGCAGCGCCGGGCACGTGGCCGCGAAGGGCGCGGTGGCCGTGGACCGGCCGACGCTGTTCATCCAGGGCACGATCCTGGTCCTCGCGGCCGTCTCGGTGCTGCTGATCGCCGACGCGTCGCACGACGTGTCCTCGTTCGTCGGCCAGGCCGCCGCGACCCCGGGCTCCGCCGAGGAGCGCGAGGGCCTGCTGGCCGGCCTGGTGCACACCGAGATCTACCCGCTGACCCTGTTCGCGGTCGGCGGCATGCTGCTCTTCCCGGCCGCGAACGACCTGCTGACGATGTTCGTCGCGCTTGAAGTGCTCTCGTTCCCGCTGTACCTGCTGTGCGGCCTGGCCCGTCACCGCCGCCTGCTGTCGCACGAAGCGGCCATGAAGTACTTCCTGCTCGGCGCCTTCTCCTCGGCGTTCTTCCTGTTCGGCGTGGCGATGCTGTACGGGTTCTCGGGTTCGGTCTCGCTGGCGACGATCGCGTCGGCCGCCTCGTCCGGCACGGGCAGCGACACGCTGCTCTTCGCCGGGATCGCGCTGCTCGGCATCGGGCTGCTGTTCAAGATCGGCGCGGTGCCCTTCCAGTCCTGGAAGCCGGACGTCTACCAGGGCGCGCCGACCCCGATCACCGCGCTGATGGCGTCCTGCACCGTGGTCTCCGCGTTCGGCGCGCTGCTGCGGGTCTTCTACGTGGCGTTCGGCACGCTGACGTGGGACTGGCGGCCGGCCATGTGGGTGGTGGCGATCCTCACCATGGTCGTCGGCGCGGTGATCGCGATCACCCAGACCGACGTGAAGCGGCTGCTCGCCTACTCCTCGATCGCGCACGCCGGGTTCATCCTGACCGCGGTGATCGCCGCGTCGGAGGCGGGGCTGTCGGCGTCGCTGTTCTACCTCGCCTCGTACGGCCTTTCCACGGTCGGCGCGTTCGCGGTGATCACCCTGGTCCGCGACAAGGGCGGCGAGGCGGACCACCTGTCGCGCTGGGCCGGCCTGGGCAAGCGGTCGCCAGTGGTCGCCGGGATCTTCGCGTTGTTCCTCCTCACGTTCGCGGGCATCCCGCTGACCTCCGGGTTCGTCGGGAAGTTCGCCGTCTTCCAGGCGGCGATCGCGGGCGGCGACCTGCCGCTGGTGGTCGTCGGCGTGGTGTCCTCGGCGATCGCGGCGTTCTTCTACGCCCGGGTGATCGTGCTGATGTTCTTCAGCGACCCGGTGCCCGACGGCCCCGTGGTGGCCGTGCCATCGATGTTCACCGGCATCGCGGTGGGCGTCGGCGCTCTTTCCGCCGTCGTGCTCGGCATCGTGCCGGAGCCGGTGCTGTCCCTCGCCAACCATGCGGCGACGCAGCTGTTCGTCCGCTTACGCCGGGTTATTCGGTTTTGGCAATGGCCGTCGCCCTGCGCTCGCTGAGTGCGGTGACGGCCATTGGCGTAAAGTTAAGAGTCGCATGCCTCGGGGGTACGGGGGTCATGCCCCCGAGGGGATGACTGCGTATGCTGGTGTGTTCGTACGCTCGGGTTAAGTGCGCCGACGACATGGAGTTCGTGTGACCATCGCTGTTCCCGTCGATTTCGCCGACGCGACCCTCACTGCGGAGATGGCGGAGGATCTCGCCGCCGTGGAAGCCGCCCTGCGTGATAACTCCTTCGGCGGCGAAGAGATGTTCGCCGAGGTCTCACGGCACATGATGTCGGCCGGCGGCAAGCGCTTCCGCGCCATGCTTGTGCTGCTCGCCGCCCGCTTCGGCGACTGCCGCGACAAGCGCATCGTGCCCGCCGCGGTCGCGATCGAGCTCACCCACCTGGCCACGCTCTTCCACGACGACGTTATGGACGAGGCGGCCATCCGGCGCGGCCAGCCCTCGGCCAACTCCCAGTTCGGGAACTCGATCGCCATCCTGGCCGGCGACTACCTGTTCGCGCGGGCATCCCGCATCCTGGCCGACCTGGGCCCGGATGCGATCAGGATCCAGGCGGAGACCTTCGGCCGTCTGGTTGACGGGCAGCTGCGGGAGACGGTCGGGGTCCGGCCGGGTGAGGAACCGCTCGACCACTACATGCACGTGATCAACGAGAAGACCGGGTCGCTGATCGCCACGTCCGGCCGGTTCGGCGCGATGTTCTCCGGCGTGTCCGAGGAGAAGACCGACCTGATCGCCGATGCCTGCCTGCGGATCGGCGTCGCCTGGCAGCTCTCCGACGACGTGCTCGACGTTGCGTCCACGTCCCTCCAATCGGGGAAGGAGCCCGGCACCGACCTCCGGCAAGGGGTGCGCACCCTGCCGGTCTTCTACGCGCTGCGCGGCACCTCGCAGGATCCGTCGCAGGTCCGCCTGCGCGCGCTGCTCACCCGGGAGGACCTGGCCGACCAGGAGCTGCACAGCGAGGCCCTCGGGCTGCTGCGCGGGTCCCCAGCGCTGGAAGAGGCCAGGGAGACGGTGCGGTCGTGCATCGGCGGCGCCACGGCCTTGCTGGCCAAGCTCCCCGACGTCCCCGCGCGCGCCGCCTTCGAGTCCCTCTGCGACTTCGTCATAACCCGTACCGCGTAGTTGCGCGGGCCGCACCCATCCGGCGTCATGACCCGTACCGCGTAGGTTGCGCGGGCCGCACCCATCCGGCGCAACCGTCGCACTAACACCATGATGGACTCAGGGGTAACAGCCGTCCTTTCTCAGAGCTGCCAGCTTCCTATCACTTCTGACCATTTTTTCGCCTTCCTATCAGTTCTGACCATTTCTGTGTCCGCTTTGATCTGATTTGTCTGGTCAAAAGTGATAGGAAGATGGATTTGCGTGGTCAGAACTGACGAAAAGTAACTGAACGTGATCAAATGAACGCTGTCTCCGCAACTATGCGTACGGCAACGGGTCAGTGATTCGCAAGGTTTCCGCAACAGTGCGGCGACGGCAACGTGGTTGGGCCTCACGTCACCTACCTGCGGCGCAAGGTGGATGCCTCACGTAGCCATCTCCGGCGCAGGCTGGATCAGGCAGCGCCGCGGCTGATCCGCACCAGGTGACCATCGGGCAGCACATCGTCGGTATCTTGCCTGGCCAGGGCGCCAAGTTCGATGCCCGCCCGGGCCCGCGGCTGCGGAAACCTGAGCGGTCCACGCCCTTCAGCATTCGTGGTGCTATCGCGGATCAACCTACCGGGCCATCACAACAGGATCACAAGATCCGTCCGCTTGACTGCGTGTGTCGGGGCAACAGGCCCCGCCCGGGCGGTGGTCATCAAACGAGACCGCCCGTCAGCAGCAACGGAGGAATCGCTTGATCCGCCTGTCCCGCACTCCGAACAGAATTCGCGACGGATACCACGGCGGGAGCCTGATCCGCCGGGTAACCCGGCCGACCATTCTCGGGGTCTTTGCGCTGGTCGCGATCGTGGCCGTGGCCGTCGCCGCATGTAGTGGCTCCAGCTCCAGCTCCAGCTCCAGTTCCGGCTCCGGCTCCGGCTCCCGCACGTCTCTGAGCTCGTCCTTGAAGTCGTGCCTCGAAAAGCACGGAGTGACACCGCCGGCGGGCGGCGGAAGCGGAACCCCGCACGCGCGACCAACCGGATCGGGGGCTTCATCATTCCAAACGGCCATGCAGGCCTGCCGCGGATCCTCCGGCTCCGGCTCCGGGTCGGCCGGCTGAGCGATCTTACCGAGAGGAAGCCAAAATGTTCGTTACGTACTTGCTGCGCGAATTGCGGCGTCGGATGCGGCAGGCGATATTCATCGCCGCCGGGCTGGCCCTCGGGGTCGGACTTGTCATTACCGTCACGGCGGCCTCGGACGGAGTCTCGGCGACCCAGGGCACCGTCCTCAAGTCGCTGTACGGCGTGGGAACCGACGTCACCGTCACCCAGCCCCCGACGTCAGGTTCTGGCGGGGGGCACAGCTTCAGCTTCGCTGGCAGGGTAGGTCAGTCGGGCTCGAGCTCGACATCCACCAGCGTTAACCGACTTGTCGGCGGCGGGCTCGGCACGCTCAAGTCGTCGGCCGTCACCACGGTGTCGGACCAGAAAGACGTCTCTGCCGCGGTCGGCGCCCTGGTGCTGAACGACATCAAGCTGTCCGGGACGATCTCCGCCGGGAGTGGCGGATCCGGTGGCGCACCCGGCGGCGCCGGTGGCGCGGGCGGAGCGGGGTCAGGGGCGTTCAACAGCAGTTCGTTCACCGTGACCGGGGTAGATCCGGCAAACGACGCGCTCGGCCCGCTCAGCTCGGGCACGATCACCTCGGGTCACAGCATCACGGCCGCTGAGGCCAACGAGAACGTCGCCGTGGTCGACTCGAACTACGCCAAGTCGGAGAACTTGAAGACCGGATCGACGATCACGGTGGCCGGCAAGTCCTTCACCGTCGTCGGCGTCGTCGCGGCCGCCCAGGGCGTCACCGACGCGGACGTCTACATCCCGCTCGCCCGCGCCCAGTCGCTTGCGTCCATGCCCAGCGAGGTCAACACGGTCTACGTGTCGGCCGCAAGCGCGTCAGACATCAACGTGGTGTCAAGCGAGATCTCGAAGTCCATGCCGACGGCGACCGTCACCACGTCGAGCGACCTCGCAAGCGAGGTAACAGGATCGCTGACAAGCGCGTCCACGCTGGCCAACAGTCTAGGCAAGTGGCTCGCGGTGGCGGTGCTGGCGGCGTCCTTCTTCCTGGCGAGCATCCTTACCATGTCGGCCGTAGCGCGGCGGGTCCGCGAATTCGGAACGCTCAAGGCGATCGGCTGGACGAGCCGTAGGATCATCCGCCAGATCATGGGTGAGGCGCTGGTCATCGGCGTGATCGGCGGCCTAGCCGGAATAGGCGTCGGGTACGGGGCGGCGGCCATCGTGCAGGCGGTGGCGCCACCGCTGACCGCCACCACCGGCACGGGTGCCAGCACTGCTGGCTCGCGGTTCGCCGGCGCCAGCCACGCAGCGTCCAACGTCACCGTGCACCTGACCGCCCCGGTGACGCTCGCGGCCGTCGGCCTCGCCGTGCTACTCGCGATCGCCGGCGGGCTCATCGCGGGCTCGCTCGGCGGCTGGCGAGTCGTCCGGCTGCGTCCCGCGGCCGCGCTGTCGCGCCTCGAGTAACCCGGCCCGCAGCAAGCTAGCTAATCAGCGATCGCAGAAGAGGACTTCCATGTACAAGCTCACAGGCGTCACCAGGGACTATCGGAGGGGCCGCCACGCGGTGCACGCGCTCCAGGGCGTTGACCTGACCATCGAGGATGGCGACTGGCTGGCCATCCAGGGGCCGACCGGCCATGGCAAGTCCACGCTGCTCCAGATCCTCGGCGGTCTTGACCGGCCCACCGCGGGTTCCGTCGAACTGGCCGGGCACGACCTGACCAGGCTTCGCGAGAGTCAGCTGACCAAGGTCCGCGCCACCGAGATCGGGTTCATCTTCCAGACCTTCAACCTCATCCCCACCCTGTCCGCTCAGGAGAACGTGGAGACCGCGCTGGTCCCGTTGGGCGTGACCGGAGCCGAGCGGAGGGACCGGGCTGGGCAGGCGCTGGCCGAAGTGGGACTCGGCGAGCGAACTCGCCACCTGCCGTCCGAACTGTCCGGCGGGCAGCAGCAGCGCGTCGCCGTTGCCCGGGCGCTGGTCAAGCGTCCGGGCGTGCTGCTCGCCGACGAGCCGACAGGCAACCTCGACGAGGGCACCCGCGACGAGATCATGGCGCTGCTCGAGCGGTTGTGGCGCGAGCTTGGGCTCACCATGGTGATCGTGACGCACGACTCTTCGGTGGCCCGCCAGGCGCAGCGCATCGGCCTCATGCGCAACGGCCGACTTGAGGTCCGGCCGACTGCGTCCACGCGCCGCGGGGACAGCTCATGACCGGGCCCCCCTCGCCGGCCCAGATGCGCGTGAGGGGATCGCTCTTGCGGCCCGAAGGCGCACTTGGGTCGGCTGGATCGAGCAGGAGGAGATCTAGGCGACTTCCCAGGTGTCGTTGCCTGCAAGGAGCTTGGCCAGGCTGCCTTCGCCTGCCGAGCGGGCCTGGTCAAGCTGGGCGGCCATCAGGTCGTCGTAGGACGGGCGTTCGACCGCGCGGAAGACTCCGATGGGGGTGTGCGCGAAGTCGAAGCTATCCAGCCGGGAGAGGGCGAACGCGTACGACGGGTCGGTCCTGTTGGCGTCGTGCACGATCAGCTCGGACTCACTCGTCGTGGCCGCTTCGACCGGCGTGATCGCGCCGTACGGGCCGTAGGTAAGGCCCATGGACCCGTTCGGGCCGTACCGGATCGGCGAGCCGTGCTCGAGCCGGATCAGGCCAGGCGCGTTCGGCTCCTTGAGGGGGGCGAACGCGTCGTCGTTGAAGATCGGGCAGTTCTGGAAGATCTCGATGAAGGCGGAGCCTCGGTGGTTGGCCGCCGCGCGCATTACCGACTGGAGGTGCCTGCGGTCGGAGTCGACCGACCGGGCCACGAAGGACGCCTCCGCGCCCAGCGCGAGCGAGACCGGGTTGAACGGGTAGTCGAGGGAGCCGTAGGGCGTCGACTTGGTGACCTTGCCCTGCTCGGAGGTGGGCGAGTACTGGCCCTTGGTCAGCCCGTAGATCCGGTTGTTGAACAGCAGGATCTTGATGTTCACGTTCCGCCTGAGCGCGTGGATCAGGTGGTTGCCGCCGATGGAGAGCGCGTCGCCGTCGCCGGTGATCACCCAGACGGACAGATCCTGCCGCGACGCGGCGAGCCCGGACGCGATCGCGGGCGCCCGGCCGTGGATCGAGTGCATGCCGTAGCTCGACACGTAGTACGGAAGCCGGGACGAGCAGCCGATGCCGGAGACCACGACCACGTTCTCCCTGGGCACCTCAAGCTCGGGGAGGAACGCCTGGAAGGCGGCGAGGATGGCGTAGTCACCGCACCCCGGGCACCAGCGGACCTCCTGGTCGGACTTGAAGTCCTTGGTCGCCAGGCCGGCCTTGTGCGGGACCAGCGTGAGGGACTGGAATCGCCTCGGTCCGTTACTCTCCGTTTGATTTTGAATGTTCTGCATGTCATGAATTTCACTCATGTCCGAGCACCTCTTCGATCGCCTCAGCCAGCTCGGCCGCGCGGAACGGCAGGCCGCTGACGCGGTTATAAGAGATCACGTCGACCAGGAACTTGCCCCGCAGAAGCAGGGCGAGCTGGCCGAGGTTGATCTCGGGGACAAGCACCTTGTCGTACCGGCGGAGCACCTCGCCGAGGTTGGCGGGAAACGGGTTCATGTGCCGCAGGTGCGCCTGCGCGACAGCGTGCCCGTCGCGGCGGGCGCGGCGGACGGCCGCGCCGATCGAGCCGTAGGTGGATCCCCAGCCAAGCACCAGCAGCCTCGCCGCACCGGATGGGTCATCGACCTCAAGCGGCGGGATGCTGGCCGCGATGCCGTCGATCTTGGCCTGCCTGGTGCGGACCATGAGGTCGTGGTTGTCCGGGTCGTAGGAGATCGTCCCGGCGCCGTCGGCCTTCTCGATGCCGCCGATGCGGTGCTCGAGGCCGGGGGTGCCGGGGATGGCCCACGGACGGGCGAGGGTCTTCGGGTCGCGCTTGAACGGCAGGAAGTCCGTTCCGTCGGCGGGCTTATCCGCTGCGGTGGCGAACTGGAACTCCGTGCTCAGGTCCGGGAGCGAGTCAACTTCCGGGATGCGCCACGGCTCGGAACCGTTGGCCAGGTAGCCGTCCGACAGCAGCACGACCGGGGTCCGGTAGACGACCGCGATGCGCGCCGCCTCGATGGCTGCGAAGAAGCAGTCCGATGGGGAGGCGGCCGCGACCACCGGCACCGGGGACTCGCCGTTCCTGCCGTAGAGCGCCATCAGCAGGTCAGCCTGCTCGGTCTTGGTCGGCATTCCGGTGGACGGCCCGGCCCGCTGCACGTCGATGACGAGAAGCGGCAGTTCCACCGAGACGGCCAGGCCCACGGTCTCCGCCTTGAGCGCCATGCCCGGGCCGCTCGTGGTGGTGACCGCCAGCGCCCCGCCGAACGCCGCGCCGAGCGCCGAGCCGACGGCCGAGATCTCGTCCTCGGCCTGGAACGTGCGGACGCCGAACTTCTTGTGCTTGGCGAGCTCGTGCAGGATGTCGGAGGCCGGGGTGATCGGGTAAGAGCCGAGGAAGAGCGGCAGCTTGGCGAGCTGGCCGGCCGCGATCAGGCCGTAGGCGAGCGCGGTGTTGCCGGTGATGTTCCGGTACCTGCCCGGCGCAATCGGGGCCGGCTTGACCTCGTAGCGGACGGAGAAGTCCTCGGTGGTCTCACCGTAGTTCCAGCCGGACTGGAAGGCGGTCACGTTCGCCTTGTAGATCTCGGGCCGCTTGCCGAACTTCGCCTCGAGGAAGGAGAGCGTGCCCTCCGCGGGGCGGCCGTAGAGCCAGGAGAGCAGGCCGAGCGCGAACATGTTCTTCGAGCGCTCAGCATCCTTGCGCGAGAGATCCTGATTCTCGAGCGCCTTGACGGTCAGCGAGGTCAGCGGCACCGGATGCAGCTTGTAGCCGTCGAGCGAACCGTCTTCGAGCGGGTTCTTCGCATAGCCGACCTTGGCCAGGTTGCGCTTGGTGAACTCGTCGGTGTCGACGATCAGGTCGCCGCCGAGCGGCAGGTCCTTCAGGTTCGCCATGAGCGCCGCCGGGTTCATGGCGACAAGCACGTCCGGCGCGTCGCCGGGCGTGAGGATGTCATGATCCGCGAAGTGCAGCTGGAAGCTGGACACGCCGGGCAGGGTGCCCTGCGGCGCGCGGATCTCGGCGGGAAAGTTCGGCAGGGTGGACAGGTCATTGCCGAAGACCGCTGTCTCCTGGGTGAACCTGTCGCCGGTGAGCTGCATGCCGTCACCGGAGTCGCCTGCAAACCTAATGATTACGTGATCTAGCTCCTGGACCTGCTTGGCCACAGCGCAAAGCCTCCTCCGCACGCCAGGACCGGGCGCCCCTCGTGCAGCACCACCCCAATGGCCGGGGCATGAGTGCGGGAACACGGTAAATTCTACGCGGACTCGGGTGCCGCATGCCCGCCCACACGAGTGTGGGACACGCCACCTTTTTGATGTGAACCAGCAAAGTTATTGTTACTTGCCCATAGTGACTTGGCTTCTCCGGCGGTGCTCGGGGGCGGAGTTCGACGGGGCGCTCGCGCGGGTGCTGCGCGCTGGCGCCTGATGGCGTTGGTTGGCGGCGCGGCGTGGGAACCTCGTGGTCGACTTCAACCGTTAAGCGGATGAGCTGCCGATTCATGACGGCCTGGCCGGGGGCCTGAAGCTTGGGAGGGGAGCTGCGGTGCGCTACTTCGTGCTGCGCGCGGCGCTGCTCGCCGCCGCGCTGTGCGTGGTGCCGGTGGTGATCGTCGCGCTCTGGCTCGGGCTTGGCTGCGCCGCGGTGGTCAGCGCGCTGCTCATCGCCCTCGGGTGGATCATTTACTTTCATGCGGAACGGGCCGTGCTTACCGCGCTCCGAGCCCGCCAGGTAAGCGAGGTGGAAAGGCCCGAGCTATATCGGCTCGTGCGGGAACTCGCCCGTTCGGCCCGGCTCCCGATGCCTCGCCTGTTTGTCTCTCCCGCCACGCAGCCGAACATCCTCACCGTTGGGTACGGGCCGCGGTCGGCGGCGGTGTGCTGCACCGACGGGTTGCTGAAGCTGCTCTCGCCGGCCGAGCTCCGGGCCGTGCTCGCGCACGAGTTGTCGCATGTGTCGCGGCGCGATGTCGCGGTGTCATCCTGGTCGGCCGGGCTCGTGTCGCTTGTCGCGGTCTGCCCGCTGGCGGCGCTGCTGCTGCAGCTCGCCGCCCCGGCGGGCCGCGAGTACGACGCGGACATCGGGGGCGCGCTGCTAACCGGCGAGCCGCTGGAGCTCGCAAGCGCGCTGCGCAAGATCGACTCGTGCGCAGCGGACCTGCCGCCGCGCCCGCGCGGGCCGCTGGCCGCCGCCAGTCACCTGATGATCGCCTGCCCGTTCCCGCCTGGGCTCGGTGGGCTGCTCCGCACCCACCCGCCGACCGGCGAGCGGATCCGCCGGCTGGAGGGCCTGGCAGGCGCGACGGGTACCCCGCCGAACTAGCGGGCGGGCGCCCCCGCACGATCCGGCGGCCCTCCGCGCTAGCGGTAGTTGACGAACTGCACCGCGAAGTCGAAGTCTTTGCCCTTGAGCAGGCTGATCACGGACTGCAGGTCATCCCGGCTCTTAGACGAGACGCGCAGCTCCTCGCCCTGCACCTGGGCCTTGACGCCCTTCGGCCCCTCGTCCCGGATGATCTTGGCCACCTTCTTGGCGTTCTCCTGCGAGATGCCCTCCTTGATCGCGATCGCGATCCGGTACTCCTTGCCGGACACCTTCGGTTCCGCCGCGTCCAGGTGCTTGAGGGAGATGCCTCGCTTGACGAGTTTCTCCTTGAAGACGTCGAGGATCGCGTTGGCGCGCTCCTCGCTGTTGGCACGGATCTCCACCCCGTTCTCGCCCGACCAGGCGATGGACGCCCCGACGTTGCGGAAGTCGAACCGGGTGCTGATCTCCTTGGCCGCCTGGTTGAGCGCGTTGTCGGCTTCCTGACGGTCGATCTTTGACACGATGTCGAAGCTGGACTCGCTTGGCATGAACCACAGGGTAGACGGGTATGGTGCCGGTCGTCACCTCGGCCACGCGTTCGCCGCAAGTTCATCGTCGTTTGTCGCTGTCGCTCCCGTCGCGGCTGCTGTCGTTGCCGTCGCGGCTGATTGGTCGTCGCCCGCGTCGCAACCGCTCGCGATGTCCGCTATTCTTCTCTCTGCTACCGCCGCTGTGCGGCGGCGCACGGCAGGTTGCCCGAGTGGCCAAAGGGAACGGTCTGTAAAACCGTCGGCTCAGCCTACGTTGGTTCGAACCCAACACCTGCCACCACCTGCGATTATGGCCCGCTAGGTGCGATTTATGCGCGCTAGCGGGCCATTTCGCCTCCGTCGCGGCATGTGTGACCTTGTTGCGTTGCAGACCCCCGTGTTGCGGGGTCCACGGACACATAGCGGACGGGAATTCGGGCTAGGGAGCGGTCGCGTCGACGCTCCCTGTCCTGGATATGGCGCCCAGGCGCCTCGTTCTGGGCGTATTTCGGCTTGACGTTCGCGGCTGAGTCGAGCGTGCATTGCCCCGGTCTGGTTTGCCGCCCGGGGGTCTTCCTGAGGACGGGCGGCCAGGGAAGGGCGGTGCGCGATGGCTGGGGTGGCGGTTCGGGAGAGTGCTGCGTTCGCGGGCAGGCCAGACCAGGTGCGGGAGGCCCGCGCGTTCGTGGGCCGCCTGCTCGGCCCGTCGCACCCGTGCGGAGACGTCGCGATGCTCCTCGCCAGCGAGATGGTGACCAACAGCCTGCTCCACGGCGGCTCGGGGTCCGGGGAAGCGGTGACGGTCACCGTAGTGGTCTCGGACGCTGGCGTGCGGGTCGAGGTCACCGGCCGCAAAGGCGACGGCGTCCCGGTGCTGCGCTGGCCGGACGAAGGGGCTGAGGGCAGCCGGGGGCTGCGGCTGGTGGAGGAGCTGGCCGTCAGGTGGGGCTACGAACGGGGCGGCGCCAGGCGGGCCGGTAGTGTCGCGTACGTGACTGACCCGCATAAGTGGGTGATCCACGGCGAGCGGCTGGTGGACGACACCCCTCACATCCGCGTGAGCCTGGCCGATGTCGAGCTTCCGAACCAGGTGCGGTTCACGCAGTATGTCTTCCGAATGCGGCGCTGCGCGATGACGGTGGTCTTGGACGACGCGGGCGAGCGGGTGCTGATGATGCGCAGGCACCGGTTCATCGTGGACCGCTGGGTGTGGGAGCTGCCGGGCGGCTACGTGGATGAGGGCGAGGACTCTGCCGCGGCGGCGGCGCGCGAGGTGGAGGAGGAGACGGGCTGGCGCCCGCGCGGCATCGAGTTCGTCATGTCCAGCCAGCCGATTATCGGCAACGCGGACTACCCGCAGGACTTGTACCTGGCGAACGGCGCCGAGCTTGTCGGGGAGCCGGAGGTGGACGAGACGGCTGAGGTCGCCTGGGTGCCGGTTGACGAGACCCCGGCGATGATCGCCCGGGGCGACATCCTGGGCGCGATCACCATCATCGGGGTGCAGCATGCCCTGCTGCGGCGGGCAGCCGCTCACGTACCTCCGCTGTGAAGTCGCGGACCGCCGGGACGTCTGCCTGCGGGCGAAGGGCACGTACGAGGTCGCGGACGTAGCGGACGCTGCGGGCTGAGGTCAGGCGGACGGTCAGGTCCAGTGCCTGCCGCCCGATAACGGACGCTTGCACCGGCTCGCTTTGGGCGGCGTAGGCGGTGGCGAGCAGGGAGAGGTTGAAGGCTCGGCCCCGGACGTAGCGGCCGTCCATGTCCAGGGAGCGGCGCGCGTAGCGGGCTGCGTGGCCTGCCTCGCCGAGGTCGCGGAAGCACTGCGCCATGCGGGCGGCCAGGTATGCCTCGTCGAAGTAGGACAGCCACGCCGGGTCGTCCTCGCGGGCAGCCCGGTCGAAGGTCTGCTCCGCCCTGGCGAGGACGGCGCCGCAGGCGCGGGCGTCGTCACGGGCGGCGTGCCCGTGCGCCTCCATGACCAGGCACTCGGTGAGCAGGGTCGCCGAGCCGTGTCGGACGGCTGCGGCCTGTAGGGCCAGGGTGCGCGATCTGACGACCGGGGTGCACAGCACGCGCTGCGCAAGGCACGACGGGGCATGGAAGACAGCGGTTGTGGTGGATGTGCAGGAGGGATTCGAGGATGTGGGTGAAGTTCGAGAACCTGCGGCTACGGACCCTGCTGGACGAGGCGGCTGGCCGGTCATCATGCCGACGTCACCGACGTCGGTGTGGGACGTTGGATAACGACACGCCGACGTGCGGAAACACCAGTTCAGGCCACGCTGGACGACGTTACGGACGGGCAAATATGACCCCCGGATAGATCGAGGACTACGACTTCGCCGCCCAGCCCGGCGCCGACGAGGCCGTCATCCGCGAGCTGGCCACCCTGCGGTTCATCGACGAGGCCGCCAACGTGCTGTTCGTCGGCCCGCCGGGGACGGGCAAGACGATGCTCGCGGTCGGCCTGGCCCGCGCAGCCGCCGAGGCAGGCCACAAGGTCTTGTTCACCACCTGCGAGGACCTGGTCCGCCGGCTCGCCGCGCGATCGCCGAGCACCGCTTCCCCACCGGGCTGCGGTTCCTCACCAGCCCGCGGCTGCTCGTGATCGACGAGGTGGGCTACCGCATCCTGGACGAGGAATCCCGCTCCCTGCTGTTCGAGGTGATCAACGCCCGCTACCTCAAGGGCAGCGTCATCACCACGTCCCACGTCGGGATCGCGTCCCGGGCCGAGCGGCTCGGCGACCCCATGCTCGCCGCCGCGGCCCTGGACAGGCTCCTGCACAGGGGCGTCATCGTCGGGATCGACGGCCCGTCCTACCGGATGCGCGCCCACCAGCAGCGCGCCGACGCCGTCCGCAAGGCCGTCACCGCCGCCGGGACGAAACGGTGAGCGCCGAGCAGCGGGACTGCCTCCAGTGCGGCGCCCCGTTCACCTCCGCCGCCCTGCGGCAGAAATACTGCAGCACCCGCTGCAAGCACCGCTGGCACACCGCCCGCCGCAAGCCCCGCCGGCGACACCGCGGCCGCCAGGGCCCGGCGGCCGACGCCGCACGCCAGCCCGCCCCGACGACCGAAGTCGCGGCGACGACCGCAGACGGCACCCCGTCCCCGCCCACGGCGGCGCCGGCCGGCGAGCCCGGCCTCACGGCCGGGCCTGCCTGCCCGCACTGCCGCAAGCCCGTCGCGCTCGTCGCCTGGCTCGTCCCGCCCGCCGCCGCAACCGTCAGGGAACCACCGCGACACGCCGACACGGTCCGTGACAACCCATAACCAACCGCAATAAAATAAGAGTCAACCAAGTCCGGTTGCAGGGCGGAAGCCGGAAGTCCGTCGAGGGGCGGGGTCCGGGAGCTGCGCCCGCAGCCGCGCAAGTCGAACAGCACGACATGGGCCAGGTCGGAAAGTCCTGCGACGGCCGGGAGTAGATAAGAGTGATCCCAGGTGGGGCCGCCGTGCACGACAATCAGCACCGGCAGACCCGGGCTCCCGAACCTGCGGACGAACAGGTCAACGCCGCCAGCCCGGACGAGCTCTGTCCTGCCTTCATGATCAGACTCCAGCACTACTTGATTATGGAGCCAGCCACCCGGGCCAGAGGCTTGGATTCTTCCGGCGAGGCCTCGGGCTCGGGGATGACCGCCGCAGCCTGATGGAGGTCAACGCGCGGCTGAAGTGCGAACCTGCCCGTCACTTCGCAATGGCTCGGGGTAAGCCAATCAGGGCCAAGCGCCGAGCCCGATAAAGCGTTTGGTCCAGTGGGCAGCCCCGCTATCTGCTTGGCCATCTGTGAGAAAACCGGGTTCGGCGGCGTCAGGTCGCCCGCCCGGCTGCTGGTCGGCTGCGGTGCCTGCTCGGCGTGGCAGCGGGCTGCATGTTAGCGGCTAGCTCGGCCGCCGTTTCGCGGATACGGTCGGCCAGGCTCGCGCGTTCCGGCTGCTCGGCCCAGCGGTCGAACGCGGCCCGGAAGATGGCGGTGCCGACCGGCGCGAGGAGCGCGGCGGTCGCCGCCTCGGCCCCCCGCTGCTCGAGCGCCGCGGCCAGTGCGCTGGTGACGGCGGCGTACTTGGTCAGCCCCCGCTCCTGAAGCTCCGGGCTGGCCTGGACGATGGCGCGGCGCTCGGCGGCGTGCTCGTCTGCGACCAGGTCGCCAACCTCCGTGAGTGCGGTCAGCAGGGCCGTGAACGGGGCGAGGTCCGGGTCGGCCCGCCCGACGGCAGTGGCCAGAACCGCCGGGAGTTGCTCGGAGCCGGCGAACAGCACGTCGCGCTTGTCGGTGAAGTAGCGCGAGAACGTCCGGCGGGTCAGCCCGGCCCGCTCGGTGATCTGGGCCACGGTGACGTTGTCGAAGCCGTGCGCGAGGAATAGCTCGAGCGCGGCATCGCGGAGCCGGTCCCTGGCTTGAGGTTCCCATCGCGGCATGAGCCCGATCTTACAGCGATGTCTCATTGGGTCATCGCATCAGCGACACTGATGTCGCAGTGAGACATCAGTAAATCAGATGCGGAGGGCGGACGATGGATCTTGAAGGCAAGCACGTTGTGATCATCGGCGGCATCTCGGGAATGCGACTGGCCACCGCGGCCGGCGCGGCGGCGGCGGGAGCGAAGGTCACGATCGCGTCAAGCGACCAGAGCCGGCTCGACACCGCCCTGGCCGCGCTGCCCGGCGGCTGCAACGCAGTCGTCGTCGACGCCCGCAGCGAGGCGTCGGTGGCCGAGGCGCTCGCCCAGATCGGCGAGCTGGATCACCTGGTGTACACCGCTGGAGACAGCGTCGTGCCGCTGCCGCTGGCCCAGGTGCCGCTGGACGAGGCCCGCCGGCTGTTCGACGTCCGCTTCTGGGGTGCGGTCACCGCGGTCAGGCACGCCGCCCCGCGGATCAGGGCGGGCGGCTCGGTCGTGCTGACGTCCGGGACGGTCGCGGTCCGGCCGTCCGCCGGCGCCGCCCTCATGGCCGGCGGTGCCGCCGCGATCGAGGGACTGACCCGTGGGCTGGCCGTTGAGCTGGCTCCGGTCCGGGTCAACGCGGTTCGCCCGGGAGCGGTTCACACCCTGATGTGGGACGCGGCCCCGGAACCGCAGCGCTCGGCGCTGCTCGGCGCGCTGGCCGAGCGGACCATCACCAAGACGGTCGGCGAGCCGGACCAGATCGCCGCCGCCCACCTCTACCTGATGGACAACCGCTTCGTCACCGGGACCGTGCTCACCGTCGACGGCGGTGCCGTCCTGCTCTGACGCTGTCAGGCAGCTGCGGAGCTAGCGGCGCGGGTGACAGCCCCGGCCGCGGCCACGGTCAGGCCGGCGACCGCCGCGACCGCTGGCCAGGCGCCGACGCGCTTGGCCAGCAGGTGGGAGCCGCCCATGGCGGCGACGCAGACCGCGCTCAGCGCGTGCCCTGCCTGCGCCATAGCCATGGGGCTCGGGCAGAGTTCCCACCCTCGACGCGTTTCCCGGGTCGCTGCAGCACGGCGCCGAGGTGCCGCACCGCCTCTTCGCGCTGTCCCGCGCGCAGCAGCATCGTCGCGAGGTGGAGGCGCAGCGGCACGTCCTCAGGCATCGCGTTCACCGCGTTACGCAGGCTGTCCAGTAGCGGTTCAGGTTCCATGCGTCCGCTCCGGGGAGTTGAGAGCGACCATTCCGCACTACGATCCCCGGTACGCAAGTGGGCACGGACCCGCCAACACGTTTTCCGCCTAAAGCGATGCGGCAAGCTCCCTGAGACGGGCGTGCATCCCGTCGTACGCGGGCTTCGGCAGGTAGCGCTTGGGCATCTTGGCGATCGACGTGTAGTTCGTGTCACACACGTTGGCGAGCGGCGATTCCACGGCCTGCGTGACGAACTGGTAGGCGTCGATCGGGTCGAGCCCGCACAGCGCCGCCACCCAGGTCACCATGTCGTGCTGCGCGATGCGGAACGCGTCTTCGAGCGGTCGGGCGGACCCGGCGGACATCACGTACGCGTCGCTCTCAAGGCGCGGCCACGGGGTCATCGGGAGCCCCGAGCCGGTGCCCTTGATCAGGTCCACGATGAGCACCGTGTTCATCGCGCACTCGACCGCGACACCGCAGGTCTCGCCCTCGCCCTGGCGCGCGTGCCCGTCGCCGAGCGACAGCAGCGCCCCTGGCACGTTGACGCCGAGGTAGCACGTGGTGCCCGCGCGCATCTCCGGCGTGTCCATGTTCCCGCCGAACGCGTCGGGCACCAGCGCTGAGCGCACCTCGCCGCCGGCGGGCGCGACGCCGACCGTGCCGTGCATGGGGTCCATCGGCAGGTCGGCGGTGAAGTCCGACTTCTTCGCGGTGAACCGGCACAGCCCCTTGTCGCGGTCGAGTTCCCAGATCCACATGACCTCTTCCAGCGGTCGCGTGAGCAGCGCGGTCAGGTGCGTCCCGGTCAGCGCGCCGAACAGCGGCACCGTGGTCGACGCCGCCCAGTCCCGCGCGGGGGTCACGGACACGAAGTGCACCGCCACCGTGTCGCCTGGCTCGGCCCCCTCGATCCAGAAGGGGCCGGTCTGCGGGTTGAGCCCGGTGATGTTCAGCCGCGACACGAGATCGTCGGCGGATTGAACCCGGCCCGCGAAGCAGTCCTCGGTGTACAGCTCGAGCGCGCACGGCGTGCGCAGCCGCATGACGGGGGCCGCGCCGCCGAAGGTCCAGGCGTACTCGCCTGCCCCCGGCCGGTACGTGATCGTCTTGAGGTCGCTCATCGGCATCTCAGTCCTCCGTGATGACGCCCGAGGCCGGCTCGTCGAGGTGGACGAGCCCCACCTCGGTGACCGTCCGCGGGTGCTTCGCGTACAGGTACCCGAGGTAGATGATGCCAAGCACCATGAAGCCGGCGACACCGGGACCCATGTAAGACGCCGGCGCGGCAAGCGGCACCACGAAGGAGAACACCTTGATGCCCGCCGCGGTCAGCCAGGCGGGCACGAAGACGACGATGCCCAGGACAGGCACGATGAGGTGCAGGAGCACGTTCCACCGCCTTCCGCCTCGGTTGGCCGCGCGCGCGAAGTACCCGATGCAGGCGACGTTCATCAGGATGTAGATCGCCACGAGCATGATCACGATCCCGGTGCCGGTCATGGCGAACCCGTTCACCGGGTTGTACGCGAGGCCGAGGCCGAGCAGCACAGCGACGGTGAGCACGAACGACAACGCGATCGCGAGTACCGGGGAGCGGTGCCTGGGGTGGACGCGGGCGAGCGCCGCGGGGAATGCGCCGATCCGCCCCATCGCGAACGACATCCGCGACGCGATGTTCACCCCGGCGTTGGCGTTGCCGATCGTGGAGTTGACGATCGCGAGGAAGACGAAGAACCAGAACAGCCCGTACAGCGAGCGCGCCATGCCCTCCCAGGACGAGGCACCGGACGACGTGAAGCCGGAGAACCCGGCGGGCCCGAACGCCACGTCGGCGGCGTAGGTGGTGAACACGTAGAAGATCCCGATGCCCAGAGTGGAGAACAGCACTGCCTTCTGCACGGTCCGCTTCGGGTTCCTGCTCTCTTCGGCCAGCGGCGCCGCGCCCTCGAACCCGCCGAACGCCAGCACCGTGTACACCGACCCGGCGATCACCCCGGTGATGCCCTTGTAGCCGCTCGGCGTGTGCCCGGTGCCGAACACGCTGATCGTGTTGTGGCCGCCAGCGTGCACGATGAAGAACACCGCGAGCACGAGGAACACCGCGATCTCGGACACCCCGAGGATGGTGCCCATCCGGGCCGAGGTCCTGATGCCGTAGAACCCGGCGGCGAGCACGACCAGCGCGCCCAGGATCGCCCACGGCCACCACAGGGTGGCCGGGTAGCTTGACCACTCGCCGTTGATGGTCCCGGCGACGGTGAACCCGAGCTGGAACAGCACGAGCGGCGGTATCAGGATCGAGACGAGCACGTACCCCCACGCGGTGAGGAACCCGGCCGCCGGGTGTACGCCGCGCGCCGCGTAGGTCGCCAGTGACCCGGCCGCGGGCATCTCCCTGGCGAGCAGCCCGATCGAGGACGCCGAGAGCAGGCAGGCGATCAGCGCGAACACCACGGCAAGGGGGAGTGACCCGCCCGCGTACCCGGCCCCCGCGGGAATCGAGGCCGCGACCGCGGCCCCCGGCGCCATGCCGGTAATCGACTGGAACAGAACCTCGCGCAATCCGATGGCGTTCGCCCGCAGGCCCGTCGCCGCCCCTGTTGCCGCCGTCTCAACTGCCACTGGTGACCGCTTTCGTTGTAGTTAGATCAACTAAAGCCACTAACGAGGCGATCGTCTAGGGTTGAGGTTTCCGGCTTGTTTCCGTCCGTCGTAGTTACTTGAAAGAATCAGTAATTCCGAACGGGAGCGTAGTGCTTTAATAACCCAGCGTTAATTGCTTGTGGCGGCGTGGTTGGGAGCCGGGAGCGGGGAGTGTCTCCTGTCGCAGTCGTGGCCCAAAAAGGCGAGCCCTGAACGCGCCGGTGACTCTCCCGGCGCCCCGCTCTCAACGCCGTCGTCAGCAGGCGTGGTCGGCCGTGGTTGAGGCGGCGTTCAGGGCGTTGACCGTGGTCGTGGGGACCGTGCCGGACTTGACATCGGTCTTGACCGTGTTGAGCTGCGTCAGCAGGCCGTTCAGGGCCGACTTGACGGAATCGCTCTTTGCCCGCGAGATCGCGGCGTTCAAGTCGGTGGACGCCGTCGACATGTCCGCCGACAGAACCGACTGCGAGGCCTGCGCGTTCAGGTCGTCGATCGTCTTGTTGTACGCGGTGAGCGCGCTGCCCGAGTACGCCTTGCAGCCGGGGTCGGAAGAACCGCCGGCCAGCAGCTTCGGCGCGATGACCACGCCGCCTATCGCGACCACGGCGAGTACGCCCGCGCCCGCCACGAGCGCCTTGTTCCTGTTCGGGGACGGCTTCGAGGAATGCTCCGCTCCCGGCTCGCCGTCCCGCGCGCGGAAGGGTCGCCGCCGCCTGGCCGCCTGATGGCGCCCCAGCCCGCAGCCGGGGTCAGCGAACCGAGCTTGGCCCACGCGTCCGTGATGCGGCGGCGCATGGCGGGGCGGCCCTTGCGCTCCTGCTGTCCGTGGCCGTCAGTTCTCATGGCCCACGGACACTGCCCCAAGCCATGCCTAAGGCCCGCTCGGCGGTGGCGGGCCTGCGTAGCGCGGGCGCACTGCATTATTTAAGAGGCGGCCGGGCGACGATGTCGATTCTCACTGTGCGCCAACATCGCCTCCGCCCCCGAGCTCAATGCCTTCGCCATTGCTGTGGCCGCGTGCGCTCTGTTGGCGCTGCTGTTGTCAGTCGAACTGCTCAACCGTGCTTTGAAACGGCACCGTTTCCAAGCTGCCACATTTCATAGTTTCCGCATTCTGCCGTGATCTCGGCCGTCGACTGAGCCGCGGTGAAGAAGTCGTCGACCACCGGCGAGGTGCGCGTTGCCGCCATGGCGAGGCACACCTGGTCGGGTGCCAGATCCGGGATGGGCACGTAGCTGATGTCCGGATGTGAGTAGAACACGGTCGCCGAACGGGCCAGGAACGAGATGCCCCGGCCGGCCGCGACATGCTCGAGCGTCTCGTCCACCCCGCGCACCAGGTATCCGGCGTTAGGGTGCGGGCGCCTGGTGGGCTGCGTGCTCGTGTCGGCATGCCAGACCAGCGGCTCGCCGGCCAGGTCGGCCTCGGTGACCTGATCCTTGCCGGCCAGCCGGTGGCCGACGGGCAGCACCGCCACCCGCGGCTCGGTGTACAGCGGGGCGACGCGCAGGCCGGCCTCGTCGATGGGCAGCCGCACATAGCCGACGTCGATGCGGCCGTCGAGCAGCATCGTGGCCTGGTCGTCCCATTCGATCCGCTGCACGTCCACCAGAACGTCCGGGTGCCGCTCGGCGAACAGCCGTACCGCCGGGGCGACCGCGACGCCTGCCCGGAAGCCGACCATTAGCCGCTGGCTGCCGCGCGCGGCCACGGTCACCCGGCGGCGGACCGCGTGCGCGGAGGCCAGCAGCGGGCCGGCGTCGCTCAGCAGCTGCCTGCCGGCGTCGGTCAGCGCCACGCCGTGGCTGTCCCTTGTCAGCAGCGGGGTGCCGAGATCGTGTTCCAGCGCGCGGATCTGCCGGCTGAGCGCGGGCTGCGCGATGTGCAGCTCATCGGCGGCGCGGCCGAAGTGCAGCGTGTCGGCGACGGCGACGAAGTAGCGCAACTTGCGCAGGTCCAGATCCATGGTGCCTCCCGGTCCGGCGATGCCTCCAGGGTATCGCCACCGCCAAAAGAAGTCTTGGACACCGACTCAGGCCAATGACATCCTTGATACGTACCTGATGGTGCCGGGGCAAATTCGGTACAAGAATTCGACAGCATGACCCAGGCCCAGGCCCAGAATGAGCACATCAGGAATCGAGCGCCGTCCGCCGCGTCATTCGGCGGCACCGACGACACGACCGTTAACAACGACGGGGCGGGCACGGCGTCCTGTCCAGCTCCAGAAAGCAGGCACACCATGAGCAGCATCAGCATTATCGGCCTGGGGGGCATGGCCCGCGCCATAGGCGCCCGCGCGGTCGAGGGCGGCAACGCCGTCGAGGTCATCGGCCGCGACGCGGCCAAGGCCAAGGACCTGGCCGCCGCGCTCGGCGGCGGCGCCACGGCCGGGACATTCGGCACCGCCCCGGCCGGCGACATCGTCATCCTCGCGGTGCCGTACGCCAGCGCCGTGCCGGTCGTCGCCCAGTACGGGGACGCGCTGGCCGGCAAGGTCATCATCGACATCTCCAACACCTTCAACGCCGACGCCACCAGGCTGGTCACCCCCGACGGCACTTCCGGCGCGCAGGAGATCGCCAAGGCCGCCCCGGCGAGCGCGCACGTCGTGAAGGCATTCAACACCGTCTTCGGCCACGTCCTGGCCCAGGGCCGCCCGCTGGACGTGCTCATCGCCGGCGACGACGCGCGGGCCAAGGCGAGCGTGTCGGCGTTCATCGAGAGCCTCGGGCTGCGCCCGCTGGACACCGGAGACCTGGCGATGGCGCACTGGCTGGAGGGAGTGGGCCCGCTGCTGATGGGCCTGGCCCGCCACGGCGCAGGGTTCAACATCGACCTCGGCGTCAACGTCTCTGGCTGAGCGCGCCCGCACCCCCACTTCCCGCGCCACATCACTCTCAAGGAGCAGCAGCATGCGCGTTTTCGTCACTGGCGGGACCGGCCATTCCGGTTCCTACATCATCCCCGAGCTCATCGCCGCCGGGCACGAGGTCACCGGCCTGGCCCGGTCGGACACGGCCGCGGCGGCGGTGTCGGCGCTCGGCGCGAAGGTGCGCCGCGGCGACCTCCAGGATCTCGACGGGCTCATGGAGGCGGCCGCGGACTCCGACGGCGTCATCCACGTCGCGCACAGGCAAGACCTGCTTCCGTTTGGCGGGATGGACGCCGTGTCCGCCGCGGAGCTCCCGATCATGCTCGCGTACGGCGAGGCACTCGCGGGAACCGGAAAGCCGCTGGTCGCGGCAGGGAGCATAGGCTCGTCCGGGAAGCTGGGCCGGCCGGCCACCGAGGAGGACCCGGCCCTTCCCGTCGGCGATGAGCACAAGGGCACCCTCCGGGTCCGCAATGTCGTGGAAACCGCCGTCATCGACCTCGCCGAGCGGGGAGTGCGGTCTTCGGTCGTGCGGATTGCCAACATCATGCACAGCACGACCGATCGTGCCGGCTTCCTCCCCATGCTGATCGCGCTCGCGAAGGAGAAGGGCGTCGCCGGCTACCCCGGAGACGGCGCGAACCTGTGGAACGCCGTGCACGTCCGCGATGTCGCCTCCTTGTTCCGCCTGGCGCTGGAGAAGGGACCGGCCGGCAGATACTGGCACGCGGTTGGGGACGGGGGCATCCCGCTCCGCGAGATCGCCGAGGCCATCGGCAGCCGCCTGGGCCTGCCCGCCGTGAGCATTCCCAGGGACGAACTGATGGTGCCGGGATACTTCGGGTTCCTCGCGAACATAGTCACGCAGAGCTACCCGGCGTCCAGCCTCATCACCCGCCGGACCCTCGGCTGGGAACCCGCTCAGCCCGGCCTGCTCGCCGATTTGGACAACGGCCACTACTTCCCCGCCAGCTGACGGCAGGGACCCCGGATCGCAACGGATCCGGCAAATGACCAGGGTACGGCTCTTCTGGAGGGACGCTGAGAATATGACGACTGTGGGATTCATCGGAAGCGGACAGATCGGCAGTGCCATCGCGCGGCTCGCCATCGAGGCCGGGCACCAGGTCGTGCTCAGCAACTCGCGCGGTCCCGAAACGCTCGCGGACACGGCCGCGGAACTGGGGCCGCGGGCGTCCGCGGCGACGAGCGGGGAGGCCGCCGCGGCCGGTGACATCGTCGTGGTCACGGTGCCGGTCAAGGCCTTCCCCAACTTGCCCGCCGCGCCACTGGCCGGGAAGACGGTCATCGACACGTGCAACTACGGCCCCGAGCGTGACGGGCACATCCCCGAGCTCGACAGCAAGTCGCTCACCTCGAGCGAGCTGCTGCTGCGGTACATCCCGGACGCCATGCTCGTGAAGGCGTTCAACAACATCTTCTTCAAGCACCTGCTGTCACTCGGCCGCCCGGCGGGGGCGGCCGACCGCTCGTACCTGCCGATCGCCGGGGACTCCGCGCCGGCGAAGGCGGCGGTGACCGAATTCATCGAATCCCTCGGGTACAGCGTGGTGGACGCGGGACCGCTGGCCGACAGCTGGCGGCAGGCGACGGGCACGCCGGTGTGGGGGACCCCGTACGGGCCGTACTCGGACGAGAAGGGCCGGCCGGCCGGCGAGGACGCCATCCGCGCGGCACTGGCCACCGCAACGCGGTAACCGCAAGCTGGCGCGCTGGCAGATCGTCGGCTCTGTGCGCCTCTCGAGCGCCTTCTTCCAGCAACATCTCGTCGGTCGCTCGGGCGAACCGCGCGGTCCGGTAACGGCGTCCATCAACGAGATCCTGCTGCGACCAGCGGGTAACGATGACGCGCCGTAGCTAATTGACGGGCCGAGCGGCGTAGGCACAGCCGAAAGCAGGTCAATCGATGTCTGATCCGCGCCTGAGCGCTTTATCGCGCCCATTGCCAGTAGCAGCCGGCTGCAGTGCCGATATGGGCTGGCGCGCTGGGGTACCGGCTGCCGGGCCTTGGTGTGGCTTGCGGGCGGGAACCGGGTCGGGCGGTCGGTGTATCCGCTCCCACTGCGGGAGCGAAGCCGTGCTCCTGGCCCGGCGACCCGCTCGTGGACGTCGACGAGACCACGCCGCCGCGGCCGAAGCCATGCCCTCGCCAGGGCCGCCCTCGTGCCGGTCTACGAGGCCTGACCGGGCTGTCGTTCAGCTGCCACCCGAACAGGAGCAGACCTGATACTTCCGTGGACACTCCCCCGGGCTGCCGTGGGGATGGCGTTGTCGATCAGGACGACGGCGATGGCGGCGGCGGTGGGGAAGGTGTCGGTGTTGAGGACCCGGGTGCGGGCCGAGGCGCCATCGAGGAGCAGCGCCAGTTGTTCGCCGAGCTGTTCGGGGTTGGCGGCGCCGGCTTCGCGTGCGGTTTCGGCGAACCGCGCGGCGAAGGCTTTCTTGTAGTCGCGTGCGTGTTGGCATGCGGGGTGCTGAGGGTCGTGGATCTCGACGGCCGCCGCGATGAAGGGGCACAGCCCGGTCGCGGGCACCTCGAAGGCAGCGAGGAGTCGTTCGCGGGGCGTGAGGTCGGTGCGGTCGAACACTCCGGGCATGACGTCGGGATCGAATCGGCGCAGGTATTCGGCGACGAGCTCGTCCTTGCCGGTGAAGTGCTGGTATGCCGTGCGCTTCGACACCTGTGCTGACGCGCAGAGTTGGTCCATGCCGGTGCGGTTGATGCCTTGATCGCGGAACAGCTGCTGTGACGCGCTGAGGATGCGCTCGCGCGCGCCCCTGCCGCGGCGCCGGCCTTGGGGGCCCTTCTCCAACTCCGTCATGCCTCCAGAATAGCCCAGTTGGGTAACGCCCGGTGTACATAGCTTGCGTTCCGGCTGATCATCCGATACGTTAAGCACACAGTTCGGTGTACATAATATTTGGACTGGACCGCGAGCCCATCGCAAGGACGGAGATTCCGCAAGGTGAGAGCTGGTACCGCGATGCCCGAGGGCGACACCGGACGACATGTGGTCCCGGCCAGATTCCGGTCGCTGCCCGCGAGTCGCCGCACCTGCTGCTGATGCTCGCGCTCGCCTTCTCCGCGGGCATCATCGTGGACGCCGCCGGCTACCTCGGTCTCGACCAGGTCTTCCCCGGGAGCATGACGGGCAACGTCGCCGTCCCCGGTAGCGCCGGCCCGCGGTGACGATCTGCCGATCGCGGGCCCGGCGCTCGCGCTGGCCGGCTTCACAGGGGGTGCCCATTGTTAGTTTAAGTACACAGATCGGTGTGCATAGCTGTTTCGAATAGCCATCAATTCAATGGAGTGATCGTGGGAAAGCTCGATGGCAAGGTAGCGGTGATTACGGGCGGATCAACCGGCATGGCGCTGGCCGGCGCCAAGCTGTTCGTTGACGAAGGAGCGCACGTCTTCATCTCGGGCCGGCGGCAGGAAGCGCTGGACGAGGCCGTCAGGCTGATCGGCCGGAACGTGACCGGCGTGCAGGGCGATTCGGCCAACCTGGATGATCTGGACCGCTTGTTCGACACCGTCAGGCGGGAAAAGGGCGCGGTCGACGTGTTGTGGGCAAGTGCCGGGACGGGCGAGCAGCGCAGGCTCGGCGAGATCACGGAGGAGCACTTCGATGCCGCCTTCGGGCTGAACGCGCGCGGCACGCTGTTCACGGTGCAGAGGGCGCTGCCGCTATTCAACGACGGCGGCTCGATCTTCATGACCGGGTCGAACGCTTCGCAAAGGGGCTACCCCGGGTGGAGTGTGTATGCGGCGAGCAAGGCCGTGCAGCAGGCCTACGCCCGCGTGTGGCTGGCCGAGTTGAAGGACAGGCGGATCCGGGTGAACGTACTGACCCCCGGCCAGGTCGCCACGGCGAAGCAGGAGGAGTTGTTCGACGAGGAGACGATGCGGCAGTTCGAATCCCTGATCCCGCGAGGAAAGATGGGCCGCCCTGAGGAGATCGCGACGGTCGCGCTGTTCCTCGCCTCGGACGACTCGAGCTACGTGAATGGCATGGAGCTGGTTGTCGACGGCGGCACCACGGCGATCTGAGCGGGAGGCACTGGCATTGCAGGAATGCTCGCCGCGCTGTCTCGCGGCGAGCGCACCGCAGCCGACGCTCTGGGCCTGACCCGGCGCAACGAGACAAGCGAAAGCTCGAGAACAAGAAAGAGAGCACGCATCATGAGCAGCATCAGCATCATCGGCACCGGGAACATGGCCCGCACCATCGGCACGCTGGCGGTAGCGGGCGGCAACACCGTCGAGATTATGGGCCGCGATCAGTCCAAGGCCGCTGACCTGGCCAAGGCTCTCGGCGGCGGCGCCATGACGGGAGAGTGGGGCGCCGTCCCGGCCGGGGACATCGTCATCGTGGCCGTGTTGTACGACAGTGTAGTTCCGATCGTCGCCGAGTACGGAGACGCCCTCGCGGGCAAGGCCATCATCGACATCAGCAACCCCTTCAATTCCGAGGCCGACGGGCTGGCCACCCGCGAGGACACCTCGATCGCGCAGGAAGTCGCCAAGGCGGCCCCGGCCAGCGCCAGCGTGTTTAAGGCATTCAACACCATCTTCCGTCATGTCCTGGAGAAAGGCCGGCCGCTCGACGTCTTCATCGCTGGCGACAATGCGCAGGCCAAGGCGGGCGTGGAGGCGTTCATCGAGAGCCTCGGGCTGCGCCCGCGCGACGTCGGCGGCCTGAAAATGGCGCACTGGCTGGAAGGAGCGGGCCTAGTCGAGATGGGCCTCGCCCGCCACGGGGTAGGGAACTGGGACTTCGCCCTCGGCGTCACCGAATTTCACGGCTGAGCCGCCCCCCCGGTCCAAGCCGTTGCCGAACAGGCGGCGCGCTTGCCATTCTCCGTGCGCGATGTGCCGCATACCCTATCTCATATCGCATGTTCGCCCGCAAAGACCATTTTCCCGAACGATCCTTGGGCGTCTCGCCCGGGCAACCTCCTTGACGGCGGCTGTGCGCGCCGCGCCGGTTCTCCTCGCCGACGCGGCGCGCACCGCCATGCTGCCCGGCGGGGTGCGAGCCGGGGCAGGGCGCGCTAGCCGATGCGGGGGCGGGTGCCGGGCTCCTGCACAGGCATCGTCTGGGCCTGGCCGGGCTGGGCCGGCATCGGCAGGTTAGCGATCTCGTACTGCGCCAGGTTGTACTGCCCGTTGGTGTCGGGCAGGGCCGGCGGGTCGAGGTCCGGCTTGTTGAACCGGAAGGCCGACGTCAGGTCGCTGACGGTCTTACGGCGCCACGCGCTGATGTTGGGCTCCTGGACCCCCGTGATTTGCTCAAGGAACTTGAGCTGCGAGGTGTGGTCGGACACCCCCGAGTACACGTAGCCCGCCGACGGTCCAGGGCGAGACGATGATGCAGGGCACCCGGAAGCCGAGCCCGACCGGCAGCCCGTCACCAGCCTGGCCGGTCTTGGAGGTCAGGGTCACGAACTCGTCGGGCGTCCCGGCCGGCGGGGTCGGGGGCACGACGTGATCGAACAGGCCGTCGTTCTCGTCGTAGGACAAGATGAACACCGTCTTGGCCCACACCTCGGGGTTGGCGGCCAACGCGTCGATCTTGGCCGCCACGAAGGTCGAGCCCGCTGCCGGGGGGTTGGCGGGATGCTCGTCGAACCCGGCGGGCGGGAGGATCCAGCTCACGGTCGGGAGCTGATCGTGGGCCACGTCGTACTCGAAGGTCCCGACCGGGGCGTTCGCGATCGCGTTGTCGTACAGAGGGTCACCGGGCTGAGCGTCGCTGTACTGCTTGAAGAAGAGAAACGGGTTTACGCCGGTGTTGCCCAGGCTCTCGTGGTAAACCTTCCAGCTCACCCCGGCGGCCTGCAGCCGTTCCGGGTAAGTCGTCCAGCTGAACTCGCCGTCTGAGCCGCTGGTGGTGAGCGACGGCCCGCCAGCCAGCCCGTTGGGGTCGACCGTGCCGCTGAGCCACATGGTCCGGTTCGGGCCGGTCGGCCCCATCACGGAGCAGTGGTAGCCGTCGAGCAGCGTGAAGGCGTCGGCCAGGGCGTACTGGAAGGGGATGTCATCCCGGGTGTAGTAGCCCATGGTGTAAGGGCCGTTCGCCGCGCCATCGGCCGCCTGGTGGGCCGGAACCCAATTATCCATCTTGCCGCCATCCCAGGCGGAGTGCTGCGGGCTCCAGTTGTGGCTGAGCGAGGGCAAGGCCTGAGCCGCCGAGATCTGGGTGTTCAGCCTGTAGGGCAGCAGGTAGCCGTCCGGGTTGCTCGGGTCCGGCTGATACCACACGGGACGGCCATTGGGAAGCTTGATGGCGTTCGGGTCGTTGAAGCCCCGCACGCCGCGCAGCGTGCCGAAGTAGTGGTCGAAGCTGCGGTTCTCCTGCATCAGCAGCACTACGTGCTTGATGTCGCTCAACTGGCCCCTTCCCGGAGGAAGCGGGCTCGCCAGGGCCTTGCGGACGTTCGAGGGCAGGGCCAGCGAAGCCGCGGCTAGGCCGCAGGCCGCCGTCGCGCCGCCAAGCAGGCGGCGACGGGACATGCCGGTCTCTTCGGGGTTCTTGGGGGACTTGCTCATCTGGGTCCTTTCAAGTGCGGCGCCTGCTAGGCAGGGCAGCGCTCACTGTACGAAGCGACGCCGCCAAGATCGTTGCGCTCAGGTTGCACCTCGCTGCACCTCAGGCGAACATCCGGCTTGCGGTGTTTCCGCATGGAAACCCTCCGTACGCAATTGCGTGGGGCGTTCCCCCGGGAACGCGGGGCGCGTCCGCCCCCTGTCGGGACAATCTGGTGCGGGTGTACGTCAAAAAAGTAGGTCTCTTCAGATCGGGCTCCTAGTTCGCGTCCCGACCGAACGAGCTGTGTGAGTGGCTTCCGTCACGGTCGCCTTCTGATGCTGGGCACGACTGCCGCACGCGCGCTGGGGACGAGAAATTTTGGGGGATCGAGCCTGAGCACCAGCGAGACGCACGACGTTCAGCTCGCCGGCCAGGGACTGGCCAGTGCGTCCGTCGCGATCGACTCGGCCCCGTTCCGCGGGGTGCTGCCGCTGCCGCTGTCCGCGCTCCGGTCGGCCAGGCCGGTCATCGGCAACCCGGCCAACTACCGGCGGGCGGTCATGCTGACCTACGAGCAGTTCCGCTACTCCTTCGCCAACGCCGTCAGCGAGAACGAGGCCAGGCGGCTGTATGACGCCTATCCCGTCCCGGGTTCCGGGACCCCGCTGTTCCAGGCCGCGACCGCCAACGTCAACCCGTTCACCGAGATCAAGGTGAACACCCGGAACCCGGACCGCGGCCCCCTGCTGCTCATCACCGGCGAGAAAGACCACATCGCCCCGCATGCCATCGCCGCCGCGTCCTACAGAAAGCAGAAGCGCAACCGCGCCGCCACCCAGATCCGGGAGATCCCGGACCGCGGCCACTCCCTGGTCTTCGACAGCGGCTGGCAAGACATTGCCGAAACAGCCCTGGCCTTCATGGCGGCATGGCCGGCGCCGCCCTGCTCGGCCCGGCCGGCTTCATCGCCGAGGCGCGGTTGTGGCGGCGCCGCCAGGGCGGCACGGTCTACCACCTGACCGCGGAGGCCGTCTCGGCGCTGGCCGACCTGCATGACCAACTCCCGATCGTCGCGGAAATAGCTGAACGGACACACGCGTACAGCAGGCCAGAGGGATCCTGGGACTTGAAGAACTCAATCTCCAACCCGAATAGCCAAGACGGCCTGTGCAATCTCGCCGGCGGCGAGTCACACGAGATCTGCCAGATCAACAATGACGGCCAGTTCTTCGCATGAGCGGCGGGTCAAGCTCCGTTTGCGCGCGGTGCGTAGAGTCACCAAGGTTGGCATGGCGCGCCTGCTACCGATCCGAGGATCAACCTTGACCGACTGGGGTGGTCAGCGCCTCGGTCAGTCGGCTCTGGGATGCACGCAGGTGGGCGCTCATCGCCTGAGCGGCACCGGTCTCGTCCCGCCGGCCGATCGCTTCCAACACCCGCTCGTGCTCTTGCACAGTCTGATCAGTCATGCTGACCGCGTAGTGCAAGCGGTACAACTGCGCATGGGGACGGAGACGCTCGAGGGTCTCGACCATCAGCCCGACGTCGGTGGCCGTGGCAACAGCGACGTGGAAGGCTGCGTCCTGGGCCGCGAACGTCTTGTAGCTCTCGTAACCGTCGCCCACCAACGGGCGGCGCATGTCGGCGATGAGCGTTTCCAGGTCTGCGATCTGGCGGCCTGTGGCGGACTGGGCGGCCCAGGAGGCACATGCCGGCTCGAGTAGCAATCTCATGCGGAAGAGCTCAGCGAAGCTTTTCGCGTCGATCAATAGTGCCGCGGTGTAGCCGTAGTGGGGTCGCTTGGCCACCAGTCCGTCGGACTCAAGGCGTGCCAGCGCCTCGCGAATCGGCGTCGGCGAGCAACCGAGGTCGCGTGCAAGACCGTCGATGGACAGGCGAGCACCTGGCTCGACAACGTTGTCCATGAGCTTCGACTTGAGAATCTCGTATACCTCGTCTGCGAGCACCGATCTGCGCGGAGCGTCGGCACCTAGCCACAGCGATGAGGGCGCGGGCTCCTGCGTTGTCTCGCGCAACGGATCTGACATATCCTACATCCTACACGATCTGGCGCACGGCGCGATGGTTCACCGCACCCCTGTGGTGGAGTACCCAGATCTTGTGGTGGAGTACCCAGATCTCGCTCATCGAGTGCCGAGATGCCATGCAAATACAAAAGTGCTGGTTACGAATACGTCACGGTGGCATTGCAGGCGTTGACATTCGCGCCGAAAGAACCGCAGGATCGGACATCGTAGATCCTATAGGACGATCGATGAAGGCTTCCGCAGGGAGCCAGCCGGTCTTAGCGAAAGGTTGCCCCTGTGGCACGTACGCGTATCGCGGTTCAGACAATGGCGGGGTGTGCCGCTGTTGCCATGCTGGCTGCCTGCTCAACGACTTCCGCCATCACGACGTCTAACGCGGCCGCGACGCCGCAGAAGCAAATCGTGATCGGTATGTCGAACCAGACGATGGCCTCCACCTTCCCGGTCGCCTTGGCTAAGGGGGCGCAGGAGGAAGCGGACCGACTGGGGGTGAAGCTTGTCGTGCTTGACTCCCAGGGCGATGTGCAGAAGCAAGGCAGCGACATGCAGGACCTGATCGCCCAGAAGGTCAACGGAATCCTGATCGTGCCGAACTCGCCGGGACCGGCCCAGGCGATGGTCGACGCGGCCGTGGCCGCCGGTATTCCGGTTGCCTCCGTTCACGGGACGGTAGGTACCGGTCCGACCGACGTTCCCTACAGCAAGTTGAACTTCACGATCAACGAGAACGCTGAGACGCTGGGTAACGATGAGGCGACTTTGGCGAAGCAGGCGCTGCCGCACGGCGGCACGGTCGCCATCATCACCGGGGCGGCCGGATTCCTTGAGAACACCACGTGGACGGCCGGCTTCAAGTCCGAACTGGCCGCGGCGGGCGACTTCCAGATCGTCGCCACCCAGCCCGGAAACTGGACCGAGCAAGACGGGCAAGCCGCCTGCCAGGGCATCCTGAGCGCGCACCCTGATGTGGACCTGTTCTATGCGCTGAGCGACGACATGGCGACGGGCTGCGCAGCGGCGATCACCGCTGTCCATTCCCACGCGAAGGTCCTCGGCAACGGAGGATCCGCGAGCGGGATCGCCGGGATCAAGGACGGCTCAATCTACGGCGACGTGTGCTACAAGCCGGTCAATGAGGGTGCCGAGGCGCTCGACGACCTCTACAGCGAGATCACCGGCAAGTCTGTTGCACCCCACAAGGTGCTCAGCTACTCCACCCCCATCATCACTAAGGCGAACGTTAGCGACTGCGTCGCGCAATGGTAGCTGCACCAGCAGCAAGCGCGGGGGGCGGACCTCCGTCCCCCGCGCTTGCGGTCGAATCCGTGACTAAGACCTATCCCGGAGGCACGCAGGCACTGCGAGGGGTCTCCCTCGAACTGCTGCCCGGCGTAGTGCACGGGCTGGTCGGAGCCAACGGGTCGGGGAAATCCACCCTGATCAAGATCATCGCCGGAGCCGAGCGGCCGACGACCGGAACGCTTCGGTGGCATGGCGCTGGCACCGATTGGCGACGGCCGGCTGACGCGCAGGCAGCCGGCGTCTCTGTCGTGCATCAGCAAAGCCCGGTCGCTGCCGCGTTGACCGTTTTGGAGAATGTCTACCTCGGCCAGCGGTCCGCGCGACTGTGGCGTCCCCGAGGGCGACAGCGAGACTACGAGGAGTTGTGCGCACAGATCGGCTTCAGCATCGATCCGCACAGCCGGGTAGCCGATCTGTCTATAGGGGACCGGCAGCTGGTGTCGATCCTGCGCGCGCTTGCGCAACGACCCTCTCTGATCCTCTTCGATGAGCCCACCGCCTCGATCACGCCGGCCGAGCGAACCGGAGTGCTGGGCGCGCTGCGAAGCCTGGCCGCCGCCGGCGTTGCCGTCCTGTTCGTGTCGCATTTCCTCAACGAGGTCATGCAGGTCTGTGACGTGGTCAGCGTGCTCCGCGACGGGAGGCTCGTCGATGAACTGGACGCTTCGACAATGTCGGTCGAGCGGATGGTTTCAGGAATCGTCGGTGATCGCCTACGAGCCGCCGAGGACGCCAAACCCATCCGCGAGCAGGGCAACGCGATCCTGCAGGTACAGGAGTTGCAGTCGATCAACATGCCCGCACCGGTCAGCCTGCGGGTGAAGCGCGGCGAGATCCTGGGCGTCGCAGGACTGCTCGGATCGGGCAGGACCGAGCTGTTGAAGGCCATCTTCGGCGCCGATCGACGGGTCAGCGGGAAAGTGCTCGTCAACGACACCCCCATCGGCTCCACGCCTGCGAGGGCCGTCAGAGACGGCGTCGCCTTCGTTCCTGAGGACCGCCTCACACAGGGTCTCGTCGGTGATTGGGAAATCTGGCGCAACGTGTCGATGGCTGACCTCGGGCGGCTGTCTCGCTTCGGCGTTCTCAATCCGATGAATGAGCGGGCTCGAGCGGCCCAAGCGTGCGCCGATCTCGGGGTTGTCGCGCCGTCGATCGATACGCCGGTCAAGGACCTCAGCGGCGGCAACGCCCAAAAGGTCGTCTTCGCAAAGTGGATCTATAAAAAACACCATGTGCTGCTCCTCGACGAGCCCACGGCTGGGGTGGATGTCGGTGGCAAGGCCGATCTGATCAACCTGATCCGTGCCCAGGCGGCGCGGGGAGTGGGGATTGTTGTGGTGCTCTCAGAATTCGAAGAGCTGTTGAGCGTTGCCGACCGCATCGTGGTCCTTCGCCACGGCGCCATCGTGGCTGATGTCGACTCGCAGTCGGTGTCGGTTGCCGATCTCACCGCACTCGCCGGAGGCCTGTCATGAGCATCCACGGATCCAACGACGTCAAGACCAAGCAGCCGGGTTTCGCGGCGCGAGTAACACCAGCGCTGCACAGCTTGCGCCCGCAGCGCGCAGGGGTAGCGTATGCCCTGCTGCTTCTCGTCGTCGTGCTTGCGATCGCGACAGCTGTCAAAGGCCAGCCTGCCTACCTGTCGCCCGTCAACGTGTCCAACATCCTGGATCAGGCGGCGCCGGACGCGATCCTCGCGGTCTTCATGACGGTCGTCCTGATCTCCGGGAACTTCGACCTCTCGGTCGGCTCGGTGGCAGCGTTGGCCGCGGCAATGGCGCTCACGACGATTGACTCCATCGGGACCGTGCCCGCCGTCTTGGTTGCGCTCGGAGTCGGCGCGGTCGTCGGTCTGGTCAACGCGGTTCTGGTACAGATGATCGGCGTGAACGCCTTCATCGTCACGTTGGGCACGATGACGGCGGTGCGAGGAGTTGTGCTCATCGTGCTGAACGGACAGAGCGTTACTCCGAACTCGGAAGCGCTCGTACCGCTTGACAGCACCATTCTCAAGATTCCCGCCGCCGCGGCGTTCGGGTTCGGCATCCTGCTGCTTGTCCTGGCCTTCGTTCGGTTCCGCCAGTTGCGGGATAGCCAGTCGCCACCGTTGGACGGGTTCTTCGTGGCGTTGATCTGTATGGCGCTCAGTGGCCCGATCGTCGCGATAATTGCGCCGGCGTTGCTGTCCGAGCCGCTGCCGGTGTGGCTCATGTTGTGGGTAACGGTCGGCGTCAGCATCGCCCTGCGGTTCCTCGTCGCTGGCCGAAACCTGTACGCGGTGGGAAGCAATGCCGAGGCCGCGCGCTTGTCCGGCATCAACGTCAGCGTCTACAAGATGGTGCCCTTCGTCTTGTCCGGGCTCGCGTCCGCCGTCGTCGGCTTGCTCTACGCGGGTCAGTTCAACTCGGTTGATCCGACCGCGTTGACCGGTACGGAGCTCACCGTGATCGCTGCCGCGATCCTCGGGGGCACGTCACTATTCGGCGGCGCCGGCTACGTCTCCAAATCCGTCCTCGGCACCCTCGTACTGTTTACCCTGTCCAATGGCTTCAACGTTCTCAACCTGGGCTCGAACTACCAGTACGTAGTGCAGGGTGCCGTCCTGATCGCCGCGTCGGCGGTATACATGATCGCCGCGAAATCGCCGAAGCGCCGGAACGCGCACCGACACGACCAAGAGACGCCTGGCCCGTCAACCCCGGTAGACAGCGACGCGCAATCTGAGTCGGCGCAGCCGGCAATGGACATGTCATGAATGCCATTCCATCAGCCACCGCCGCAGTCTTGGTCGAGCGCGACGTCTGGATTCCGATGCGCGACAACGTGCATTTGCAGGCCGACATCTGGCGCCCACACGCCGATGGTCTCTTTCCGATCCTGCTCCAGCGAACCCCGTACAACCGCGCTGACTCCTTCGCGACGGTCGTCAACGCCGGTATCGAGCCGCTCCGCGCCGTCGCGGCGGGCTACGCAGTGGTCATCCAGGACACCCGCGGCCGCTTCGGATCGCAGGGCCAGTTCGACCCTTTCCGCACGGAGGCGGAAGACGGTTACGACACGATCTCCTGGCTAGCCGAACAGCCGTACTCCAACGGCAAGATCGGGATGTACGGCGCGTCCTACTACGGGGCAACGCAACTGCTTGCGGCAACCGAGCGACCACCCGCGCTCAAGGCAATCGCACCCCAAGTCACGGCATCGGACTACCACGACAACTGGACCTATCACGGCGGCGCGCTACAGCTCGGCTTCAGTCTCTACTGGGCTCTGGGTCTCGCCTCGGCTGAGCTGATCCGCCGCAGGTCCGCAGGCGAGGCACTCGATGGTGAAGCCAAAGAACTTGCCGCGCTCATCGCCGATCCTGGGACGGCCTTCGCTACCCGGCCCCTAAACAAGATCGGCGCACTCGCCGCTCTGCTGCCAGCGTGGAACGACTGGCTGGATCACCCCGCAAACGATGAGTACTGGCAGGCATTCAGCGTCGCAGCGCAGCACCCACCCGTCGACATACCCGCGCTGCACGTGGGGGGTTGGTTCGACCTCTTTCTTCGGGGAACGTTGGCCAGTTATGCACAGATGTCACGCGGGGGTGCGCCGCAGCGCATGATCATCGGCCCATGGGCGCATGCCGTCGCCTACGACGCGCTCGGTCAAGTCGACTACGGCTCGGCCGCCTCAGCGGCGGCCTTGGACATGACCCAGATTCAGCTGGACTGGTTCTCCCCGTTCCTCACTGACGAATCAACCATGCCAGCCTCATCGCCGATCCGGCTTTTCGTCATGGGCGAGAACGTATGGCGTGGCGAGGACGCCTGGCCGCCGGCCCGTGCGGTAACCACCCGCCTGTACCTGGCCGACCACGCCGACCCCATGGCCGGTCGTGAAGGCCGGCTTGATCCGAACGCCCCGGCCGCTGAGGAAGCATCCTCGGCGTATCTATTCGACCCCGCCGACCCGGTGCCGACCGTCGGAGGCGCAACTTTCCTCCCCGGCGTCTACGTCGGACTGAACGCCGGCCCGCGCGACCAACGCGACGTTGAGAAAAGGTCCGACGTCCTCACCTACAGCACCGGCCCACTCCTCGAAGACATCGAACTGTGCGGACCGATAGCGGTCACCCTGTTTGTCAGTACCACTGCTAGCGATACCGACTGGACCGCGAAACTCGTCGACGTCCATCCGGACGGGCAGGCGCTGAACGTTTGCGATGGCATCATCCGCGCCCGCTACCGCAATGGCACGGATGCCGAGGACTACGCGACGCCCGGTGAGTGCTACGAAGTCCGCATCGATCTCGGGGCGACCTGCCTCGTCGTGTTCGCCGGCCATGCGCTACGGCTCGAGATCTCGAGTTCGAACTTCCCCCGCTTCGACGTGAACCCGAACTCATCCCGGCCCGTTGCGGAGGCAACCGTCGACGATTTCGTGATCGCCCAGCAGCGGGTCTACCACGATCGGCTTCGGCCCTCCTACCTCGGGCTCTGTACCGTGCCAAGACCTGGTGATCATGCTGAGGAAACGGGCGCCGCATTCCCCACGAGCCCGTCATCTTCAAACGGATTGGGCCATCAACGTCAACTGTTCCGAGAGGCCTGAAATGACAAAACTGGTTCGGTTCGAGACGGTCGACCTCCGATTCCCTACCTCGATTGACCTGGCGGGCTCGGATGCGATGAACCCCGACCCTGACTACTCTGCGGCCTATCTCACGATCGGCACCGAAGCAGGCGACAGCGGCCACGGATTCGTGTTCACGATCGGGCGTGGCAACGACGTACAGGTCGCCGCAATCGATGCCCTCGCGCCTCTTGTCCGGGGTCTCGACGTCGACGCGGCCGTTGCCGACATGGGCGGGCTATCCCGCAAGCTCGTCTACGACTCCCAGTTGCGCTGGCTCGGGCCAGAAAAGGGCGTTATGCACATGGCGATCGGGGCGGTGATCAACGCGGTCTGGGATCTGGCCGCTCGTCGGGCCGGCAAACCACTGTGGGAGTTCCTATCGGGAATGTCGGTCGACCAGATTGTCGACCTCATCGACTTCCGCTACCTGAGTGACGCGCTCACGCCGTCAGCCGCCACCGACATCCTGCAATCGGCGTATCCTGGCCGCGCAACACGGGTCGAAGCCCTGCTAACGCATGGATACCCCGCCTACACCACCGAACCCGGCTGGCTTGGATACTCCGATGAGAAGTTGGCCCGCCTGGCGGCCGAGGCGGTGTCCGACGGCTTTGGACAGATCAAGCTAAAGGTTGGTGCCGACCTTCCTGACGATCTTCGCCGACTCAAAATCGCGCGCGACACCGTGGGCCCAGGAGTGAGGATCGCACTGGACGCCAACCAGCGGTGGGATGTTGCCACCGCCATAGCGTGGATCCGCCAACTGCAGCCATACGAGCCGTCATGGATCGAGGAACCAACATCCCCGGACGACGTCCTAGGCCACGCGGCGATCCGCAAGAACATCGCCCCGCTCAAAGTCGCGACCGGCGAACATGTGCAGAACCGCGTTGTCTTCAAGCAACTGCTACAGGCCGGCGCCATTGACGTCTTGCAGATCGATGCCACCCGCGTGGGCGGGGTCAACGAGAACATCGCGATCCTGCTGTTGGCAGCACAGTTCGGCGTCCCGGTATGCCCGCATGCGGGCGGGGTGGGTTTGTGCGAGCTGGTGCAGCATCTGTCGATGTTCGACTTCGTCGCGGTCTCCGGATCCCTCGATGACCGAATGATCGAGCATGCAGCACACCTGCATGAGCACTTCGTGCACCCCGCCGTCGTGCAGGGCGGCCGATACCGTGCCCCTACCGCTGCTGGCTTCTCCGCCGAGATTCGCGCGGACAGCATCGCGCAGTACCAATTCCCGGGCGGCGCACAGTGGCAAGACTAATGACCGACTTCGCCGGGCTCAGCGCCGTCGTCACCGGTGGAGCGTCCGGGATCGGCCTGGCCATCGCCACCCGGTTGGCTGACGGCGGCGCACGCGTCGCGTGCCTGGACCTCAGCCCGGACGGACTGCCTGTCAACCTGATCGGCATTCAGGCAGACATTGCCGACAACGGTGCTGTAACAGCCGCGCTCAGTGAGGCCGAACATCGTCTCGGAGGTCTCGACATTCTTGTCAACAACGCCGGCATCGCCGCCCAAGGCGGCATCGAAACCAACGACGACGCCGAATGGCAACGCGTCCTCGACGTCAACGTCATTGGCTTGGTCCGGGTGAGCCGGGCCGCGCTCCCAGCGCTCCGTCGCTCTGCTCATGCCTCGATCGTCAACACAGCGTCAATCGCAGCTCCACCGGCCTGCAGAGCCGGGCTCTGTATTCTGCCAGTAAAGGGGCGGTCCTGGCGCTCACCCGAGCAATGGCCGCGGACCTGCTCGCGGACGGGATCAGGGTCAACGCCGTGAATCCTGGAACCGCCGACACCCCCTGGGTGGCACGCTTGCTCAGCGCCGCTGATGATCCTGCAGCCGAGCGCGCCGCGCTCGAAGCCCGCCAGCCCCACGGACGACTGGTGTCACCCGAAGAGGTGGCCGAAGCGGTCGCCTACCTCGCCTCACCGCGGGCCGGCTCAACCACCGGGACAGCGCTCGAAGTCGACGGCGGCATGAGCGCGCTCAGGCTGAGGCCGCGATCATGACGGTCGTCCGGTATGCCTCGGTGATTCAGCTCAAACCGGAGACGGAGGCCGAATACCGGCAGCTGCACGGTGCTGTCTGGCCCGCTGTCGCGAGACGCATCAGCGAGTGCAACATCCGCAACTACAGCATCTTCCTCCGCGACGGACTACTGTTCAGCTACTTCGAATACACCGGCGCCGACTACGACTCGGACATGGCCGCCATGGCAGCGGACGAAGAGACCCGCAGATGGTGGGCCCTGACCGACCCATGCCAGCAGCCGGTGGAATCGGCCGAGCCAGGCCAGTGGTGGGCTCCGATGACCGAAGTGTTCCACCTCGACTAGCCGCTGCTCCGGACCTAAGGACACCCGTGCGTATCGACGCTCATCACCATGTGTGGGACCTCGACGTCCGCGAGCAACCGTGGACAGCGGAACTCCCCGCGCTCCGCCGCTCATTCGGCATCGATGAACTCCGCCCAACCCTAGTGGCCAACGAAATAGACGCCACCGTGCTTGTGCAAACGATCTGTGTCACTGATGAAACACCTGAGCTGCTGGCCCTCGCCGACGCCGAACCCGTAATCGCCGGGGTCGTCGGTTGGATCGACCTCACCGCGCCCGATGCGGCTGATCAGCTGGCGCTGCTCCAGGATGGCGAGGGCGGACGGCGCCTTGTCGGGATCCGCCACCAGGTGCAAGAAGAGCCGGACCCGCGCTGGCTATGCCGCGCCGACGTCCGGCGGGGGCTTGCTGCGGTCGGCGAGGCAGGCCTTGCCTACGACCTCCTGGTGAAGCCGCAGCAGCTCGCCAGCGCTGTCGACACTGCGCGCGCGCTGCCTGATATGCGGTTCGTGCTTGATCATGGGGGTAAGCCGGCGATCCGCGATGGGACGATGCAGCCGTGGCATGCCGAACTCGTCGAGCTCGCGCGGCTGCCCAACGTGGCGGTCAAGCTGTCCGGGCTGGTCACCGAAGCCGCCGACGAGTGGACGCTAGAGCAGCTACGCCCGTATGCCGACGTGATGCTCCAAGCATTCGAACCCTTCCGGATCATGTTCGGCTCGGACTGGCCGGTGTGCCTGCTCGCTGCCTCCTACCGCGAGGTGGTCGAGGCCGCGCAGGAGCTCACCGCCAAGTTGAGCTCAGCCGAGCGCGACGACGTGTTCGGCGAGACCGCCGCCCGCTGGTACGGGATCGGCTGATGAAGACCAACCCCCTCGGGCGAACACGGGTCGAGGTCAGCACACTCGGATTCGGCGCGGCGCCGATCGGAAATCTCTTCTCCGCCGTCGACGACCAGACCGCCCAGTCGACGATCGACGCCGCATGGGAGGGCGGGATCCGCTACTTCGATACCGCGCCGCACTACGGTCTCGGCTTGTCGGAGCGGCGCCTGGGAAGTGCCCTCGCCAGCCGTCCCCGCGACGAGTACGTCGTGTCGACAAAGGTCGGCCGTCTGCTTGTATCGAACCCGACGCCGAACGGATCGGACCTGGCCGCCGGCTTCGCGGTCCGCGACGACCTGACGCGCGAGTACGACTACACGCGCGACGGTGTCCGACGCAGCCTAGATGAGAGCCTTGCGCGGCTCGGCCTTGACCGCGTCGACATCGTCTACGTTCACGACCCCGAACAACACATGGACACCGCAATCAGTCAGGCCATCCCAGCGCTAGTGCAACTCCGTGATGAGGGGGTAGTGGGCGCGGTCGGAGCGGGCATGAATTACGTCGATCCTCTGCTGCGCTTCGCCAGCGAAACCGACATCGACGTCGTCATGGCAGCGGGACGATGGACGCTGCTCGACCGCAGCGCGGCGCCCCTGCTCGCTGCCTGCCAACAACGCAGTATCTCCGTCATCGCGGCAGCTCCGTTCAACTCAGGCTTGCTGGCGCAGACATGGCCACCGGACGATGCTCAATACGACTACGGACCAGCGCCGGCGACCATCTTGGCGAGGGCACGGGCGGCAGCCCGGATCTGTGGAGCGTACGGCGCGACCTTGCCCCACGCCGCGATGCAGTTCCCGCTTCATCATCCGGCCGTATCGGCCGTCGTGGCGGGGATGCGATCCACGGACCAGGTGGCTCAAGACCTCACTTGGGCCATCTCTAGCCTGCCCGCGGGCCTACTCGCTGCCCTCGAGACCGAAATGTCGACCTGATGCGTGTAGCGCTATTCATCACCTGCCTTGCCGACGGGGTCGTCTCTGGCTGCTGCAGGACTGCGGGGTAATCGGCAAATACACTGACCACTGGTACTTGTCGGCGGAGGGACGAAGACGTGGAGACGGTGGACGCGGTGCTTGCGCAGGCTCGGTGGAACGGATGAACGACGACCTGCAGGCGCTCATCGCCTCGCTCGAGGCCCAGGAAGAACAGCTGGTCTTCACCCGGTTCAGCAACGCGGACGCGTGGCGGCTCGGCAGCGCGATGGTGGCGGCCGCGATCGAGCGGGCACTGCCGGTCACGATCGACATCCGCCGCCATGGCCAGCAGTTGTTCCACGTCGCGCTGCCGGGCACCACAGCCGAGAACGATTCGTGGATCGAGCGCAAGGTCAACGTCGTCAGCCGTTTCTCCGCGGCTTCCTACCTCGTGGGCCGGCGCCTCGCGGCACGCGGGATCGCGCTGGACGAGGCACTGGGCGTCGAGCCGCGGCTGTTCGCGGCGCACGGCGGTGCCTTCCCGATCCGCATCAGGGACGTGGGCGTTGTCGGTTCGGTCACCGTGTCCGGCCTGCCCCAGGCGGACGACCATGCCTTCGTCACCGAGATGATCGGCGCCTTTCTCGGCGTATGAGTGCCACCGGGCGGATGTGCCGGCGCCATCTGCTGCGGGAAATCCTCAGCCGTGGGGTCCGCGGTGGTCCGCTGGAGCCGATGGCTAATCGGCTCGATCATGACCGTCCCTACCGCCACTCACAGGGGCCATTGCCTTTCCCGAGGTCAATTAGATCTTTGGTCGCCTGGCTGCAGGCTGCGCGCCACCGCTAGGACACCTGGCCTCAGTAACGTCCAAGCCGTCACAGACGTCACAGACGTTACAGAAGGGCAATAATGAGGACAATGCACATCGGCAGACGCGGCCGGGCCGTGCTGGCCACCGTCAGCCTGCTCGCGGGCGTAGCCGGCATCGCCGGCGCGAGCGGCCTCGTGAGCGCGGCCCCGGCATCCGCCGCCGTGGCGGCGAAGTCGGCCGTGCAGTCGACGGTCAAGAAGGCCACGCCGCCGCACATCATGACGATCATGATGGAGAACACGGACTACAGCCAGTTCGTTGGTTCCCCCGCGATGCCGTACCTGAACGAGATCGCGCACGAGTACGCAACCTTCACGCACGCCGACGGCTGGACCTACCCGAGCCTGCCGAACTACCTGGAGCTCCTGTCGGGGTCCGATGACGGCACTGCAGGCCAGGACTGTGACATCACGCAGACGGGCTGCAACAACTTCACGAACTCAACCCTGGTCGACCAGCTGGAGAAGGCCGGGATCTCCTGGAACGGGTACTACCAGGCCGACCCTGCGGGCTGCTATCAGGGCGACGGCAGCGGGAACTACCCGTACTGGCACAACGCATTCCGTTACTTCAAGGACTTCAGCGAGCAGTGCTCGCACCTCAGCAACTTCTCTGATCTGCTGTCGAACCTGTCCTCGCCGAAGGCGTCGGACTTCCAGTGGGTCGTGCCGGACCTAGACAACAGCGGCGGCGACAACGGCACGATGTCCTCCGGCGACAGCTGGCTCAGTGGCGAGCTGCCGAAGATCATGGACACCTCCTGGTACCGTCAGGGTGGCCAGATCGTGATCCTTTACGATACGGGCTACAACGACACTAACGACAGCGTCAACGGCTCCACCGGCGGCCAGATCCCGATGGTCGTAGTGTCCGCGCACACCAAGGGCATGGGCGCCATCAACACGCCTATTAACACGGCCGGCGTGCTGCGCTCGGTCGAGCACGCATACGGCCTGTCCTACCTAGCAACCGCGGCCAACGCCAAGAACGGCAGCCTGGGCAACGCGCTGCTGTCCAGCCGTCCGGTCTCGTCGCGTGCGGCCAAGCCGGTCTCGGTGGGCGCGGTTCTGGACACCACCGGGGGCACCCCGGGTGCGCTGAAGACGGTCAGCGGCTCACTCTCGATAAACGGCCTCGCCAAGATGGGCACCAAGGTCCTTGAGGTCGGCCAGAACGCTGGCGGCGAGGGCGTCGTAGTCGCCCCTGGCCAGCCGGCACGGGCGGTCGCGGGCACGACGGACCTTGAGTCGGTGTCCTGCACGACCAGCAAGCAGTGCTACGCGGTGGGCTTCGGCCCGCTCAATTCTGACAAGGCCGTCCTGGTCTCGATCGTGGGCGGTAAAGCGGTGAAGGTAACCGACCTGCCCGCGTTCATCGGCCTGTACGGCATCTCCTGCCCGACCACTAGCAAGTGCTACGCGGTCGGCTACGACAACGCGGCCGACGCCGACGCAGTGACGACGATTGCTTCCGGGAAGGCCGGTGCCCCCGTCGAGGTGCAGGGCGCCCCCGGCGAGTGGCTCAACGCGATCTCCTGCCCCTCGTCTACCGAGTGCTACGCCGTGGGGCTGGTGAACTACAACCCGTCCATCGTCCCGCTCGTGAGCGGCAAGCCCATCCCGGTCGTGGGCAGCAGCACGCCCACCAGCATCTCGTTCACCATCCCGGACGCCTGGTACGTCAGCGGCATCGACTGCACCAGCGTCGGCAACTGCGTGGCCGTCGGCGAGAACAGCAAAGAGCAGGGCATCATCGGCACGCTCGCGGGCGGCAAGATCGGTCCGACGACTGTCGTCAAGGACACCGAGTACCTGTACGGCGTTGGGTGCGCGTCAAGCACCTCCTGCGTCATCACCGGTGCCGGGGTCCAGGCCTCGAATGGTTACTCCTCCGGCGTCGTGGATTCCCTGACCCGCGGCGTTCCCGGGAAGGCCAAGACCGTCGCCCACGCCAACGGCCTCGGCCAGGTGCTGTCTACCGGGCACGGCGCCTACGTGACCGTAGGCGCCACCTACAAGGCCTGACACGCGCGCCAGCCCTTCGGGGCGGGCGCGACGAAGGTTGCCGCGGTGGGCCCGGCCGCTGGAAACAGCGCCGGGCCCGCTGCAGCCGGATCCAAAGCGATTTATCCCGAACGTCAAGTGGCGTCCGCCTTGGGGTGCAGGACAGAGCCTGTACACAGGGGTCGGCATAGGAGGAAACGTGAGACGCCGCAGCTTGACCATCGTGGGCACGGTAGCGGTGCTGGCAGCGGCCCGGCGAGCAACGCCCGATTAGCCCACGTCAACCGCGAATGAGTCCCCGGCCGTTCGCGCGACCGAGCCGTCGCCGTCCTGCAGAGCATCTGCCCAGGTGGCGCAGGTATTCGGCACTCACAGGCGAGCGTTAGGCGGAGCCGCGCAGGATTAGCTGGGTGTCGAGCACGACGCGGGATGGCTCCCTGCCGGGGTCGGCGATCTGCGCCAGGATCTCGGTCACCATGCGGGTTCCCATGGCGTCGACCGGCTGGCGCACCGTGGTGAGCCTCGGGTCGGTCTGCTGCGCGGCGGGCAGGTCGTCGAACCCGATGACGGCCACGTCGCGCGGGACGCGCCGGCCCAGCCGGCGCAGCGCGTGCAGCGCGCCCGCGGCCATCAGGTCCGAGGCGGCGAACACCGCGTCGATGCCGGGACGGTGGTCGATCAGCCGGAGCAGCGCGTGCTGCCCTGACATCCTGCTGAAATCGCCGTAGGCGATCATGCCGGGGTCAAGGACGCCGAACGCGCACAGCGGCTGGCGGTACCCAAGCAGCCGGTCGATGCCCACCGCCATGTCGGGCGGCCCGGCGATCGTGGCGACGGCCTTGCGCCCGTTGTCGAGCAGGTAGCGTACCGCGGCGCTGGCGCCGCCGATGTTGTCGGCGTCGACGTACGACAGCGTGGCGCCGCCAGCGACCGGCCGGCCGCACAGCACGACCGGTATGCCGAGGCTCTCGTAGTCGAAGTCCAGCCTGTCGTGCATGGAGACGAACAGCGCGCCGTCCACGTGGCCGCTGCGCAGGTACCTGGACACCGTGTGATGGTCGCGGGGCGAGTGCAGCGTGAGCATGACGAGCTGGAAATCGACCAAGGACAGCTCCCTGCTGACCGATCCGAGCATGCGGGCGAAGAACGGGTCGGCGAAAACCTTGACCGTCTCCTCACCCATGACCAGCGCGACGGACCCTGCTCGGCGACTCGACGGCGAGCGGGCGGCCCGGTTGCGCACGTAGCCGAGCCGCGTAATCGCCTGCTCGACCCTGTCCCTTGTCTGCGGCCGTACCCTTGCCGATCCGGTCAGCACGCGTGATGCCGTAGCCGACGAAACGCCGGCCAGATGAGCGACATCGGCGAGCGTCGGGAGCCCGGTCGGATGCGTCATTGGATCTGTGACCGTCACCGTGCCCTCTCTTCAGCAGGTGTTCAGCGGCCCCCCTAGTGATCTCCGATTAAGTTGTGGGACTCATTTTGAAACGTCTCTGAAACGTTCGCAATAGGCATGTCGTTCGAAAATTTACGGCTAACACCTTCCGAAGCCCGTCCGAATGCTGTGCCGGTGGGCTGCGAAAATGTAAATTTCATGTTCGTGCACGTAGCCGGCTTATTATGCCGCGGACGGCGGCAGCGCGGAGACGATGTCGATGGCGAACACCACCGTGTCGTTCTGTCCGGCCCGCGGCAGGCTGCGGCCGGGCCTGGCAGTCGGCCGCCGCCGGCCGCCGGATGGATCGCTCGGCCGCATGGCGTGCGGCCTGCCGCGGGTCATGCGTCGCTCCAGCGGTTCCACCAGCTGCAACCGAGGAACACGTGAAAGTTCCATTTCCCGATAGCGCTGCTGCCTCCGCTTTTACGGCCCGCCGCACCGCGTTTACTTGACCGTTATAGTCGCCGGACTTAGCTTCCGGAAGGCGCCTTCGCACCCGTCGCTTGCCCGCAAAGGCGCTGGCCGATGCGCTATCGCGACTTCATGGAGGTGCTTGCTGATGAGACTCTCGCTGAGAAGATCCCGGAGGACGATCACGGTGGCTGGCGGCGGCGTTGCTGGCCGCGTTCGGCCTGGCCGTGGCCGGCGGCGCGGGCGGCGTCCCGGCGGTGGCGGCGACCTCGTCGTGCGCCGCCGCCTACAGCGTGCCAACCGACTGGGGCAGCGGCTTCACCGCGAACCTGACCATCACCGACAACGGCACCGCGGCCATCACCGGCTGGACGGTGACCTACACCTACGCCGGCAACCAGACCCTGGCCAACGGCTGGAACGGGGCCTGGACCCAGTCCGGCAAGACGGTCACCGTCACCAACGAGTCCTACAACGGCAGCCTGGCCGCCGGCGCGTCCACCTCGGCCGGGGCCAACTTCAACTACTCCGGCACCAACGCCGCGCCCACCTCGGTCACCTGCACCCCGGCCGGGGGGACCACCAGCGGCGGCTCGATCACCGCGACCCCGGCCAGCCTCAACGTGACCCAGGGCAGCACCGGCACGTTCACCCTGGCGCTGTCGTCGGCGCCCACCGCGAACGTGACGGTGTCCATCGCCGGCCAGCGGCAACGCCGGGCTGACCGAGTCCCCGGCGAGCCTGACGTTCACCCCGTCGAACTACGCCACCGCGCAGACGGTCACCGTGACCGCCAACTCCACCGGCACCGGCGCCACCACCTTCACCGCCAGCGGCGGCGGCTACACCTCCGCCGTCGTCACCGCCACCGAGGTTGCCGGCAGCACCGGCGGCGGCTCGATCACCGCGACCCCGGCCAGCTTCAACGTGACCCAGGGCGGCACCGGCACGTTCACCCTGGCGCTGTCGTCGGCGCCCGCCTCGAACGTGACGGTGTCCATCGCGGCCAGCGGCAACGCCGGGCTGACCGAGTCCCCGGCGAGCCTGACGTTCACCCCGTCGAACTACTCCACCGCGCAGACCGTCACCGTGACCGCTAACTCCAGCGGCACCGGCGCCACCACCTTCACCGCCAGCGCCAGCGGCTACACAGGCGCGACCGTCACCGCCACCGAGGTGGCGCCGGTGACGGGCTCCGCTCCGCAGTTGCACGTGTCGGGCAACAAGCTGGTCGACGCCAACGGCAACACGGTCGTGCTGCATGGCGTGGACCGCTCCGGCACCGAGTACGAGTGCGTTCAGGGCAACGGCATCTTCGACGGCCCGAATGACCAGGCGTCCATCACCGCGATGAAGAGCTGGGGACCGGTCAACGCGGTGCGCGTGCCGCTGAACGAGGCGTGCTGGAACGCCGAATCGTATGTCAACTCCGCCTACGCGGGCGCCAACTACATCAACGCGATCAAGAGCTACGTCAGCTTGCTGAACTCCAACGGCATCGTCGCCATCCTCGACCTGCACTGGACGGACGGTACCTACACCGGTCCGTCGTCCGGCTGCTCGTCGGCCGAGGCCACCTGCCAGAAGCCGATGCCGGACGCCGCGGAGGCGATCCCGTTCTGGACGTCGGTGGCGAACACCTTCAAGGGCAACGACGCGGTGATCTTCGACCTGTTCAACGAGCCCTACGCGTCCCGCGCGGACAACAGCAACACGGCCGAGGGCTGGCAGTGCTGGGAGACCGGCAGCCCCTGCACCGGGATCTCCTACCCGGTGGCCGGCATGCAGCAGATGATCAACGCGGTCCGCTCCGCCGGCGCGAACAACGTGCTCATGCTGGGCGGCGAGGAGTACTCCAACGACCTGACCGACTGGTTGCAGTACGAGCCCACCGACCCGGACCACAACCTGGTCGCCTCCTGGCACTCCTACAACTTCAACACGTGCAGCACGCAGTCGTGCTGGACGTCGGAGGTGGCTCCGGTCGCCGCGTCGGTTCCGGTGGTCGCCGGCGAGATCGGCGAGAACGACTGCGCGGGAACCTACATCACCCCGCTAACGACATGGATGGAGTCGGAGGGCATCAGCTTCCTCGCCTGGGCCTGGAACGCCGACTTTGCCTGCTCAAGCGGCCCCGGACTGATCACCGACTACACCGGTACGCCCACCGCTTACGGCGCCGCCTACAAGGCCAGTCTTGCAGGCCCTGCCGGCCGGCTGAGGCCGGCGTCAGGCGGGCTGAGGCCGGCATCGAGGCCCGCTGAGGCCCCGCCACCGCGCGCGGCGCCCGCCGCGCGTCGCCCGGCCAGGCGGTGCACACCGCCTGGCCGGGCCTTTCTTTCCGGAAGGAGAACGAACAATGACCCTTGTGACGCGCCGTCGGCTGGCCGCGACGCTGGCCGGGGCACTCACCGCGACGCTTGCCGCGGCCGGCTCGGTGGCGGTGACGACCGCGGCCGGCGCCTGCCCGGCAGTGGCGGCCACCTCGCCCGGCGTCGGCGCGGGGTACTGGCATACCAGCAGTAACCAGATCCTCGACTCGAACGGCAACCCTGTCCGCATCGCCGGCCTGAACTGGTACGGCTTCGAGACGCCCGATGAGATCGCGCACGGCCTGTGGGCGCAGGACTACCACACGATCATCAACGACATCGCCGCGCTCGGCTACAACACGATTCGCATCCCGTTCTCCAACCAGATGGTGGAGGACCCGATCGTGCCGCAGAACATGGCGTTCAGCAGTAACACCGGCCATCCGATCAACACCGACCTCAAGGGCCTGAACGCGCTCCAGGACCTGCAGAAGATCGTCACCGCTGCCGGGCAGGCCGGGCTGAAGGTCATCCTCGATGACCACCGCTCCGAGGCCGGCGAGTCCGCCGAGCAGGACGGCCTGTGGTACACCAGCACCTACACCAGCCAGGACTGGGTCAACGACTGGGTCACCCTGGCGAAGATGTTCGCGGGCAACCCGACGGTGATCGGATTCGACCTGCGCAACGAGCCGCACACCCCGGCGGGTGACACCTACGCCGAGGGCGCCACCTGGGGCACCGGCGACGCGACCACCGACGTCCGGCTCGCCTACGAGCAGGCGGGCAACGCGATCCTCGCGGTGGACCCGAACGCGCTGATCTTCTGCGAGGGGATCAGCGAGTACCCGGACGCGTCGGCCTCCGGTGGCTACGACACCACCTGGTGGGGCGGCGACCTGCAAGGCGTCGCGCAGTACCCGGTGGTGCTGAGCTCACCAGGGCACGTCGTCTACTCCGCGCACGACTACGGGCCGAGCCTGTTCCAGCAGGCCTGGTTCAACTCCGCCACCACCCCGGCCAGCCTGGACGCCGTGTGGAACAAGTACTGGGGCTACATCTACGCCCAGGGCACCGCGCCCGTGTGGGTCGGCGAGTTCGGCACCGACAACACCGCCTCCGACATCGAGTCAAGCGCCGCGGGCTCACAGGGCCAGTGGTTCGAGAGCCTGGTGTCCTACCTCAAGAGCAACCCGTGGATGGGCTGGACCTACTGGGCGCTCAACGGCGAGGACTCCTACGACCTGCTGGACAACAACTATGACGCCACGCCGGTCAGCTCGCTGAAGCAGTCGCTTCTCGCGGGGATCCAGTTCCCGCTGCCCGGGGCCGGCAACGGCACGCCGCCGCCCAGCAGCCCGCCCCCGGCGCAGCTGTCGTGCGCGTACTCGGTGGTGAACTCCTGGTCCGGCGGCTTCCAGGCCCAGGTGGTCATCAGCAACGCCGGCAGCGGCGCGACCAGCAGCTGGAAGGCGAGCTGGACGTTCCCCGGCGGCCAGCAGGTCGCCAGCGACTGGAGCGGCGTGTTCACCGAGTCCGGCGCGAACGTCACCGTGACCAACGAGCCTTACAACGGGAGCATCGCGCCCGGGAGCTCGGTCACGATCGGGTTCACCGCCACCGGGACCGCGCCATCGAGCCTCTCGGTGACCTGCTGACCAGTTCTGCGTCGCATAACGAAGCCGCCCCCTTCCGTCCGGATATCCCGGACGGAAGGGGGCGGCTCTTGCGCCTAAGTCACTGTGCCGCCAGGTTACAGGTGCCGGGAAGGCGTCCTGGACTAGCATGCTGGAACTCGGCGGGGAACACAGTGCCCGCCGGACGGCGAAGTCAGGGATCGCGTCGGTCGAGTAGGTGTTGCCGCTGCCGTCGGTTTGGTTCCGTTCGGGTCGCAGTGCGGGTCGCCGGGGTGCGGGTAGGCGGGTAGTGCCGTCGGACTCACCCGGCGGCTTGACCCAGACGTAAGCGTACAGGTTGGGGAACGTGGAGTCGAGGTTGGCCTGCGGCAGGGCGCCGATCCCCGCGTTCTCCGGGTTGCACCAGTCACCGCGGAACGGGCGTTCGTCGATCTTGACGTTCGCGAACGCGCGGTGGTGGTGCAGGAACTGGAGATGTTATCGGGCGGCGCTGGTAGGCCGCAGCGACGGGTCGCCCCAGCCGTCGCGCGAGGTGTCGATCAGCATCCCGATGGTGCTCGGGAAGCCCGGCTGACCAGGTTGGAGTACATGGCCTGGTCGTAGGTGAACTCGTCGATGTACGGGTCGTAGGAGTAGTACTGCACCGAGTCGACGGGGTTGCCATCTTCCGTCGCGGTGGCGGTCATGTACGGCTCGTGCACCGGGATGGTGTTCGCGGTGTCGCTGATGAAGCCGTCGACGCTGCTCACGCCGGCCGTGGTGGCGGACGCCACCTGCTTGTACAGGGACACGGCCGGGGTCATGTTGGACGGCCAGCCGAGCCATGCCGAGTGAGCGATGTCCATGTAGTTGTACACGTTGGGGATCGCATGCAGCTTGCTCAGCGCGTACTCGATCCCGCTGGTGTAAACGCCGCTGGAGTTCGCCGACGAGCAGTTGGCCACGCTCGTGTTGGTGACGAGGTTCGGCAGCGAGTCCGGCTCGATAACCGCCACGACGCGCAGGTTGGTGTGCTCGTATTCGGTGAGGATCTGCGCGATCGGATTGATGTAAGAGTTCTCGTAGTCCGACAGGCCGCTGTTGGCGATCGACAGCTCGCCGTTGGAGGCGAGCGCATCGCAGTCGCGGTCCGGCAGGTCGTAGATCACGATGGGGAAGATCTCCGGCGTGCTGCCGCTGGCCTTGGACAGCGCGTTCTGGAGCTGTGCCGCGAGGCTCATCCGGCCTGCCCCGCCGGCTCCGCTGGCGTTGTCGGAGCCGCCGTAGATGGCCCCGATGTGGTCGAGCCAGATGAACGTCGGCTGGGTGCCGATGTAGGTCATCTGGGCCGCGAGCGTGCCGCTGGCGCCGGCCGCCGACGTCGCGGCCTCGGCCGCGTAGTCGGGGTTTACGTACCAGGTGGAGCCGGTGAACGGGTTGGCGACATGACTTGGTGTCGTGGTCGAGCCCGCCGCGGTCTCCGTCACGGTCACGGTCACCGCGGTGCAGCCGGTCGCGCTGACAGTGAACGTCGCCGCGCCGGTGCCGGAACTGTTAGCCGTGATGTACACCGGCTGCGGCAGGTTCCAGTTGCTCGACGACAGTGTCACCGGGGACCCGCTGGCCACTGACAGGCCGGTGTTCCCCGACGTCTGGGCAACGCTGACAGCGATGCCAGCCGACGGCGACGCGCTGAGCGAGACGCCAAGCACTCCGGTCTGCCCCTGAGCCAGCGACATCGTGCCAGGGTTCGCTCGGAGCGTGATCCCAGAACCGCAGGACCCGCCTGTGCTGCCCGCCACCTCGGTGGCGGTGACGGTCGCGGCTGTGTACCCGGTGGCGGTGGCGGTGAAGGTGGTGGCGCCGGTGCCGGTGGAGTTAGCGGTCACGGTGACGGTCTGCGCGGTGGCGTAGTTCGACGGGGTGAACGTCAGGCTCGCCGGGGACTCGGTCTGCCCGGCGTTGCCGGCGGCGGCGATGGACACCGTCACGTTCGCGGTGGGCGCCGACGACAGCGCCAGGGTGAACGTGCCGGTGCTGCCCTGGGTCACGCTGAGGCTGGTCGGGGTCGCGGTGATCGAGCCGCCGCCGGTGGTGCCGGCGACCTCGGTGGCGGTGACGGTCGCGGCTGTGTACCCGGTGGCGGTGGCGGTGAAGGTGGTGGCGCCGGTGCCGGTGGAGTTAGCGGTCACGGTGACGGTCTGCGCGGTGGCGTAGTTCGACGGGGTGAACGTCAGGCTCGCCGGGGACTCGGTCTGCCCGGCGTTGCCGGCGGCGGCGATGGACACCGTCACGTTCGCGGTGGGCGCCGACGACAGCGCCAGGGTGAACGTGCCGGTGTGGCCCTGGGTCACGCTGAGGCTGGTCGGGGTCGCGGTGATCGAGCCGCCGCCGGTGGTCCCGCCGGCCGGGGTGCAGGTGACCGAGGTGGGCGCTGCGTTGGTGCCGGAGTAGTTGAAGTTGGCCCCGGCCGTGGTGGTCGCGCCGGCGGCCAGGCTGCCGTTGTAGGGCTCGTTGATGACGGTGACCGCCTTGCCGGACTGGGTCCAGGCCCCGTTCCAGCCGTTCGACAGGGTCTGGTTGCCGGCGTAGGAGTAGGTCACCGTCCAGCCGGTGATGGCCGCGGTGCCGTTGTTGGTGATGGTGAGGGACGCGGTGAACCCGCTGCCCCAGTCGGTTGTCACGCTGTAGGCGGCGGCGCACGACGAGGCCGCCGCCACCGCCGGGACGGCCCCCGCGCCGCCGGCCACGGCCAGGCCGAACGCGGCAAGCAACGCCGCCGCAGCCACCGTGATCGTCTTGCGCAACCGCCGCATTGCGGGTCGCGCTCGCAGTCTCATGTCAGCACACCTCCGGGTGTCATGGCGCCCTTAACCACGGCGGTATCCGCGGTGGGCTTGACTGCCGCGACCATAGGCCTGAGCTAGCAGGGTGTACAGGCAACGTGCTGGCCACGCCGTTGCTGCCCGTGTCAGCCTGCGGAAAGCCGCCTAGGCGGGCGAAAGTTACATGGCGGGCTCGGCAACCCCACGAGGTTTCCGCGGCGGAGAACCTTGGGTACAGGGCTGCGGGGGTGACTGTGTGTACTCGGATTCTATGGAATGACAACGGGGCGGCGGTCGTGACGGCCCGGACTATGGACTGGCCGGTGCCTACCGATCCGGTGCTTACGGTGTTCCCGCGCGGGAACCGCCACGACGGCGGCATGGTCGGCCGGAAACGAGTGGTCGAGGGCAGTGCCCTGCGCTGGGCGTCCGTTCACGGGTCCGTGGTGACGACGATCTACGGGGTGGGCGCGGTGGACGGCGTCAACGAGCGCGGGCTGGCGGCGCACCTGCTCTATCTCAAAGAGACCGACTTCGCGCCGCGCGACCCCGCGCTGCCGGGAATCCATGCCGGGCTGTGGGCGCAGTACGCGCTGGACCAGGCAGGCAGCGTCGGCGAGGCCCTGGACCTGCTCGCGGAGCCGCAGGTGGTCATGATGGAAGCCCGGGGCACCAAGAGCACGGTGCACCTGGCGCTGGAGGATGCCGCGGGCGACTCGGCGATCATCGAGCACCTGGACGGAAAGGCGGTCATCCACCACGGGCCGCAGTACCGGGTCATGACCAATGACCCGTCCTACGACGAGCAGCTCCGGCTGCTGGCGAAGCTGGACTTCTCGCACCCGTCCAGTGACATGCCACTACCGGGGAACGTCAACGCCCTCGACCGCTTCCAGCGTGCCAGTTACTTTTCCGCGCTGCTCCCGGTCCCGCGCGACGACCGGGAAGCCGCGGCCGGGGTGCTGGCGATCGCTCGCAACGTTTCAGTCCCGTTTGGCGCTCCGTACAGTGACTTCGGGGTGTACAACACCGAATACCGCACCGTGTGTGACCTGACCAGTCGGCGCTATTTCTTCGAGCTGACCACGGCCCCGAACGTCATCTGGGCGGACCTGGACAAGCTCGACTTCGATCCGGGATCGCCGGTCATGACCCTTGAACCAGATGACATCGGCCTCGCCGGGCAAGTCTCCGGGGCCTTCCGTCCTAGCGAGCCGCCTTACTGACCGTGACATCTGCGGCCGGGGCATCTAAAGCCAACCGGATTCGCCTGCTATGCGGATGGCGCCGACGCGGTTGCGTGCGCCGGTCTTCGCGATCGCGCGGGAGAGGTAGTTGCGTACCGTCCCTTCGGAAAGGCACAGGACAGTCGCGATTTCCGCTGTCGTCGATCCCGCCGCGGCGACGCGGAGGGCGTCCGCTTCCCGCGTTGTCAGCGGGCACCGCTCGCCGAGCGAGAGGCGGGGATCGACGACTCGTCGGCCGACGGCCACCTGCCTGACGGCATCGGTCAGAAATTGCGCTGGTGAGTCCCAGACCAGGAAACCCTGTACGCCAGCCGCGACCGCCCGCTGCAGGTCCCTGGATCGCCAGCCGGAGCTCAGCATCGCGCAGCGGCAGTCGGGCACCGCCGCCTGCAGTCCGGCCGCGACGGTGATGCCGTCCCGATCCGGGAATGCCGCCGCCAGCAGCGCGACGTCGGGCCGCACTGCCCGCGCCGCCACGACGACCTCCTCGCGGTGCCGCACGGTGGCGGCGAGCTCGATGTCGTTCTCCCTTCCGAGAAGGGCGACAAGTCCTTCGCGAGTCAGGGTCATCGGCTCCGCGATGAGAATCCGAATCATCGGAATAACCTCCCGTGTACCCCGACCTGTGCAAGGGAAATGGCAGCCATGCATCAAGGGGTTTGGCTGCAGGACAAAGAGTAGCGCCGGACGGCGGGGCTTGAGCGGGGCACGTGAAAACGGGCGGAAGCTGGGCGGCGAGGGGTCGACGGCTGTGCTGGCCACGGCAGGGTCATGCGGCGAGAAGGCCGGGATACTCGCAGCCGAGGATTGTCCGGATATTCACATACATAGACGGTGCAAACTAGTCTATTAGCACCTGCAGCACGCTTGGAATTGATGACAGAAGTCACTATGCGGCGAGGTGGCGGGGTGACATGATTTCGCTATCGATCGCGGTTGCATAAGTGATCGAATAAGTCACATCAGCGATAAGTCACATACAGCATCACATACAGCATAGATTTAGAGATCGGGAGGGGTCATGGATAAGCAGTATGAACAGTACTGCCTGGCTGACCCGATTTTTTATGATTCCCCCCAGAAGTACGATTCATCGGCCCTCTTCCCGATCTCAAAGCGACCGCTGCCTGATGGCTGGACTCGCGTGTGCCATGGTGACTGGCTTATTAACATCCCGCCGGGGCCGTCGGCCCCCACGCAAGGCTGGAAGATCCATGTATCGACGTGTCTCGATAACTCTGATGAGGTAATTACCCGGGTATGGCAGTATTGCGTGCCGCGGGGAGTTTCCTTCAAGTTCCTGGGCTCGCGGCTGGCAGTGCTCATGCGGAACGCGAAATACGCGTCCCGCTCGGCCAGTGGCAAGGCCGTCACCATCTATCCGGCGGACGAGGCCGCCTGCGAGCGGATACTCCGCGAGCTCGACGCCGAGCTATCCGGTGCGCCAGGACCGTACATACTCAGCGATCTCCGGTACGGCGCCGGCCCGCTATACGTGCGCTACGGCGCCTTCACCGAGCGTTTCTGCCTCGATTCTCGCGGCGAGATGGCGGCCGCGATCGAGAACCCAGCCGGTGATCTTGTGCCCGACCTTCGGTCATCTGTGTTCACGATGCCGGAATGGGTCCGCTTGCCGGAATTCCTGGCTCCCCATCTTGCCGCACGCAATTCCGTAGCGATGACAGGCCTGGAATACAGCCTGACCGGCGCCCTGCATTTCTCGAACGGCGGCGGAGTCTACACCGCAACCGACAAGCGGACCGGCGAGCGGGTGATCCTGAAAGAGGCTAGGCCGCACGCTGGCTTGGCCGCCGACGGGTCCGACGCGGTCACCAGGCTGCGCCGGGAACACGAGGTCCTGCTGCGCCTGTCCGGCCTGGGAATTGCACCGGAAGTACGAGGGTTTTTCCAGGTCGGCGAGCATCTACTTCCTCGCCGAGGAATTCATCCCGGGGAGGACGCTCAATTCATTCTTCGCCGAGCGTTACCCGCTCGACGGACCGGTGCCTGACCCGGTGAGGATGAAAGCGTACGCGACATGGGCGCTCCGGATATGCGGCGACGTCGAGCGCGCCGCCGCTGGCCATGCATAAGCGCGGCGTGGTCTTCAACGACCTGCACATGTTCAACATCATCGTGCGGCCGGACGACACCGTGGCCTTCATCGACTTCGAGGCCGCGAGCGACATCAGCGAGGGACGGACCCGCACGGTCGGCAACCCCGGATTCGCTGCGCCCCGTGACCGTGCCGGGTTTGATGTCGATGCCTACAGCCTCGCGTGCATGCGACTGGCGATGTTCATGCCCCTGACGACGTTGTTCGCGCTGGACCGTGACAAGGCGGCGCAACTCGCGGCGGTGATCGCCGGACTGTTCCCGGTCCCGGGCGAGTTTCTTGACGAGGCGGTGCGGGAGATTACCCGCGACACAGGCCGGCCAGCCCCGGGCGTCCCCACGCCAGCCGCGGCATCACGCGAGGCGGGCGACGCCGACGCCAGCGACGCTGGTGGCTGCCGCGCGCTGGGACCGCCTGGCGGCGGACATGGTGGCGCGCGATCAGGGCGAGCGCGACCCCGGACCGCGCGGACCGGCTCTTCCCCGGCGATATCGACCAGTTCCGCGTCCCGGGCGGCGGTCTCGGCCTCGCGCACGGCGCGGCCGGCGTGCTGTACGTGCTGTCCGAGGCGGTCGGTGTGCGCGTGCCGGAATACGAGGAATGGCTCGTCACGCGCGCCGCCGAGCCGCCTAAGGGCACGCAGCCTCGGCCTCTACGACGGGCTGGCCGGGGTGGCGTACACGCTGGCGCGGCTCGGCCATCTGGACGCTGCGGCACGGGCGGCGCGCAGCTGCCTCAGCGAGAACTGGGACCGGCTCGGCCATGGCCTCTACGGTGGCCTGTCGGGGTTCGCGCTCGCCATGATCTCCGTGGCCGACCATGTCGGTGAGCCATGGCTGGCCGACGCCGCGATACGGGCGGCGGAGACCGTCGCGGCGCCGTACATGTCCGCCCGGCACGGCGCGCCCGGCCAGCGCGCAGCGGCCAGGTCCGGCGGCGGCGTCGGCCTGCTGCGCGGCGCGTCGGGGAAGGCGCTGCTGTTCATCCGCTTGTACGAGCGGACCGGAGACACGGCCTACCTCAACGCCGCCGAGGGTGCCATAGCCGAGGACCTGGACCGATGCGTCACCGACGGCAATGGCGCGCTGCAGGTCGACGACGGCTGGCGAACGCTGCCGTACCTCGGCGGTGGCAGCGTCGGCATCGGCATGGTGATCGACCAGTTCACGGCACACCGTCGGAACGCAGCGTTCGCGGACGCGGCGCGCGCGATCAGGCTCGCCGCGAGCTCGGGCCTCTACGCGCAGGCAGGCCTGTTCAACGGCCGCGCCGGGATGATCGCCTACCTGGCCAGGCACACGCGACGAGAGTGGGCAGCAAACGGGCAGGGCGCGTCGCCAGCGCCCATGTCGACCGGCTGGGCTGGCACGCCGTCCGGTACGCGGGCGGCCTGGCGTTCCCCGGGGACATGCTGCTCCGCCTGTCGATGGACCTGGGCACCGGCACCGCCGGTGTCCTGCTGGGCACGGCCGCCGCGCTCGCCCCGTGCGGCGCGGCGCTGCCGTTCTTCGCCCGGCCCGCAAGGCTCCCTGTTCGGGTTCTCGGGTCATCCCCGGCGCCCCTCCGGGGAGCCTCCAACCCGCCAGCACCGGCAAGGAGGTGAAACTATATGGCTCTCCTCGACATCCAGGCGATGGACCCCGCTCGTGACGGCAACGACACGCGCTGGGGCGGCGGCGGCAGTCACCTGAGCGTTACTCTCTGCGACAGCACCGCCAGCGTGCTGCTCTGCCTGTAGCACCCCTCGCTCAGGGAAAGCTGAGCACCCGGCGCCGGCAGGGAACCTGGCTCCCAAGTTCCCGTCGGCGCCGGGCCATCATCCTCATGGAACCCACAGGGATCCCAGTGGCCATCACGAGTACCGAGTCCGACTGCGACCGGCTGCTGCTCGCCGCCGCCCGCCAGGGCGGCTGCTGGCTCGCACTGCTCGGCGCCGCGTCCCTGGTCGGCGCCGCCGCGCAGGTGCTGCTTCCCGCGGCGGTCGGGCACGCCATCGACGCGATCCTGGCCAGGAACGTGAGGGTCGGCAACCCCGTCGGACCCCTGACGGCCTGCGCGATCCTGGTGACCGTCATCGTCGGCTGTGGCGCCGTCACCGACCTCGCGACCGGAGTCTCCGGCGCGACGGCCACGGCGCGGCTGCGCCGGATGCTGGCCGGGCACGTCGTCGCCGTCGGCCCTCGGCTGCTGACCAGCGCGACCACGAACACAAACACCACCACGAACACAGCCGCAAGAACGGCCGCGAGCACCAGCATCAACACCGACTTCAGTGCCGGAGACACCGTCAGCCGCGTCGTCGCCGCTGCCGCCGACGCGGGCACCGGGCCCGCCAGCGTGCTGCTGGCCGCTACCGCGCTGATAGCGCCGCTCGGCAGCGTCGTAGCGCTCGGGCTGATCGACCCCTGGCTTGTAGCGACCTTCGCCATTGGCTTCCCCGCGCTCGCCGTCATCCTGCGGACACTGGTCCGCGACTCCTCCGCCGTCAGCGCCGGGTACGGCCAGGCGCAGGGGGCCATCGCCGCCCGGCTGCTCGACGCGCTCGCCGGCGCCCGCACAATCGCCGCCGCCGGCACTCAGGCCCGCGAACGGGAACGCATCCTCGGCCCGCTCCCGCTCCTGCGGGAACACGGCTACGCCTCCTGGCGCGTGCAGGCGCGGGCCGCCGCCCAGGCAATGACCATCGCCCCCGCGCTGCAGATCATCATCGTCGCCGTCGCCGGCGTGGAGCTCGCCTGGCACCGGATCAGCACAGGCGATCTGGTCGCCGCGAGCCAGTACGCGGTGCTTGCGGTCGGCATCGGCGCGAGCGTCGGGCTGGTCGGCCAGCTGGGCCGCGCGCGCGGCGGCGCAAGGCGCGCCGCCGAACTGCTCGCGCGGCCGTGCCCGCGCTATGGGACGCGAGACCTGCTAGCGGGGCAGGGCCCTGCGGGTCACGGCGAACTACGGCTGAGCGGCGTCACGGTGCGCCACGGCGGCGAGGCGGTGCTGCGCGACCTCGACCTCACCGTTGCGCCTGGCATCGCGGTCGCCGTGGTCGGCCGGTCCGGGGCCGGCAAGTCCACCCTGGCGCGGCTCGCCGGGCGGCTCGCCGATCCCGACGCGGGCACGGTGCTCCTCGACGGGACCAACCTGCGCGAGTTCACGAAGGCGTCCCTCCGCGAATCCGTGGTATACGCCTTCGAACGCCCCGAAATCGTCGGCGACACCCCCTATGACGTCATCGGGTTCGGATTCCGCCGCCCTGACGACGCGCAGATCCGCGCGGCTGCCGGGCAAGCCCAGGCCGCCGCCTTCCTCGCCCGCCTGCCCCGGCAGATGAGCACCTCGCTCGACGGCACCCCGTTGTCCGGCGGCGAGGTGCAGCGGCTCGGGCTGGCGCGCGCGTTCGCGCACGCCGGCGCAGCGCGGCTGCTCGTACTCGACGATGCCACGTCCAGCCTGGACACGGTCACCGAAATGCTCGTCGCCCGGGCCATCACCGGCCAGCTGAGCGGCCTGACACGGCTCATCGTGGCGCACCGCGCGACCACGGCCGCCCGGGCGGACCTCGTCGCCTGGCTCGACGGCGGCCGGATCCGGGCCCTCGCCCCGCACGGCGAGCTGTGGGCGGACCGGGAGTACCGCGCGATCTTCGGCGCAGCCGAAGCCGAAGGCACAGGCGAAGCGTGCTGATCCGTCATCTCCGCCGGCGCCGGAAGGACGTCGCGTGGCTCGCCGCGTGGTCGCTCGTCCAGTCGCTCCCCGCAGTCGCCTCCGGCTGGTCGCTCGCGCAGGCGACCACCCAATTCCTGGTCGGCCGCACCGCTCTGGGCCTTGCCTGGCTCGGCGTCCTCGCCGCCGCCGCATTGGCCGGGGCGTTCGGCACGCGGCAGGTGTACCTGAGAATCGGCGTGATCGTCGAGCCGTTCCGCGACGACCTGGTCACGGCCATCGTGGACGGCGCCCTCGCCCGCCCTGACACGCGCTCCGTCGCGCGGATGACGCACCAGGCGGAGATCGTCCGGGACTCCGTCGCCGGCGTACTCGTCATCACCTGCACGTTCGCGTGCACCGTTGTGAGCACGCTGGCCGGCCTCGTCACCCTGTTGCCCGCCACGCTGCCGTACGTCGTCCCGTCGCTGCTCGCCTCGGTGATCCTGCTGCGGCTGCTGCTCCGCCCGTACGCCGCGCGCCAGCGCGCCGCCGTCCTGGCCGAGGAAAGCGTGGCGGCCGAAGTGGCGCGGTCCGCAAGCGCCGCGCGCGACATCACCGCTTGCGGCGCAGAAGACCTCGTCCTCGACGGCCTCGCCCGGCACATAGCCCGCCAGGAGAAAGCCGCGCGCCAGGTCGCCGTCGCCGGGTCGGCGCGCCTGCTGTGCCTCGCGGTGGGCGGCTGGCTGCCCTTGCTGCTCGTGCTGGCCGCCGCCCCCGGAATGCTGCGGCACGGCGCCACTCCCGGCGACATCGTCGGCGCGGTCACCTATATCACTGGGAGCTTGCGCGGCGTCCTCTACACACTCTCGCAGGGCATGGGCGCCGGCCTGGTCCGGCTCAACGTGACGCTGGAGCGCATCCTCCAGACCAGCGCCCCGCCGGAAACCCTGGCAGAAACGCGCGCCGGAAACTCCGGCCATAGCGCCGCTGCGCTCCGCCGCCGCCCATTCCCCGCATGGGGGGCCAGCCCCCCATTCCCCCCGCCCCTCCGCGCCCTTCGAGGACCAGGACGGCACGCTGGAACTCCGCGACGTCACCTTCGCCTACGGACCGCGCGCCGAGCCGGTCATCTCCGGCCTCACCCTCACGGTCGCGCCCGGCGACCACCTCGCGGTCGTCGGCCCGAGCGGCATCGGAAAGTCCAGCCTCGCGGGCCTGCTCGCCGGGATGCTCAGCCCGGGCAAAGGCGAGGTGCTCCTCGATGGCGTGCCCGTGGCCGGGCTCGGGCGGAACTGGCGGATCCTGATCCCCCAAGAGGCCTATGTCTTCGCTGGCACCCTGAAAGAAAACCTCACGTACCTCCACCCCGCCACGAAAACGGAACTCGACGAGGCCGCCGAAGCCATCGGCCTCACTTCTTTCATCACCCGTCTCGGCGGCTACGGCGCGGCTATCACCCCCGCCGCGCTGTCCGCAGGCGAGAGGCAGCTCATCGCGCTCACCCGCGCGTACCTGCCGCCCGCGCGGCTCGTCATCCTCGACGAGGCCACCTGCCATCTCGACCCTGCCGCGGAAGAACAGGCGGAGGCGGCGTTCTCGCGCCGCGGTGGCACGCTCATCGTGATCGCGCACCGCATCTCCTCGGCGCGCCGCGCCCGGCGGATCCTAGTCCTCGACGGCGCCCGCCCCCAAGTCGGCGACCACTCGTCCCTGCTCGCCAGCTCTGAAATGTACGCCGACCTCGCCGGGCAGTGGGATACACCCCGTTACCCCGGACCGACCGCGGCGACTCCACCGGCCGTCCGCTAGCTCAGGCGGCCGGCGGGATTACGCCGCGCCAGCGCTCGACCCGAGGCGGTGGCGCGCGAGCGGCGGAAGCGGCGCAAATGCACGTGGCTCGGTCGTGCGATCACCGGCTGCCGCTTGGGGTGTGGTCGCGGTAGAGGGCGCAAAGAGGGCTGGGATGGCGGTTGACAGGGACTCTGCCCTGATTTATATAGACCTTATATTAAGCACTAAATCGGAGGTTCACAGATGAACCGTAAGACGGAAGAGACCGGTGCCGCTACGCGCGGTACCGGACAGGCGGGGCACGTGAGGCACTGGCTGGGGCCACCGCGGCTGCCCTCGGTCCTGTCCGTGCTGGTGCTGATCGTCGGGTGCATGGCCACCATCGCTATCACGTCCCTGGTCGGCACGCAGGTGGCAAGCGCGGGCACGGCGCCCGCGCCGCCGTCCGGCTGGTCGACCGTGTTCAGCGACAACTTCCCCGGAGCGGCCGGGTCGGCGCCGTCGTCGGCGAACTGGTTCTACGACATCGGCAGCGGCTACGGAACCGGTGAGGTCGAGAACACCACCAACTCGACCAGCAACGTCTACCTGGACGGCAACGGCGACCTGGTGCTCAAGGCCATCGACAATGGTGGCACGTGGACGTCCGGGCGGATCGAGAGCACGCGCGACGACTTCCAGGCCCCGGCGGGCGGCCAGCTGGAGATGACCGCGTCGATTGAGCAGCCTAACCCGGCCAGCGGGCTCGGGTACTGGCCGGCGTTCTGGGCGCTCGGCTCCCCGATGCGCACCGGCGGCGGCTGGCCGCAGTCCGGCGAGATCGACATGATGGAGGACGTCAACGGGCTGAACGAGGCCTCGCAGACCCTGCACGACTCGGCCAACAGCCCCGGTCATGCGCTGATGGCCTGCCCCACCACGGGCTGCCAGACCGGTTTTAACACCTATTCGGTGATCGTCAACCGGGTCAACACCAGCGCGGAGTACCTCGAGTTCTTGATGGACGGGACCGTGGAGTCCACGATCACCGAGGCATCGGTCGGCACCACGGCCTGGCAGGCCGCCATCGACCACGGTTTCTACATCATCTTCGACCTGGCCATGGGCGGCAACTACCCGAACGGCGAGTGCAACTGCACGACCCCGACCAGCGCGACAACCTCGGGCGCGTCGATGAGCGTGCAGTACGTCGCGGTCTACGAGACCGGCGGCAACTCCACGCCCACCGGGACTGCTACCGCGACCGGGCAGGTGACCGGCGAGGGCGGGCTGTGCCTCGCGAACAAGAACGCGCTGAACACTGAGGGCAACCCGATTATCGCGGACAGCTGTGACGGCGACGCCGGCCAGCAGTGGTCGCCGTACACCGACGGCACCGTGCGGACGCAGGGCGGATGCCTGGACGTGGTGGCTGCGGGGACAACCAGCGGCACCGATATCGACTGGTATGCCTGTAACGGCAGCAACGCCCAGAACTGGACCCACGAGTCCAACGGGGAGCTGGTCAATCCGAACTCGGGGCTGTGCCTCACCGATCCTGGCGGTAATCCGAGCGCGCAGCTCGAACTCGAGACCTGCACCGACTCGGCCGCGCAGATATGGAATCTGCCGTCCGGCACCACGACAAGTAACACGGTCACGGTGAGCAACCCCGGCAGCCACACATCCACCGTCGGCACGGCCGCCAGCCTGCAAGTCGGCGCGACCGACTCGGCCTCCGGCCAGACGCTCACCTACAGCGCCACCGGCCTGCCGGCAGGGCTGTCGATCAACTCCTCGACCGGGCTGATCTCCGGCACCCCGACAACGGCGGGCACCTCCAATGTCACAGTGACCGCGACCGATACCACCGGAGCGAAAGGCACCGCGTCGTTCAGTTGGACTGTGAATTCCGGTACCGGTACCGGGAGCGGCGGCGTTGACATCTCGGCCGGCGGCCCGGCGGCGGCGCCGTTCGTGGCCGACGAGGACTACACCGGCGGCGCGACCTCGGCCACCACCAACGCGATCACCACCACCGGCGTCACCAACCCGGCACCGCAGTCGGTCTACCAGCACAACCGCTACGGCAACTTCACCTACACCATCCCCGGCCTGACCGCGGGCGCGAGCTACACCGTGCGGCTCGACTTCGCCGAGACGTACTGGACGACCGCCGGGTCGCGGACCTTCAACGTCCTCATCAACGGCACCCAGGTCCTGACCAGCTTCGACATCTTCGCCACCGCCGGCGGGGAGTACAAGGCGGTCGCCGAGTCGTTCACCGCGACGGCCAGCAGCGCCGGGGCGGTCACCATCCAGTTCGTCACCGTCAAGGACAACGCCCAGGTCAACGGCATCGAGATCTCGCCGGCCAGCGGCGGCGGCGGCACCGGGAGCGGCGGGGTTGACATCTCCGCCGGCGGCCCGGCCGCGGCGCCGTTCGTGGCCGACGAGGACTACACCGGCGGCGCGACCTCGGCCACCACCAACGCGATCACCACCACCGGCGTCACCAACCCGGCACCGCAGTCGGTCTACCAGCACAACCGCTACGGCAACTTCACCTACACCATCCCCGGCCTGACCGCAGGGGCGAGCTACACCGTGCGGCTCGACTTCGCCGAGGAGTACTGGACGACCGCCGGGTCGCGGACCTTCAACGTCCTCATCAACGGCACCCAGGTCCTGACCAGCTTCGACATCTTCGCCACCGCCGGCGGGGAGTACAAGGCGGTCGCCGAGTCGTTCACCGCGACGGCCAGCAGCGCCGGGGCGGTCACCATCCAGTTCGTCACCGTCAAGGACAACGCCCAAGTCAACGGGATCGAGGTCCAGCCAGCATGAGCGGATAATCAGCTAAGCCGAGGATAGCGGCAAGCAAGCGGACTCTCCGGTGGGCAACGCTCCGGCGTTGCCCACCGGATGGCCGTTGGCCGACGTTCAGAATTGGAGTCGCCCAGGTGAGGCCGTGACCAGCCTTGGAGCAGACTTCCGGCGCACTGTCGGCGACCGCTCAGGTTCCGGTCACAGCCTGGGGCTATGGAAGCCGTAACAGCGTCTGCCGCGCTTGCTGGTCGTGGACGACGAGGCGACGATCCTGGAGCTGCTGTCCGGATCGCTCCGTCTGGCGGGGTTCGAGGTGGTGACGGCGGCGAGCGGCGCCGAGGCGGTGCGCGCCGCCGCGTCGTCCCGGCCGGATCTTGTCCTGCTGGACGTGATGATGCCGGACGGCGACGGGTTCGAGGCGCTCCGCCGGATACGTGCCGGTGGTTCCGAGGTTCCGGTGATCTTCCTGACCGCCCGGGACGAGGTGCCTGACCGCGTCAAGGGCTTCGACATGGGCGGGGACGACTACGTCACCAAGCCTTTCAGCCTGGACGAGCTGCTCGGCCGCATCCGGGCGGTGCTGAAGCGCACTCGGCCGGACACTCCCGGTTCGAGGCTGCGCGTCGCCGACCTCGAGCTGGACGAGGACGCGCACGAGGTCAAGCGAGATGGTGCCATCGTCGCGCTGACGCCCACGGAGTACCGGCTGCTGCAGTTCCTGATGGTGAACGCTGGCCGGGTGGTCAGCAAGGGCCAGATCCTGGACCATGTCTGGGGGCACGACGACCCGGACCGCGACGGCAACGTGGTCGAGCCGTGCGTCAGCTACCTGCGGCGCAAGGTCGACCAGGGGCAGCCGAGGCTGATCCACACCGTCCGCGGCTTCGGTTACGTGCTGCGGATCCCGCCGCCGTGAGGACGGGCCGGTGGCGGATGGCCGCGCGGGGTGCGTCGCTGCGGACCCGGGTGATGGCGACCGCCGCGCTCCTGGTCGCCCTGACCTCCCTGGTGACCGCGGTTCTCGGTACCACGCTGCTGCGCAGCTACCTGCTTTCCAGAGCGGACAACCAGCTTCAGGACTTCGCGACGGTCGCGAGCCGCATCGTGGAGCGGGAGCAGCTCCAGCCCAGCGACAGCAGCCGTCCTCAGACGCTGCCCGCGCAGTTCCTGGTCGAGGTGGTCAGCGCGGACGGGCAGATCAGCATGGCGGGCGGCCCGCTGGGCGCGACGGACGGACCGCGGCTGTCCGCCGCGCAGCTCAGCGACGTCGGGACGCCGTTCACCGCTCCGCCGCGGGTACGTCGGGAGACTCCTGGCGCGTGCTGGTGCAGCAGCTGTCCGGCGGAGGTCATCTGGTCATCGCGTCCAGTCTCGGCGACCTCGACAGCACGGTCACCCGCCTGGAGATTGCCGACGCGCTGGCCGCGGCCGTCGCCGTCGTGCTGCTGGCCGCCCTCGGCCTGCCGCTGGTGCGGGCCAGCCTGGCGCCGCTTCGGGAGATCGAGTCGACGGCGGCGGCGATCGCGGGCGGTGACCTCTCCCGGCGCATCGACCATGCGGCGGGGAATACCGAGGTCGGGCGGCTGGCCGAGGCGCTGGACATGATGCTTGCCAGCATCGAGGCCGCCTACCTGGCGCGAGCGGACGGCGAGGCCCGCGCCCTGCAATCGCAGGACCGGATGCGGCGTTTCATCGCCGACGCCAGTCATGAGCTGCGCACGCCGCTGACCTCGATGCGCGGGCTCGCCGAGTACGGCCTGCAGCAGGGCGGCGAGGCCGGCCCGGAGGAACTGCTGCGGCTGATGGGCCTGATCGCCCGCGAGACCGGCCGGATGGGCCGGCTGGTGGACGATCTCCTGCTGCTGGCCAGGTTCGACGCTGGGCGCGCCCTCGAGCGCCGGCCCGTCGACCTGGCTAGCATCGCGGCCGAGGCCGTCCAGCAGGCCCGCATCGTGGCCGCCGGTCGGCCGATCACGCTCGAGGCGGCCGAACCGGTGATCGTGGACGCCGACGCGGAGCGGCTGCGCCAGGTCATCGATAACCTGATCGGCAACGCCATCCAGCACACCCCGGCCGGAACGCCAGTAGCGGTGACGGTGACGAGCGAGCCCGGGAGCGGGCGGCTCACCGTCGCCGACCAGCGGGCCGGGCATGACGCAGGAACAGGCGTCGCACGTGTTCGAGCGGTTCTACCGGACCGACGACGCCCGGACCCGCGCCCGTGGCGGTGCCGGGCTTGGCCTGGCCATCGCGGCGTCGCTGGCCGCCGCCCATGGCGGTGAGCTCACCGTCGACACCCAGCCCGGCCACGGAGCCGCGTTCCACCTGCGCCTCCCGCAGGCAGAGACCTTCCAGGTGACCGCAACCGAATCGCAAGGCAGCGCTTCCCTAAACTGCTTTGCCGTGGCTGAATGGCGTTATTCGGAACGAGACCTCGTAACGACAAGCACTCCAAGTAACTTCGCGACGAAACGGCCGCGCCGCTGCGCGTCTAAGGCTGTAAGTGGATAAAGCGAAATAATGCACTTTTAAGCGCATGAGACAAGAGACCTGGCGTTCCCCTTCTGCGGATCCTACGGACGCCGACCCTTGGCGTTTCCTTGCGGAACGTTTGCCGAAAACTTGGGGTAAATCCGCGCTGAGCAATCTATCGGCGCGCTTCCCGTTTTCCTCCACCGAACCTCCAGCGTGGGCTGGCATAACTGAGATTAACAGCCCAGGAGACAAGGAGTTAAAGAGATGTTTTCCAGCAAGCGGTCTAGGGTCATCGCAGCCGGAATAGCGGCCGTCGTGATCGCGGGCGGTTCCTACGGGATCGTCGACGCCACTTCCAGCAGCGCCGCCACACCACGGCCAGCAGCAGTACAGACGGCGCCACGCCTTCGCCGGCGGTTCCGGAGCCGGAGGCAGCGGATCCAACGCCCGGTCCGGGCCGGCCGCGGGCGGCTCGATCGGCACGGTCAAGCAGCGTGTCTGCGTCCGGCTTCACGCTGTCGACCTCAACGGGCCAGAAGGTGACCGTCAAGGAGGCGTCCTCCACCACCTACGAGCAGGGGACCAGCCCGGCCACAGTCAGTGCCGTCACCACCGGCGCACCGGTTCTCGTGCTGGGGACGACCGACAGCTCGACCATCACGGCCACCCAGGTCATCGTGCAGCCGCCCAGCAGCGGCGCAACGTCGCCTGGGGGGCAGGTGATCGCCTACGCCAAGGGGAAGCAGGGTTCCACTCAGAAGGTCGGCACGATCCCGACGGACTACAGCCAGGGGTCGGGGACGCTCGCCAGCGGCACGACCGCGAACAAGGCCACCGAAGCCGCACTGGCCATCTACCCGGGCGGCGTCGTCGACCGGGTCGTAGAACTCAGCAACGGCGATTACGAGGTCCACAACATCGGCGTCAACTGGCCCCACCACATCTTCGTCAACGCGGACTTCCAGGTCATCGGCGCCGATGACTAGATAGCCGATGACGAGATAATGGTGTACGCGCGACCAGGAAAGCCTGGATGGGTGCCGCGGCGCGGGTACGGCTAAGGCCGGGACCCACGCCGCGGCTGCGTCGCTAGTGGCCTGCGATCTGGCCGCCGTCGACGTGCAGGATCTCACCGGTGATGTAAGTCGCTGACTCCAGGAACAGGATGCCGTCGACGACGTCGCTGACCTGGCCGACGCGGCCAAGCGGCGGCATCCGGTCGCCGAGCGACGCGTAGCTCTCGGCAGGGTGCACCGGCGTCTGGATGATGCCCGGCGCGACCGCGTTGACCCGGATGCCGCGCGACGCGTACTCGATGGCCAGCGACCTGGTGGCCGCGGCGAGCCCGCCCTTGGTGAGCGCCGTGAGGACCGACGGGGAGCCGGAGTCCGCGCGGTCGGCGACGGTGGCGCTGATGTTGACCACGTGACCGCGGCCGTGCCGCAGCATCTCGGCGATGGCCAGCTGGGTCAGCCAGAAGAACCCGGCCAGGTTGACGCCGGTGATCAGGGCGTAGTCGGCGGCGGTGTAGTCGGTGAACGGCTTGGAGACGAACACGCCGGCGTTGTTGACCAGGCTGTCAACGTGACCGAAGCGGTCAAGCGCGGCCCCGATGATCGCCTGCGCGGTGGCAGGCTCGGAGACGTCTCCGGCCACGGTCACCACGTTGGGATCCTCGGCGGGCTTGATCGTCAGCGCGTTGGCCACGACGGCCCAGCCGCGCTGGCGGTACCCGGCGACCAGGCCCGCGCCGATGCCCTGCGAGCCGCCGGTGATGACGGCGACCCGTTGCCTGTCTCCGCTCCTGTCCGCCGTCGATGTCGCAGGTCGCGCCGTCAAGGTGCCGGCGGCTTCCTGCTGGTGGTGATCGCGGTGTGCAGCGACTTGAGCGCCTCGACGTAGATCTCGGTGAAGGCGGGGAAGGGCTGGATGGTGTCGCGCAGCACGGAGATCGGCACCCGGGCGCGGATGGCGAGCGTGGCCTGCTGCAGCCACTCGCCGGCCTCCGGGCCGAGTGCGTACGCCCCGGTAAGGCGCTCTCCGTCGCTGAGCAAGGTGAGGAACCCGTTGGACTCGGCGTAGGCGTGGGTGTAGGTGGCCATCTTGGCCACGCCGGACAGCGGGGCCGTGCCGCTGAACGCCGCATCGTGCTCGCCGACCGCCGCCGCCTGCGGGTCGGTGTAGACGACCAGGGGCACCGCCTCGTAATGCGCCTCCCGCGGCTCGCCGAGGATATTGGCGGCAACGACCTCTCCCTGGTACTTGCCGACATGGGTCAGCATCCACAGGCCGGTGGCGTCGCCGAGCGCCCACAGCCGCTCCCCGACCCGCAGCCGCGCGTCGACCGGGATGGCGCCCCGCGGGCCGGCCGCGACCCCGACCGTGTCCAGGCCGTCGGGGAGCCGCGGGCGGCGTCCGGTGGACACGAGAAGCCGGTCACCGCGGAACTCGCGGCCGTCGGCGATGGTTAGCACGTAGTCCGCGTCATCGCGCCGCGCGGCCGTCACCTTCGCGTCGAGCACGAGTTCCGCGCCGTCGCGGCGCAGCACCTCGCCGAGCGCCTCGCCGAGCGGCGCCGGATCCGCGGACAGCAGCCGAGCCCCGGCCTCGATGATCGTCACCTCGCCGCCCAGGCGACGGACGATCTGCGCGATCTCCACGCCGACGGCACCGCCGCCGATCACCAGCAGGTGCGCGGGCACGGACTTCATGCCGGTCGCCTCCCGGTTGGTCCACACCCCGTCCAGGTCGGCGAGGCCGGGGACGGGCGGGATGACCGGATCCGAGCCGGTGGCCACCACGACGTGCTCGGCGGTGTGGGGCACGCCGTCAACCTCGACCACGCCCGGCCCGGCCAGCCGGCCGGTACCGCGCAGCAGGTCAATGGACTCGCTCGAGAGCCAGCGCTGCTGTCCGGCGTCGGAGTAGTGCGAGACCATGAAATCCCGGTAGGCCAGTGCCGCCTGGACGTCGACTCGCGCGGTCGCCGCGGCCTCAAGCGCGCCGTGGACCGCCTCGCCGGGGCGGAGCAGCGTCTTGGACGGGATGCAGGCCCAGTAGGAGCACTCCCCGCCGACCAGCCCCCGCTCGACCACGGCGACGCGGAGGCCGCCTTCCGCGAGCGCGGCCGCGCAGTGCTCGCCCGGCGAGCCCCCGCCGATGACGATGACGTCGTAGTCAGCCACGGTCCGCCCCGATCCGCTCTTGGACCTTGGAGGCCGCGTACCAGTCCGGCCAGTCCGGGTCCGCGTGCCCGATCTCCGCCTCGTGACGGCCGTATGCCGCCGCCGCGCGTCGCAGCGCCTCCGCGAGGTCATCGGGCGAGATGTAGCTCACCATGGCTGTTGCTCCTTCGCCAGCGACGTTGCCTACGGCCAAGACTCGTTCCCTTCTCCTCCGAAGCGCCAGAGACGCGAAGGTGGGAAACGTGTCCAGCAACGCGCCGAATCAGGAGGCGACCATGACTGACCAACGAGCATTCGAGGTCGCCTGGCAGCCGCCAGTTCCGGCTTACCCAGCGGGAGGCCAGGGAACCGCGGGCCGGCGAGGTGCGGCTGCGGGTGCAGGCTTGGATGCGTTCATCGGCCCAGAACAGCGATTGACTTGTGGTCTGCCACAGAAAATCAGCCCTGTTGATTGGTTGATGCCACAGTTCCCGCTCCCTATACTGCCGTTGTGGATGGTTCTCATCCCGGCCTGCGGCCGGGGTGAGTCGTAAGAGAGAACCCAGTCCGGGACTGCCCCGCAGCGGTGTACGGGAACGACCGCCGTCATGAAGCACTGGGCCTGCGGGCCCGGGAAGCGACGGCCATAGGGAGACAGTTCCATGGAAGCAACCGTGCTCGGGTACCCGCGGATCGGCGCGCGCCGCGAGCTGAAGAAGGCGACCGAGGCATTCTGGGCGGGCCGGGAGACGGCGGCCGGCCTGGAGCAGACAGCCGCGGCGCTGCGCCGCCAGACCTGGGAGACGCTGCGGGACGCCGGGCTTTCCGGTATCCCGTCGAACACGTTCTCGCTGTACGACCACGTGCTGGACACCGCGGTGCATGTTCAATGCCATCCCGGAGCGGTTCGCGGGCCTGGACGGCCTGGACGCGTACTTCGCGATGGCGCGCGGCGCCGAGGGGATCGTCGCCGCTGGAGCTGACCAAGTGGTTCGACACGAACTACCACTACCTGGTGCCCGAGCTCGGGCCGGGAACGAGGCTGCGGCTGGCCGGGGACAAGCCGGTCCTTGAGTACCTGCGAGGCGCGGTCGTACGGCATCGAGACGCGGCCGGTCCTGCTCGGACCGCTGTCGTTCCTGCTGCTGTCCAAGCCCTCCGAGCCGGGCTTCCAGCCGCTGAGCCTGCTCGACCCGCTGCTTGACGCCTACGGGCAGCTGCTCGGTGAGCTGCACGCGGCCGGCGCCGAGTGGGTCCAGCTCGACGAGCCGGCGCTCGCCGCGGACCGCACCGAGGAGGAACTGGCGGCGCTGCGCCGCGCCTACGACCGGCTCGGCTCGCTCCCGCAGCGGCCGTCGCTGCTGGTGAGCACCTACTTCGGGGAGATCGGCGACGCGCTGCCGGTGCTGGCGGCCAGCCCGGTCGAGGCGATCGGCCTGGACTTCGTGGCCGGCCCAGGGAACCGGGAAGCGCTCGCCGCGATCGGCGGCATCGGCGCCAAGACCCTGGTCGCCGGCGTGGTCGACGGCCGGAACGTGTGGCGCGCGGACCTGCCCGCCGCTGTGTCGCTGTGCGCGTCGCTGCTCGGCCTGGCCGGCCAGGTGAGCGTCGAGCACGTCCTGCTCGCTGCTGCACGTGCCGCTTGACGTGGCTGCGGAGACGTCGCTGGCGCCGGAAGTCGCCGGGCGGCTGGCCTTCGCGCGGCAGAAGGTCGACGAGGTCGTGACACTCGGCCGCTGGCTGCACGGGGTCCGCGTCGTTCTCGGTCAGCCCGCGGCGGCTGCCCCGGCGGTGAACGCCCGAGGTCCGGGCGCGGCTGGGCGCGCTCGGCGACGGACCGCCCCGCAGCCCCTACGCGATCCGCCAGGCCGACCCAGGCCGACGGCCTGCCGGTCCTGCCCACCACCACGATCGGGTCGTTCCCGCAGACTGGCGAGATCCGCGCGGCCCGCGCCGACTACCAGGCCGGGCGCATCACCCCCGGCGCTTACGAGGCCGCCATGCGCGCCGAGATCGACCGGGTGATCGCGCTTCAGGAGGACATCGGCCTGGACGTGCTTGTGCACGGGGAACCCGAGCGCAACGACATGGTGCAGTACTTCGCGGAGCACCTGGACGGGTTCGCCGCCACCGGGAACGGCTGGGTCCAGTCCTACGGGACCCGGTACGTCCGCCCGCCCATCCTGCACGGCGACGTCAGCAGGCCGGAGCCGATCACCGTCGGCTGGGCCAGCTACGCGCAGTCGCGCACGACCAAGCCGGTTAAGGGCATGCTGACCGGGCCTGTCACCATGCTCGCGTGGTCGTTCGTCCGCGACGACCAGCCGCTGAGCGACACCGCCCGCCAGGTCGCACTCGCGATCCGGGACGAGATCGCCGACCTCGAGGCGGCCGGGATCGGCATCATCCAGGTCGACGAGCCGCCCTGCGGGAGCTGCTGCCGCTTCGGCAGGCCGACCGGGAATCCTACCTGGACTGGGCGGTGCGGGCGTTCCGGCTGGCCACGTCAGGGGCGGCCGACGAGACCCAGATCCACACGCACATGTGCTACAGCGAGTTCGGTGAGATCCTCGACGCCATCGGGGCCCTCGACGCCGACGTGACCACCGTCGAGGCGGCCCGCTCCGGGATGGAGTTCATCGCCGACCTCACCGCGGCCGGCTTCGCGCACGGCATCGGCCCGGGCGTCTGGGACATCCACTCTCCCCGCGTGCCGGACGTCGACGAGATCGCCGAGGCGCTCGTCGCTGGCCATGAGCGTCGTCGGCCCGACCCGGCTGTGGGTCAATCCCGACTGCGGGCTGAAGACCCGCGGCTACGCCGAGACCGAGCCCGCCCTTCGCAACCTGGTCGAAGCCGCCCGCCAGGCGCGGGCCGGAGTCGGCGGATAGCCCCGATCGGCTCACCACCGGACAGCGCCGGGCGCTGTTCCTGATAGGTGAAACCACGGTCCGTTCAGTAAAAAAGACTTTCATTTTGAACGGGCCGTGGTTTCACCTCAGAACGTCGGCAAGAGCCACGGAGGCCCGGGACTACCGCCGCTGCCGGTCCGGCGCAGCCCAAATCACGCAGAACCTGCCGGTCCGGCGCGGCCCAAATCACGCAGAACCTGCCGGTCCGGCGCGGCCCAAATCACGCAGAACCTGCCGGTCCGGCGCGGCCCAAATCACGCAGAACCCCATCTTCCTATCGATTCTGACCACTTTTGCGTCCGATTTGTCCGGAATATACCACCAAAACTGATAGGAAGCTGAAATCACAGGGTAAAAAATGATAGGAAGCCGAACTCACATGGTAAAACGGCGCCGCTTTAGCCCGGGTGGTTCACCGGCGTCGGGCGGCGAGTCGCGCGGGGACGGGCCAGTGCACACTGGTGGCCCAGCCGAGGCGTTCGAACAGGCGGATCACTCCGGCGGAGATGTCGATCTGGCCGGGGTCGGCGCCGTGCCGCGCGCACGCGGGGTCGGAGTGATGCATGTTGTGCCAGCTCTCCCCGAACGACACGAGGGCGAGCGGCCACAGGTTCGTCGCGCGGTCGTGGCGCCGGGTGGCGAAGGGGCGGTTGCCGAACACGTGGCACAGTGAGTTGACGCTCCAGGTGACGTGCTGCAGCACGGTGACGCGCACCAGTCCCGCCCATAGCAGCGCGAGAAGCGCGGTGCGCCAGGTGCCGCCGATCAGCCACCCGGCACCGAACGGCAGCGCGAGAGAGAGAACGCACAAGGCGGGGAACGCGGCCGAGATCACCCGCATGGCCGGATCGGCCGTCATGTCGGGGGCGTACCGCTCCGGCGGTGTGGGGTCGTCGCGCAGCAGCCAGCCAGCGTGGGCATGGGCGAGGCCGCGAAGCTGCCCGGCGAGGCTGCTGCCGTACCGGTAGGGAGAATGCGGGTCGCCGGGCTGGTCGGTGAAGGCGTGATGGCGGCGGTGAATCGCGACCCAGCCGATGACCGGGCCCTCGAAGCTCATCGACCCCGCGACCGCGAGCGCGACCCGCAGCGCCGGGGCCGCGGTGAAACTGCGGTGGGTCAGCAGCCGATGGAAGCCCACGGTCACGCCAAGACCGGTGATCACGTAAAAGGCCACCGCCAGGAGGACATCGGCCAGGTTCAGGCCGCGGCCCCAGGCCAGCCACACCGCGACCCCTAGCCCGGTGAACGGCACGGCCACGATCGTGGCCGTCACGCCCGCCCGGACCCGCCCACCGAAGGTGGCTGGCGGCCCGCCGTCGTCCGGGAACGGCGTAGTCCCGTCGTAACCAGCCGCCGTAACGGGGGAGGGGGCCCCCACCTCGGTAGGGGAGTTACCCGTGTTGATGCTCATAACCGGGCTCCTCGCCGCGATAGATACCTGGCCGTCTTGCCTGTCATCGTTAGCTAAGCCTGTCCGCTTCGTGGGGGAAACAGCCGGAATCTGGAAACCTCATCACCCAGACCGATGGCCGCTAACGGCTGGTCCTGGAGTGATGGCCGCGGTTGGCGCCGCATCCCAGTGCTGATCGGCCTTTGAGATGAGCCTTGCCCGGATTGCCCATTTCCGTCTGCCCGCTGATGGTCTTCACTGAGTACTGGCTACAAGCCAGCCCGGCTGAAAATGATCAGCCGGGCATCCGGAACGCTGCTGGCACGCGCATGGTGGTGGTGCTCGTGCCGCCCGCAGGGACGTCACCCCCCAGCCAACAAACCCTCGGAGGCAGTTATGCGCATCGGATCTCTCATACTCATCGTCTGGCTGATTATCGGCGCCATCGCCGCCGGGCAGCGCCACTACTACGGTAGTTCCGATCCGAGCTGCTCCCGCGTCGGCAACATCGCCGTGACGATTCTCGCGGGCCCGCTCAACTACGTGGGCGTGAACCCGAAGATCGACTGCAAGGTGCCGCAGCCGACCAGCTGACCTTGAGCAACTAAGCGCGGGTGTTCCCGACATGGCTCTAATGCACCCAAGGAGAGCAGATGGGAAGCGAGCGCGACTCATGGAGTCGTCTGGTCGGCGGTCGTCAGCCAGCCGAGCCGCTTGGACATCGCCTGCGCGCAGCTGACGACGGCTTTCACGTGGCCGGAGTCGTCGGCCGCGCGCCACAGGACCGACCACGGATAGGCGGACGCAGGCTCGGTGAGCGGCCGCCAGATGGTCCCGGGGAGCGCGGCGATGCAGGAGGAGGGCACGCAGTACAGGCAGCGCCCGGCGGCGACGAGGTCGGCGGCCGCCCGGATGCTCTCCACGGTTCCCCGGTAAACGGTGGGGGTGAAGCCGGCCGCCCGGCACATCTCGACGGTGAACTGGTTGAACTCCGGCGCCCGGGCGTCCTCGGCGAGCAGGAGGGGCTCTCGGGCGAGGTCGGCGACGGTGACCCCGTCGAGGTCGGCGAACGGGTGGCCGGTTGGCACCAGGACCCCGAGCGGGTCCTGGCGGAACAGCAGCGATGCGATCTGCGGCGGGGCGAGCGTGGCGCGGCCGACGCCGACGTCCAGGCGGCCGTCGAGGAGCTGCTGGTACTGCTCGGGGACGCTGGCCTCGACCTGGTTGATGACCAGGCCGGGGTAGCGGGCCTGGACTTCGTGCAGGATCTGCGGCATCGAGTCGTAGCTGGAGTCGATGATGGCGACGCGCAACGGCGCAGAGGCGCCCGCCGCGGTCCTGGCAACTTCCGCGGCGCGGTCCACGTGCGCCAGGATCTGCCGCGCCTCGACCAGGAACACAACACCGGGAGCGGTCAGCGCGACATGGTGGGTGCTGCGCTCGAGGAGGCGGACGCCCAGCTCGCGTTCCAGCCGCTGCACCTGCTGGCTCAGCGCCGACTGGACGATGTGCTCCCGTTCGGCCGCCCGGCCGAAGTGCAGCTCCTCCGCCAGCGTCACGAAATAGCGAAGCTGCCGTAGCTCCATGCCCGCCGCCAGTTCCGCATACAGTCCATCCTTCGACGCCCACCTAAGCCTACTTCGGCCGGCGGGTGATCGGTTCTGGTGATGGGCCGTGCTCACGTTGCCTGTTTCCGGCCCGGCGCCCCCGCGATTGACTCAAGCATGATCGAGCGGACCGCGCCCGGCATTTCCGTCACGTAAAGGGAGGGTGCCATGATCGATGGCCAGAGCTTGGCTATGGGAGCGGCGGCCGCAAGCCCGAACGGGACGGCCCCGCGATGCGAGCACCTCGACGGCCTCGCACAGATCGGGCCGCAAGCAGAAGACTGCCAGGACTGCCGGAGCCGCAAGGACCACAATGACCCCCGGGCAAGCCTTGTGGTCTGCCTGACCTGCGGCTGGGTGGCCTGTTCTGATCAATCGCCGAACCAGCACGCCAGGGCGCACTACGAGGAGACCGACCACCCGGTCGCCGCTGGGTTTGCGCCGGGATCGGCCTGGCGATGGTGCTATGTCCACCAGCGTCTCGTCTGAGACCCCTGGGCGCGGTCGGCCGCGCCCGGCTCATCGGCGCTGGCGATCGGCTGTGGTGATGGGCTCATGCGGGATTGCTCATTTCCGCATGCGTCCGGGGCGCGGTTGACTTGCAGCATGACGATCCCATCGCACATCACGACACCATCGCACGGCGAGCCGCCGTCGGACACGGTGTGCCTGTGCGGGCACGCGGCCGACGAGCATGATCTCATCGCCGCCCGTTACTGCAGGGCAACCGTCACGAGTTCACTGACCCGGGCCTGTATGTGCGTGCCAGGCGTCCGTGCCGCTCTCCCGATGACGGTACGGCCTGGCCCGACCAAGAAATCCACTCAGACTCCGACCAGGAAATCCGCTCCGCCGACTCCGGCTCCGCCCACCCCGCCGCCTCGGTGGAGGTGGCTGCTGCCGGCCGGGATCGCGATCGCGTTCATTGTGCTGCTGCTCTTCCACCCGGGCAGTGGCGGAACGTCGCCTCAGGCGTTGAGCTACACCAGCTTCGTCAGCGACGTGACCGCGAACAAGGTCTCGACGGCGTCGATTACCTCCGCTGGGGCGGTGACCGGGAAGCTAGCCAACGGCGGGTCCTACACTTCCCAGATCCCGACCGCGCTGGACGACAGCGCTCTTCCCACCCTCCTGCTCGGGCACAAGGTTCAGGTAACGGGAACCGTCCCGAGCTCGGGTTCGGTGCTTGGGGTGATCATTGACTGGGCCTTCCCGATTCTCATCATCATCGCGCTCTTCGTCTGGTTCAGCCGCCGTAACAGCAAGCAGCTGGGCGGACGGCTCGGCGGGATCATGAGCTTCGGCAAGTCGAAGGCCAAGGTCTACGACGAGGACAGGCCCAATACGCGCTTCTCGGACATCGCCGGCTACGAGGGTTCCAAGGCCGAGGTGATGGAAGTGGTGGACTTCCTGAAGCATCCGGCCAGGTACGAGCGCGCGGGCGCGGTCGGCCCGAAGGGAGTGCTGATGGTCGGGCCACCGGGGACCGGCAAGACCCTGCTGGCCCGGGCTGTCGCCGGTGAGGCGGGCGTGCCGTTCTTCTCCCTGAGCGGCTCGAGTTTCGTCGAGATGTTCGTCGGCGTGGGCGCCTCGCGGGTCAGGGACCTGTTCGTTGACGCCAGGAAGCGCGCCCCGTCGATCATCTTCATCGACGAGATCGACGCCATCGGCGGCCGGCGCGGTCCCGGCGGGTTCGGCTCGAATGACGAGCGCGAGCAGACGCTCAACCAGCTGCTGTCGGAAATGGACGGCTTCGAGCCAGGGGCCAGCGTGGTCGTCATGGCCGCGACCAACCGGGCGGAGATCCTCGACGCGGCGCTGCTGCGGCCCGGGCGCTTCGACCGGACGGTGGACATCCCGCTGCCCAACAACGCCGAGCGGACCGCGATCCTGGCTATCCACGGGAAGGGCAAGCGGCTGGGGCCCGACGTGGATCTCGACGTCGTGGCGCGGGGCACGCCCGGGTTCTCCGGCGCTGATCTCGCCAACCTGGTGAACGAGGCGGCGATCAACGCCGTGCGCGACGATCGCCGCGTTCTCAGCGCCGCCGACTTCGCCGCCGCCAGGGACCGGCTCCTTATCGGCCGCCGTGATGCGTCGAGCGCGCTGATGCCCGAGGAGAAGCATGCCGTGGCGGTCCACGAGGCCGGGCACGCGCTCGTGGCGGCGCTGTCCGAGCACGCCGATCCCGTCGCGAAGGTCACGATCCTCTCGCGCGGCGCCGCTCTCGGCGTGACCGAGCAGCTGCCCGCGTTCGAGCGTCATCTGTACCCCGAGAGCCGACTGACCGCCTCGCTCGCCGTGCGCCTCGGCGGTCGCGCCGCGGAGATCGTTGTCCTGGCCGAACCGTCGACCGGCGCGTCCAATGACCTCGTCAGCGCGACCGAGCTCGCGACGCACATGGTGCGGGAGTGGGGGTTCTCCGCGAAGGTCGGGCCCATCAGCTACGGCCCGGAGGGGCCGAGCCGGGACAATCCGTTCGCCGGCCGCCCCTACGCCGAGGAGACCCAGCGCTCCATCGACCAGGAAGTGGCCAGGCTGCTCCGGGAGGCCGAGGACACGGCCACCGGGCTGCTCCGCGGGAATCGTGAGACTCTTGACCGGGTCATCGGCCTGCTGCTTGAGCGGGAGACGATCGACGGGTCAGACCTGGCGGCCATCGTCGGGGCGCCACTCGCCCTGGCCATGACCGAGGAACCACGGTCCGTTCAGTAGAAGACCGCTATGATCGAATAAATCCATGGCGTTTCAGTCGCTATGGCAACGGTTTCGCCATGGATTTCGAATTGGCCGAGGGCGCCGCGATCAGCTCTTCGAGTTGCCTGACGATGACGGCGGGCGGGATCGGCAGCGGCCGGGCGAATACGTTGAGCAGCGTGTCCACGGACTGCCCGACGGTGAACCTCCCGCCTGCGTCACGCCGGGCGGCCGGCGAAACCGGCCCGCTGGCGGCGGCCTTGATAATGCCCCAGGCCAGCGCTTCGGCGTTGTCCGGCATGACGAGCACTACCCCGCCGCAGTCGGTCTCCGGCAGGCCGCCGTCGTCGGAGGCGACGACCCGGCAGCCGGAGTGCTGGGCCTCGATCGAGACGATGCCGAAGGTCTCGTGCCAGTACTGGCTGTTGGATGGCATGACCACGATGTCGTGCCTGGCCATCAGGGCCGCCATCGTGGCGGGCGTCTTGCAGCTGGCCACCACGGAGATCCCGGGGTGCGCGCCGAGCAGCCGCTCGATGATCTTGCCCTGCGGCTTGTCCGCGCCCGCGGTGGTGGCGGTGAACTCCAGGCCCTGGTGCTGCTCGATGATGTCGAGGTGCATCGTCTCGAGCAGGGTGTAGATGCCTTTCTCCGGGCTCAGCCTGCCCGCGAACAGGACTCGGGTCTTCCCGGCCGCACGGCCGGGCCGGTGCTGGGCGGCGAAGCCCGGCTCGGCGAACGGGTAAACGACGCTGATCGTGGCGACGTCCACGTCCAGATAGCTCGACCACAGCGCGGCGGCGTACTTGCTCGTGGCGATCAGGGTGAGTTCCCTGGTCCCGTCTATGGCGAACGCCCGGTACCGTTCCCTGATGGGCGGCGGGTTGTGCAGGATGAGGAATGCGGGGTGCCTGGTCGGCACGGTGTGCGCTTCGTTGACGAAGATCACGGTGCCGTCGAGCTCGCTTACCTCGGCCAGCGTCGGCAGCGACAGGAATGGGATATCGGCGAAGTCGTCCCTGCCGTCACTGACGCCGAGGCCGACGGTGACCACTTGGGCGGTAATGCCGCGCCGTGTCAGCTCCCGAACCTGGCCGATGGTGTAGTTCTCCGAACCGCCAGTGCCTGCGGGCAGCGGGTTTCCAGGGGACCAGATGAACGATATCAATTTCTGCCGCCTGTGTTTTCTTTGTGGCCGTCGCGCCGGGAGGATGGAGCGGGTGCACGCGAGCGGGCCGGGTCCGGGGCCTGCCCGCGATCAGCCGTGTACTAGCCGACCGCGCCGTGCGCGTGAAATTCGCGTAAAGGAGGAAGCGGCGGACCGCGGTTGTGCCCGCAACGAGGCTGCAGCCCGGTCCTTTGGCGAAACGCTCGAAACCGAGATGCCAGCAGTATCAACGGCATTCACAACGGCGAACATCAATAGCCGTCTATAGCATAGCACGAGTAATGCTTACAGTTTAGGGTCCCGCCGGGTCCCGTGATAGTCAGGCTCAGTGGCCAAGTAAAGGGCAAGAGCAGGCGGGAGTTAATTTCTCCTTCGGCCTTCACCGGTTCGCGCTGCCCATGGCGAGTCCGCGGAGGAGGGTGTCGAGGCCGGAGGCGAAGCGCTGGTCGCGGTCGGCTGACCAAGCGTGGATGCCGTGGGCAGCGAGGGCAGGGAAGCGGCTAGCGGGCAGGGCGCGGAGGAACTCCTGCAGTTGCTCCCTGGTCGTGGTGTCGCGAAGGCGCTGTTCGGCAGGCGACGTGGGATCCGCGACGGCAAAGCCGAGGGTGTAGTCGTAGATGAGGCGGAAGGCCGGGCCGGCCTCGCGGCCGGGCATTCCGGCCGCGAGGAGCGTCGCGAGGAATGCCTCGGCCAGGGCCAGCGAGGCGGGGCTCAGGGGGTCGCGGGTCTTGAGCAGGGCGGCGATACCCGGGTGGTCCTCCAGGACCAACCGGAGGCGGTGCGCGAGCGCGGCGACCTGCGCGGCCCAGGGCTTGGCGGGGTCGGCCTGGCAGTCGACCTCGGCGAGGACGGCGTCGAGGATGAGGTCGTAAAGCTGTTCCTTGTTGCGGACGTGGCGGTACAGCGCGCCGGGAACGACACCGAGGCGGGCGGCGAGGGCGCGCATGCTGAGGGCCTGCGCGCCCTCGGTGCTGATGACCGTGAGGGCCTCCGTGACGACACGCTCGCGGGTGAGCGCGCGGCGGGTGGCATTCCCGTCGTCCGACTGGTTGAACCAGAGCGCGGGCCCGTCCGCTTCTGCTGGCTGCTGACGTGCCATCCCGGCCTCCATGCTGGACCGCGTTTGACAGTGAACATAGGTCACTTTAGTGTATACACTGTATCTCGGAACTGAATAGTGTTCACATGAGCGATGTTCTTCCGGGATCGCCAGGCCACTGGCCTGGCCAGATGGAGGGAGAACGGCATGCCGCACCACACGCGCCTGGCCCTAGTCGGACGGGGATCGTCATGACCAGCGTCGGCGCCGCCTTCCGCCGCCCGCGAGCCGTCCATCCCGGCCGCAGTATCGTCAGGCTGCGCGGTTCGCTCGACTTCGCCGCCGCCAGGGAGTTGCGGGAACACCTGATCGACGTGCTTCATCGCGGCGCAAGCCCGCTGATAATCGACCTGTCACATGTTCCGTCCTGTGATGCGGCTGGGCTGGCCGTCCTGATCGGCACGCAACGCCGTGCCAAACTGCTCAGCAGCGCCGTACTGCTGGCCGCGCCCAGCCTTCCGGTCGCGAAGCTCCTGCGCTCGACCGGCCTGCATCGCCACTTCACCATCTACCCTGACATTCCCGCCGCGCTCGCCTCGCAGCGGTACGAGCCCGCAATGACGGCCGTTGCCCCAGCACTCCCGGCCGGGCAGGCCAGGGCCGCCCTTCCGGAGCGCGCCGCCGGCTAGTTAGCGACCAGTCCGCGGTCCGGAAACGGGGGCACCTCAGGCCGTGACCATGGTCGTGTGGCGGCCCGGAGGCTGCCGCCTGGCCAACCCTGGGACCGGGCGCGGTTCCGGGCCGAGGAGCCGGGTGCGGAGGTGGCCGAGGGCGTGGGCGCGAAGCCGGGAGACGTGCATCTGGGAGATGCGGAGCCGCTGGCCGATCTGCGCCTGGGTCATGTCGCCGTGGAAGTCCATGAACAGGATCTGCTGCTCGCGCGGGGGCAGCTCGCCCCAGTGCGTGGCGACCGCGTGCATGGCGAGCATGTGCTCCAGCCGCGGATCCTCTTCCCCGAGTGCGTCGGCCAGCGTGATCGTGGCGGCCTGGCCGGCCAGCGGCATGTCTAGCGAGGACGGCTGGAAGGCCAGCTGGGCCTGCCGGGCCCGCTGCAGATCGGCTGCGCTGACTCCCAGGTGCCGGGCCAGGTCGGAGTCGGCAGGGGTGCGGCCCAGCTGCTGGGCCAGCGGCCAGGTCGCGTCGCGGACCTGGAGGACCAACTCCTGCACCGGGCGCTCTACCCGGAGCGCCCAGCGCTTGTCCCGGAAGTAGCGCTTGAGCTCGCCGCTGATGCACGGCCGCGCGTAGGCGGCCAGGCTGGCACCGGCGACCGGATCGAAGCGGCTGATCGCCTTCACCAGGCCGAGATACCCCACCTGCATCAGGTCATCGGTCGGCACCGGGCTGCCCCGGTAGGGTCGCACGCAGGACCGGACCAGGCCCTGGTAACGGGCGACGAGCAGCTCGCACGCTGCCGCCCGCCGCTGGCTGGCCTGCGGCAGCGACTGGACCAGGCCAAGCAGGGCCTGGTCATCTAGCCCGGCCAGCTTGCCTTTGATCGCCCAGCCGGGCGCGGCGGGCGGGGCAGGAACGGGATTGGTGGCCGGTACTACCACTGACGAATGTGCTGTCATGTCAAACCTCGGCTCGGCGAGAGCGGATAAGAACCGCCGGGTCCGGGGCAGCCAGGTACGCGTCCTTGCACGCGGGCAAAAGACAACGTTTACCCTGTAATCCTCACATTAGGGCACCGTCACGTCGGCGGCAATGCCCGCCTGCCGTGAGGACCGCATGATCAACGGTGACCCGCAGGGCGGCGGCAATCGTGGTGGTGATTTTGCCTGTGGTAATTTCAGAGAGTCACACCGGACCTCGGTGGCTGATGGCGTTCGCGTCTGCGACGCCGCCGAGATGCTCGGGGGTTCAGCTGTGAGGACCGCGCGTGTGTTTCTCGCCGCAGGCTGACGTAGCCGGGGGGCTGGTGATCTGCGCGATCGGGATCTATGCCGTCCGCCACGTCCGCCATCGCCGCGAGTTCCTCGCGGTGGGGTGGATTCCGCTGCTGCTCGGGGCGCACCAGTTCATCGAGGCGCTCGTCTGGCTGTGGCTCCAGGGTCATGTACCGCGCGGGATCGGCCATGTCGCCCTGTGGGCTTACCTGCTGATCGCCTTTGTGGTGCTGCCCGTGTTCATCCCGCTGGCCGTCATCGCGATCGAGCCGACGCGGCGGCGGAAGGCGGTGATGGTGCCCTTCGCTTTGACAGGAACCGTCATCGCGGCGATCCTCTTCGCGGCCATGATCCGCGGTCCGGTAGGCGTGAAGCTCTCCCCCTACCATCTTTCCTACAGCATCCGGATCCCTGACGGCCTCCTGATCGTCGCTCTCTATGTCGTCGCCGTGTGCGGGCCGCTGCTGATGTCGGGGTACCGCAACGTTGTTATCTTCGGCGCCGTCAACCTCGTTGCCGTGATTGTCATAGCCCGGCTCACTATCTCCGGGTTCGCTTCCGTGTGGTGCGCGTGGGCGGCCGTCTCCAGCGTCGCGATCGCGCTGCACTGCCGCTACGCCGAACCCGCCCTACCGGTAGCTGCCTGTTGAGCGTACGGTCGGAAGAAGAACCGTCCTTGATCACTTGGAACGGTCATTTCATGGTGATCCTGACAAACGTCGCTCCGGACCTCGGTGACCCGATCGAGTTACGCGAGGAACAAGTCTGATGAGGGACTTTTAAAGGCACGGCAGCGCAATCGCGTGCAGGCTGGGTGCCGCTGCGCGGCTGGGTGCCCGGCGGCGCGGGTGACGCGTATCCAGCGACTTGGCAGGGTCTGGGGACTGGTCGCGGAGCAGGCGGCCGCGGCGGGGCGGGCAGGTGTCGGCCGCGGACGTGTGCGCGGCGGTGGTTCCCGGGGTTCAGGTCACCGGTGCCTGGCTGAGCGCCGCGCGGGACGCGCAGGCGGGTCACCTGATGCAGGTGACCGACGAGGTCAGCAGGCAGCTCGCCGAGCTGCAGCTGACCCTCGGGGAAGGGCCCTTGCTCGATGCGTCCGCCTCCGGCGGCCCGGTGCTGGCCTCGGACCTGGCCGACGGGGAATCGGGGACCCGCTGGCCGGCGTTCGCGCCGGCGGCGTGCCGGGCCGGGGCGGCGGCGGTCTTCGCGTTCCCGCTGGTGGTCGGGGCGATCCGGGCCGGGGTGCTTGGCCTGTACCGGGACCGGCCCGGCCCGCTGAGCGACTTCCAGCTCGGGGACGCGCTGGTCTTCGCCGATACCGCCACCATGCTGCTGCTCGACGCCCAGGACCGGGCCGGGGGAGCACTGGGCCAGGGGCGGCCCCGGCGGCCAGCCCGCGGGCCTGGCCTCGTACCGGGCGGAGATCGACCAGGCCACCGGCATGCTCACCGAGCAACTCGGCGTCAGCATCACCGACGCGTTCGTGCGGTTGCGCGCCTATGCTTATGTCAACGACCTTCAGCTGGCCGATGTCGCCCGCGACATCGTAGCGCGCCGCCTGCGGCTGTTTCCCGATCCTGATCTGTCCCCTGAGTGGACGAGACGTGAGGCACTCGGCGACGTCCGCGGCTCGCCGTCGCGGGCCCGCGCAGCGGGCCTTGCTGATTTCGTGGAGAGAGTGAGCAGATGGACGGACAGCTGCTGTCGGAGACTTTCGTCGAGCTGACCGACACCATGGTCGCCGATTTCGACATCATCGACTTCCTGCATGTGCTGACCAGCCGCAGCGTCGAGCTGCTGGACGTTTCCGCCGCCGGGCTGCTGCTGGCCGACCCGCGCGGGGAACTGCGCGTGGTGGCCGCCTCCAGCGAGGCCGCCCGGCTGCTCGAGCTGTTCCAGCTGCAAAGCGACCAGGGACCCTGCCTGGACTGCTTCCGGTCCGGCCAGCCCGTGGCAGCCACCGACCTGAGCGCCGACCAGCGCTGGCCCCGGTTCGCCGCCGCCGCCGGGCAGGCCGGCTTCTGCGCCGTGCAGGCCCTGCCGATGCGGCTGCGCGACCAGGTCATCGGCGCGCTCAACCTCTTCCGCGCCACCCCCGGCGCCTTCGACGCCGACGGCGTCCACGTCGGCCAGGCGCTGGCCGACGTGGCCACCATCGGCCTGCTGCACGAGCGCAGCATGCGCCGCAGCGATACCCTCAACGAGCAACTGCAGACCGCGCTGAACAGCCGGGTCATCATCGAGCAGGCCAAGGGCAAGCTCGCCGAGCGGCTGGGCATCGACGTCAACCAGGCGTTCACCTTGCTGCGCGACCAGGCCCGCAACCGCAACCAGCGCCTGTCCGACCTCGCCCGCGCCTTCGTCGACGGCACCCAGGCCATCACCGGCCCCGCCGAGCGGCAGCCCGCGAACCAGTCGCTCCGGCACCGGGCAGCCTCGCCCGGGACCCCGGCGGACCTAGACCCGGCGTCACCACCGGGTCTAGGTTCAGGTGCGGCCGGGTCAGGACGGCTGCGGGACGATCCGGATGTAGGGCTTGGGCTCGTCCCAGCTGCCGAAGATCTCCTTGGCCTGGTCGTTGGAGACCGAGCCGGCGATCACGACGTCGTCACCCTGCTTCCAGTTCGCCGGCGTGGCGACCTTGTGCTTGGCGGTCAGCTGCAGGGAGTCGATCACCCGCAGGATCTCGTCGAAGTTGCGGCCGGTCGTCATCGGGTAGAGCATGATCAGCTTGATCTTCTTGTCCGGGCCGATCACGAAGACGCTGCGCACGGTCTGGTTGTCGGCCGCCGTGCGGTCGGCCGGGTCGCCGCTGACGTCGGCGCCCAGCATCCCGTAGGCCTTGGAGACGGTGAAGTCGGCGTCACCGATCATCGGGTAGTTCGGGGCGGTGCCCTGCGTCTCCTCGATGTCCGCGGCCCAGGCGGCGTGCTTGTCGATGGGGTCGACCGACAGCGCCATGATCTTCACGCCGCGGCGGTCGAACTCCGACTTGACCGAGGCCATGTAGCCGAGCTCGGTCGTGCAGATCGGGGTGAAGTCCTTCGGGTGCGAGAAGAGCACGGCCCAGGAGTCGCCGATCCAGTCGTGGAAGTTGATCTCGCCTTCGGTGGTCGTGGCGGTGAAGTCCGGGGCGGTGTCACCGATCGTCAAGCTCATCGTGAGTCTCCATTCGAATGATGTAGGTCCGACGCCGGATAGGCGTGCGGTCTCAGCTGTCATCTCCAGACTCTACGGATCCGGCGTTCCCTGAACGTTCCATTGCTAGCTCGCGCTTCCCTCAGCTGTCAGATTAATCGACACCCGGACGGCCCAGCCGCTGCAGCCCGACCGGCTCCGGAAGCCGCGCAGCCAATTCCGGCATCATTAGGCTGAGGCGCCGAGCTCGCCGAGCAGCCGGGTCCGCAGCGCGATGAAGCCGGGGTGGCCCCGGTCCCGCGGCCGGCCGAGGCTGACCGGCAGGTCCAGCGTGATCTTCCCGTCGACGAGCACCAGCGCCCGGTCGGCGAGCAGGATGGCCTCGTCGACGTCGTGGGTGACCAGCAGGACCGCCGGATGGTGGCGCGCGCACAGATCCTGCAGCAGGGCGTGCATGCGGGTCCGGGTCAGCGCGTCCAGGGCGCCGAACGGCTCGTCGAGCAGCATCAGCTGCGGCTCGCGCACCAGTGCCCGGGCCAGGGCCACCCGCTGCGCCTCGCCGCCGGACAGGGTCGACCGGCCAGGCCCGGGCATGGCCGGCCAGGCCTACCTCGGCGAGCGCGTCGAGGCTCTGCTGCCTGAGCGCGCTGCGGCCGTCCGGGCCTGGGCTCGCAGCCCGAGCGCCACGTTGGGCAGCACCCGCTGCCAGGGGATCAGCCTGGGCTCCTGGAAGACCACGGCCCGCCGCTGCGGGACCAGTACGTCGCCGCCGTAGTCGGGGTCGAGCCCGCCGAGGATGCGCAGCAGCGTGCTCTTGCCGGTGCCGCTGCGGCCGAGCAGGGCGACGAACTCGTCCGGCGCGATCGAGATGTCAAGGCCGCGGAGCACTTCCCGGCCGCCGAAGGTCCGGGTGACGCCGCTGGCGAAGACCGCGAGCCCGTCCGCGGTAGCTCGCGGATGGCAGGCCTCAACTGCCTGTGCCGGGATGCTGGGGTCGTCCGGTATGCGTGCCATCGTCACGCTCCCTGGAAGCCGTGGCGCCAGGCCAGCAGCGACGCTCCAGGAAGCGGACGAGGGCGTCGGCGAGCAGGCCGAGGATGGCGTAGATGGCCAGGCAGAGGAACATGATGTCGGTGCGGTCGGTGGTCTGCGCCTGGTTGATCAGGTAGCCGAGGCCGCTCTGCGCGTTGATCTCCTCCGCCACCACGTCGATGATCCAGCTGCCGACCAGCGCGAAGCGCAGCCCGACCAGGAAGCCGGGCAGCGCTCCGGGCAGGATCACCCGCCGGACCAGGCCCCGGCGGTTCAGCCCGAAGGTCTGGCCCGCCTCGACCAGCTTCACGTCGACCCCGCGGATCGCCGCGTAGGTGTTGATGTACACCGGGAACAGTGCAGCCGAGCGCGATGAGGAACACCTTCGGCGTCTCGCCCACCCCGAACCAGATGATGACCAGCGGGACCAGGCCGAGGATCGGCACCGCCCGCGCCGCCTGGATGACCGGGTCCAGCAGATCCTCACCGACCCAGAACAGGCCGCAGGCCACCGCGAGCAGCACGCCGGCCGCGACGCCGAGGGACAGGCCCTCGGCCACCCGCTGCAGCGAGATGAGCAGGTTGGACTGGAGCACGCCCTGCGCCCACAGCTCGCGTCCCGCGTCGAGCACGGCGACCGGTGAGGCCACCTCGACGCTGGTGAACACCCCCGCCGTGCAGACCAGCTGCCACAGCGCGAGCACCAGCGAGCGGGCCCAGCACGCGCCGGGCCAGGCGCGGGATCCGGATGCGCCGGCCCGGCGTCGCCGGGCCGGCGACGGGCGGGTCAGCGTGATCCGCGGCCGGGTCTCCCGGCGGCGGTGCGCCGCCAGCGGCGAGACCGCCGCGGGGCCGGGTTTCGGTGAGAACCGTCGTGACGGTCATCCGCCGCTAGCGCGCCCGCCGAGGCGAACACCGGCTTCGACACGAAGCGGGTGCCCTCGATCAGTTCGGACTCGCGGCCGTCCGGACCGACCGGGACCTCGCCGATCAGGGTGACCCGGTGCAGGACGCGCTCCACGTCGAGGTGGCCGAGGTCCTGCGGGCCGAGGTGGGCGGTGGCCCGGTTGTCCCAGAACGCCACGCTGCCCGGCTCCCAGCGGAACCGCACCGTGTACTCGGGCCGGGTCAGCTCGTCGAACAGGTACCCGAGGATCGAGCGGCTCTCGATCGGCGACACATCGAGGATGTGGTCGGTGAAGACCGGGTTGACGAACAGGGCGCGCTTCTCCCCGGTCGTCGGGTGGACCCGCACGACCGGGTGGTGGGAGACCAGGGAGTTCTGCTCGATGCGCTCGCTGTAGCCGGACTGGCGGGCGGGGCAGCCCGGACCAGTTGGCCCCGTACCGGTGCTCGGCGCGCAGCGTGTCCGACGAACGCGCTGGAACGGCTGCGGACAGGCCCTCGTAGGCGGCGACCAGGTTGGTGAACGTGGTGTCCCCGCCGTAGCTCGGGATCACGTCGGCGCGCAGGATCGACCCGGCCGGCGGGTTGATGGCGGGGGTCACGTCGGTGTGCCAGCCGCTGGTGTACGAGTACTTCCGCGCTGCTGTCCGCGTGGCATCGCCGCCGAACCGCTGCTCGAAGCGGCGGGGGTCCACCGTGTAGATCTCCGGGTGCGTCCTCCGGCGGCGCGTCGTCGTGCGGGTGCGCGTAGGTGAGCTCGCCGAACTGGCGGCCGAACGCGATCTGCGCCGCGTGGTCAAGGTGCTGGCTCCGGAAGAACACGACCTTCCAGGTCGTCGAGCGCCTGCTGGATGGCGCCGACGGTGTCGGCGTCGAGCGGGCGGGAGATGTCCACGCCGTAGATTTCCGCGCCGATGCGGCGCCGGCGACGGGCGGCTTGGACCGGTGATGTTAGCCATTTTGCGGTACCTCCTTGAGGATGGCGGTGTAACCTGGGCTTCCGCCGCTGAGTTGAAGAGCGGGGCGACGCTGTAGTCGCTGGGCCCGGCGCCGGCGCTGGCCATCAGCGCGACGACGTGCTGCAGCGCGCCTGGACCGCGCTGCTGATCGGCACGTAAGTCCGCGGTGCCGCCCGCGGCGAGGATGATCTTGGCGACGGCCGGCGTCTGGTGCTCGACGTCGACGTAGTAGTCGGTGACCCACTGGCTCTGGTGGGACTTCTCCCAGTTCTCGGCCTCGACCAGGCGCTTGAGCAGGTCGTCGATCGCCGCGAGCTTGGCCGGGTTGGCCAGCGCCGCGGTCGTCGCCGAGGAGATAGTCGTAGCTGGCCGGGCTGACCGTGGTCTGCGTGGCCAGGATCACCGCGCTTGGGGTGGGTCTGCTCGTAGTCGACCTTCTGCTCGACGCTGACCACCGACGCGTAGGCGGCGCCGGACTCCAGCGCGGTGCCTAGCTCCTGCAAGGTGACGTTGACCTGCTGTACGTCCTTCTGGGTCAGCCCGGCCGAGTGCAGCGCGCGCAGCGCGAACGCCTGTTCCGCGGTCCCCGTCGTGTAGGCGACCGGCTTGCCTCGAGCTGGGAGATCGCGGTGACACCCGGCCTGGCCAGCAGGAACTCCGACGCGCCGATGGGCAGCGATACCGCGATCGCCGTGACCGGCAGGCCGGACTTCACCGCCAGCGACGCGGGCAGGTCGCCCATCGTAGCCGACGTCGATGCGGTGGGCGGCGAAGCCGGCGTCGACCAGCGGTCCGCTGTCGAACTCGACGAAGTTGACCTTGTAGCTGGCGCCCTTGAGCGCGCCGGAGTCCGTGAGCAGGGTTTCGAGCTCCTGCTGCTGGTCGCCGAAGTTGATGGTCACCGTGGACGAGCGCCGCCTTGCGCGGACGCGTCCGTGGCCGTCGATCCGCCGCTCGAGCACGCTGTCGCCAGCAGCCCGAGGGCGCTGGCCAGCGTCAGGGTGCGGAGCAGCCGAGCCGATCTTGTGTGACATGTGATGCTGGCTCCCTATTGCCTGGTCGACCAAATAAGGACCCAGGCACTGGAAATGGACATGCCGAAATAAGCGCTTCTGCTCGTTTGCCGTCTGAGGCGGAATTTAAGTAAACTGATCTTCACGAGGCGGCCGACATAGCGCGCTTGACTGCCTGCACAGGTCGACGTGCAGTCGCGTCGTCAGCGAGCGGCCCTGATCCATACTTAGACGATAGGAAATATCGGCTGTTGCGGTCAATAGGTAATTGCCGGAGATTTTCGCCCGTAACATCGTTAAATATTAAATTGCAATTAAAGTAAAAAAATATGCCGTGCTAGTTGGCTTGGCGGGGCGCGGCGGGGCGCGGGCGCGGGGCGCGGGGGCGGGGGCGGAGCAGGGGAGCAGGGGAGGTGGGTGGCCCGGTCGGCTCGGCCGACGCGCCGCCAGGCGGGGCAGGCGGTGCCCGCAGGCTAGCTTAACGTCATATTGTTGATAAAAACGACCGTTTTAGTAGACTAACTGGCATGCCTCGCGGAATCCGCAGCTCTCGCTCCCATCCGCCGGGGTGATATCTCCCGGACGGTCGACTACCGTCACACGACGAACGACAGTGCCGTGCTGCAGGCCGTCCTGGACCACGGCCCGGTCGCCCGCAGCACGATAGCCCGGCTGGTCGGGCTCAGCCCGGCGGCGGTGAGCAGGCTGTCCGCGGACCTGATCGTGGCCGGGCTCGTGCGCGAGTCCGCCCAGGGAGCCGGGCCGAAGTCCGTCGGCCGGCCGCACGTACCCCTAGAGATCGACACCAGCCGCCGGGTGGCGCTCGGGTTGCACATCGCGCTCAAGCACGCGGTGCTTGCGCTCCTCGACATCAAGGGCCACGTGATCGCGCGCGAGCGAATCTCCCATCAGGACACCGACCCGCGGCATGTGCTGCCGCGACTTGTGGCGCGTATCGGCGGGTTCCTCGCCGAGCACGCGGTCGGCCGCACGCCCGTCGGCCTTGGCATCGCCACCGGCGGATGGGTGGACCGCGCAGACGGCGTCATCATCGAGCACGCGATGCTCGGCTGGCGCGACGTGCCCGCCGGTCAGATCTTCGCGGAGGCGACGGGGCTGCCGGTGCGCGTGGACAATCACGCTCGTGCGCTCGTGCGGGCCGAGCAGCTGTTCGGCGACCCGCGGGCACGCACGAGCGTCGTGCACCTTTTCGTGGGAAACACGATCGACGCCGCCTTCGCGATCGGCGGCAAGATTCACCATGGCCCGCAGTCCGCGGCGGGGCGGTCGCGCACCTGCCGCTTGAGGGCAGGTCGGAACGGTGCCTATGCGGGCGGCGCGGCTGCCTGCAGGCCGCCGTCTCCAGTCGCGAACTCGGCGTCCGCGCGGCGCGCGAGGGGATCATACCTGAGCCCTCGTTCGGCGACCTGCTATCCGCGGCCCGGGCCGGCGACCGGCGGGCGGCGGGGCTCTTCCGTGAGCGCGCACGGCTGCTCGGGGGCGCTGCCGCCTTGATGCTCGACCTGCTCAATCCGGAACTTCTCGTGGTCACCGAGCTCGGAATACGGCACGTGCCCGGGTGCCTGGAGATGCTGCGGGCGGAAGTCAGGCGAGAGGTCGAGGCTGTGCGCGGATCCTGGCCGCTCGATCGTCGTGGCCAGCTTCGGCGACGACGTCCTGCCGGTGGCGGCCGGAACCGTGATCCTCGACGCGCTGTACGCGAACCCGCTGCACGCAGGCCCGCAATGTCTGTCCATTCGCTGGATTCCATGGATTCTCGTCAGGCAGCAGGTCATTACAGGCCGACGAGCTAATTTATTTCAGAAGTTGCAATATTGACGCTCTCGCCGCGCGCTGGCGAAAATTGTCGGTAAAGATGAAAATCGTTGAGTGGAACGGTCCGGGGTTACTGTGTGAGCTAACGCTTCTGTGGCCCCGTGGGAAAACGAGGAGTGATGATTTCATGACGGCTATACAGGACGCCGTGCGGGCAGCGGTGGCCGACTGATGCCAGGCGCGATGAATTTCAACCTGTTCATCATGGACACCGGCCACCACGAGGCGTCGTGGCGGCTGCCGGGCAGCTACCCGCTCGCCAACATCGACATCGAGTACTTCGAGCGGCTGGCCCAGCTCGCCGAGTCGGTGACGTTCGACTCGGTGTTCCTGGCCGACAGCGCCGTTCTGCAGGGCGATCCGCGAGCGCCGGCCGCGGCCGGATCGAGCCGCTGACGCTGCTGACGGCGCCGCGCGGGCCACGCGGCGCATCGGCCTGATCGCCACGGCCTCGACCAGCTACAACGACCCCTACAACCTCGCCCGCCGGTTCGCGTCGCTTGACCATGTCAGCGGCGGCCGGGCGGGCTGGAACATCGTCACGACGGCAGGCGACGACGCCGCGCAGAACTTCGGCCTGGACGCACAGCCGTCGCACGCGGAGCGCTACCAGCGGGCGGACGAGTTCGTGGAGGTCGCCAGGAAGCTGTGGGACAGCTGGGAGGACGACGCGATCGTCGCCGACCCGGAGCGCGGCGTGTGGGCCGAGGCGGACAAGGTGCACGTCATCGACCACCGCGGGCCGGTTCTTCCAGGTGCGGGGCCCGCTGAACCTGTCCCGCGCCCCGCAGGGCCATCCGCTGCTGGTGCAGGCAGGATCGTCGGAGGACGGAAGGAGTTCGCGGCCCGCCACGCCGAGGCGGTGTTCACCGCGCAGCAGACCCTCGAAGAGGGCCAGGCGTTCTACGCCGACCTGAAGCGGCGGGCCGCGCTGGCCGGCCGGGACCCTGACGGCATCAAGATCCTGCCCGGCCTCGTCCCGGTGATCGGCTCGACCGAGGCCGAGGCGCTGGAACTCGACGCCGCAGCTCGACCAGCTCATCATGTGCCGAGCAGGCCCGTGACCGGCTGGCCCGGCAGTTCGGGCTCGAGCCCTCGCAGCTGCCAGCTGGACGAGCCGTTGCCCGACGACCTTCCCGGCCGAAGACGAGATCGAGGGCGCGAAGAGCAGGTACACGCTGATCGTCGAGCTGGCCCGCGCGGGAGAAGCTGACCGTCCGCCAGTTGATCGGCAGGCTCGGCGGCGGCCGGGGCCACTCGGACCTTCGCGGGCACCCCGGAGCAGATCGCGGACACCATCGAGCACTGGGGTCAGCGCGGCGCGGCGGACGGGTTCAACATCATGCGCGCCGGTGCTGCCGTCGGGCTTCGAGCTGTTCGCCGAGCATGTCGTGCCGATCTTGCGCCAGCGCGGGCTCTTGCGCCGCGAGTACGAGGGCACGACCCTGCGGGAGCACTACGGCCTGCCCCGGCCGCCGAGCCAGTACGCGGTCCCTTCCACCGCCACGTCCCGCCACCTCGGCGGGAGCCGTGACCTGAGCCATGGGAAAGACGCACGCGGCCAGAAAGGTATGACACCCAGCCGCGCCGGCCATCTCGCAGGCGGAGCGAAGGGGAGGGACGGAGCCACGGACCGTTCAGACGATGGTTCTGACGTTCTGTGGCGTGAGGCCGCGATATGTCACGGAATATGCCTTACGAGGAGCCAGGGCTGCCTGGCCTAGGGACGCGCGATGGGCTAGCTTGGAGCGGGGATGTCGGAGATGTGCGGGCCGGGGGCTCATTTGACCGCGAGAGCGTGGCGACAGGTTGTGCGGGCATCGGCCGTTCCGGGGTACGGCTACCGGTACCGGCGGTGGGTGCTTGACTCGCTCAGGTACGTCGACGTGCAGGATCTCGCGACCGGCGGTGACCACATCCCGGAACTGGGCGACGTCTACGTCGATGTCGCGCTGGTCAGCCGAGCCCCGCAGCAGGCTTCCGGTGACCCGCTCAGCCCGGCGGCCGAGGACACCTCGGAGCGGCACTCGATCAGCGAACTCCTCGACCGCCGCTCGCGCGTGGTCCTCGCGCTGGTCGGCCAGCCCGGAAGCGGCAAGAGCACCCTGCTCGCCCATGCGGCCCGCCGCAGCGCCCGGACGGCCGTGCGCGGGCGCCTGGGCCGCAGGCGCGTCCCCATCCTGCTCGCGCTGCGCGAGCAGGCCGAGTCGATCGTCGCCGATCCAGCGATCTCGCTGCCGGATGTCGTACGGGCCGCGGTCGGCGGCGCGGCCGGGCAAGGAACCCGGCGGCTGGTGGGAGCGCCAGCTGCGCCGCGGCCGGTGCCTGGTCCTGCTCGACGGCCTGGATGAGGTCGCCCGCGCCGACGACCGCCTCGCCGTGGCCGACTGGGTTGAGCGGCAGATCGCCGCCCACGCGGGCAACCACTTCGTGGTCACCTCCAGGTCCTTACGGCCTTCCTGGTCCGCTGACCGCCCAGGCGGACGTCCTCGTGGTCCGGCCGTTTACCGCCGAGCAGGTGCAGCTCTTCCTGGATCGCTGGTACCTGGCCGCGGAACGGCACGCGACCGGCGCCTCCGGCCGGACCGCGCGGCGCGCCGTGCGGATGCGGGCCCGCGAGTCCGCCGCCAGGCTCACCTCCCTGCTCGAGGAGCATCCGGCACTGCATGACCTGGCGGTCAATCCGCTGCTGCTGACGATGATCGCCACGGCCCACCGGTACCGCGGCGCACTGCCAGGCAGCCGCGCCGACCTCTACGGGGAGATCTGCCAGGTCCTGCTTTCGCGCCGCGGCCAGGCCAAGGACCTGCCGAGCTCCTGTCCTGGCCCGCCAAGCAGACGCTCCTGGCCGCGCTCGCCTACCAGATGATGCGCGACCACGTCAGCGACCTTCCCGCCGACCGCGTCCTGGAGATCCTCGGGCCCCAGCTGGAGCGCTTCTCCCCGTCGGTCACCGGCGAGGCGTTCCTCGACGACATCTCGCGCAACGGCTTGCTCGTCGAGGCGACCGCGGGCCGGTACGCCTTCACGCACCTGACGTTCCAGGAGTACCTGGCCGCCCGGCACGTCAGCGCCACCCCCGACCTGGTGAAGAGCCTCGCCGACAACGTCAGCGACCCCTGGTGGCACGAGACCATCCTGCTGTACGCGGCGACCGCCGATGCCAGCCCGATCGTCCGCGCCTGCCTGGACAGCGGCACGATCCCCGCCCTCACCCTGGCCTTCGACTGCGACGAAGCCAGCGCCGAGATCGATCCTGAGCTACGCCAGCGCCTCGACCGGGAACGCGACGGGCGTACGAGCCGGACTGCTCCCCCGAGCACCGGCGGCTGATCGCGGGGGTCCAGGCCGCGCGCCTCGTGCGCCGGACCCTCACCACCGCCACCGGGACCAGGATCTGCGCCCGGCCCGTTCCCGCCGACCTGTACTGGCTCTTCCTCGCCGACACCCAGGCGCCCCAGCCCGACAGCCCGTGCGACCCCCGCGCCGACCAGCCCGCCACCGGTATCTGGGGCACCGAGGCACAGGCCTTCGTCACGTGGCTGAACTCGATCACCGCCACCGCCACCGGCATCGAGGTCAGGCTCCCGCGCCACGATGAACTCCAGGAGGAGGGCATCGCCAGCGCCCTGGCCCGCCAGCTCCCGGCCTCCGTGACGTGCGCGTGGACCCAGCCGCACGCCGGGACTGTGGCTTCGTCCCGGCCAGCCCCACCCGCACGAGCTAACCGGCGCCGCCATCCGCCAGGCAATCGCCGTCGACGCCAGGAACACCGCCATACTGCCGCAGGTACTCACCGCGGCGGTCCTCAACGTCGCCCTGAATATCACCCGCGACCTCGACGACGTCCGTGCCCTGAGCGGCGCCCTCGCCAACGACCTCGACCGCCCGGGCCAACTCCGACGGGCAGCGCGTCGAGCTCATGCACGCCCACGCCCACGCCATCGTCCTCACCTACGCCCATGCCCTCGACCTCACCCGCGCCGACGCCATCACGCGTACCTGCGCCGCCGACGCCGACCTCATCCGCACCCTCGATCTCACCCGTGCTCGCGCGTTGGCCGACGCGATCGCCAGCGACCTCGCCGGCGCCATCGACCTCGCCCACGTCCGCGCCGTCGAGCTCGCCGACGCCATCGACCTCGATCTGAGCGTCCTCGGCGCCTTCGACTTTGACGTCGATCACACGCGCGAACTCGCCCGCGTCCACGTCACCGACCTCGACCGCGCCTACGCGCTCGCGCGCAGCATCCCGGACCTCCGATGCCGCCTCGCCAGTCTCGGCCTCGCCAGCGTCCACACCCTCGACCCGGCGCTTCCGCTCCCCGGCGTCCTCGGGCTCCCGCTGCGCTGGGTCGCTGACGGACCTCTGGCCAGCACCCTGCTTCAGGTACTCGCCGCGAACTCGCCTTCGGGCGCGGGCGGACCGCTCGCTGGCCAGCGACCCGTGCCTGGCATTCGCGCTCGCGCTCTCGTCCCGAGCAGGGATTCACGAGACCACGCAGCTCAGGGCGGCCCTCGGCCGCCCACTCACCGACGTGCTGCGTGGGTTGACGGCAGCCAGTCCCGCACAGCGTGGCTCTCCCGACTGGAACCAGGTAACGGGGCTCACGCCGCCTGACGGACGCCTGCGCGCCGATGTGCGGCGCGCATCGGCCCCCCGACCCGCCCGAGGCGGCAGCGCTGCGGGCCGTCGCGCTTGCCCTGGCCGACGGCGCCACCGAGGGCGCAGCCACGGGAGGAACTGACGCCCGCAGTGCGCTGCGAACGGTCGCCGCCACTGTCACCCTGATCGAGAACCGGAGCAAGGGCGAGTCCAAGGCCGGCGAGTCCATAATCCTCGCCCTCGTATGACCTGGTTCGCTCCGCGCCCCCCGCGTGCCCGCGATCACGGGTTACCTGTCGGACTTACCGCCAGCTGTGGTTCTAGGCGCCTCCGGTCGGCGAACTGGGTGAGCGTGGTGGCGAACGCGCCGACCTGGCTCGGCGATATGGGCTGATATGGAAGGATCGGGCTGGTAACACTGCTTGCGGGATTCTGGGAGGAATATGGCCGAGCGTCCTTCTGCCCCCTCGGTGTCGGCGCTGCGGGCCCGGTATGAGCAGCGCGTCGAGCGCCTGACCGCGCTGCGGCATGTCCGCAGCGAGCTGGTGAGCCTGGCCGGGCTGATCGGCAAGCCGGTGCTCAACCAGGCCGGGCAGCAGATCGGCCAGGTGGCGGACGTCGTCGCCCGGTGGGACAGTAACCAGCCGTACCCGCCGGTGACCGGGCTGATCGTGCGGGTTGGCCGGCGCCGGGCCTGGCTGCCGGTCGATGCGGTGGAGGAATTCGGCCGCGACCGGATCCGGCTGCGCACGGCGCGGCTGGACTTGCGGGACGTCGCGCGCCGTCCCGGCGAGGTCGAGCTGGCGCGCGATGTCATCGATCACCAGCTCGTCGATACCGATGGCGCGCGGGTTATCCGCGCCTCGGACCTGTACCTGGCGCGGGTGGCCGGGGTGGTGCAGCTGGTCGGCGTGGACGTCGGGTTCAACAGCCTGCTGCGACGGCTCGGCCCGGCGCGGTTCCGGTCCCGGCCGACCCCGGAGAAGGTCATCGACTGGGCCAGCATCACGAGCTTCGGCTCGCAGCGCGGGCCGGGCGGCACCCTGCAGGCCTCGGGGCACGGCCTGCAGCGGCTGCGGCCGGGTGAGCTGGCTGACCTGCTGGAGGACCTGGGCCGCGCCGAGCGCCGCGACCTGCTCGCCCAGCTGACGCCGGAACAGGCGGCGGACGCCCTGGAGGAGATGCAGGAAGAGGAGCTGGTGCAGCTGCTGCGCGAGTCCGACACCGCGGACGCCGCGGAGCTGCTTGGCCGGATGGAGCCGGACGAGGCCGCCGACGGGCTGCGCGAGCTGGACCCGGGCGAGCAGGAGAAGCTGCTGGCCGCGATGCCCGCCGAGGCCCGCGAGCGGGTGGCGACGCTGCTGGGCTACGGCGAGCGGACCGCCGGCGGGATCATGACCACCGTCCTGGTCACCGCGACCCCGGCGGAGACGATCATGCAGGTCCGGGACCGGCTGCGGGCGAACCGGGAGCATGACGAGGACCTGGCCGGGATCATCGTGCTCGGGGAGGACGGGCAGCTGCTGGACGACGTGACGATGACCGAGCTGTTCCTCGCCGACCTGGAGGCGACGGTGGATGACCTGATCGGGCCGCCCTGGCCGGTGACCGTCACCCCGGACGCGGGCCTGGACGAGATCGCGGAGCGGCTCGTGGAAACCCGGCACTCGTGGGTGGTGGTGGTCGATGAGCAGGAGCGGCCCCTGGGCCGGATCCTGGCCGATGACGTGCTGGACATGCTGGTGCCTGACCGGCCCCGGTTCCGGTTCCCCCGGCGGCTGTCATGAGCGGCGTGCGGGAGGGCGCGCTGCCGTCGCCGAGCGAGGTGGCGCCCGGGCCGCGCCGCCTGCCCGGCCCGGCCCGGCGGCCGCTGCGCCGCCGGATCCTGATGCTGCTGGCGTTCATGGGGCCCGGGATCATCGCGGCGAACGCGGGCAACGACGCGGGCGGGATCGCGACCTATGCCAGCGCCGGGGCTCAGTTCGGGTACCGGACGCTGTTCGCGATGGTCCTGGTGACCGTGGCCCTGGTCGTGGTGCAGGAGATGTGCGCCCGGCTCGGCGCCTACACCGGAGAGGGCCTCGGCGCGCTGATCCGCGAGCAGTTCAGCATCCGGGTCACGGCGTTCGCGCTCGCTCGCGCTGATCGTCGCCAACGTCGGCCTGGTCGTCTCGGAATTCGCCGGGATCGCGGCCGCGATGGAGCTGCTCGCACGTCTCGAAGTACATCAGCATCCCGGTGGCGGCCGTCTCGATCTGGGCGCTGGTGGTCTTCGGGTCCTACAAGTACGCCGAGCGGCTGTTCCTGGTGCTGAGCCTGGTGTTCTTCGCCTACCCGGTCGCCGCGTTCCTGAGCCGCCCCGACTACGCTCAGGCCGGGGCGCAGCTGGCCTACCCGCACTTCCTGGCGACCAAGGCGTTCCTGCTGCTCGTCGTGGCGCTGATCGGGACCACGATCACCCCGTACATGCAGTTCTACGTGGCCGCCGCGGTCGCCGACCGCGGCATCGGCCCGGCGGACTACCCGGGCGAGCGGCTCGACACCGTCGCCGGGTCGATCTTCTGCAACGTGATCAGCATCTTCATCATCGTCGCGACCGCCGCGGCGATCCACGTCCGCGCGCCGCTGGAATCGGCGAAGCAGGCCGCCCAGGCGCTCGCCCCCGTCGCCGGCCGGTTCGCCACGCAGCTGTTCGCGGTCGGCCTCCTGGGCGCCAGCGCGCTGGCCGCCGCGGTCGTCCCGCTCTCGACCGCCTACGCCATCAGCGAGGCCGCCGGCGCCGAGCGCAGCGTCAGCAAGACCTTCCGCCAGGCCCCGCTGTTCCTCGGCCTGTTCACCGGCCAGGTCTTCATCGGCGCGGCCGTCGCCCTGATCCCCGGCAACCTCATCCAGCTCCTCGTCGAGGCCCAGGTCCTGAACGGGCTCATCACGCCCATCCTGCTCACCTACGTCCTCGTCCTCGCCAACCGCAGCCAGCGTCCTCGGCGACGCCGCCAACGGCCGCGTCTTCAAGATCGTGGCCACGATCAGCGTCGCCGCCGTCGCGTCTTGTCGGTGACCGTGCTCGTGCAGACCGTCCTCAGCGGCCTCGGCATCTCCTGACAAGCGCGCTCACGGCGAATGGCACGGCTGCCACGTAGCGCTCGCGCCGGGCCCGGGTCCGGGCCGAACGGAGCAGGTCCAGGCAGATGCGGCTAGCTACCGTGGTAAGCCATCCGGGTGGATTCAGTAGACGCAGGGGATTCCGTACGGGGCATTCGATCCCACCGTGACGGAGCCAAGCGCGATCCCGCCGCCGCTCGTGCCGCTCTTCGAGGCCGGCTTCTTGGCCGCGGCGCTGGCGTCCGGGGCCCGCGCGCCCAGGACCGAGGCGCCGACCGACTGAGTTCCGGCGGGGGTGGTGGTGGGGAGGCCGGCGGGGGTGGTGGTGGGGATGCCGGAGGGGGATAGGCCATCGGCTGCCGCGGCGCTGCTGTAGTCCTGGGCGGTGACGGTTGACGCGCCGTAGGTCAACAGGCCCGCGGGCAGCGCGGTGACGGCCGATCCGAGGAGCACCTCCACGTGCCCGGCCGGCAGCGACGACAGCGGGGCGGCGTCGTGCCCAGCTCGTCGCCGATGGTCTCCGCGTTCAGTTCCGTGCCCGCGCCGTAGAAGACCTGGTTGTCATCCGTGATGGTCTGCGACTGTGCGGTCGAGTTCGCAACTTTGCCCGCCTGGTAGCCCAGGGCGACGAGGGCATGCGAGGCCTGCGAGGCCAGGTCGGTGGCGCCGCTGCCGTTGTAGACGTCCACGGTCACGGACGAGGCCGGCGGTGTCGCCGCGCTCCCGTAGAAAGCCTCTTTGATGTCTCGCTGGATGGCCGGCACGTCGATGAAGTTCACGCTCTGCGGAGACGTGTAACCGGGCACCGGGACGTTGTTCGTAGGTGCCGAGGCCAGCGTGGCGAAGGAAAGGTTCTTGCCGGTGAGCGCGCTCATGTTGGTCGCGAAGTCGGGCAGATCCCAGCCGCTGTCGGTGATGAGGTAATCCTTGGCGGTGGTCAGCAGGGTGGTGATCGAGCCGAGGTCGCTCAGCACTCCCTCGCTCTTCAGCTTGTAGATCACGTAGTCAATGGCCGCCTGTTGCCGGGCCGTACGGCCGATGTCGACCCCGGGAAGGGTGTCACGCGACCGGACGTACGCCAGGGACTGCGCCGGAGACAGGTGCAGGTACTGCGTGCCGCCCTTCTTCCGGTTGTAGCCGTCCTCGTACGCGTTGAAGCCCGAGTTGTCGGAGGGGGGATGCACCAGCGTGTCCACGTCCGTCAGGTTCGCCCCTGCGGGGAAGCCGTCCTGGGCGGGAGCCGGCTTGATGCACACCTCCATGCCGCCGAACTGCTGGGCCAGGTAGTAGAAGCCGAGGATGTTCGACTCGACGAAGTGGTCGATGTGCACGCCGGTGACCGACTCCACCGTCTGGATCTCGAACAACTGGCCCGCCTGGTTAGCCCCGAGGTAGAGCGCGCTGTTGCTCATCTTGCCCGCGTTGTCGTCGACGTACTGGTTGTAGGCGTAGTCGTAGGCCGCGTCGATCTTGCCCTCGGTGAGCCCGTCGAGGGTGGCATGGGGGAAGTTGACCACGTCGTCGCGGGGGACCGAGAAGCCAACCGCCTTGTCCCCGCCGGCGAAGATGTGGATGAGGATCAGCGTGTCCGTGTCCTGGGCGCCGACGCCGTCCTCGTTGACGCCCTTGACGCTGCCCGAGTGCGTCTCCTTGAGCTGCTGAGCCGACAGCGTCTGCCCTTCGAAGTTGGTCCGGCTCTCCAGGCCCATCACCAGGATGTTCATCGCGCCGACGGAGGGACTCCCGGGGATCCCGATGCCGTCGCCGAGCGCGTTCAACTCGCCGACCGTCTTGTGTGCATAGCCGGCCACGACCAGCAGGACGGCCGCGACCAGGCACGTCGCGGCATAGCCGACGTGGCCGATGGCGGCCGATCCGAACTTCAGCCCGCGCACACCCACTCCTCTTAGCCCTCTCAGCCCACTCTCAGCGCACTCTCAGCCCTCTCAGCCCTCTCTCAGCCCGGCTGAGCCTAATCGAGCTCCGTCATGCTTCGCAGGCGACCACCAAACGCAGTGAACTCCGCCCGGGGCGTCCGGGCGAGGGCGACCGAGGCCCGCCCGGCGGCAGATTCGAAATGGAAAGGAGGCATTTGTGGCGTGCAGTTACGCTGGTTTATGAGGTTGGGAAGGGCGGCCGAGCCGGGGATTCGCTTGCCGGGCAAGGAGGCAGGACCATACCGCAGTCGCTAGTCGCACGCCTGGACACGCTCAAGCGCCAGTTGGGCGAGGCGCTGTTCGCGCGGGTCGCGGGTCCCGAGGGGCCGGCCAACCGGGCGCGGTTCAACACGCCGGGACCGCGCTGGTTCTCACCTGACCGCCCGATCCGCCGCGTGCACGGGGACGCCTCGATGTTCGTCGGCGGTCTTCTCGCGCTGCTGCTCCAGTCGCTGCACCCGCAGGCCATGATCGCGGTCGCGCAGCACTCCGATTACCGCAACGACCCGTGGGGCCGGCTGCAGCGGACGAGTACCTTCCTCGCGGCCACCACGTACGGCCCGGCCGAGGACGCGCAGCGCGCCGTCGACCACGTCCGGCGCGTCCACCGGCACATAACCGGGACCGACCCTGACGGCCGGCCGTACCGGGCCGACGACCCGCATCTGCTCCGCTGGGTGCATGTGGCCGAGACCGACAGCTTCCTGCGCTGCCACCAGCGCTACGGCGCGCAGCCGCTCGACGCCGCCGGCTGCGACGGCTACGTCGCCGATGCCGCCCGCATCGCGCTGGCCCTGGGGGTGCCCGACCCGCCGCGGACGCGGCAGGAGCTCGCTGCGGCGCTCGACGCCTACCGGCCCGAGCTGCGCGCGACGCCGGAAGCCCTCGAGGCGGCCCGTTTCCTGGTGCGGAACCCGCCGCTGCCGCTGCTTGCCCGCGGCCCGTACACGCTGCTCGCGGCGACGGCGATCGCCGAGCTTCCCGCCTGGGCGCGGCGGGAACTGCGGTTGCCGCGGCTCCATGTCGCCGAGTCCGTGCTGGTGCCGCCGGCCGGCCATGCGCATCGTCAGCACCATCCGCTGGGCCATGGGTGCCCGGCGTTAGGTAGGCGCACCGGCTCCGCTGAGCGGGTCCGTCCGCCAGCGGGCAGACACCTGCCGTGACCTTGTACCAGGGAGATGGGATTCGGGACCATGAGAACGGGATTCGGTACCATGAGCGTCATGATCATCACCCTCGACGTCGGCGGCGATCTGCCTAACGCCGACGTTGGCGGAGGCGCAGATTGCTGTCGGCCCGATCATGTCCGTTATCGGAATGAGGTCAGTCCGTGATGTGGGAGATCCGTTCGCCGCGCGGGCCGTCCGTTGGGGAGATCAGCGCATGACCGACGTCACCGCGCCGGGTTCCGATGACCTAGTGCTCGCTGCCGAGTTCCCGGCGGCCACCCGGGAGCAATGGCAACGCCTGGTCGCCAAGGTCGTTGGCGGCATCGGCGTCGGCGACTCCCCGGAACAGCAGCTCGCGACCATCACTGCGGACGGCATCGAGATCGCCCCGCTGTATGTCGGCGCTGCGAGCCGACCGAGCCCCGGCTACCCGGGGCAGGCGCCCTTCGTGCGCGGCCGAACCGCGGCCGGCCACCGTGCCGGGTGGGATGTCCGGCAGCGTCACGAGCACCCGGACCCCGCGGTGGCACGCGAGCAGATTATGGAAGACCTCGAAGGAGGCGTCGGCTCGCTGTGGCTCGGCCTCGGTGACGGGCAGATCCCCATCGGCGCCCTGCCGGACGTGCTCGCAGACGTCTATCTCGACCTGGCACCGGTCGCCTTGGATGCGGGCGAGCGGTTCGCTGAGGCGGCCGACGTGTTCCTTGGCACCGCCGCGCAGCGCGGCGTGCCCGCCGCCGAACTGACCGGCTGCCTGGGAGCGGACCCGCTCGGGGTGCTGGCCAGGACCGGCACCGAGGGCGACCTCCGGGCTGCCGCTGACCTGGCCCGGCGCTGCTCGGCGGACTTCCCCGGCGTCCGCGCGATCGTCGTCGATGCGCTGCCGTTCCACGAGGCTGGCGGCACGGAGGCGCAGGAACTCGGCTGCGCCCTCGCCGTCGGGCTGGAGTACCTGCGGGCGATGCGCCAGGCGGGAATGCCCGCCGACGCGGCGTTCGGGCAACTGGAGTTCCGGTACGCCGCAACCGCGGACCAATTCACCACCATCGCCAAACTGCGCGCTGCCCGTCGCGTCTGGGCGCGCGTGGCCGAGCAGTGCGGTGTCGATTCCGGTGCCGGGGGGCAGCGGCAGCATGCCGTGAGCTCCTGGCCGATGCTGACCCGCCGGGACCCGTGGAACAACATCCTCCGCGCCACGCTGGCCTGTTTCGCGGCTGGCGTCAGCGGTGCCGACGCGATCACGGTCGCCCCTTTCGACGCGGCGATCGGGCAGCCCGACCAGCTGGCCCGCCGGGTCGCCCGCAACGTCCACGCGCTGCTCGTCGATGAGTCCCACGTGGCCCAGGTCATCGACCCGGCGGGCGGGTCTTGGTATGTCGAGGACTTCACCGCGCAGCTTGCCGCCAGATCCTGGGCCTGGTTCCAGGAAATAGAGCGGTCGGGTGGCCTACGCGCCGCCCTGGCCAGCGGGTTTATCGCCAGCCAGCTAGCGGCCAGCCGCGCGGCCCGGCGGGACGCGCTGGCCAGGCGGCGGGAGGCCGTCACCGGAGTCAGCGAGTTCCCCCTGGTCGGCGAGGTCCTGCTCAAAAGACCTGCCAGCCCCCGGCTAGCCGCTCCCCGGCCGGCCGACGATGACGGGAGGCCGGCGGCCAGGGGGAATGGGGGGCCGGAGCCCCCCATGCGAGAGGACTGCCACGCATCCGCTGGTCGCAGTGGCACGAGGAGCTCCGCGACCGTTCGGACACCTACGCGCGGGCGACCGGGTCGCCGCCCGCCCTCACCCTGGCGCCACTTGACGCCTCGCGGGCGAGCAGCGCGCGCGCCGCGCAGGTGGCGGCCCTGCTCGCGCCGGCCGGCATCACGACGGTCACCGCCGACGCCGCCGATGGCGCCGGCGCTGGCGATGCCGCCGCCCCAGGCTCGGTCCCCGTCATCGTCATCTGCGGGAGCCCCGATGCCGACGCCGTCGCGGTGCGCGAAGCCGTGAGCAGAGCGCGCGCGCGGGGGACGTCCATGGTCGTCGTGGCGGCAGGGAGCCCGGAGGCGCCGGTGCCTGGCGCCGCAGAGAGGATCACCGACGACATGGACGTGCTGACGTTCTCCGAGCGGATGCTGGACGCACTGGGGGTGCCGCGGTGACCGGCGACTGGGACCTGCCCGATTTCACCGAGGTCGGGCTGGCAGAGCCGCCCGAGCCCGACCCGCACGACGAGAAGCGGTGGCGCGACGCGGTCAGCGCCGCTGGCGAGGGCAGCGGGCAACCCTGGGTCACGCCCGAGGGCATCGCCGTCAAGCCGCTGTACACCGGCAGCGGACCTGGACGGGCTGGACTTCCTCGCCACCTATCCCGGCCTGCCGCCGTACCTGCGCGGGCCCTACCCGACGATGTACGTGAACCAGCCCTGGACGATCCGCCAGTACGCCGGGTTCTCCACCGCCGAGGAGTCCAACGCGTTCTACCGGCGCAACCTCGCCGCCGGGCAGAAGGGCCTGTCGGTCGCGTTCGACCTGCCGACCCACCGCGGCTACGACAGCGATCACCCGCGGGTGGCCGGCGACGTCGGCATGGCCGGCGTCGCGATCGACTCGATCTACGACATGCGGCAGCTGTTCGACGGGATCCCGCTCGACCGGATGAGCGTGTCGATGACCATGAACGGCGCCGTGCTGCCGGTGCTGGCCCTCTACGTCGTCGCCGCCGAGGAGCAGGGCGTGGCCAGCGAGCAGCTGGCGGGCACGATCCAGAACGACATCCTCAAAGAGTTCATGGTCCGCAACACCTACATCTACCCGCCGGGCCCGTCGATGCGGATCATCTCCGACATCTTCGGGTTCACCTCCCGCCGGATGCCGAAGTTCAACTCGATCTCGATCTCCGGCTACCACATCCAGGAGGCCGGGGCGACGGCCGACCTGGAGCTGGCCTACACGCTCGCCGACGGCGTCGAGTACCTGCGGGCCGGCCTCGAGTCCGGCCTGGACATCGACGCGTTCGCGCCCCGGCTGTCGTTCTTCTGGGCGATCGGCATGAACTTCTTCATGGAGGTCGCCAAGCTGCGGGCCGGGCGGCTGCTCTGGGCCAAGCTGGTGAAGCAGTTCGAGCCGAAGAGCCCCAAGTCGCTGTCGCTGCGCACGCACTGCCAGACCTCGGGCTGGTCGCTGACCGCGCAGGACGTGTTCAACAACGTGGCCAGGACCTGCATCGAGGCGATGGCCGCGACCCAGGGCCACACCCAGTCCCTGCACACCAACGCCCTCGACGAGGCGCTCGCGCTGCCGACGGACTTCTCCGCCCGGATCGCGCGCAACACCCAGCTGCTGCTGCAGCAGGAGTCCGGCACCGGCCGCGTCATCGACCCCTGGGGCGGCAGCGCCTACGTCGAACGGCTCACCTACGAGCTCGCCCGCCGCGCCTGGGCGCACATCCAGGAGGTCGAGGCGGCCGGCGGCATGGCCCGCGCGATCGAGGCGGGCATCCCCAAGATGCGGGTCGAGGAGGCGGCGGCCCGCACCCAGGCCCGGATCGACTCCGGTCGCCAGCCCGTCATCGGCGTCAACAAATATCGCGTCGCCGGCGCCGACGACATCGACGTGCTCAAGATCGACAACCGGGCCGTGCGCGCCCAGCAGCTCGACAAGCTCCGCCGGCTCCGCCAGGAGCGCGACCCGGCTGCCTGCCAGGCCGCGCTCGACCGGCTGACCGCCGCCGCGGCCCAGCCCCACAGCGACGGAGACGAGAACAACCTGCTGGCGCTGGCCATCCACGCCGCGCGCGCGAAAGCCACCGTGGGCGAGATCTCCGACGCGCTGGAGAAGGTATTCGGACGCTACACCGGGCACATCCGTACGATCAGTGGTGTGTACAGGCAGGAGGCCGGCCACACGGACGGCATCGAGCGGGTCCGCGCCGCGGCGGCGGACTTCGAGCGGGCCGAAGGCCGCCGTCCCCGGATACTCGTCGCCAAGATGGGCCAGGACGGCCATGACCGCGGGCAGAAGGTCATCGCGAGCGCGTTCGCCGACCTCGGCTTCGACGTGGACGTCGGGGCGCTGTTCCAGACCCCCGAGGAAGTGGCGCGCCAGGCCATCGAGGCCGACGTGCACATCGTCGGCGTCTCCTCGCTCGCCGCGGGCCACCTGACCCTCGTTCCGGCGCTCAAGGCCGCACTCGCCGAAGCGGATCGCGGCGACATCATGGTGGTGGTCGGGGGAGTCATTCCGCCCCAGGACTTCGACGAACTGCGCGCGGCCGGGGCCGCGGCGATCTTCGGGCCTGGCACCGTCATCCCCGATGCGGCCTACGACCTGCTGACGGAGCTGACCGCCCGACGCGAAACGGCGCCGTGAACACGATGCCGCACAAAATCATGGACGATGCGGCCGACGGGCCGGACGCGGCCCGGTACGCGGACGCGGTCCTCGCAGGGTCCCGGGCCGCCATCGCCCGCACCATCACGCTGGTCGAATCGAGCCGTCCCGACCACCGGATCCTCGCTCAGCACGTACTGACCCGGCTGCTGCCCCACGCGGACCTGGCCCGGCGGGTCGGCATCACCGGCGTTCCCGGCGTCGGCAAGTCAACGTTCATCGACGCACTCGGCGGGCAGCTGATCGACGCCGGGCACCGGGTGGCCGTGCTGGCCGTCGACCCGTCGTCCACCCGCAGCGGCGGCAGCATCCTGGGCGACAAGACCCGCATGACCAGGCTCGCCACCGACCCGGCCGCCTTCGTGCGCCCGTCGCCCACCGCGGGCACCCTCGGCGGCGTCGCCCGCGCGACCCGGGAGTCGCTGGTCGTCATGGCCGCCGCCGGCTACGACATCCTGCTGGTCGAGACGGTCGGCGTGGGTCAGTCCGAGACCCTGGTGGCGGAGATGACCGACACCTTTCTGCTGCTCGCCCTGGCCCGCACCGGCGACCAGCTGCAGGGGATCAAGAAGGGCGTGCTGGAGCTGGCCGACGTCGTCGCCGTGAACAAGGCCGACGGGCCGCACGAGGATGAGGCCCGCCGGGCCGCCCGAGAGCTGGCCGGAGCGCTGCGACTGCTCGGCCGGCCCGAGGATGGGTGGTCGACTCCGGTCGTCACCTGCAGCGCCATCGCCGGAACGGGCCTGGCCGAGGTGTGGTCGCTGGTCGAGAAGCACCAGCAGATGCTCAGTGACAGCGGCGAGCTGGAGCGACGCCGTCGCGAGCAGCGGGTCAGCTGGATGTGGTCGCTGGTCCGGGACCAGCTCCTGGACCGCCTGCGCGACAGCAGCGAGTTGCGCGCGCTCGCCCCGCGCCTGGAGGCCGACGTCCGCGATGGCACACTCCCTCCCGGCCTCGCCGCGCAGGAGCTCGTCGCCGCCTTCCTGCCCGACCGCGCCCCCGCGACCTAGTCCTCGGGTCGGAGCCGCGACGCCGCCGAAGTCCCAGCTCCTGCCCCCGTCAGCTGGTGTAAACGCCGGCACCGCGACGTCCGCAGCACGACGACGGGCAGGCCGTGCTCGGCGTGGACGAGCTCGCGCAGGTCCTCGGCAGGAGTCACGGCGACCAGCGTACAAAAGCCGGGCCGTTCGCTACGCGGCGTGGTGAAGTGACCGGAAGGCCTGCCAGGCGTCGTCGTGGAGTTCGAAGCCGATTCCGGGAACGTCTGGAAGGCGGATGCGACCGGCGCTGACTGGCAGGGCGGGCGGCGGGCCGTGGAACGGGTGGAAAGCCAGCGGGTTGATCTCGGCGCCGCCGAGGCCGAGGGCCGCGACGAGGTGGAGGCTGAACAGGTGACCGCCGTGCGGCCAGAAGGCGCGCCGGGGCCAGCCGGCGGCCGTGAGCGTGTCGATGATCTGGAGGTAGCCGGGCAGGCCGTAGCAGTGCACGGGATCGAACAGGAGAATGTCCCGGGCACGCCGCAGGCCCGCGTACCTGTCGAGCAGTGCCGCCTCAGCCGCGGAGAACAGTGCCTCGCCGGCGGCGATCGGCGGGTCGTAGCGCGCGGCGACGCGTTCGTGGGTGGCGAAATCCAGCGGGTCGCAGATGTCTTCGAACCACCGTAGTCCGAAGCGGGCCAGTGCCGTCGCCGCAGTGAGGGACATGCCGGGGTCGTAGGCATTCATCGCGTCGACGGCGAGGTGCCCGCTGTCGGCCAGGTGCGTGGCGGCCGCCTCGATCCGCCGCAGGTCGTCATCCAGGGAGGCGCTGCCGATCTTGATCTTCGCATGGGTAAAGCCAAGGTCGGTGAATTGCCGTATCTCCTCAGCGAGGGCGGTGATGCCGTTCTCCGGGTACGGGTACCCCCCGCTGGCGTAGACGGGCACCTGCGACGTGGTGACATCCCGCCCGAGGCCTGGCCAGGAACTGATGCAGGGGCAGGCCGGCGATCTTGGCTGCGGCGTCCCAGAGGGCCATGTCGAGGGTGCCGACCGCGACGCACCGCTCGCCGTGGCCGCCGGGCTTCTCGCCGGTCATCATGATGGTCCAGGCCCGGAAGGGGTCGAGGTTCGCGCCGTCGTCTGCGGTGATGTCCTGCGGGGATGCCCGCAGCAGACGTGGTGCGAAGCGTTCCCTGATCAGCCCGCTCTGGGCGTAGCGCCCGACCGAGGCGAAGCCGTAGCCGACCACCGGCTGTCCGGCCCGGGCCACGTCGGTGACGACGGCTACAAGGCTGGTGGTGAGGCCGCCAGAGGGAATGCGCGGGTCGCGGTAGCGGGAGATCCTGATTGGTCGTTCCCGAATGTCGATGATGCGCATCTGGCTTCCTCGCCTGCGTGGCGCTAGGCGCGTGTCTTGGCTAGGTGCACGAGGCTGTAGCTTCCAGCGGGTGCCCGCCCCGTCTCGACATAGCCCAGCCGTTGGTACAGGCGCAGGTTGGCGTGGCTGTTCTCGCCAGTGAACAGGCGGATGACCGCGACGTCGTCTGTCAGGCGCGCTTCGGCGGCAAGGAGCAACGCGGTGCCCAGGCCGCTGCCTTGCCGGTCGGGAGCGACCACAAGGCGGCCGACCTCCGCGGTGGCCGGGGCGGCCTGGCGGACGCGGACGCTTGCGACCAGGCGCCCTCGCTCGGCGGATTCCCCAGGTCAAGACCTGCGGATCGGCCAGCTCCGTACGGAGCTGGCCGAGTGTCTGGGTCAGCGGGGGCATCGTGAGGTCGCCGTGGGCCTGGGCCTCAGTCACGTACGCGGCGCGTTGGAGCGTCAGGATCCGCCGGCGTCATCGACGCCCAGGCGCAGCGGGACAATCCGGTTCACGGGCACGCCCGGAGCCTACCGGCCGCAGGACCCGGCGTGCCTGGCGGCCGGGCGTCCCGTGATGGCAGCCCGATTGGGCGGTATGTCCGAGTGGCGTTGGCGTAGCGCTGGCAGGGCGATCAGTTTCGGTGGGGGGTGAAACGACCTTCCGTTCATTATGAAAGATCTTTTCTTTGAACGGACCGTGGCTCTGCCCATCAGGCCCGCGCGACCCTTCCGTGGCGGGACGTCGGGGCAGGTCCCGCCGGGGCGCCGATTGCCGGAGTCGGCTAGCGGGTGAAGGATGGGCACATGACAACCAATGAGGACATTGCCGAGCAGATCAGGGCGCTGGAGGACAGGCGGTACGAGGCGGTGACGGCCGGTGATGTGGCCGCGCTTGACGAGCTGTTCGCGGCTGACCTGGTGTACACGCATTCCGATGCGAGCGCGGACAGCAAGCAGAGCTACCTGGAGAAGCTGGCGGCCGGCCACTTCAAGTACGGCCCGATCAGCCACCCGGAGATCAGCATCGTGGTGCACGGGGACTGCGCTCTGGTCATCGGCGACATGCGCGGGGAGGTGCAGATCGCGGGCCAGGTACGGGTGCTGAACAGCAGGTCGCTGGCGGTCTGGGTGCGCGAGAACGAGACCTGGGTCCTGCTCGCCTTCCAGCCGACCAAGATCCCGAGCTGAGCCTGGTTGGCCTGGGCCGTCTCGGCGATCACGTGCTCCCGCAGTTTCCCTGTCTGTCTACCTACCCAGATGCCAGGAATTTGCTGTCCAGGCCGGTAATCCGCATGAGCTTGGTCAGCCTCGGGCTGGGCGAGGTCACGCGGAACGGGCGGTTGGCCTGGTCCGCGCAATTGGCCATGCGGACCAGCGCGCGCAGACCCCATACGTCGCAGAAACCTATCCCCGCCAGGCTGACGACTACCGGTCCGCGGTGGCGGTTGATGATTTTCTGGACGTACCTGAACGCCGATCGGCGGTGTCCATGTCCAGCTCGCCGCCGATCTCCACGACGGCCTCGCCGGTTGGCAGGACCCGGTGGCTCAGCTCGAAGTGGTGTCGGCGGGCCATTCTCTTGATTCACGCGCTTCTTCCCCTGGATTACGGTCATTCGCGGTCGACTCACGAAATGCTCCCCAAGCGGAATTCGTGTAATCCTTTCAGCGATCTGGGATAGGTATGAGGCATGAAGAAATAGAGCGCCGATTATTTTCTCGTCAGCCGGGGATGCGTGACATTTCCGCGTAGCCCCCGTCCAGGGTCAGCCGTCGGCACGGCTGACCCTGGCCCATGTTCATGATGGCAGTCGGCCGAATAAGAACCACGCGTTCGGACCCACAGGAAAACCACAGGAAGACTCACAGTAAAGCCCACAGGATAACGCGAGGACTGTTCCGAGCTGTTATTTGCTGTAAGGTAATGCCCGCACCGCCCCCCGGATTGCGAGTCGGATCCAATAGGAGCCCTCGATGAAAATGCTATCCCGTCCAGTCGATCAGATGCAGGACCACTACTCGGCGGTGGTGGTCGGCTCGGGATATGGCGGGGCCATCGCCGCTGACCGCATTGCGCGCGCGGGACGAGATGTCTGCGTCCTGGAGCGGGGCAAGGAGCTTCACCCGGGTGAGTACCCGAATACCGCGCTTTCCGCGGCGCGTGAGATCCAGGTCCATACGCCTAAGGCGGACCACGGGTCCGCGGCGGGACTGTTCGACTTCCACGTGGGTCCCGACGTCACCGTCCTGTCGGGCTGCGGGCTGGGCGGCACCTCGCTGATCAACGCCAACGTGGCGCTTGAGCCGAGTGACGCGATCTTCTCCGACGACCGGTGGCCGACGCTGCTGCGGCACCACCCCGAGGTCCTGCGGCCCTTCATGCGTGCGGCCAAGGGCATGCTCGGGTCCAACCCGTACCCGCAGGGCATGGCCGGATCTGCCCAAGCTGCGGGCCCTCGAACGGGCGGCCGCGGACCTGGGCGCCGCGGTGGTCCGTCCCGACCTCAACGTGACGTTCACGGACGGCCCGAACGCCGTCGGGGTGAGGCAGAACGCGTGCGCCCTGTGCGGCGACTGCTGTTCCGGCTGCAATTACGGCGCGAAGAACACCGTCCTGATGAACTATCTCCCGGACGCGTACGCGCACGGCGCGCACATCTTCACCGAGGTGGCCGTGCAGTCGGTGCGCCGATGCGAGGGCAAGTGGCGGGTGGCCTTCGACGTGCTGGGCGAGGGAGGCGAGCGATCCCCCGGCGCCCCGTCCCGGTTCGTCACGGCCGACGTCGTCGTGCTCGCCGCCGGGACGCTCGGGTCGACGCAGATCCTGCTCCGGTCACGGGACCTGGGGCTGCCGGTGTCGGACCGGCTCGGGCACGGGTTCTCCGGCAACGGCGATGTGCTGGCGTTCGCCTACGACACCGACCGGTCCGTGCGAGGCGTCGGCCTTGGCGAGCGATGTCCCGCGTCAGGACACGGCGGTCGGACCCTCGATCACCGGCCTGATCGACTTGCGCGGTCCGGATACTCAGCATGCCCCGCTGGAGAACGCGCTGATCATCGAGGACGGTGCCATCCCCGGCGCGCTCGCCTCGGTGATTCCCCTCGCGTTGTGCGCCGCCGCCGAAGGGGTTCCGGAGGACGCGGAACGAGGCGGTTGCGGGAACTCGCCGGGATCCCGTTCGGCTCATATCACGGGCCGGTCGGCCGTACCCTGACCTACCTGGTCATGAGCACCGACGACTCCGGCGGGCGGATCGCCATGGAGAACGACCGAATCCAGGTGGTATGGCCCGAGGTCGGCGAGCAGCCGGCCTTCGCCCGCGACAACCGGATCCTGGCCGAGGCCACCAAGGCGCTGCACGGGACGGAGACCCCTGACCCGCTCTGGGCCTGGACGAACGGGCGGTCGCTGATCACCGTGCATCCCCTCGGCGGGTGCGTGATGGCGGACGACGCGGCCGGCGGCGTGGTTGACCATAAGGGCCAGGTGTTCGACCCCGCCAGCGGCGGAGTGCATGACGGGCTGTACGTCTGCGACGGTTCGGTCGTCCCGTGCGCGCTGGACGCGAACCCGTCGCTCACCATCGCGGCCATCGCCGAACGGACGGCGGCGATCTTGATCGCCGACCGTCGCTGGGCGACGGGCCAGGCGGCTGGCGAGCCGCCTGGACCGGCGCCTGTCGCTGGCTCCGTCGCTCGTCCGCCTCCAGTTCAGCGAGCGGCTGACCGGCTTCGTCTCGATGAGCGTGCATGACGGTTACCCGAAGGCTACGACCGCGGCCGGAGCGACGACGCGCGCGTGGATCTGCTGATCACCATCGAATACGACGACTTCCGCGCGGCGCTCGACGACCCGACACGCGAGGCCAGGATCTCCGGAACGGTACTCGCGCCTCAGCTGTCAACCCGCCGCCTGACCGTCACGGAAGGCAGCTTCACGCTCTTCGAATCCCGACCCGTCGCAGGTGGAGACCTGGCACATGCGGTACCGGATGACCCTGGAGACCGGCGAGGGGAAGCGGTACAGCTTCGAAGGCCACAAGGTGCTCCGCGAGAACGGGGTCCGCCGCGCCTGGTCGGAGACGACGACGCTCTACACGAAGATCGGCGAGCTTGACGGGCAGAGCCGGGTACCGGAATCCTGTACCTGAAGCCGGCTGACCTCCCCAAACTCCTCCGCAGCATCAAGGTCGAGGGCGTCCCGCGCCGGGAGCAGGGCAAGTATCGGCGGGCGTTCCTTGAGCTGTTCGCCGACGAGATGGTGCATATCTACGGCGGCGTCCTTGATGAGGCGGGCGCCTTCCCCAGCGCGCCGAAGACGGCGCCCGCGGTGCGCGAGCCCAGAGACCCGGACGGAATCTGGTGGTGCGACAGCCGCCAGCAGTGGCACGCCGACGACCGGCTCGGCGACGACGCCTTCTTGCGCCTGACGAGGTACCGGGCGGGCGACAAGGGCCCCCTCGTGATGGCCACCGGCTTCGGCATGTCGTCCCACTCGTTCCTGGCGTCAACCATCGAGCAGAACCTCACGGAGTTCCTGGCCGAACGCGGCTATGACATCTGGCTGTTCGACTATCGGGCCGGCATCGACCTGCCGTCGGCAAGGACCGAGTTCACGATCGACGACATCGCGCAGGTCGACTGGCCGCTCGCGGTGCGGAAGGTCCGGGAGCTGACGGGCCGGGAGGATCTCCAGGCCTTCGGTCACTGCGTTGGCTCGGGCTCGCTGCTGATGGCGATGCTGAGCGGGCTGCCGGGGATCCGGGCCGCGGTCTGCGCGCAGTTCCCCATGCACCCGACCACGTCGGTCTTCAACCAGGTGAAGTCACGGCTGCACACGGCGGGTGCCTTCGCCCGCGTGGGAATCGGCGGCGTGGCGCCGGACGTCCTGCCGTCGCCTCCGGACGAGCTGCTCGACCTCGCCCTCCGGACCCTCCCGATGCCCGCGGAGGAACGGTGCGGCCAGGCGGTATGCCGGTGGATCAACGCGATCTACGGGTGCACCCACCGCCATGCGCAGCTGAACGACGCGACCCACCGCGCGCTGAACGAGATGTTCGGGTTCGGGAACATCGATTCGCTGCAGCACCTGTCGCTCATGCTGCGCCGGGGTCTCGCGGTCACGCACACCGGCGGGATGGACTACTTCGAGCATCCGGAGCGCATCGCCGGCACCAGCCTCTTGCTACTGCAGGGTGCGCACAACTACATCTTCCATCCGGTTGGCACGCTCAAGACCCTGCGCTGGCTTCAGGATTGCAACCCGCAGGGCGACTATCAGCGGGAGGTGCTCCCGGCCTACGCCCATCTCGACGCGATCGTCGGGAGCAGGGCCGCCGTGGATGTGTACCCGAGGATCGTGAACTTCCTCGACCGGAGGTAGCGTTCCTGGCGCGTCGTCGGGCCCGTCGGGCCCGTCAGGCCCGTCAGGCCCGCAGGCGGAGCCGGTTTGTGATCGCGGTCAGGCCGAGTTCCTCGGCCGCGCGCATCGCGGACTCGGTGAGGTTGCCCGCTTGCTCGACGTCGGCTGCCTGTCCGCGCAGGGACAGCACGTGGCCGTAGGCCTCCTCGGTGAGCGCCGTCCATGGCCGGGCCCCCATCTCGCGGTGCCGTGCCAGCGCGGCCTCCAGGTGGGCGATGGCCTCGGTGAAGCGGCCGGCTGCGCCCGCGAGCACGCCGAGCCAGTGGTCCGCGGCGCCGAGGAAGCTCGCGACTCCCAGCGTGCAGTTGCTCCCGGCGTAAGGAGCGGCGAGATCGTAAAGGGCCTCGGCCCACCGCCGGTCCTCCACCAGGTCGACCGCGCCCGAGAAACCCACGATCACGGCCCACCATAGGTAGTTCTTGTCCGCGTCCGCCGCCGATGCGGGCTGCCGTCCGGCGGAGCAGCTCGGCCGCCCGGTCCCTGGCGCCCGCCTCGGCCAGGTACCACGCCGTGATGGCGGGCCAGGCGAGGTTGGCGGGTTCCGCCACCGACAGCGCCTCGAACAGCGATACGTACTCCGTTGCGTGCCCCTGCAACAGCCGCCACGAGGCGCTCTGCGCCACGGAAATGAGCTGGGCCTGCGAATGACCGATCTGGTCGAGCCTGCGGCCGAGCTCGCCGGCCAGCTCCTCGGCCTCCTTGAATCTGCCCTCCATACTGGCGACGACGATGTCCCACATCGCGGCCAGGCGGATGAACTCCGGGTGCCGCACCTCTTCCGCCAGTGTCTTCATGTCGTGTGCGGTCGCCGCGGCGGCGGAGTGCTCTCCGTTCTCGAACTGCGCGGCCAGCCGGATCCGCAGCCCCTCGAGCTTCAGCTCGGGGTCGCCAAGCTCGGCGCCGATGTCGAGGATCTCGGTGGCCACCGTGAGGGCATCGCCGACGTCGTCTGGTCCGTCGAGCGCCCAGCACCGGTGCAGCAGGACGGTGGCGAGCGTCCGCGGGTCCGCGGTGCCGCGCGCCATGGCCACTGACCGGTCGCTGAGCTCCAGCCGCTCGGGGTAGCGGCGCACGTAGTGCAGCCAGTGGGCGAGGCGGGCCAGGACCGTCGCCCGGGCCCCGTTGTCCTCCTCGCCAAGCCGCTTAAGCGCCTCTTCCAGGAGCGCTTGAGCCCGCAGGTCGGGACGGACGGCCGCCGGGAGGATGCCGCCGTACCCGAGCGCCGCCCGCGCGAACAGCTCGCCGCTCTCGAGGCGGCGGGCGGTGTCCGCCGCCTCGGCGAACCGCTCGTCCCTGGACGCGTACTCCCCGGCCCGGTCGTGCGCGCCCGCCAGGTCCAGGAGCAGCTCGCACCGGAGCGCCTGGTCCTGCAGGGCCGAAGCGATCGAGCAGCTCGAGCGCTCTCCTGAAGTGGCGCACCGCGACCTCGGCCGCCACCTCGCGCAGCGCGCGCTTCCCGGCCAGCCGCCCGTAGCGGACCGCCTTCTGCGCGGAGCCTCTGCTCGCGGCCGCGCCGAAGTGATGCGCGAGTTCGGCCGGGGAGACACTCCGGCGGGATTCCAGCGTCTCGCCGATCCGCTGATGCAGCAGGGCCCGGTGGCCCCTGCTCAGCTCCTCGGACGTCACCCGCCGCGTCAGGGAGTGCGAGAACCGCCAGTAATCCGGCTCATCGTCGATTTCCGTGATGTCGATTTCCTTGATCAGGCCGGCCCGCGCCGCCTCCTCAAGGAGATCGACGGTCGCGGCGTCTGCCAGCGAGGCCGCCGACGCCAGCAAGGCGGCATCGAACCGCTCACCGATCAGCGAGGCGACCGCGAGCGTCTCAACGCACCTGTCCGGCAACCGTCGCAGCCGCGACCGGATCATGTCGCGGACGGATTGCGGGATCTCCGCCGGCGTCTCGCCGAGCCGGACCACATCCCGGTCGAACGCACCGACCTCGGACAGGTGACTGGCCATCTCCAGCAGGAAGAAGGGGTTGCCCTCGGTTTCCCACTCAAGCTGGGCGACCATCACGGACTCGCGTTCCCCGAATGGCCGTCCGACCGCGTCCTCAAGCAGGGCGGTGACGGCGGGGTGCTCAAGCCCGCGGAGCGAAAGGCGCCGGCAATCGATATCGCGCGACAGGGACGGCAGGGCGGTCGCGAACTCGCTCCGCTCCGGCCCGATGTCGCGATACATGGCCGCCGTCAGAAGCGGCGTCGAGCGCCTGGCCCGCATCAGGTGCTGGAGCAGGAACAGAGATGGCTGGTCCGCCCATTGCAGATCGTCGAGAACGAGCAGCACGGGATGCCGGGCCGCGATCCGCCTGATCCACGTGTCGAGCGACTCGAACAGCCGGAAGCGCTCGGCCTCGGCCGCCGCCTGGGGCGGGGCAGCCGACGCGCCGATCCGGTGCGCGGGCTCTGGGCACAGGCGCGCGATCTCCTCGGCCAGCCCAGCCAGGTCCTGGCGCAGCACCCCGTCCGGGCAGGCCCGCGCGTAATCATCAAGGGCCTCACGGAACGCCTGGTACGGGGCGAGGACGTGCTCGTCCCACCGCCCGTACAGCACCAAGCCACCGCCCTCGTGCACCAGCCGCGCCAGCTCGGCCGTGAGCGCCGTCTTCCCGATGCCCGGCTCTCCGGCGATGAGCGTCAGGACGCGGTGGCCCGCCTTCGCGCTCGACCATGCCTCCCGCAGAACGCCGAGCTCCTCATCGCGGTCCACGAAGGTCGCGCTGGCCGCGGATTCGATCCACACGACGTTCGAGGCATCCGCGTCGTCATCGGGGCCGCGTGCATCGGCGGCTACGGTGCCCGGCGTCGCCGCTGGATTCGCTGGATTCGCTGGCCTCGTGCGGGGCGCCGCCATAAAGTGCGCCCGCTTGTCCCCGGTTAGGTGCAGCGCGTCGGCCAGCAGCTCGGCGGTGGCCTTGCGAGGAGTCAGGTTGATGCCGCGCTCAAGGTCGCTGACCGTCCGCGGGCTCACTCGCGCGGCCGCGGCCAGCTCCTCCTGGGTCAGTCCCGCTTCGGCCCGCAGCTGCCGGAGCAATCCCGCGTATTCGATTGCAGGCTGCTCCGACATGGTCGGGATCCCTTCGCGGACCTTCGCTTCCCTATTGCTTTGCAGGACCCTGTTCACGTCGCGCGGACGTCGCGCGGACAGCATTGCGCCGACAAGGACACGGTGTAGCAGGACCCGGCACCCAGGTTATCGACGCGCGCCCCGCTGCACTATCGGTTACCTCGAACGTTTACCCGGCATTTGCTCCGGAAAGTTGCGTGTGGGCCTGGCGAGGCTGAGCGTTGGTTACGGGATTGCTGGGGGCCGTTTATGAGGCTCTTCACGGCTCCGCACTCGATGACGGCCCGCGCGATCCGCTGCACCGGGCATCCTTGAGTCGTGCCCGAAGGTGATGTCGTCTGGTACACCGCCCGCCGCCTGCACGAGGCGCTGGCCGGGCAGGTTCTCACGCGCAGCGACTTCCGCGTCCCGAGGTACGCGACGGTCGACCTCCGCGGCCAACCGGTGACCGAGGCCGTCGCGCGCGGCAAGCACCTGCTGATCCGCACGGGGAACGGCCTGACCGTGCACACCCACCTGAAGATGGACGGGTCTTGGCGGGTCTTTCCCGCCGACAAGCGCCTGACGGAGAGCCACAAGATAAGACTTGTGCTCGCCAACGCCCGCTGGCAGGCGGCGGGCTACCTTCTCGGCATCACCGAGGTGCTGCCCACCGACAAAGAGGATCAGGTGGTCGGGCACCTTGGCCCCGACCTGATCGGCCCGGACTGGGATGCGGCCAAGGCCGTCGGCCGCCTCAGCCGCGACGCGGGCAGGCCGATCGGCGAGGCGCTGCTCGACCAGCGGAACCTCTCGGGCATCGGGACCTTTTACGCAGCGGAGATGCTGTTCCTGCGGGGCATCAATCCATGGCGGCCGGTCGGATCAGTCGAAGACCTGCCCGCCCTGGTGGAGCTTGGGCGCCGGCTGCTCGACGCCAACAAGGCACGGCCCGGCCAGGTGACGACCGGAGACACTAGGCCCGGCCGGGACAGCTGGGTCTACCGGCGCGCGGGACGGCCGTGCCGACGCTGCGGGACTCCGATCAGGAGGGGTGAGCAGGGGCCACCGGGCCAGGAACGGCTCAGGTTCTGGTGCCCGAACTGCCAGGAATAGCGTTGCGCGTCGTTCGTAGGTTGCGCTCCGGGCGGGCACGCTGCACCGGACGGGGACAGCTAGGGGGCGGAGACTATCAGGCGGAGGATCTTGGCTGCCAGTGTCAGGTTCTCGTCGGTGTGGTTGGCGTGGGCGGTCAGCCGGAGCCGGGAGACGCCGTCGGGGGTGGACGGCGGTCGGAAGCAGCCAATCCGGAGGCCATGTTCGGCGGCGGCCGCTACGCCGGCGAGCGCCTCGCGCGGCCCTGCCATGGGCACGGACAGGACCGCCCCGGCGGGTGCGGCAACTCCCACGGCGTGGGCCAGGATCGCGGCATGGGATCGGACCTTGTCGGCCAGTTCCGGAGCGGCCTTGAGGACCCGTAGCGCCGCGAGCGCGGCGCCCGCGGCGGCTGGCGCGAGCCCGGTGTCGTAGATGAACGGCCGGGCCCGGTTGACGAGGTGCTCGCGGACCGCGGGCAAGCCAAGCACCAGGCCGCCCTGGGAGCCGAACGACTTCGACAGCGTTCCCGTCGCCACCACGTCGGGACGGCCGGCTAGGCCGTGCGCGGCGAGCAGTCCTCTGCCGCCGGGGCCGGCAACGCCGAGCGCGTGCGCTTCGTCGGCGATGAGTACCGCGTCACTGGCCGCGACGAGATCAGCCAGCTCAGCCAGTGGCGCGGCGTCGCCGAGGACGGAGTAGATCGTCTCGGCGAGCACCAGGGCCCGGCGCTGGCTGCGACCTGCCAGCGCCCGGGCGATGGCGGCGACGTCGTTGTGCGGTGTCACGGTCACGGTCGCGCGGGCGAGTCGGCAGGCGTCGATCATCGAGGCGTGGATGTGCGCGTCGGAGACGATGAGCGTGTCGGCGTCGGCAAGCGCTTGGACGACGGAGAGGTTGGCGTGATAGCCGGTGGAGAACGCCAGCGCGGTCGGGAAACCGGTGAACGCGGCCATCTCCCGCTCGAGTTCGGTATGGATTGACAGCGTCCCCGACACTAGCCGCGAGGCGCCAGCCCCGGCGCCGTACGACCGGGCAGCCGCGACTGCGCCGGCCACGACCCGCGGATCGCGGGCGAGGCCGAGGTAGTCGTTGCCCGCGAGGTCGAGCAGACTTTCACTGTCGGAGTGCACGAGCCGCCTCGCGAGCCCGCGGTCAGCGCGATCGGCTGCCTGCGCCGACAGCCAGGCTGGGAAGCTGGACTCGTTCATCTGTATCCGCGGGTCGGGTAGAAGCGCAGCGCTCGTGGTGTCGTCCCTACTGCTGCCGCCGTGTCGCTTATCCGCATGGGTTCCCTCCCTGCTAGATGGCCGCAACCACGGTACCCGGGTAGCGTCCGGCCAGCGTTCCACGGGCGCGCTGGTGCCGCTGCCGTGACGTGCAGGCTGTCCGGACAGCGCCCCGACGAGGACGTAGTGCTGCGAATGGGTCAGTCCACTGCCGCGTCACCGCGAATGAACTCGATGTAGCGGCTGGCCGACGCCTCAAGGATCTCGCGGGCGCCGGTGCGCAGTACGGGCTCCCACCAACCGCCGTAGATGCGGTCGAAGCGATACGGGCGCACGGCCTCGACCACGCGCCGGACCGCCGGTTCTGGCAGCGGCAGACGGTTCGGCGCGCTCCACACGAATGTCACCCGATCCTCGCCGGGCGTCACGAAGATGGTGTCGCCTGCTAGCAGGACGCCTGCCCCGTCCGCTCCGTCGGCCCAGTGGGCGACCGCGCTTCCGGGGAAATGGCCTCCGCACTGGAGCAGGGTGACGCCCGGCAGGACCGGCCGAGAACCAGACCAGATGCGCAGGGCCGGATCCGGGCGGGTCAGCCAGTGCGCGTCGGCCTCGGGGAGCAGGATCTCCGCGCCGAACGCACGGCTCCACTCCACGATCGAGCCGTAGAAGTGCGGGTGACTTGCGGTGACCAGCGCCAGCCCGCCGATCTCCCTGACCGCCGCGATCGCCTGCTCATCAACGAACCCGGGCGGGTCCCACAGCAGATTGCCCTCGGGGGTCTGGATCACCAGGCCCCGCTGGCCGATCGCCAGCGACGGATTGACCCCCACACCGAGCAGGCCCGGCTCGACCTGGCGGATGTCGCTGCGGTGCCCGGCACCCGCAAGCTCCCCCGCCGTCGTCCACCGCTGCCCCGACGACGGAACCCATTGCCGCTCGTCCGCACAGATGACGCATTCACGCGGCGGCGACTCCTGGTCGCGATAGTGATTGCCGCAAGTGGCGCAGATCCATACCGGCACGGCCATCCTCCTGTCGTTTTACCCGACGGCACTCACTGTCAGTACACGCGCGGACCCTGGATGAGTCGCGGCGGCGGCGGTGTCGGGATGCCGTCCACGGTAGTGCCGCCGTTCTGGGCGAGCCGGGCCAGGCTCGCGTTGTTCGCGGCCGGGAAGTTCAGCCGGGGTGCTGATACCTCGGTCAGGCGCGCCTGATGCTCGGGGCTGAGGGTGAGGTCGAGGGCGGTGAGGTTGGCCTCGAATTGCTCCATCCGCCGGGTGCCGATGAGCGTGGAGGTGACCCCCGGCCGTCCCTGGACCCAGGCTAGCGCGACGGCGGCCGGGCTGGCGCCGGTCTCGGCAGCGATCTCGTTGACGGTGTCGATCACCCGGTAGTCCTCCTGGCTCGGGGCGCCGACGAGCGCCCCGCGGGTGGTGTCCACCTTCCCGGTCGCCCCGCTGGAGTACTTGCCGGACAGGAAACCGGACTTGAGCGGGCCCCACGGCAGCACTCCCATGCCCATCGCCTGGGCCATCGGGATAAGCTCGCCCTCCGAAGTGCGTTGGAGCAGGGAGTACTCAAGCTGCAGGGCGACGATCGGCGCCCAGCCACGGAAGCGTGCGATGGTTGCCGCCTCGGCCGTCGCCCAGGCCGGCGTGTCAGAGAACCCCACGTAGCGGACCTTGCCGGCGGTGACGAGATCGTCAAGGACGCGCAGGGTCTCCTCGGCCGGCGTCACCGGATCGAAGTTGTGCAGCCAGTAAATGTCGACGTAATCGGTCCGCAGGCGGCGCAGTGAGTTCTCCAGCTGCTGGATGACGGCCTTGCGGCCGGGGCCGCCGCCGTTGGGATCGCCAAGGCGCAGATTCCAGAAGAACTTGGTGCCGAGCACGATACCGTCGCGCAGTCCGGGGCGGGCGGCTAGGTACTCGCCGATGATCGCCTCGGAATGGCCGTTGGTGTAGACATTGGCCGTGTCCACCGAATTGCCGCCCTGGTCCAGGTACGCGGCCAGAATCCGCGCCGACTCCTCCGGGCTGCTGCCCCAGCCTAGGTCCTCGCCGAAGGTCATCGTGCCCAACGTGAACGGGCTGACGCGCAGGCCGCTCCGGCCGAGCGTGACGTAAGAGGTGAGTGACATGGGCTCCCCTGCACATGTAGGTTTCCTGGTTGCTCCTATCCCATCGCGAAGCAGTGCCCTGCCCTAGCCTGATCCACTCCCACCCTTGCACGATCCGCGCAAGGCCGCGCCGATGGTCACCTGACAGCCGGGGACCGTGGTTGACTGACGATGTGTCCAATCTTGCCGAACTGCGGGACCGCATCGCCTGGCTGGCAGCCAGCCACCCGCGGCCCCGGCAGGTCGGTGGGACGAAGGTCTTCTCGACGACGCGTATTACCGCCCCGCTTGGCAACGTCGCGGAGCCCGTCGTGTCCCTGGTCGCGCAGGGGGCTAAACGCTCCGTGCTGGGCGGACGGGCGTTCGACTACGGGGCGGGACAGTTCGTTGTCATCACCGTGGACCTCCCGCTCACCTCGCACATCACCGCAGCGAGCGACGGCGAGCCATTCGTGGGTGTCAGCCTGCCGCTCCACCCGCCCACCGTCGCCGATCTGCTGCTTGAGTCGCGCCTGCCTCCTCAGGCTGCGCCTGACGGCCCGGCAATGTCGGTCAGCGACGCGACGCCGGACCTCATCGACGCGTTCGCCCGGCTGCTGAGGCTGGTTGGCTCTCCGGAGGACGCGCGGGTGCTTGCCCCGGCGGTGCGACGGGAGATCCACTGGCGGCTGCTGACCGGACCGCAGGGTGGACTGGTCCGGCAGGTGGGCCTCGCCGACAGCCGGGTCGCCGTCGTCGCCCGTGCGATCGCCTGGATTAAGGATCACTTTGACGAGGTGATCCGAGTGGAGGACCTGGCTGTCGACGTTGGCCTGAGCGTTTCCTCGCTCAACCGGCACTTCCGCGCCGCCACCTCGATGAGCCCGGTTCAGTACCAGAAGCAGATCCGCCTGCAACGCGCCCGCATCCGGCTGCTGGCCGACCCGGGGGACGTCGCGGGCGCCGGGCACGCCGTGGGGTACACCAGCGCGTCGCAGTTCAACCGCGAGTACCGCCGGATGTTCGGCGCCCCGCCAGGCCTGGACGCCGCCCGACTGCAGAGCTCCCACCTTGTGGCGGAGTAGCCCGTGGTTGGCGTCGGCGTGGCCTTACGAGCAGTGACATGACAAGGACAGGAAGGGCAGCAAGATGACCAGCGACGAGCCAGCGGCACCGGATGGCGGCCGGCCCTGCGGGCAAGACCGGATCACTGCCGTTCGACACCAGCGTGGCGCACCAGGCCCGGGTGTACGACTATCTCCTTGGTAGAAAAATCAAGGTTGTGCAGACATTCTTCTCTGGTGGAGACGGGTGACAAGGGTCAGACGAACCCGTTACCGCCAGGTCCCGGTACGCTGAGGCTGTCCGCCGTTCCTATGCCAGATCCGTCGGTCGCAGCCGCGTCTTAACGCTCCCGCCGGTCAGCAGCACGTCGGCAATCCGTTCGCCAGCGTGGCCGTCCCACAGCTCGGGGCACCGCGGTGCTGGGGGGGAGGCCAGGACCTGCTGCGCGATCTCGATGATCCGCGCGGGGTCGCGGCCGGCCAGGATGTTTGTGCCTTCGCTGACGGTGATCGGGCGCTCGGTATTTTCGCGCAGTGTCATGCAGGGCACGCCGAGCCCGGTCGTCTCCTCCTGTACGCCAGCGCTGTCGGTGAGCACGATCCGTGCGCCAGCCTCCAGGGCCACGAAATCCAGGTAGCCGGCTGGGGGGATCAGGCGGACATGGTCGGTCGTGATCAGCTCGCGCAGGGAGGCTGCGGCGCGCGGGTGCGCCGGCAGGATCAGCGGCAGTTCTTCGGAGATCTTGGTCAGGGCGCTGATCAGCGGGGCCAGAGCAGCCGGAGAATCGACGTTCGCCGGGCGGTGCAGTGTGACCAGGCCGTATTCGCCGGAAGTGAGGCCCAGCCGCTCCAGCGACCCGGAGGCCAGGGCGCGCTCGCGGTTGGTGAACAGGGTGTCAATCATGACGTTGCCGACCAAGTGGATCTGGTCATCGCGGTATCCTTCGGCGCGCAGGTTGTCCACGGCGTCGGGGGACGGCGCTAGAAGGTAATCAGACAGCCGGTCGGCCACGGTCCGGTTAATTTCCTCCGGCATCGACCAGTCGCGGCTGCGCAGGCCCGCCTCCACGTGCGCCAGCAGGGCACCTGCCCTGGCCGCGACCAGGCCGCAGGCCAAAGTTGAGGTCACGTCCCCGACCACAACCACAGCGTCTGGCGCTACCTCGGCCACGACCGGCTCGAAGGCGACCATGACGCGGGCAGTTTGCTCGGCGTGGGTGCCGGAGCCGGCACCGAGGAACCGGTCCGGCGGCCGGATACCCAGGTCGCGGAAGAAGACGTCGTTCATGGCCTTGTCGTAGTGCTGACCGGTGTGCACCAGCACCACCTCGGCCCCGCGCGCTTCCAGCGCGTCCATGACCGGCTTGATCTTCATGAAATTGGGGCGCGCTCCCACCACGCAGATGATTTTCAAGGCTTCCGCCGTTTCGCTCGGGTCGCTGCCTGACCCCGGCGAGTATATGGGACACGGTCGTGGCCCTGCGGTGCAACGCTTCGAACTCTCTGACTACAATCCGGAGGGCGCGGGATCGCTCTCGTCAAGCAAGTTGGCGCTAGTTCCCCGCGCTAGTTCCGTAAACTGGACGCTGTGTCGTGAACACGAGAGCTGCGTGGCACTCGCTGCGCAAGTGGCGAATTTAGAGCCCGCGCTCGGGGACCTTGGAGAGCCGGGCAACGAGCTAGCTAATGGCGCAGACGCCATCGGTACAAAGCCCCCACGCCAGTCATCGCTCACGAGGGCATCGGTCCGGTGCCGGCACTGCGGAGGAACAGCTGAAGCAGCAAGCGGCGAGCCGTGGGCGGAACGTCGTCCTGAACAGCGCCAAGCGGCTCGCGGCCATGCAGGCAGCGGTGTTGGTTCACGATTAGGAGGTCGCCGCGCTGGAGCATGAATGAGATCTGCCCTCCGAGCAGCCGATCGACAAGTTCCCTGGCTGCGCTGGCATGTGCTTCTTCGAGCCCAGGTTCGGCGAGCATCTTAGCGGTGAACCGGACGAATCCGACGTCAGTCGGCTCGCTATCCAGAACCGCAAACGGCGTGTACTCCTCGCCGACATCAGAAAGTTCGAAGAACGATCCGTAGCGGTAGGCTTTGTCAGCGTGTCGAGAGGCGCACCCGTCGCCCCCGCCCCCGCCGCCAGAAGGGCAGTGAAAAGTTCCCATATGTAGACCGAAATCGCTGGGGCGAACTGCGTAGAGACGGCCAGCGACGGCGGCGTGGCCCTGGTCCGCGCCAGGAAGGTGCCCTCCATGGTCCAGGCGGGGAGGGTATTGTCGGGTCCTCGGCGATCGTGTAGTCACCGGCAGCTTGCCGTGAGCGATGAGCCCGACGCGCAGGCCGTTCTTGACGACTTCCGTGGGCAGATGTCGCCCAGGGGCGCACTAACGCCCAGATCGGCAAGGATCTTCACATTTCCCGCACTACCGTCGGTCCATGTGAAATGCGTTGTATCCCGTACCAGTAGACAGGCCTGGGTTGGCATACGTTCGGACTCAGGAGGAGACATGGAAAACACAGATATGAACTGGCGAAAGCATTCCAGGGGCCTACCTCGCCGAAGAGGCAGGGATCCGGCAGTTCCTCGACATCGGCACAGGTATCCCGACTGCGGGCAACACCCACCAGGTCGCCCAGGCAATCGCACCAGAATCCCGGGCCGTCGTCTACGTGGACTACGGCCCGATCGTTCTTGCCCATGCCCGCGCACTGCTGAACAGCCGCGAGGCGGGTGCCACCGAATACATAGACTCCGACCTCCGCGATACCCAGACCATCCTTGACCAGGCCGCCAAACTGCTCGTCTTCACCAAGCCGGTGGCGGTCACCCTCATCTCTATCCTGCACGCGATACCGGACGACGACGACCCGCATGCGATCGTGGCCAGGCTGTTCGACGCCGTGCCATCCGGCAGCTACCTCGCCATCTCGCATATGGGGTCGGACCTCATGGCCCCAGAGACGCTGCAGGAAATGGATGAAGTCTGGAAGCGACAGGGTCAGCAGCAATACACGCCCGGCAGCCGGGACCAGGTGGCACGCTTCTTCGTCGACGGCACGGACCTGGTAGAGCCAGGGCTGGTGCGGGTCGAGGAATGGCGCCCAGAACCTGGGACGGGCGTCGCGCGCAAGTCCATCATGTGGTCCGCAATCGGCCGCAAACTCTAGGAGCCCGACTTCGGCGCGGTGAGGTCAGACATGCGGCCGCCGCGCCGGCCGTGCCTGCGGTCCGCGTCTGGTCAGCCTGGGTCGGGATGGCGGCGGCACCGGACTCGGTGAGCGAGTGGGCGCGCAGTCCGGGGTGACCCAAGATGCGGTGACCGCGAAGGATCCGAGTGCTTGGCGGGCGAGGCTGAGCACAGATACTATTACGTAGTAGCTGTAATACGGGACACCTTCCGGGAGGCTGTCATGGTGCTGAACAGCAAAGGCCAGCTGACCATCCCGGCGCACTTGCGGGCCAAGTACGGACTGCACGCCGGGGATGAGGTCGAGGTCGTCGAGGTTGCCGGCGTGCTTCAGATCGTCCGCGCTGAGGGAGCCGAAAGCAGAGGGCAGCGGCTGGTCCGGCGGCTGCGCAACACCGCCACCGGCCGGGACGTGGCGGGCATGAGCACCGACCAGATCATGGCGCTGCTGCGTGGCGAGTGACCCTGCGGCGATCCGCCCGGCCACCCTGGTCGACTCCTGCGTGCTCCTTGACGTCATCACCGGGGACGAGCACTGGGCCGACTGGTCGGCGCGGGAGATCGCGGCAGCCATGGACGCCGGCCGGGTGGTGATCAACCCGCTCATCTACGCCGAGGTCTCGGTCGGCTATCAGACCGTCGAAGAGCTGGAGGAACTGCTCCCGGCCGCCGACTACGAACGCGAGCCGCTGCCCTACCTGGCGGGCTTCGCCGCCGGGAAGGCATTCGTCCGGTACCGGCGGGGCGGTGGTGAGAAGCGGTCGCCGATGCCGGACTTCTACATCGGCGCTCACGCCGCCATAAGGGGATACCGGCTGCTGACCCGGGATGTCCAGGGGTACCGCACCTACTTCCCGACCATCGAGATCATTGCTCCGCCGCAGTTAGGTCCAGGGATTCGCGTCAGCAACGGCCCGTCAGCGTTGTTGCTCCCGCCGGGCGCCACGACGAGGTTAGTCGGGACAGTGCAGTTGCTGGAGCTTGCTCGGAGTGAGCGGCGGGTGACGCCAGACGGCCTCGGCGGCGCGTCCGGGAAGGGAGCAGGTGATGTCCATCCGGTGCGGGGTTTCCAGGAAGATGACCTCGGCTCGCAGGGTCTGGCCGTCGAGCCAGGCGCCAGAGGCGGCCACCGGGATGATCTCGCCGTGGCGGTCGGCGTGGTCAGAGACGGTCCAGCCTCCGGTGCCGACGGGGAAGGTCAGTTCGTTGTCGGGTTCGATGAGGCTGATCTGCCAGCCATCGGCCCGCGGCGCCACCTCGATGGAAGTCAGGAACGGCTGAGATTCGATGGAAAACACGAACGGCTGAGCTTGGGCGCTGGCGGTGATGGTGAACGGCCCGGTCCACGGGCCCCAGTCGGCGGGGCCGGCACGCCCGGGGCAGGCGGGCAGTTCGAGGCGGGCAAGCCGGGCATCGAGCTTGTCCTGCGCGGCGGCGGCGTCTGGTGAGGCGGTGCCGAGGCCCGGTAGCAGGTGGGTCCACATGGCGTCGAGCATGGCCGGCATGTCGAGTGTGTAGGCGGTGGTGACGATCACCGTGTCCTGCTCGGGCAAGATCACGCAGAACTGCCCGAAGGCCCCGTCGCCGCGGTATCCGTGCCGGGACATCCAGAACTGGAAGCCGTAGCCTTGCCCCCAGTCAGCGTTAGGTTCGGCCGCGTTGCTGACCTGCTCCGACGTCGCCTCGGCCACCCATTCCTTCGGGATCAGCTGGGTACCCTCCCACCGGCCCTGCTGGAGGTATAGCAGCCCGAGCTTGGCGATGTCCTCGGTGCGGGCGTGCAGGCCGCTGAAGCCCTGCTCCTGCCCGGGCGGGAAGGTGTGCCAGCCGACGTGCCCGATGCCGAGCGGGTCGAGCAACCGGGGTCGCAGGTAGCGGGTCAGGGACATTCCCGCGTTGCGCTGGATGATGCTGGCCAGCGTGTACGTGCAGGGCTGGCTATAGGCGAAGACGGTGCCGGGATCACGGTCGGGCGGGCTTAGCAGGAACCCGCGGACCGGCTCTTCCGGATCACGCTTGAGCGCCTCGGCCAGCATCTCCCGGGTGTGACCGGCGGCCATCGAGGCGATGTGCCGGACCTTCACCGAGCGGCTGCGCGGGTCGGTGATGTCCGCGTCGAACTCGGCGAAGTGCGAGATGACCGTGTCGTCCAGATCGAGCAGGCCCTCGGCCTGCGCGAACGCTGCCGCGGTGGAGGTGAAGCTCTTGCTCAGCGAGTACAGCAGCTGCGGCCGGTCGGCGCTGTACGGCGCCCACCACCCCTCGGCCACCACCTGTCCGTGCCGCACCACCATCAGGCTGTGCATCTCGATGTCAGGACGCTCGTCCAGGGCATCCAGGAAGCTGAGGATCGCGGCCGGATCGACCCCTTGATCAGCCGGCATGCTGCGCGGCAAGGAACTAGGCATGCCGTGAGCCTAGGGCAGGCCGGCCTGTAGCGGCGCGCGTTCTTACCCGGCAGTTTCCCGCTCCCGTCACAGCTGCACGAACGCGGTATCACCACCGTCTTGATCACGGGCACGGTGACCAGCGTCTGCTGCAAAAGCCCATATCCCAGACGGCCCACGGCTTGGGACTCGGGATCCCGATCCTCGCCGGGCGTGTCGGCGGGTGGGTGGCTTACAGGCCGAGGACTCGGCGCAGGCCGCGGTCTACTTCGTGCATCAGGGACGCCGGAAGTTGGCCCACGGCGGGGTCGAGGTCGGTCTTGTCGACAGTGACCAGGGCGGTGACGTTGACTACGGAGTCCCTGGACAGCCCGCTGGCGGTCGCGGGGACGAAGACGTTGCCTGGCATGGCCGCCAGGCCTGTGTTTGAGGTGATTCGGGTATTACCCGTGCGCCTAGATGCCTCGATGTGCCGGGAGACCGACGCGAACCCATCTTCCATCGTCATGCCCGTCTTGTTGCCTTAGTGCCTGTGCATGCTGGAGCACGGAGACGTCATCGGCGTGCTGCGCAGCAGCCGAGATGTTGCCCGTAATCGGGACCCGGGGACAGCGAGGATCAGATCGCTCGGCTCTCGGCCCAGGTCGGCTGGTGGCGACCGAGCGGGCCCGCCTCAACCCGCCACTCCGGATCGACCCCGGCCATCTCGCCGGGGAGCGGCACCCTGCGGGCCGGCCCCCACGCCGTGTTCGTGTCCGCGAGGGGAATGTCGCCAGGTTTCGGCCATCGGGGGCTGCTCACCCAGGTCACCTGGGCGGGGCAGCGACCACAGCAGGTTGGCTGTGCCGATGAGGGAGACGCGGACGCGGTTGACCACGGATTCCGTGAGACGGCGGGTCAGGGCACGGCCCACGGCGGCCGCGATCAGGTAACCGCATCCGTGGTCAAGGGCCTGCACGGGCAGCGGCACCGGCTTGCCGCCCCCGTTGCCTCGGCGCCGGCCGCCGCGATGCCCGAGCTCATCTGCACGAGGCTGTCGAACCCCCGGCGGTCCCGCCATGGGGCCGTAGGCGTCGAGCGAGGCGACGATCAGCGCTGGGTTCAGGGCGGCCAGCGCGCCGTCGTCATAGCCGAGCCGCGCAAGGGCGTCCGCGCGCAGCCCGGTGACCAGGACGTCAGCGGTGGCGACGAGACCCTCGAAGGCCGTCCGGCCGCCGGCCGTCGTGAGGTCGAGCGCGGCGGTCCGCTTCCCCGCCGTCGTCTCCGGCAGGAGCGCGGGGACCTCGTCGAATCCCGGCGGGTCGATCCGGAGCACGTCCGCGCCGTAGGCGGCCAGGAACCTGGTGCCTACCGGCCCGGCGATGACGCGCGTAAGGTCCAGCACGCGCACGCCGGAGTACGGCCGCGGCCCGCCCGCCCCTCCCGCGCCAGCCGCCCCTCCCTGCCGGTCGGCAGTCGGCTGTCCGCGACATGCACCAGCGGGGGCGTGCGCCGTGGCGGCGCCCGCCGGGAGGCCAGCCAGTCCTCGCGGGTCCGCATGACCGCCGCGCATCCTCCGGCCTCGACGACCGCAGTTTCGAGGTCCTCGGACTTCCACCCGGCCACCGCCGCCCGAACGGACTCGCGGTCCCCCGCCCCAGACCAGTCGCTCGACGGCAGCGCGGTGGTAGGCGTAGTTAGTGTGCAGCCGGATCCACCCGTCCTGCGCCTGGTAGTTCCCGGCGATCGGGTCCCAGATGTCCGGGAGGTCCCAGCCCACGGGGGTGAACAGTCCCTCGGCGGCGAAGGCCGCGCACGCCTGGTGGCTGTCCACCGTGACCGTCAGGGCCGCGTGTCGTTCCTGGCCGCCAGGAACTCGGCGGCGGCAAGGGTGGCGGTCGCGACCGAAGCCGCCGCAAGGCCGGTCACGTCGAAGTGTGACGGCAGCACCGTGCGCGGCCCGCCCGTGGTGACAAAGTCCAGCAGGTCGGCGGGCCCGCCGACCTCGCTCCAGACTCGCGCGGTGATGTCACTGAGCTCTGTTGCCTGCGTCATGACATCGATTCTCGACGCCGCTGCTCGAAGCCGTCTACACGTTCGCGACTGGCGCCGATCGCGACCTCATCGAGAACGCGCGGCGGCAAGCACCAGCGCCACCAAACTCGGACCTTGCCCTCGGCGCGCTCACCTACGCCGCTCGTATGCCAGCGGAGGCGGCTATGGCGATCTTCGCGATCGCCCGTACCGCAGGCTGGATCGCCCACGCGGCCGAGGAGTGCGCCGAACCGCCGCGCGCTTCCGAGGCCGCGCCGTTAGGCCCCCGCGTCCCTAGCCTAAGGCGCCTCGTCAGCTTTTGCCGTCGGCCAGGAGCTTTGCCTTGGCCGCACTGAACTCGGCATCGGTGAGCGCTCCCTGCCCGTGCAGCGCCGTGAGCTTGCTGAGCTGGTCAAGCATGGAATCCCCGGCGGGCGAGTCCGCTGGCGGCGGTGCCTGCTGAGGGACTTGCGGTTGCTGCTGGCTGCTCTCCTGCTGGGCCTGCTGGGCCTGCTGAGCCGACCGGTTGGCCGAGCTGCGGCCGACCGCATACGCGCCGCCGCCGATCACCGCTGCGCGCAGCAGCGGCCGACGACGCGCGAACGGCATCAGAGGTCCCCGTCGGGCAGTTCAAGGTCGAGCGCGACCATGATCTCCGGTGCGGCCGCGACCACGCGCGGGACGCCAACCTGCGGCGCGATCGCCATCAGGACGCCCAGGATGTCCCTCGGCGTGACTCCGGCGGCGAGCGCCTCGCCTACCTGGAACAGGTAGGAGGCGGGCGGGGCGTCCACCGCCACCAGCGCCGCGATCTTGACCAGCGCGAAACTGCGCGGGTCAAGGCCACTGTTCTCCAGCAGTATCCCGCGTAGTTCTTCCGCCCGTTCGAGCTCTGCCACGGTGCGGCCAAGGGCCAGCGCGGTCAGCGCCTCCGCAGTCGCGTCGTCGGTGATCGCTCCAGTCGGCACGCTCATGGTCCGAGCTCCCTCCGTTGGCCTGGCGATAGCCGCCGGGCGCACTGTACATATCGACAGTCGCACTTAGCGCGTGCCGTCACATCACCCGCACCGGGTGACCACCGAGGCCGCCTCATAGCTCGCCAGGACGCCTGTCACCTGCGGCTCATCCTGCGGCTCATCGTGCGGCTCATCCTGTGTCCGATCCCGTGGCCGGCGCGTACATCCGGGCCATGGCCGCCGCGGCTGCGCCATCGCGGCGCGAAGGTTCTCCGGCTGCAGGATCTCGACCTCAGCGCCGAGGCTCAGGAACGAGGCCTGGGCGTGCTGCAGCGGACTCGATCGGAACGACCGCGGTGACCCAGTCGCCCTCGTGCGGGCGCGCGGTTGCGTCGATGGCCGCTGTCACTGCCGGGCTGATGAGATCGCGGGCGCGCTCGCGCCCGGCTCGCGACAGCCGGATCGTGGCCTCGCCCTGCTGCAGGCCCGCGCGGAACCGCAGGATATGCGCTGCCCAGTACTCGGGCAGACTGAATTCCGCGAGCCGCTCGAATCCGTCATTCAGAGGCGTCAGGCTCAGTACCTGGCTGATGCGGTAGGTCCGCAGCGTCCCGTCGCAGCGGGCCACCACGTACCACTTGCCGCGCCTTGAGCACGATGCCGTGCGGCTCGATGATCCTCGTCACGTCCGTCGGCGCGACCCAGCGGCGATAGCGAACCTCGATGCGCTGCTGGTTCCAGACCGCGTTGGCGATCGCGTCGAGATGGGGCGAGGAGTCGCCGTCGTGATACCAGCCAGGCGCGTCAAGGAAGAAGCGCTCCTGAATCCGCGCTGACCGCTCGCGAAGCTCCGCGGGCAGCGCCGCGTGCAGCTTAAGCTGCGCTGTGGCCAGGACGGTCCCCAGGCCGAGCTCCGCCGCGGCGCCGCGGCATCCCGGCGAACTGGAGTGCCTCCGCCTCGGTCGCGGTCAGCCCGGTCAGCCGGGTCCGGTAGCCGTCGAGCAGCTGGTAGCCGCCCGCCGGGCCTGCGTCGCCGTAAATGGGCACGCCCGCCTCGCTCAGCGACTCGACGTCCCGGTAGATCGTCCGGACAGAGACCTCGAGCTCGTCCGCGAGCTGCGGGGCGGTCAGCTGCCCCCGGGTCTGTAGCAGCAGCAGGATGGAGACAAGTCGGCTCGCGCGCATAACCCTGACAATAGATGTCAGGGTTAGTTTCTACGGTCGGGTCATGACATTCACAGGAAAATCAGGGGCAGGCGACTTCGACTTCTTCGTCGGCGAGTGGGACGGCGTGCAGCGGCGCAGGAAGGCGTGGCTGGCCGACTGCGATGAGTGGTACGAGTTCAGCTCGACGACGCGCTGCTGGTCAGCCTTCGGCGGGGCCGCGAACGTGGACGAGATCCAGTGCCCCGACCAGGGCTTCAGCGGGCTGACCGTCAGGCTGCTCGACCAGGCGACCGGCGACTGGTCGATCTACTGGGCCAACAGCCGCGACGGGGTCCTCGGCCTGCCCCCCGTCACCGGCCGCTTCGAGAACGGCGTCGGCCGCTTCTACGTCGATGAAGTCCTGGAGGGGCGCTCTATCCGGACGCGTTTCACCTGGTCGGACATCACCCCGGACTCCGCCCGCTGGGAGCAGGCGTTCTCGCCCGACGGCGGCGCGACCTGGGAAGCCAACTGGGTGTCAGAGTTCCGCAGGAGCCCGGCGCCGACGGCCTGAGCGTCTCCGCAGCCTCCCCGCCAGCGAGCGCCGTGGGCATGGCGGGGAAGCTGTCGGCCCGGCCTCCGTCACTCCGTAGCGGTCATGGTGCGCCCCGCCCCTAACGCGCAAGCCGCGGCGGGGCGGCCGCTAGCGGATACGCCAGGCCGGGTCGCGTCCGGACAGGCCGAGCACGCGGTCGAGGACCGGCGCGTCGGCGGCCGTCGGCACCGGGTCGGCGAACCCCTTGTACTGGCGGAAGAGCTCGGCGTTGGCCTCGACGGCGCGCAGCGCGGCCTCGGCGGCGCGGTCGGAGACCGCGTAGTCCTGCCCGGTCGCCGCCGCCAGGTCCCAGCCGTGCAGCACGAGCTCGGCGATCATGAGCGCGCCCACGTCCGACGCCGAGGTCTTAGCGCCCATCACGTCAAGCTCGCGATCCCAGACGGCCGGGTCCGCCCAGGCGGCCACCGCGCTGTCCAGCTGGCCGCGGTAGGCGCTGGCGAAGTCCGGCGCTGCCGCGAAGTCGCGCTCCATCAGCTCCGGCGCCACCGACTCGCCGTGCGCCCGGCGCTCAAGCGAGTACGAGGTCCACAGGATGACATGGTTGACCAGGGCCTGGACGTCCCATTCTTCGCAGGGGGTGGGGCCGCTCAGTTCGGCGGGCGTCACGTTGTCCACGACGAGCGCGGTCGCTCCGGCCGCGTCAGCCAATTCGGCGTGCAGTGTCATGCCTGCGACACTAACGGCGCGCATCAGCGGTGTCTTGAACAAACGCGACAGCTACGCTTGGTGGCGTGAACTCGCCATCCGTCACAACGGTTGGGCCGATGGGCGCTGGCGTGCTGCATGCCGGGGCCGCCGCGACCAGGTTCACGCTGGACAGATACCCGCCGCCCGAGGACCTGGCGCCGTTCGTCGACTTCTGCTGGGTGGTCCGCTGGGACCTGCGCGGGCAGCCGCCGCATGAGCAGAAGATCCTGCCGCACCCCAACGTGAACCTGGCCTTCGAGGCGACCGGGGCGGCCGTGTTCGGGGTCGATCGGAAGATTTTCACTCGGCGCCTGTCGGGCGCCGGGAAGGCGCTCGGCGTCCGGTTCCGTCCCGGCGGCTTCCGTCCCTTTAGTTCAAGGCCAATCTTCAGTCTGAACGATCGCGTGGTTCCCGCCGCTCGCATATTCGGCCCGGCAGCGGACGAGGCGTGCACGGTGGTGATGGCCGCCGACACCGATGACGCAGCCATGATCGCGGCCGCCGCCGGGCTGCTGCGGGGTTTCGGCGCCGCGCCGGACCCCGTCGTCGACCAGGTGGCCGGGCTCGCGAAGCGGATCACCGAGGATCCGGGACTGCAGCGGGTGGCCCAGCTGGCCGAGGTCTCCGGGCTGGCGGAGCGCAGGCTGCAGCGGTTGTTCGCGGACTACGTCGGCGTCTCGCCCAAGTGGGTGATGCGCCGTGCCCGGCTGCACGAGGCGGCGCTGCGCGTTGAGGCGGACGGCCCCGCATCGGTGGACTGGGCGGTGCTGGCGGCCGACCTCGGCTACGCCGATCAGGCCCATCTGACCAGGGACTTTCACCGCCACCCTGGGCGTCCCGCCGAGCCGCTACGCCGCCGGTCCCGCGCTGACCGCCGCGCCCCTGACCCCTTGCTTATGGCATCCAATGGCATAATATCCGGGTATTACGTCACCTACTGACGCAATACCCGGAGCGAATCCCTGCGAGCCAAGGGGGCGCGCCCGGCAGCGAGCAGGGAAAGAGAGGAACTTCATGGGAAAGCTCGACGGCAAAGTCGCTTTCATTACCGGGGCCGCGCGCGGCCAGGGTCGCAGTCACGCCATCAGGCTCGCCCAGGAGGGCGCCGACATCATCGCGGTCGACATCTGCCGGCAGATCGACGGCGTCCCCTACCCGATGTCCACCCCCGACGATCTCGCCGAGACCGCCAAGCAGGTCGAGGCCCTGGACCGGCGCATCTTCGCCGCGCAGGCCGACGTCCGCGACGAGCAGCAGCTCAGCAGGCATTCGAGATCGGGATGAACGAGATCGGCCCGGTCGACATCGTGCTGGCCAACGCGGGCATCGCGCCCATGTCGGTCCGGACCGGGAACCTCGCCGCGCCTGGCAGGACGTCATCGACGTCAACCTCACCGGAGTGTTCAACACCGTCGAGACCGCCATCCCGTGGATGATGGGGCGCGGCCAGGGCGGCGCGATCGTGCTGACTAGCTCCACCGACCGGGATCAGCGGCGTCGGCGGCTCGACCCGCGGCGGGCTCGGCTACACCGCGGCCAAGCACGGCGTCGTCGGGCTCATGCGCTCCTACGCCAACGACCTCGCCCCGTACAGCATCCGCGTCAACAGCGTGCACCCGACCGGCGTGAACACGCCCATGAGCGGTCAACGACGCGATGGCGGAGTTCCTCGCTCAGGACCCGGAGCTGTCCAACGCGATGGCCAACGCGCTCCCCGTCGACATGGTGGAGCCGGTCGACATCTCCAACGCGATCCTCTGGCTGGTCTCCGACGACGCCCGCTACGTCACCGGAGTGACCCTGCCGGTCGACGCGGGCTTCACCAACAAGAAATAACCCAGAAACCAACAAACGCCAGACCTCCCCGGGCGCAAGGAAACTCGATGCCCCGGGGAGCGGCCCTGGACATTTCCGGCACAATCGTCAATTCATTGGCGATTGAATGTGCTAATTCGTTAGATTGCTTCACATGTCTGACGGATTGGGTGGATCGTCGCCGGTCGATGGCGAGATGGAGCGGCTGCTACGCGAGCTCACCGAGGAGATGCCGGGCACGTCCCGGATCCGGGAGCCATCCGCGGCCGAGCGTGAGAAGGCCGGAAAGAAGCAGTCCAAGGCCCGGGCACGCGAGGCGAGGGCCCGGGCGCGCGCTTCCCGATGGGAGGCGAGGTGGAGCAGACGCGGCGGGCCGCAATCTCCGCCACCGGGCAAGCGACGTCGCGGCGGGCGGGCGGTCGGCTGGTCGGTGGCGGTGGTGGTCCTCGCGGGGGCCGCCTTGTTCGCCTGGCACCACGAGTCGGGCCTTGGCGGCCCGGATGACACGCAAGTCGTGACCAACGGCGCGCTGCCCCGGACGTCTGCGCTCTCCCCGGTGACTGTGACTAAGCCTCTCAGCGGACCGCCCGTCGACCCGTTCACCGGCACTGCGGCCGATCACTGGGCGGACGGCGCGGCGGGGATCACCATTCCAGCGGCCGCCTCGCACGGCCCCTTCACTGCCAGCGAGGTAGCCGCCGCCTACGCGACGACGCGCAGGCTGCTGATCGCGCAGAACCTCGACCAGACGACGCTGCTCGGCGGTGCCCCGACGGCGTTCGCGGACGTGCTCACCGCGCAGCAGCGGGCGCCGTTCATTGCCGGGCTCGACAAGATCGGCCTGAACAAGCAGGGCTACGAGCTGAGCACGCGCACCATGGTGGCCTCCTTCGCGCCCGGCACCACCGCCCTGATCGGCACCGTTATCAAGGTGCACGGGACGATGAGCGCCCGGTCAGCGGTCGACAAAGGCAGCACCATCCTCGATATCGACGTCAACTATCGCTTCGTCTACGCCGTGGAGCCGCCGCACGCTCCGGCGGACTGGATGCGGGTGGTCGGGCAGGTAGCGGGATACATCCAGTTCGGTCACTGGCAGGGCCAGGAGGCGGGAGGACCGCTCCAGCCATGGGATGTCACCGCCTACCCGGCCGAGGCCGGCACCAGGTGCGACACGACAGACGGGTTCGGCCACCCTGACTATCCTGGCGCCCCGCTGGACAAGGTCCAGCCGACCGGAGCGCCCTTCAACCCGTACTCGATGAGCAACCCGGACACGACCGGGGTCTGCCGACGGATCACCGGCACCTGATTGCACAGGACAAGGGTGGCCCGGGCGCGGGTTGGCCGGATTTTCTCGACGAGGTTGACCTCGTTGACGGTCTTCCAGACCTGGGTGCCGAACGCGTCGAGTTCCGCGGCATGGAAACAGGAGCGAGAATGTCCTCATGCCGCAAGACACAGACAGGTCCCTAGCCCCAGCCGCTCTTCCGCTGTTCCGGTACGCCGCCACGGCGGTGGCGGTCGCCCGGGTGGCAGTCGGGGTGGCCGCGCTGACCTGGCCGTCGGTGCCAGCCCGGCCATGGGTGGGCGCGTCGGCGGATGAGCTGACGGCCGAGGTGCTCGGGCGCGCGCTCGGCGCGCGTGACCTGGCTCTCGGCCTCGGTACCCTTGCCGCGATACGCAAGGCGCCCTCCGGCCCCTGGCCGGCTGGTGCGCTGTACGCCGCCGGGGCGCTGTCGGACGCACTGGACGTGGCGATAACCGCGGCAGCGTGGCCGCGGCTCCCGAGGACCACCCGGTGGCTGGTCGCCGCATCGGCGGGCAGCGCGGCGATCGCGGGCGCCGCCGGAGCTTTGGCCGCTTTCCTGGAGTAGCCCACCCGAAGTCTTGCTGCTGGCTGATCTCCGACGAGGCCCCCGGCTCCAACTGCCCGTCTATGCCACGGTGGCCGAGGCCGCCGCCGGGTAAATCGGCCCGCAGGAAAAGTTTTTCCACTGCCGTATGGTCAGGGACCCACCGCGGGGCCTAGAATCGCTCCCGTGGTGCCTACGACGCAGGCACGTCCACGCCATCTTGGCGTGCGTGCTCGCGCGGCCACAATCTCCTCGCTTCTCGCTTGAGGGTTCCGGCGCCGACAGCTCGCCGTAGATGGCTCCCCGGTTCAGCGAGGAGAGGCATCCCCGAATGAAGATCGCCCTGGTCGCCCAGCACAGCACCCCGGTCCCCGGCCCCGCCGACACGACCACCGCGGGCGACGACGCCCGGCTGGTCGAGATGAGCAAGCACCTGGCCGGCCAGGGCCACCAAGTGACCGTGTACGCGCGGCGCAACGGCAAGCGCTGCCGGAGCGGGCCGAGCCTCGCCCCCGGCGTCTGCGTTGAGTACGTCGGCCCGGCCGGTTCCAGCGCCGACGACTCCCGGCTGGTCAGGCAGATCGGCGCGTTCAGCGAGCCGCTGCGCGAGCAGTGGGGCAAGGACCGCCCCGACGTGGTGCACGCGCTGCGCTGGACCAGCGGACTCGCGGCCCTGTCGGCCGCCCGCGACCTGCAGGTCCCCGTGGTCCAGTCCTTCGACCAGCTCGGCGTCACCGAGCGCCGGCACGGGCTGATCCCGGCCGGGGCCGGCACCGAGCGGATCCGCCTCGAGCCCGCCATCGGCCGCACCGTCAGCGCGGTCGTGGCAGGCAGCTCCGACGAGGAGTCCGACCTGACCCGCCTCGGCATCCCCCGCCGCTCGATCCGGGTCGTCCCCTGGGGCATCGACACCGGCGAGTTCACCCCCGACGGCCCGTCCCACGAGCGCAACGGCCGCCACCGCCTGGTCACCGTCGCCGACCTCGCCACCGAGCAGGACGCCCTCAACACCCTGCTCCGCGCGCTGGCCAAGATCCCCGGCGCCGAGCTCATCGTCGCCGGCGGCCCGCCCCGCGACGGGCTCAAGAGCGACCTCTCCTACCGCCGGCTCGCCAAGCTCAGCGACACCCTCGACCTGGTCGGCCGGGTCTTCTTTGCCGGCCAGGTCGGCCGCGCCGCACTCCCCCCGCTGCTGCGCTCCGCTGACCTGCTCGTCAACATCAACGAGCACGAGCCGTCGGCGATCACCTCCATCCAGGCGATGGCCTGCGGCACCCCCGTCGTCGCCTCCGCCACCGGCGCCCACGTCGACGCCGTCGTCGACGGCACCACCGGCATCCTCGTCGAGCCCGGCCGCCCCGCCCTCCTCGCCCAGAAAATCCGCGCCCTGCTCGCCCACCCCATGCAACTGGAAGCCTTCAGCGTCGCCGCGACCGACCGCGCCCGCTCCCGCTACTCCTGGGACCGCATCGCCAACGAGACCCTCGCCGTCTACGACACCGCCCTCGCCGCCTAGGGGATCAGCGGTCCGCCTGGGCGAAGCGCTGCTGCCCGAGGACGGCTAGGAGCTGCAGCTTCTCGTGTCCCTCGGTGCGCGGGGGAGCGGTGAGCACGAGCAGCGCCTGGGACTGGTCCTCGGTGAACAGCACCTGGCAGTCCACCTCGATGGGGCCAAGCTCGGCGTGGATGAGCGTCTTGTGGTCCTCGAAGCGCTTGGCGACCTCGTGCCGCTCCCACAGCGCGGCGAACTCCGGGCTGGCTTTCTGCAGCGCTCGCGCCAGTTCGCCCGCCCGGGACCGCGGGCCCATCGACCCGTGGGCGGCGCGCAGGTTCGCGACCTGGGCGCGGCTCTGCCGGTCCCGGTCGTCCTCGGGGTAGCGCAGCCGCTCGGCCGGATCGGTGAACCAGCGGTAGATCTCGCTGCGCGCCAGGCCGGTGTAGGCCGACTTGTCGCCGAACAGGGCGTCGGCCATCCGGTTCTGCACGAGCGTCTCGCCGAGGCTGGACAAGATGAGCGCCGGGGTGTCGCTGAGGCGGTCAAGCACCCGCAGCAGCGCCGGGGCGACATGCGTCGCGGCCGTTGCCGGCGTCGGCGGGTTGTGCCCCGCAACCTGGAACAGGTAGTCGCGTTCGTCGTTTGTCAGCCGCAGCGCCCGGGCCAGCGACGCGAGCATCTGCTCGCTTGGCTGCGGGCTGCGCTGCTGCTCGAGCCGCGTGTAGTAGTCCGTCGACATCGCGGCGAGGGCCGCGACCTCCTCGCGGCGCAGGCCGCGGGTCCGGCGCCGCAGTCCGACGGGCAGCCCGACCTCCTGGGGCTGCACCGCCTCGCGGCGGCGGCGCAGGAAGTCGGCGAGTGCTCTGCGGTCCATGCGTTCAGTATCCGTCCTGCGTAACGGGGCCATCGACGGTGAGCCAGGGATCGCTGATCCCCCGATAAGCGGTCTCTGCCCCCGCCGTCGCGCGCCGGGCAGGCTGGAAGCATGAACATCTCAGGAAACACTGTCTTCATCCCCGGCTCCACCAGCGGCATCGGCCTCGCCCTGGCACTGGAACTGCGTGCCAGGGGCAACACCGTGATCGTCGGCGGCCGGCGCGCCGATCTGCTCGACCGGATCGCCGCGGAGCACCCCGGCATCGACACCGTGCAGATCGACACCAGCGATCCCGCGAGCATCGCCTCGGCCGCGAAGGAGGTGCTGTCCGCCCACCCGGACCTCAACGTCCTGGTGGCGATGGCCGGCATCATGCGGATCGAGGACTGGCGCAGGCCTGAGTCGTTCCTGGCCTCGGCCGAGTCGGTGGTCACGACCAACGTGCTCGGCCCGATCCGCCTCATCGCCGCGTTCATCGAGCGCCTGCAGGCGCAGCCGGATGCCGCCATCGTGACCGTTTCCTCGGGCCTGGCGTTCGCGCCGCTGGCGGTGACGCCGAGCTATAACGCCTCCAAGGCCGCGATCCATCTGCTCAGCGAATCGATCCGGCTGCAGTTCGCCGGTACCAACGTCCAGGTCATCGAGCTGGTGCCGCCGTCCATCCGCACCTCGCTTGTGCCCGGACAGGAGAGCAGCGAGGTCGCGATGCCGCTCGACGAGTTCGTGGCGGAGGCCGTCGCGCTACTGGAGTCGGAGCCCGACGCGAAGGAGATCCAGGTCGAGCGGGTGAAGTTCCTCCGCTACGGCGAGGCCCGCGGCGACTACGACCAAGTCGTCAAGACGCTCAACGCATCGGACCCGCACGGCAAATAGTCACCGCGGGCCGGGTCGGAACCATCATCGTGTGCCCTAATGGGCGTTATATGACCCGAACGGTACACGATCATGACTATGGGCCGATATATCCGAAGCCTGGCGTACTAAAGCGGCCGGGGCGCCAGTTCCATAAGCCTCGAATTTCCCGCGTATCTCACCTGCCTCACCCAGGCGTAACATGTCCTAGCCCGCCGCGGCGTCGCGGTGAGCGGCTGCCGCGGCGGGCGGTCGCGGCAGGTCGATCATGTCGGTGCCGGTGAACACGTGGGTGGCGGTCGCGCGCTTGCGGGTCGCCCAGGCGAAGACCGCGCCGAGGGCGAGGAGGACGGCGAACGTCTGGTCCACGCCGCCGCCGATCGCCTTCGGTCCGTAGATGAAGAAGCCGACCAGCAGCGCGCCCATGACGACCGTGGAGAACATCGACCCGGCCAGCAGCAGGCGGTGGCTGTGCGGGTTGATCTGCACGTCGGGCAGTTTCCTGTGCCCCCACGTGAGGAAGACCGCCCCGGTCAGCGAGTCGAGGAAGAACTCCGCGAGGAGGAAGAACCCGGCGGCAGACAGCACCAGCGTGAAGAATGAGCTCAGCGACGACACGAACAGCTGCACGCCGACGACGATCAGCGCCGAGCCGAGGGTCACGATGATGGCGACGTGCGGGACGTGGTGGCGGTTGAGACGGCCGAACCCGGCCGGGATCAGCCGCTCGCGGCCCATGGCGAACAGCGCCCGGGTGAGGATGTAGCTGGTGAGCCACAGGCCGCCGGCGGTCGACAGCAGGATCGGGATCAGCATCAGCCACGGGGCGCCCGGCACGAGCCGATGCGACCATACGGCCAGCGGGTCCACCGAGCCGGCCAGCGAGCTCAGCGGGGTCTCGCCGAGCATCAGCGGGAACAGGATCGCGTAGAAAAGCAGCGCGCCGAACGCGCCGATGATCCCGCCGATGCCCGGCTGGTCCCGGGGTTTGCGTGACTCCTCGGCGGCGTAGCTGTCGATCTCCCAGCCGTCGAGGATGGTGGCCGCGACGACGGCCACGATCAGGATGCCCCCGATGGGCGGCGCCCCGAAGTGGACGGGAACCGCGAGCCGATGCCAGTTGAGGGCGCCGACCACGCCGAAGGCGGTCAGGGCGACCATCTCGACGGCGAAGAACACCTGGGTGATGCGCGCCGTGGGCCGGGCGCCGAGCAGCAGCGGCACGGCCGCGAAGACGATCCAGAACAAGGTCACGGCCAGCTGCACGACCGCCGGGGCGCGGTAGCCGGGCGCGATCAGGGCCAGCGTGTAGGCCCCCGCCGGTATGGCGATCGGCGGGATCGACAGGAAATAGGCCAGGATCAAGATCCACGCCTGGTAACGCGATACCGTCCGACCGATGATCCTGGCCGACCAGTGATAGGACGCGCCGGAGCTCGGGAAGTGCCGGTTGAGCAGACGGAACACGAAGCTGGAGATGATGAACGGCACCGCCAGGATGGCGATCGCCGGGAGTGTCCACCAGCCGGCGTCCGCGGCCATCACGCCGCCGGTAGCGGCCACCGAGAACATGGGGCCCACGCTCGACACCGACAGCGGCACCAGGTCCCGCAGGCGGAACGCCTGTTTCAGCCGCGGCTCATCCTCAAGTAGATCTGAAGGCACCCTGCTCTTCCCCGTTCGGCCAGGTCACCCACCCTGCGGGGGGCGACGGCATGCCGTCAGCCTGCCGTAGTTGCAACAATATTGCAAGTACCCACTATGCGCAGAAAGACCCTGTTGGCTCCAGCATGCGAGTGGCTACAGCGTGCGCGGCAAGCCCAAGGACCGCGCCAGATCCGCCTCGAGGTGGGTGATCTCACAGATCCGATCGCCGGACAGGGCGACGTGAAGAGGGCGCAACGGAACGCTGGAACACTCACCACACCGCGAGGAGCCTGGCAATCCCGTCAGCTAACCCCGACGAGCTTACGGACAGATGCACTAGCCTGGTTGGCCAAGAGGGGTCATCCATTGCTGATTATCCATGGGATCTGGGCCTACGGTGCGCTGCAGGTGTGGGCGGAAGATTCCGTGCTGCCCGCACAGGCTCCGCCGCGGGCCGGACGGCCGTCCCGGGCGCCGCGTCCGCATCCGTTCGCGGCCCCACCGGGCGAGTTGGCGGATTCGCTGGCCGATGCCGGGGTCGGCGACCTGGCCCGCAAGGCGGTGGACGACGAGTTCACGCTGCGGCTGCCATCACGGGCCGACGGGCCGCTAGCCTCGCCGGAACTTGTCCGCCCGTCGGCCGGCGTCCCTCGGATACCTCCGCAGGGCGCCGGATAGCACTGGCCGCCTGGCGGGTGCCCGTCCTGGTTTTCGAGCCTGCCACCGCGACCGCGCTGCTGCCCGCGCTGGCCGACCTGGCACCGGGTGACCTAGTGGTCAGCGGCTCGATCGGTTACCTGGCCGCCGTCGCGCGTTTTACCGACGATCTCGTTGCGCGAGGCCGGGTGCTGCCCGCGCTGACCGCGGAAGAAGGCGGGTATGCCGCCCGCTGGCGGCCGGTCCTTTCCGCCGCCGACGCGCAGCGCATCCGCGAGCTCGCCGCGGCGATGCCGCCCGCCTGCCGCGCAGCGGACGACGCCGAGCCCGGGCCGCTGATCGCGGGCATGCTCGACGCGCTATCGGATGCGCTGGTGCGCACCCGGTTGCCTGGTGCCCTTCTGCCCGCGAGGCGCGGTCGCGCCCCCGCCCGCATTTCCGTGCTGGAACGGACCGTAAAATCTCTCACGGCCCCGGATCCTCTTATCGAGGTGGCGACCCCGCAGGACGAGCGCGAGGCCAGTGAACTAGTCCACGTTCGCGGACTGGCTGGCCAGCGCCGCGCTCCCGGTCGGCTCGGTGCGCACCTGCTTCCGGCTGGTCGAACCATCCGATACTGCGGAAGGCCCGCGCACCGAGCGCGCGCGCGCATAACGTGAAATACGGAAAATGAAGAGGGGGCGAAGGTGCCGACGAGGGCTGGCGGGTTGAGTTCTCGCTGCAGTCGGCCGAGGACCCGAGCCTGATGGTGCCCGCGGCGGACGTGTGGACAGGGACCGGGTTTGGCTGGCTGGCCGGGACCACGCGGCAGAACGCCGGGCATCCGGAGGAGGAACTGCTTGCGGGGCTCGGCGCGGCGGCCCGGCTGTTCCCGGCGCTTGACGGGGCGCTGCGCGAGGCGGCGCCCGCCCAAGTCGCGCTCGACACGGAGGGCGCACTCGAGTTCCTGCGCGACACCGGGCCGTTGCTGTCCGGGGCGGGGTTCGGCGTGCTGCTCCCGGACTGGGCGCGCAAGGCGCGGCTTGGCCTGAGGCTGACCGCCCGGTCATCGTCGGCGGCTCATCCGCCTCGGCCAGGCAGAGCCAGTTCGGCATGGAGGACCTCGTGTCCTTCCGGTATGACCTGGCTGTCGGCGACGAGGTGCTCTCGCCGGAAGAGCTGGCCGAGCTCGCCAGGCTCAAGGTCCCGCTCGTCCGCGTCCGCGGCCAGTGGGTAGAACTCGACGACCGGCATCTTAAAGCCGCGCTGAAGTTCCTTGAGGGCAGGCAGTCAGGGACTATGACCGCGGCCGAGGTGTTTGGGGCCGCGATCGGCGCGGACGGCGATCTGGGTGAGCTGCCGCTGTCCGCGGTGGACGCGGACGGATGGCTCGGCGACCTGCTGTCCGGACAGGCTGACCAGCGCCTAGAACCGATGGAAACCCCGATCGGCTTCGATGGCACGCTGCGGCCGTACCAGCAGCGCGGGTTGTCGTGGCTGTCGTTCCTCGGCCGCCTCGGCGTCGGTGCCATCCTCGCCGACGACATGGGGCTGGGGAAGACCGTCCAGGTCCTCTCACTGTTGTCTTCCGGGGGGACGACTCCCCATACCCCCCGGTACGGGGAAAACCATGGGACTGTTCGGGATAAACCTGTTCACGATAATTCTGTTGCTCCTGCTCTGCTGATCTGTCCGATGTCGCTGAGTGGGGAACTGGCAGCGGGAGGCTGCGCGATTCACCCCCGACCTGGCGGTGCATGTCCACCACGGTGCCGACCGGCTGGGGGGCGCGGAGCTGGCGGCGGCGCTTGTCGCCGCGGACCTGGTGATCACCACCTACCAGACCCTGGCCAGGGACCGCGCTGTGCTATCGGAGGTCCGCTGGGCGAGGCTGATTTGCGACGAGGCTCAAGCGATAAAGAATCACCTGAGCCTGCAGGCGAAGGCGGTCCGGGCGCTGCCCGCGGCCTCCAGGATCGCGCTGACCGGCACGCCGGTTGAGAACCAGCTCTCCGACCTGTGGTCGCTCATGGAATTCGCCAATCCTGGGATGCTCGGGTCCGCGAAGTCGTTCCGTGAGACGTATGCGGTGCCGATCGAGCGGCACGGCTCGGAGGAGGCCGCGCAGCAGCTGCGCCGGGTCACCCAGCCGTTCGTGCTGCGCCGCCTGAAGACCGACAAGTCGATCATCTCCGATCTGCCGGAAAAGCAGGAGATGAAGGTCTGGTGCAACCTGACCCAGGAGCAGGCCAGCCTGTATGCGGCGACCGTCGCCGACATGCTGTCCCGGATCGAGGACGCCTCGGAGGATATCCAGCGGCGCGGCCTCGTGCTGGCCACCATGGCCAAGCTCAAGCAGGTCTGCAACCATCCGGCCCACCTGCTCGGCGACGGCTCCCGGCTGCCCGGGCGGTCCGGCAAGCTGGCCCGGCTTGAGGAACTCTGCGAGGAGATCGCCGCCGAGGGAGATAAGGCGCTGTGCTTTACGCAGTACGCCGAGTTCGGCCGGATGCTGCAGCCGTACCTGTCCGCGCGGACCGGCTGCCCGGTGCTCTTCCTGCACGGCGGCACGGCGAAGAAGCAGCGGGATGCGATGGTCGCCCGGTTCCAGGAGGCGGACGAGCCGGTGCTGTTCCTACTGTCGCTAAAGGCGGGCGGCACCGGGCTCAACCTGACCGCGGCGAACCACGTCATCCACGTCGACCGCTGGTGGAACCCGGCGGTCGAGGACCAGGCCACCGATCGTGCCTTCCGCATCGGCCAGCGCCGCGACGTGCAGGTCCGGAAGTTCGTTTGCGTCGGCACCCTGGAGGAGCGGATCGATGCCATGATCGAGCAGAAGAAAGCCCTGGCGGAGCAGGTCGTCGGCACCGGCGAGAGTTGGCTCACCGAGCTGTCCACCGCTGCGCTGCGCGAGGTGCTCGCGCTGTCTCCCGACGCGGTGTCGGCATGAGCCCCCGGTACGTTCCGTGGTCTGATTACTCGTCTTCAGGGCCGATCGCCGTCGAGGGTGGCGTCAAGGCCAGGAGCAAGCGCGGGGCGATCGGCGAGCAGTGGTGGTCGCGGCGATTCATCGCGGTACTCGAGTCCTATGGCATGACCGGCCGGCTACAGCGCGGGCGGAGCTACGCGCGCCGCGGCCAGGTGCTGGAGTTCAAGCTGGCCACGGGCAAGGTGGCCGCGCGCGTGCAGGGCTCGCGCCCCTCGCCGTACAAGGTGACGATCACGGTGCTGCCGCTGACGACCGCGCAGTGGCGGGAGGTCGAGTCGCGGCTGGCCGCCCAGGCGCTTTTCCGTGCGCGGCTGCTGGCCGGGGAGATGCCCGCCGAGATCGAGCAGGTCTTCGCGGACGCGGGCACGCCACTGTTCCCCCGGTCCTCCCGCGACCTGGAGATGAACTGCAGCTGCCCGGACTGGGAAATCCCGTGCAAGCACCTGGCCGCGGTTTGCTACGTGCTGGCCGAGGCCTTCGACGACGACCCGTTCGCGTTGCTCGCCTGGCGTGGCAAGGCCCGCGGCGACCTCCTCGCCGCGCTGCGCGGCAAGCTCCCGGGCGGTGCCGACGACCGCGCCCCGTCCGGCGGCCCGGCCAGCCGACCCGCGGGTGACAGCCCTGCTCTGACGGTGCTGTCGGATGTGACGGGGCCGCCGCTTGCGGAGTCGCTCGCGGACTTCTGGTCACCTGGCCTGAGCCAGGCCCGGCTGCGCGCCCTGCCGCCAACCCCCGCCACCCCGCCCGACCTGCTGCTCCGCATGTCGGACCCGCCGCCCGTCCAGGTCCGCGGCAAGAACCTCAGGGAACTGCTCACCCCAGCCTACGCCGCGCTCACCGCGGCGCAGGACGGGCCACCTCAATCGTTAAACGCGTCCTTGGCCTTTTCGCCTGCGTTCTTCAGGTCGCCGGCGACCTGGTCCTTCTTGCCTTCAGCTTCCATGTTCGGGTCGTTGGTGTGCTGGCCTGCGGTCTCCTTGGCCTGGCCCATCATCTTCTCGGCAGCGTTCTTGGCCTTGTCCATGAACCCCATGTAGCCCCCATTTTTTCTAGTGCCCCGCCGACGCGCCGCCTGGTTTCGTTCCCGGGCGTAAGCTGCGCCAGCGGAGTCATGTTACGTCTTCAGTATACAACTGCTCACAAATTGTAATCAAAATGGTGGCGGGATCCGGGTTCAGTCAATCGGGCCGAGGTAGCTCCAGAGCCCGGCCGGTTCGGACGAACCTGCTCGTCTCCGCGAGGACGCCACGCTGGCCTTCCTGGACATAGACGGCGCGGAACCGCACAGTGCCGGTGGCGTCGAAGAGCCCGCCGCCGTCCGTCTCAAGCACCGCAAGGCGGGTCCACCGAAGTGCCGGGTCAAGCGTGAGCGTCTCCGGGCGAGCCGATGGGTGCCAGGTGCGCAGGAGGTAACCGGCGTCGCCGACGGCGAATGCGCTGTAGCGTGAGCGCATTAGCGACTCGGCGGTTGGCGCCGGTGCGCCGGCGTGCAGCCGCCCGCAGCACGCGTCGTAGTCGTCACCGAGGCCGCAGGGACACGTGAGTCCGTCCATGCCACACATTGTCGCCGCTAGGGCGATGCGCATAGGTCAACTGGCCGATGTCTGCCGTGGTGGCGTGCACCAGCATGTGGCACCAGACCTGGCCTCGGGCGGCGGACGCGGCACGCCTCCTGTTGGTCTCGTCGAGCGGGGCGCTACAGCCCTGCCCGAGGTACCTAGCAAGGAGTAATGCTGTGTTGGCTCACGCCCAGTCAGGCGACACCGTGTTCACGGCGTGCCTGCGACTTTTCGGCAGCTATCCGCTGGCCGTTCGGCGGCACTACGCCGAGCACCGCTACGGGTCCATGGTCTTGGTGAACCGCGATGCCGGGACGGCCCGCTACTGCGTCCTCACCATGGAGCGGGACGACCTCTTCACCATTGCGCCGTGGGATCGTCGTGAATGGGCGCGGGCGGAGATCCGCCCGCGCGGGCCAGTCGACGCCAGCGTCCGCTGGCTGATCATGTCCGGCGTTCCCCTCCTGCGCGACGGTGTGCTGCTCGGCTGGGTGGCGGGCCAGCAGGTGCGAGCGATGCTCGCGGCGCACGGCCGGGTGCCTGAACCGTGGGACGACGCATCGGTCGTCCCGGGCATCTTGGTGCTGCCACGCGCCGACAGCCAGGCCGCTGAGCGCTCGCCGCTGACCGCGGGACAGTTGGAGGACGGCCGGCTGTGGGAGTACGTGGAGCAGGGCCAGCTGGCGGACCTCACCCCGCTGGTCTCGCGTCAGGCAGGGCGGGTGTTCTGGGTGCCGGGCACGGGCGGGCCGGACGGCCGTCGGTCGGGCGGCCGCATCGTCGTGACCGAGCGTCTGCACGGTGACGATTGCTGGCTGCCGCAGGCGTCTACGCCGACCAATGGACGCTAAGCGAGGAAACCACGCCGCTATCGGCCAGCCAGCTGCTCGCGCTGCCCGGCGTCGCCGACCTGTCCCGGCGTTACGAGCGGCAGCACCTGATCGGCGTTTAGTCGGGCAGCCGTCTTGATGCGATTGCCTGTGGAATCCTGGTCCGGTGCGGCACCGGTACGAGAAGGCGCTTGAGCGTGTGGCCGCGGTGGCCGACGGCGGTCCCGCCGATCCGTCCTGGCGGGTGACACTGCATTTTCACCCGGACCGGCTGGTGGTTAAGTCAGGGATTCGTCGAGGTCGCCCAGGTTGCGGATGAGCTCGGTGTTGGCCGTGTAATCGACGGGGCAGGCGATGATCGAGACGGTGTCGTCGGCCAGCGCGGCCGTGAGGGTGGGCAGCAGTTCGTCGGCGGATGAGATGCGGTAGCCCTTGGCGCCGAAGCTCTCCGCGTACTTGACGAAGTCAGGATTGGAGAATCGGGTGTCGACGTTGTGCCCGATCTCCAGGTCCATCTTCCAGCTGATCAGGCCGTACGCGTCGTCGACCCAGATGAGGATGACGATCGGCAGCCGGAGCCGCAGCGCGGTCTCGATCTCCTGGGAGTTCATCAGGAACGAGCCGTCGCCGGTCGCCACCAGCACCTTCGCATCCGGCCTGGCGATCTTGGCGCCGATGGCTCCGGGCACCGTCCACGCCATGGTCGACAGACCGTTGGAGATCAGGCAGGTGTTGGGCGCGTAGGTCGGGTAAAGGCGCGCCATCCACATCTTCAGCGCGCCGGTGTCGACGAGCACGATGTCCTCGCGGCCGAGCGCGGCCCGGGTGTCGCCCACGATGCGCGCCGGGGCAAGCGGATACCGGTCGTCGCGCTGGCCCCGGGCCAGTTCGTCCGCCAGGAGCTCCCGGATCCGCTCGCGGCCGGCCGACGGCAGCTTGCGCGCGACGGCGGCCACGAGGGCGTCGAGACTGCGGCTGATGTCGGAGTTAAGGCCGACGGCGACGTCGTAGTGGGCATCGACCTCGGCCGGGAACGGGTGGATGTGGATGATCTTGGTCTCGCCGCTCGGGTTGATGCGGACCGGGTTGAACTCCTGCAGCTCATAGCCGACCGCGACGATGACGTCGGCCCGGTCGAAGCCGAAGTTGACGTAGTCGTGGCGCATGAAGCCGACCGAGCCGAGGGCCAGCGGGTGGTCGTCGGGGAACACGCCCTTGCCGTGGAAGGTGGTCGCCACCGGGATGTTCAGCGCCTCGGCGAACCAGATCAGCGCCTGGCTGGCATCGGACCGGGCGGCACCGTGGCCGGCCAGCACGACCGGGTTACGGGCGGTGCGCAGGATCGCCGCCGCTCGCTCCACCTGCTCGTGCGACGGCTCGTCACCGCGCGGCACGTTCACCCGCAACGGCGTCAGCGACGGAGGCGCCGTGGCCTCCTCGACATCCTCAGGGACGGCCAGGTAGACGGCGCCAGGCCGTTCGGTCTGGGCGAGCTTGAACGCCTTGCGGATCATCTCGGGCGCCGCGCCGGGCGTGGCCATCAGCGCCGACCACTTGGTCACTGGCTCGAACATCGACACCAGGTCGACGCTCTGGTGGGACTCCTTGAAACTGCGGTCCATCCCGACCTGGGCCGAGAGGGCGATCAGCGGCGTCGAGTTCGTGGTGGCGTCGGCCGTCCCGAGCAGCAGGTTGATCGCGCCGGGGCCGAGGGTGGCCGAGCAGACGCCGGCCTTCCCGGTCAGCCGGCCATAGGTCTCGGCCATGAAGGAGGCACCCTGCTCGTGCCTGGTGAGCACATAGTCGATCGAGGACTTCGACAGCGCCTCGATCAGCCGGATGTTCTCCTCGCCCGGGATCCCGAAGACGTGCGTGACGCCCTCGTTCTCCAGGCACTCGACGATCAACTCTGCTGTGGAGCGCGACTGCTCGGCCATGAGGCCAAGGCTAACGGCGTGCGCCTTCACGCGCTGACGTGGAGAGCGGTGATTTCGGTTACCTGTGTGGGGCGACGCAGTGCGCCGAGCGCCTCGCTGGGGGGCCGACGAGGCGCTGCGGGGTTTTGCGAATCTCTGGCTAGATACCGGTCGGCGTCGGGACGGGGAGGCGCCAGGCCAGTTCCGGCTCGTGGCCGGGATCGAAGATCTCCGCCTGGCCGGCGGCACGGATCACGTCGATCAAGACCGACCAGCGCTGCTGCCCGACACCGCTACCCGGGTCAGCAGCACCTCAGGCATGAGCGTTCACGGGGGTAATCTAGTTGCATGACTGAGAATCCCCAGGGCAAGGCCTAAACTCGTGAACCATTACCCCACCCTGACAGGTTCTTCGGCGGCCGGAGGGTGGGGCTGGGGAGGCGGCCCATTCAATCGGCAATCTTATGCGCCCGCCCGAGGCTGAAGCTAGCTCGCCTCCATCACCGACGGATTTATCCTAGCCGCGCCCAATCCTTTAATGCGGTCCTCGACCGCCTGAGTAATCTGGCGAAGTGATCCTCACTGACAGCTAGCCAAACGAACTCACCGGCGCCGGAATAACTCGCTTGACAGCTTCGATGCCCCATGCAGCCGGTTGATCCGCTTCACGGTGCTCTCGCTGATGCTGTAGCGCTCGGCCAATTCCCGTTTCGACCCTCTCACGCCGGTGCAGGCGCCGGCGTGGCGAGCCTGGTTCGGCGTTGTCGCCGCGGCATAGTTATGGGTCTGTCGCGAGTCAGCACGGGGTGAACGCGGCGGATTCGGCGCTCACGACCGCGGGGGTGATGAGCTGGCGCAGTCGTGGCGCTGTTCATGGCACGATCGGGGAGAACCAGTGAACCGCACACTAAGCACCCATAGCAGCACGCGCTGGATTGTCAGGTGGCCCGCTGCGGGCCTGAGCGCGATGGCCCTGCTGATCGCCTTCCAGGAAATCCCGGCGGCCGCGCAGTCGCGTGCCGCGCCCGCCGCCACGTCCGGCACCGTCCGGCACTGGGGCACCTTCTTCGGGGGGGCCAACACACTCAAGCCCGAGGACACGACTACCTCCCCGGCGTCGCTGAGCCTGCCAGGCTCGGTCGCGGAGGTAGCCACGTCGAACTCGAGCCAGTACGCCCTGCTGACCAACGGCAGCGTCTACGCGTGGGGGCTGGGCAACGCGGGCCAGCTGGGCGACGGTGCGACCACGAACTCCTTCACGAAGCCGGTGCGGGTGCGCTTCCCAGCGGGGGTGAAGATCGCCTCGCTGCCCATTGACGTGATGCCCTTCGACACCGGCCTGGCCGTCGATAATAAAGGCCACGTCTGGGGCTGGGGAGACAACCGGGGCGGAGAGCTGTGCCTGGGTAACCACCAGAAGCACCTCACGCCTGTCGAGCTGCCGTTCTCGCACGTGACCGCCGTCGCCGGCGCGTTCGACCATGCGCTCTACGACGCGAGAGGCCAGGTCTGGGCGTGCGGCCTCAACAGCCTCGGAGAGCTCGGCGACGGGACCACCAAGCCCAGCTCGGTGCCGGTCAAGGTGAAAGGCCTCGGCCCCTGCGCCCACGCGGTGTTCCTGGTGGCCGCGTTCGCGAACTCCGGCGCTCTGTTGGCCGACGGAAAGTACCTGGACTGGGGCGCCAACGGCGAGGGGCAGCTCGGCATCGGCACGCTGAGGAAGAAGCGGTCCGACGTCCCGGTCGGGGTACATTTGCCGACCAGGGTGCGGCAGGTCACCCAGGGCGGGTCAACGCCAGGCAACGGGCAAACGCTGGCGCTCCTGGCCAACGGCGACCTGTACGCCTGGGGCGCTGACGGGCAGGGGCAGCTCGGGGACGGGAAGACGGCGGCCCAGTTCTCGCCGAAGCTGATCACTCCACCGTCCGGAGTCAACTACCGAGCGGTAGCGACGAGCGGCGCTACCTCGTACGGCATCTCCAGGACGGGGGCGGTCTACGCCTGGGGCAGTGGCACGGAAGGCCAGATCGGCAACGGGACCACCGAGAGCAGCCTCACCCCGGTGAAGGTCGCCTCGGGCGCCACCCGCATCTCGGCCACCGCCGACGATGCGCTGATCGCCGTCACTCGATCGTGAGAGCCAGCAAAGTGCGGCAGCCGCATCGCCCGCAGTGCGCCGCCCGGAATTGGGCAACGCAGCGTTGCCCAATTCCCCTGGAGCCTGACGACGGAGGGACCAGGATCGGGGCGTCGGGATCTGGTGAAACCACGGCTCGTTCCATACCTTGATCTTCGATCTTTTCAGCTGCCTGCTGAGAGATTGCGTCTGGTCGCCGGCGGGTGTCAGCCGTTGATGGTGCCCACGCCGGGCTTGATCGGCCCGACGCTCAGGTAGATCGGCCCGGCGTGCGAGCATGCCTCCAGGTCGAAGAAAGCGAACGTCGCGCCGCGCTGGTCCGGCGGGTAGACGCGCAGCTCGAAGGTGGTGTTCACGGGGTCGCATCCAGACGCGGTGCTGACTTCCGCGTCGTGGTAAGCCAGTATCGCGTGGACGGTCGCGCCTGGGGCGACGTTGACGGTGCGCGGCGTTCCGAAGCCGCCTCCGGACTCCCAGTTCGAGGGGCTGCCGAGCTGCTGCCCGCTGCGGCTGATCGCGGACACGCCGGGGAAGCCGCGCATCGAGCAGGTGTGCCCGCTCAGGTTGGTGAACTCAAGCGGGTAATAGATGGTCCCGGCTGCCCCGTTCCCCTGGCCGTCCGCGACCCAGGCGCTGACGTTGCCCTGCTGGCCGAGGGAGGCGGCGCACTTGGGGATGGCGACGGAGGCGACGCGTGCGGCGCCCGACCGGGGCGACGCGACCGACGAGGTGGCCGCGAAGGCGGCACTGGCGATGGCCAGGGCGGCGACAGCGGTCCCGGCCATGACGGCGATTGCGCGGCGGCCGGTCCGTGAGAGGTGGTACTTCATGGCAGCGTCCTTTGGTGCTTCGGGTCCATGCTGTTTGCGAACCCTCTTGCCCTTAAGACTGAGATGACCGGCGTTTCGTTGGAGCTAGTTGGCGGACGGGTGCGTTCGGCGCGTGACGATCGCGCAGACTATGCAGGCGGGGCGACGGGGGCGGTCTGGCCCGAGCGGCGGAGGGAATCGGCGATGAAGCCGGTGGCCTTCAGGTCCTCGACGAGTCCGTGCAGGAACGTGGTGGTCTCCGGGCGCTTGGCCTTGATCGTTCCCACCGCCTGCCGGATCTCCATGAAGCGCCCCTCGATGAGCCGGATTCCGGGGTGCGAGGCGACGAACTCGGTCATCGGCTCGCGGACCCCGGCGGCCGCTTCCAGGTTCTCGGTGAGGAACACGTCGGTTCCCTCCCCGCCCCGCACCACGGCCGCGTGCCGCAGGGTGCGGGTGAGGAACAGGTCGTAGGCGGAGCCGCGGTTCACGCCGATGCGCACACCGGGGGCGTCCACGTCGGTCACGGTTGCCAGCGGCGACCGGTCGGGTACCGCGTAAACGCCCTCGATCAGCACATACGGGGCGGTGAAGGCCACCTCATCGGCCCGGGCGGGCTCGATCCCGAGGAAGCAGATGTCGGTCCGTCCCGTCATCAGCGCCGTCAACGAGTCGCGCGCTGCGTCGAAGCAAACGAATTCGACACCGACGCCAAGCCTGGCTGCGATCTCGCGCCCGATGTCGATTGTGACGCCCCTCGGCGCCACGGAAGTTCCCTGGGCAAGCACCGAGTTGCCCAGGTTGATGGCGGCTCGCAGCACGCCGTTGGGGGCAAGATCACTGGCGATGCCGACCGTTCCGTCATCCATGCGAGCAGGATATCCGCGCGACGGCTGGAAGCCTGGCATCGGGAGGGGCTGCTTCGTCCGCCCGATCGCCTGTTGCTGGTGGTGTGCATGATTCGAGATACAAAGGGTAGTAGCTCGTTTACTAAACGTAACTGGTGTTGCGGGTGACGTTAGTGTGCCCGTGGCGCCGCCCGAGCCGGGGGACTCGCGAAGACCATGCGAAACGGCGTCCCTTGCTGAACTTGACCGCTCACGTGCGCGTCGCCCCGCCGTGGCGGCGATGACGACATCACGCGCGATCAGGCTGCCGCGGCTGCCCAAGTCGCTCACGGTGAACGCGCTCGCGCTGATGACCGCGACCATCGGGGCCAACGCGCTTGGCCTGGTGTTCTGGGCGGTCGCGGCGCATCTGCAGCCGCCTGCCGTCGTGGGGCAGGCGGCGGCCGCGATTGCGGCGCTGACGCTGCTGTCCACGATCGCCCAGCTCAACCTGACCAACGTCATCGTCCGCTTGCTGCCGGCCGCGGGCAGGCTGGGCACGAGCCTGGTGGCACGTGGCTATCTGGTCGTGGTGCTTCTGTCCCTGGTGGCCGGGCTGGTGTACTGCGTGAGCGGTCTTGGCCGCCATGTCGTGACCGGGGACTGGGTGGAGTACGTGGAGTTCTCGCTCGCGGTCCCGGTGCTTGCCGTGTTCGCGCTCGAGGATTCCGTGCTCACCGCGCTGCGGCTGCCGCCGTGGGTGGCGGCGGAGAACATCACCACCGCGATCGCCAGGATAGCGCTGCTTCCGGTGCTGTTCGAAAGCGCGATGGGCGCGGTCCGGTCCTGGGTACTACCCGCATTCGCCGCCGCCGTGATCGTGAACTCGCTGCTCTTCGGTCGGGCGCTGCCGGCCCACGGCAGCGTTCCCGGTACGCTGCCTGGCCGCCGCCGCTTGCTCTCCTTCGTGGCCGCCGAGTACACGGGAAACATCTGCGCTCTCGCGTCGGTACAGGTCATGCCCCTGATCGTGGTGTGGCGGCTAGGACCCGCGGCGGCCGCCTTCCTGACCCTGCCCTGGCTGATCGCGTCCGGCATCAGCCTGGTGCTGTGGAACGTCTCCGCCTCGTTCGTGGTGGAGACCGCTGGATCGCACGGGCACCCGGGCGCTCTGCTCCGGCGCAGCCTGCTGCTGTGGTCGGGGATCGCGGCGACGGCGATGATCGTCTGCGTGGCGGGCGCTCGTCCGCTCATGGAGCTGGTCGGCGCCCAGTACGTCGCGCGACGGCGTGCCGCTGCTGCGGCTGATCGGGCTGAGCACTCCGTTCACCGCCCTGGTGATCATCTACGGGACGCTGGTCTGGCTCGACCAGCGAGTCTGGCTGCTGGCCGGCTTCCAGGCCATCGCCGGGATCCTGCTGCTCGGCTCGGCCCTGGCGCTGCTGCCGAGGCTGGGGCTGACCGCCGTCGGCTGGGCCTACCTGAGTACCCAGGCGGCCTTGGCGGCAGCGGTTACGCCGTTCACCGTGCGGCACATTCGACGAGCCGAGTTCGGGAGGACACCAAAATGAGTCTGACAGGAGCAAAACCGCTTCCCGCCAGGGAAGTCGAGCACCCGGTGCGGATGGGCTTCGCTTCGCTGCCGCACGACGCGCGCCAGTCGCTGCGGTGGCTGTTGCGCGGCCATGCCGCCACCGCGGCGCTGCTCCCCACCGTAGTCCGGCGCGCGCTGCTGCGCCTCGGCGGCGTCCAGCTCGGTCCGGTGATCTGGGGGCTTGAGCGCTGCTACTTCGAGTCCGAGCATGTCAGCCTCGGCGCGGGCTGCGCCGTGAACGCGGAGTGCTGGTTCGAGGGACACGGCCGCATCGTCATCGGCCGCGACTGCCTGTTCGGCTCGCAGGTGATGATATTGACCTCCGATCATGAGATCAGCCCCGACGGCGAGGTGGCCCGGCAGGCCACCTACGGCGAGGTGCACATCGGGGACCGCTGCTGGATTGGCACGCGCGTGATGATCATGCCGGGGGTGACGATCGGCGAAGGCACCATCATCGGGGCCGGCGCGCTGGTGACCAAGGACTGCGAGCCGGGCGCCATATACGTCGGCGTGCCTGCACGGCGAATCAGATGAGCGGTCGCTCGCTGACCCTGCGGCAACCGTGGACGCGCACCGGGCTGACCGCGTGGGCCGGGATCGCGGCGAGCGCCGTCGCGCTGGTTCTGCTCGCCGTTCCGGGGCACAGGGCAGGGCTGGCCGGGGCCCTCCTGCTGGCCTGCGTGCCTGTCGGCGCGGCCGTGATGTGCTGGGTCGACAGCGGTGATGGAGTCGTGCAGGCAGGGCTCACACTGGTGCTCAGCCTGGCCGTGACCGCCATCGTCAGCGCCGCCATGATCTGGCTGACTGCCTGGCACCCGCGCGCCCTGTTCGCGTTCGCGGCCGTGGGGATCGGCTCATCCGCCGCGCGGCTCGTACGTGGGGCACGCCGGTGACGCGCGGGGTGCCAGTGAGACGAGCCCCGGTGGTCCAGCCGGCCGGGTGGTCCAGCCGGCCCTGGTTCTTCAGCGGCCCTGCTGCTCGCGGGAATCGGCGCGTGGGCCTTCGGGGTGAGCCAGATCCAGCGCCAGGCGATCGGACCCTACGGAGTGCTCGCGAGCGCCGGCCCGTGGTTCTTCATCGGCCTTGCACTGCTGCTCGCAGGTCCCCTGGCGGAGCTGAGCCGTCCCGAGCCGAGGACCTGGCTCCTCGGCCTGTCGCTCGTTTGCCTTATCGTCGCCGTTCACGCCACCGTGCCGATCCTTTACGGCGGCACGCCCGAGTACGCGTGGGTGTATAAGCACATCGGCGTGGCGCAGCAGTTCGGCCTGTACGGACGGGTGACGAACACCGCGAACATCTACCAGGAGTGGCCCGCCCTGTTCGCCTCGGTCGCCTCGGTGAGCTCGCTCGCCGGCACGGGGCCGCTGTCGTTCGCCGCCTGGGGACCGGTCGCGTTCGAGCTGGCCGACGCGCTCCTGCTGCTCGGAATCTTCCGGCTGCTCACGGGGGACTGGCGGCGTACGTACCTGGCGGTGCTGCTTTACGAGGGGCTGATCGCGTGGGTCGGCCAGGATTATCTGTCTCCGCAGGCCTTCGGCTACCTGCTCTGGCTTGGCATCATGGCGATCGTCGTCCGCTGGCTGCTTGTCCCGCCGCCGGCGCACAGCCGCTGGAAGCTCGTCGGCAGAGCCCGCGCGGTGCTGCTGCGATCTCCCGGGGAGGCGACCTCCCCGGCGATATCTCCCCTGAGCGCGTCTGAGGTCAGTACGCCGATGCGCTGGCTCGCGCTTGTGCTCGTCGCTGCGGTGTACTTCGTGATCGTCGCGGCGCATCAGCTCACCCCGTATGTGGCGCTCTTTGGGGTCACGGGGCTTGTGCTGCTTGGCGTGCTGTGGCGCGGCTGGCCCACGCTGCTGCTGCTCGCGGTCATCGCCGGCGGTTTTCTCGCGCCGCGCTACGGCCTGATCTCGCAGCAGTTCGGCGGGATCTTCAGCGGCGGCGACGTGTTCGAGAACGCGTCAGGGGTCCGCGGCATCATGCATACGGCGGCGGAGGAGAGGACGGCGGACATCGTCCACGTGCTCGCCGTCTGCATGTGGCTGGGCGCGGCTGCCGCCATCGCGTTCCGGTGGCGGTCGCTCGGGCGGGTGGCGATCCCCGCGGTCCTCGCGTTCAGTCCATTCCTGATACTGGGGGTGCAGAGTTACGGCGGAGAGGCGATCTACCGCGTCTTCCTCTTCTCGGCGCCGTGGTGTGCGCTGCTGATCGCGGAGCTGATCGCCGAGGTGCGCGGTGCGCCGTGGCGGGCGCTTGTCGCCTCCGTCGCCTGTGTGCTGGCGCTGGCCGCGGGGACGCAGGGCCTGTACGGGCCCGTCGAGGCGGATGCCTTCACTCCGGCAGAGCTGGCGGCGAGCCTGTGGCTCTACACGCACGCCGCGCCTGGCTCGCTGCTTATCCTCGCCGCCGATGACTTCCCGGCGCTTGAGACCGCGAACTACAGCTCCTATGACCTGGTGGTAATACCCTCAGACCCGCAGTACGGCCAGTCCTGGCTGAACGAGGCCAACCTGGGCGAAGTGAAGGCGTGGATCGGCTCGTATGGCCACGCAAGCACGTACGTGGTGTTCAGCCGCAGCATGGCCGCCTACTCTACTTACTTCGGCTACCCCCTGGGATACCTGAGCCTGGAGAATGCCATCAGGAACAGCCCCGCATGGCGGGTCGTGTACCGCAACGCCGACGCCGTCATCTATCGGGTGACCACGTCTTGAACGCCGCGGCTGCCTGGCCGATCCGCGGGCGGGCCCGATCGGTCGAGGGTCACGCGGGCCCGTCCGGCGCGTCGACGCCGATCAGCTCATCGCATCCTCCGTTTGACCTTTTTTTGAACCCGGCGTGAGCGCAGGTAAGCCATGGGCCCGGCCACCAGGCCAAGCAGTTCCGCGCGTGCCAGCGAGGGGGGATAGTCTTCCGGCCGGTTGACCTGCTTGGCGGAGTATGGGTCTCGCAGCGATTTCAGCCACGCGGGCAGCACCCCCGCCAGCCCGAGCAGGTGCCAGCGGTTCCGCAACGTAACTGCGGTTAGCATCGCGGTGAAGCCAATCCCGTACCCGTGGATCTGGCTCCTGACATCTTCCATCGTTTCACGATGAGAGTGTTGGATGATGGCGGTCGGCTCGTAGGCGAGCCGATATCCGGCGCTGAGCATCTCGATGAGCATGGCCAGGTCCTCGCCACTTCGTGCGGGTGTACCGGTGCCGAGCGCCTCGTCGAAGCCGCCCATTTTCCGTAGCAGCGCCGTGCGGAACGCCATGTTCGAGCCGGACCCGAATTCGCCTGTCGCGTACAGCGATCCGACCAGCTCCGTTCCGGTCGCCGGCACGCGGCGCAGCACCTGGAAACGACCGAAGCGCTCGAACGTCAGCGGTTCGAAGCCGCGGTCGAGCCCGCTGCCAGACTGCTCGAACAGGACCTGCGCGGGCATCTCGAGTTCCAGCGGCACCACCAGACCTGTCACCGCGGCCGCATCGGGCTCAGACGCGAAACGCTCGCCAAGTGCCCTCAGCCATCGAGGATCGACCACCACATCGTCATCGGTAAAGGCAATGAAATCGCCAGTCGCGACCGTTATACCGCGGTTACGCGCTGCCGATATCCCGGGGTGGGGCTCGCGCACCACGCGTGCTCCCGGGATATCGGCAGGCGGAACGTCTCTGGTCCTATTGTCGACGACGATTACCTCGTAATCGGGGTAGTCGAGTTCGAGAAGACGAGCCACGCAGCGTCGCAGCTGATCCGGACGCCCGAAATTCGTCGGGACGACGACGCTTGCCTTGGGCAGCGCAACCGTGGGCTTCGGCCGCGCGGGACCCCGTGTCTGGCCGAACTGGCGATCCAGCTCGTGCTTGAGCTCCGCAGCGGTGATCAGGGTGCCAGCCACAGGTATCTCGATGCTTCCAACCGGGTATCCGGAGTTGCACACCAAAATCCAGGCGCCCGTGTACGGCGGCGCGAGCGAACGCGTGCAGTCTAGATCGCTGAGCGGCTCCGCTACGTCAATCATGGCCACTCGCACGGGGCTGCGCAGCCTCGGCGCGGTCACATTGCCGGTCACGTTACCGCTCGCGATCCTGGGCGCCTTCAAGGCGTTGTCATCATTCATTTCCACCTCCCGCCATCCGTCTGGCCGCCGGCGGACCCCAACCTGCCATCTGCCTGCCGGCGTGCCAGATGTACTGCTTGCTGTGAGCCCAGCCACGGGCCACCGCGGTGGGCTCGCAACGGACCATGGCGAGCAGCGCTTCTGGCTTAGTGCCCTGAGCCACCGTCACCCGCGGCAGCGACCAGCGGTTATCGCCCGCCCGCGCGGGGAGTTCGCCGACGATGCACGCCTGGGTGAACCCAACCTCACGCACGGCCTCGCGCGCGCGCGCGTTGGCATAGCCGAACGGATAAGCGAAGCTCACCACGGCACGCCCCAGAGCCTGTTCCAGATCGGTCCTGCTCTCGGCGGCATCCTGCCGCACGAGCTCCGGCCGGTTAACGTCCGCGGCGAGATGGTGCTTGCCGTGGGAGCCGATCTCGAATCCGGCACGCGCCAGCTCTCCGATCGCGGACCAGCTGAGCATCGGCCGCTGGCCGTCCTCACCGCTAAGCCAGCTCGTGCTCTTGCCGACGAAGGCACTAGGCACAAAGAACGTCGCGGGCAGACTATGACTCAAGAGCGCTGGGGCCGCGCCGTCCGCCGCGTCCGCCAGCCCGTCGTCGATGGTAATCGCGACCGCCCGGCGGCCATCGGCCAGCGCGGCGGATACCTCGGTGAACGGGATCACTTCAACCTGCTGGTCACGCAGCGCCGCTAGTTGCTCATCGAACAGGAAGGGATCGACGGTCAGCTTCGCAAGCGAGCTAGTCGTGGCCGAGGCGATGCTGTGATACATCAAAATGGCCACCGATCCTCCCGCGGTCGCCACGGCTCACCGCCCTAGCACAGCGCGGCGCAGGCACCTGACCTGCAGACGGGCAGCCGCATAGGCAAAAGGACCCTGCAGTAGTCCGATGCGGTTCGCTCGCAGCATGTCGCTCGGGAAGCCCTCGCCAAGCTGCTTATGCCGGGAACCGCTGTGCGAGAACTGATCCTTGACGGCCTGGCCGCTAAGCCGGAGCAACTCGACGATGGAGCTCGGCCGACGCAGAATCATGCTGGTGTAGTACGCGGTCAGTCCGCGTCCGTAGCCCTGGAACTGATGGTAGAAGGAGGAGTACGTGCTTCTCTGGTGATAGTGGTGGACGATCGCGGTCGGCTGGTACACGACCGTTCCCCCCGCGAGCTGCAGCGCGCTCAGCGCAGCGGTGTCCTCGCCGCCCTTGGTGACCGTCCCGGCACCGAGCGCGTTGTCGAAGCCCCGGATTTGCTTGAGCGCCTCACGCCGGAAAGACATGTTGCCGCCCGAGCCAAACGGCGGCAGTGGGTAAAGCGGGCTCTGCTTGCGGGCCCCCCCAGGGGAGAACACGGCGCGAGTGAACCCGCGACTGTGGTAAATGGCGCTGTAGTTGTCGAATCTGACCTGGCTCTCGGTCATGAGTTCCCCGGGCACGATGACGCCGCTGACCCCGCCCGCCTCAGGGACCTCGACATACGCGCGAGCGATCTCAGCAGCCCACCAGCGGTCGCACACCTCATCGTCATCGACCAACGCGATCACTTCGCCGTCCGAGGCGTCAATAGCCCGGTTACGAGCCCACGACAGCCCAGGACGAGGCTCGATCACGTAGTCGATTTCGATATTGTGGTCCTGCGCGGCCTTCAGCACGACCTTGCGCGTATGATCATCCGTTGGGGCATTGTCCACGACCAAGATGCGCATGCGCTCGTACTCTTGGATGCTCAGGGATGCGAGGAGTCGCCCGAGGGTGTCAGGCCGACCCCTGGTGCACACGGCGGCCGTTATCCTTGGGCCATCTCGCAGCACCCGTTCGCGGCTAGCGAGAAAACGAGGGGTACGAGGCGGGTTCAGGCCATCGGATGGCAATTCACCATCCCAGGTGAGCCCGCATTCCGCGAACCGTTCCCGTAGCCCCGACTCGAACTCGCGCGCGATGGCACGGCCCAGATCATTAGGCTTCAGGCCCTCGGCTGGCAGGGTTGCCGTCAGCATGCCCAGAGGTTCACTGAACATGCGCACGAGCACGAACGCAGGCGCACCGCTTCGTGGTGCCTCGACCGCGGGAATACCCTGTGCGACATCGCACTCGAGGACGACCCCGAAGGGCTGGTCATCGGATTCGGCCGCCACAGCGCTTGTCGGAGTGATCTGTGCGGAAACCTGGGATGAAATTGGACGCGTCATGTCGATCGAACCAGTCCTTTACGCATCACAGAGTTCATTTATTGTCTTTTGACTTTCCTGAAGAAGTCAACATCCCCAAGGCCGCCCCGACCCCAGCGGCGAGAATTCCAGCTACGATAGCGCCCGCCTTTAGCAAGCCATTAACGTCTCCGTGCCGTATCGTAGATTTAAGGTCTGCCGCAATAGCAAAGGGCAGCGTACGGTATAGATATTCTCGTTCGTCCTGCAGCCTCTCCTGGCGGCCGAGAAGGCGAGCCATTTCCATCTTGCCGCGGCCTTCAAGATAGTTTCGGCGAAGGAAGTAAGAAAACCGGGCCCGGCCAGCAGGGACGTGATGTTCTACTACGGCATTCCGTGCGTAAACCCATCCTGTCCCGGCTGCGTTACCTGCCATCCGAATGCATAGATCCGTATCCTCTGGGCTGCTGCGAGCACCAACTTTTCCGAAATCCGACCGGAAGCCGCCAACTGCTCGGAACACCTCGGTGCGTGCGGCCATATTCTCGGACCAAACGTTTCTGACGGCACTTTGCACGGTAGGCATCCCGCGATAGGAGGCCCCCACCACCCAGTCGAACTCCTCAGGGAACCAACTGGGCCGACCAGATTCCCACCCGGCTACGACGCTGCCACCTGTCCCAACAACCGCTGGATCGGTAAATGGGCCAAGCAAGCGCGCCAGCCAGTTTTCGTGAACCCGCACGTCATCGTCCAAGAATGCGATGAACGGGGTGTCGGCATGTTCAGCGCCTGTATTCCTGGCACCGGAAGCACCGCGTCCACGTGTGTTCATCACAGCCGTGACCTGCGGCCACGTCGCGCGGATCCGCTCTAGCATCTCTTCGTTCCGGTCCACGCAAATGACCATCCGCCGCGGCTGATCCGGCCCGGACAGCACGCTCTGTACCGCATCCGCGATAAATGGCCAGCGTCTAGAGTCGTATGCGGCCATAACCACCGTCGCCTCGGACACCTGGATACCGGCGACGGGCTGAGCCGCGGCAGACGCATCTATAGACGGCTCCGCTTGCCTTGCGGTCTCAGGATGTTCCGGGACATGCATTCCCGATCCGACTTGGACATCAGCCATGGTCCTGCTGCCCTCCGGTGACTCGTACCGATGTTGAGAATGACGCGCTAGCTGTGACTGAGGCTTACCTCGCAAGGTGCCGTCACCGCAGACCCGTCGGAACCCGAACACTGGCCGCTGGTTGGCAGGTTGCATATCCCCGCCGTGACTCCGGGCGAAAATCGGTCAAATCCTACCTAGCTGGGAGCTAGCCAATCTTCGCCTCGATTGAACCTTGCCCGGAAGCGCTCACCTCTGAACACACAAGTCAGAATTTTTACCAGCTCGACTCGTCATCATCACCCAGATCCTGCGCACAAATCAGGTGAGATATTGACGTAATCGTCGATAATTCCTACGTTCCATTCCAGTTGCCTCACTCGTACCTCAAGTCAGGGCTCGATCGGGCGCCCCGGCCGCGATCCAGCTGACGACCTCCGCCACTCCCTCGGCGAACGGCGTGGCGGGGTGCCATCCGAGATCCCGCTCAGCCCGTTCGGCGACGAGGGCGCTGCGCTGCAGTTCACCGGTGCGCGGCGGCGCGAACTCGGGCACGGTCGCATCGCCAGTTATCCGCGAGACGATCGCGGCCAGCTCCAGGACGCTGACCTCTGTCCCCGTCCCGATGTTCCAGGTGCCCGCCTTGCCGTACTCCGCTGCCGCGAGGAACGCCGTCACGCAGTCTCCGACGTAAACGTAGTCCCGGGTCTGCGTGCCATCACCGTAGATGGTGAGCGGATTGCGCCTGATGGCCCGCGCGCAGAACACCGTCACCACGCCGGCCTCACCGGACGGGCTCTGCCTGGGGCCATAGACATTAGCGAACCGCAGGACGGCGTGCTCTGTCTCATAAAGCCGGTTGTAAAGAGCGACATACTGCTCGGCACCATATTTAGAGATGCCATATGGGGATTCCGGCTCCTGCAGCGCGTCTTCCGACGACGGCACCGGCGCGGCCTTTCCGTAGATCGCGCCGCCGGTCGAGGAGAAAACGACGCGCGCACCAACGGCGTGCGCCGCCTCAAGCACGTTAACGGTCCCGACGACGTTTACCTCAGCGTCAGTGCCGGGATAAGCGACCGAGGAACGCACATCGACCTGGGCCGCGAGGTGGCAGATCAGCTTGGGCCGGATATCCGTGACGAGACCGGTCAGTCGATCAGGGTCAACTATGTTCTGCTTATGCAGCACGACGCCCTTAGCCAGCCGACCGGCACGGCCAGTGGAGAGATCATCCACCACGTGCACTTCGTTCCCTTTTGCAAGGAAATTATCGCAAAGATGTGAGCCAATGAAGCCCGCTCCGCCAGTTATGAGTACACGCATAGAGTCCCCCATGAATCTCCGAACGTGGTCAGGCCTGCAGGCCCGATACCTTGCCGCCGACGGCCCCAGACCATCAGGATCGGTGCCTGCATCCGTATCGTCCCCCTGAGGTACTGATGACTGAAAGTAACTAGATGATCACAGATAGTATAACTCTCCCATAGTCTCACTGGTAACAGCCCATGACCACGGACACGGTCGGCCGCACCGCCTGTGCGGCCGGCGCCACCCGCGCCACCCGCGTCGGGCTCATGCCCGCCTCCACTCGGTGAGGATGGTGCGGAGCACGCGCCGGCCGTCGCGCAGCGTGCGCAGGTTGCTCGTGCCGTGGATCCGCGCGTACTCGAAGCTCGGAACCTCGGTGACCGCGAGCCCGGCGGCGGAGGCGCGGAGGTTGAGCACCGTCTCGATCTCGAACCCGTCGCCCCACACCGGTCGCTGCCCCGGCGATTCGGTCTGCAGCCCGAAGGTCGGCGCGTGCCTGGCCCAGAACGCGTTGTACCCGTAGCACAGGTCGGAGTAGCGGGTGCCGTAGAGGGTGTTGACGGCCAGGCCGAGCAGTCGGTTGCCAAGCCTGCGCAGCGGGGTGATGTCCGTGCTGCCGCCGCCGGGGGCGAACCGTGTTCCCTTCGCGAAGTCCGCGCCAGAGGTCAGTGCCTCGACGAACCGGGGGATCTCCGCCGGGTCCGTCGATCCGTCAGCGTCGATCATGACGATGATGTCGCCTGTCGCGGCGGCGAAGCCGCAGGCGAGCGCGTTCCCCTTGCCGGTCCTGGTCTGCGAGATCACGCGGACGTCGGGGCGCAGCCGCCGGGCGATGTCCGGTGTCCCGTCTACGGAGTGCCCGTCGACCAGGATGACCTCGTGCAGGCCGGCCGGGAGCGCGGCGAAGACGTGCTGAAGGTTGCGCGCCTCGTTGAGCGTCGGGATGACGACGGAGACCTTCAGCCGCCCGGTCGACTCCGATGACCGTGCCGTTTGCGCCGGCACGTGGACGGTCGGCCTGGTGGTGTTCGTGTGCTCCCGGGTCTGACCTTGTTCGGTGGGACGGGAAGCTTTGGTGATTGCCATGCCTTGACCCTCTGCGACCGCAGTGGCCAGCGGGTTCTCCGCAGAGGTGCAGCTCGGTTGCGGCCGGTAACCGAGACGGTTTTGGCTGCTAGCGCGGTCGGGTACCGAAATAGTTTTGACTGTTAGTAATGAAGGGAAAGCAAGGAGTTATGGGCGGAGTGCCGCGGGCCAGGTCTGAGCCGGGCCGGTCGCAGCGCGACCGGCCGGAGCCCGACTCGGGGCAGGCGGGCCTGGACGAGAGCCGCGCGCAGTTCCTCGCGGTCTTCTCCCACGAGCTGCGCACGCCGCTGACCTCCATCGTCTCGTTCATCGAGCTGCTACGGGGTGAGGCGGACGGGCTGTCAGAAGACGGCCTCCACTTCCTCAGCATCCTCGAGCGGAACGCCGACCGGCTGCTGACGCTTATCGATGACCTGCTGATACTGAATCGGCTTGAGGCGGGCGGGTTGCCGCTGGAACTTACCCAGGTCTCCATCGCGGGCCTGGCCGCCGAGGCGGTCCGTAACGCCGCGCCGCGCGCAGCCAAGTCGGGTATCACGATCCACCTGGACACCGGGGAGGGGCCGCAGGCCGCCGCCGATTCCCGGCGGCTGCTCCAGGTTTTCGACAACCTCATCGGCAACGCCGTCAAGTTCTCAAACTCGGGCGGTCTCGTCCGGGTGGTCACCAGGTGCGCCAGGTCCACCTGGCGGATCGACGTCTCAGACACCGGGATCGGCATACCGCCCGACGAGGCGGCTAGGTTGTTCGGTCCGTTCGTCAGGGGATCCAACGCCCGGATCGCCGGCCTGCCGGGCACCGGCCTTGGGCTGTCCATCGTGAAGGGGCTGGTGGAGATGCACGGCGGCAATGTGAAGGTGGAGAGCACCCTCGGCGAGGGGACGACGTTCAGCGTCTTCCTGCCCGTGCGCGCGACGGCGGCGGCGCGATGACAGACCGGGTGCTTGTCATCGAGGACGATCCGGATATCGCGCTCAGCATCAAGACCGTGCTCGGCAAGAGCGGATTCGAGGTGGCCGCGTGCAGCGATGGACGGGATGGGCTGCGCGCCTTCCACGCCGCCCGCCCGGACCTGGTGATCCTCGATATTGGGCTGCCTGAGATGGACGGCTGGACGGTGCTTGAGCGAATCCGCGACCTCAGTGAGGTCCCCGTCCTCATCCTCACCGCGCGCAGCCTGGAAACCGAGAAGGTGCGCGGCCTGCGCGGCGGTGCCGATGACTACCTCACCAAGCCGTTCGGCAACGCCGAGTTCGTCGCCCGGGTGCAGGCACTGCTGCGGCGCCAGACGTCCGTTGACCCGTCCGCGGAGGTCTACGACGACGGCAGCGTGCAGGTGAACTTCGGCACCCACGAGGTGGTCGTGGATGGCGTACCGGTCGAGCTGACCGCGACGGAGTACCGCCTGCTGGCAGCGCTCATCCGGCACCGCGGTCAGGTGCTGAGCCCGGTCAAGCTGCTGGATCTCGCCTGGAGCGACCCGTTCGGCGTCGGTCCTGACCGGGTGAAGTACACCGTCATGCGGCTGCGCCGCAAGCTTGGCGCGAGCGCCGACGCCGGCCCGTCCATTGAGGCGGTCCGCGGTTTCGGCTACCGGTACCGGGCCGGCAGCCAGCCTGGATGAGGCCTCAGGCCCCGCAACCGTCCAGCACCGAAAAAGCCACTAGGCAGACATGTTGATCAGGCACGCTAGGTCTCATGCACTCAACCCCTCCCCATCAGACCGCCGGGGGATCCGCCTCACGAGGGCAGACCGCCGGCGAATTCGCCTCACGAGGGCAGACCGATGGGGAATCCGCCTCACGAGGGCAGACCGATGGGGAATCCGCCTCACGAAGGCAGACCGATGGGGAATCCGCCTCACGAAGGCGGCTTCTCCTAATCGAGGACGACCCGGAGTCCGCTTATTTCACCACGTACGTGCTGTCGAGGCGGGGCGGCTTCGACGTCACGCACGTGGCCGACCCGACTGTCGCCCTCACCCTCGCCGTGACCAGGCCATGGGATCTTGTAATCGCCGACCTCGACCTCCCGATCATGTCCGGGCTCGAGTTCGTCGCCGCCCTCAGGCGGATGGCGCCCCGGCTTCCTGTGGCCCTGGTCACGGCCTATCCGCACGACATGCCGGCCCTGCCAGCGACGGAACGCGCCCGCCAGCCGGACGTCGTGCTCGCCAAGCCAGTCCCGGCCGACCTCCTGCTCTCCACCGTGACCGCGTTGGTCGCCCCGGCTGCCTAGCTGTTCCCGAGGAGGACCAGTCCCCGCTCCTGTACAGGGCGGTCTCGCCATGGATTTCGACCAGATGATCTTGAACGGACCGTTGCTTCGCGTCCTCTGCATCTGCTGACGGCGAACGGCGCTTTCGCCCCCGGTGTGCTGTCTCTACTGTGGGGGAATGGCTGAGATCATCGGGATCTACGGACAGTGGGGTACGGCGCCGGAGCCGCTCTGGCGGGAGGTACTCGGCAGCCGTCTGCGGGCGCTGCGCGCCGACCGCGACGAGACGCTCGCGCAGACCGCCGAGCGGGCCGGGATCTCGCCGCAGTACCTGTCCGAGGTCGAACGCGGCCGCAAGGAGCCGTCAAGCGAGATGATCGCCGCCCTCGCCGGCGCGCTCGGCACCACGCTCGCGGACCTGACGTTCGCGGTCACCGAGGACCTGCGCCGCCTATCCGCCATCGGCACCGGCACCTTCACCCGGTCGGCCGGCGCCCAGGCCCCCAGCATCCGCCGCGCCCCAGCACCCCCGGTCGCCCTCGCGATGGTCGCCTGACCACAGCGCTGAAAGTTTGACCGGCTATCACCGGCCAAACTTTCAGCGCTGTCGATTTTCCAGGACAATTCAGGAGCGGTCGGTGAGGATCTGGTCGATGAGGCCGTAGTCGAGGGCTGCCTTAGCGGTGAAGATGCGGTCCCTGTCGGTGTCGGCCCGCAGTGTCTCCACGGTCTGGCCGGTGTGCCGGGAGAGCACCGACTCGAACTCGGCGCGAAGCCTGACTACCTCGTCGGCCGCGAGGATCAGGTCGGGGATCGGGCCCTGGCCGCTGGCGGCCGGCTGGTGCAGGATCACCCGGGCGTGCGGCAGCATGGCCCGCCGTCCGGGCGCGCCGGCGGCGAGCAGGACCGCGCCGGCCGCGACCGCCTGGCCGACGCAGGTGGTCGCCACCGGGGCCTGGATGTACTGGATCGTGTCGTAGACGGCGAGCATCGACGGGATATCGCCGCCCTCGCAGTTGATGTACAGGTTGATCTCCTGGTCGGGGCTGTGCGCCTCCAGGTAGATCAGCTGGGCGGTCAGCGTGTTGGCCACGCCCGGGTCGATCGGGGTGCCGAGCACGACGATCCGCTCGGTGAGCAGGTGCGAGTACACGTCCATGATCCGGTCGCCCCGGGGGTGCTCGGCGATGACGTTCGGGATGGTGTAGCTGCTCATGATGCGCTCCCTGCGGCGGTGCTTCCCATGACACTGCTCCCTGCGACAGTGCTTCCCCCGACCGAGCTCGGGGTCGCGGGGCGCAGTCCGAACGACCGTTTCTTCGGCGGCATCAGCTGGCCGAACGTCTCGGCGATCGCGTCGACGAAGCCGTACTCCCTGGCCTCGATCGCGGTGTACCAGTGATCGTGCCTGGAGTCCTCGAAGATCCGGTCCTCCGGCTGGCCGGTATCCGCCGCGATCAGGCCGAGCACGGTGTCCCTGGTCTGCCGCAGGTCGGCGGCCTGCAACTCGACCTCGACGGCGGAACCGCCGATCCCGGCCGATCCCTGGTGCATCAGGATGCGGGCGTGCGGCAGCGCGAACCGCTTGCCACGCGTCCCCGCCGAGAGGAGGAACTGGCCCGCGCTGCACGCGATGCCGAACGCGAGGGTCGCCACGTCGCAGGGGATGAGCCGCATGACGTCGCGGATCGCGAGCATCGACGGCACCGAGCCGCCGGGCGAGTTGATCCAGAGCGCAATGTCTGCGTGCTCGGTCCTCGTCGGCGAGCGTGAGGAACTGGGCGGCGAGCAGGGTGCCGTTGTCGTCGTCAAGGACGCCGTCGAGGACGAGCACCCGCCGCTCGAGCAGGGTGAGCCGGAATCGTTCGGTGAAGACGGGAATCTTTGCTTCCTGGGACATGGCTCAAGGGTGCGCGATAACCGGCTGGGCACGGGCGGTTCGCTGCCGTCGGCGGATCTGCCCACAGCAGCGCGCCCGGGCGCGTCTGCCCGTCCCGGGAACGAGAAAACGCTGACTTACGCGGTCGGGTTGTACCAGGTCTCGTCCGCTGGGAGCAGGGACGTCGCGTCCGGGCCCCAAGAGCCGCGCCCGTAGGTCGCCACCGGGCCGACCTCACCGAGGACCGGGTCGACGACCCGCCAGGCGGCCTCGACCGTGTCCTGCTGGGCGAACAGCCAGCGCTCGCCGTCGAGCGCCGCGCCGATCAGCCGGTCGTAGGGGCGCATGTCCGCGCCGGGGTGCTGGATGAACGTGAGGTCCTGCACCTCGGGCGACCAGCCGCCGCCCGGCTTCTTGCCGACCAGGGTCAGCACCGCCTGGCTCTCCGGCCAGACGCGGAACCGCAGCGCGTTGGCGGTCAGCACGTCGCCAAGCGCCGAACACGTCACGCGGCGGCCGCTTGAAGTCGATGAACACGTCGGTCGCGGTGACCGCCAGGCACTTGCCCGCCCGGATCACGATCGGCACGCCGTCCCAGCGCCAGGTATCGGCGGCCAGCCGGACGCGCCGCGAAGGTCTCGGTCTTCGACCCGGGCGCGACCCCGTCCACCGACAGGTACCCGTCGTACTGCCCCTTGACCACGTCGGCGGCCGACAGCGGCCGCAGCGCGCCGATCAGCTGCGCCTTCGATGCGCGCCACGAGTCGAGACCCGACCCGTCCGGCGGGTCGGCGAGCACGGTGGCGAGCACCTGGAGCATGTGGTTCTGGATGACGTCCTTGATCGCGCCGGTCTTGTCGTAGAAGCTGCCCCGGTCGGCGACGTCGAACGCCTCGGCCATGGTGATCTGGATCGACTGCACGTAATTCCGGTTGAGCAGCGGCTCGATGATCGAGTTGGCGAACCGGGCGAACATCAGCGACTCGACCGGGTCGAGGCCGAGCCAGTGGTCCACCCGGTAGACCGACTCTTCGGGGAAGTACTTGTGGATGGTGTCGTTCAGCGCCTGCGCGCTCGCGAGGTCGTTGCCGAACGGCTTCTCCACCATGACCCGGGAGCCGGCGGCGAGCCCGACGCCGGAGATCCCCTCCGCGATCCGCCCGAACAGGAACGGCGGGACCTCAAGGTAGAAAAGGATCTTCTTCGCGTCGCCGAGCTCGTTCTTCATCCACTGGTACGTCTGCGGGTCGTCGAGGTCCCCGTCGACGTACTTCAGCAGGCTGAGCATCTTGGCCGCGGCGGGAGCGGTCGGGTCCATGTTGTTCAGCTTCAGTGAGGCGGCGGCGTAATCGCGGAACTGCTCACCCCCCAGCCGCTCTTGGCGACCCCCAGGACGGGCACGTCGAGCACGCCGCGCTCGACCAGGCCCACGAGCGCGGGGAATGTCTCCAGCTTGGCCAGGTCCCCGGTCGCACCGAAGATCACCAGCGCGTCGACTTGATCAGCACTCATAGTGACCATCCTGCCAGCCCGGCGTTCGGCCCGAACGCGGCGGCTCGCCTTAAGGAAGGTGCGGACTCTTCCCGCTCGCTGGCCGGCCCTCGACTCCCGCGCGCTCTAGCGCGCGCTCTGGCTCGCGGGCTGGGTTCCTCGGTGATGAGCAGCTGGCCGACCAGGCCGCCCACGCAGAGGGTGCCGATTATGATGCCGGCGACCGTTGCCGCGCCCTGCCCGCCGAGGCCGGCCAGCGGGGAGAGCAGCGCGCCGAGCAGGAACGGCAGCGCGCCGAGCCAGGCCGACGCGGTGCCGGCGATCGCCCCCTGGTTGGCCAGCGCCACCGCGGTCGCGTTCGGGCGCATCATGCCGAAGGCGGCCACGAAGACGAAGAGCGGGACGAGCAGGGCCAGCAGCGGCGGATGCCCGGTCAGCGCCGCTGCCAGGAAGCCGCCGCCGCCGATGGCCATCGCGAGCAGCGAGATGCGGACCACCCGCGCCACTGGGAGCCGCTTGACCAGCCGCGCGCCAAGCTGCGACATCGACGTCAGGCCGATCGCGTTGATCGTGAAGAACAGGCTGAAGAGCTGCGGCGACTTGTGGTACGCGTCCTCGACGATGAACGGCAGCGCCGAGATGTAGGTGATCAGCGCGGCGTTGCCGAGCGCGACCGCCACCGCGTTGCCGGCGTACTGGCGGTCCCTGGTCAGCGTGCGCGAGTCGGCGGCCAGCCTGGCGCAGCCGCGATCGGGTGCGCCGCTCCGGCGGCAGCGTCTCCGGCAGGAACCAGCTGGCCACCAGCAGCACCAGGCCGATCGCGGCGAGCACGCCGAACACCCCGCGCCAGCTGGTGAATCGGAGCACCTGCCCGCCGATCACCGGGGCGAGCACCGGCGCGAGCCCGAAGACCAGCATCAGCGACCCGAGCACGCGGGCGAGTTCGCTGCCGCGGTACAGGTCGCGGACCATGGCGAGGGACAGCACGACGCCGACGGCGCCGGCCATCCCCTGCAGGAAGCGGAGGGTGATCAGCGGCCGATGTCGGGCGCGGCGGCGCAGCCGACCGACAGCACGGCGAACGCGGCGACCCCGGCGAGCAGCGGCTTCTTCCGCCCGAGCCCGTCGCTGAGCGGCCCCGCCACGAGCTGGCCGACGGCCAGCCCGGCCAGGCAGCCGGAGAGCGTGAGCTGCACCAGCGTCTGGGTCGCGTGCAGGTTCGCCGCGATGGTCGGAGTCGACGGCAGGTACATGTCCATCGAGAGCGGCCCGAAGGCGGAGAGCGCGCCGAGCAGCGCCAGCATCCCCAGCCGACGCCGGGTTTTCGCGGCCGGCGCGGCTAGTTCGACCGCCCGGCCAGTGGTCGAACCTTCAAAAGTTTTCATCGTTAAGGATGTTATGCCTGTTCCTCGTGCGCGGTATGGTGGCCGTCACCTGCGGTTCTGTCCTGATTTAGAAGGATAGGAACAAACCGAAAGCGCTTAGTGCGGCCTCTGCCGTCGCGAGTGCCGCGGCGTGGCCGAGCAGGCCGGGCATGCCGCTCAGACGCGCACCGGCCACCGCTCAGTGTCCGGGGGACTGGCCACCGTCGACGTGAGGGACTTCTCCGGTGATCTCGGCATTGACCCGGTCCCCTCGGCGGGCGTACCCGATGGCCAGTGATCGGGCGACCAGTCTCCCTCTGGGTCAGTGGTCTGCCCCACTTCGATCAGATGACCGTCGGGATCGCGGATGTAGCAGCGGGTCTCGTACTGGTGCCGCTTCGGCGGCGTCAGGAATTGAGCACCGCGGGCGATCCATTCGGCGTACACGGCCTCGATGTCTCTGACCCGGAAATTGAGGAAGCTGCTGACCCGGTCCGGATCGCGCGGCTTCTCCAGGGTGACCGTCGGCTTGTCGTCGGTCGGCCCTCCGCCGGCATTGATGACGATCCAGCTGTTGGACACCGCGACGACTGTCGGCGTTCCGGTGAAGAGCACCCGGCCGCCGAGTACTCCGGTGTAGAAGCGCCGAGACCGCTCGACGTCGTCCGAGACGATGAAGTAGCCCAGCAGAATTCCCTCTGGGGGCGGCGGGAGCTCGGCCACCTGGCACCTCCACTGGTTGGGTCTCACGCCCCGCTAACGACGGGGCTGCAGCCGATGTTACTATCCGCGCCCGCTTGGACACTCAACGCCATGCCCGTCAAAAACGGTCAGGCGCCGCGCCGGTGCGAGCGGCGCAGCGCCTTCAGCACCGGGGGCTGGAGTGCACGATTGTGCGGGGAGAACCCACCCGGCGAAATGGCAGAGCGCGTGCACGACCGGTACCCGCGCCTGGACACGGCCCGGTGCCTGACTGACGCCATCGTCAGCCAGCCCAAGGCCGCCCGCGCCAGGCGCCGCCCTACACCCTCCCCGGGGCGCGCAGCGGCGTGGGGCCGCCGGTGCCGATGTAGTCCAGCGCGGGGTTGCCGTTCGCGATCGCCCTGGCGGAAAGATCTCGCCAGGCCGCGCGCCGCGCCGGGTCGTGCCCGAACAGCCAGAGCAGTTCCAGCAGGAGCACCGGCAGCAGCCGGGGCGAGGCGACGATTTCGTCAACGGTGCCGAAGACGGCCTGCGCGGTGAGCTGGCCGGCGCGGCGCAGCCACGGTACCTGGCGGGTTGCGGTGGCAGGCCCGCCCGAGCAGGTACTCAGCCGGCGGTATCCAGTGCACCGAGCGGGTGACCCGCGGTGGCAGCGGCTCCAGAATGTGCGATCCGGCCTGCAGCGCGCCGGCGAGCAGCAGCCAGGCCCACGGCTGCGCCAGGCGCGACGGATCGGCCGCGCCGAGCCGCCCGAGCGCCTGCGCGAGCGGGTACAGCGCGGCGGCGAGACCGGCGGCGCAGCCGCCCCACACCGGGTCGCGCTCCTTGACCGCCCAGTACGCCCACCACGCCGCCAGCGCGAGGGCGCCGGGAAGCGTGGCGTGGACCGGGTACAGCAGGGCGAGCAGGGCGGTCACGATGACCGGCATGCAGACAGCGTGGCCGACTCTGGCCAGCCGGGTGCGGTGGAAGACGTGGTTCAGGTACGACTGGTAGGCCAGGTTCAGCCCGGTGACGTTGGTGCCCGGAGTGACCGTGGCGATCGCCCACCAGCGGGCCAGGCCGCGGCCGGTGCCCAGGGCGGGGGCGAACAGGGCCGGTGCGCGGCGCAGCCAGAACAACTGCCCGCGGCTGGGCGGCACCCACATCGCCGCGTCGAGTCCGGCGATGGGACGCAGGTACTGCGCGGTCGGCCCGTCCATCTCTTTTCCTCCCCGGCCAGGGCGGCTTCCAGCCGCGCCCGCCCGCACGGGACAGGGTACTCCCGTGACGTCACCTCGCCCTTCAACAAACGGCAGGGAGAGGGCAGGCGGCGAGAGTCATCGGTACGGCTCCGGCTAGGCGGCCGGGACCGGCTTGGATCCGTCCAGCAGGATGCGGTGCATCACGCGGCGCTGGCCCTGGTAGTCGTTGACCGCGAAGTGCCAGGTCTGCCTGTTGTCCCACATCGCGATCGACCCGGGCGCCCAGCGGAACCTGGTGATGAACTCCGGCCGGGTGCCGAATCGAACAGGTACCTGAGCAGCGGCAGCGACTCCCGCCGCGTCCACCCCTCGAACCTGGTGGTGAACTCCGGGTTCACGTACAGCACGCGACGCCCGGTCTCGGGGATCAGCCGGACCACCGGGTGGACCGGGCCCTCGGCCGCGTCGTATTCGGCGATCGACGGCTCGGGCGGGTCGGTCTGCGCGTAGCTGTAGCCGAGCTTGCGGACGTTCGCGTGGATCGCGCTGAGCCCGAGCAGCGTCGCCTGGAGCCCGGCCGAAAGCGCCTCGAACGTCGGCCCCATCGCCGCCCACTGGGTGTCGCCGCCCCACGGCGGCACCTCCTGGCAGAACAGCATGGTGGCCTTCGGCGGCTCGTCGAAGCAGGTCATGTCGGTGTGCCAGCCCTCGCCGATCGCCTTCGTCTGCTCGGGCTCCTTGCGCAGCTCCTGCCGCACCCGGATCTCGCCGAGCTTGGACGCGAACGCGTCCCGCTGCTCGGCGTCCAGGTGCTGGTCGCGGAGGAAGATGACCCCGTGCTCCGCCCAGGCCCGCGGGATCGCCTGGTAGGTCTCGTCCGGGTATTCCCTGGTCAGGTCGAGCCCGCTGAGCTCCGCGCCGATCAGCCCGCCGGACTTGTGCACCTCGGGAACGTCACCGTCTCCATGGGGCCATCATCGGCCCGGACCGGCGTCGCCGGTAAGCGGGAATTGGCACAGCGCGGCGGCGGCCAAATCCTCGGCTGAGCACAAAGGTCACTGGCAGGCCGCGCAGCTTAACGTCGGGACAGGATCGGACAGCGCGCTGGGCGCGTTAACGTCCGGGCAGGGTCGGACAGCCCGCTGGGCGCCCGATAGGCCACGAATCTGTGACGCTATGCGGGAATCCCTAGTCCGCGATGATAAAAGCCAATGATTATGTCTAACCGGCCGTGGCCTCGGTCGTCGCCCCCGGATTCCTGCGGGGTGGTAAGAGCCGACCGGTGGTTACTGTGCTGTAACTGCGGCTGGCGGTATCTCATGAGGGGCGGCCTCTCATGAAATAAGACAGACCGTTGCTTGCGAACAATGAGCCAAGGTGGGGGAGAATGAGCGAAGTTCGGCGCTGTGAGTGGTGCAGCGCAAGGCTCGGGGCACGCGATCGCGTCTGTTTTAGCTGCCACCGGCCGGTGCCCGTCGTGGCCGCAGCGGGCGCGGGCCCAGGGGCGGCGGAACCTGACGTTACCCCGGCGCCGATTTCCCCGCTGGCCTGGGCTGTCACCCCGGCGCAGGCCGCGCCCCTCCTCCGCCCGCTTTCTCAGCTCCGCCGCCCGCTTTCCAGCTCCCCGCCCGCTTTGCCAGCTCCTCCGCCCGCTTTCCCAGCTCCTCCGCCCGCTTTCCCAGCTCCTCCGCCCGCTTTCCCAGCTCCTCCGCCCGCTTTTCCGGCTCCTCCGCCGCCACCACCACCACCACCACCGTCGGTGTCGGCCGGGCTGCTCCGGCTTGAGCTGGCCTGGGGACGGGACCGCCGGGTCCTGACGGTGCCCGCGGGCGGCGCGACGATCGGCGCCACGGCCGAGGCCGACGTGGTCGTCCCGGCCTCGTTCCTCGCGCCGGTGCATGCCAGGATCGTCCCCGCCAATGGCGGCTGGGCGGTGGAATCGGCCGCGCCCGCTGGGCGCGGCCAGGTCATGGTGCGCGGCGCCGCCGTAAGGCAGGCCCCCATTGCCCCGGGCGACGTCTTCCGGCTGGCGGACCGGGTGGGCAACTTCGTCACGGTCAAGGTGCAGGTCGAGGCGGGCCAGCAGGTCCACCGGACGGGCGCGCTCCGCGGGCCGCTGCCGGGACCGGGCGACTCCTTCCTGATCGGCAGCGACCAGCGGAGCAAGGTGCGGCTCGACCATCCGCTGATCCAGCCACGGCACCTCGCGGTCCGCCGGGACCCGGCCGGCCTGCTCTGGCTCGAGGATCGCGGCACTGCCGCGGGCACCTACCTGAACGGGCAGCGGGTCCGCGGGACCGTGCGGGCGAGCTCGGCGACGTCCTTCAGGTCGGCCCTTACAGCGCGCGGATCGGCGCGCAGGCGCTCGAGCCGCTCGAGCAGGTGGCCGGGGTCGACATCGCGGTGCGGGACGCCCGAGTCGACGTTGCGGTCGGCAAGCGCGGTAACCGGACCACGCGCACCCTCCTCCGCGACGTCCTGCTGCACCTGCCGCCGGCCTCGATGACCGCGGTCGCCGGGCCGAGCGGGGCGGGCAAGACGACGCTGATGCGACTGCTCTCCGGTCAGCAGCCCGCCTCGGCGGGCACCGTCGAGTACAACGGCACCGACCTGGCGCAGTGCCGCCAGGCCTACGCCCCGCTGATGGGGTACGTGCCGCAAGAGGACATCGTGCACGCCGACCTGACCGTCCAGGAGGCGCTCGACTACCAGGCCAGGCTCCGGCTCGGATCCGAGACCCCCGCGCGCCGACAGGGACGCGAGGATCGGCTACGTGCTATCCCTGCTCGGCCTGACCGACCAGCGCGCGCCAGCTGGTGAAGACGCTCAGCGGCGGCCAGCGCAAGCGCGTGTCGATCGCCTGCGAACTGCTCAGCGAGCCGCAGATCATCTTTCTCGACGAGCCCACCTCCGGCCTCGACCCGGGCCTCGACAAGCGGATGATGCTGCTGCTGCGGCTGCTCGCGGACCAGGGCAGGACGGTGGTGCTCACCACGCACGCGATCGCCCACGTGGACGTATGCGACACGCTGGTGCTCGTCGGCCCGGGCGGGAACGTCATATACGCGGGGCCGCCGGACGCGGCGCTCGACTGGTTCGGCGTGCAGACCCTCGGCGACGTCTTCTCGCTCGTCGAGACCCCCGACGCCGCGGCCGCGGCAGCCCGCCGTGTGCGGGAGATGCAGTTGATCCCCGCCGGAGTGGTCCCCATGACCTCGCTGTCACCCGCTGCGGCCCCGCCGCCGTCACCCCTGACCCCGCCATTCTGGGGGCAGCCCTCAGGTAGCGCGGGCCACCCTGGGCAGGAATACGGCGGAAACGGGAACCATGGGAACCACGGGGACTACGGGAACCACGGGAGCTACGGGAACCCCGGGATCTACGGGAACCACGGGCCGGTTAACCACGGCGCTTCTTCTGGGGCCGGCCAGGGCGGCGGCGGGCTGGGGGGCACAGCGCCACCGGTCGGATCGCCCGCCTGGCGTCGCGTGGTCGTCGAGCAGTGCAAGATCTTCGCCTCTCGGTACGTCCGGCTGATCGGCCGCGATCGGACTGCGCTTGCGTTCAGCCTGCTGCAGGGGATCGCGGTGGCGCTGCTGACCCGGCTGGCGGTGGGGGGCACGGTGGACTGGTCACAGAACTTCGCGCCGATGTTCGTCTTCGGTTGCGCCGCCGTCTGGTTCGGCATGATCGGAGCGGTTCGCGAGCTGGTCAAGGAGAAAGCGATCTGGCGGCGCGAGTTCCTGGCCGGCGGGTCGATGCCCGCCTACCTCGCCTCCAAGGTCGTGGTGCTCGGCACGATGGCCGCGATCCAGGCGCTGACGCTGACCGTGACCGTCTGGGCGGCGATGGGGCTGCCGAAGGGCGGGACGACCGTGCTGGGCGGCACGACGTCGGTGCTGCCGAACGGCGGCCCGTTCGGGCACCCCCTCATCACGATCTTCCTCACGGTCTGGCTCGGCGCGCTAGCCGGCATGGCACTCGGGCTGATGGTTTCCGCTGGTGCCGAGAGCGCCGACCGCGCGATGAGCCTGGTGCCTTACCTGCTGATCACCCAGCTCGTGCTGTGCGGCGTGCTGTTCAATCTGCACGGCATGAGCTTCATCTCGTGGTTCATGCCAGCTAGGTGGTCGGTATCCGGCCTCGGCGGCATCGCCGGGCTCAGCGCCGCGACGCTGAAGGAGATCGAGCGGGCTGTACCCGCATAGCGGCATGGGCCTGCTCTTCAACTGGATAATGCTGCTCTTGCTGGCTACCGCCGGCATCGCCGCCGCAGTCTGGCGGCTGCACAAGCAGGGGAACGGATGGAGCGTGGGCCGTGGCTGAGCGAACCGCCTTCGGAATCGACCTGGGCACCACCATGTCCGTGGTCGCCCAGGTCAGTGCCTCGGGGCTGCCCGTCGTGCTGCCGAATGCGGAGGGGGCGCCGACCACTCCGTCGATCGTGCTCTTCGACGCGGGGCACGCGGTCGTGGGCGCGGTGGCCCGCGAGTCGCTCACCACCGAGCCGGATTCGGTGGTCCAGCTGGTCAAGCGGCACATCGGCTCGGGCTGGACATTCGACTACAACAGCGTCAGCTACCGGCCCGAGCACGTGTCCGCGCTGATCCTGCGGAAGGTGGTGCAGGACGCGCAGCTCCTCGCCGGGCCGGTTTCCGAGGCGGCCATCACGGTGCCCGCCTACTTCAGCGACCCGATGCGGGCCGCGACGCTGCGGGCGGGTGAGCTGGCCGGGCTTGATGTGCTCGGCCTGCTGTCGGAGCCCACCGCCGCGGCGATCGCCTACGGCTACGAGAAGCGGCCGGCCGGCACCACCGGCGTGGTCGTCGACCTCGGCGGCGGCACCTTCGACGTGACCGTGATGGACTACGACGGTGCCGAGCTGACCGTTCGGGCGACCGGCGGTGACGCCTACCTCGGCGGCGCCAACTTCGACAAGGTGCTCTTCGACTACTTCGCCGAGCAGTTCGAGGCCGTGCACGGCCTGGACATCAACGACCCGGACGCGCTCTCCCTTGACGAGGTCACGCAGGTCTCGCAGGACTGGCTGCTGCGCGCGGCCCGGGCCAAGCACGACCTCACCGCGCGGGACCGGACGTCAGTCGCGCTGCAGGCAGCGGGGCTGACGCTGCGGGTCGAGGTGCGCCGCGCCGAGTTCGTCGCACGGAGCGCGATCCTGCTCGACGAGATTGCCGAGAAGATGACCGAGGTCGTTGCGACCGCGGGAGTGAAGCCGGCCGACATCTCGCTCGTGCTGCCGGTCGGCGGCGCCACCAGGATCCCCGCCGTGCGCGCTCGGATCAGGGAGATCTTCGGGGTCGAGCCGGATACCTCGGTCCGCCCTGACGAGGCGGTGGCGCTCGGCGCCGCGCTGTACGCCGCGCGCCGTCAGTTGGAGCGCGGCGGCGCGCTCGTCATGGAGGCCGCCGCCAGGGAGTACCTGGAGGAGCTGACGGTTACCGACGTCGCGGCCCATTCCCTCGGCATCAGCGTCTTCGGGTCGGCGGGGATGCGCGGTCGCCCGGTGATGGCCGCGCTGCTGCCGCGGAACACCGCGCTGCCGTTCTCCGCCGAGCGCACCTTCTACACCATGCGGCCAGGCGAGACGCAGATCATCATCCCCGTCCTTGAGGGCGAGACGACCGATCCCGACCTGTGCCGACGCGTCGGCGTCGTCGTCATCGACGGCCTGCCCCCCGGCCGCGCCGCGAACCAGCCGGTCAGCGTCACGATGTCGCTCAACAGAGACGCGATCCTGCAGGTCGCAGCGGTGGACGTAACAACGGCCGCGCAGGCGTCCACCACGATCGTGCACGAGTACCTGACCGACAGCGGCGGCGACGCGGCCGATCGGATGGCCGCGACCATGCCGGTCGATTAGCGGCCTGGCCCGGCCCCGTCCCCGGTGCCAGTGTGCCAGGTATGCGTTCGGCTCGCTGCCGACCAGAAAGCGCACCTTGGCTTGTTGGGCGGGGGCTGCTAGGGCGGCGCAGTAAGCCACCAGGATCGTGGATTTGCGAAGTCAGTGCACGGATCTCGCACGGCGTGCGGTTCCATTGGACTTATGCGACAGCAAGAGGACTGGTACGCGTATCTGAACATTGCCACGGATACGCCCACCGAGCAGATTGCACAGGCGGTTGAGCGGCTCAGTCGGCAGGCCACCGCGCTTGCCGTGACCGCGCCCGAGCGGTCGCAGCGGCTCCGGGACACCGTCCGGTCCATCAAGCGCGATCTGCTGTCCGGTCCGGAGGCGAGGGCGCGATACGACGCGGAGCGGGAAGCCGTTGCTGCGCCACCTCCGGAGCTGCCGTCTCAGATCCCGCCGTCTCAGATGCCGCCGCCTCCGGTGTCGTTGCCCGCGTCGGCGACTATCCCGCCGCCGCCTCCGGTGTCGTTGCCCGCGTCGGCGACCATCCCGCCGCCACCGCCGACGGCGGTTCCGCCCACTCCCTCCTATTCGCCGTCGCCGGTGGCTCCGACGTCACCGGCGACGGGCGGGCCGTACGGGGGCGGGCCGGCTGGTGGGCCGGGTGGTGGGCCGGCCGTTGGCGGGCCGGGTGGCGGACCGGGCGTCGGAGGGCCGGGCGTTGGTAGGCCGGGCGGTGGCGGGCCTGGGGGCGGCGAGCGGATCAGCGCGCGGCTCGTGCGTTTCCTGCGCACCGGGTGGGTCTGCGCGGAGTGCGGGAAAGAGGCGCTGCCGAGCGACAAGTTCTGCACCCGGTGCGGGACCGTTATTTCGCCAACGCGGCACGAGCCCGCACCGGTAACACGTGTCACGTGTGTTAATTGCGCCGCCTCGGTGGGGGTAAATGATGCTTTCTGTGCACGCTGCGGTACGCGCGTATCGAAATAAACGATAACGCTTTAGATTTACCCGTGGGATGGGGGTACTGCCGGGCGGTTCATTGCTCTACGATTTGCCGCACGACTGCTGCTTTTTCTGGGGGGATGACTTCCCGTCTCCCCGGGGGTGCGCCCGAAGAAAGGCACAGTTATCGGGCGTGCGTGTGCTGTGCCGTGGTACTGACGGGTGCCTAGTGGCGCGGTCGAACGGGGAATGAGTCAAAAAAAGCTCCTACGGGAGACTTGCGGAGGTCAATGCAATGAACTGTCCACAGTGTCAGGCCGCGAACGCGCCGGGCGCGGGCTTCTGCGGCACCTGCGGTGCCGGGCTGGCGGTGGCAGAGCCCGCGGGCGCGCCTGCAACTGGCTACGGGCCGCAGGGAACGGGCACGCCGCTCGGCTACGGCGCCACGAGCGCGCCGGCCAGCTACGACGCCCCCACGGGCTACAACGCTTCCGATGGCTACAACGCCGCAGGCGGCTACAACAACCCTGGGACTCAGCAGCAGCCCGCCGGGTACCCGCGGGGGCAGTACCAGCCCCCGGCGCCGGGCGGAGGAAACACGCCGGGTTCGACCGGATCGGGCCTTCCCCCGGTCAACTTCGACGTCAACCGGCTGACCACCGTGGACAAGGTGGTCGCGGGCGGGTCCCTGATCGCCTTGATCTCGATCTTCCTGCCGTGGTACTCCTTCTCTTACCTGGGCTACACCACGACCATCAGTGGGACCACCGGCCACGGCTGGCTCTGGCTCGAGTTCCTCGTCGCGCTCGTGCTGATCGCGTACCTCGCGTCGCGCGCTGCCTGGGACCGGCTGCCGTTCACCATGCCAGTCGCGCACGCCCCGCTGCTCATCGTCGGGACGGCCCTGCAGTTGCTACTGGTGCTGATCGCGTTCATCGACATCCCCTACGGAAGCTCAGGGGTGGGCTGGACGTGGGGCGCCTTCGTCGGCCTGCTTGCCGCGCTCGGCGCGGGCGGCCCGGTTCTTGTCCCCGCCGTTCGCTCCTACCTCGAGAGCCGCAACGCCCGCTAGTTCTCACCCCTCACCTGCATCGCTAAAGGGAGCGGCCAGCCATTGGTCGCTCCCTTTCGCGTTTAAGGTGCGCCCCTTTTCCTCGAGTAGGCGTTAGGTCGTGGCTCGATGGGTATCTAGCCACTTCGACCGCCTGGGAGGGGATCGGGTTTATCTCGAAGTTTCTGTCATGCACTCGTGCGGCCGCGTTCTATGTGGCCGTATTTGTCATGGTGACGGCTGGGGCGATCTGGCTCGCGCTCCGGGTGACTCCGCTGCAGACCGTCTCGGCGGCCGGGCAGACCGCGCAGGTCGGCGCGACGCTACCGAACGCCAGCCTGCACGGGCCGGGGGAACTCGACCTGTTCGGTCAGGTGATGGCGACGAAACCGCAGTTCACTGGGCCGATCAGACCCAAGCTCGCGCTTGAGCGCATCACCATCGACCCGCAGGTGGTCCAGATACTGCGGGCCGAAGGGCCGAGCAAGGTGGAGCTGACGCTCAGCCAGCAGCTGGCCGCCGGCTGGGAGCGCTATTTCGTCTGGGAGACGCTGATCGCGGTGGGGTTCGCGGCGATTCCGCTGATCGCGGTCGCGGCGGTTCGCAAGCGGCCCGCGATCTGGAAGCTGCTGGTGTCCGGCATCGCGGTGGTGTGCCTGGTCAACGTGGGCGGCATCGTGGTGACCGCGGCTGGCACGCCGAAGGTGCTGCGCAGCGTCAAGACGCTCGACGACCTGGTCGGCGTGGACTCGCTCACCGAGGCCGCCCAGATCGGCGGGGCGCAGCCCGGCGTGCAGGCGGTGGTGATCGGCGACTCGACCGCGGCGGGCTGGGGCCTGCCCTGGGGGACTGAACCCGACCCCTGAGGACGAGGCGTGCGGGCGTTCCTCCGAGTCCTACGCGGCCGACATAGCGGCGGCCAACCAGTGGAGTGTGCTCAACCTCGCCTGCGGCAGCGCGACGATCCAGGACGGCCTGCTCGGTCCCCAGGTGCTTGGCAACGGCGAGATCGCCCCGCCGCAGCTGCCCCGTGCCGAGGCGGCCACGCATGCCAAGGTGATCATCGTGAGCGTGGGCGCGGACGACCTGTCCTGGTCGGTGCTGACCCAGCTGTGCGCGGCCTCGGCCGTCTGCGATGACAAGGTCTCCACCGCCTACTTCGACCAGTTGCTCGCCACGTTCACCCGGAACTACTACGAGCTGCTCAGCGACCTGGGCAAGCTGCCTGCGCATCCGGCGGTGCTGATCAACGAGTACTACCTGCCGTTCGGGTCCCATGTCGGGTGCCTCCGGCAGTACGGTATGACCCCGGCGAAGGCGAAGGTGCTGCTGGCCAGGCTCGGTCAGCTGAACACCGTGCTCGCGCAGGGCGCGGGCCTGTTCGGGTACGGGGTGGCGGTGCCCCGGTTCACCGGGCACGAGCTCTGCACGGCCGATCCGTGGGTGCAGGGCATGTCCGACCTGGCGCCACTGCACCCGAACGCGGCCGGCGAACTGGCGATCGCGCTCGCCGACGAGGGGGCCTTCCCCATGCTGGTCGCCGTCCCCGCTTGACCTGGCTCCGCCTACCCCGTCGCCGACGGCCTCGCCCGCCCTGGGTTGAGGCTGTATTCTCCCCGCTCGCTTCCGGACGCTGGGGACCCCTGCCCTCTCCCTCGAAAACCGCCGCGCTCCTCAATCCGAGGACAGGCGCACGCCCCTTCGGCCCGGGGGGTGCTTTCGCTCCCCACCCGGCCCCGCCCACCGTGCGCTCGTGACCCTTCGGCTCGGTATGCAGTTGGCGGACAAGGCGAAGCCACGCGTGCGTTCCTTATCCAGGTTTGAGGGTTTGACTTACCCGGTCTTGCCCTGCAGGGCGCGCTTGGTCAGGACGCGGGCGAGGTGCGCGCGGTAGTCCGCGTCGGCGTGGAAGTCGTACCCGGGGGAGGTGCCCTCGGCCGCCAAGGCCGCGGCCTCCTCGATCGACGATCCCGACTTCAGCGCCTCCTCGGTCGCGTGCGCCCGCAGCGGCGTGCCGCCCATGGAGGCGAGCGCGACCCGGCCGTCGTAGGCGGCGACGCCGACGATCGCCCAGTCGTTGGCCCGCCGGACGAACTTCTGGTACCCCCAGCGCACCCCGCCGCCGCGGGGCACGCGGACCTCGGTGAGCAGCTCGTCGGGCTGAAGCGCGGACTCGAACGGCCCGATGAAGAAGTCGTCGACGCCGACCACGCGCACGCCGGAAGGACCGGTGATCGCGACCGAGCCGCCGAGGGCGAGCAGCGTCACCGGCAGATCGGCAGACGGGTCGGCATGCGCGAGCGAGCCGCCGATGGTGCCGCGGTGCCTGATCTGCGGGTCGCCGACCTGCCCGGCCGCGTGGGCCAGGATCGGCGCCTCCGCCTTGAGCAGCGGCGACTCGGCTACCTCGGCGTGCCGCGTGGTCGCGCCGATCACCACCTCGTCGCCCTCGATCCTGATGCCGGAGAGCTCACTCACCCGGGCGATGTCGATGAGCACGGCCGGCTGGGCGAGCCTGACCTTCATCATCGGCAGCAGCGAGTGGCCGCCGGCCAGCAGCTTGGCTTCCTCGCCGTGCTCGGCGAGCAGCGCGAGAGCGTGCGCGGTGGACTCGGCGACCTCGTAGTCGAACGCAGCGGGGATCATGCGCTCATCCCAACCGGCCCGCCGGCGGCGGCCCCGCCGGCCGCGTCCGACAGCTTCTCGGCCGCGGCGAGCACCGAGAGGACGATGTTGTGGTAACCGGTACAGCGGCAGAAGTTCCCCTCGAGGCCCTCCCGCACCTCCTGCTCGGTCGGGTGCGGGTTCTCCGCGAGCAGGCTGGTCGATGCCATCACCATGCCGGGGGTGCAGAAGCCGCACTGCAGGCCGTGGTTCTCGCGGAACGCCTGCTGCACGACGCTCATCGTGCCGTCGTCGGCGACGAGGCCCTCGGCGGTGGTCACCGAGCGGCCGATGGCCTGGACGGCGAGCACCGTGCAGGACTTGACCGACTCGCCGTCGAGCAGCACCGTGCAGGCGCCGCAGGACGTGGTGTCGCAGCCGACGTTGGCGGCCCGCAGGCCGAGGGTCTCCCGCAGGTAGTGGATGAGCAGCAGCCGCGGCTCGATCTCGTCGCTGCGCATGGTCCCGTTGACCGTGAGCTTGATCTCCATGCCGGATCAGGCCTCCTTCGAAGCGTTGCGTTAATGGCACGCCAGACCCGCTGGGACGAGGTGGGCATGTCGATGTGCGTGACGCCGAGGTGCGATACGGCGTCGATCACGGCGTTCTGCACGGCGGGCGTCGCGCCGATCGAGCCTGCCTCGCCGATGCCCTTCGCGCCGAGCGGGTTGTACGACGTCGGCGTCTCCATGTCGACGAGCTCGTAGCTCGGCACCTCGGTCGCCGACAGGAACGGGTAGTCGGCGAACGTCGCGGTCAGCGGGTTGCCGTCGTCGTCGTAGACGACCTCCTCGAGGAACGCCTGGGCGGCGCCCTGAGCGATGCCGCCGTGCCGCTGGCCCTCGGCCAGCAGCGGGTTCATGACGGTGCCGGCGTCGTCGACGGTCACGATCCGGCGGAAGAACACCTTGCCGGTCTCGGTGTCGACCTCGACGACCGCCACGTGGGTGCCGAACGGGAACGTCGGCCCCGGTGAGGTGAACACGCTGCGCACGAAGAGCCGCTCAGCCTCGGCCAGGTTGCTCAACGGCACCGAGATGTCCGGGTCGCCCTTGACGCTGAACACACTGGCGTCCGTGTCGTAGACGAGGTCGGCCTGGCTGACCTCAAGCGTCGCTGCGGCCCGCTCGCGCGCCACGTCAAGCAACTCGCGGGACGCCTGCTGGACGGCCGCGCCGCCGAGCTGGAGCGAGCGCGAGCCGCCGGTGCCGCCGCCCTTGGGGACCAGGTCGGTGTCGCCCCACTTGACGGTGATCTTCTCGATCGGGATGCCGAGTTCCTCGCTGACGAGCATCGCCCACACCGTCTGGTGGCCCTGGCCGTGCGGCGAGGTGCCGGTGAGGACGGTGGCGGTGCCGTCGGGGTGGACCTCGACGGTGCCGTTCTCGTTCGGGCCGCCGGCCTCGCCGCCGGGGCCGGTGATCTCCACGTAGGAGGACAGGCCGATGCCGAGCTGGAGCGTGTCCCCGGCCGCCCGCCGCCGCGCCTGCTCGGCCAGGAGCCCCGGGTAGTCGGCGGCGTCCAGGGCCTTCTCCAGCGCTGTCACGTAGTCGCCCGAGTCGTACACCGCGCCGAACGCGGTCTTGTGCGGCTCGGTGAACTTCGGCAGCAGGTTCTTGCGGCGCACCTGCGCCGGGTCGATCCCGGCCGCGTCGGCGAACAGGTCCATGGCCCGGTCGATCGCGGCGGCGGCCTCGGGGCGGCCGGCGCCCCGGTAGGCGCCAACCGGCGTGGTGTTGGTCACCACCGATGTGGACCACGACTCGGCGCGCGGGATGTGGTACGGGCCAGGGGTCATCAGGATCGTCAGTGACGGCAGGAACGCGCCCGCCTTCGGGTACGCGCCGCAGTCCTGGATGATCTCGATCCGGTAGGCGAGGACCGTGCCGTCCTTCATGCCGCCAATGGTGATCTTCTGCTCCTGGGCGCGGCCATGGGTCATCGCGAGCATGTTCTCCATGCGCGTCTCCGACCAGCGCACCGGGCGGTCGAGTTGCCTCGCGATCCAGCAGATGACCGCCTGCTCGGAATCGGCGCCGAACTTGGCGCCGAACGCGCCGCCGACATCCGGCGTGATGATCCGCACCTCGTCGGGCTTGAGGCCGAGCATCCCCACGATGGCGCCCTTGGTGCCCTGCGCGCCCTGGTTCGGGATCCAGGCGGTCAGCCGCCCGTCCTCGCCCCAGACGGCGGCGCCGGACCGGCTCTCCATCGGCGCGGGCGCGACCCGCTGGTTCTGGATGACGGCGGAGGCGACAATCTCGCAGCCCTCGAAGAGGTCGGGGTTGCTTGCGTCGGCGTCGCCGAAGGTGCAGACGACGTTCGTTCCCGCCTCGGGGAAGAGCAGGCCGCGCTCACCGCTCAGCGCCTGGTGCATGGTGACGGCGGCGGGCAGGATGTCGTAATCGGCGTCCACCAGCTCGATGGCGTCCTCGCCCTGGTACATCTCCTCGGTGACGACCGCCGCGACCGCCTCGCCGACGAACCGCACCAGGTCGCTCGCAAGCAGTGACTGCTTCATGGCCTGGTTCATGTTGGGCATCATGGGGGGGATCGGGTTGAGCCCCGCGTCCGCCAGGTCCTTGGCGGTGAACACGGCGAGCACGCCTGGCGCCTCGAGTGCGGCGCTGACGTCGATGCTGTTGATCTTCGCGTGCGCGACCGTGGAGCGGACGAAGTGCACGTAACACGCGCCAACCAGCCGCTCGTCCTGGACGTCTTCGGTGTAGGTGGCCCCGGTGCTAAGGAAACCGGGATCTTCGGTCCGCAGGACCCGGGTGCCGAGTATGCTCACGCCGTCTTGACTCCTCTTGCACGCATCGCGACCTGGTGCGGGGTGATCTTCACAGACGATCCTGGCCCGCGTGGCGCAACTTGGTCAAACCGGAGGAGTCCATCCTGCCTGTGGCGAATGCTCCTGGCTGACGTGGTTGTGTCCAACCACAATCTAATGTAGTCACAATGTAACTACCGGCGCGGTTTTCTCGCAGCCAGGAACCGGTCCCCATCGTGGGGTTGTCAACTGCTGCCATCACGGTGATCGCCGCTGCTCCCTGGCGCTCGCCTGCGATCAGTCGGGCGCGGGACGCGGGTGACTGTTCGGTCAGTTCCCTCGAATGTCGTACCGTCTCGATACCATGTTCTCCTAATGCCGAGCGGGGCGGGAAGGGAGGCGGGCGATGAAGGTGGTGCAGGCATACCGGTTCGCTCTTGACCCGACGCCGGCTCAGGAGCGGATGCTGCGGTCGCACGCGGGCGCGGCGCGGTTCGCGTGGAACTGGGGGCTGGCCAGGTGCCGGGAGCGGTACGCGGCCGAGCGGAAGTGGCACTCGGCGGCCGAACTGCACAAGCTGTGGAACGTGGAGAAGAAGGCCGACCCGGGCCTGTCCTGGTGGTCGGAGAACTCCAAGTGCGCCTACCAGGAGGCGTTCCGCAACCTGGACCGGGCGCTGCGCGACTACGTCAAGTCAAGAAAAGGCGAGCGCAAGGGGAGGCGGCTGGTAGGTGCTCGGGGTGCGGGTCGGTGAAAGCCAAGCTGACCCTGGCCGAGCGGGTCTACCGGTGCGACGCGTGCGGGCTGGTGCTGGACCGGGACGTGAACGCGGCCCGTAACCTGCTGTCGCTGGCCGCCAGTGGGGCGGACAGCCTAAACGCCTGCGGAGCGGCGGTAAGACCCGGCCTAACGGCCGGGCGCGCCGCGCTGAAACAGGAACCCGGCACCGCCAACGCGGGTCAGACCGGGACCGCCGCCCACCAGGCGGCTGCGGCATGAACACGCTATAGAGCACTTAACCGCAACGGTTTATGAGTCGGCCCTTCACGACGGGCGGGTACCCCGCACTGGGACCTCCCGCCCGCCGGACAGGACCGTCTATGGGCCGAGCTTCTGGGCCTGCGTCAGAGACGGAAAGCTCCCCGACCGGCAATTCCTATTGCCCGGGTCCCGTTATCGCCGCAGTGCCAAGACGATGAGCACGATGATGATGATCACGACGACCGTTCCGATGCCGATATACATGGTGGGATACCTCCCGTTGAGCGGCTAATGCACTCGCTCTGCTGCCCTCGGCAAGGCAGTGCAAACAATCCAGCCGCCGGGAGATAGCTCGCGCGGGGCGCTCGGCTCGGGCATGAGGCGGTTGCGCGCCGGGGAGGCCAGCCAGCCTTGCCGGCGCGTCTGGTAGGCGGCGAGCTCGGCTTTCATGAGCTCCTCGGCGCGGGCCAACCTAAGGTTGACGGACTGATCAGGCGAAGAGGGCGCGGATGTCGTCGGCGGAGAGGGCGGAGGAGAACGCGCCGTCGCTGTCGATCACGCTGGAGAACAGCGCCTGCTTGCGGGCCTTGAGCGCCATGACCTTCTCCTCGATGGTGCCGGATGCGATCAGCCGATACACCATCACGTTCCGCGTCTGCCCGATGCGGTGCGTTCGGTCCACCGCCTGCGCCTCGGTCGCCGGGTTCCACCATGGGTCAAGCAGGAAGCAGTAGTCGGCCTCGGTCAGGTTCAGGCCGAACCCGCCGGCCTTGAGGCTGATCAGGAAGACGGGCGCGGTCCCCTCCTTGAACGACGAGATCACCGCTGGGCGGTTGGTCGTCGTCCCGTCCAGGTAGCAGCACTCCACGCCAGCCGCCTCAAGCCGGGTGCGCGCGATCCGCAGGAACCGGGTGAACTGGCTGAACACCAGCGCCCTGTGCCCGCCGCCCACCACGTCACCGATCTGCTCGATGAGGGAGTCGATCTTGGCCGACGGGACGTCCGAGTGCTCCTCGTCCACCAGCGCGGCGTGCAGCGACAGTTGCCGCAGCAGGGTGAGCGAGCGCAGGATCGTGAACCGGTTGTGGTTGACGTCGTCGAGCAGGCCGAGCACCTTCTGCCGCTCCCGTTGCAGGTGCGTCTGGTACACCTTGCGGTGCCTCGGGTGCAGCTCGACCTCGAGCACCTGCTCCTGTTTGTCCGGCAGGTCGGCGGCGACCTGCTCCTTCGTCCTGCGCATGATCAGCGGCCTGATCCGCCGCCGCAGCTGCCCGAGCAGCTCGGCGTTGCCGCCCTTCTCGATCGGGCGCGCGTAGTAGTCCTTGAACCGCTCCGGGTTCGGGAACAGCCCCGGTGCGGTGATCGACAGCAGCGACCAGAGCTCCATCAGGTTGTTTTCCATCGGGGTGCCGGTGATCGCGACCTTGAACGGGGCGGCCAGCCGCCGCGCGCACTGGTACGCCTTGGACTGGTGGTTCTTGACGTACTGCGCCTCGTCGAGGATCAGGCCCGACCACTCGGTTGCCCCGTAGGTCTCGAAGTCAAGCCGGAGCAGCGTGTACGAGGTCACCACGGCGTCGGCGCCGTCGATCACGTCCGCGAGCGCGCGCGCCGCGCCTGGCCGAAGGTGTCGGAGACCGTGACGACCTTCAGGTCAGGGGTGAACCGCTCCGCCTCGGCCGCCCAGTTCGCCAGCACTGAGGTCGGCGTCACGATAAGAAAGGGCCGGGCGCGGAACGGACCCGGCCCGCTCCTCCGCTCCCTCCGCTTTCCGCTTGTCCTTCGCATGCTGGATCAGCGCCAGCGTCTGCAGCGTCTTGCCCAGCCCCATGTCATCGGCCAGGATGCCGCCGAGTCCGTGGGTCCAGAGGAATGCCAGCCACTGGAACCCGGAGAGCTGGTAGGGCCGGAGCTGCGCGCAGATTGCCGCGGGCACCGGCGCCCCTTCGATCTCCCCGATCGACAGCAGCCCGCGGACCTGCCGGTGCCACGCGGCGGCCTGGTGGCTGACCTCGCCGAGACTGGCAAGCTCCTCCCAGAGCCCCGCCTGGAACCGGCTGATCCGCAGCGCCCCGTCGGGCTGGTCCTGCAGCGACCTGGCCTCGTCGATCAGCTTCGCGAGCGCGGCGAGCTCGGGCTTGTCGAGCGAGAAGTACGCGCCGTCCGGCAGCAGCAAGTGCGACTGCCCGTTCGCCAACGCGACGAACAGCTCGGCGAACGGCACCTTGCGGCCCTCGACCGTGATGTCGATGCCGAGGTCGAACCAGTCCGGGTCGCCGTCGCGCTCGCCCGCGGAGACCTCGATCTCCAGCGAGTCGCCGGCCTCCCGGTAGTCCGGTACCGGCCGGAGACCTCGACCCGCACGTCGTCGCGGCCCGACAGCAGCGGCAGCACCTCGGTGGTGAACACCATCGTGTCGAGACCGTTGAGAGTGAAGGTTGAGTGCGGTGTTTGCCCCGGGGGGCGACCCCCGGTGACCCCCCGCATGGGGGGCTCCCGCCCCCCATTCCCCCTGGACCCACTGGGGAGAGCCCGGGTCGGTCGCTCGGTCGGGCACCCCCGGCAGGCCGGGGGGGAGCCCGATGCTACCGAGGACCTGCGCCTCCGCGGTCGGGTCGCGGAACGGGTCGGGCAGGGCGCCGAGCGTCGCCCGCAGCTCGGTGCCGCCGACCTGGTAGGCCCACTCCCAGCGGACATCGACCCGGTGGTCGCGCGCGTACGCGGCGTGGACCACGAGCGCGGGCTCGGAGATCTCCGGCGCCGTGAACGAGTGGTCCGAGGAGGTCACCTCAGCCATCCGGCGCAGCCTCGGGTAGTACTTGGACATGAACGCCGCCTGGCCGGACTCGGGAACCACCAGCCGCTCGTCGACCAGGGCGAGGTGCTGTAGCTGCGCGGGCACCGGGTGCGCGAGTCTGGCCAGCCGGAACCGGGCGAGCTCGCCGTGTGCTCCTCCTTGACCCCCGGCTAGCGCACGGTCGGCGTAGATGACACCGTGGCCCTCGCCGCCGATGAACCGCAGCGGTACCGCGTCGACGCCGTCGGCGGTCTTGATCATCGGGGCGATGAGCAGCGTGGTCTCGTCGCTGGTCACGTCGAGGGTGAGCTCCGCCGTGCCCGGCGGCGGCACGGTTCCCTGCTTGCCGCGGTAGACGAACGGCAGCCCGACCGCGTACGCCTGGTCGAGCACCGGCCAGAGCTGGCGGGACTCGCAGGCGGACAGGTCCAGGTACTTCTGGTCGCCGCCGTACCCGCCGTAGGAGTAGCTGGGGTGGTACCCATGCGGGGTGGTGCTCGCCCGGTAGCAGCGCGAATAGCTCGTGCAGCAGGCGGACGTGCGCGGGCGGGAACTCGTCACGAAGCAGCATGTAGTCGAGCCGGGACCAGGACAGGTTGCCGGCTACCCAGCCGCCGAGGCGGCCCGGCTGCACCAGCCTCGCCTGGAGCTTGAGCTTGCGGGTGGCGTCATCGGCGCAGCTCGTTGCGGCCTGACGTGGGTGGAGTAGCTGGGGGAGCGGCTCGTCTCGGACGTGTTCTGCACCAGGGAGAGCTCGACCGCGAGCGGCGCGAGCGACGAAGCCATCGTCGGCCGAGCGCGTCGGTCTCCTGAGGGGTGCCGAGCAGCGAATCGAGCGACTGCTCCCACGGCAGCGTCGACCGGCGAGCCGTGCCGCCGGCCGACGTGGTCGCGGGCAGCAGCGTCTCGTCGGTCGCGGCGAGCACCAGGGCGGCGACGTGAACGCAGTTGGCGCCCGCCGCGCAGCTGCAGTAGCCCTGCTTGAACCGGAGCGGGAACCCATGGGATGCCCGGAACGACGCCGATACCGTCCTGATCTCGCCGCCGCCGTCCCTGACGGTACCGGTGAGGAGTCTGCTGCGATGCTTCCCAGGCCATCTGCACGACGGCGCCCCGGGTAACGGCTGCGGCGCCGTCGGCGAAGCCATCGGCCCCCACCGACGCTTGAAAGGACGCGAGATCGACGTCTCGCAGCACCACCCGTTGCATCCCATCCAGCCTAATCGGTTCCGGTTACTGCCGTGTGTATATCGAGTGCCGATGTGGGCAGGTCGTTCGGCTCTGGGCGGTGCGCCGGGCGGTTTCGCCTGGGTGCGCGGACGGGCATCGAAAGGACCGGGAAACGTAGACTTCTCACTGTGATTCCCGGGGAGTTCGAGCTAGGCACTGACGGTCCTTCCGTGATCCTGGTTGGCGTCGACGAGTCCGTCACGGCCTCGCGTGCTGCCGCGTACGCTGCGGGGCTGGCCCGCAGGCAGGGCGCGCGGGTGGTGACCGTGTACGTCGAGACCTCCGGGTCCTACATCCTGACCGCCTCGGCGGGGGCGAGCGTGCTGGCGGCCGAGGCCGAAGCGCACAGCGCGATCGCCAAGGAGCTTTCCGCCCGCACAAGCGCGGCAGCGGCCGAGCTCGGCATCTCGATGACCTTCGTCACAGCGCAAGGCGACGCGTTCCACGAGATTGCCCGCATCGCGCAGGAGACGCGGGCCGATGCGATCATCGTCGGCGCCTCGCTCAAGGCCGGCCATCGGCTGCTCGGGTCGCTCGCGGTGCGTCTGGTCCGGGCGGGCAAGTGGCCGGTGACGGTGGTCCCGTGACCGCCGTCCCGGTGCCCGGCGGCCGGCGGCTCGTGCTGCTCAGGCACGCCAAGTCAGACTGGCCGGACGTCGCCGACCATGACCGGCCACTCGCCAAGCGCGGCCGGCGGGACGCTCCGGTGGTAGGCCGCTGGCTCGGTGAGGCTGGGTACGTTCCGGACGCGGTGGTCTGCTCCACGGCGCTGCGCGCACGGGAGACCTGGGAACTTGCCTCGGGCGGCCTCCAGGCGGCGGTGCCAGGCGCTTCCCCGCCGGTGCGGCACGAGCCCCGGATGTACGACGCATCCGTGCTCGGCCTGCTGATGTTGGTCCGCGAGTTCCCGCCGGAGTGGCGGACCGCGCTGATGGTGGGCCACAATCCCGGCATGGCCGAGCTCACCGCCGGCCTGACCGGCCCGTCGCCGGACTCGCCGTCGGCGTTCCCCACCGCCGCGGTCGCCGTCCTTGCCCTTCCTGGCCCCTGGTCGGACGCCGCCCCCGGCGAAGCCAGGCTGCTGTGCTTCCGCGCCCCGCGCTGACGCCGTTCCCGCCGACAGGCATTCTTCCTTAATTTGTCGACGTAGGCGGTCGGCGAACCGGTGGGGCCGGCGAGCGAGAATAACGTAACCGCAGTTTCCGCAGGAATGGGTCCTGCGGAACCTGCGGCGCGACCCGGATACGGGCGTCGACGGCGACCGCGCCATCCTGGCCGGCGATGACCGGGTCGAGGTCGAGCTCGGTGATCTCCGGCAGGTCCTCGGTCAGCCGGGACACCCGCAGCAGCGCGTCGCGCAATGCCGCGCCGGCTGGCGAGGGTTCTGCGCCGGGCGTACCCTGGTGGCTGCTCAGCAGCGGCGCGGAGTGGATTGAGTTGATCAGCATGTCGGCGTCGGCGCTGGTCAGCGGCGCGAGCCGGGCGGCGTGGTCGGCAAGCGTCTCGGTCCCGCCCCCGCTGAGCCCGAAGACCACAAGCGGCCCGAACATCTTGTCGTCCTTGACGCGGATGCTCATCATGGCCCCGCCGCCGGTGCCGCTGTTGGCCATCGGCACCGGCGCCAGCGAGATCCCGTACAGCCGCAGCAGCGCGATGACATCGGCCCTCGGCAGCCAGCCGCCGTCTGGCTCGATCGCGAGGAACGAGCGCACGAGCTCGCGGCCGCGCTCGGCATCCACGTCGGCGAAGGCGGGCACCACGGCGTGCGGGGCGGCGCGCCACTCCGCGTACCGCGCGGCGCGGGCGAGGGCCCTGGCCGCGGCCTCCGGGTAGGCGTAGGCGGGGACTTTCCCGCCCTTGGCGTCGATCAGCCGCACTGCCTCCGGCTGGTCAAGGACGACCGTCGCGAGCGGTACCCCGATGGCGGCGTCGGCGATGGCAGCGACCAGGTCCCCGGTCGCGCCGGTCCTCAGCACCAGCGCGATGATCGCGTGCACGTCCGCGTCGGCGGCCAGCGCCTCGAGCACCTGGCGGAAATCATCGGCGGAGACCGTGGCGGCGGTGTCCACCGGCCCGCCCACCGAGCCGCCGTCGGGGATGAGCGCACGCAGCCGCTGGCTGGTCTCCCCGTGCGGGTGGTGCACGGTGAGCCCGAGATCGGTGCAGGCGTCGGCGGCGAGCACGCCGGCGCCGTCCACGTTGGACACGATCGCCACGGTGCGCCCGACGGGCGGCGGCTGGGTGGCGAGCAGCGCGGTCGCCTCCATGAGCTCGCCGAAGCTCGCGGTGGCGATGATCCCGGCCTGCTCGAACAACGCCTCCCTGGTGACCAGCGGCGTGGCGGTCGACGACGTGTGCGAAGCGGCGGCGCGCTGGCCGACCTCGCTGCGTCCGACATGCACGGTCAGCACCGGTATCCGGCCGCCGACGCGGCGCGCGGTCCGCGCGAATTTGCGCGGGTTGCCGAACGATTCGATGTAGAGCACGGCCACCCGCGTCTGCCCGTCCCGTTCCCACCACATCAGCATGTCGTTGCTCGACACATCGAGCTTGTCGCCCACCGAGGCGAAGGAGGAGATCCCGATCCCGAGCCTGGTGAGGTGGTCCACCATCGCGAAGCCGAGGCCGCCGGACTGCATGACGAGGCCCGCCGTTCCCGCCAGCGGGTTGGCGGCGGCGAACGTCGCGTCGAGTCCGATCGACGGCACGGCGATCCCGAAGCAGTTCGGGCCGATCAGCCGCATCCCGTAGCTGCGGCAGACGGCGAGCAGGTCGGCGCTGGTCGGCGCGTCGATGGCCGCGGCGAAGACCACGAGGCCGCGCACGCCGAGGCGGCCGCACGCGTCCGCCGTGTCCACGACCTCGGCCGGCGGGACTGCGAGCAGCGCCAGGTCGGGCGTTTCCGGCAGGCTCGCGACATCGGGGAAGCAGGCGACCCCGCTGATCTCTCGCGCGTTGGGGTTGACCGCGTAGAGCCGGCCCGCGTACCCGCCGGACTTGATGTTCTCAAGGACGGCCCGGCCGACCGTGCCTAGCCGCCTGCTCGCCCCGATCACCACGACCGACGCGGGCTGGAACACCGGCCGGAGGCTGGCCACGCTGGCCGACCGCTCGCGCGCCGCCACCGTGTCGAGGTAGGCGTCGAGCTTGAGGCCGGCTTCGTCGGGCGGCAGCGGCATGGTGAGGCTGACCACGCCCTCGGCGCGCTTGGGGGTTGCGGGCAGGCCGGCGTCGGAAAAGACGCGCAGCATGCCGGTGTTCTCCTGGAGCGTCTCCGCCACGAACGTCTCGACCTGCCTCGAGCGGGCCAGCGACACGAGGTGCTCGAGCAGCAGGGTCGCGATGCCGCGCTGATGCATGGTGTCCGCGACCGCGAACGCTATCTCCGCCGTCTTGCCGCCGCTGTCCCGCTCTACCTCATAGCTGGCCACGCCCACGACCTGGCCGCCGTACACGGCGAGCAGGGCGGCGTGGTTGAGACCGGGCTCCCTGGTGACTCGCCGCGCCTCCTGCTTGGCCGCGGTCCTACTCAGGCTGAAGAAGCGCAGATAGGCGTTGTCCGGCGACATCTCCTCGTGCATCGCCTCGACGGCGGCGAAGTCCTCGGGGGCAGCCGGCCTGATCTGGACGGTCCGCCCGTCGGATAGCAGTGCGTACACCCCGGCGGGGCTCATGAACGGCTCGCTCATCCGCCTCTCCGCCCTTCGTGGCGCAACGCTGATAAGCCAAGTCCACCGTATGCCGGGTCGCCTGCAAACGACGAAGCCGGGGAGTCACCTGAGCCGCAAAGCTCAATATGGGTCGCCGATCGCTGCCCATCCCCGGTATCCCGAACGCACGCGTGGTGACTCGTCGACGCACCACTCTCCCAGGCAGATGAGTGGCGGGCCACCTGCGCGTGGTGACCCGCCATCTGGCTTGCCGTTACTCGCTGCCGAAGGACTTGATCTCGTTCATCTCGGCCTCGCTGAGCTCGCGCGGGACCTCGCCCCTGGCGTGCTTGGCGGACTGCACCTGCTGGCGGATCTTCTCCACGATCTCCGGGTTGGCGAGCGTGGTGATGTCTCCGGTGTCGGTGAAGTTCGAGGTCGCGGCGATCACGCGGCGCATGATCTTGCCGGACCTGGTCTTCGGCATGTCGGGGACGATCCAGATGTTCTTCGGCCGAGCGATCTTGCCGATGTCTTTCACGATCGCGTCCCTGACCTTCGCCTCGATCTCGGGTGACGCGGTGAAGCCGGGCTTGAGCGCGATGTACATCTCGACCACGCGGCCGCGGACGTCGTCGACGACCGGGACCGCGGCCGCCTCCGCGACCTCGTTCACCGTGAGCGCGACCGACTCGAGTTCCTTGGTGCCGAGCCGGTGGCCTGCCACGTTGATCACGTCGTCGACCCGGCCGAGGATCCGGAAGTAGCCGTCGGCCGCCTGGGTGGCGCCGTCGCCGGCGAAGTAGGGCCAGTCGCGCCAGTCGGTGGACTTCGGGTCCTTGTTGTACTTGGCGTAGTACGTCGAGACGAACCGCTCGGGCTGGCCCCAGATCGTCTGGAAGACGCCCGGCCACGGGTTGCGGATGACGATGTTGCCGGCTTTGCCGCTGCCCGCGGGCACCTCGTTGCTGTCCTCGTCGAGGATGACCGGGAGGATGCCGAGCGCCGCCGGGCCGCAGGAGCCCGGCTTCGCCGGGTCGATGCCGGGCAGGGTGGAGCCGAGGAAGCCGCCGGTCTCGGTCTGCCACCAGGTGTCGACGATGACGGCCTCGCCCTTGCCGACGCTCTCGTAGTACCAGCGCCAGACCTCGGGCTCGATCGGCTCGCCGACCGTCGTCATGTGCTTGAAGTGGTAGTCGTACTTGGCGGGCTCGTCCGGGCCGACCTTGCGGAGCATCCGGATCGCGGTGGGCGAGGTGTGGAAGATGTTCACGCCGAGCTGCTTGGCGATCCGCCACGGGCGTCCGGCGTCTGGGTAGTTCGGGGTGCCTTCGTAGAGGACGCTGGTGGTGCCGAGGGCGAGCGGGCCGTAGACGATGTACGAGTGGCCGGTGATCCAGCCGATGTCCGCCATGCACCAGTACGTGTCATCCGGGTGGATGTCCTGGTAGTACTTCGACGTGCCGGCCACGTACGCCAGGTAGCCGCCGGTGGAGTGCTGGCAGCCCTTCGGACGGCCGGTGGTGCCGGACGTGTACATCAGGAACAGCGGGTCGGTCGCCTGCAGGGCGACGGGCTCGACGATCTCGCCCTTGTGCGCGGCCAGCAGGTCGTCGACGAAGACGTCCCTGCCCTCCACCATTGGCGTCTCGGCCGAGTACCGACCGGGGTAGCGGCGGAAGACGAGAACCTTGTCGACCTGCTGGCCTTCCTTCGCCGCCGCCTCGACGGCCTCGTCCGCCTTGACCTTGTGGTCGAGCAGTTCGCCGCTCCGGTAGTACCCGTCGACCGTGACGAGCACGGTCGAGCCGGAGTCGGCGATCCGGTGCCCGGCGGCAGTGCCGGAGAACCCGGCGAATACCTGCGAGTGAACGATGCCGAGCCGGGCCGCGGCCAGCATCGCGACCGGCAGCTCCGGCACCATCGGCATGTGGAACGTGATGCGGTCGCCCGCCTTCAGCCCCAGGTCCTTCAGCACGGCCGCGAACTCGTTGACCCGGACGTAAAGCTCCCGGTAGGTGATGGCCTGGTGCGTCTCGTTCTCCGGCTCGGGTACCCAGATCAGGGCGGCCTTGTTGGCCTTGTCCGCCAGGTGCCGGTCGACGCAGTTGTAGGAGGCGTTCAGCTCCCCGCCGACAAACCACTTCCAGAACGGCGCGTTGGACGTATCGAGCACCGTGTCCCACGGCTTGAACCAGGTGAGCAGGTCCGCGTAGGCAGTGAAGCTGTCCGGGAACTTGTCCTCAGTGAACTGCTCGCGGATCGCAGGGTCGGACGCGTTGGCCTGCGCGACGAACGCCGCCGGGGGCGGGTAGTAGCCCTCGTCCCGCCAGTGGACCGCGATGAGTGCCTCGGAAGACTCAGATACCTCGTCGTCGTCGGTGTCGGTCACGTCGTTGAGATCGTCAGCCATGTCTATCTCCTCCGCATCCCTGCGTTGGCGCACCTTGCGGCGCCGATACTGATCGCGTTAGCGCCTCGCGTGATCACCGTGGGCGTAATCCAAACTTAACCCTCATGGCCGGCTCTCACCATGGGTGAATGGTCCAGTGTGCCGTCTGTTTCGGCTGTGCAGTGCTAAGGGATGTGCTGCGCGGCTAAGGGACGTGCTGCGCGCTCAGCCGATGGTGGTCGGCGACGCCTGGCGCGGCAAGGTGATCATGGCCAGCGTCGGGGTGCGGACCTCGGGAAACGCCTCGTCCATCCCGGTGATGCGCATGATCCGCAATAGCGACGGGCGCGCCGCCGTGAGCTTGAGCGAGCGGCCGGACCGCTTGGCGTACCCCGCCACCCGGGCAAGCACGCCTAGGCCCGCCGCGTCGCAGAAAGTTAGCTCGGCCAGGTTCATCGTCACTGGCCCGGGCTGGCTGTCCATGACGTCGCGCAAGTAGGCGTATGCCTGATCGGCCGTCGCGATGTCAAGCTCACCGGTAACCCGGACCGTCGCCCTGCCATCGCCCGCGACCTGGTACGCCAGCTCAAGCTGGAGCGCGTGCGGAACGTCAACTGTAGCCCCCATGTTAGTGTTCTCCCCCTCAGGCGCGGCCTGGCCCCCTGCGACGCGGCTCACGCTTCCCATCAGATGCCCCTCACATGATCGTAATGAACCAAACGGTGTCTCCGCACCAACCTCTTCGCAAATCACTACATGTCGTCGCACAAATCACTACAGGGCGTCGCACGCCGTTGCGTGCTAGTACTCAGTGAAGACCGTGAACCTTATGGCTGCACCGCCCAGTCACTGAATAAAACGTGAGAACGGGCCCGATGGTTCTCAGGTTTCTTCAGTACTCCTCTGCGTTAACAGTCGTCACGCATGGTTAATTTCCGCCCCTCGGGACAGCCTTACGACGGCAGTGCGTGAGTGCGCCATACTCTGTACCTGCACAACTGGTGCACGGCGCACCAGGCCGGACAAGAGGCGGGCGATGATGCGCATCCGGGGCAGCGTTGCGATCGACCTGGGCACGGTCAACACGCTCATCTGGGTGGCTGGTCGCGGGGTCGTGCTCGACGAGCCGTCCACGATCGCCATCAACTCCGCGAACGGCGCGATCGTGGCCATCGGCAGCGTGGCCGAATCCCTGGCGGAGAAGGAACCGCAGGAGATCAACGTCATCCACCCGCTGCGAGACGGCGTCATCGCCGACTTGGACGCGACGGCGGCGATGCTCCACGGTTTCCTGCGCAAGGCCGGATCCTCGGGCGGGCGACTGCGGTCGCGTGCGCTGGTCTGCGTGCCGGGCGGCGCCACCTGGCTGGAACGCCGGTCGGTCGCGGCGGCGCTCGAGGCGCGCCGCCGGTACGCGGTGGAGCTGATCGATGAGCCGGTCGCGGCCGCCGCCGGGGCGGGCCTCGACCTCGCTGCCGGGGCAGGCGGGTTCATCGTGGACGTGGGCGGCGGGACCACCGAGGTCGCCGCCGTCGCCGGCTGGCGCGTGGTGCGCGCGGAGAGCCTGCGGATGGCGGGAAACGCGATGGATGAGGCGATCGTGAACGCCGTGCGGAGCGGCCTTGGCCTCATCTTGAGCCAGCGGTCGGCGCGCCAGCTCAAGGTGGAGCTCGGCCTGACTGGCGGTCCGGACGGCTGGGCGGAGGCGGTCGGGCTTGACGCCGCGCGCCGGACGCCTCGGATCGAGAAGGTGCCCGGTGATCTGGTGGCCACCGCGATCGAGTCGGTGGTGTCCGCCATCGGCCGGACAGTTCAGGATGTGCTCTCGGACATCCCCGCCGGGCTCGCGGAGGACGTGCTGCGGGGCAAGGTCCGGCTGACGGGCGGCGGCGCGCTGCTGCCCGGCCTGGCAAGCCGGATGGAGGAGATCGCGGAGATCGGCGCGATCGTGGCGGAAGACCCGCTGCGCTGCGTGGTCCGCGGTGCAGCGCTGATGCTTGACACCCGTCGCGCCGACGGTCTCATCGGAGTATCGGCGTAGCGACCTCCTGACTGGTCTGCTGCCTTTCCCGCTCACTGGTGATTACCGATATTGGTGATATTTCGGGCCCATTTGGAAACGCCGGCGCTGGCTGCATGATCGCTCTGGGCGTACTCTGCAGCCGCTGTGTGAGGAAGAGGCGGGTGTGGGCACGGTGTTTACCTGGTGTTGACTAAACAGTGTCGGGTTGGGAAATAGCCGAGCACTGTGGGCGCCGCCGGGCCGCGTCTGGGTCCTCGGCCCGCCAGAAGGGGAACGTTCGATGAGCAAGCAAGCCTCGCCCCCGCCGCCTGGCGACAAGCCGAAGCCGCCGAGCCCGCCGCCGCCCCCGCCCGCGTGGCGGCACTGGCTGATCCCGGCCGGCATCCTCGTCGCGCTGTTCCTCTGGATTTGGCTGCCGGCGGTGCATTCGTCGTCGCCGACGAGCCTGAACTACACGCAGTTCCTCAACGACGTCTCCGCGCACATGGTGAAGACGATCACCATCGCCCAGCCGGGCGGGACGAGCACCGGGACGCTGACCAACGGGACCAACTACACGGTGGTCATCCCGTCCCAGGCCGGGCCGCCCCTGCTTGCCCAGCTCACGACGGACAAGGTGCAGATCACCAGCTCCACGTCTTCGCCTAGCTTCGGTTCGGAGCTGCTCGACATGGGTCATCATCATCGCGCCGTTCGCGCTGCTCTTCTGGTTCTGGATGCGGCTGTCCCGGGGCGCGGCGGGGCCAGCTGCAGAGCGTGCTCGGCGCGGGCCGGTCAAGGGCCAAGGTGTTCGACGAGGAGCGCCCGTCCACCACGTTCGCCGACGTAGCCGGGTACGACGGCGCGAAGGCGGAGATCAGCGAGGTCGTCGACTTCCTGCGCACCCCCGAGCGGTACGCGCGGGCCGGCGCCGTGGTGCCTCGCGGCGTGCTCATGGTCGGCCCGCCCGGCACCGGCAAGACGCTGCTCGCCCGGGCGGTCGCGGGCGAGGCGGCCGTGCCGTTCTTCTCTGTGTCCGGGTCGAGCTTCGTGGAGATGTTCGTCGGCGTGGGCGCGGCCCGGGTCCGTGACCTGTTCAACGAGGCGCGCAAGCGCGCCCCGGCCATCATCTTCATCGACGAGGTGGACGCCATCGGGCAGCGCCGGGCGGGGCAGGGCGCGGTCGTCAGCAACGACGAGCGGGAGCAGACGCTCAACCAGCTGCTGGCCGAGATGGACGGCTTCGACCCGGCGATGGGCATCGTGGTCCTCGCCGCGACCAACCGGCCCGAGGTCCTCGACCCCGCACTGCTCCGCCCCGGCCGGTTCGACCGGCAGGTGACGATCCCGCTGCCCAACGTCAACGAGCGGAGCGCGATCCTCCGCGTCCACGTCCGGGGCAAGAGGCTGGCACCGGACGTGGACCTCAGCGTGGTCGCCCGGGGCACGCCCGGCTTCTCCGGCGCGGACCTGGCCAACCTGGCGAACGAGGCCGCCATCTTCGCGGTGCGCGATAACCGGGAGGTCGTGACGGCCGATGACTTCTTCGCCGCCCGGGACCGGATCATCCTCGGCCGCCGCGAGGGGTCGAACGTGCTGCTCCCGGAGGAGAAGCACGCGGTAGCGGTGCACGAGTCCGGCCACGCCCTGGTGGCGGCGCTGTCGGAGCACACCGACCCGGTGGCGAAGGTGACGATCCTGCCGGCCGGGCAGGCGCTCGGCGTCACCGAGCAGCTGCCGCTGGTGGAACGGCACATGTACGGCGAGGACTACCTGCAGGACTCGCTCGCCGTCCGGCTCGGCGGCCGGGCCGCCGAGCTCGTCGTCCTCGGCCAGGGCTCGACCGGGGCCGGCAACGACCTGGCCGGGGCCACCGAACTGGCGGTCAAGATGATCCGCGAGTTCGGCATGTCCTCGGTGCTCGGGCCGGTGGGGTACCCCGACGGCGGCTCGGTGTTCCTCGGCGGCGGCGGACCGGGCATGTCGAGCCGTCCGTTCGCGGAGGCGACCCAGGCGCAGATCGACGGCGAGGTCTCGAAACTCCTGTCCGACGCCGAGGATCGCGCCATCAAGCTGCTCCAGACGCACCGGGCCGAACTCGACTCGCTGGTGAACCTGCTGCTTGAGCGGGAGACGGTGGACGGCGCTGACGTCTACCGGCTGGCGGGCCGCCCGGACCGGTCGGCCGGCCTTTCCGCGCCGTCGGTGGTGATGGCACCGCACCCGGCGACCTCGGAGTCCGGCGGGAGCGGCGTTTCCACCACCGGAAGTTACGATTCAACGCCCGACAGTTACGGCCCCACGTCCGCGCCCTGATCGCGATCGCATTACTGTTGCCTCAAGGAGAACGCCGGCGGTGGAGTGCTGCCCCAACTCCGGCTCGATGATCTGCTCTCGGAGCTGCAGACGCGCCTTGAGGCCGTGATCGCGACCAGGGATCGGATGCACGGGCTGCTTGAGGCGGTCATCGCGATTGGCTCCGGCCTCGAACTCGAGGCCGATGCTGCGCCGGATCGTCGAGGCGGGCGGCGAGCGGGGAAGCACAGATCTCGGCGTACCTTCCATGGCTAGCGGTGGTAGCCGCCGGCGCTGTCGGGCCCGGAACCGGCCGCCTCGCCGAACACCCGCGCGGCGTAGGCGGCTGCCTGCGTTCGCCGCTCCATGCCCAGCTTGGCGAAGAGCACGGAGATGTAGTTCTTGACCGTCTTCTCGGCGAGGAAGAGCCGCTCGCCGATTTGGCGGTTGGTAAGACCCTCGCCGATCAACTCCAGGATTCGCTTCTCCTGCGGGGTCAGGCCGGCGAGCGGATCGGTTTTGGCGGACTGGCCGCGCAGCCGGGCCATCAGCTGGCTGGCCGCTCTCGGGTCGAGTATTGACTGGCCGGTGGCGACCGTGCGCACCGCTCCGACCAGATCGGTGCCGCGGATCTGCTTGAGCACGTAGCCCGCCGCGCCGGCCATGACCGCGTCCATCAGCGCGTCGTCGTCGGCGAAGGAGGTGAGCATCAGGCAGGCCACCTCGGGCATCCGGGACCTGATCTCGCGGCAGACGGTAACGCCGTCGCCGTCGGGCAGTCGGACGTCGAGCACCGCCACGTCCGGGCGGAGCGCGGGAATCCTGGCGAGGGCCGAGGCGGCAGTGCCGGCCTCGCCGGTGACCTTGATGTCGCCGTCGGCCTCCAGCATGTCGCGCACGCCTCGCCGCACGATCTCATGGTCGTCGAGCAGGAACACCGCGATCGGCTTGGCGCTCCCGCTGTCACTGGCTGGGGTTCCCACGGCGATCTCCTGTGCTTGACGTCCTTGCCAACAAGCTATGCGTCACCTTCCCCGGTTCCAAGGACTAACGTCCCGGGCTATCGGTGTGCGGGATAGTCTCAAGTGCATGGCCCAAGGCATTGCCGCGCTCCCGCAGTTCATCCCCAGCCCGCCGATTAACAGCTTCCACGTCGGCCCGCTGGAGATCCACTTCTACGCGCTCGGCTACATCATCGGGATCACGCTGGCGATCCTGATCACCAGGCGGCGCTGGCGCGCGCTCGGCGGCGACCCGGACCTGGTCAACGACATCGCGCTGTGGGTCGTGCCCGCGGGCATCATCGGCGGCCGCATTTACTTCGATATCACCACGCCCGACGACATTCCGCACGTCTGGTACGGGGTGTTCGCCGTCTGGACCGGGGGCCTGGGCATCTGGGGCGGCGTCGCCCTCGCCGCGGCGGTCGGTGCCTGGCGACTGCGTAAGCTCGGCATCACCGTGGGCCCATTCGCGAACGCGATCGCGCCCGGGCTGCTCGTCGCCCAGGCGATCGGCCGCATCGGCAACTACTTCAACAAGGAGCTCTTCGGCAAGCCGACCACGCTGCCGTGGGGCCTGGAGATCCCGTACGCCTACCGCGTCGCCGGCGGCATCCCGGCGCAGGACCTCCACTACTCGACCTTCCAGCCGTCGTTCCTTTACGAGTTGATCTGGGACCTGGCCCTGGCGGCATTCCTCGTCTGGCTCGGGCACCACGCCAAGATCAAGCCGTGGGGCCTGTTCGCGCTGTACGTCACCGGATACTCCGGGTACCGCATTTTCGAGGAAACGATCAGGATCGACTCCTCTGAGTACTTCCTCGGCCTGCGGCTGAACATGTTCGTCGCGATCGCCCTGACCGTGGTCGGGGTGGTCTGGTTCATCCTGGCCCAGCGCCGTCCGGAGCGGCCCTTCACCGTGCTCCCCGCCAGCGCGGCGGGCGCCGTGGAGGACACCAAGCCCGACGACGCGGCAGCGGTCATGAACGACCCTGATGACGCAGACCCTGATGACGCAGACCCTGATGACGCCGAACCGGAGGACGCTGCCCCGGAGGACTCCGCCGATCCGCCTGCCACGGAAGAGGCTCAGGCAGACGAGGCCACAGTCACAACGGCCCGTTCAGACGAATGATTGTGGTGATTTTCCAGCGCTAACGCGGTCGCGATCTCGGCCACCGTCGCCCCTGCCGCCTTGATCAGGTCGGCGGGGGCGATTTCTATCTCCAGGCCGCGTCGGCCTGCGCTGCAGAACAGCGTGCCTAGCTCGAGCGCGGAAGAGTCGATGACGACCGGAAGCCGTTTCCGCTGCCCGACCGGGGAGATGCCGCCGGCCACGTAGCCGGTGGCCCGCTCGGCCGCGGTGACCTCGGCCATGACCGCCTTCTTGCCGCCCACCGCGGCGGCGAGCGCCTTCAGGTCGAGCTGCCGGTGCACCGGGACGACGCCGACCGCGAGCGCGCTCCCGTCCACCGCCGCGACCAGCGTCTTGAACACCCGCTCGGGCGGGACGCCGAGCGCCTCGCTCGCCTCAAGGCCATACGACCCGGCCCGGGGGTTGTGCGGGTACTCGTGCAGGGTGAAACCGATCTTCGCTCGCTCAAGGGCGATCGTCGCCATGGTGCCTCGTCCAGCCACTTCGGTAACGTATCCGGTCATGGGCGAAGATCTCCAGCTGAAGCTGGACAGGGAACTGATGGCGCTGGCGCTTGAGCAGGCGCGGGCGAGCCTCGAGGTCGGCGGCGTGCCGGTCGGCGCGGTTCTCGCGGCAGGCGGCACGGTGATCGCCGCCGGGCACAACGAACGGGTGCAGCACGGAGACCCGGTGGCGCACGGCGAGATCTCGGCGCTCCGCAAAGCGGGCCGTCGCCCCTCGTACACCGGCACCACGCTCTACACGACGCTGTCCCCATGCCACATGTGCACCGGCGCGATCCTGCTCTTCCAGATCCCGCGCGTCGTCGTCGGCGAGGCCCGCACGTTCGAGGGCGACCTCGGCTTCCTCCGCGATCGCGGCGTCGAGATCACCCTGCTCGACGACCCCGCCTGCATGGCGGCTATGAAGGAGTTCCAGACCCGCTACCCGCAGGTCTGGAGCGAGGACATCGGCGGTCGCTGACGCGGCGGCGTCAAGCACCTTCGCAACGCCACCGGTGGTCAGCCGGTAATCGGGGACCTTGGTCCCGGCTGATGGGTGCTGTTTAGCCATGCCTGAATCAGGGCCGCAAGCCGATTCTTGGGAGCGTAAGGAAACCCAAGAAGGCCAGGCCCCACAACGGGCTGGTCGAAGATCCAGGGAGATGCCCCCGATGCGCCGCACTACTTTCTACAAGCTTCTCGGCTGGACCGGCACCTCGCTCGGCGTGCTGCTGCTGGCGGCGGGCGGCCTCCTACTGTGGGGTTCGACCTACGTGCACAACACCGTGCAGAGCCAATTGGCCGCCCAGCAGATCACCTTCCCACCGGCGTCGGCGTTCGCGCATGCCAAGGCCGGCACCGAGATCACGCCAAGCATGATCCCCTCTGTCAGCCAGTACGCCGGCGAGCAGATGCTGACCGGGCAGCAGGCCGAGGCCTACGCCGACCACTTCATCGCCCAGCACATCATCAACATGGGCGGCGGCAAGACCTACTCACAGCTGTCCGCCGAATCCCTGGCCCAGCCGAGCAACACGCAGCTCGCCAACCTGGTGAACACCGTCTTCAAGGGCGAAACCCTGCGGTCCATGCTGCTGAACGCCTACGGCTGGTGGAAGATCTCCCAGATCACCTACATCATCTCGTTGTTCGCCTTCAGCCTCGGCACCATGTCCTTCCTTGCCGGGATATTCGGGTTCGCCCGGCGCCGCCGGGCCAACCCGGCCGCCCCCGTCTCAGGCCCGGCCGTCGAGCAGATCAACGAGGTCGGCCAGCAGGCCGGCGCCAGCGCCTGATTACCAGGGCCGCGGCGCCAGCCGCGCAGGGATCGCATCTGCCGGGCACCAGACGAGTCAGCCAGACGCCAGAAAGGCCGGCCGGGAACTTCCCGGCCGGCCTTCTCGCTGGGCCGGCTCGATTAGCTTGGCGGTCATCTCGACAGGCTGCCCAGGGTCACCTTTCGCGGTGTACGTGCTTCGGGCCGTCACGTGGGCCGGGCTGAGACACAGGATGAGACGGTCTGTCTCTGTGGCCCAGGTTGTCGCGATGTGCTCCCGGCTGACACCGGGGGATAAACTCCCACCTTGTGAGCAGCGTAATCTCCCCAGAGGTAGGCGATCGGTTCCCTGACGTGCCGGCGCTAGCGGTGGCGCTCGATAAGACCGGCTACATGGCGGGGGATCAGCTCGCGGCGGCGCTCTTTCTCGCCGTGCGGATGGGCCAGCCGATCCTGCTTGAAGGCGAGCCTGGCGTCGGCAAGACGCAGGCGGCCAAGGCGATCGCCGAGGCGCTCGACACCCCGCTCATCCGGCTGCAGTGCTACGAGGGCATTTCCTCGGCCGAGGCGCTCTACGAGTGGAACTACCCGAGGCAGCTGCTCGCGATCAGGCTGGCCGAGGCGACGCACGAGCAGCTGCGGGAGACCGACCTGTTCCGTGAGGAGTTCCTGCTCTCCCGGCCGCTGCTAGCCGCACTCGACCACCCGGGACCCGGCCGGCCGTGCTCCTGATCGACGAGGTGGACCGGGCGGACGACGAGTTCGAGGCGTTCCTCTTCGAGATGCTGGCGGAGTCTTCTGTGACGATCCCCGAGCTGGGGACGCGGCACGCCGTTGTGCCGCCGGTCGTCATCTTGACATCAAACAGGACCCGAGACCTGCACGACGCGCTGAAGCGGCGCTGCCTCTACCACTGGATCGGGTTCCCCGACGCGGCGCGGGTAGCCGCGATCATCCGGCGGCGGGTGCCCGCCGCCGGCGAGGCGCTGGCCGGCGAGGTCGCGTTGGCGGTGGCGCGGCTGCGCGAGCTCGAGCTGACCAAGTCGCCGGGCATCTCCGAGGCGATCACCTGGGCCGGGGCGCTGACCGTGCTGGGCGCTCCGACCTTGTCGGCCGACGCGGCGGACGCGACGATGAGTGTCGTGATCAAGTACCCGGAAGACGATCAGGCGGTACGGGAGGCCGGGCTGGCGTCTGTCATCGGGCATGACTGACGGACGCAGGACGGAGGGCCCGGCCGACTTCGCGGGCACGCAGTTGCCGTCGGCTGATTACGCGGCGCTGGCCGCCGTGCTGGCCGTGGCGCTGCGGTCGGCGGGGCTGCCCGCCGGACCCGACCGCAGCGAGCGGCTCGCGGGCGCGCTGACCGTGATGCGCGCGACGACGCTCACCGAGCTGCATGCGTGCGCGCTTGCCACCATGGTGTCGGGGCCTGCGCAGGTCGACATATTCGAGCGGGTGTTCAACGAGCTGTTCGGGGCGGGCGCCGCCCGGCGGCCGGAGCTGACCGCGCCGCAGCAGAACATGCTGGCCGAATCCGCTGAACGCGCGGACGCCAATGACGCCGCTGACGACGCGGACGATCCTCGGGCGGACGGTGGCGACGAGCTGCCGGCGGACCTGCCCGGGCTAGACGATGCGCTGGCGGCGGCGGAGGCGTCCGAGTCGGAGGGGGACGCGGACTCGGACGCGGACGAGGGGCTGCCCGCTGTCAGACGGGTCGCGTCGATGACCGAGCGGCTGCGGGAGCGGGACTTCGCGCAGTTGTCGCCCTCGGAACTGGCGCAGCTCGCGGCGCTGATGCGGCAACTGGTGATCGCGGTGCCGCCGCGCCGCACCCGGCGGTACCGGCCGCGCAAGGACGGGGCGCGACTCGACATGCGCCGGACCATGCGGCAGGCCACCCGCACCGGCGGCGAGCCGATGCGGATCGCGCGGCAGGCGGTCCGGCTCCGGCAGCGGCGGCTCGTCGTGCTGTGTGACATCTCCGGGTCGATGGAGCCATACGCGCGGGCGATCCTGCAGCTCATGTACGTCGCCTCGCGCTCGTCGGCCGCCTCGGGCGGCGGCAGCTCCGGCTTCTCCGGCCCGACCAGGGACGCGGCTCGGCCGCGCACCGAGGTGTTCACCTTCGCCACCCGGCTGACCAGGCTGACACCGTACCTGGCGGCCGCCACCCCGGAGACGATGCTGGCGCGGGCGGGCGAGGCCGCGCCGGACTGGGCGGGCGGCACCAGGATCGGCGCGGCGCTCCGTGACTTCAACGACCGCTACGGCGCGCGCGGCATGGCCCGAGGGGCGGTCGTGCTGATCATCTCCGACGGCTGGGAGACCGGCGACCCCGCCCTGGTCGGCGCGCAGATGGCACGGCTGCACCGATTCGCCTACCGGATCGTGTGGGCCAACCCGCGGACGCAGAGCGACCGGTACCGGCCGGAAGTCGGCGGCATGGCGGCCGCCTGGCCGTATTGCGACGCCGTGGTCAGCGCGCACAACTTCGAGTCCCTCGACGACCTGCTCGCCGCGCTGCGCGCGCCGCGCGCACCGCGGCACCGCCCGGGGCATCGCCGCGCCCGGTGTCGGCACCTCGCCCGGTGTCGGCACCTCGCCCGGTGTCGGCGCCGCGCCCGGCGCTGGTGGCGGTGTTCCCCCTGGGGCTGCGGTGGCTACGGGCGCGAGCGTGGCACCGGCCACCCAGCCGCCGTCCCTGTCGCTGCCGATCACCCAGCACCTCGGCCGCCGACAAGACGACTTATGCGGGTGGTGCCTGGCTCCGATGATAGGCATGCGATGATAGTTATCTAATGTCTGAACTTAAACTTCAGACATATCGCTCAATGATTATGATTGGGTGTAGTTAACGGTGATATCCGCCGCTAAGTACACCCAATGATGGTTCCAGCCCGGGATCGGGCCGCAGGCAGCTGGCGGCAGGCCAACTGAGGGACTCTCGTTAAAGCGCCGCGTTAAGGCAGCCACTCGATCCAGGTGCCGTGGGTGTCAGTGCTGGCGACGACGGCCGTTCCGTTCTGCGCGAGCACGAAGTAGTCGTCTTCGCGCTCCGGTACGGCTATTCCGGGGAGGACGCCGGAGCCCTATGTCCGGCGCCGCGCGCCTGCAGAGCGCGCTCGGTGATGACCCCGTCAGCGCGGGTCTGCGGCTGCTGCCGATGATGGCCGGGCTGATTGTCGCGGGTGCCGCGGCAGGCCCGGCGGTGCGAGTGGCCGGCACCAGGCTCACCACGGCCGCCGGGCTGGCGCTGCTGACGGCAGGGCTGGCGGTGCTGAGCCAGGTCCACCTGGCTACCGGGTACGCGGTCGTGGCGACCGGGCTGGCGCTGTGCGGGCTCGGCACCGGCGCGTCCATCGCCGCCGCGATGGACGCGGTCATGGCCGCCGTGGGCGGCGACAAGGCCGGCGCGGGCGCTGCCGTGAACAGCACGCTGCGCCAGGTCAGCGGGGCGATCGCGGTCGCGGTGCTCGGCGGTGTGCTGTCCGCCAGCTACGCCAGGAGCCTGCGCCCGGCCCTCTCCGCGCTGCCCGTCGGGGACGCGGCCACGGCCCGCGCCTCCATCAGTGGCGCCGTGCAGCTGGCCGCGCGCCTGCCAGCCGGCGGCTGGCTGCGGGCCGCTGCGGGCGCGGCGTTCCTGCATGGCATGGCCATCGTCATGCTCAGCTGCGCCGGCCTCGGCGCTGTCACCGCCCTGACCAGCATGCGGTACCTGCCCGGCCGCGTCGCCCAGCCCGCCAGCGCCGCCTCCGCCAGTCCGGAGTCCTCCGCAAGCCCGGAGTCCTCCAGCAGCCGGGCCAACCCCGGCCGCGTCAACCGCGCCTCCGGAAGCCCGGCGTCGCCGCAACCACCCCGCTAGCGCCAACCCAGCGCCCGATACGCGACGATGAACGGGTGACCGAAGCCGAACCCGAGCCGGACTGGCGGCAGCGCAAGAAGGCAGAGACCCGCGACCGCATCCGCGCCTGCGCGCTGCGCCTGTTCCTTGAGCAGGGCTACGACGCCACCACCGTCGAGCAGATCGCGGCCGCGGCGGGTGTCTCGCACATGACGTTCTTCCGCTACTTCCCGGCCAAGGAAGACGTGGTGCTGTCCGACAGCTACGACCCCCTGATCGCCTGCCGGCTCGAGCAGACCCCCGCCGCCTGGCCCCTCCTCCAGCGGATCCGCGCGGCCCTGCTGCAAGGGCTCGCGCAGGTGTACGAGACCGACCGCGACACCCTGCTCGCCCAGAACAAGCTGATCGCCGCGACGCCGGCGCTGCGCGACCGGCTCTGGGCGGACCAGATCGCCACCCAGCAGCTTTTCCTGCAGGCGCTCAGCAAAGGCGAGCCCGGCCACCGCCCCAGCCTGCAGACCAGGGTCATCGTCGCGGCCTGCCTGGCCGCGGCCAGCACCGCCATCCTCGCCTGGGTGGAGAACGAGGGCACGCCCGAACTACCCGAGCTGATCGATCAGGTCTTCGAGACCCTGGCCCACCCCGGGTAACCCGCTTAGCCCTTCGAACGTGCAGATGGCGGATAATGCCCGGCCACGGTCCGTTCATACGAAGTGAATTTGGATTTTGTCTCGCGCGCCACAAATCAGCGGCGGCCTTGTTGGTTGCTTGTTGATTGACAACATTCTTGGGACGGTGAGACGGTGAAAATGGGCCGGTCAAAGGTTGAGCCGGTCCATTTAGGCGGAGGTGCGGCATGCTCAAGGCGGAAGAGAACGAGATCCTGACCAGGGTCGGGCCGGGGACGCTGATGGGCGAACTGCTGCGCCGTTACTGGACGCCGGCCTGCCTGACGGCGGAGATCCCCGAGCCGGGGGGCGCGCCCGCGCGGGTGCGGTTGCTTGGCGAGAACCTGGTCGCCTACCGGGACAGTTCGCGGGCGGGTTGGGCTGCTGCAGGAGAACTGCCCGCACCGCGGCGCGTCGCTGTTTTTCGGGCGCAACGAGGGCGCCGCCATCCGCTGCGTGTACCACGGGTGGGCCTTCGATGCGGACGGGCGCTGCGTGGACATGCCGAGCGAGCCGCAGCCGTTCTGCGACCGGGTTCGGATGAGGGCGTACCCCACCCACGAGTCTGGCGGGATCGTCTGGACCTATATGGGCCCCCGGGAGACGATGACGCCCTTCAGGGATTTCGGCACCGAGGGGCACGACGCCGCCGAGTTCATGGCGACGAAGCAGGTGACGACCTGCAACTGGGTGCAGGCGATGGAGGGGAACCTCGACACGGCCCACATCTCCCACCTCCACCAGTTCGACGGGATCGACGACATCCCCGATGACGGCTCCGACAAGCCGGGCTATCCGTCCAACGCCATGTCCTGGAAGTTCTGGCGGCACGACCGGGCCCCGCGCCTCGAACTCGAGGAGACCTGGTACGGGTACCGTTACGCGGGCGTCCGGACCACGCCCAACGGCAATACCCACGTGCGCGTCACCGCCTATGCGGTGCCCTATTCGACGATGGTCGCGAGCATCCCGTTCAGCGTGGGCAACGGAATGTTCGTGCCGATCGACGACGAGAACTGCTGGCGCTATTTCGTCGCACCCAAGGTCAGGCCCAACCCGCGCAACCTGGGCGGCGCGAACCTTTTCTCCCTCGCCCCGTTCTCGACGCCGATATCCGCCTACACCGACGGCATCATCCCCCGCCGCTACACCCCCGACAACGACTACCTGATCGATCGCGACACCGAGCGCACCGGCATCTTCAGCGGCGTCTCCGACTTCGTCAGCCAGGACCTCATGGTGACAGAGTCGATGGGTCCGATCTACGACCGGACCCAGGAGCAACTCGGCTCCACCGACCGGGCCATCAGCCGGATGCGGCACATCCTGATCTCGGCGGCCAAGGGCCTCGCCGAAGGCAAGACGCCGCCCGCCGTGGGCGAGGGCCTGGACTACGCGTCAATCCGCGGCGCGGAGAAGATCCTCGAGCCGGGGGAGGACTGGCGCCTTCTCGGCACCGACGAGGACCCGGTCGTCCAAGAGGCGCTCGGTCACTCGTCGACCGACCGCTGACCGCCGGCCGGCTCATCGGCGACCAGCCCGGCGCCGGGCTGCCGTTGGCCAGGCCCGGAACCTGTCGGCACGTTCGCGTCCAGCAGGGTGGTGGCCCCCGCCACCCGCGTCCGCGGGTCGTCCGTCCGCTGGCGCAGGCGGTCGAGCGACTCGACGTCGCCGCACGGGACGGAGGCTTCCACGCGCTCGCTCGCCTGCACCTCGGGCAGATCCATCACCGCGTCAACCAGGCTGGTCCGGTCGCCGCGCCGCGCCCGTTCATTCTTCGCGTGCATTGACGTCCGGACGGTGCCCTCCCGGCCGCGGGCCGTCGTCACCTCCGCCTCGGCGACGACATAGTCGTCCTCGTCCTTGATCTCGACGTGACGTCGTGTCTCCGGGTTAGTCACGGGTCTTCTCCTGGGTTCGCTCGTCCTGGCAAGACCACAGGCCCGGTGAATGACCTGCTCGTCGTCTGCTCTGCCCCGTCCCGATCGGACGAAACGGCCAGCAGTCAGGAAGACGCCTCAGCTTTCCTTGCCCGGCATGACTTCCCTGGCCTTGGCCATCAGGCCCTCCTTGAGGATGCCCCAGCGGTTCGGGTCGCCCTTCAGCAGCGCGGTAGCGGCGTCCTTCGCCTGCTCGAAGGTGGCGTGGGGCGGAATGGGCGGAACGTCGGGGTCGGTCCTGAAGTCAAGCACCGTCGGGCGGTCGGCGGCGAGGGCCTGCTCCCAGGCCGCGCCGACCTGCTCCGGCTTGTCGACCGCGATGCCGTACAGGCCGAGGCTGCGGGCGAATCCTTCGTACGAGACGTCGGGCAGCCGCTGGGACTCTGCGAACTTCGGCGCCCCTTCCATCGCCCGCATCTCCCAGGTGACCTGGTTGAGGTCGTTGTTGTGCAGCACCGCGATGATCAAGCCGTGAATCGGACCACTGCTCCCAGTAGTGCTTGATGGTGATCAGCTCGGCGAGGCCGTTCATCTGCATGGCCCCGTCCCCGGCGAAGACGATGACCGGCCGGTCCGGGTGGCCGAACTTCGCGCCGATGCCATAGGGCACGCCGGGGCCCATGGTGGCCAAGTTGCCGGAGAGCGAGCCGCGCATGTCGCCGCGGAACTTGAGCTGACGGGCGTACCAGTTCGCCGACGAACCGGAGTCCGCGGTGACGATGGCGTTCAGCGGCAGCCGGGAGGACAGCTCGCGGAAGACCAGCATCGGGTTGATCGGGTCCGCCTCGACGTCGGCCTCGGCGTCCATCGACCGCCACCACTTGGCGACCTTGTCCTCGATGTCCGCGCGCCAGGAGCGGTCCTCCTTGCGCTGCAGGTGCGGGATCAGGGCGCGCAGGGTGGCGGCGGAGTCCCCGATGAGGTTCAGCTCGTACGGATAGCGCATCCCGATGAACTTGCCGTCGATGTCGATCTGCACGCCCCGGGCCTGGTCGAAGGCCGGCAGGAACTGCGTATAGGGGAAGCTGGAGCCGACGGTGAGCAGCGTGTCGCAGTTCTTCATCATCTCGTAGCTCGGCCGGGTGCCGAGCAGGCCGATCGATCCGGTCACGTAGGGCAGCTCGTCGGAGAGCACGTCCTTGCCGAGCAGGGGCTTGGCGACTCCGGCCCCGAGCAGCTCCGCCACCTCTTCGAGTTCGGCCCGCGCGCCGCGCGCGCCATGGCCGGCCAGGATGGCGACCTTGCTCCCCGCGTTGAGGATCTCGGCGGCCTTGATGATCCCCCGGTCGTCCGCCGTGGTGGTCGACCAGTCGACGCCGAGGGAGGACGGGACCATCTTGAACTCGTGGGTCGGCGCCGAGTACGCGAGTTCCTGGACGTCGGAGGGGATGATGATGGCCGTGGGCGCACGCTCGGCCAGCGCGACCCTAATCGCCCGGTCGAGGACGTTGGGCAGCTGCTCCGGAACCGTGACCATCTGCACGTACTCGCTCGCGACGTCCTTGAACAGCGAAAGCAGGTCGACTTCCTGCTGGTAGGACCCGCCCATGGCGCTCCGGCTGGTCTGGCCGACGATCGCGACCACGGGGACGTGATCGAGCTTGGCGTCATAGAGCCCGTTGAGGAGGTGGATGGCGCCCGGGCCCGATGTCGCCATGCACACGCCCACGTTCCCGGTGAACTTGGAGTATCCGACGGCCTCGAAGGCGGCCATCTCCTCGTGTCGCGCCTGGACGAACTGCGGTTTGTTCTCCGCCCGGCCCCAGGCCGCGAGTATGCCGTTGATTCCGTCGCCGGGGTAGGCGAACACGTGCTGCACGTCCCAGGCGCGCAGCCGCTCAAGCAGGTAGTCAGCAACTGTGGGTGCCATCTTCTGGTCCTCTCTGGATAGGTCAGGCAGCTCGATAGGTCAGGCAGTTCGATCGGTCAGGCGGCGCCTGCCAGGTGATCCGCCGCCCTGGCGGCCACCGCCATGATCGTCAGTGCCGGATTGGCGCTGCCCTGGGTGGGGAGCACGCTGCCATCGGTGATGTACAGGTTGGGCACGGCGAAGCTGCGGCAGTTTCCGTCGACGACCCCGCGGGTTTCGTCGGCGGCCATCCGCGCGCCGCCGACGAGGTGGGCGTAGCGCTTGATCGTGATGACCTCGTCCGCGCCCGCCGCGTGCAGGATGTCCTCCATGACGCTCTGCGCCGCCTTGACCAGGGCCCGGTCGTTGTCGCACTGGGAGTAGTCGAACCGGGCGACCGGCAGCCCGTGGGAGTCCTTCTCCTCGGCGAGCGTCACCCGGTTCTCCGGCCGCGCCAGGAACTCGCACAGCGCGCCCAGGCAGGACCAGTGCACGTAGTCGCTCATGTACTCGCGCAGCGCGCCGCCCCAGTGCCCCTGCGCGGCGACGTGCTCGGCCCAGGTGATGGGCAGCGGCGAGACCGTCTGGATCGCGAACCCGCGCTTGTAGTCCTTGGCCGGATCGGTCTCGTAGAACTCCTCGCTGCTCACCTCGGGCGGCGGCGACTTGTACATCCGCACCTCCGCGTCGAAGCGGCCGGCGGTCTGCGGCGCGCCCTGCACCATGAGGTAGCGGCCGACCTGGTCGAAGTCGTTGCACAGGCCGTCGGGGAACCGGCCGCACGCGGAGTTCAGCAGCAGCCGGGGCGTCTCGATCGAGTACCCGGCCACCGCCACCATCCGGGCCCGCTGGAACCGCTCGCGGCCGTCGCGCAGGTAGCGCACGCCGAGCGCCCGGCCGGTTTGCTTGTCGATCACGATCTGCGTGACCATCGCATTGGCGCGGACCTCCGCGCCGCGTGCCAGCGCGTCGGGAATGTGCGTGATCAGCGGGGATGCCTTGGCGTTGACCTTGCAGCCCTGCAGGCAGAAACCGCGGTAGATGCAGTGCGGCCGGTTGCCGAACCGGCCGTTGACGATGGCGACCGGCCCGACCTTGGCGGTGATCCCGAGTTTGTCCGCGCCGCGCAGGAAGATCTCGCCGTTCCCGCCGACCGGATGCGGCCGGTACGGGTAGCCGTGCGGATCGCCCCACGGCCAGTGCTCGCCGGCCACCGGCAGCTCCTGCTCGATGGCCGTGTAGTACGGCCGCAGGTCGGTGTAGTCGAGCGGCCAGTCGGCGCCCACCCCGTCGGCGGTGTAAGTGGAGAAATCGCTCGGGTGGAAACGGGGCGTGTAGCCCGCGTAGTGGACCATCGACCCGCCGACGCCGCGGCCCGAGTTGTTCGAGCCCATCGGCACCGGGTCCGATCCCGCGATCACCCGCGGCTCGGTCCAGTAGAGACGATGCGATCCGGCCTCGTCGCTGACCCAGTCGGTGTCGGGGTCCCAGAACGGTCCCGCGTCGAGCGCCGCCACCCGCCAGCCGGCCCGCGCGAGCCGCTGCGCCAGGACCGAGCCGCCGGCGCCGCAGCCGACGATGACCATGTCGATCTCGTCGGCGTCGTCGAACCGCCGCATGTCCCGCCGCAGCCGGTGATTGGTCCGGCTGCCGTCGTTGGGCAGCAGCCAGGCGGACTCGTTACGGTCGCGGACGCTCTGCTTGCCAAGACCGGTCATCAGGCGTCATCCCCGACGGGATCCTCGGCCGGCCGCGCGTCGCCGACCTCGAACGGCTCCAGCTTGCCCACGCCCGCGTTCTTGTAGCCGCGCGGGTAGGCCGGGCCGGGGAAGCCCATCTCCGACCAGGCGTAGGGGTGCGAGTACAGGGCCGTGCAGGCATACCGGGTCCACAAGCTCCACACCCGCGGCGCGGCAAGACCGTGCCATTCGTCGCTGTCCTGCACGGCCGCGATGATCGCCGCCTGGTCCCGCGCCGACGCGTCGGCGAAGCCGGTCCCGCACCGGGCATGCGCGTCCTTGTCGAGGTATCCGAGCGTCTCTCGCCACGCCTGGCCGTCCTCGGGCAGGTCCGCGTAATGCCAGCCGTCGGTCTGGCCGGCCGCCAGCCTCGCGTCGACCATCGCAAGCAGGGGCACTCCCAGGGGCTCATCGCACTGGCCGGTGAGCTGGTCAAGCAGCGCGGCAGCGCAGGACCGCTCGCTATCGGTAAAGAATCGCGGCTGCGGGGGCGGACCGGTCCTGGCCGTGATCCGCTCGGCCGTCACCGGGTCCCAGTGCCGGGTCTGGCTGAGCACGTCGAAGCCGGGGAACCGCCCGGTCGCGCGCCCGGTCACGGCTCTCGACGGAGGATCGCGGCGAGCAGCCCCATGCCGCCCACCATCGTCACCAGCAGGGGCGCGAGCAACGGCGGACCCATCTCCAGGTTGTAGCGGGCGTTGGACCAGCCGCCCGGCTTCTGCGAGATCCCGCGGGCGTGCAGGTACACCCCTTGCAGGCCGTTGGCGACGATCGCGGCGGAGGCGATGGGCAGCGCGGTCTTGGCCATCCGCTGGCTGAAGAACCCGGCCACGCCCGCCACCGCGCCCACGGGGCCGAGCGCGACCGGCAGCCACATCATCTTGTTGCCGAAGCTGGCGCTGTCGTGCTCGAAGAAGATCTCAGCCGCCGTCACCAGCGCGCCGGCGGCCGTAAGCGCGGACAGGCTGCGCTCGAAGCGCCCCGTCTGCACGTCACGCACCATCCGGTCGATGCCGTGGGCGCTCCCGATAGGCGCGCCCCGGCGCACGCGCAACGCTGTCATGCGTTCTCCCGGTCCTTGGAGTTAGCCAGTCCGAAGGACGACGTGGTAGGCGCCGCCCAGGGACCATGTCCGGCACCCACTACCCGAGGCACCCGGCCCAAACCTGCACCGAGTGGTCCGCGCCTGCTGCTGCCGAAGGATCAAATCAGTCCTCTTAACGGACCGTGGCTTCGCGAATCAGGAGTATGGCTGCCATCCGCAGGGCCTGCCGCTCAGCCAATCAGTGCACGGCATAGGATCGCGCACCATGGAGCAGCGAGTTCTTGGTAAGACTGGCCGGGCCGCCTCGATCGTCGGCCTCGGCACCTGGCAGCTCGGCGCGGACTGGGGTTCCGTGACCGAATCCGACGCGCTCGCGGTGCTGCACGCCGCGGTCGAGTCCGGCGTCACGTTCCTCGACACCGCGGACGTGTACGGCGACGGGCGCAGCGAACGGATCATCGGGCGGTTCCTGGCCGGGAACCCGGGGCACGGCCTCGTCGTCGCCACCAAGATGGGCCGGCGGGTCGAGCAGGTACCGGAGAACTACACGCTGGCGAACTTCCGCGCCTGGACCGACAGGTCCCGGGTCAACCTCGGCGTCGACCGGCTCGACCTCGTCCAGTTGCACTGCCCGCCGACGCCGGTCTACTACTCGGACGCGGTCTACGACGCGCTGGACACGCTGGTGGCCGAGGAGCGGATCGCCGCCTACGGGGTCAGCGTGGAGACCTGCGAGCAGGCGCTGGCCGCGATCGCGCATCCTGGCGTGGCCACCGTGCAGATCATCTTCAACGCGTTCCGCCGAAAGCCGCTTGACCAGGTGCTGCCCGCAGCGGCAGCGGCCGGGGTGGGCATCATCGTCCGGGTGCCGCTGGCGTCAGGGCTGCTGTCGGGCCGGTACACGATGGACACCATCTTCGCCGCGGACGACCACCGAAACTATAACCGGCACGGCGAGGCGTTCGACGTCGGCGAGACGTTCTCCGGAGTGGACTACGCGACCGGAGTGCGCGCGGCCCAGGAGTTCGCCGCCATCGTGGCGGAGCCAGGCGCCTTCGACGACGAAGCCGCCCATCCGGTGACCACCGCCCATCGCGGTGACCACCGCCCAGGCGGCGCTGCGCTGGGTGACCCAGCAGCCGGGTGTCACCACCGTCATCCCCGGCGCGCGCAACCCCGAGCAGGCAAGGCAGAACGCGGCCGCCGCCGCCGCCGCGCCGCTCAGTGAGCACGCGCTCCGCCAGATCGAGGAACTCTACGACAAGTACTTCCGCACCGAAATCCACTCCCGCTGGTAAGTCCGCCCACCACGGCCGGGCGCCTCGGCCGCCCACTAAGGTCGCCCACCACGGCCGCCCACCACGGCCGCCCACCACGGCCGCCCACCACGGCCGCCCAACCACGGCCGCCCAACCACGGCCGCCCAACCACGGCCGCCCAACCACGGCCGCCCAACCACGGCCGCCCAACCACGGCCGCCCAACCACGGCCGGGTGCCATGGCCGGGCGGCTCGGGCACCTCGGGAGTCCCGAGCGCCCCGGGAGTCCCGGGAGTCCCGGGAGTCGCGGGCGCTTCCTGGCGCTTTCGGCTGCGCCACAGCTTCCTATCAGTTTCTGTCAGACAAATCGTGATGAAACGGACGTTAAAGTGGTCAGAACTGATAGGAAGGTGGTCGCGAACAAGGATAACAGCAAGAAGGTTGCCGTGTAGTGGCTGCTGCCGGGCGTGGTGACCGCCGGGCGTCATCGCTACCGGGCCGTGGTCGTTGGCGAGGGTGTTGGCTGCCGGGCGTGGTTGCTGCGGAGCGTGGTTGCTGCGGAGCGTGGTCGGTGCCTAGCGCGGTTGCTGCGGAGCGCGGTCGCTGCGGTGCGTTTAGCGGCATCCCTTGCGGACGGTTGCGAACCAGCGGCCGTGCGAGGACCAGGTCTCGCCACGGGACAGGCCGGCCTCGCTGGCTATCCCGGCGAGCTGATCCACCCCCACGTACGCCCACGGGAACCAGTCGCCGGCCTGTTTCCCGTGCCTGAGCCTGACCCGTTCGCGCCGAAGTTCCTGGCCGGGCGGCTGCACCTCCACGAGCGCCCGGCCGCGCGGTGCGAGCAGTTCGGCCACCCGGCTCAGCAGCGCTACCGGGTCGCCGCCGATGCCGACGCTGCCGTCGGCGAGCAGCACGATCATCCACCGGCCGGTCCCCGGCACTCGGCTGAACACATCCCGCTGCAGAGTGAGCGCGCCGGCCGACTGGGCGAGGCGCACGGCCTGCAGTGTGACGTCGATGCCGAGCGCGGGGACGCCGCGCTCGGCGAGCGCCAGGGTGAGCCGACCAGGTCCGGAACCCACGTCAAGCGTCGGGCCGCCGCACCGATCGATGAGGGAGGCATCACCGGGACGCAGCTGCAGCCAGTCGCCCTTCCAGAGTGGCGTGGTGCTCCCGTCCGCATGCTCGATCTCGCTCTGCGCGCTGCCAGCGATCTCGCTCTGCGCGCTGCCAGCGAGCTTCGGGTTGCGCGCGCCCATCGATCTCGGCCTGCGGGCGGCCGCCGATCTCGGTCTGCGCGCTGCCGCCGATCTCGGTCTGCGCGCTGCCGCCGATCTCGGTCTGCGCGCTGCCGCCGATCTCGGTCTGCGGGCGGCCGCCGATCTCGGTCTGCGGGCGGCCGCCGATCTCGGTCTGCGGGCGGCCATCGAGCTCGGTCTGCGGGCGGCCGCCGAGCTTGCTGTGCGCGCGCCCGGCGAGCTCGGCCTGCGCGCGGCCAGTGAGGGCCTGCCAGTACGGTGCGCCGATCACGCTGGTCTCCCCCCAGAGAAGAAAGGGCAAGTCAAGGACACCAGCCAGTCTTAACCGGATCGGCTGGATCGGTCGAGCGGACCGGCATGTCTTACGATTTCGTCATCGGCCTTACGGTGTTGTGACCATTTCGCACTGTTCGCCACCGGTTTGGTTGCACGCAGACTTACCGTGTAACTGTGAGCGATACCCGATATGTCTCGCCGGGCACCTTTGCCCGGACGGCGTCATGACCGGCAGCCAGCTTGACCTGCCCGGCCGGATCGTCGTGGTCGATGACGACCCGACAGTGTCCGATGTGGTCGAGCGATACCTGGTGCGCGATGGCCACAGCGTGCAGAGCGTGCGCGACGGCTACGAGGCACTGCGCCTGATCGCCGAGCGGCCCCCTGACCTGGTGGTGCTCGACCTGATGCTGCCCGGCATCGACGGCCTTGAGGTCTGCAGGCGGCTCCGCGCGCGGTGGCCCATCCCGGTGGTGATGCTGACCGCGCTCGGTGAGGAGAGCGACCGGCTGGCCGGGTTCGAGATCGGCGCCGACGACTACGTGACCAAGCCGTTCAGCCCGCGCGAGCTGGCGATGCGAGTCCGGTCGGTGCTCCGCCGCGCCCGCAGCAGCGGGCTGCCCGACAAGCACGACCAGGGGATCATCGCGAACCAGGGGCTCTCCGTCGATCTGGCCGCGCACGAGGTGAGGATCAGGGGCAAGCTGATCCAGCTCACCTCGCGCGAATATGACCTGCTCCTGTACCTGATCCGCAACCCGAGGCAGGCGTTCACCCGGGAGCAACTGCTCAGCGAGGTGTGGGGCTGGACGTTCGGCGACACCTCGACGGTCACCGTGCATGTGCGCCGGCTCCGGGAGAAGCTGGAATCCGATCCGACGCTGCCCCGGCGGATCGTCACCGTCTGGGGCGTCGGCTACCGCTACGAGCCGGAGCCGTCGTGACCGCGGTCATGGCCGCCGCGCCGGCCGGAACCGGATCTGCTGCGCTGCACCTCAATGACCTGCTGTCCCGCGTGGCGCCTGGTGACCTCGTGCACATCATCGCCTGGGTCGCCGGGGCGGTGGTGGTGACGGCCATCCTCGGGGTGGTCGCCCTGCGGACGCTCGCGCGGCGCTCCGTCGGCCTCCATGTCGCGCTCGTCGGCGTGGTGTGCGTCGTCACCGCGATGATCACCACCGGCGAGATCGCCACCATCATGCTGTCTCCCGGCGATCGCCAGGTGATGCTCGAGCTGATGGGCATCTCGGGGATCGCCAGCCTCGTGGTCTCGCTCATCGTGGGCCGCTCCATCGGGCGGGCGAGCAAGGCGCTGCTCGCCTCGGTCCGGCAGGTCGGCGAGAGCGGGATCTACACGCCCCCCGACACCCGGCTCCCGGCCGAGCTGGCCGGGCTTTCTGAGGGGCTCACCGAGGCGCACGACAAGCTCGGCCAGGCGCGGGCGCGCCAGCAGGCGCTCGAGGCGAGCCGCCGCGAGCTCGTCGCCTGGGTCAGTCACGACCTGCGCACACCACTCGCCGGGCTGCGCGCGATGGCCGAGGCACTCGAGGACCAGGTGGTGACGGACCCGCGTGAGGTCAGCCACTACCACTCGCAGATCCGCGTCGAAACCGAGCGCCTCGCCGTGATGATCGATGACCTCTTCGAACTATCCAAGATCCATGCCGGCGCCCTGCGCCTGTCGCGGCGCGTTGTCGGCCTCGAGGACGTGGTCGCCGAGGTCGTCGCGAGCGCGGAGCCGGTCGCGCGGGCGAAACGGGTCCGGCTGACCGGATCAGCCGTCCGGGGCATGCCGGTGCTCATCGACAGCGCGGAGTTCGGCCGAGCGGTCAGGAACCTGATGATCAACGCGATCAGGCACACGCCGCCAGACGGGAGCATTGAGGTGCTGGGCGAGATTCAGTCGGGGATGGCGTGCGTCAGCGTGACGGACGAGTGCGGCGGCATCCCGCCGGGCGATCTGTCCCGAGTCTTCGACGTGGCGTTCCGGGGCGAAAGCGCGCGCACCCCGGACCCGTCCGGCGGCGCCGGGCTCGGGCTGTCCATCGCCCGCGGCATCGTCGAAGCGCATTCCGGCGAGATCAGCGTGCGTAATACCGGACCCGGCTGCCAGTTCCTGATCACGCTCCCGCTGGCCCGCCGGGCCCCGAGCGCCGTGTCCCGCCCGGCACCATCGCGGGCCGCCCGGGCGGTCCGGGCCGGACGCTGAAGCGCTCCCGGCCGTCATACTTCCGTAAGGCAGGAAACCCGGGTCGATTCGCCCTGACGCCGCTAGCGTCGGCGCCATGGAGACTGGTAACGAAACCCAGGTCATCGTCATTGCCGAGGCCCCGGTCGCCGGCCTGGTCAAGACGGGGCTGACCCCGCCGCTGCGCCCCGAGGAGGCGGCGCTCGTCGCCGAGGCGGCGCTGGCCGACACGCTCGACGTGGTGGCGGCCACGCCGACGGCCCGGCGGGTGATCGCGCTCGATGGCGCGCCGGGGGCCTGGCTGCCCGGCGGGTTCGCGGTGATCGGCCAGCGCGGCGGCGGGCCCGACGAGCGGCTGGCGGCGGCGTTCGCGGATGCCTACGCGGCCGCGCCGCTGCCGATGGTGCTCATCGGGACGGACACTCCGCAGGTCACTGCCGACATCATCGGCGACGCGGTCGCGTCGCTGGAATCCGGCGAGGCGGACGCGGTCTTCGGCCCGGCCTCAAACGGCGGGTTCTGGCTGCTCGGCCTGCGCCGGCCGGACCGGTCGCTGCTGGCCGGCGTTCCGATGTCCCGCCCGGACGCGGGCCGCGTCCTGCTTGAACGCCTGGCCGGGGACGGGCTGCGGGTCGCGCTCGCCCCCCGGCTGACCGCCGCGGGCACCTTCGACGCGGCCGAGCAAGTGGCCAACCAGATCCCGGCCTCGCGCTTCGCCGTCACCTTCACCGCCTCCGCCAGCGGCGTGAGCGCGGCCTGAAAGAAGTGAACCGCTGCCCCCGCGCACGGGGGCGCAGAAAGAGCAGAAAGAAGTGAACCGCTGACCCCCACGCACAGGCGCGCAGCTGGGGTCAGCGGTCCACTATTGTCGCGTTCCAGTCAGGCTGCCTTCAGGGCAGCCCCGACGTCCAGCTCGGTCAGGCGGCCGGGCCGATGACGGTGACGAGCGACCCGTAGGTGAGGAAGTTGTAGGCGTCTTCCGCAACGCCGGGGCCGGGCCCGTTGTAGGGGAGTTCGACGCAGCCGAGCGACTGGTACCACCCGTAGCTGCCGCGGGGGTAGGCATGCACCGCGTCGCCGCCGTTGAAGTACGACGCCCAGTACACCGTGTCGTCGTACTTCGTGCCGTCAGGGTTGAGGCCCTTCATCTGCGTGACCGTGTACTTCAGGTAGACAGGGAAGGTGCCGTCCACGGTCGGCGAGGCCGCGATGCCGGTGTTGGCCGGGGTGTCAAGGACCCGCTTGCCGTCGTGCCAGACCTGCAGCGACTCGTTCGACGAGGCCTGGGTGGCTAGCGCGTAGCTGTAGCCGTCGGGGTTGGTCTGGTCCTTGGCGACCGCGGTGAGCAGGGCGGCCCAGACCTCCGGGCCGGCGTCGCCGTCCATGGTGAGGCCCACGTGGTTCTCGAACGCGCGGACCGCCCCGCTGACCAGGACGTTGTCCGTCCCGGCGGACCACTGGCTGGTCAGCGTGCTCGGGTAACCGGACTGGAAGGTGAAGGTGCCGGCCGGCGCGTCGTAGGCCGCGGCGAGCTGCGCGCTCGCATCGGACCCGGCGATGGTGCCCGTCGCCGGGTCGGCCGGCGTCCAGTTGAGCGGCAGGTAGCCGAGCTGCGCGAGCAGCTCCTGCAGCCGGAGGGTGGAGTAGGAGCCGGTGGTGAAGGACGTGACCGAGGTCTTCTTCAGGGTGTCGGCCGATGCGGACGCCGACCCTCCGCCCGACCCGCCCGCACCCAGCATGCCGTCGTTGCCGCCAGGGACCTTCACGGTCACCTTGGTGTCGGCCACGTACCCGGACCTGGGGGTGAACGTCGCCGTGTCACCCGATACCTGCCAGCTGCCCGCGACCGACGGGGAGAGCGTCGGCAGCGGGGTCTGCGGCGACAGCGCGGAGGAGAACTTCACCGTGATCGGGTCGCCGCCGTTCGCGTCGCGGTCGCCGCCGGCTGGGGTCACGGAGAGCAGCGTAAACGGGACGACCGGCGCCGTCGTCTTCTTCGTCACCTGCTTGGTGACCGGTCTGCTGTCGCTGACGTTGGAGAGCGTCTCATGGCCGGAGGACGTGGATGCCGTCGCAGCGAACGCGCAGCCCGCTACGAGCACTGCGGTCGCCGCGAGCGCGGTGCCCGCGATCACTCGATGCCGGAGCAGTGCCGCGCCGACCCGGCCCGCACCACTCGAACTCCCCAAGAACGACACAGCTCGGTTCTCCTCGTTGTTCGGCCAGACCGATGGCCCCGGTGCACTTGAGCGTGTTTTGGCTCACACGTCGCAGCAAAGAAAGAGATCACTGCGCGTGGTCAAGGGGGCGTTCAAAGTCTAGGGGCAATATCTATCAAAACAGGAAACTTCACATCACAGCTCTCATACGTACGCCTATCAAGACTACGTATACCTAACTAGACGTTCATCACCCTCGAGAGGTTGCGCCCGCGCCGCGCCTCGGTCATAACGGTCGCGTAACAGCTGCCTGTGCATGTCCTATCGTGGGGACCTGAACGTTACGTGGAGAGGTAGGTCGCAGTGAGCTCCGTATTCGTGGTGGATGCCTGCCGGACGCCCATCGGCAAGGTGAAGGGAGCGCTGGCCGAGGTACGCCCCGACCACCTCGCCGCCGACATCCTCAAGGCGCTCATCGCGCGTAACAGCAGCCTCGACGTCGCCGCCATCGACGACGTCTACTGGGGTGCCGCGAACCAGGCGGGCGAGGACAACCGGAACGTGGCCAGGATGGCGGTGCTGCTTGCGGGCCTCCCGGTGGAGATCCCCGGCGCGACCGTGAACCGGCTCTGCGGCTCCGGCATGGAGGCGGTCAGCGACGCGGCCAGGGCGATCGCGGCGGGCGACGCCGACATCTGCGTCGCGGGCGGCACCGAATCGATGACCCGGGCCCCGTTCGTCGTTCAGCGCAGCGGCGACGCCTGGGCGCGCTCGCTCGAGACCGCGGACACCCGCCTCGGCTGGCGGCTGGTGAGCCCCCGCATGCAGGAGCTGTACCCGCCGATCAGCCTGGGCGAGACCGCCGAGAACGTGGCGGACAAGTACGGCATCACCCGCGAGCGGCAGGACAAGTTCGCGCTGCGCAGCCACCAGCTGGCCGCCGCCGCCCGCGACGCCGGCCGCTTCGACGCCGAGCTCGTCCCCGTCACCACCGCCGGCGGCGAGGTCGCAAGCGACGAGGGCATCAAGGCGTCGATCACGCTGGAGGAGCTTGCGGCTAAGAGGCCCGCGTTCCGTAAGGGTGGCACGGTCACTGGCGGTAACTCCTCACCGCTCAACGACGGCGCCGCCGCGCTGCTGCTGATGTCGGGAGAGGCGGTCAAAGCCGCCGGCGCGACGCCCCTCGCCCGGTACGTCGGCGCGTCGGCGGCCGGGGTGCACCCGGACTACATGGGCATCGGCCCGGTGCCCGCGATGAACCGGGTTCTCGCCCGGGCCGGCTGGAGGCCCGAGGACCTGGACCTGGTGGAGCTGAACGAGGCGTTCGCCGCCCAGTCCTTGGCCTGCGTCGATGAGCTGAAGCTGGACCCGGAGAGGGTCAACGTGAACGGCGGCGCGATCGCAATCGGCCACCCGCTCGGCTGCTCGGGCGCCCGGATCGTCACCACGCTGCTGCACGAGATGCGCCGCCGCGGCGCCGCCAAGGGCGCGGCGTCCATGTGCATCGGCGTCGGCCAGGGCATTGCCACCCTTTGGGAAGCCTGTTAACCAAGCGTGACGAAACCGGATATGTTTCGCTATCCACTCGATAACTGTTAAGTAACAGAGTTACGCTGGCTGCCACGACCTTATGAGCGGGGGTAGCCAGGGTGACGCTGATCGAGGGCGGCTTCGGCAATCGCGGCGACAGTGCGAAGCGCCGCGCGCAGACTCGCCGGGCGCGCAGCCGCCGGACGGCCCGCGCCGCGGCCCCGCTGCTCATCCCGATAGCCCTGGCGCTCACCCTCGGTGTGATCCTGGCCGTCTCCTCCGGTACCCCCACGGCGCACGTGAACCAGCAGTCCACGTCCAATTCCGCGCATCCGTGAGTAACCACGGTCCGTTCAGCAGAATTCAAGATCTTTCATACTGAACGGACCGTTGCTTCGCGCCCACCATCACATTGCTCCTCCAGCGAGCCAAAGGGCAGGGGTCCCGAGCGCCCGGCGGCAGCGGGGAAGCACCCCGGCGAGCCAAAGGGCGCGCCCCTGTGCTCGGAGTGAGGAGCGCGGCGGTTTTGGCCGGGTGACGAGGGAGAGGGCAGGGGTCCCGAGCGCCCGGCGGCGAGCGGGGAAGCACAGTCAGGCGGCGAAGTAGTTGCCAGGCGACGACGTGCCAAGCGGGACGCTCCCGGTGTCCGCGGGGAGGCTGGACGGGCTGACGAAGGAGCTGCCGCTCGGGCCGGCCTCAACCGCCATGTGGGTGGCGCTGCCGGCCAGGTACTGCCGCCACGACAGGAACCACTCGGTCCAGCCGTCGTCCCAGTCGCCGGCCTTGGGGCTCGACTCGATCGTGATGGGGTCGCCGGGAATGGCCATCTGGTAGTAGGTCTCGGCGTCGGCGCGGCGGCAGGTTCACGCAGCCGTGGCTGACGTTGGTGGTGCCCTGGTCGACGACCGACCACGGGGCCGAGTGGTAGTAGTCGCCGCTGAAGGTGAACCGCACCGCCCAGTTGACCAGCTCGTTGTAGTAGCCGGCGGTCCCCTTGGTGCCGCCGATCATCCGCACCGGGTTGTTCTTCTGGACGGTCAGGTAGGTGCCGTCCGGGGTCGGCATGGTGGTCCGGCCGGTCGAGATCGGCCAGTTGTAGGTGAGCTTGCCGCCGACGTAGATCTGCGTCCGGTGGGTGTCCGTGGAGGCCACCGCGATGACCGACTGGCCGATGTTGAACGACTGGGTGAGGTCGTGGACGCCGTACATGCCGCTCGCGCCCTCAACGCCGTCCAGGTGACCGTCGAAGCTAACCGTGGTATCGGCCGGCCAGTAGTCCCTCGGCCGGAAGTCGAGCTGCTCGCTGCCGTCCCAGTACCACGCGCCGACCACCGGCTTGGACGTGGTGATCTGGAGCGACCGCTCGACGGCGGCCTTGTCGGTGATCGGGCTGCTGAAGGTCACCATGATCGGCATGCCGACGCCGTAGGTGGCGCCGGCGCCCTCGTAGATCTCGGCCGCGAACGTGTTCGGCGGGTTCGGCGTCCTGAAACTGCTTGTCGCGGTCACCGAGTGGCCGCCGCTGTCGGTGCCGGTGGCGGTCACCGTGTAGGACGCGTCCGTGGGCAGCGCGTAGGTGCTGCGCCAGCTCGTCTTGCCGGCGCTGAGCGCGCCGGTCACCGGCTCATCGCTCGTGGTCTTCACGGTGACGTTCGTGATCTTGCCGCCGTTGACGGCGGTGACCGTGATGCCGTTGGCGGGGTTGACGTCCCCGGCGGCGCCTGGCGTGGGGGAGATCTCGAGGTACTTGGCGACCGCGGTGGCGGGCTTGCTCGCGACCGCCGTGGGGTTGAGCTGGGTCGCGGCCGGCGTGCCGGACTGGCAGGCCGCCACCAGCAGGGCGGCGGCGGCCGTGAGCGCTGCGATGGTGAGGCGTCCTGTTCGGCGGCCGTGCACGGTTTGCGGTCCTTTCCTCGGGAGTACCTCGGAACGGCCCCATTTTATTCGGCTTGCCCGATCCGGGCCGGGGGCGTTGCCGGATCGCGACTGTGCTTTCCTGCTCACCGCCGGGCGCTCAGGACCCTTTGGGCGCGCAGGGATCCAAGACAGTTCAGGCTGAGGCGATATCGGCGGGGCGCGCCAGCCGACGCCGCTGCCGCCGGGCGATATTCGCCTGGCCGATGGCAAAGCAGAGGGCGAGCGTGGTCGCCGCGACGACCGCCCACTCCGGCCAGGCGCCCAGCCGCTCCGCCAGCGTGTCATAGGTGAGCAGCGGGACGCGCGCCTCGAGCTCGGCCTGCGTCCACATGGTGGTGCGCGAGATCAGCTGGCCGTCCGGCGCGACGATCGCGCTGTACCCGGTGGTGGAAGCGACCACGACCGCCCGGTCGAACTCGACCGCCCTGATCCTGGCCATGGCGAGCTGCTGACCGCTCTCCGCGGTGATCGGCCCTTCCCGCTCGAACGTGGCGTCGTTGCTCTGCATGGACAGCAGGTTGGCGCCGGCGACCACCTCGGAGCGGACGAGGTCGTCGAAACCGACCTCGTAGCAGATGATGTCGCCCAGCCGGATCTGGCCGACGTTGAAGATCACCGTCTGGTGCCCGGGCACGAAGGGAGTCGGCTGAAGCTGGGTCAGCGACGTGATCTTGCTGATCAGGCTGCGGAACGGGACGTACTCGCCGAAGGGCACCAGCCGCCGCTTCACGTAGATGGTCGTCGGCCCCTTGCCGGGCAGCCAGAGCACGCCGGCGTTCCGCTCCGGGTTCTGCAGGACGGCACCGACCAGGATCGGGCGGCCGATGGCGGCGGCGGCGCTCGCGATCTCCTGATAGACCGGGGGGTACAGCATCGGGTCGATGTCGGTGGAGTTCTCCGGCCAGATCACCAGGTCCGGCTTGGGCGCCTTGCCCGCGGCGACCTTCGCGGCCAGATTGTCGGTGGCGGCCACGTGGTTAAGGGTGACGTCCAAGTCGTCGTTGAGCTGCCCGGGGAGCGACCGGGCGCGGGGCACGTTGCCCTGGATGGCCGCGACCGTGGCGGTGCTGGCGTTCGCGGGAACCGGATCGAGGGGCAGTACCGCGGGCAGCACCGCGAGGGCCGCGGACCCGGCCAGCGCGAGCGCGGGCGCCACCAGCCGCCGGCGGCCCGATCCTAGGCTGAACCGCCTAAGCCCGCCATGCGAGTAGCCTGCCACCCACCCGAAGGACGACAGCAGCAGCCAGCCGAGGGTGGCGCCCACGAGGGCGACCGTGAAGGTCAGCGCCGGCGGTCCGGCGATAGCCGCCCAGCCCTGCGTCGGGACTCCGGCCTGGCTCATCGCGAGCCTGCCCCAGGGGAAACCGCCCCACGGCCAGCGGTCCCTGAACGCCTCGGTGGCCACCCACCAGCCGGCCACCGCGAGCGGCCACCAGCGCAGGTTAAGCAGCAGCCGTTGCGCCACGGCGAACACCGCGAAGATGAGCGCCAAGGCGATGGCGAGCGCCACCCAGGCGAACCAGGCGAGGTTGATCACCCAGGCGACCAGCGGGAAGAAGAAGGCGAGGCCGAAGACCAGGCCGACGACGAACGCGGCGCGCAGCGAGCGTCCGTGCAAGGCGACGACAAGCAGCGCCGGGCCGATGAAGGCGAGCGGCCACAGACCGTACGGCGGGAATGCCGCAGCCAGCAGCAGCCCCGCCGCCAAGGCGATCAGCAGCGCCCAATGCAGCCGGAGCGGCGGCCGCTTCGCGTTGCCAGCATCGGCCAGCGCGCGCGTGGCGGGCTGGCCCTGCGGGTCGGCGTCGGTCTGCCCAGGGATCACCTACGCAGGGTAGACGGGATGCGCGCCCGGCGCGAAAACGGGCAGTGCAGCGCAGGGAAACTGAGCCATTTAACGTGAACACGTCAATCCGTTGCGTTATATTCGGGGCTGGCTGTGCGGCGACGGGGGGAGCCGATGTTTATTTTTGGCGTACTTGTGCGGTCTGACCTGCGCGAACGGACTGCGCTGTGATCCGCGTCCGGCATCAAGACATCTCGTCTGGATCGCACCAGGGGACCGGGTTGTACGGCACGGCGAAGCGCTGCCCGCGGGGGGTCACGATCTACCTCGTGCCCGGGCTGACCGGGTGGCAGCGCAAGGCGGTGATCCGTCGGCTTCGGCAGGAAGCGAGCAGGGGCTGTGGTCCCGAACTCCCGCTGCCGGGGCTGCTTGTCGCGCTGGCCGCGGACCGGGTGCGGGTGGCCGTCAGGCTCACCGCGGCGGCGGTGCGGCTGCACCCGGCGGCGACGCTCCTGCCGATCGGCCTCGTCGCGATCGGAATGATGATGCTGGTGCTCACGTCGGCGGGCGTCAGGCCGGAGCTCGCAGTCGCCGCGGGGCGCGCGGGCACCAGACATGCCGGATCGGCAGTCCGCGTCGGGAACAGCGCGGGCGGCGGCGCCGCAGGCTTCCATCCGGCCGACTCTGTTTCCGGTGGCATAAACGTTTCCGGTGGCATGAGCCCAGGTGATTCCGGTGGCATGGGGCCGGGCGGCAGGGGGCTCGTCGCGGGGCAGCGGCGACTGACGACGGGACGGGTCAGGCCGCGCACCGCGCGGGTCTGCTTCGGGGCGATGCCGGGCATGGCCGCGCAGCGCAGTCATCTCGCCTGCCGCCAGACGAGGTCGTCTGCCGACCGCAGAGCGCGCCTGGATAGCCGGCCGTCATCGGGGTAGGCGCCCTCCAGGTAGCGTTGTGGTCGCTGACCGTTGACAACGCATGCGCCGACGGATGGGTGGCTGAAATGGCCGGTGTGGAGAACAGGCACGCGACGGATGACGACGCCGCGGCCCGGGAGGCGGCCCAGGTCGCCGTTGAGCTGACAGAGACCGACGGCCCCGAGGACAAGAAGCGCATCGCCAAGGCGTTGCGGGCCGTTGCGAGCACTGGCTCGGAGGCCGTGCGGCGTGGGGGCGGCGTCGCCCGGACGGGTGGCGGGTTTGCCCGCCGCAGCGCGGACACCGCCACCGGCACCGTCGTCCGAGGGGCCGGCAGCGCGCGCCGGGGCATCGGGTCGGCCGGCCGGGGCGTCACCTCTGGCATGAACTGGCTCACCGGGCAGGTGGTCGCGATGGGGCCGCGACTGCGGATCCGTGACCAGGCCACGCTGCGCGCGCACTTCCCCGGGCGCTCCGATGACGAGATCGCCGGGCTGCTCGTGGAGCGCGCGGCCCGGGCCACGGCTACGGTCGGCGGCGCGACCGGCGCCTGGGCGGCGCTGCCCGCGCTGCCCGCGTTCCCGGCCGAGGTCGCCGCGGAGACGCTGGCGGTCGTGGGGATCGAGATCAAGCTCGTCGCCGAACTGCACGAGATCTACGGCATGCCGGCCGCCGGCAGCGCCACCGACCGGGCGCGCGCCTACGTCGGCTCGTGGGCGAGCCGACGCGGCGTGTACCAGGTGGACGGCGGGCTGCTGCTCATCGCAGGCTCCCCGCTGGCCCGACAGTTGACCCGACGCCTGTCGGCCCGCGTCCGCCGGTCCGCGTTCTCGCTGAGCCCGCTGCTGACCGGCGCGCTCGCCGGGGTCCTGCTCAACCGCAGGGAGACGAAGAAGTTCGGCCGCCAGATGCGCGACGACCTGCGCCAGCGCCGCAACACCGTCACCGCCACGGTGATCGACCGCCCGATGCCGGGCCCAATCACCTGACCACGCCGCCCCGCGGCGCTCGACACCCAAGTCAGCCCGGCCAGCGGGGGCTGATGGAATAACCTCGGAGCAGCAAAAGGGCGGCATGGTGGCGGAGGGGAAGGAGAGCACGGCATGACGGAGAGCACGGTCGCCGGCGCGAGCGCGTCGGCTGATGCGGACGTGACCGAGGCGGTACGGGGAGCCGCGCGGGCCGCGCGTGCGGCCGCACCCAGTCTCGCCAGCGCCACGGACGGCGCCATCGACGCCGCGCTGGCGGCGATGGCGCGGGCCCTGACGGATGCCGCGCCCACGGTGCTGGCCGCCAACGAGGCGGACATGAAGGCGGCGGCGGACAGCGGGCTGGCCGCCGGGGTCCGGGACCGGCTCAGGCTTGACGCCGATCGGCTGAAGGCAATGGCCGCCCAGCTGGAGATCCTGGCCGGCGTCGCGTTCGATCCGTCATCGCGCAAGGTCCGCGACCTGCCGGGCGGCCTGGTGCTCACCGAGCGACGCCGGCCGGTCGGCGTGATCGGCGCGAACTTCGAGGCCCGGCCGAACGTCGTGGTGGACATCGCCTCGCAGCTGGTCAAGTCGCGTAACGCGGGCGTGCTGCGGACCGGCAGCGCGGCGCTGCGGTCGGCGATCGCGCTCGCGGACGAGGTGATCGCGCCGGCGCTCGCGACGGCGGGCCTTGACCCGGCGGCGGTCCAGCTCATCCGGACGCCCGGTCAGTCCGCCGCGTACGCGCTCGTCCGCGAGCCGAAGCTGATCCCGCTGGTGATCCTGCGCGGCAGCGGCGACTCGACCCGAGCGCTGGCCGCCGAGGGGGCCGCGCACGGGGTGCGGACGCTGGCCCATGCCGATGGCGGTGGGGTGCTCTACATTCATCCTTCGTCCGCAGCGAGCCGTGGCCTCCGCCTTGATTGGCTCAAGCCTGGACCGTCTCGGCGTATGCAACCGGCTCAACCTGCTCCTCCTTGACCGGCAGCTGTGGGACTCCTGGCTGCCCGAGATCACCGGGCAGCTGACCGGTCTCGGCATCAAGGCCTCGCTTCCGCCGCACGACCACCCGCTCGGCTACGAGTGGGCGCTCGACTCCGAGCGGGAGGCGACGGTCACCATCGCCCCGGCCGACGGCCCGGCCGAGGCGGCCATGATCGCTAACGACGAAACCTCAGGCCTGGCGGCCGGCATCGCCGCCGCCGACGAGGCCGCGGCGGCGGAGTTCCTCGCCGCCTACACCGGCACCGGCGCCTTCTGGAACGCGACGACCAGGCTCCTCGACGGCTTCAAGCTGTTCGAGGTGCCCGAGACTGGCATCAACCTCGACGCGGTGCCCGGTCCGCGCGGCCCGGTGACCTTTCGCGACCTCTGCCTCCGTCAGATCGTGGTAACACCTGCCTGAGTGATTTCGCTGCGCGGAAGTGGCAAGTGTGTCGATACTCAGCATGTGGTGGGCGACGACTTCGCAGTGGTGCTTGCGGCTGCCCAGGGCGGGAGCGAAGAAATGTTCGCGGTCCTCTGGCGCGACGCGAACCCCGCGCTCACCCGTTACCTACGGGTGCTCGCACCGGAAGGTGCCGAGGACATCGCCGCCGAGACCTGGGTCAGCGTGCTCAGAGGCCTGGCCGCCTTCACCGGGGATGAGACCTCCTGGCGGGCCTGGCTATTTACCACCGCGCGACGGCGCTTCCTCGACCAGGCTAGGCATCTGCGGCGGCATCCGGTCGAGCCGCTCGACGGGATCGGCCTCGGGGAGGTGCCGACGGCTCCGGACGCGGCGCAGCTCGCCATGGACAACATCGCCACCGAGTCCGCGATCGCGCTGTTGTCCAAGCTGCCCGAGCAGCAGGCCGAGGTCATCATGCTGCGGGTTGTCGCAGGTCTAGACACCGATGTGATCGCCGAGATGCTCGGCTTGTCCGCGGGCAACGTCCGGGTCGCGGCCCACCGCGGCCTGCGGAAACTGGAGGCGCTGCTCTCTCGCGGCGGGGTCACGTCACGGGCGGGTGTAACACTTTGACCGGGAACGGCGTTCCAGACGATGACATGCCAGACAGCCAGGAGCCACCGTTCTGGGGTCCCGCCTACCATGAAAGGGATCTCGACGCTTTGCTGTCCGGTGAGGCGGGGAACACCCCCCTGGCACTTCGCCCGGTAGAGAGCACCCTGGCCGCGCTCCGGGCTGCCCCCACTCGCCGCGAGCTCTTCGATGAGGCGGCCGCCAGGGCCGCGTTCCGCGCGTTGGCAGCACCGGAGTTGCACTGGACGGCACCGGCGGAGCACGGGACCGTTACTCAGGACACTCTTGTCCTTCCGCTAGCGGAGCATCTTCTTCCGCCAGCGGACCGTCGGGTGCCGCGCATGGCGCGGCACCGGCACCGGTACCGTCGCCGCGCGTCCTTGGGCGGGCGCAGGTCGGCGATTTTTGCGCTGACGTCGGTCGCCGCGGTGGCGGTGATCGTGATCGCGGTGGGGGTGGCGGTCACGGGTGCCATTCCGGGTTCCATCGGGCAAATGATGTCCTTCGGCAGTCATCCCACCACCGCCGCCTCGTCGGCGGCGCCGACCGGGCGGACGCCCGTCTCGCCCAAGGGAACTGGCGGCGGCGCCAGCCACCCGACCCCCAGTGCGGCAGTGACCGGCACTCCCTCCGTCGGCCCGAGCGCGACTACAGGTCCAGGCACGCTCTGCCGCGAGTTCTACGCGTCCTTCGGGCAGCAAAACTGGGCGGCTCGGGGCGCTCAATTCATGGAATTGACCCAGCTGGCGGGCGGTCGTGACAAGGTTTTCAATTATTGCTTCCATTACCTGAGCTCCTGGGACAAGACGCAGCGGCCGTACCCCACCTCTTCGTTCGGCGGCTACCCCGGCGTTCCCGGGGACTGGGGCGACCCCGGCACGGGCAACCCCGACACGGGCAACTCGGGCACGGGCAACTCGGGCACGGGCAACTCGGGCACGGGCAACCCCGGCACCGGGAACCCGGGCTTTGGGTCTTCGGGCTTTGGGTCTTCGGGGTTTGGGTCCTCGGGCGGCTTCAAGCCGGGCTCCGGGGACCCGGTCCCGAGCGCTTGGGCAGGTGCCAGCGCTTCTGCCAGTGCCGCTCCCAACGCTTCTGGCATACCAGTGCCGCTGCCAGCGTCAGCGTCGGCATCGGCATCGGCATCGGCGTCGGCGCCGTCAGGGGCAGCGTGACCGGGCGGAGCCCGGCCGCGCCAGCGGCGCCGTGAGGCGTCATTGAGGCGGGATGTCCGCGATTACGCCGGGCTCGGCGAGCCCAAGTCAGGGCTGATCGGGAATCCGGGGGCCTAGGTCTGCTCGGTGAGCGCGTCGATGATGACCAAGCAGGCTTCCTCGAAGGCCGTTCGCTGGGCGTCGCTCAGCCGGTCGAAGATCAGCCGGCGCACCGCTGCGGCGTGCTGTGGCGAGGCCTCGCGGATGGCCTCGGCCCCGCTTGTGGTGAGCGCGACGAAGGCGCCGCGGCCGTCGACCGGGCACTCCCGCCGCGCCACCAGCCCCCTGCGCTCCATCCGGGTGAGCTGATGGGACAGCCTGCTCTGCTCCCAGTTGAGCGCGTCGCAGATCTGAAACGGCCGCAGCCGCTGCTCCGGCGCCTCGCTGAGCTGGACGAGCACCTCATACTCGGGCAGCGTTAGCCCGCAATCGTGCTGCAGCTGGCGGTTGAGGGCGGCGGGCAACAGCGATCCCAGCCGAAGATAGGTGCGCCAGGCCCGCTGTTCGTCTTCGCTGAGCCACGTCCCGGTCATGCGGCCAGCATAACCCGAGGTTAATGACGGGTCAGTTACCTTTCCGGCGCTGGCGGCCGGTGGGTGGGCGGCGCGGACTCATCGGCGACTCGCCATGGCGGCGCGGGCCAGACCAGAGCGCGGGTACGGCGTCGATGGCCGCGGCGATCTGGTAAGCCGCGCTCTCGTAGTTGACCCGCCAGCCGACGAAGTCCGGCCACGCGTCGGCCGGATCCCTGGTGATCGGAAAGTCGACCTCGCGCAGCCGGTTGACCGCGTCGAGGAACTGCTCGTAGGTTAGCGTGATCCCGGCGTCGGGGTCCGCTTCCTCCGGCAGCTCGAAGCCCATCGCCCGCCCGATGCGCCCCAGGCAGCTGAAGCCGCCGCGCAGGCAGAGCCGCGCGGGCACGACCGGTGCCTGTTCCGGGGAGAGCGCGAGGATCAGCGCGGCGGAGTCGATGACCGACGAGCAGCGAGGTCACCCAGGAGGAGAACGGGAGCGGGGAGCGGAAGCGGACCAGCGGCAGATACGTGGTGTGGCTCTCCGCCACGTCCGCCGACCAGCGCTCCCACCCCGGTACAGGTCGGCGAGCGTGTCGATGGTCGATACGCCCGAGCCGAGCGCGTAGTGGGTCCTGGCGAGCAGCTCCGGTCCCCACGCTGGGCACGCCCGCCCGCGCGTTGAGCAGCGCGACCTGGGTCTCCCGCCGGTTGAAGGCGGCGTAGAGCGTCGGCAGGTAGCCGATCTGGAGCGCGACCACGACCATCCCGGTCGCCGCCGCGAAGAAGACGATCGCGGCGGGCGCGGCGCCGCCACGGCTCGGCGAAGCCGAGGGTGAAGATCGACGAGCCCGCGTCGGTCAGCGCCTCGGTGATGCTGCGGCCGTTCAATGGCCAGAGCACCAGGGTGAACCCGGCGAGGAAGATGCCGAGCCAGCTCGACGAGCTGGGCCACCAGGATCGCCGCCGCCTGGGTGGCGAGAATCCTGTCGCGTCGCTCGTAATCCGATACCGGCCTTATCGTCAGCGTGATAGGCGGTAAGCATCAGCCGGTCGACCCATGCGGGTCAGCCAGGACCCGACGGGGCGGGGCACGATCAGCGTCCCGATCACGCTCTGCCAGCCGGTGAGCACGAGCAGCGCGCCGCATGCCGCCGCGACGCACCGAGCCGCGAGCGGTACTACCATCTGCCGCTGCCCTGCCTAACAGTCCGAGTAGGTGGGCTGGTAGCCGGACGGGGGCGGCGCCTTCCAGGTAATCGGTGCCCTGCGTCACCAGGTAGAAGGTGAGCGTCCAGTTGTTGCACGTGCTGCTTGTCGACGCTCTCGGGCGCGGGCTGGTGGCTGGTGAACGTGACGGTCGCGGCCAGGCCGCCGCTGCCGGTGCTCGCGAGCGAGATCAGGGTCATCCCCGAGTCGGATGGTGGTCGAGTACGCCGGAGTGAAGCTGCGACTCGGGTTGCTGCGCCTGTCTGCTGCGCGTCGAGCGCGCTCGAGTACTCGGCGTAGTTGTGGGTGTTGATCCCCTGGAAGTAGTCGGCTCAGCGCCTTCTCGACCGCGGGCTGGCCGGGTTCGAGCGCGACGCCCGGGCCGAGGGCTGACCACGCCGGTGACGCCGATGCGCTGGCAGAGGCCGACGTGGCGGGGCTGGCGCTGGTGCTCGGCGAGGCGCTTAGCCGACGCCTGCGCGTTGGCCGGTCGGAGGACCTTGCGCTGACGGCGGGGGCGGCGGCTGCGCCGTGTTGTGCTGGTTCGTCCGCGAGACGAGCGCGTACGCGCCGCCGCCCGCGGCGAGCATGACGAGCACCGCCACGATGATGAATGCCGCCTTCTTGCCGCCGGAGGACGCCCGGCCGCCCGGGAGCCGCCCCTGCGGGCCGTAGGGCGGGCGGCGGCTGCGGCGGCGGGTACGCGGGGGCTCGCTGCGCCGGTGCCGCGTACACCGTATCGGCCGACTGCCAGGGTCGGCGGGCTGCTGCCGCGTCCCGGCCGGCTCGTCGCGCGATGGCGCCTTGCCCGTCGGCCGGATCCGCCGCGAACCAGGCCGCGAACGGGTCGGGCTCCGGCGGCGCCGCAGGCGCGCCGCGGAGCGGCCCCGGTGCGGAACCTTGCGTGTCGGGTCCCGGTGGGGGCCGGTTGCCGCTCGACCCGCATGGTATCCGCCGCGCCAGTCGGCAGGCGCTGTTTCCAAGCGGGTGGCCTCGACCGGCGGGTCCCACCGCGTCGGCTCGTCTGCCAGCGGAGAGGGGGCTGCGCGGCCGGGCTCGGCGGTGCCTCCGCACCCGCCGCGAACTCGGTGCCGCAGCCGTCGCAGAAGCGGGTGTCGCCGGTCCGTCGTCGTCCGCACGTGCGGGCAGAAGTTCATCGTCACTTTTTATCTCATGGCCGAAGATCGGGGTCATCGTCATCAAGATCGAGGAAATCCATGGCGTTATCGCGGTGATTGCACCGGAAACGCCATGGATTTCGAACGGGCGATCCGATCTTCGGCTAGTGGTGGCGACGGCGGGTGGCGACGAGGGCGATGGCGACGATGACCGCGATCGGGAACCACGGGATGGCGAAGAAGGAAATGGTGTCCATCGCGTGCCAGGAGGTGGAGGCAAGCACGATGACGATCGCGCAGCAGGATGAGCGGGCGGAGGATCCCGCCGCGGCGCCGCGGCCGTAGGGGATCGCGGCGTCCCCGGGGCCGCCCGGGCCCGCCGACCCCGGGGCCCCCGCAGGCCCGGGGTCGGGCAGGTCGTCGAAGAGGCCCGCGAGGTCGCCGCGGGTCTTGGCGGCCATCGCCCTGTTGATCCGCTCGTCGAACTCGGCCTGGTCGAGGCGGCCGTCGGCGTAGTGCGCCGCCAGTTGCTCGGCGACCGCGTTCCGCTCGGCGTCGGAGACGCGGATGTGCTGGTCGGCGTAGCGGATGCGGCGCGTCCACTGCTGGGTTGATGAGGGCGACATGATGGGTTGCTCCTAATGGGCATGGTTACGGCCGCGGCCTGGGTCACCGCAAGGAGTCGAGCAGCGAGCCCGCGATGGACTGGTCGCTGCCCTCCTCGGGGATCAGCAGCAGGCAGGCCAGGTAGGCCGGGATGGCGGCGCCGCCGAGGAAGGTGAGCACGACGAAGGCGACGCGGATGAGCGTCACGTCGATGCCGAGGTAGTCGGCGAGGCCGGCGCAGACGCCGGCCAGCAGCCGCCCCTGGTAGGCGCGGCGAAGCGGGGGCCGGACGCTGGGGCCGGCGGAGTCTGGTCTGGGTGGTGTCCCCGAAAGTGGTCATGGCTTAAGTCTTCGTCCGCGCCGGGCGCAGGGGTATCGGGAACAGCCCTGGCCCTACCCTGACCCGAGCCCGCCGCACCCTGAGGCGGCGAGCCGGGTTCGGGGAAAGCCCCGATACCCAACAGGGGTGCGGCCGGGCGATGATGGTTGTGCAGGAACCGAGCGAGCCGTCGTGGCCGCCGTTCCGGTTCCATGACGGCCGGCCGCCGTGGGCGGCATCCCCAGCGACTGCCCCGCGCGCTTCCGCGGCTGCGGAACGCGGGAACGGCCCGCTCCGCCGCGATCCGGAGGACCGGATCGGCGGCGGGCTCGCGGCCGGCATCGGGGAGTGACTCGGCTTCAGCCCCACGACCATCCGGATCGCCTGCGTCAGTCGCCGCTTTGGTCACCCAGGGCTGGGCGGTGCCGCTCTACTTCATCGGCTGGCTGCTGATCCCGGCCAGGGGCGCGACGGCCAGCATCGGCGCCAAGGCCAGGCGCGACTCGCGGGGAGTGGCGCTCGCGGCCGCCGTGGCGTCGCTGCTCGCCGTGTTCCTGCTGCTGGCCGGCGTGCTGAACGACGGGTCGATCGAGGTCTTCGGCTGGCCGCAGGTCGTCAGCGTGGTCTGCCTGACGCTTATCTGGCGGAACGCGCCGGAGGGCGAACAGGCGGCGATGCGGCACCTGGTCGCGCCGCTCGAGAGCCTCGGCGGCGGCGGTGCCAACCCGCGTCGGGGCACCCGGCTGCGACTGGCGGTGTCGGCCGCGCTGCTGGTGGCGGGCCTCGGCTGGCTGTTCAGCCTGCACGGCGGACTGAACTGCTCGCGCCGCTGGGCGGGTTCGTGCTCGTGGCGGCCGGGCATCGTCGTGCTGCTCGGCCCCTGGTGGCTGCGGATCGCCCGCGACCTGCTGTTTGAGCGGCAGGCCCGGGCGCGGGCGGAGGAGCGGGCGGACATGGCCGCCCGGTTGCACGACTCGGTGCTGCAGACGATGGCGCTGATCCAGCGGAGTGCCGAGGACCCGCAGACGGTCGTCAAGCTCGCCCGCGCGCAGGAGCGCGAGCTGAGATCCTGGCTGTTCGAGGGGCGCGCCCCCGGTGACACCGAGGTGACCTCGTTCGCCGAGGGGATCAGGGAGATCCAGCGGGACGTGGAGGCCAGGCACGGGGTACCCGTCGAGGTGGTCACCGTTGGCGACTGCCCGCTCGACGAGCACCTGAGCGCGCTGCTCGCGGCGGCCAGGGAGGCGACCGTGAACGCGGCCAAATGGTCAGGTGCCAGCGTGATCTCGGTCTTCGCCGAGGTCGAGCCGGATAAGGTCGCGGTGGCGGTCAGGGACCGGGGCAAAGGGTTTGACCTTTACGCGGTGCCCGCGGATCGCAAGGGCGTCGCGGAGTCCATCCGCGGCCGGATGCTCAGGCACGGCGGCAAGGCGACCGTGCAGTCGACGCTGGGGGAGGGGACCAAGGTGACGCTGACGATGGCGCGAGGCTCCGATCCGGCCGGGCAGGCGCCCGCCGACGGACGGCGGCGATGAGCACGGCGGATGCGGGCAGACAGGGGCGCGCCGCGCGTGGTCCTCGTCGATGACCACGGGCTGTTCCGCTCGGGTGTCCGCGCCGAGTTGGCCGGCCAGGTCCAGGTGGTGGGCGAGGCCGACGACGTGGCCCCGGCGGTCGAGCTGATCGGGCGCGTGCTCCCGGACGTCGTCCTGCTCGACGTGCACCTGCCGGGTGGCGGCGGGCATGCGGTGATCAGCGAGGTCAAGAAGACGCACCCGGAGGTCAGGTTCCTCGCGCTGTCCGCCTCCGACGCGCCGGAGGACGTTATCGCGGTGATCCGGGCGGGTGCCAGGGGCTACGTCACCAAAACGATCTCCACTGCGGACCTGGCCGACGCCATCAGGCGGGTGGCCGGCGGTGACGCGGTGTTCTCGCACCGGCTGGCGGGATTCGTGCTCGACGCGTTCGCCGCCGCCCCGACGGCTCAGGACGTCCGGCCGTCCTTCGATTCAGAGCTGGACCAGCTGACCACCCGCGAGCGCGAGGTCCTCCGGCTGATCGCCCAGGGGTACACCTACAAGGAGGTCGCCCGCGAGCTCTTCATTTCCGTCAAGACCGTAGAAAGCCACGTCTCCTCGGTGCTGCGCAAGCTGCAGCTCTCCACCCGCCACCAGCTAACCCGCTGGGCCACCGAGCGTCGCCTCACGTGATTGCCTACCCCAGACGAGGTCGTCGGCGGGGAGGGCGGCTAGTTTGGTGGCGACGCGGTCCCGGTCGGGGTCATCGCGGGTGCGGATCACCTCGATCAGCCCGGCGGTGTGCGCGCGGACGTGGCCGCGCCAGGCATTGGTGGCGGCGCGCGACGCGGAGACCGGCGGCGGGTCGATGGCCAGGACCCTCGTCACGTACCGCTCGAGCAGTGTGCCAAGCGGGCCGCGTGAGCCTTGGACCACCCGCAGCGCGTGGATCTTCTGCAGGTCGAACAGTCGCTCCGACTCGGGGAGGCTACCACCCGCCGGGACAGGTCCCAGGCGGAGCTGGTGAGCCAGCGTGGGTTGGCCGACCCGTCCGGGTTCAGCGCCGGGACGATGTAGGCGGAACGCGCCTTCGGCGAGCGGCGCCATGCTCGGAGCTCGTCGCGGCGGAGCGACGCGAACGCCCGGCTGTCGAGCTGCAGCTCGCGCTTGGCCCACAGGTACTCCTCGAGGAACCGCGCGTTCTGCGGCCAGCCGAGCTCGTCGAGGGTGGCGAGGACGACCGCTCTGATCGGCGGGCCCGGCAGGGACGCCCGGCGGCCGGCGCTCGCCGCGCGACGGAGCTGGCCGATCAGCTCCTCGCGGCGCTCGTCGAGCCGGCCGAGCATGCTGGCCTGGGCGACGAGCTCGGCGACGGGCACCTCGTCGTCGCGAGCGTCCGCCGCGAGCCGCTGGGCGAGCTGGAGAGTCTCCTCGAGCGCCGCGACGAGGTCGTGGCGGACCTTAGTCAAACTCACGACCGGAACACTACCCCGCATCCACGCGGGGTATCCATGGCTCCCATGCGGTTGACGCATGGATTCGCGGGTACCGAATTACATCAAGGGGATGCCAACTACACCAGAGCGCGGTGAATCGCCTAGGAGGTGCTGTGCCATGGGTGCAAAGGTCAAAGGCCGCAAGGCCACCCGGCTGAGCCAGCAGGTGAGCTACCGGTGGCCGTTCCCCGAACGGACGCTGCACGTCGTCGATATCGAGAACCTGGCTGGTGCCGCGCTTCCGACCCGCGTCCAGGTGAACGAGGTGCAGGTCTGGTATCTAACCCGGCTGGGATTCGGCGTGGCCGACCAGGCGGTGCTCGCGTCCAGCCACCTCGGCCTGATCAACACCGCGCTTGGCTGGCCGCACGCCCGCTACCGGGTCAGGTCGGGCCGGGATGGCGCCGACCTTGAGCTGCTCGACGTGCTTGAGCACGAGGATGTGGCGGCGCGCTTCAGCCATGTGGTGATCGGGTCCGGCGACGGGATGTTCGGCCGGGCGGCGGAGAGGCTGCGTGACCGAGGCGTCCGGGTCACCGTGGTGAGCCGGCCGGGCAGCCTTGCGGCGACATTGGCCCAGGCCGCTCAGGACGTGGTCTATCTCGACCTTCTGCACTAGTAAAAGCGCGGAGGCGCGAGCAAAAGCGCGAAGGCACTAGTCAGAGCGCGGAGGCGGCGGGAAGTCCCGCCGCCTCCGCAGTTAAGAACGTGCTCCCTGCTAGCCGGTGATGATCGCGGTGAACTTCGGCGACCCGATGCCGGTCGCCTCGTCGTAGCCGGGCGTGGTCGGGAACAGGCCGTTGTTGGTCGCCGCCTGCTGCAGCCTGCCGGTGCCGGTGATGTCGTTGAAGTAGGCACTGGGGTCGGTCTGCAGCCAGTTGTACAGCTGCGGGTTGATGTTGCCGCTGCGGCGGCCGGTGTAGCCGTCGCGGTCGGCGATCAGCGCGGCCCACAGCGGGGACGACAGGCTGGTGCCGCCGATCGCGAACCAGCCGGGCGCCGGCTCGCTGCCGCTGAACGTCGCGCAGTAGCTGTAAGGCATGCTGGCGCTGCCCGTGCAGTACTCGGCGTACCCGGTGTAGGGGTCCGCGTTGGCCGAGATGTCCGGCACCTCGCGGCACGGCGTCCCGGCGGCGGCTAGCGTGCAGGCCGCCACCCCGTTGGGAACCGTCTCGCCCGAGTAGGTGGTGTACCGGCTGTTCACGCCGGGCCCCTTCTGGTAAAAGGGACGGCCCCAGAACTGGCTGGACCCGCCGCCGCTGGCGCCCGTCGCCGCGCACCAGAAATAGCCGCCCTTGCCGTCGTTGTCTGCGGCGGCCGGCTGGTCGCTGCAGAGGTTGTCGACGTTCCAGACGGTCTCGTCGCCCTTGGCCGGGGTACCCGGGTACGGGTTGGTGCCGGGGTTGTCGCTCTCGAACGAGGTGCCGCCGACGCTGGTCACCCAGGGCTGGGAGGACGGATCGCCGCCGTCGGCGATCGTGGTGCCGTCGGAGCGGAGGCACCCGAACGCGCCGGTGTCGCCCGAGGAGCTGAACATGGACTGCCCCTGCGACGCCATCTGCTCGAAGACGGTGTTCTCCGCCTCCACGTAGCCAGCGCTGACGTCGTTCTCGCACACACCCCAGCTTGAGCTGATCGTGGACGCGACGTCCTGGTTGGCGATCGTGGTGTACTCGTCGAGCTCGGTCTGGCCGGTGTAGTCGTTCGGCGCGTTGTAGACGATCAGGTGCTGGACGTCGGGCGCGACCTCAAGCGTCATTTCGATGTCGGCATCGACCTCGATGTCGCTCGAGTAGCCGTTGTACTGCGCCGGGCAGGTGTCGCCCGTCGGGCAGACCGGGGCCAGCGGGCCGCCGTCCACGGTGACGTCGACCAGCGGCGCCCTGTAGTGCGACCCGTAGAAGTAGTGCGCCCAGGTGCCGATGTCCGAGTGCTGGTAGGCGGAGAGCTCGAAGACCGCCGCGGTGACGCCGGCGCCCTCAGTACGCGGGCTGGCGGAGGGCGCCCCGTACAAGGAGTTGGTCTGCGTCGGGGTCAGGCCGCTGCAGCCGGGGCCGCCGCCGTTGCCGTAGGGGAAGCCCGTGCCGTTGTTGACCAGATCGAAGAGCTCAGTGGTGGTCACGTAGCCGGTCTCGCAGCTGGCAGACGAGGAAGACTGAGCCGCGGCCTTCTCCTTGGCCGTTGCCTTGCCGGTGGCCGGCCGGACAGCACCCGACTGCAGGCGCACGGTGTTGGTCAGGCCGACGACGCCCTGGACGGCGGAGGCGATGGAGGCGGGGAGGCGGACCGAGGCGGAGTTGGAGAAGTAGCGGACGCCCTTGGGGTCCACGTACTTGCTCAGGTCGGTGTGGAAGGCAGCGGTGATCTTCGCGCTCGGCCCGGTGGCGCGGATCAGGAACGGGGAGTCGGTGGATGAGACCGCCAGGCCTTGGCCGCGCAGGTAGGCGTCGACCGCGTCCCTGGTGGCGGTCGTCGGCGCGTACCTGGCGTCAAACTGGCCGTTGGCGAGGAACCGGCCGTACTGGGGGTTGCCTTTGGTGTAGAGGGCCTTGAGTTCGGCGGTGAGCCCCGTCTCGTCCCGGGGCGCCAGGGAGACCTCGACCGACATCTTGGATGCGGTGAAGGCGCCGGTCTTCCGGTCGGTCGTGGCAGGCAGGCTGTTCTTGAGCGCGACGAGCGGGGTAACGGCCGACGAAGCCGCGGTCGACGCCGGCGCGCCAGTCGACGCCTGCGCGCCGGTGAACGCGCCGGTCAGCGCAATCGTGGCCAGCCCGAGCACGGCTGCGCCGCTGGCTCTAAGCGGCAGATGGAGCAATCGCATGCCAACCTCCTCATAACGAAAGTTATCCATTGTTATACGGCTGTAGCCGACATAATAGATATGCGTGAGGATGATTGTTAACTAATTTGCAACAATCCTTTTTAATAAGGAAGGCCTTCCAATAAGGAAAATGTTGTGTGCGCGGGAGCTTGGCTCACCGGCGCGGACGCGGGCGTGCGTGCGCGGAGCCGGGGCTGACCAGCCCGGACAACGCCAAGGCGCGGCGGCCGGAGGCTAGAAGCCCCCGGCCGCCGCGGCGTCCCGCCCGTGCTGCGAGTCAGCTGGCGGTGCCAGTCGAAGCAGCGGTTCGTTCAATATGACCTGTTTTCTTTTACTCCCCGCGCACCGCCGTACGCTGTCGGCGGGCGGTCGGGGCGCACTGCTGCCCGCTCTGGGCGGAGGTCAGGGCTGCAGGACGCCGTCCTCGTTATCGACGTACCACGACGTGTCGTACGGGATCCGCTCCACGTCGGCGCCGGTGTGCGGGGCGTCGATGATGTAGCCGTCGCCGACGTACATGGCCACGTGGCCTTCGCCGTCGTAAATGATCAGGTCGCCAGGCTGCATCTGGGAAACGGGGATGTGCGGCAGCCCCGCCCACTGCTCGTAAGTGTCCCTGGGGATGGTGACGCCCGCGGACGACCAGGCGGCCATGACCAGGCCGGAGCAGTCGAAGGAGTCGGGGCCGGTGGCGCCCCATTGGTAGGGCTTGCCGATCTGGGCGTAGGCGTAGGCGACGGCCTTGTCGGCCTGCGTCGTTGTCGGCCCGGTGTAGGCGACCGGCGAGGTCCCGGTCTGCCCCGTGCTGGTCTGGCCCGTGCTGGTCTGGCCCGTGCTGGTCTGGCCCGTGCCGCCGAGGGTGCTCGCGGTCACCTGCGCCTGCTGCGCGGCGGTGAGGCTGTCGAGCGTCGCCTTGCTGGTGTCGAGCAGTTTGTTCAGTGAGGCCTTCTGCGCGGTGAGCTGCGCGCGGATCTCCGCGATGCCCTGCTCGGTGCGCTGCCGCTGCTCGCGGATGGACGCGAGTTCCTGGGCCGTGGTGAGGAACTGGGTCGCCTCTTCGTTGTGCGCCCCCGCCACCTCGATGACCAGCGACGCCTGGGAGAGCACGGCGGTCGGGTTGTCCGCGTTGAGCAGGCCGAGGATCGATGTCTGATCGGAGTTCTCATACATCGACACGGCCACCTGGGCGAGCTGGCCGCGAGCGGCGTCGTACCGCGCCTGCGCGCTGGTCGCCTGCTTGTCCACCTGGGCGAGCGTGCTCTGCGCGGAGCTGTAGTTCTGGTTGGCCGCGTCGTACTGCTCGTCGAGCTTGTCCATCTTGGCCTGCAGGCTGTTTACCTGTGACTGCACCTGGCCAATGGTCGGCGCGGCTGCGGCCCCTGCCCCGGTGGCGCCGACGTAGACGGCGGCTCCGGTCGCCGTTGCGAGCGCGACTGCGAGGACGACGCCCCGCCGGAACTGGGTGGTGCTGGCAAGGTGCTTTGCCCTAAGGCGCTTAGCCACGATGCTGTCACGCTCCGTTCTCCCTGCTGGTCCGATAAGCCGGGGGCTGGGGATCACGGTAGTGAAGGTAACGGGCGCGTCTCTACCGGTTCGCGGAAACCTCACGAAAACATTACGGATTCATACCGAAGTATCGCACCGTGTCGGATATAGCTCGATCTCGTAGTGACCGTAGGTCACGCCCGCTCGGTTCAGCGGGCGGTGCCGCCTAAGGGAGTTTCCGGTCAGCTCCAGACCCTGCCGTTCCAGTGCAGGATCACGGTTGTGGAGGTGTCGGAGCCCGTGGCGGCGGCGCCAACCGCCCAGCCGTTGCCCGCCGCCGCGAACCCGAGCCCGGAAAGCACGACGTCGCGGCCGCGGCTTGGACTGGCGACGCGGGTCCAGGCCTTCCCTGACCAGCGAACGATCAAGGTATCCGCGGGACTGAAGCCAGTCGTCCCCGCCGCCCACGCGGTGCCGCCGGGCGCGAACGTGACCGCGTTGAGCTGGGATTCCACCGGGACGCTGACGGTCACCTTCTGCCACGCCTTCCCCGTCCACCGCATGCTGATCGCCGGCCCGGGCAAGTCGTTGTTATCACCGACCGCGAATGCGGTGCCGCCCGGCCCGGCCGCTATGCCTTCAAGGGGCCGGTATGCGCCTTGTACCGGATACGAGCCGACCCATTTCCACGTGCCGCCGTTCCACCGGGCCAGGGCGCCGGTGATCATGGCGGTGGGCATGCCGATCGCCCACGCGGTGCTCGCCGAGGTGACAGCCACGCCGTTGAGCCCGGCACCATCGCCGAGCTTTTCTGTGACGCGGGACCACTTCGAGCCGGTCAAGCGGAAGATCAGCGGCGTGCCCGCGCAGCAGGCCGGAGCGGCTGGGTTGGTGTTGACGTAGCCGACCGCCCAGCCGCTCTTCGCGGTGGCCGTCACGGCGTCGAGATTGCCGCCGGTGACCGGGGCGGGGCTCGTCACCTGGCTCCAGGCCCGGCCGTTCCAGTGCAGGATCAGCGAGTGGTCCTTCCCGCTCCCGGCCGCGCCGGTAACGCCCACCGCCCAGGCGTCCGTGGCGGAGACGACCGTGATCGCGGAGAGCTCCCCCGCCGCCCCGTCGAGCACCTTCGGGCTGGTGACGCGCGACCAGGCCTTGCCGTTCCAGTGCAGCATCAGCACCGTCTGGGACGCGTAACCGCCCCTGGCGCCGACGGCCCAGGCGTTGCTCGCGGAGGCGGTCGCGACGCCGGTCAGCCGGCCGGCCGTGCTGTAGGACGTCGCGGCCGGGGGGCCTCCCGTCGCGGCGCCCAGCGCTGTCGCTCCCGTTGCCTGCGCGGGGCCGGCGACCGTCCCGGCCAGCAGCGCACCAGCTCCAACGGTCGCGATAACCAGCCTGGCAGGCCAAGATATGCGCACAGAACTGCCCCCCGCCCGGCTGAACCTTTCGCTGCGCTGAGTGTCGCATATCGGATATCTCGCCGCTAGTGGCGCGGGCCAGCGGGCGGGAGCCTCGCGGCGGCGGGAACGGCCAGCGCAGCCACCGGGGGACAGGCCGCCTCGCATCGGGAGACGCCAGCGGCGCCGCCAACTTCATCACCACGATCGGCGGCTTCGCCCCCAACCAGTTCGCCGAGGGGCGGCTGCCCACCCCCCTGACCGAGCTTGACGCGGCCTTCCCCGACCAGTCGGTCTTCATGCAGGTCGGGTTCACCGGCCCGGCGGCCACCAACACGTATTAAAAAGGCCAGTTCCAAGATCGGAACTGGCCTTCGAATTTGTGCGTAGTTGTGCGCGGAATTTACTCGCGCAGTGGAGTGTCAACGGGAAAAAGTTTGCCATTAGCGACATAATGAGGGGGAAGGGTCGCTTTGCGTGTCGGACCGTCGTTGTTATTTCCCGCATTCGGAGGTCGCAGATGGTTAATACCCCGGACTGGCTGAACGTCATGAACTATGGTGCCACGGGGAACGGCACCACCGACGACACCGCAGCCATCCAGTCGACGATCAATGCCGCCGTCACGGCGGTCGCCGGCGTGGTCTACCTGCCCAAGGGAACGTACCTGGTCAGCGCGCCGCTCAGCATTACCTCGGCGATCTCCGTCATCGGGGACGGCCGCGAGGCGACGACCGTACAGCTCAAGAACGGCACTAACGACTACGCCGTCAAGTTCACCCAGGCCTCGGGAGCCGTCACCGGGGCGCGCTTCGCTGACTTCGCCATCAAGGGCAACGCGGCTAACCAGACCGGGGGAGGTGGCATCAGCGCGGTGGGTGCCGTGCAGTGCTCGTTCGAGCGCGTCTGGTTCACAAACTGCTACAACTGGGGTCTCGCGCTGCAGGGGCAGTCCGGCGGCGCCTTCGGCCATCACAACCGGATCATCAACTGCACGTTCGACGGTGCGCAGGCTGCCGGGATCGGCGGCGGGGTCTGGGCGACCTCGTGCGACGAGAACTTCTACTACGGCTGCGATTTCCAGTACCTGGGCGGGGTGAACGCACCGGCCGGTGCCGGCAGCTATCCGGTGGCCCTCCTTGACCAGGCAGGGCTGCAGCAGATCACCTCGTGCTGCTTTGTCGGCTCGCGCGGCAGCGACACCCAGATAATCGGCATCCGCGTGCAGAACGCGGCGTCCACGCGCATCATCGGCTGCACGTTCGACGGCGTGGGCGGTGACAACGTGCTCATCGCCGGGACCGACTGCGTGATCACCGGCAACGAGTTCTCGGCCATCGGCGACCAGTGCCCCACTGCGGGGGTGTCGGCGGGCGTGCACCTGGAATACGGGAACCTGCGCAACACCGTCACGGCGAACAACTGCTCGTCGTCTCCCACGAACGGCAGGACGGGCTGGCTGATCTACGAGCAGCAGATCGGCAACAGCGGCTCCAACGTCATCAAGGCCAACACGCTGCGGGTGCAGGGCACCGTGGCCAACAAGCTGATTGAGACGGACGGCGTGGCCTCGATGGTGGGCTCCAACATCGGGTACAACCCGGTCGGCGCGCTGACTGCCCCTGGCATCCCGGCAAGCGGCACGGCGCTGGTGAACCCGTTCAACGTGGACTGCAGCGTCTTTATTACGGGCGGCACCGTCAGCACCGTCAAGATCAGCGGCGTCAGCACCGGCCTGACCAGCGGCCAGTTCCTGGTCCACGCGGGCCAGTCGATCACCCTGACCTATACGGCGGCACCTTCCTGGACGTGGATCGGGGACTTAGCCGCCAGGCAGTCGCGCTCAACAACCTCGGGAACGCTTTCCGGGAAATGCGGTTGGCTCCCAGGTCAATCGGCGGCAACTCGCACATTGCCGCTGACCTGCTATTTCTTTGTGGAGCTAAGGGGATTTGAACCCCTGACCCCCTCGATGCGAACGAGGTGCGCTACCGGACTGCGCTATAGCCCCAAGAACGAAAGCCAGCCTAGCAAACTTTGCGGCCTCCTCGCGCCACGTGCGTCGCGGGAGCTAGTCGCCGACGGCGCGGAGCCGGGGCGGCTCGTAGGTGTAGTCCTCGGCTACGGGCTCGTGGTCCGCGTTCGAGGTGGTGTACTTGCCCGCCAGCCCGGGGGCGAAGTCGCGGCCGGATTCCTCGTAGTCGGCGGGGATCGGGGCGGCGGCGAACTTCGCGGCGAGCGCCGCCGCGGCCGCGGCCGCCGCCGCGGGTTCGATGGGCGTGCCCTCGGCGGGCGTGACACGCTGCGAGGCCCGTGCCCGTGCCCGGGCGGCGCGCTCCCGTTCCCGCGCGTGCGCGGCCGCCTCGGCCTCCCGCTTCGCCCGCTCCGCGTCGGCGTGCGCCGCCTCCCGGAGCAGCAGGAGGTACCCGATGAGCATGATCGAGGGGGGGATGACCACCCACATGGCGGCCAGGCCGAGGAACGCGAGCGCGATCGCCGCGATCTCCAAGGCGATCAGCATGCCGAGTAGCCTGCGGCGTCCGGCCACGATGCGGCGTCGGGCCTCCTCCGCGCTCAGCGGTGCGGCGGAAGGAGCCTTCGGCGCCGTCGGGGCAGACAGGCGGGGCGCACCGCCATCGTCGTCGGCCTGCGCCGTCCCCTCATCGGCGAGGTCTGCCTCGCCGTCGCCGTCCGCCGCTGTAACCGGACTGTCGCCGGGGGCGGCCGCGTCCGAGGCGACAACCGCACCGCGGGCCGAGTCGCGCTTGAGCCACCGGGGGATCAGCACACAGAGCCAGATCGCGATGATCGCCAGGTAAAGGATCGCACTGCTCATCAGGCTCGTGCCTCCCCTCGGTCTATTCGGCACCGGGCTTGTAACGCAGCGTAAAGGGAGCGGCTGCCGGATAACGAGTACCTGCGCGGCGTGTCGCGAAGATCAAAGGCAAAGATCCGTTATGCGGGAGCGCCCCTCGGCAAATCTAGAATATTAGGCGCCGGAGCGTGAGGCGGCGAGCGAGCTTCGCCACCGGGGCAGCATTCCCGCCGGCACTTCCTCGGCGGTGATCGCGTAGCAGATGTGGTCCCGCCAGGTGCCGTTGATGTGCAGCTGGCGGACACGGACGCCCTCGTCGCGGAACCCCAGCTTCTCCACGACGCGCCGGGACGCGGCATTCTCGGGCCTGATGGACGCCTCGAGCCGGTGCATGCCCATCACCCGGAAGCAGTGGTCGACCGCCATCGCCAGCGCGGTGGGGATGATCCCCTTCCCTGCGAACTCCTCGTCGATCCAGTAGCCGATCTGGCCGGACCGCGATGATCCCCAGACGACGGACCCCACGGTCAGCTGCCCCGCGAACTGCCCGCCGTAGCTGACCACCCAAGGCAGCGCGATCCCCTGCCTGGCCTCCCGCCGCATGGTGCGCACCATGGAGACGTACGGCCCGATCGACGAGCGGTGCAACGGGGTTTCCGGGTTGGACGGCTCCCATGGGCGCAGCCACGAGGCGTTCCGCACCCTGATCTCGCGCCAGGCGCGCGCGTCGGAGACCCGCACCGGTCGCAGCACGACAGGAGCCTCGAGCAAGTCGGGCTCGGTGAGGGTGGCCGGCCACCCTTGGATGCGTCCCACGGCGTCAATCATTCCCTTGAGAGGCACTTTACGCCATGTGGTCTAAGGTAGACGCAACCTTAAGGCGCTGCCGGCTGTCTGGCCCGCGCCGGGGTGCGTGTCGTGGGGGGAATGGGGGGAATTGTCGGTCCGCGGATGATCGCCGCCGCGAATCTGATCGACCGCGTGCGCCAGGATCGGCCGCAGCACGTTCATCCCGTCCCGTACGCCGCCCGACGAACCGGGCAGGTTGACGATCAGCGTGCGGGACGCGACGCCCGCGAGCCCGCGAGAGAGGATCGCCGCGGGGATGCCGGCGGCGGCCCCGGCGGCGCGGAGGGCCTCGGCGATCCCGGGGATCTCCCGGTCGAGCACCCGCCGGGTCATCTCGGGCGTCAGGTCAGTCGGCGTCAGGCCGGTCCCGCCAGTGGTGACCGCCACGTCGTAGCCGGCGGTGACCGAGTCGCGGAGTGCCCGCTCGACCGCCTCGCCGTCCGGGACCACCAGCGGGCCGTCCACCACGTCGCACCCGGCCAAGCGGAGCAGGTCGACGAGCACCGGACCGGAGCGGTCCTCGTATATCCCGGCGGCCGCCCGGTTGGACACGGTGATGGCCAGCGCCTTGATCACGACCGCCGCCAGGTGCCCGACTTGCCGCCGTCCTTCGCTTCCAGCCGGACGTCGGTGATCACCGCGCTTCTGTCGACCGCTTTGATCATGTCGATCAGCGTCAGCGCGGCGATGGACACCGCGGTCAGCGCCTCCATCTCGACGCCCGTCCGATCGGCGGTGCGCACCTGGGCGATGATCTCCACCCCGGAGTCCGACACGACCAGGTCGACAGTGACGCCATGGATCGCGAGCGGGTGACAGAGCGGGATCAGGTCCGGTGTTCGCTTGGCGCCCGCTATGCCGGCGATGCGCGCGACCGCGATGGCGTCGCCCTTCGGCACCGTGCCGTCGCGCAGCGCCGCGACGGCCTCGGCCGACAGCAGCACCCGACCGGACGCCGTTGCGGTCCGCACCGTCACGTCCTTGGCTGAAACGTCCACCATCCGCGCCCGGCCCGCCTCGTCCAGGTGGGTCAGCCTCGGTGGAGCAGCATCGGTCATGGGAGAAGGCTACGCGTCCCTAGTGGCTGCCCTAAATTCAAGGGCCAGCTCAAAACCAGTAGGAGTAACGGGCCCGGCTTACTCTCACGGCAATATGAGAACGTCCACCGTGTCGCCCGCTGGCAGCTTGGTCTCCCATTCAGGGACGAGGATGAGCGCGTTGGCGCGGCCAAGCGAGGCGATCTGGTGCGAGCCCTGCCCGGACAGCGGCGTCACCTTGCCGCCGTCAAGCACCCCCCGCAGGTAGGACCGCCGCCCGGACGGCGATCGCACGGCGTCGGTCAGCGTTGCCTGGACATGGGCGAGATCCAGATCGGACGCGCCCTGCAGCGCGGCGATCGCGGGCCGGACGAAGAGCTGAAACGACACGTAGGCGCTGACCGGGTTGCCGGGCAGCGTGAAGATCGGCGTCCGGTCCTCGCCGATCACGCCGAAGCCCTGCGGCATCCCCGGCTGCATCGCCACCTTGCGGAACGACACCGTGCCGAGCTCCCGGAGCGCCGCCTTGACGACGTCATGATCGCCGCCCATGCTCACCCCGCCGGTGGTGATCAGCAGGTCGGCCCGGATGAGCTGCTCCTCGAGCGCGGGCAGCACGCCGGACGGGTCGTCGGGCACGACGGCGCGGCGGTAGGCGACCGCGCCCGCCTCCCTGGCCGCCGCGGTGAGCATGTAGCTGTTGGAGTCCCAGATCCGGCCGGGCACCAGCGGCGTGCCCGGCTCGGTCAGCTCGTCCCCGGTGGAGAGCACCACGACGCGAGGCCTGGGACGGACCGTGACCACCCTGCGCCCGGCGGATGCCGCCACGGCGACGTGCATCGGCCGCATCCGGTCCCCGGCCGTGAGCAGGGTCTCGCCCGCGACCGCATCGCCCCCGGTGTACCGCACTGCGTTGCCGACCTCGGCGGGGCGGTAGATCTCGACGGCCGCGATGCCGCCGTTCGTCCACTCCACGGGGACCACGGCGTCCGCCCCGGCCGGCATCTGCGCGCCGGTCATGATCCTGATGGCGGTGCCTGGCACCAGCCGGTAGACGCCGACGTCGCCGGCCGCGATCTCGCCGGTGACCCGGAGAATCGAGGGCGACCCTTCCGACGAGCCCTCGGTATCGGCGGCGGCGACCGCGTACCCGTCCATGCTCGAGTTGTCGAACGACGGGAGCGATACCGCCGCGGTCACGTCCTCGGCGAGCACGCACCCCTCGGCGTCGCCCAGCTCAAGGCTGGTCGGCGCGAGGGGCGTGATGGCGGACAAGATGGCCGACTGGTACGACTCGACCGAGCTAAGCGAGCCGTCACCGCTGTTTCGCCGGGTATTCGCACCTGACGTCACCGCTGCTCTTCGAGGAACTTACGTAGCCAGGGAAGGAACTCCCCGGCCAGGTCAGGGCGCTCGGCCGCGAACATCACCATTGTTCGAAGGTAGTCCAGCTTGTTGCCGGTGTCGAAGCGACGCCCGCTGAACAGCACCCCGCGCAGCTCGCCCTTGGCGGCGAACACCTTGAGCGCGTCGGTGAGCTGGATCTCGCCGCCCCGGCCCGGCTGGGTGTCGCGGAGCACATCGAAGACCTCCGGGTCGCACACGTAACGCCCGATCACAATCCACCGGCTCGGTGCCGTGCCAGGGGACGGCTTCTCCACCAGGTCCGTGATCATGACCACATCGTCTTCGCCGGTGGGCTCGACTGCCGCGCAGCCGTAGAGCGAGACCTCCTCGGGATCGACCTCCATGAGGGCCACAACGCTGCCGCCGAACTGGTTCCTGATGTCGATCATCCGGAGCAGCAGCGGGTCCTTCGGGTCGATGAGGTCATCGCCGAGCAGCACGGCGAACGGCTCGTGCCCCACGTGCTGTGCCGCGCAGAGGACGGCGTGGCCGAGCCCCCGGGGATCCCCCTGGCGGACGTAGTGCATGGTGGCGAGTTCGCTTGACTCGCGGACGAGGGCGAGCTTGTCCCAGTCTTCCTTGGCGGTGAGCGCTTCCTCGAGCTCGTAGTTTCTATCGAAATGATCCTCTATGGAGCGTTTGCTCCGGCCTGTGATAAGCAGGACATCGGTCAGGCCCGCAGAGACGGCCTCCTCCACGACATACTGAATCGCAGGCTTGTCGACGACAGGCAGCATTTCCTTGGGCGTCGCTTTTGTCGCTGGCAGGAACCGCGTTCCCAGCCCGGCGGCGGGCACCACGGCCTTGGTCACTGCTGGCGTCCTGGCATTGCCGGTATCGACCATGCGTTAAGGGTAGTGACTTCTGAGGAGCAAAGTGCACGACACACCAGGCTCTGAGGCAGCTGAGTGGCCAGTCAGAGCCGAAAAGGCCGGCCTGCGCCGACGCCTTGTGGCGGCCAGGGCGGCAATGTCGGATGACGCGCGGCTTACGGCGGCGCGTCTGATCCGGGATTATGTGCTCGAAATGCCCGAAATGTCCGCTGCTGGGACGATTGCGGCATATTACTCGATCGGCGCCGAGCCGGACACCCACGGGCTCGTCTTCGCGCTCTGGAAGCGCGGCAGCTACGTGGTGCTGCCGGTCCTGCTGCCCGACGGCGAGCTTGACTGGGCGTCCTACGAGGGGCCCGACTCGCTCGCCCCGGGACCGCACGGGCTGCTGCAGCCGGTGGAGCCGCCGCGCGGGCCGGGCACGGTCGCCCGCGCGGATGTCGTCCTGGTGCCCGCCCTCGCCGTCGATGCGCGCGGGTACCGGCTCGGCCGGGGCGGCGGCTCCTACGACCGGGCGCTGGCCCGGGTCGGCGAGCAGGTGCCGACGATCGCGCTGCTCTACGACGACGAGCTGCTGGCGAGCGTGCCAACCGAGCCGCACGACCAGCGGGTCCGCGTGGTAGCGCGGCCCGGGGCCGGGCTGACTTTCACTGGCGCCCCTCGCTAGGCTGCCCCTCTCGCTGGCGCCCCGCGCTAGCGCTGGCGCCCCGCGCTACCGGCGGGCCAGCTGCGGAATGAGCGGCCCCCTGGCACGGTTATCCTTAGCAGTCTGCTAGTGCGAGTGCTAATCTAGCTCACCGAATTTTGGTTCCGCCCGGGAGGAATGCGTGCCCACTTACCAGTACCGTTGCACCGAATGCGGTGGCCAGCTCGAGCTGGTGCAGAAGTTCACCGACGATCCGCTGACGGTCCACGCCGATTGCGGCGGTCGGCTGCGCAAGGTCTTCTCACCGGTCGGGATCGTGTTCAAGGGATCCGGCTTCTACCGGACCGACAGCCGGAAGGGGTCTTCGTCGGTGGAGCCCGCGACCTCGTCCTCGTCCTCGTCAACTTCGTCGGGCGACAAGAGCGGTTCATCCTCTGAGTCCTCCTCCTCGGGAGGCGGCGACAAGTCCGGGGGCGGCGACAAGTCCTCATCTTCGTCGGGCGACAAGAGCGGTTCCTCCTCGCTCCTCGGCCTCCTCCTCATCGACCTCCTCAGCGTCGTCCGCCAAGTCCTCGGGCGAGAAGGTCGCCTGACGCCATGGCGGCGGTACTTCCCCGGGGGGACAGCCCTCCGGCATCAGGGGCTCATCCCTCGCATGGGGGGCTGATCCCTCGCATGGGGGGCTCCCGCCCCCCATCCCCCCTGGCGCCCCCCATCCCCCCTGGCGCCCCCGATCACCCCCGGCCCCCCGCCCCCCCTGAGGAAACCCGATGAGAGTCGCGGACATCGGGGTCATCGGAGGCTCCGGGTTCTACGAGTTCCTCACCGACGCCGAGGAGGTGCCGGTCGAGACACCGTTCGGCGAGCCGAGCGAGCCCGTGCTCGTCGGTGAGGTGGCGGGCCGCCGGGTGGCGTTCCTGCCTCGGCACGGCAAGGACCACCGGTTCCCGCCGCACCAGATCCCGTTCCGCGCCAACCTCTGGGCGCTGCGCGCCGTCGGCGTGCGGCGCATCCTGGCCCCGACCGCGGTCGGGTCGCTCACCGCGTCCTACGGGCCCGGCACCCTGGTCATCCCCGACCAGCTCGTGGACAGGACCACGGGCCGGTCCCAGACCTTCTACGACGAGCACGCGGTGCATGTGCCGTTCGCTGACCCGTACTGCCCGTCCGTCCGGACGCACGCGGTCGCGGTCGCGCGCAAGAACGGCTGGGTGCCGGCCAGCTCGGGGACGCTCGTGGTCATCGACGGGCCGAGGTTCTCCACCCGCGCGGAGTCGCTGTGGTACGCGGCCCAGGGCTGGACGCTGATCGGGATGACCGGCCACCCTGAAGCGGTGCTCGCCCGCGAGCTCGCGCTCTGCTACACGACCCTCGCGCTGGTCACGGACACCGACGCGGGCGTGGAGGAGGGGGACGGGGTCACTCAGGCCGAGGTGTTCGAGGTGTTCGGCAAGAACATGTCGCGTCTGCGCGATCTGGTGACGAAGACCATCGCCGCGCTCCCCGAGGAACGCGAGGACGACCTCTGCGCGCACGCCCTCGACGGGATACGGGTCCCGATCGATCTTCCGTTATGCCGCTATTGTTAGCGATGTGACTTCACTGTGCCGTGCGGATAGAAGTCCGTTCGGTTGGCGGCTGACACGCGCAGCCGTCCTATCTAAATCGCAGGCGAGTGCCACGTGGCTGACTGGCCGCTGACATCGGACTTGGGGCCGCTGGGGGCCCTTCCGACCGCCCCCCGCCTCGCCCGGGGTTTCATCGGCGTTGTGCTCAACGGCTGGGGACTCGACGCGCTGATCGAAACCACCGAACTGGTGGTGAGCGAGCTGACGACCAACGTCGTCCAGGCGGTGACAGATCCCGACGGCAGCCTGGTGTATGACGCCGAGGGGAAGCTGCCGCTGCTATGGGTGCGGCTGTCATCCGACCGATTCCGGCTCATGATCGAGGTCTGGGACACGCTGCCCTCCACCCTCGGCGCGCCGGCCATGCGCCACCCCGGCCAGGACGAGGAGTCCGGACGGGGGTTGGAGTTGATTGAGGCGTTGTCTGATGACTGGAGCTGGGAGGCGGTTCCAGGGTGGCACGGTAAAAGGGTGTGGGCGGTCCTGCGCGTGCCTGCGTAGCTTGATGGGGTCGCGGGGCTTGCGGGTGTCCGGCGCGCCAAGTCTCCCGCCCGATAAAACCCATCGGGCTGGGAGAACGGCGCGGCGGACACCCGGCTGCGCCCCGCTTTCCTAACCAGCGGAGGTAAACCCGTGGCGACGTCCTTGGGCTAGACGCGTGGGAGTGGCCTGCGGCCGCCGTATGAGGGGCTGACGCTTGCGTTCACCAGTTCGGGGATTCCTCTTCTGGGCTGGCGCTTGCGTGATCAGTTCAGGGATTCCTCTTCTGGGCTGGCGCTTGCGTTCACCAGTTGGGGGATTCCTCTACTGGGCTGACGCGGGCGTGACCAGTTCAGGGGTTTGCTGGCTGGCGTCGCCTGGTCAGCTCATCCGGCGCAACCGTCGCGCTACCACCATGAGGCCTCAGACGTGACAGCCCGGTTTCGTGGAACCCGGCAGCTTCCTATCAGTTCTAACCACTTTTTTGCACCTTCCTATCAGTTCTGACCACTTTTGTGTCCGCTTTGACGTGGTTTGTCTGGTCAGAAGTGATAGGAAGGCGGATCGCCTGAACTACTCGTCTAGGGCGGCGGCTACGCGGCGGTGGGCGGCCCAGATCTCTTCGGGGAGGTTGGGGAACTGTTCCAGGTGAGCCTGGCGGAAGCCCATTTCTTCCTGCCAGCGTGCGGTGTCGATGGTGAGGAGAGTGTCCAGGTCGGTCGGGTCGATCTCCAGGCCGTCGATGTTGAGCTCGCCCTCGGCCGGCAGGATGCCCACCGGGGTCTCGACCCCCTTGACCTCGCCGTTCTTGAGCTGCATGAGCCAGATCAGGGCGCGCAGGTTGTCACGGTAGCCGGGCCAGAGGAAGTGGCCGTCCTCGGCGTCGCGCTGGAACCAGTTGACATGGGCGAAGATCGGCTGATCGGCGGCCTCGCCGATGATCTTCAGCCAGTGCGCCGCGTACGGGCCCTCCGGGTAGGACATGAACGGGCGCATCGACATCGGGTCGTAGCGGAGTTGGCCGTCCAGGCCGTCGGCGGCGAAGGTGGCCTCCGCGCCGAGGGTGAGGCCGTCGTAGACGCCCTCGGCCACGTCGGTGATCGCGCGGATCAGCGGCTCGCGGTCGCTGGTGCGGCCGCCGAAGATAATGCCGTCGATCGGCACGCCCTGCGGCTCGTCGTAATCCTTGGCGACGTTCGGCACGTTGGTCAGGGTGGTGGTGAACCGGCTGTTCGGGTGGGCCCACGGGTCGTTCGCCTCCACCGGGGAGCGGTCGGCGATCCGGTTGCCCTTCCAGTCGAGCCAGCCGTCGACCTCGGCCGGCGGGTTCTTGGTGCGGCCCTCGAACCAGACCTCGTGCGTCTTCTCATTCCAGGCGATGTTGGTGAAGATCGCCTTGGTGCCCGGCTCGATCGACTCGATCGCGGTCGGGTTGGTCTTCTCGTTGGTGTCCTTGGCGACGCCGAACACGCCGTTCTCGGGGTTCATGCCGTAAAGCCGGCCGTCCTCGCCGACCCAGAGCCAGGCGATGTCGTCCCCGTAGAAATCGACGTAGTAGCGGTCGCCCAGGGCGTCGGGGGACAGCGTCATCGCCAGGTTGGTCTTGCCGCTCGCGCTGGGGAAGCCGCCCGCGATGTGGTACTTCTTGCCGGTCTGCTTGTCGGTGATGCCCAGCAGCATGAACTGCTCGGACAGGAACTTCCCGGACGCCCAGCCGTCGTAGGCGGCCTGGCGCAGGCCGTGCGCGATCTTGCCGAGCAGCGCGTTGCCGCCGTAGGACGAGCCGAAGTGCAGGATCGTCCGCTCGTCGGCCACGGTCACGAAGTACCGCTTGTCCTCCGGCGTGCCCTGGCCCAGGTTCTCCAGGTCGCCGGTGACGTGCACGGCGCGGACGAAGCTGGTCGGGTCGCCCAGGTTGTTGATGAAGTCGACGTGCACCCGGGCCATGCGGTTCATGTGCAGCACGACGGCGCGGTTATCGGTCAGCTGGACGCCGGCGGCGTACTTCTCCAGCGGAGCTCCCGGTGGCGACATCAGGTACGGGATCACGTACATGGTCTTGCCGGCGGAGGCGCCGCGCATCAGCCCGGTCAGCTTCTCCGTCATCTCGGCGGCGGGGTACCAGTTGTTGTAGACGCCTTTGTCGGCCGGATCACTGGTCGCGACGATCGTGCGCTCCTCCGAGCGCGCGGTGTCCTTGTAGTAGCTGCGGGAGTAGTAGAGGCCCTCCCCAGCCGGGAAGATCTCGCCTGCCGCCAGCGCTTCGGCGATCAGCCGGGCGTCGTCATCGGCGCTGACGACCTCGATGTTGTCGGCGCCAGTGATCCCCGCCCAGTACTTGACGTACTCGCGCACGTGCTCGTTTTTCAGCTGAGCGGCTTCCAGGATGGCATCAACATCGACCACGAACTCGGTCCTCTCGTCAGTCAAGCTGAACGCTTGAAAAAGTTTCGATTATTCATCTTGACAGGAGAACGCTGATCTGTTGAGTGCGCAACATCACGTGCCGACTCGGCCGTACGCTGCAAGGTCTAAACCTTATGACCTGCGCCGCCGGTAGCCGGGGGTGTCCGGCGCGCGCTTTTGATAAGCGCCGGAAAAAGCGTGAGCACTCTCACACTTGCACAAACGCAATCGCGGCCCGTTACGAACCGGATTCTGCGGGTTTTGTGGCTTCTTCCGGTCCGACTGGCTTGTCGCGGGACGTCCTGCTCCAACCGCAGCCCGGCGAGCGGGTACTCGACGCGAGCCTGTCCTGCGGGCGGGGTGGCCTACTGGCGGGTGAACACGGCGTGCACGACGACCGTGTTGTCCAGCGCCGCTATGCCGATGAAGTTCCATGTCATGCCGAAGTCCCGCCGGTTGACCTGGAGCTTGCCGTCCAGCTGCACCTCGCCGTCGGCGACCGAGACCTTCGCGTCGAACGATGCCGGGCGGGTGCGGTCGCGGATGGTGAGGGTGCCAGTCACGCGTACCCCCTCGCCGGCCGGGCTGACGCCTTCGGCGGCGAAGGTGAAGTCCGGGTGGTTGGCGATGTCGAAGAAGTCGACCGAGCGCAGGTGTTTATCCCGCTGCGGGTTCTTGGTGTCGATGGACTCGGCGCCCACGGTGATGACGCCCGTGACGTCACCGGCAGCGGTCACCGTGCCGTTCCCGCTGACCTGGCGGAAGACGCCATGAAGGGGACGGAGCCCCCACGTGTGCCTGGTCTCGAGGAGGACCTCGGACCTGGCCGCGTCCAGCGTCCACGACCCGGCGAGCTTGCCGTCGTCCAGCAGCGCCTGCAGCGCCGACGGGGTCAGCTGTTCCGACGACGGGGTCATGCCGCCTCCTGGCGATTTGGTTTCCTAATCAAAACTATTTTGACACGGGAACCATATATATCTCCGCAGGGGAGTGTCAAGCCGGGACGGCGCGTCGGGGCGGCCAGGGGACGTCGGGGAGGGCGGCGGGGAATTAGCCGGGCGTCGCCGGCCAGCGGACGGAGGCGGGCGGCCTGCTCAACGCGGCGCGAGCTTGAGCGTCGCGACCCGCGCTCCTTCGGCAACCATGGGGTCGACGTAGGTGGCGCCGAATCGGCGGTACTTGGCGCGGTAGGCAGCGTCGATCTGCTCGTTGATCCCGGGGTCGGCTTCATCGACGAAGACGACGTCCTTGTCGACGCCGCCGGCCCGGATGTGGCCCTCGTGGCTCGCCTCGGCGCCCCGGAACCAGGAGCTGCCGCTGCCGCGGAAGGAGCGGACGTAGAGATCGTCGTCGGCGCGGACGACCCAGATCGTTACCGGGGCGCGCTGGGGGCCGTCGGGTCGCAGCGGCGCGATCTCCAACTCGTCCGCTGCCGCGATCGCGGCGAGCTCATCACTGGTCCATGCGGTCATGGGAGTCTCCTCCTCGTACTACCTCGGGGACAGCTCCTTGCGCTCCCAGACCTGCCCGAACAGCACATCGTCGGTCAGGCCCACCAGGGCGGGCGCGAAGTCCGCGAACATCCTGGCCGCGACTGAGGGCTGCTTGTCTTCCGGCATCGTTCCTCCTCCTAGAACTTACGATTGCATACCCTTAGTAATCGAGTGCATGCTCATCGCTGATTCGCGTTCCGCCCGCATGGCGGGGCAGAGAGAAAAGGCGAGAGGTCTCCGCCGGTCACGCAGTCCCGCCAGCCCGCCGACCCGACCGCTGCCCTTCCCTGGTATCCCGAACGCACGCATGGTCCCTCGCCCACCGCACCGTCATCCCATGTCGACAAGCAAACCCAACCGGGGAACTCCTGTACGACGACATATCTGATTTGTCTATTGTAATCAAACAAAAGTTCGTCTATGATTATTTATACAGCCCGCAAAAGCGGGCGGGTCGCCGCCGGTGCGTCAACACCAACGGCGACCCTAGACCACCCCAACCAGTCACCCTGGAGGGATGACCATGAGGTCAATCATCGCGCAGGACCCCCTGTCCGCGCTCCCCATCCCGGCCCAAGGCCCCCACCCGCGCCTCGACCGGATCGCCGCGGCCACGCTCGAGCAGCTGAGCACGGCGCTCCTCTTCCTCAGCATCTTCGACGCAGACGCCTTCGACCACGCGATGGACGTAGCTCAGTCCGACGACGATAATCCCGGCGCCACCGGAGAAGCCGAACCCGTCTGCGCAACCTGCGGCGGCCAGATCGGCATCTTCCTGGACCGTGGCCTCGCCTGGCAGCACTACAAGGGCGACGGCACGACAGTCGGCGAACAGCAGATCTACGACCCAGGCCACGCCCCCGCGGTGACCTGGCGCCTCTTCGAGGACCCACAGGCACAGGACTAAACCGCGCGATTCCCCACCTGGTGCCCCGTCAGGCACGTCACAGCCGTGGCCGCGGGCTGGCGCCGCACGGTCGGGCTCCTTGCGGACGGCACCGTGTTGGCGGCCGGCCGGAACTCGGAAGGGCAGTGCGGCGTGCAGTCCTGGCGCGAGATGGTGGCCCTGTCCTGTGGCGACTGGCATTCGGTCGGAGTCCGGGCGGACGGTTCGGCACTGGCCGCGGGAAACAATCGCCGGGGACAGTGCTCCGTTGACGACTGGCGCGATCTCATCGCCGTCGCGGCCGGATACATGCATACCGTCGCTCTCAGACGCGACGGGCGGGTCCTTGCGGCCGGGGACCGGACGACCGGAGCGGGAGCGATGCGTGGGAAGAGGGTGGCGCTGGCGCGGGCAGCTACCACACCGTCGCGGTCACGCGTCCGGGGGGTCCGCAGGAGACAACAGCCAGGGCTGTGCGACGTCGGCGATTGGCAGGAAATCGTCGGGTGTGGTGGAACCCGCCGCCACCGCGCGCCGACGGCACGGTCGTCAGCGCGGGGAGCAACGCCAGCTGTCAGTGCGACGTCGGCTCCTGGTCGGGAATCCGGGCTCCGAGAGCCAGAGCCTGAGCAGCGGGCCCGGAAACCTGGACGGGCCGGGGCCAATGTCGCGGGATCGTCCGGGTTCGCTCCTGCTCACGGGCTCCTGCTTGGACACCGGAAACGGGAACCTGCATGCACTTTCTCGTCGGCTGCGTCCGCTTCGATGCGCGCCTATTTGCAGGCCGGGAGCGTGTCGGCCTGCCCGGGCCAGGCCCTGCCGGAGGTGACGAGCGCGGCGATGCCCTGCAGGGTGGCGATGAGGAGCAGGCGGAGGCGCTCTGGGTCGCAGGGCGGGAGCGAGCCTGCTGCCCCTGGCGGATCAGGTCGCCGAAGGCGGTGAACACGCGCGTGGACGCCGCCCGTAGCGCGTCGGACCGCTCGGCGTTCTTGGCGGCGAACATGAGCTCCACGAGGGCAGGATCGCGGATCGCGAAGCATACGTACCCGGTCGCCACCGCGTGCAGCTGGGCCTCATAGTCCTGGCCGGCGCCATCGATCGCCGCGCGCATCTCCTCGCCCAGCCGCGCGAAGCCGGCTTCGGCGAGGGCATCCAGCAGCGCCTGCCGGTCGGCAAAGTGGCGGTGCGCACATGCGCGGCCGACCGGAACTTATCGGCCGCTCCGCCGCCGCTCAGGACCCGGATCTCGCGCGCCGCCTGTGGGCCGTCTCCGAACAGCTCACCGGGGTCCGCTCCGCGCTCCCAGCCACCCCCTCACAGGCCCCGACAGGCAACGGGCCGATCCCGCTGACCGCCCGCAGGAGCCGATTGATGCTGGAAGATGGGAAGGCTCAGGGCGATCGTCAAGCCGTCATTGGCAACGACACCGACGTTCGTGTCTACAACCCATGGTTGGCTCATGAATGGCGGTCACGACGCTCGGCGGTAGCCTCGGTCATTGCGGCCAGGTCGCCCATCTCATCGCCGAAGAAATCCTGCGGCCAGTTCGTGATGTTGCCGTACTCGTCGACTTTGAGTTCGTGGATCTCGGATCTGCCATCCTCAACGCCGATGAAGTAGAGCGCCACATCGTCCTTGGAGATCCCCTCTTCGGCGATCCGTGGCTGGATGCGGTGCAGCAAGTGCTCGCTGTGGGTTTCCACGATTAGCTGTGTTTCGTTGTCTTTGACTGCACCGAGGAGCACGTCGCCGAGCCCGGACTGGGCGGCGGGGTGAAGGTGAATCAGCACGGCTCTCTGTGCGACCCAGCTTAGCTTGGCGCATCTATCGCGTGCCACCTGTGACCGGATCGTGCAGGTTTGCCTCGTGGGCTTCGATGCGTTGCTGTACTGCCCGCATGAAGTCGTCGGCATCTATATCGCCGGACACCAGTGACTCGACAATGTTGTCAACAACTCCCGCTGTCCATCGGCACCCCTTGCTTCGCGCAAACCCTGGACTGCTCAGTGACTGCTGTAGTTGATGGTCAGGATAGCGACAACTGGATGAGGATCACCGTCAGGTTCCGTCGCATAGGTGTCACAGTACTGGTAGTCAATCCGGGCGGAGCTACTGACCTCGTAGTGGATGGTCCGGGACCACCCAGGTCCCTTAGGCTTCCCCGCCTGTCCCCGCAAATAGCAGGTTTGGGCGATCGGGTCTGGATTGCCTGGGTTTTGGGAGACGTGATCCCAGAACTGCTGTGCCTGCTTAAGTCCAACCCGGCCGGTCAACTCCAAGTAGTGCCCTAGATACCGCTTATGAACCAGAACCCGGTATCTGGGCTGCTTATTGGGCTTTCCGCCAGGTCGCCTAGCAGGGACGTTCGGGTCGTACGCGCTACTCGGCGCCATGGGGCTCGTCGGCCTCGACATAGTGCTCCGGCACGAAGGGGCCGTGCAGGACGGAGCGCCGTAGCGGGTCCTCAAGCTGGCGCGCTGTGACGCGCCACGCCTTGATGCACTCGTCCAGGACCGCGGTGTCCTCGTCCGCGCTCGCGGCGACTAGCGCATCGTGCAGTTCGCTGACGAACTCCTGGAAGTCGGCGCGATCGAACGCCCGTAGCCAGGCAAGCTCACCCAACTCTCCGGCACGGGGGAGTTCGCTCCTGTGAAGAAGGGCCTCAAGCTTCATGTATGCCTGCCACCACTTCGCAAGGCTCTCGAGCAGCCGCAACCTGCTCTCCGGAAGCATGACGAGGCTGGTCCCGTCCTTATCCCGGACGCGGGCCTGTCCGCTGCGCGCCGCTTCCAGAACCTCTGTCCGTTTGTTGGCTAGATCGGAAGATTGGAAGATCACGTCAGACATCTCGTCCGCCTACAGTTAGGATCACTGGTACGATCATACCAAAGATCTTGCCAAGATAATACCTCGCGAGTTAATTACATCGATGTAACTCCATGCGGAGGTCTGCCTGTTGAATGAGGAGAAAGCCCTCGACGCAGGTGAGAGCTACCTCTGTGAGGCCGAACGGGAACCCTCAGTTGGGTGGCGGACCGTGAGCCTCGTCACTGGGATCCTTCGTCTCATAGAGCAGCGTCCAGAGGCGGGAGGGGCGGCGGCCGAGACTAGATGACTGAGTCCGAGGGGTGTGGTCTCGGTTAGTGATCGTAGGCGGTCAGTGATCGCTTGATCGGCTGCCCGGTCTTGTCGTTGAGCCGGATCGCGGCGGTCAGCGCGAGGATGCGGGAAAGGACCCGGGCGATCACGCCCGCCGGTGTCTTGCCGCCGTGCCGTTCCAGGCCGAGCTGTCCTTTGAAGGTCTGGTTGATCGACTCGATGACCTGCCGTAGCGGCTTGAACAGGCGGGCTCCGGCCCGTTCGGGCTCCCCTTTGCGGGCCGGCCGCAGCAGCTCCAGGTGGCGTTCGGCGAGGTCGTGCTCGAACTCGCGGCCGAAGTAGTTCTTGTCGCCGATGATCGTCTGCCCGGGGTGGGAGGCCGCGACGTCGGGCGCGGTGTCGAGCATGTCGCGCAGGGTCTCGCGCTCGTCGGCCTTCGCGCCGGTGAGCGCGAACAGGACTGGCAGCCCGCCGAGGGTGCAGACCAGGTGCAGGCGCAGGCCCCAGAAGTACCGCGAGTGCGACGCGCAGTAGCCGTGCTGGGCCCAGCCGGCCAGGTCCGAGCGCTTGGCGGTCTCGCGGGAGCAGCCGCAGCCGACCGGGGTGGAGTCGACCACCCAGACGTCGTCGCTCCACAGCGAGGTGTCCTGCGCCAGCATCCTGATCATGTGCGTGACCAGGGAGCATGCCGCCCGCAGGCGCTTGTTGTACCCGGACTGCTGGGGCAGGTAGGGGAACAGGTGCCGGAAGTCCCGGCCCGCGCGGCGCAGCCAGCGACGCTCGGAGGTGTAGCCGAGCAGCGCCGACATGACCGCCAGCGTGACCACCTCGGCGTCGCTGAGCGTGGGCGCGATCCCGACCGCCGGGCGCCACGGAGCCAGTTCCGGCGAAGCCTTCAGGGCGTCATCTACCTTGACGTAAAGTGCAGTCGCGAGGGTGTCTATGTCGGTCGTCACAAACTGACCATGGACGCCCTCGCTCTATGTCCGCAGGCGATCCCTTGGACTCAGTCATCTAGACGAGAAACCATCAAGGCCGCAGCAGCAGAACTCACGGCCCGGGGGTTGGATGCCATAGCCCTAGTGCGATACGGCATGTCCCAAGAGGTGACCGCGCCGATTGTTTCGGCACTTCTCGTAAAGCTCATGGGCGGATACTCTGCCATCGAAGGCGTGGATCCTCAGGCATGGTGCGCAGCGCTCGGCATCGATCAGCCGTAGCTGTTCAGCAAGCGTCAGCGTGTTATCTGTCCCGTATCGCCGAAGGCTGCGACTGTCGGGCTTAGTGGTCCGGGCCGTAAGTCCTTCGGGGGTTGACGGCTGGCTTGTGTGCGGTTGGTGGTCAGTGGCCGGCATTGGTCACGTGGAGATCGCAGACCAGGTCGAAGATTTCCTCAGTGCTGCCGCTGAACCAGATCTGGTCTTCATAGCTGTCCTTGCTCGCCACGTAGATGGCCGTTCCCCATCGATGGGCGGATCCGCCGTAACGCAGCCGCATCAGCGGGATCTGCTCACCATCGGCCAGTTCGCCGGCTACGTAGGCGAACTGGCCCCGGAAGCGCACGTGGACCTGAGCCAGCTGGGGCCAGCTGGCCCTGGCGTGCGCGCGAAGCCGCTGGGCCAGAGAGGTCTTCGTCGACTCGGGGATCACGGGCATGCTCTAAATGTCCATATTGCCGGTCCGGCGTGTCGGTCGCCCTTCTCCCGGCAGGTTTCCGGGCAGGCTCGGCGAGCCCGTCAACATGACTCTCTGCCGGAAAGCCCGCCTGTGCCCGCCCCTCTCGCACGCCAGATCATCGTGACCACCGCCGAACGCCACCGGCTCGAGAAGCTCGCCTACTCCCGTACCGCCGGCTACCAGCAAGTCATCCGCGCACGGATCGTGCTGGACGCCGCCCGCGGCTACTCCAACGCCGAAATCTCCCGGCGTCTCGGCGTGGTCGCCGACACCGTCCGCCTATGGCGCGGCCGATACGCCGATGAGGGCATGGCAGGGCTGGCCGACCGGCGCCGATCCGGACGCCCACCGCGCTTCACCCCGGTGCATTCCGCCGAGGTCAAGGCCCTGGCCTGCCAGCTGCCGGCCGAAACCGGGGTACCGCTATCGCGGTGGAGCTGCCCGGACCTCGCCGGCGAGATCACCGGCCGGGGCATCGCGCCGGCGATGTCAGCCTCCACCGTCCGCCGGATCATGGCCGCCGACACGATCAAGCCCTGGCAGTACCGGTCCTGGCTGTTCATCCGCGACCCCGACTTCGCCGCCAAGGCCACCCGGGTCCTGAACCTCTACGCGCGGGTCTTCGACGGCAGCCCGCTCGGCGACGGCGAATACGTGATCTCCTCCGATGAGAAGACCTCCATCCAGGCACGCTGCCGCTGCCACCCCACCCTGCCGCCCGGCGCATCCCGCACTATGCGCGTCAACCACGAATACGAGCGCGGCGGCGCGCTGGCCTACCTGGCCGCCTACGACGTCCACCGCGCCCACGTGATCGGGCTCTGCTCCGACACGACCGGCATCGGCCTGTTCACCGATCTCGTCGATGAAGTCATGACGCAAGAGCCGTACGCCTCGGCACGCCGGGTGTTCTGGGTCGTCGACAACGGCTCCTCCCACCGAGGCCAAGCCGCCGCCGACCGCCTCACAGCCCGCTACCCCAACGCGGTCATGGTCCACACGCCAGTGCACGCCTGGCTCTCCCCCGCCCTCAGGAATTGGTTGCTAGCCGGTTAGTACGGCGATTCGGGGCATAGGCCGCCGTGGACGAATTCGGCCATGGCGATGAGGGCGGCGGCGCTGCGGAAGCCCCTGGCCCTGGTGATGAGGGCATTGAGCTGGGCGTTCAGTGCTTCGGCCCGCCCGTTCGAGCGCACCGCCGAGTGCGCGTGATGTCGATGATGTAGCGGGTTCACCGCTTGTCCGGGTGGTTCACCCGTTCCATCCGTGGTCGGGGTCGTACTTCGAGTTCGTGCAGCGGCGGCGCTCCTGGGACGGGGACCGGGTGTTCTTCCGTCTGCCTTCGGGGGAAGTGGCGTCGCTGCCGGCGAGCTGGACGGATGCGGTGGCACCGGATCCGGCTGTGGTCGTGGCGGCGGGCCGGGCCGCGTTCCGGACCGCGGACCTGCTGTCCGCGGCGGAGGTGGTCGCGCGGATCAGCGGGGCGCCCGGGCCGGGCGCGACAGGGTCTGTCAGTGAGATTCTGTCATGAGTGTCAGCCCGATTATGTCAATGATGCTCGTGGCGTGCTGGGCGTCCGGCTGGACGACCGTCGTTGTTTCGGGGCGAGTGCTCAGGATAGCTGCGTCGCTGTCGGCGTGTCTCAGCGCGCCCGAACAGCATGAGCGACAGAATTCCGGTGACATGCCAAGTCGCTCCGAGGGGGATGACAGGATGCCGGGCAGGCGGCGGCGAGACGGCGGGCAGGAACGGGCGGCTGACCGCAAGGAGGACGCGCTGCGCCGGTCCGGCACGCTGAACCCGCGGCCGGGTGATGTGACCGACGCCCGGTTCGCCTCCGGCGGGTTCTTCGATTCCCGCGACATGGTGCAGGTCAAGTACGAGATGGTCCGCGGCGCCCGCGAGGACGGGGCCACCGTCACCGCGGCAGCGTCCGGGGCCGGGCTGTCCCGGCAGTCGTTCTACCAGGCTGCGGCCGCGCTGGAGGAGGGCGGGCTGGCTGCCCTGGTGCCGCGCCGGCCGGGGCCGAAAGGCGGTCACAAGCTGACCGCCGAGGTGATCGCGTGGATCGGCGAGCGGAAGGCCGCCGATCCCGGGCTGCGGGCGGCGCAGCTGGCCGCCATGGTCGGGGAGCAGTTCGGGATCCGGGTCCATCCCCGTTCGGTGCAGCGCGCCCTGGCCCGCCCGGACAGTTCCAAAAGCGCCGGACAGCCCGGCTGACGCCGGCGGCCCGGCGGACCTGGCGGCCGACTATGAGCTGGCCAGGTCCGCGGCGCTCGCCGGCCAGGCTGGCGGCGCCGTGCCCGGCGCGGCGGTGATCCGCGCCCGCGGGATGGCGGCGTGGATGCAGGTCCGCGCCGCCCTGCCCGCCGCCGCGGCGGTTCCGGGCCGGCCCGGGAACCGGTTCCGGTGCCACCCGGCCCGGTCGTTTCGGTCCTGGCCGCCATGACGCTCGCCGCGATGGCGGCCAGGTAAGCAGCAACCCCTGGAAGGAGAGGAATGATGAGCAGTGACAGCAGCAAGGTCACCGGCGGTCACCTGCGCCGGGACGCGTACCTGTATGTCCGGCAGTCCACGATGTACCAGGTGATCCACAACACCGAGTCCACCCGCCGGCAATACGACCTCAAGGGCCGGGCGGTCGCGCTGGGCTGGCAGCTGTCCCAGGTCCACGTCATCGACGTCGACCAGGGGTCTTCCGGCGCGTCAGCCGCGGACCGCGCCGGGTTCCAGCAACTGGTCGCCGAGGTGTCGCTGGGCCGGGCCGGGATCGTGCTCGGCCTGGAATGCTCCCGGCTGGCCCGCGACAACGCCGACTGGCAGCAGCTGATCAAGATCTGCGCCCTCAACGGCACGCTGATCTGCGATGAGGACGGACTGTATGACCCCGCCGACCCCAACGACCGGCTGCTGCTGGGGATGAAAGGCCAGATCAGCGAGTTCGAATTGCATTACCTGCAGTCCCGGATGCGCGGCGCGCTGCTGGCCAAGGCCGCCCGCGGCGAGCTCGCCGTCCGCCTCCCCGCGGGGTTCTGCTACGACAGCGCGGGAAACGTGATGCTCGATCCCGACACCGCCGTCCGCGCCGCGGTCACCCGCCTGTTCACCGCGTTCGAGGCCACCGGATCGGCGACCGCGGTCGTCCGGGCATTCGCCGCCGAGGGACTCACTTTCCCGGCCCGCGACCACGCCGGCCCTCGTGCCGGGGAGCTGCGCTGGAAACCGCTGCTGCTGGACCAGGCGCTGTTCGTCCTGCACAACCCGCGTTACGCGGGCGCCTACTTCTACGGCCGCCGCGCGCACCGCAGCGCCGGCGGCAAGACCGCCACGACCATCAAGCCCCGGGAGGAATGGACGACGCTGCTCCCCGGCGCCCATGACGGATACATCACCTGGGAGCAGTTCGAAGCCAACCAGCGGCAGCTCGCGGCCAACGCCCCGGCCCGCGGCGCGGACCGCGCCGCCGGGCCGCCCCGCGAAGGGCCGGCGCTGCTGCAAGGCCTGGTGATCTGCGGCCGATGCGGGAAACGGATGACCGTCAGCTACCACGCCCGCTGCGACGGCACCCTTGCCCCGGACTACGCCTGCCAGCGCGACGGCATCAGCACCGGCACGCCCGCGTGCCAGAACATCTGCGGAGCCGGCATCGACACCGCCGTCGCCGGCCTGGTCCTGGACGCGCTCAGCCCGCTGGCCATCGACACCGCCCTGCAGGTCACCGTCCAGCTGGAACACCAGGCCGCCCAGGCAGACGCGCTGCGCGCCACCCACGTGCAGCGAGCCCGCCAGGCCGCCGCCGCGGCCCGCAGCCGCTACCTGTCCGTCGACCCCGCCAACCGGCTCGTCGCCGACGCGCTCGAAGCGGACTGGAACGCCCGGCTCCGCGACCTCGCCGACGCCGAAGACGACTACCAGCGCGCCACCCGGCAAGCCGCCGTCACCCTCGACGGCAGCCAGCGCGACCAGGTCCGAGCCCTGGCCAGCGACCTGCCGGCCCTGTGGCGCAACCCCGCCACCAGCATGAAAGACCGCAAACGGCTCATCCGGCTGCTCGTCACCGACGTCACCCTGCTCAAAGACAGCGACACCATCACCGCGCACGTCCGGCTCCCCGGCGGGCAGGACCACACCCTGACCGTCCCCCGGCCGCTGACCGCATGGGAAGCCCACACCACCCCTGCCGAAACCGTCACGCTGATCGACGAGCTGCTCGGCGAGCACCCTTTCGACGAGATCGCCGCCATCCTCAGCGAACGCGGCATCACCGGCGGATGGGGACGCCCATATACCGTCCCCTCCCTCGCCGCGCTCTGCCGCGCCAGGGGAATCCCCGACCACAGCGCCAGGCTGCGCGCCGCCGGGTACCTCACCGCCGCCGAGACCGCCGCCCGGCTCGGCACCGCCATCCCCACCGTGAACAGATGGCAGCGATCCGGGCTGATCGACGGCCACCGCATCGACGGCCGCGGCACCTGCCTGTTCCCGCCCGGACAGCAGCGCCCCGCACCGTTCAACGCACGCGCCGCCCGCGACCGCGCCGCCTCCGGGCTCCTGTCAGCCCGCCAGCTCGGAGCACAGCTCGGCGTCACCGGCGGCACCGTCACCCGCTGGCACCACCTCGGCCTCATCGACGCCGCCGGGCACGACCACCGCGGCCACCCGCTCTACCGCGCCGGACACCAGAAGCCGTCCCGGACGCAGATCACCGCAGCCAGGCCCGCCGCGCACCGCGACGAGGAACTGACCACCGGCGGGCAGCTCGCCGCCCGCCTCGGCGTCGCCCGCTCCACCATCTACAAGTGGTACCGGCTCGGCCTCATCAACGCCGTCACCACCGACTACCGCGGCCGACACCTCTACCGCAGCGGCCAGCAAGCCCCCAACCCCGCCCAGATCACCGCCGCAAGGGCATCATCCGGCACATGACCTGGGAAAACATCCAGTTCACGTGCCGGAATGTCAGACCCTCAGGCCACACTGAGACACGAAGCCAGGAACAGCCGGGAACCCGTCATCCAACGGTCAGGCACCACGAACCTCAACGAAAGGAACAGTATGAAGCCCACGCGTTGGATGGCCCGTCGTCCAAGGTGTTGCGTAGATGAGGTCCCTGAATCTGGTGAGCGTCTTGGCCAGCTTCGCGAACTCGGGGATGCGGCAGCGGTGCGCCCAGGAGATCAGCCCGGCCAGGAGCGCCTTGCCGGGGTCGCCCTTGACCTTGAAGACCTCGCGGAGCTGCTCTTTCATCAGGTAGCCCTTGTACAGGGGCTTGTTGTCGGCGGCGATGCGGGCCAGGGCGGTGCGCTGCCCGGTGGTCAGGTTCTCTGGTTTCTTGCGCAGCGCCCACATGCCGTTGCCGAGGGCGGAGGCCTGGTCGTCGTGCCCGGCGGCGCGCAGCTCAGCGGCGATCCGGCGGCGCAGCTCGTCCAGCCGTTCCCCGGCCCATTTCACCGCGTGGAATGCGTCAAGGCAGATCCGGGCCTGCGGGGCGCGGCCTCGGACCACGTCGTGGATCCAGTCCGCCCCGTCCGCGGACACGTGCGTGAGCAGCCTCGAGCGCTCCGGGCCGAGGGCATCGAAGAACGCGCCGACGCTCTCCCGGCTGCGGCCTTCGGCGATCCAGGCGATCTTCCCGGCCTGGTGGTCCGTGACGACGGTCAGGTACTTACCGCTGCCCTTGCCCCAGGATTTCTCGTCGATGCCGATCATCCGCAGCCCCTCCAGCCGGTCCCGGCAGGAGGCCGCGTCCGCTGCCACGCGGGCGACGATCCCGGACAGGGCCTCCCAGGTCACCCGCAGCTCCGCCGCGGCCTTCGTCCATGGCGCCTGCGCGGCCAGCCACGCCGCATGATCCTCGAACGAGGCCGTGAAGTAATCGCCGTGGCGCGCCCACGGCACCGCGGCGGTGACCTTGCCGTGCTCCGGGCACTCGATCCGGGGCAGCCCCGATTCCAGGAAGCACCGCTTGCCGTGCACGTCCAGCGTCCGCCACCGCCGCACGTCCCGCTCCACCGCCTTGCCGCGCTGCCCGCAATGCGGGCACCGGCACTTATGCTCCGCATCCGGCTCGACCACGACGATCAGCACCTTCTCCGGCGGCCGGTCCCGCCGCGGCCAGCGCTCTATATAGGTCCTGATAACCACCGCATGCTCAGTGTCGAGAATGTCATCCCAGATAGAGCCATCCGGTCCCGGCATGTCCCGTCCCCCGGTCGCCAGCCGCCTGTCCTGACCCCGGGGACGCTACCCCAGCCAGGCACGCCCGTTTTGGACCGACACGCCTCACACGCAGCTAAAACCCGAATCCTGAGGACCGGGGAGAGCCGCACGCCTCCTGGCTCAACCAGGTAGAGATCTTCTTCTCCATCGTGCAGCGCAAAGTCGTCTCACCCAACGACTTCACCAACCTCGACCAGGTCCAAGACCGGCTCACCGCCTTCGAGCAGCGCTACAACGCCACCGCCCGACCGTTCAAATGGAAGTTCACCCCCACCGACCTCGAGGACCTACTGGCCCGGATCGAACGACACGAACAGAAAGAGCGAAACCAGCAACACGAACACGACCATCAGCCTGCCGCACCGGCAGCCGCCTGATAACCCCCGAGGAACTTCCGACGCCGACCACTTAGGTTGCGAGTGATCTTGCGAAGGTCAGCATTACCCTGCAAGTCGCTGCCGCACGCATGCTCGCCGACCTCGACGGCATCATGTTCCGAGTTCACCGCTAATCGCCTAACGCGGCCAATCGACTCCAAGGCGACCGGCCCGCAAAGCTGGATCTACCGAATCCGCAAGGCAGATCGCGCGACTGAACGCGGGTATCCCGCCACAGTCGGCTTGCATCCGGTACCCGGGTACAGGTTTACCTTCGAGGTATGACCATGAATGACGGGGTGTTGGCGCCCGAGGCGTGCACCCTGCCGACCGCGGAGCGCCCGCTGCGGCTGGCTGAGTTCGACGACTTGTTCGCCGCCGCGCTGCGAGGCCAGCAGCGGCTGTCGCCCACCCGGCTGCGGTGGCGGCTTGACCCGGCCGCCGAGCAAGCGGCCCGGGACCTAACCGGCAGGGAGCGGGAATGCTGCCCGTTCCTCTCCTTCACGTTCGCCCCCGCGGACGGCGCGGTGCACCTCGACGTAGCCGTCCCCGAAGCGCACGTCGGCGTCCTCGACGCGCTCGCGGACCGGGCGGCTGCCGGGATCGGGTCGTGACCGGGCTGCGCAGCGGCCAGGTCGCCGCCGCGGCCGGGATCAACCCGCAAACGCTGCGGTACTACCGACGCCGGGGCCTGCTCGCCGAGCCGGACCGCAGCCTGGGCGGTCACCGGCTCTACCCGGCCGAGACCGTGACGGTGCTGCGGGTCATCAAGGCGGCGCAACGGCTCGGCTTCACCCTCGACGAAGTGGCCGGCATCCTGGACGCGACCCGGCATCACGGCCGCCGCCCCGAGCCCGGGCTGCACGCTCGCGCGCAGGCGAAGCTGGCCGAGGTGGAGGCAAAGCTCGCCGACCTGCGGGTCATCGCCGAGACGCTGTGCGCAGCGGTCGACGCCGGCTGCGACGACCTGGTGGCCTGCGCCGGCAACTCGTGCTGCCCGATCCCGTTTGCCGCCATCGCCCCGGCGCCCCCTGAGGTCGACGCTTGCTGACCGGGGCACAGCCCTGCGACGGCTAGCCAGGTATCAAGATCCACGAATCCGCAAGCTGCGCCGGGTCAGCTCCCCGCCCTCATCGGTCAGATTCACCTTGCGGGCCGCAGGTCAGCGTACCGGCCGTTTGCAGCCTTCAACTGGATCGGACATTATCGCTGGTTGCGGGATTGAGGCGGCCGGATGGCCGCGACACGCTGTGGCGGGTTGTTGACTGGCGGGCCGGGACGGCGATGATTGCCTGTTGTGCCCGACGTGCCCGGCGTGCCCTCTGCGGAGGAGCTTTCTGCGCTGCCGCATGCTGAGCTGGCGGCGCGCTGGCGGAGGCGTACCGGCTGATCGCGGGGCTGACCGCGCGGGTTGAGCAGCTGGAGCGGCAGGTGCGGAAGGATTCGTCCACGTCGTCGCGGCCGCCGTCGTCGGACAGCCCGTATAAGAAGAAGCCGAGGGACCGGTCCTTGCGGGAGCGGGGGAAACGGCGGCCGGGGAAGCAGCCGGGCGAGCCGGGAACGACGATGAAGCTCGTTGATGACCCTGACGAGCGGCTGGAGTACCCGCCGGCGGCGTGCCGCGGCTGCGGCGCGGGCCTGTCGCACAGGGATCCCTGATATCGGTGACTCTGTATCGGCCGAGATGACTCGGCATGCCATCGCCTTGCTTCATCAAGGTAGCCACAGTGAAGCAGTGGCGGTCTTTGAGTTTGGCGTGACTCAACGACCGGATGATCCGGAGATAAGGAATAATCTCGGCTTCTGCCTGATCCCTGTTGATCCGAACGCTGCGCTTGAGCAACTCAAAACGGCGGCCAACATGGGGTATGCCTCAAACGTCACCAATGCATATAACCAGATGTGCTGTTATTGGGCGCTTGGGCGCTCTCGTGCGGCCTTGAATATCGCAGCGGCTGAGTGGTCAAAGGTCGGCTCCGAGTCGCGGGGTAGCCTGCTCTGGCGGCTAACCGCCCGCGACGAATGGGAACTCTACGATGCCGATGATCCGGGTTTGGCTATGGCTGTCTTCGCGGCTGAAATAGCTCACCGAGAAGGTTGGCAGGAGCAAGAGGAACTCTGGCAGGCCTACAAGGACTCACGCGATGATCAGTCAAGCGGAGCCACCTAATCCGGGGAAGGTGACTCAACGCGGGGTATGCCGACATCTCATGACTGTTGCTGACATTGCTGACCACCCACTGCTGGCCGCGGACCCCGACGAGCTCAATTGATGGAATTTGAGTCGCGAGTTCATATCGCTTGCTGCGGCGACCTCAGCGCATTGAGCGTCCGGGAGGGCGGTCTTGCTGGAACGTGTCGGCTTGTGAGAGAAATTTGAGGCCAGGGCGGAGCCACGGGCCCGTTCGAAAGCGTGATCTTGGATTTATTCTCTGGCTTTTGCAGGGGGCACCTGATTGCCCTGGATGGCAAGCCACACGTTGGCCGGGGTCAGCGGCATGTCCGCGTGCACTACGCCGAATGGGGCGAGCGCGTCCATGACCGAGTTGACCACGGCGGGCGGCGAGCCGACGGTGGCCGACTCGCCGATGCCCTTGGCGCCCACGGGATGGTGGGGGGAGGGGGTGACGGTCGCGCCGAGTTCCGGCGAGGGGCACTCGAGCGACGTGGGCAGCAGGTAATCCATGAAGGAACCGCTCAGGCAGTTGCCGATCTCGTCGAACGAGATGGACTGCATCAGGGCGATGCCGATGCCGTCGGCCAGGCCGCGGTGCACCTGTCCCTCGACGATCATCGGGTTGATCCGCACCCCGCAGTCGTCGACGGCGATGAAGCGGCGGACCGTGACCTGGCCGGTGCCCGGGTCCACGTCGGTCACGCAGATGTAGGCGCCGAACGGGAAGGTCAGGTTCGGCGGGTTGTAGACCGCCGACGCGTCCAGGTGGCCCTCGACCCCGGCGGGCAGCTCAAGCGTCGAGTGCGCGGCCTTCGCGATCTCGACGATGCCCAGGGCCAGGTCGGGGTCGCCACGGACGCGCCACTTGCCGTCAAGCCACTCGAGGTCATCCGCGGCCGCCTCGAGCATGGCCGCGGCCACCAGCCGGGCCCGCTCGCGGACCTTCCGCGCGGCGACGACGGCCGCGGCACCGGACACCGGCGTGGACCGTGACCCGTAGGTGCCGAGGCCGAACGGGGTCCTGTCGGTATCGCCGTGCACCACCTCCACGTCATCCGGCGACAGGCCGAGCTCGTGCGCCACCAGCTGAGCGAACGTGGTCTCGTGCCCCTGGCCCTGGGTCTGCACCGAGATGGCGAGCACCGCCTTGCCGGTGGGGTGCACCCGGAGGTCGGCGCCGTCGGCCATGCCCAGGCCCATGATGTCCATGTGGCCGCGCGGGCCCGCACCGACGCCCTCGGTGAAGAAGCTAAGCCCGATGCCCATGTACTCGCCGCGGGCACGGCGCTCCGCCTGCTCGCGGCGGAGCGCAGGGTAGTCCGCCATGTCCAGGGCCAGTTGCAGCGCCCGCGGGTAGTCGCCTGAGTCGTACTCCCAGCCGGACGGGGTCGTGTAGGGGAACTGCTCGGGGCGCAGCAGGTTGCGCATCCGCAGCTCAGCCGGGTCCATTCCGAGCTCGCGGGCCAGCATGTCGGTGAGGCGCTCGACCAGATACACGGCCTCGGTGATGCGGAACGAGCAGGAGTAGGCGACGCCGCCCGGCGCCTTGTTTGTGAACACGCCGGTGACCTCGCAGTACGCCGCCTGTGTCTGGTAGGAGCCGGTGAAGATGTGGAAGAAGCCTGCCGGGAACTTGGACGGCTGCGCGACCGCGTTGAACGCGCCGTGATCGGCGAGCACCCGCGCGCGCAGCCCGAGGATCTGCCCGCCGGAGGTGGCGGCGATCTCGCCGTGCATGTGGTAGTCGCGGGCGAACGCGGTGGACATCAGGTTCTCCGAGCGGTCCTCCACCCACTTCACCGGCCGCCCGGTCGCCATCGACGCGGCGACGGCGCAGACGTAGCCCGGGTAGACGGGAACCTTGGCACCGAAGCCGCCGCCCAGGTCGGGCGAGACGATCCTGACCTTGTGCTCGGGGATCCCGGTTAGCGCCGCGTATAGCAGACGATGGGCGTGCGGGGCCTGGCTGGTCGACCACAAGGTCAGCTTGCCGGCGACCGCGTCGTAGTCGGCGACTGCGCCGCAGGTCTCAAGCGGCGCGGGGTGCGAGCGCGGGTAGATCATCGCGCAGCCGACTACGACGTCCGCGGCGGCGAAGACCGCGTCGGTGGCCGCCTTGTCTCCCGCCGTCCAGTCGAAGATGTGGTTGCCGTCCGGCAGTTCGTCGCGGACCACGGGCGCGCCGGGATCGAGCGCCGTCGAGGCGTCGATCAGCGCCGGCAGCGGCTCGTAGTCAACGACGATCAGCTCGAGCGCGTCCCGCGCCGCGTACCGGTCCGTCGCCACCACGAACGCGATCTCCTGGCCCTGGAAGCGAACCTTGTCGGTGGCGAGGACCGCCTGCACGTCGCCGAAGAGCGTGGGCATCCACGCCAGGCCGCGCTCGGCCAGGTCGGCGCCGGTGAGCACGGCCACCACGGCCGGGTGGGCGCGCGCGGCGCTCGCGTCAACCGAGGTGATCCTGGCGTGCGCGAGGGGGCTGCGCAGGATCGCGCCGTGCAGCATGCCCGGCAGCACGATGTCGTCCACGTAGGTGCCCTGCCCCCTGATGAACCGCGCGTCCTCCTTGCGGCGGAGCGGCCCGTAAGCGTGGCTCATGCTCACCACCCTCGTCTTCGGCAGCCCCGTCGTGCTTGGCGGCCCACAGCACCGACCTGACGATGTTCTCGTACCCGGTGCAGCGGCAGACCTGGCCGGATATCGCCTCGCGAACCTCCTCGGGTGTCGGGTCAGGGTTGTGATCGAGCAGCCACCGGGCGGTCATCATCATGCCGGGCGTGCAGAAGCCGCATTGCAGCCCGTGGCAGACCGCGAAAGCCTCCTGGATCGGGTCGAGCGCGTTGCCGATCGCCAGGCCCTCCACGGTGGCGACCCGCCGTCCGTCCGCCATGACGGCGAGCACCGTGCAGGACTTGACCGGCGTCTCGTCCAGCCACACCACGCAGGCACCGCAGTTGGACGTGTCGCAGCCCCAGTGCGAGCCGGTCAGCCTGAGCTCATCCCGCAGGAAGTGAATGAGCAGCAGCCGCGGCTCGACGACCCGCGCGTAGTCGGTCCCGTTGACGGTGATGGTTATCTTCACGGCGCCCGCCCACCCGCAGGTTCCAGCCCGCGGGCCCGGCGAACGGCGGCCCGGAGGACCCGGGCAGTGAGCTCGCGTACCAGGTGCCGCTTGTAGTCGGCCGGGCCACGCTGGTCCGAGGGCGGGTTGCAGTGCTCGGCCGCGATCTCGCCCGCCCGGGCGAAGGACTCCTCGTCGGCGGGCCGGCCGCGCAGGAACTCCTCGGCCTCCGCCGCGACGAAGTGCGCCGCCCCGACCGCCGTCAGCCCGATGCCGACGTCCGCGATCAGCCCGCCCGACAGCCAGACCGCCGCTCCGGCGGCGCCGATCGCCCAGTCGCCCGCGCGGCGGTATACCTTCAGGTACGCGCTCCCGCTGTCGGGCCTGATGGGCAGCCTGATCTCAGTTAGCATCTCGGCGGGGCCGACGACGGTCTCGTACGGTCCGGTGTGGAACGCCCGCGCGGACACCTCGCGGCTGCCGCCGGGCCCACCGACGATCATCGAGCCCTTCAGCGCGGCGAACGCGGCAGACAGGTCCTCCGACGGGTCAGCCTGGCAGAGGGACCCGCCGATAGTGCCCCAGCTCCTGACGACCGGGTCCGCGATCACTGCCTCGGCGTCATGCAAGATCGTGAAGTAGTCACCCGCCATCGGCGCCGCAAGCAAGTCCGCGTGCCGGGCGAGCGCGCCGATGCGCAATTCGCCGCCAACTCGTTCGATATAGCGCAAGCTTCCGATCCCGTTGATGTCGATAAGCACCTCGGGCTGCGCGAGACGCAGCTTCATCATCGGTATCAGGCTATGGCCGCCGGCCAGGATTCTCGCCCCAGGCGCGTACCTGGCCAGCAGCGCGAGAGCGTGCTCCACGCTTGCGGCCTTCTCGTATTCGACTTGCGCGGGGACCTGCAATCCCACCTCCCGGTCTAGGGCATCGCGCGTTGGATGCGCGGTTCCGTCTGATGCCGTACGTTACGTTCTGAGTGCACGCAGAGGTGGCGTGCCATCCCGGTGCGCTGATGCTCACGATGGAGTGTGCGATGACGCTGACCCAGCTGAACGCGTTCGTCCTGGTCGCCCGCCTCGGGTCGGTGCGCGCGGCGGCCGGGGCGCTGAGTGTCAGTGAGTCTGCCGTGTCGCAGGCGATAACCGCCCTCCGCCAGGATCTTGGCGATCAGCTGATCACCCGGAGCCAGGCCGGAATGACGCTGACGCCCGGCGGTACCCGGCTGCTCGGCATCGCGTCCCAGATCGTCATGCTCGGCGCCGATGCGCATGCGGCCGTCCGTGACGCGCAGGGCGCGCCCGAGCAGCTGCGGGTCGTTGCCACGTCGACCTTCGCCGAGTTCGTGGCCGGGCCGCTGATGGAGGCGTTCCGCCGCCGGTTCGCCGGGCCAGTGGAGGTCACGACCGGGGTCGCGGCCTCCGGTGAGCAGGCTGTGCTGATCGCGAACCGGCTTGCAGACGTCGCCTTCGGGGCGGAGGTGACCGGCGAGCACGAGCTGCCGATCGTCAGCGAGCCCATCTTTAAGTACCGGCTCGTCGTGGTCGGCCCGGGGAAATCGCGGCTGCGCGGGCCGGCCAGGCAGTGGCGCTGGCTGGTGGACCCGTCGGGGACCGATCCGGGCAGCGAGACGGCCAGGCTGCTGCGCCGGCTCGGGATTGCCGATAGCAACATCGGGGTCTTCCAGAGCCAGACCGCCGCCTGGGCGGCCGCGGCCGACGGCGCCGGGGTCGCGCCGGCAATCGAGCACCTGGTGTCCCAGCAGTTGCGGCGCGGCGAGCTGTCCCTCGTCGACATGCCGGGCTTTCCGACCGAGGAGTGCTGGCATGTGACCCTGCTTGAACGGGACCGCCGCAGCACCGCGGTGAGCGCGCTGCGGAGGTTCCTCGGTACCCCGGAGGCGATGCATCTGATTCGATCGCCTGCCGCCGGCGTGCCGCCGTCCCGCTTCAAGCCCCCGGTTTATGTCACGATCTGGAGCTGAATCTGCCGATTTGCGTGCCATGTTCACCCGGCGAACTAGTCGATTAAGCGACAGCTTATTTGGCTGTTGCCGCTATGTTAAGCGCGGGTCACTATACGTCTAAAATCCGTTACCCCCGGTGCCATCGCGAGTGGCATTGCTGACGGAGGGAGTTCGTGGCATGGCTATCGAGTCCGATGGGCACAGCAAGGGCAACCCGCGACTGTTCGAGCTGATCGAAGACGCGCCCAAGACCGGGAAGAGCCCAACCGTGTGGGCGTGGCCGCAGCTCGTCGACTACCTCAAGATCGCGGGGCAGCCGGTCTCCGGCCCGTGGCCGCCGCACCAGGAGCCAAGGCCCGACCCCGATTACGAATCGGGGCCGCAGGCGGTAGCGGACCCTCACTCGGTCGCGGGGCCCCGTGACATCCCCGGCGAAGACACGGCAGCAGAGCGGAGGAAGTGAATGTTCCCATCGCGGTTCCGCTACGAGGCGCCGCATTCCCTGGACGAGGCAATCGGCCTGCTGCACGACGGCGGCGACTACGCCAAGGTGCTGGCCGGCGGCCAGAGCCTGGTGCCGATGATGAAGCTGCGCTTCGCCTCGCCAGAAATGATCGTCGATATAAACGACCTGCCCGGTCTCGCTTACCACCGGGCAGACCCCGATGGCAGCCTGCGCATCGGCGCGCTCTGCCGCCACGCCGACCTGGAGTTCTCCGACCTGCTCAAGGGCACGCAGCCGACGATGGCGGCAGCGGCTCCGCTGGTGGCCGATCCGCTGGTACGGAACCGGGGCACGCTCGTCGGGTCGCTGTGTCACGCCGACCCGCAGGGCGACTGGGCCTCGGTGATGCTGGCGCTCGGCGGCACGGTGATTGCGCAGGGCCCGGGCGGCAAGCGCACCATCCCGCTCGCGGAGTTCGTGACCGGCCCCTTCGAGACGGTGCTTGAGCACGACGAGATCGCGGTCGAGGCCGTGGTGCCACCGGCGTTGGGGGTCAGGTCGGGCGGATACCTGAAGCTCGAACGGCGGGTAGGGGACTTCGCGACCGTTGGGGTGGCGGTGGCCATCGAGACGTCAGGGACCACCGTGATCCGGGCGGGCATCGCCCTCACCGGCGTGGGCGGGTCCACCATCGGCGCCACGGCGGCGGCCGCGGCGCTGACCGGGAAGCCGCTCACGGCCGACAGCATCGGCGAGGCCGCCGAGCTGGCCGCGAGCGTGTCGCGGCCGAAGACCGATCAGCGTGGCACCGCGGAGTACAAGCGGCACCTGGTGCGCGTCTTCGTCAACCGCATCCTCGGTGGCGCAGCGAGTGCCACGGGGGCAACCGTGGAAAGGGCGGCCTGATCATGACGATGGTGTACGACGACCTCGGCGACGAGGCGGCGGAGGAGTTTCCGGTCCGCCGGATCAGGTTCACGATCAACGGCAAGAAGAAGGTGGCCGAGATCGAGCCGCGGTTGCTGCTCGCCGACCTGATCCGCCGCGGCACCGGGCTGACCGGCACGCACCGGGGATGCGACACGACCAACTGCGGTGCCTGCACGGTGCTGGTCGACGGCCAGGCGATCAAGTCCTGCACGATGCTGGCGGTGCAGGTCGACGGGCGCGCGGTCACGACCGTGGAGGGCCTGGCGTCGGCGAGCGAACTGCACCCGATCCAGGAGGGGTTCAAGCAGGAGCACGGGCTGCAGTGCGGGTTCTGCACGCCGGGCATGATGATGGCCGCCAAGGGCCTCCTTGACCGCAACCCCAACCCGACCGAGGAGGAGGTGCGGTGGGCGCTGTCGGGCAATCTGTGCCGATGCACTGGCTACCAGAACATCGTGAAATCGGTGCTCTGGGCGGCCGAGAAGATGGCGCCGCCGAAGCTCTCTGAGCGTGAGCCGGAGCCTGCGGAGACGAGTGCGGGAAACAAGAGCGGGGGCATGAGATGACGACCACCGAATCACGGGCACTCGACGAGATCAAGATCGGCGGGCTCGGCTCAAGCCGGAAGCGCGTCGAGGACGACCGCTTCATCCGCGGCAAGGGCAACTACACCGACGACATCGTGCTCCCCGGCATGCTGCACATGGAGATCCTGCGCAGCCCGCTGCCGCACGCGCGCATCAAGTCGATCGACACCAGCAAGGCCTGGGCGATCCCGGGCGTCCACCTGGTCCTGACCGGGGAGACGATGGCCACCAGGAACCTCGCCTGGATGCCCACGCTCTCCTATGACACCCAGGCGGTGCTGGCCACCGACAAGGTGCGGTTCCAGGGCCAGGAGGTGGCCTGCGTCATCGCGGACGACCCGTACATCGCCAAGGACGCGTGCGAGCTGATCGAGGTCGACTACGAGCCGCTGCCGGTCATCGTGAACCCGTGGCAGGGCCTCGCGCCGGGCGCGCCGGTGATCCGCGACGACAAGGTGAACCAGGCCGACAACGTCATCTACAACTGGGAGGTCGGCGACAAGGCCGGCACCGACCGCGCCTTCGAGCAGGCCGACGTGATCTCCAAGATGGAACTCCACTACCCGCGGAGCCACCCGTCACCGATCGAGTGCTGCGGCTCCGTCGCGGACTTCAACCGGGCGACCTCGAAGCTCACGGTCTACATGACCAGCCAGGCACCGCATATCGTCCGCGCCGCGGTGGCGATGGTGGCCGAGATCCCCGAGCACATGATCCGGATCATCTCGCCCGACATCGGCGGTGGCTTCGGTAACAAGGTGCCGATCTACCCCGGCTATGTCTGCTCGATCCTGGCCTCGATCCTGCTCGAACGCCCCGTGAAGTGGATCGAGGACAAGACCGGCAACCTCATCTCCACCGGGTTCGCACGGGACGTCTACCTTAAGGGCGAGATGGCGCTGCGCCTTGACGGCAAGATCCTCGCCTTCCGCATGCACACCGACGCCGACCACGGCGCCTTCTTCGCCGACGCGCAGCCGAGCAAGTTCAAGATCGGCCTGATGCACTCCACGTTCGCCGCCTACGACGTCCCGGTGGCGCACCTGACCGCGCGGGGCGTATACACCAACAAGGCCCCTGGCGGCGTGGCGTACCGGTGCTCGTTCCGGGTCACCGAGGCTATGTTCTTCCAGGAACGCATGATGCAGGCGGCCGCTGACGACCTCGGGATGGACCAGGGCGCGTTCCGCCGGATGAACTTCGTCGCCGACGACGACTTCCCGCACCGTACCCCGCTTGGCTTCCTCACCGACTCCGGCCAGTACGCCAAGTGCCTTGATGTCGGCCTCAAGGCCATCGACTACGAGAACTTCAGGAAAGAGCAGGCGGAGGCGCGCAAGCGGGGGCGGCTGCTCGGCCTCGGGATCTCCACGATGACCGAGCCGCTCGGCGCGGGCAACAGCCGGGAGTACGACATCCTCGGCATCAAGATGTTCGACTCCGCCGAGCTTAAGGTGCACATGAGCGGCAAGGCGATCGTCCGCACCGGCGCCAAGACCCAGGGGCAGGGTCACGAGACGACGTGGGCGCAGATCATCGCGCACGAGCTCGGCATCCCGGCTGAGGACGTCACCGTCGAGGAGGGCGACACCGACACGGCGCCCTTCGGGATGGGCACCTACGCGTCTAGGTCCACGCCGGTCGCCGGCGCGGCGGTCGCCATGGTGGCGCGCAAGATCCGCGCCAAGGCGCGCAAGCTGGCGGCGCACCTGCTTGAGGTGTCCGAGGAGGACGTCGACTGGGAGCTCGGCCGGTTCTACGTGCGCAGTTCTCCCGACCGGGGCGTGACCATCCAGGAATGCGCGATGGCCGCGTACAGCAACATGCCCGACGGCATGGAGCCCGGCCTTGAGAACACCGCGTACTACGACCCGCCCAACCTCACCTGGCCGTTCGCCGTCTACATCGTCACGGTCGAGGTGGACCCGGAGACCGGTGTCTGGGACGTGCTGAAGACGGTCGCGGTCGACGACTGCGGGGTCCGGATCAACCCGATGATCGTCGAAGGCCAGATCATGGGCGGGCTCACCGAGGCCTACGCCATGGCCAGCATGCAGTTCATCACCTTCGACGCCGACGGCAACTGCGTCGGCTCGAACTACATGGACTACATGCTGCCGAGCGCCTGGGAGACCCCCGGCTTCGAGCTGCACAGCGAAGTGGTCACGCCATGCCCGCACCACCCGATCGGCGCCAAGGGGATCGGCGAGTGCGCCGCGGTGGGCGGCCCGGCCGCCTTCGTCAACGCGGTCATCGACGCATTGTCCGGGACCGGGGTCAGGAACATCGACATGCCGATGCTGCCGGACCGGGTCTGGGAGGCGTTCACCTACCGCCGGGACGTGTCGGGTGCGCCGCCGGTCCGCCAGGACTAGCGCCAGCCCCGCGGCCAACGGGCGGCTCGTGGGCCGGAGGGCGGCGGTGAGGCCGAGGGGCGGCCGTGGGGTCGGGGGCGGCCGTGGGGACGAGGGGCGGCGGTGGGGACGAGGAGGAAAAGAAGAAGAAGAAGAAGGGGAAGAGGAAGAGTCGGAGGAGGAGAGGAGGAGAAATGAACGGTCTGGGTGTGCTTGAGCGGATGCGCGAGCTGGCCCGCAGCGGCCAGACCTTCGCGCTGGCCACGGTGGTCTGGCGACAGGCGCCGTCGTCGAGCAAGCAGGGCTCGCGCGCCATCATCACCGCGGACGGCCAGCTGCGCGGCTGGATCGGCGGTGCCTGCGCGGAACCGGTGGTGATCCGCGAGGCGAAGCGGGTCATCTCGGACGGGAACGCCAGGCTGCTGCTGCTCGGCGCCCCCGACCAATTCGGAACGGCCGTGCCGGAAGGGATGACGGTGGTGCCGATCTCCTGCCAGAGCGAGGGCGCTCTCGAGATCTACATCGAGGCGGTGCTCCCGGTGCCGCACCTGGTGATCGTGGGCGGCTCGCCGATGACGCACACGCTCGCCGAGCTGGCCCGGGCACTGGACTGGAGCACGGACCTGCTCAGCACCCAGGAGTTCACCGCCGGGTGCGCGGACGAGCGGTCGATGGTCATCGTCGCCACCCAGGGACACGGTGACGAGGACATGATCGAGCGCGCAGTCGCCATGCGCCCTGCCTACCTGGGGCTGGTCGCGTCCCGCCGCCGCGGGGAGGCCGTGCTTGGCTATCTGGCGGAGCGGGGCGTGCCCAAGGACCAGCTGGACCGGGTGCACGCGCCGGCCTGGACCTCGGCAAGACGACCCACGAGGAGATGGCCGTCGCCATTCTCGCCGAACTGGTGCAGTTGCGCGCCGCCGGTGCGTTGGCCGGGGTGCCTGCGCCTCGGGACGCGCGCAGGAGCGAGCTGCAACTCGCCGAGGCCGTCGATCCGGTCTGCGGGATGACGGTCCTGGCGGGCTCGTCCGGCATGCCGCTCACCTGCGACGGGCGCACCTACTACTTCTGCTGCGCCGGCTGTCGCCGGACATTCACCGAAGATCCAGGTGCCTACATCAAGGCGGTGCTGCAGTGATAATCGCCAGCGACTTCGAGGTCGCCGAGCCGGTCGACAAGGTTTGGCGGTTCTTCGACAACATCCCGCAGGTGGCGTCCTGCCTGCCGGGCGCGGAGCTCACCAAGGACCTGGGCGGCGACAAGTACGAAGGCCGGGTCGCCATCCGGATGGGGCCGGTCCGGATGCAGTTCACCGGCACCGCCAACATCACGGAACGCGACGAGGCCGCCAAGCACATCGTCGTGCACGCGGCGGGGGCCGACGAGAAGGGCCGTGGCCAGGCCGCCATGGTGGTCGGGGCCACGCTGTCGCCCAAGGGACGCGGTACCAAGGTCGAGGTCACCCAGGACCTCCAGCTGTCCGGGGCGGCGGCGCAGTACGGCCGGGGCATGATCTCCGATTTCTCCGCCATCCTGATACGCGACTTCTCGGTGAACATGCAAGACCGGATCGAGCGGCTCGAGCGCGGCGAGTCGGCGGAGCAGATCGCCGCCGCTGGCAGCGGCAGCTCCGTCAGTGGCCTCGCGATCACCATGCGGGCCGTCCGGATGGCGCTAACCCGCGTCTTCCGCCGGTTCTTCCTCCCTTACCAGCCCACTGCGAGCTGATCGACAGTGTTAGCCAACCCGCAGTCTTAGCCAAGCCCCAGTGTGAGCTGATCGGCAGCGCTAGCTGAAAGACAGCGAAAGGAGGGCCAGACATGGTCCTGTGGTGGATCGGCAACGCGATCCTGCTCGTGGTTGTCCTGCCCGTCGTGATCTACCTGCTCAACCGGGTGCTCGCCGCCCTGGAGCGGATCCGCGCGGCGAGCGACGACATCCTGGCCGGCGGGGTCGCCCTGGTCGGCGAGCTCCAAGGCGTCCCCGACGGCCTGGCCGTCACGGACAAGACCATCGAAGAAGTGAAGGTCGGCGCGGTCCGCTACGCGGGCTCCGTCGCGAAACTACTCGGCTAGCGAAGGAGCGGAAAACATGCCAGCAGCAGCCTGGATGACCATCGCCGTCGCGGGCCTGATCATCGTCTTCACGGCGGTCGGCCTGATCAGGATCGTCTTTCACTTGCGGGCGGTCCGCGGCACGCTCGCCGCCGTCACCGGCGGCGTGCAGGCCGTCGACCAGCTGACGTCCACCGTGCCCGCCCGGCTGACCTCGGTCAACGCGAACCTCAAGCCGGTCCGTGACTTCTGCGAAACGGTCTGAGCAATGACCACTGACTGGACCATCGGCTACGTGATCGGCGGCGTCGTCCTGCTCGCCGTGGTCGTCCTCGTTTCGGCGATCCTCATCCTCGCCAAGCAGATCGGCGATGAGGCACCGAAGATCAACGCGGCGCTAGAGGGCGCCGTCCGCAATACCGAGCCGCTCGGCGCGCTGCGCACCACCATCGAGCACGCCACCATCATCATCGCCGGGCTGCAGCGCGGCCGGCGCCCGGCTGGGAGGGTAGCGATGAACCCCACCGAGCACACCCTGTGGGTGTCCGTCATCATCGTCGGCTTCGTCGTCGTCGTGGCCGTCGCAGCACTGCTCAGCCTGCTCATCTACCTGATCAAGCGCATCGACCACCGGGTGGACGCCATCGGCGCGACTCTCACGGCGGCGAAGGCCAACACTGCCAACACCGTGCTGATCCCGCAGGTAGCCACGGGCGTGGACGCGGTCCTCGCCGAGGGGCTTGAGCACCACCTGTTCCTCGGCCGGGTACTCGAAAAGGTGAAGTCATGACAGTGCTGGTAGTCCTGACGGTCGTCGTCATCGTGGCTCTGATCGCGGGCCTGGCCGTCTACCTGTACTGGGCGGGCACGCTCCTCGACCGGATCGGCGCCAAGCTTGAGGGCGCTGCGGACATCGTGCGCGGCATCGTGGCCGACGCCGAGCTCATCGAGCCGGGTGTCGACCACATCAACCGGACCGGCGGCGTGGTCGCCGGAGCGCTGCCGCTGCTGTACGGCATGGCCGAGGGCATCGTCACGGGCGTCACGCCCCGGGTACCGGCGCCCGAGGTCCCGCAGCCGGCCCGGCCCGCCTCCGGCACCCGCCGCTCCCGCATGCTCGCCGCAGTGGGCTTCGCCCCGCACTCCTGAAAAGCAGGAGAAAAGCCTAGAGTAGAGGAACGATCGCGGCTGGCTCTTTACGGGTCAGCCGTACCGTTCTGGTGGCCGAGCATCTTGATGGCAAGTGCAACCTCCCCATAGCATTCACCGGAATTCGGGTGGGCTGATCTTGACTATGCCTTATCCGCACTGCCAGTCTGTGTGCAGGAATACCTGAGCGGGAAGCGGGTTCACATGAACCTGGGGGGGTTCGCGCTGCTCTTGGCCGCTGTATTCGCCAGCGGGAGTGGCGCGTATACGCCTGTCGTGCCCGGCGCGTATGCGCCTGTCGTGCCCGGCGCGCATACACTCGCCGCGCGCAGCACAGCAAGCCATTCCCAGCCGTCCGCGGATCCCAGCCCCACCCTGTCGCCCAGTGGCACTACCGGAACCCTCACGCAGGCCGGTCCCGGAACGTGGCAGGTGAGGGTGCTGATGGACGACTCCGGAGCGGAATGCGCCGGAGCAATGGCGAGTGTGGCCTACCGGCTGCAGTTCACTATTCCCGGTGGTGCGGCAAGCACGCCGCTTTCCGGAACAGCCACGCCCGTGCCTCTGCAGCCGCCCCCGCCGACGGGGAGTTCGTGCGAGATAACGATAAAGTTCACCGGTCTCAAGCAGGTCCCGATAACGGCAACGCTCGACCTGGACCAGGGCGGTGCCTCATCGGCGATCACGCTGACCGTGAGCCGCACCGTCACCTTGTATTACTACCTGGGTATACCGGCGGTCGTCGGCGGGATCATGGTGATGATCATGCTGCTCGCGGCACTGCGGTACGTCAGGCTCTACACCGCGGACGGCCGGCCGGTACGGTGGCGGGAGCGTGCCTACTGGGTGCGCCCGCTGTCCGCCGCTGGCGCCTGGACGCTCAACGACAGCTGGGCCACGAACATCACCACGATGATCACCCTGCTGGCGACCATCCTGGGGGCAACGACAGCGTCAAGCGCGCTCTTTCCTGGGGTCGCGCTCGACCGGTTCGTGATCGTCAACATCGTGGCGGGCGGGATTGTCGGGGTGGCGCCACTGGCCTTCGGCGTGTTCTACGCCGGGTGGACACGCCATAATCCCGGAGTGATGGCCGACGCCAGCCTGGTGCTGCCACAGGCAACCGCCGTGAAACTGGCCTCGACCGCGAGGCTCGCCCTTGCCAGGAATACCCCAGTCGTGCTGGCCTCAGGCAGCAGAAGGAACCTTCGCGCCACCACCGTGGCAACCGTGGCCCGGACGACGGTAATCCTGCCAGGCAGCAGCACGACCACGCTCAAGGCCGGTACCAAGGCCGCGGTGCCCGCAGGCGGGCGTGCCGCGCTTGAGGGAAGGACGACACTCCGGCTGGGCCGCTGGTGGATCTTGCGGCCCAGCCAGCGCCGCGAGCTCCCTGCGGGGACGGATATCTACCTGCCTGCGGGCGCTTCCGTCCGGCTCGGGCCCGCGACCATGCGGCTGCCTGGCGACGGCTCGGCCGTGCTGGCCGAAGCCGCCGCGGCTGACCTGGGCGCGGCCACCGCGGTGCGCGTAGCGGCCGGCCCCACGGGTACCTTCCGCCGGGGCATCACGGTTCTGCTACGCACGGGTGCGTCGGTTACGCCGCTGCCGCGCACCCTCGTGACTCTCGCCAGCAACGACCCGGTGACGCTCCGCCGCGGAACCAAAGCCAGAATCCCGCGCAGGGCCGTGGTGCGGCACGGCTTGCCCCCGTGGCCGGCCCGGGTCACGCTGGCGGCCGATGCCAGCGCAACGCTGGAGACCGGCGCATCGGCCTTGCTGGCCGACGTCAGCAAGGCCCCGGCCGCCACCGTCGAAGCGCCGTCCGGCGCGGACGTCATGCTGCCCGGCGGCGCCACGGTCACCGCCAGCGGCGGCAACGCACAGGGTCCGGTCACGGTGAAGAAAGGCCACACGGTCCACGTGCCGCCGCAATCGCGGATCAGCATCCTGGCCGGCGCGGTCATGACCATACCTGGCACGGGCGATATCACCGTCGACGCCGCCAGCACCCTGGTAGTCGACGGCGGCGGAAACGGCGGCGGCCTGGCCATCCCGTCCGACGACGTCGATCCGCCGGGCCACACGCCGGCCGCGGACCGGGCGGTGAGTTACCCGGCACGGATCGAGGCGGCGGCGGGGGCGAAGATCACCGTGGCAGGCGTCGCCGACATCACGCTTCCCGCGGGCACTAAGGGCCGGGCGACCTACCGCGCGGAGGCCGAGCTGGGGACAGAACGCAGCCTCCAGGTCCCGGCAGGCAGCAACGTCATGTTCGGCAACCTGCGAATGATCCTTGGCGCCGCCGTGCTGACCATGTTCGGAATCGGTGCCGAGATCGGGATCGCGGGCGTCCTGGCCTACGCCCTGTCAGAAGCCAGCCAGCCCTGGCGCTGGGGCATGCTCGCGGTCACCGGGCTGGTGGGCCTGCTCACCATCGCCTACGCGGTAACCGCGATACGCGCCATCGCCGACCCGAGGCCCGGGTCCTCGATCAGCGCCACTTCCGGCACCTCCTTCACCCTCTGACCGCCGCTGACCCTGCCCGCCCGAAACGGCTCGCAAAGTCATCCCGGAACAAGCTTTAATTCTTTGCCCCAAAGGGCCGATTCTGGGCTCAACCGAAGGCTGCCCGACACAACGTGGGTCGTTGTGTACACGCCGGTGTACATTTTGATCCACCATCTTGGCCGGGCGCGCGGACTTGGCGGCTCTGGCGCGCTTGTCTGGCGTCTCGTCGCTTGCCAGTTCATGCCGGTGTTGCCGGGGTGCGCGGCTGTGATCAGTCATCGACCAGGGCCCAGGGCTCCGGGGCTTCAGCAGACGAGCTGCGGCTGGTGCCAGAAGGGTCACGGGAACATTTTTCCAACCTTTTACCACTATTATCCTGCTATGCAGGGTGGGTCTGGGATGCTCGTTGCGGGACGGTATTTGCTGGCCGAGGCCGTCGGCCAGGGCGGCATGGGACGGGTCTGGCGCGGCCACGATCAGCTTCTGGACCGGGTGGTGGCCGTCAAGGAGGTCATCCTGCCGCCGCAGTCACCCGGGGTCCGCGCCGAATTGCTTGCGCGAACGATGCGCGAGGCGCGGGCGGCGGCCCGGCTCGACCATCCCGGCGTGATCACGATCTACGACGTGGTAGAGCACGAAAGGTCGCCGTGGATCGTGATGCAGTTCGTCTCGGGGTTGTCGCTGCGCGCGCAGATCGACAGGGACGGACGCCTGCCGTGGCAGCAGGTGACGGACATCGGCGAGCAGGTCGCGGACGCCCTCGGCGCAGCGCACGCCGCCGGGATCGTGCACCGGGACCTGAAACCGGACAACATACTGCTGTCGGGCAACCGGGCGATCGTGACCGACTTCGGCATCGCCCGGATCGCCGACGCCGCGACCCAGCTGACAAGCACCGGGGTACTGGTCGGCACCCCGGCCTACATGGCCCCGGAGCAGTTGGACGGCGGCGAGACCGGCCCGGCCTCGGACATGTGGGCGCTGGGCGCCACCCTGTACACCGCCGTGGAGGGCACCCCGCCATTCAGCGGCCCTACCATGACCGCGCTGATAGCGGCGATCCTGACCAGGACTCCTGCCCGCCCCCAGCACGCGGACCCGCTGCTCGAGACACTCGCCGCGCTGATGTCAAAGGATCCGGCCAAACGTCCCGACGCGCGGGCCACCGCCCGGATGCTTGGCGTCCGTCGATCTGCCCAGGATGTCGGCGATTCGCCCGCCACCGCCCAGCCGTCGGCGTTCGCCGGCGAAGCCACTGCCGGCGAAGCAGTCCCGGGCGCAGCGGACCAGCCGACCGTGGCTGCTGAAGCGCGGGGCCCGCAGGAGACGAAGGTCCGGGACACCCTGACTGGCGGGGCGCCGCGCCGTCGGCGGGGTGCCCTATCCGTCCTCGCCGTGGTGGTCATCGCAGCGGTCGCCGTCGTCGCAGGCACCCTCCTGGCGATGCCTCGCAGCAACGGCCAGTCACCAGACACCGCATCCTCGCCCATCCGCGGGACAAGCCCCCCGACCTCGCCAGCGAGCGTTTCCACCCCCATAGCGACTTCGGCCGCCACAGCATCAGCGACTACAGGCACCTCCCAGTCGCCTGCGGCCACCAGCTTCGCTTCGTTTGCTGGCGGCTGGGGCGCACACGGCGGGGGATTCCTCATCAAAGCAGACGGGAGCTTTACCTTGTCGCTACGCACCTACACATGGTGCACCGACAGCCCGCCGCCCTGCGACAGCCTCTCCAACAACGTCATCATTGACGGCGACACCGCTAGCGGGCACCTAACCTCCTCCTCCGGCAACGTGGCGATAGGCGCTGTGACGACGACGACCGACCCGAGCGACACCCCGACGGGCACGGTCGTCTTCACCCTCGATCCTGTTAGCGACACCATCGCGGTCAGCGGCAAAGGTGACTTCTGCGGCCCGCAGGCAGCCGCAGGCTCTTGCGGCGCGTAAGCCTTTAGAGACACCGCTTCGAGTTTGCATGGTCGGTATTCGGCCTACCGCCTGGGAGTTCGGGCTCGCTCTTGCCTGCCCGAATGCGGGCTTGGCATGGAGAAAAGGCAGCTTACGAGGAACGGAATCGGGTGGCCGGCGAAGAGTAAGCCGCGTGCGTTCCATATCATGCCTTTTTTTCTTTATTCCATGACCTTTGATCGGGGTCACGGCGGGTGACCGGAGCAGTGGTGGGCGCGGCCGAGTACTCGCCTATCCAGGCGTCCTTCCAGGTGTGGTCGTACTGCTGCTCGTTGCAGCTCGGCCGGTAGACGGCGGTCAGCTCGCGGGTTATCTGCTCGCGATGGGCCGCCGTCCCGCCCGGCACCTCGTAGACGCAGACGTAGACCTTCCACTTGGACCCGGCCCGGCTGATCCAGCACGCCGCCCGCGGGTGCTTGAAGGGAAACCGCTCGGCGGACAGGTCGTCGGCGTGGCCGACGTAGATAACCGCGTAGTTCTCCGGCTTCGTGACCGGGTCCGGCTTGTACATGACGGCGTAGACCGCCGCGGCCTGCGGCGGCGTCCAGCCGCCGAGCAGCCGTGGGCCTTCGAACGGGTAGCCGGCCAGCGAGCCGAGCCGGATCACCGCAGCCCGCTGGCTTCCGCCGGCCGGATTCCCCAGGGCCGGCCTCTCAGGCCTCGGCTTCCTCGGCCTCGCTGATCGCCTCCGCCGCGACGATCGGCGCGGCCGGCAGACCCGGCCGTTTTCGCCGCGGCGAGGAAGAGCGCGGTCGCCGCGGCGACCGCGTCCTCGCGGCTGTCCGCGACGACGAGCAGTTGGGCGCCGTACCGGTTGGTGCCGATGCCGGTGGCGATGCCGCTGCTGGCGGCGACGGCGTCGGCGAGCTCCACTACTTCCTCCCGGGTGAAGACCCGGTCGCCCTCGGCCTCGATGCCGACGCTCCACCTCACGGTCGTTCTCCTCATCGCTTAGCTCAGCAGCGGCAGCGCTGCCGCGAGCTCTTCCAGGCTGGCGAGGTCGTGCCCGGACAGCAGCAGGTCGATGTGCGGTGCCGCCACCATCATGCCCAGCGTGCTCGGCCGGAAATCCCGGTTGTCGCCCTTGTGCGGGTTCAGCCACACAATGCGGTGACACAGCCGGGCCAGGCGCTCCATCGCCTTCGCGAGCACCTCGGGGTCACCGCGGTCAAGCCCGTCGGAGCAGATGACCACCACCCCGCCCCGGCACAGGCTGCCCCGGCCCCAGGTCCTGACGAAGGTGTCGAGCGACTGGCCGATCCTGGTGCCGCCGTCCCAGTCCACCACGGTCCGCGCCGCCTCTTCCAGCGCCGCGTCGATCCGCTGGTGGGCCAGCTCTCGGGTGATGCGGGTCAGCCTGGTGCCGAAGCAGAACACCTCGACCCGCGTCGCGCGCGTGCCTGGCCGCGTGCGCGAACTGAAGCAGGTGCCTTGAGTAGTCGGCCATCGACCCGGAGACGTCGAGGATCAGGATCAGCGGGCGCAGCTTGGTCTTGCGCTGCCGGAAGAACAGCTGCTTGGGCGGTTCTCCGTGCATGCGCATCGATTCCCTGATGGTCGCGCGCAGGTCGAGCTCAGTGCCGCTGCCGGTGGCCAGCTTGGTCCGGCGGGTGCGGCGGCGCGGCGGCGTCAGCCGCATCCTGGTCATGATCCGGCGCAGGGCGGCGAGTTCGTCGGGCGTGCACGCGGTGAAGGACCGGTGCTTAAGCGCGTCTACGCCAGACGCCATCCAGCCGAGGACGGGCCGGTCCTGGTCTTCCTCGTTTTCCTCGGGACCTGGCTCGGTGCCCGGCATCACCAGCGTCGCCTCGGCTTCGGCCACCGAGTCGGCGTCGAGCATCAGCTGGCTTGCGGCCGGCGCGTCTTCGTCGAGGAAGTAGCGGCGGAAGACCTGGTCGTAAACGCTGTCGTCCTCGTGGCGGCTGACGAGGGTCGCCCGCCCGGCCCAGTACAGGTCGATGAGATCCGTCGGATCGAGCGGAGTCATGGCCGCGAAGTAGGTGAGCACGTCGCCGGTTCCGACCTTCACCCCGGCGCCGCGCAGCTCGTGGGCGAAGCCGACGAGCACGCCCGTGAACGGGTCGCTCGAGTCTGGTGCGTTCGTGTCTGGTGCGTTCGCGGCTGGGTCGCTTGATTCAGCCACCGGAGATGATCTCCGCCAGGTTCTCGCGTACCAGGTCGAGGTCGTCCCGGTCCTTGATGACCGCGCCGAGGGTGTCGCTCGCGGCGTCCGGCGTCAGCTCGGTCTCGCCGAGCACGCCGAGGGTGCGGACCCAGTCGATCGTCTCGGCGACCCCGGGTGGCTTGACCAGGTCCAGCTCCCGCAGCCGTTGAGCGGCCATCACGACCTTGCTGATGAGCTGCCCGGCCGCTCCCGGCTCGCGGATGGCGACGATCTCCGCCTCGCGGGCGGCCGTCGGGTAACCGATCCAGTGGTAGAGACAGCGCCTGCGCAGCGCGTCGTGCAGTTCCCTGGTCCGGTTGGAGGTCAGTATCACGACCGGGCTTGAGTCCGCCCTGATCGTGCCAAGTTCCGGGATGCTGATCTGGAAATCGGACAGGACCTCGAGCAGGAACGCCTCGAACTCGTCGTCGGCCCGGTCGATCTCGTCGATCAGCAGGACCGCCTGGTCGCCTCTTTTGATCGCCTCGAGCAGGGGCCGCTCCAGCAGGAACTTCGGGCCGAACAGCTTGTCAACCGACTGCTCGTCGGTCGCCTCGCCCTGTGAGAGGGCCCTGATCTGCAGCATCTGGCGCGCGTAGTCCCACTCATACAGCGCCTGGCTCGTGCTGATGCCCTCGTAGCACTGCAACCGAATGAGCTTGCGGCCGAAGACGGCAGCGAGCGTTTTCGCGACCTCGGTCTTGCCCACGCCGACCTCGCCCTCGAGCAGCACGGGCCTGCGCAGTGAGAGCGCCATGAGCAAGGTGGTGGCGAGCCCGCGGTCGGCTAGGTAGCCGCCTTCACGCAGGCGTTCGGTGAGCTCAGCTACGGTTCCTGGATACTCCACTGGTGGATCTCAGTCAGCGTCCGTCGCGGTCGCACGGCAGGATGAGGTCGCGCAGGCTCCCTGCGGGGCTGAGCTTGCCTTCGCGCTCCAGCCTGGCCCGCCACGCCGCGCTGCGGGCGGATTCGTCCCCGGCGGCGTAGTCGTCGAAGCCGACGCCGGCTTCCGTCATCTTCTTGCAGGCCTTCGTCTCGCAGTCGTCCCCGAGATCGGCGGCGGTCTGCGCCTGACTCCGCCACACATCCCGGAGTACTTCCAGCGCATCCGCGCGCTGTGCGCTCATGACGGACACCCCCTCCTGCCTGTAGCCGAAGCGTATACGCGTGACTCTAACTCCGGAGCGACCATGAGCACGAGCGAGGATTAAGCCATTTCTTAATCCGCTTCAGAGCACTGAAGATCAACATCACGAGCATCTCGAACGGTCCCGTGGCTCCGCGTCACCGGCCCGGCTCCGCGTCCCCGATCGTTCGCGACTGTGGCTCATCCGCATCCCGATTGAGCTACTCGGTCGTGACTTCGGGCCAGCTGGCCAGGTCGCGTGCGGCGCGGAAGGTCGAGTCGAGGAATTCCGTCAGGTAGGCATCGGGGTCGGCGGCGGTCCTGACCGCGGCGTAGGGGAGGACGAACTCGCCGAGTTGCTCGTCGAAGTACGCCGCCGCCGGGGCGACCGGCTGGCTGGCGAAGCCGGGCGGCGTGGGATAGGCGTAGGAGTAGAAAATGCCCTCCTCGGCGCCGCCGGGCCAGTAGCCGCAACTGGAGACCTCGGCGCTGTAGGCCTCGACCATGACCCAGTCCGGGCAGTGCGGGACCCGGGCGGAGTAGCGCGGCGCGGGGCGCCCGGAGAACCGGGTGACGGCCAGGTCGAAGGCTCCCCAGAAGAAATGGACCGGGCTGGCCTTGCCGTGGAAGCCCGCCCGGAACTGGCCGAGCACTCGCTGGGCGTTGACCAGCGACAGCCAGAATCGGTGCATGGCCTCCGCGTCGTAGGCGTCGTGCACGCGGTCGGACTCGAAACCAATCGCGTCCGGGATCTCGCACGGCGTGGTGTTGATCGCCACGTCAATGCCGAGGCTGTCCAGGAGGGAGCGGTACTCGGCGTAGAAGTCGGCCACCGGGCGGGGCGCCAGCGGCATCCGGCGGGTGGCGCCGCTGGTCGTCGTGATGGTCAGCTCATGGAGGGTGAAGTCGAACTCGATCTCCGCGCCGCCGCCCGGGTAAGGCATCAGGGAGGTGGTCAGCCCGCGGGCGCTGACATAGAGGGTTGAGTTCCACCAGTGGTTCATCAGAGGCGCGAGGCCGAGCCGGGTCTTGCCGACGATCTGGGTCCACAGGTGCACGGTGTCGCGAGTCGGCTGCCACTGCTCCAGCGGAAGAGGAGGCCAGTTCATGGGATGGTTCCCTTCAGGGTGCCTGCCTGGAAAGTCTGACTAAAAGCAGAACATCAGGTCCGCCAGAAATCGTCTGCCACTCACTTTGGTGCCTTCATCATGCGTTGCCCCCCGCTGGAGGCATGAAACCGACGGCCACGACGCCCAGCTACGCCGTACGCCCGGGTGATCGGCAGCCCGGCGGGGACGCGGGATCGCGCCAGACGTACCGGATCTGCGGATCGGTCAACCCCGTTTCGTTGAATCTGCCGGCCCTCGGGCGCGAAGCACGGGACCGTTCGGGATGATGGTCTTGCATTTCAGTCGTGGTCGCCCACGCAGCGAGCCGGCGTGGTGGAAGGCATGCAGCCTGACAGCGATCCATACTGGAGGTCCTACGAGTACTACCAGGCCGACGGCGCTCCGGCCGACCCGGGCGCCCGTGGCCCCGCTGCCGACACATCAGCAGACGGCGTACCGCTTCCGGGGTCGCGTGGCTGAGCCTGTTCTGCGCTGGCCTTAACGACGGAGGTTGACGGATGAGGGTTCTGCTCCTCGGGGGCACGAGTGAGATCGGCCTGGCGATCTTGTCGGCGCTTGATCTCGCGCCTGATACCGAGGTTATTCTGGCTGGCCGTGATGTTCCGCGGATGGAAGTAGCCGGGAAGACGCTGCCGTGCCGCCATGTTTCAGTGGTGCCGTACGACGCGACGGACCTGGCGAGCCACCAGGCGTTCGCGGACTCGGTCTGCGCCGGCGGCGTGCCCGACCTGGTGATCGCGGCGACAGGGGTGCTTATACCGCAGCCGTCCGTCGAGGCCGATGTGTCTCTCGCCGCCGTGATGATCGAGGCGAACTTCACGGGGCAGGTGACCACGCTATTGGCGTTGGGCTCTCCTATGAAGGCCAGGGGGAGCGGGACCATCGTGGTGCTGTCGTCGGTGGCGGCGGTCCGCCCGCGCAAGTTCAATTCCGTCTACGGCGCGGCGAAGGCGGGCCTGGACGCGTTCGCCCGCGGTTACGCCGACTCGCTGCACGGCACCGGTGTCCGCGTCCTATTGGTGCGCCCGGGTTTCGTCACCGGCCGGATGACGGCCGGCATGACGCCCGCGCCGCTCGCGACCACGCCAGAGAAGGTCGGCGTCGCGGTAGCGTCCGCCCTGCACAAGTCCGCCTCTGGCCGGGATCCGGCTCTCTGGGTTCCCGCGCCGCTGGCCGGCCTCGCAGCGGTGATGCGCCTCATCCCCCGCCCTATCTGGCGAAAGCTTGACAACTGAACGGATTCAGCGCTGGTCACGTCGGATCAGCGGCCGGTGAAGAAACCGAGGCGCGGTCCGCCCGCAGCCACGGCGCGCGCCCCGGCGCGCGTAGTATGCGCGCATGCCGAGCAACAGGGTCACGCTTACCGGCTGGGGCCGTATTGCGCCGTCTACCGCCGAACTCGCCGAACCGGCCAGCGACGCCGACGCGTCAGCGCTGCTCCGTGCGGCGGGCGGCGCCAGCGGCGGCGGTGTCATACCGCGGGGACTCGGCCGCAGCTACAACAACGCAGCTCAGTCCGCCAGCGGGCTCGTGCTCTCCACCGCCAGGCTCAACCAGATCATCAGTCTTGATCCCCGGACCGGTGTCGCGGTCTGCGAAGCCGGGACCAGCCTGGAACAGCTCATGGTCGCGGGGCTGCCGCACGGCTGGTTCGTGCCCGTATCGCCTGGCACCAGGCAGGTGACAATCGGCGGCGCGATCGCCGCGGACGTGCATGGCAAGAACCATCACGTCGCGGGCAGCTTCGCCAGCCACGTGCGGGAGTTCAGCCTCCTGCTGCCCACTGGTGAGTCGAAGACGGTCACGCCTGGCGGCGACCCGGAATTGTTCTGGGCCACGGCGGGCGGCATGGGGCTCACCGGTCTCATCACGCGCGCCGCCGTCCAGCTCAAGAAGGTCGACACCTCGCTGGTCAAGGTCGACACGGTGCGGACCGCCGACATTGACGAGACCATGCGGGTGCTGGCGGAGCACGACGCGAAATACGGTTACACGGTGGCTTGGTCGGACAGCCTGGCGACGGGGGAGAGCCTAGGCCGTTCTGTCGTCACCAGTGGTGATTTCGCGGCCGTTGGCGACCTGCCCGTGTCCGCGCGCGACAAGCCGTTCGATTTCGACCCTCGCGCGCGGATCGGTGCGCCCGACGTGTTCCCGCCCGGGTTGCTCAACCGACGCTCGATCCGCCTCGCGAACGAGCTCTGGTACCGGAAGGCGCCGAAGCTGCGCGAGGGCGAGATCCAGACGATCGGTCAGTTCTTCCACCCGCTCGACGGCATCAGGAACTGGAACCGGGTGTATGGGCCTGGCGGCTTCCGGCAGTACCAGTATGTGCTGCCGTTCGGCGAAGAAGAGGCGGTGCGCCGCTCGTTCGAAATGGTCAGCGCGCTGCCTGCCCCGTCGTTCGTGACCGTGCTGAAGCGGTTCGGCAATGCCGACCCCGGGTTCCTTACGTTCCCGCGGCCCGGCTGGACCCTGGCGCTCGACTTTCCGGCGCGCACCCCCGCGCTGCTGCCGCTGCTCGACCGGCTTGACCGCCTGGTCATGGAACACGGAGGGCGGGTCTACCTGGCGAAGGACAGCCACGTGGCCCGCCGCGCGTTCGAAGCGATGTATCCGCGTGTTGCGGAGTTCCGCAAGATCCGGGCCGAGATCGACCCGGCCGGGATCCTCGCCTCCGACCTGTCGCGGCGGCTGGGCCTGTAACGGGCGTTGGCAAACGCTTGAATCTGTGCTGATACATCATCATCACCTTGCTGGTGGCCAAAGATGACGTTGTAGGCGTGATTCGAATTAAGCGGCTGGACGATACGCCAACTCGCCGACCCTTGCGGGGCCGACGGAGGCAGCCCCTTTCTCATAAATCTTGGTAAAAGTCGATATAAGTTCCATAGAAAGCCTATGTGATATTGATTATTGGGTAGAAATGTTACAAGTTATTTCTGGAATGTTAAAGATCGATTCTCCATGTGATCCTAGGCCTCGGCCCTTTCGAGGTGGGCGGCGGAACCTTCTGTCGGCTCCGGCGCACCGCCACAGTCGGGCCATCGTGCAGGCAGTTCGAATAGGAGCATGTTGAACCGATTCACTCTGGTCAGACGTTGGCGCAAGTCAGCGCCCCGTACTCTCGTGGCGAAGGCGGCCGTGGCCACGGCCGCCTTCTCGTTCGTAGTCGCCGGCGCTATGCCGGCGGTCGCCGCCCAGGCCGCGGCGACCCCGCCGGTCACTCACCACTCCGCGGTCGTCGACTCGGGGTCCGGCTGGACGGTCACCCAGGCCGCCGGCGGCTATGTCGTCAAGGTGACGCTGAGCACCGCGCTGCCGGTCGTGGACAACGTCCCGGTGCTGGTCGCCGACGGCAAGGTGCTCGGGACGGCGACCCAGTCCCGCAATGGGCTCACGCTGAGCGTAACGACGACGGACCCGGCCGTCGCCACGGCGAAGGACATCACCTGGCAGTGGGCAACGGGGGGCACCGCGCTGCCAACGACCCCGGCGAGCCCTGCCGCCAGCTCCGCTAAGGCCAAGGTGGCCAGCCCGGCCGGCGCCACCGGGCCGACGCTGAGCCAGGACCCGACCACCCCCGGGCACTACGCCTACAAGACCGCGGTCTACAACTTCGGCACGCAGGCCATCGCGCTGCGCAACATCGGCGGGATCCGTGGCGAGGTGCAGGGCAAGATCTACCTGCCCACCGGCGGTGGCCCGCACCCGCTCGTCATCTTCATGCACGGTCGGCACTCGACCTGCTACAACATCACGACCCTCAAGGCCGCCAATGTCTGGCCGTGCCCAGCGGGTGACGCGGAGATCAATAGCTTCGAGGGCTACGACGGGGCTGGTGACGCGCTGGCGAGCAACGGCTACACGGTCGTCTCCATTTCCGCCAACGCCATCAACGCCAATGACAACCAGCTCGCGCCCGACGACGGCGCAGTGGCCCGTGGCCAGCTCATCCTGGACACCCTGACCTGGCTGAAGGATGCCGACCAGGGCCAGCCGGTGAGCTTCTATGACGCGGCCACCAGCCAGACCGTGGACCTGGCCCAGGCACTGGCGGGGACCAGCATCACTCCCGCTGACCTGGTCGGCGCGATGAACTTCAGTGACATCGGGGTCATGGGTCACTCCCGTGGCGGTGAGGGCGCGGCCACGGCGGCGGCGCTCAACGAGGGCCTCGCGCACCCCTGGGACATCAAGTCGGTCTTCATGCTCGCGCCGATCGACTTCACCCGGACCACGGTGCCCGACGTGATCACCACCACGCTGCTGCCGTACTGCGACGGCGACGTCTCCGACCAGCAGGGCCAGCACTTCTACGCGGACTCGCGGGACGCGTTCTCCGACGATGTGCTGAGCTCCGACATCTGGGTCATGGGCGCTGACCATGACTTCTTCAACAGCGACTGGACCCCGCCGACCCCCGGTGCGGCCGACGACTGGACGACTGGCGGCCAGTCGGCCACCGACCCGGTCTGCGGGCTGAACGCGCCGACCACCACCCGCCTGTCGACCACGCAGGAGTACCAGGTGGGCAGCGCGTACCTCGCCGGGTTCTTCGAGCTGACCCTCGGCGGGCAGGAGCAGTACCTGCCGATGTTCGACGGCGCCGAGGCCGAGCCGCCCTCGGTGTCCAGCTTCGCCGACGTGCGGACCGTGGCGCAGGAGCCCTCCTCGCTGCGTGATGACATCACGTCGTTCGCGTCCAGTTCCGGCGTGACCGCCAGCGGGTCGGCCACCGCGACGGTCTGCGCCGACCAGGCGAACCGGACCGTCTCCCTCCCGCTGCCGTCATGCGTCACCGGCCTCACCAACCAGCAGGTGCCGTACTGGACGCCGGCCAACTACGCCCCCAATGTCCCGCTGAACCAGATGACCCACCTCACCTGGACCGACGGCACCGGCAAGCTGACCGTGGCGATCCCGCCCGGCGAGCAGAACGTGTCCAGGGACCAGGAGATGACTGTCAACATGTCCCCGGACGAGAACGTCTCGGTCGGCACGGACCTGACCATCACGGTGACCGACCGCGCTGGGCACAGCTACAGCACCCTGGCGTCCTCGCTCAACAAGTGGGCGGTCACCCGGATGCCCTCCAGCACCTCCACGCTGCTCGGCAAGATCGTCTTGCAGCAGGTGCACCTGCCTACCGCCACGCTGCGGGCGGCAGGGCTTGACCTGGATGACATCACGAGTGTCAGCTTCCAGGCCGCAGTGGGCGCGGACGGGACCGCATCAGGCGGTGAGTTCCTGCAGGACCTCACCTTCGACAGCAGAGGCCTCGGCACGCCGAGCGTCCACGCCAGGCCGACAGTGAACGTGGCCTCGACGAAGGTCCAGGAGGGCACCGGCCCGGGCACCGATCAGGTTGCCGTGTACCTGAGCCGCCCGGATGCCTCGACGGTGACCACTTACCTATCCGCGCTGGGCTCGGCGACCGGCCTGGTCGGCCTGGCCATGGACCCGGTTACTTTCCGTCCGGGACAGACCTGCCAGGTCGTCACGGTCCCGTCACAGGGCAGTACCGCCCCGAGCGCGACGCCCACGACGGCCTACAAGGTCGCAGTTTCCGACCCGCACAACGCGGTGCTGGGCACGAGTGACTTCGGCACCGTCACGGTCGCCGCGAACGCGGTGACCACGGGCACCGTCGCCCCGGCGGACGGCGCGCAAGGCAACCCCTGCGATGAGCTGACGGCGCTGTCGGACCCCGGCAAGCTGTCGGTCGCCGGGCACGGCAAGGTGACCGCCGGGTCCGCGGTGACCGTTACCGGCGATGGCTACCGCGACGGTGAGAGCGTGGCGTTCTCGCTGGGCGGCACCGCTGTCGGCAGCGCCATCGCAGACGCGTCAGGCTCGGTGTCGCTCCAGGTGACGATCCCGGCCACGCAGCCGACCGGCCACGTGACGGTCTCCGCCGTGGGCGCGGGCTCTGGGTACACCTCCAGCGCCCAGCTCACCGTGACGCAGTAAGTTCCCCGTGAGGAGGGGCGCCCTCGCGGTCATCCGGCCGTGAGGGCGCTCCTTTTCGTCATGGACGAGGCGGGTTAGCAGGCAGCGGAAGCGCCAGGCACTGCGAGCGGGCTCTTGAGCGCTCGGCCGCGAGCGCGCTCGCCGCCGGGTCGTTGGTGTGGTCATGTGTAGGGACTTTCCGTTTAAGCGGCGGGGGAGCTAGGTCGACTTTCTAGCGGCGAAGCTATCGGCCTAGCGCCGGGATGCTCCGACATCGGACGTCACGGAGAGGACGGCGAGCACGCTGCATCCCAGGTAAGCTGGGGGTCCTGGCCGGTCCAGGTAGGCCCCGATAGCTCAGTGGATAGAGCGACCGCCTCCTAAGCGGTAGGTCCCGCGTTCGAGTCGCGGTCGGGGCGCTTCACCCTCTCTGACCTGCGCAAACTCGCGATCCTGCCGCTGCGGGCGGAGTGCTTTAGCTAAGCATCTCGTGGCTGCAGATACCGCTTCCCACAAGGCAGTGTTCGTAGCTGCTCCTAAAGCAGCATAAAAATTTGCTGATTTTTCACCGGGGCGTGCTAGCCGCGTGCGCGGCGGTAGCGGGCATTCTTGCTGCGGGGGCTGGTGCCGACGAGTTCAATGATTCCCTCGTTGCGCAGGATGGTGAGCCAGTGGCGGACGGTGCCGTCGTTGAGGCCAGTCCGTGCTGAGAGTTCCGATCGGGAGAGCGTTTGGCCGCCCAGTGCGGCAAGGATGGCTGGGCGCCGGTCTGTGCGCGACGATGGGCCGTTCGACTGCCCCTCTAGCAGGGGTGAAAGCCGGTACTGTGCCCACCAGCGGGTTCCAGCCTGGACGGCCAGTTCGCGGGCGACAAGATCCTGCAGTTCGGCAGTCGCGATCCGGGAATCGACGCCCGTTGCGGTCCTGTAGGCGCGATTGTCCAGGGAGCCATCCTCGCGCAGTAGGGCGAGCGCGTCGCGTCGTCATGCTAACTGTCGCTTAGTTCGCATGATAGTTAGCATGACGCCCTCGCGTAGCGCACTCCGCGTCCCGCCACGCGGCGAGGCGACCGCGCCCGCCATCGTCAACGCCATCACCCTGCTGTCCCTCGAAGCACCGGTGAGCGGCTCTCTCCGTCGGCGGCCGGATGACCGCCTTCTCGACGGCAGGATCCTCCGCGCACGCACGCGCAAGTTCCGCAGGCTTCGGTCACGGGCTGTCGTCTCCTGGCAGCCGCGTTCCGGGCTAGTGGGCGGGGCCTGGGAACTGGACGAGGTAGTCGAAGTTCCCGTCGCCGGCTGTCTGCCGCAACTTCGCCATGATGCCGTAGGTGTTGTCGCGCGGACCGTTGATGTAGAGCGGCTTGCCGTTCTGACCGAACGTCACATCGCTGCTGTCTGCCTCCCAGTCCCCGAGGAGCGCGGCGCCCTTGGCGAAGTCGGGGTGCGGTTCGAAGCCCAGGCCGTGCGCGTAGTCCACCGCTCCGAACACGATGTGCCGCGCCAGTTCCAGCGGTGCCGGGACGGGAGGTCGGCGGGACCACGCGCTGAAGAAGACCCGGGCGAAGTCCGGGAGCTTGCGCCGATCCATCGTCTTCGGGCCGTTCGTGTCCTTCACGCCCAGGCAGAAGACGTCAACCAGGAACCCGCATGCCGCGACCGTGCTGCCCGTGTCCCGCGCCACGAGAACCCCCACCAGGCCGGACTCGCCGGGCGCTGACTCCGATGGTGACATGCCGGGCCAGTCAGCATGTCCGGTCACGCCTAGCTTGTCAGCCCAGTGCTCGGTCACCCAGCAGCCCGCTACCGGCACCTCGCGCCTCGGGGCCTGCGCCCCGATCGCCCTGATCACGGGCGTCACGTCCGCGGGCTTCAGCCCCAGCGCGCGAGCGATCTCCTTCGGCGTGCGGCCCTTGCGCCTAAGCTCGGAAACCCGTTCGACCAGCTCACTGCTCAACGCTCGCCTCCGTTCAGCTTGCGCGAGGGACGCTCGCAGCCCCTCACGGCCACGCGCCGATCCTGCCGTATCCGGTCCCCGCACGAGAGCAGAACTCCCATTCCGCCCAGCTATGAGATAGTGCTTTCTCGTGACGGATCTGGGGGACTTGCGGATTCCGGTGGCGATGAGGCCCGCCGCGGAGCAGGCCGTCGCGCTGACGGACGCGGTGTGCGCCGAGCTGCTCGATGAGGAGTACGCCGGCCTCGCCCGGCACGTGGTCGCGAAGTTGGCGCGCAAGCGGCCGTCACCGTTGCAATCCGGTCGGGCCGCGACCTGGGCTGGCGGCGTGGTCTACGCGCTCGGGCAGGTCAACTTCCTTTTCGACCGATCCAGCGAGCCGTACGTCTCCCATGACGACCTGGCGGACGCGTTCGGCCTCAGCAAGTCATGGCCTGCCCGGCCGGAGACGGGACCGGGAGTATCCTCTTGGCCTGGGCAGGCTGGACAGGGTGGCCGCCACCCATTCGGCCGCGACCGGGTCAGCTCCCCACATCACCGTCCCGCAGGCGAGCTCGGGCACCTCACCGGCAGCCAGTTCACCGTTGACGGCGGCGTGCTGCCGGTCGTCTAGTCAAAGAGCCGCAATCGTTCCGGGCGGGCAGCCAACAGCCGCGCTAGTACCCGCAACACGCGCCGTGGACGTGGCAGGGCGGGTCCCGGGGCGGCGGGGAGGCGCAGCCCCACAGAGATTCGGGTAGCGGGACACGGCTCCCGGCCTCAGTAAGAAGACGTACTCCCTAGTCTCTCCGCATCGTCGATGACTGTGACGCCAAGGCGCTGAGCGATGCGCCGGGCTGTCGCCTTCCTGCGAGCGGTGAGTGCCGCCACAGACCGTTTGGCGGCTCTGAGGATCTCGTCTCTGGTGTCGCCTGGGGCGAGCCGGAGCTTGCCGGGCCAGCGGCCTGTCACCTCCCAGCCGAGCCGGGCGTAGAAGTCTTCGAGTCCGATTCCCTGCGGGCCGCGAGATGCAGCTGCTCAAAGCCCATCTCGTCGCGGGCCACCCGCCGCAGCCGGTGCATCAGGGCCCACCGAAACGGGGACAGGGTGGCGCAGCGGACCGACCAGTGTCCGCTCTGCGACCCGGCGCTCGACCTCGCTGTCGAGACCGCCGACGGGCGGGTCGCCGGCTCTCGCTGTACTGGTTCGACCCGACAACAAAGGTGGGACTCGTCGAGCCCGTCAGGGTCGAGGACGAGTTCCAACGGCGAGGTCTCGCACGAGCGATGCTGTCCGCCGGGATCGATCGGCTTGTCACGAGAGGCGCCCAGCGGGTGAAGATCTCCTACGAGACAGCCGCAGCCGCCGCCCTGTACCAAGGTGTCGGGTTCCGGCGGACATCTAGAGCCACTTGGTATCGGGCGTTGCCCGAGTAGCGGGAGGGTGCCGGGCGAGCCGCCAGCTGACATGTCTACCGACATGATGCCTGAGATTCGACATGCTCCGCGAGACGGGACAAGCATCCAGCGGGTGTGCCAGGACGGTTGAGACTGGGACCCTGTGGTCGTTGACGAGCTGTTTGCGCAAGTCGTGCCGCCACGTGCCGTGGACACGGGTTCTGTCGAGCACCATGTCGACGCGGCTGTCGTAGACGGGGATCAGGAGCGTGCGCTTGCGTGCTAGGAGCTTGCCGGCCGCGACGGGGCCGATCTGGTCGTCTTGGGGGCGGGGCTTGATGCGGCAAGGACCAGCGTCGTAGAAGGCGTCGTGCAGCGGCGGCTTGACGGCAAGCGGCCCGAGGATCTGCCCGATGCTGTATTCAGCCGTAGCAGCGGTCGAGAATCTCGGCGCTGGCAGTTACCGCTTGCGCCGGTAGCGCCTGTTGGGGCTGCGGGGCGGGGCGGTTGCCTCGACGAGGCCATTGGTGATGAGTTCCTCCAGTGCCCTGGTGACGCCGCTCCTGCTGGCACCAGTTGCCTGCTGCAGTTCTTCGCGGGTGGCGGATTCTGCTTCAGTGAGTGCGGCGAGGATGCGGCTTCCAACGCCGTTGCCGGGTTCGGGCGCGGGTTCTGCTGTAGCTTCCGGAAGACCCGGCGACAGCCGGTAGGAACCGGCGTCGCGGGCCTTCCGGGGGAGAAGAAGGCCGAGGTCTAATTGCCAGCACCGCCTTCGTGACGGCCATGACCGCGACGTTGACTGCCCGGTTCGGCTGGCCGAAATGCTTCGGCCTGGTCAGAACCTGGTCCCCGTCAGTGTCGAGATCGTCGTCGCATATCGGGAGTCGGAGAGCGTCCTCCGGGACCGGGAGCCGGTGGGTCGAAGTAGAAGCGGATGTCGGCACTGGTCATGCTGTCTCTCTGCCGGGTCTGGCCGTCGCGGCCGGCGAGTGCTCGCGCAGGTAGCGGACGAGGCCGACGACGTCGTCGGGAGCCAGTCGCCCGATGGCGCCGCTGGAGTACACGCTGACCACGACGTTGCCCGCAGGGCCGAGCACGAAACCGGTGGACTGCAGGAAGACCGGGTCCGGGTTGACGAAGGCGCCGGTGAGCGCCGCGACGGCGGGTGCGTCGGCGCCGTAGCCGACGGGGAAAGTCAGGCCGTGCCTGGCAGCCAGCTCTGCCGTGGTCGCCTCGTCGTCCACCGACAGGGCGGCGACGCGGATGCCAGCGTCCGTCAGTTGCCTGGCTGGCTCGCTGGAAGGCCCGCAGCTGCGCGTTGCAGTACGGGCACCAGGCGCCGCGGTAGAACAGCACGGCGGCGAAGTCGCCGGCGAACGCGTCCGGGACGGTCAGCGTCTCGCCGCCGACTATGTTCATCGTCAGCCGCGGGAACGGGTCGCCGGGGTTAAGCAGGGGCATGGTTCTCCTTCTCGGTCACCAGGGGACGGCAGGGTAAGAACCGTCTGCTGGGTATGCGTCGCCCCGCCCTCCGGTCTTACCTGAGAGTCCGCAAAAAACCCGGCCCACGGGGCCGCCCGATTTCGTGCCTCTTAGCGGTCTTCGGTGACCGCGGCGAGGAGGCCGCGGAAGTCCTCGCAGCACGGGCCGCACGCGGCCAGGTGCGCGGCCACCCCCGGGTAGCGGCGGGCCGCATCCGGGTCCGCGGCGACTAGGTCGACGTAGACGTGCAGGATCTCCATCGCCTGCTCGCACCCGACGTCGGCCGGGTCGGTGCGAAGGAACCGCTCAAGCGCCGGCCAGCTGGTCATGACGGTCCCCGCCTCCTCTCCTCCAGGTAACCGTTGGCGACCAGGAACCCGCGGATCTTGCGGCGGGCGTCGAAGACCGCCTTGTAGACCGCGTTCCGGTTCGTGCCCAGGCGGGCCACCAGAGCGTCCAGGGGCACCTCGTTGAGCACGACCGCCACGAACAGCCGCCGCTGGTGCTCCGTCAGCGTCTCATCAACCGCCTGCCGGACCGCCTTCACCAGCTCCGCCTGCTCGGCATCCTCGCCAGGACCGGCCCCGAGCCGGTCCGGCAGAAGGTCCCAGTCCTCCGCCTCAAGGCGCTCCGCCGGATGCCGCCGCCAGTAGTGGCGCCCCAGCTTGCCCGACACCTCGAGCACCACGAACCGGTACGCCCACGTGGTGAACCGGCTCTCGCCGCGGAAAGTATCCAGCTTGCCCAGGATCGCCAGCATCGCGTCGTCGGCCGCCTGATGAGCCAGGTCATCGAGTTCCCGGCCGGGGATCCACGCTCCCGCGTCCCGGCGGCGCAGTTCGCGGACGGCGACCCGGACGAGCAGGGCGTGCAACCGGGCGAGGCCCGCCTCGCGCACCGCGCCGGTGCCGTTGAGGGCGCTGATCCACTCGGCCGACGCGTCATCCAGCGTCGCCGCCGGATTCCCGCACGTATCCACCAGGCCAGCGTATCCGCCGGACTGGTCAGCGAGCCGGACGAGGTGACCGTCACACGGGGAGAGCCGGGCTCCTCCTCGCCTAGGTCCACCGAGACACCCGCCCCCTGGAACCGCCGTCGACAGAGACCGCTGGCGGCGGAGGCGAAGCCACCTTTCGTTCGGGATAATTCAAAAGAATTTCCACCGAACGGACGGTGGCCTTCGCGATCGCCGTAACATTTCCCGGGCAGACGGGCAGACGTCAGCCTCGTCGGGAAGACTCTGGTCCTTCATCCCGAACGGACGGGTCCGGCTCGTTGAGGGTAGTCCATTTCCCTCAGCCGGAGGGGCTGCTCGAATGGCTACGCAGACGAACGCTCGGTCCGCGTGCCGCCACTGCCCCATGACGTGCAGGCCCGCGTCCGCGGCGGCGCGCAGCAACGCAGCCGTGCCCATGCGGGCCCAGGGGAATACCGGGCCGCGCCGGCCGTCGGGGTGCTCCAGCCATGCGGTCAGCTGCTCGTCGACGTTGCCGGGCTCGGCTTCGATCAGGAGCCGGCCGTCTGGTGCCAGCAGCTGGGCGCAGCGGCACAGCAGCCGGGCGGGCAGGCCGCCGATGCCGATGTTGCCGTCCGCGAGCAGCACGGTAGCCCAGCGGCCCTGCCCGGGCAGCGGATCGAACACCGAGCGGAGCAGGGCGGGCGCCCCGGCCTGGCGCACCCGGGCCACCGCGGCCCGCGAGATGTCCACGCCCAGCGCTGGAATTCCCCGCTCTGTCAGCGCCACCGTCAGCCGCCCGGGCCCGCAGCCCACGTCAAGGACCGGACCGCGGCAGTGCCGGAGCAGTTCCTCGTCGGCGGTATCGGGTGGCCCGCAGAACCGGGACATCTGGAGCTGCAGCGCGCGGCCGTCAGCCGTCCGCAGGACCAGCGCCGCGGCCTGCTCGCGCCGTGCCTCTTCGTACAGCGCCTCTTCGTACAGGGCGATCGCCCCTGCCCTCATGCCGTTTCCCTGAGGCCGCTGTCGTCCTCGCTCAGGACCGCGGCGAGCTCCCGCACCCGCGCGGCGAAGCGGCTCTGCGGCGCCTGGCGGGCCACGGCCACGGCATCCGCGGCCGTGTCCACGTCCCGCAGCTGCGGAAGGTCGGCGACGCGCAGCCCGGCCGCGAGCAGCCGAGCCCGCTGGATGGCACCGGTGGTCGGGGTCGACATGGGGACGCCGCGCAGCAGGGCGGGATCGGGCACGCACAGGCCGAGCGCCCAGAACCCGCCGTCGGCGGCCGGGCCGAACACGGCGTCGGCAGCCTGCCAGTCCACGGTGAGCAGGCCAGGGGTTACCTGCGGGCGTGTCCATGCCGATCAGCAGCGCCGGGCCGCGAACAGCGGCGAACGCGGCGGCTAGGCGCTCGTCGAGCAGACCGCCGCACTGCGGCACGACGTCGAACCCGGCAGGCAGCCACGGGCCCGGTCTGCCCTCCAGGACCAGGATCCGCCGCCGGGCCGGCGCCATGAGCACGGTGCGCAGCGTGTCGGCGAGCGCGGCCTCGGCGAGCGCGGCGGCCTGCTCGTGCGTGCACGGCGGCACCAGCCGGGTCTTGACCCGGCCGGGCACTGGCTGCTTGGCGATGACGAGCAGGGTGGTAGCAGATTCCGGTGCGCGGGGCCGTCACCGCGCGAGAACCTGGCTCATGTCCCGCACGGTGCGCACACAGCCGCCCACGGTGCCCGTCACCTTGGACTTCCCGATACGCGGTAGGTAGGTCACCTCAACCTCGGACACCCGCCAGCCGGCGGTCGCCGCGTTCATGACCATCTCCAGCGGGTATCCGAACCGCCGGTCGGCGAGGTTCAGGCTGAGCAGCGCATCCCGGCCTGCCGCGCGCATCGGCCCCAGGTCCCGGATCTCCAGTCCCGTGCGCGCGGCGGACCCGCCGTGCCAGTTCCCAGTTGGCCAGCCGGGCCTGCAGCGGCCAGGCGTTCCGCTGTTGCGTCCGGCGGCGGCCGAGGACCAGGTCCGCCTGGCCAGCCAGCAGCGGCTGGGTCAGGAGGGGGAACTGCCGCGGGTCGAGGCTGCCGTCGCAGTCGCAGAAGCACACCAGGTCGGTGGTAGCCGCCAGCAGGCCGGCCTGGGCGGCGGCCCCGAAGCCTCGGCACCGGCTCGGGGACGACCGTCGCGCCGAGCGACCTCGCGACCTCACCCGACCCGTCGGTGGAACAGTTGTCAACGACAATCGGCCGGAAACCGGCCGGCATCCTGTCGAGAATCCAGGGCAATGCCGAGGCCTCGTTCAGGCACGGCAGGATCACGTCAACGATCATGGTTGCGACCGTATTACCAGTGACGGACCCGCATTGGCGGTAAAGCCTTACAAAACGGAGAACTCAAGCTCCGCGCGGTCGTGCGCGATTTCTTCATATGACGGTCGAGGCATTTATGACAATCTGAAGAAATATTTCGCGGTAATGCGGAATGAGCGCCTGACTGTTCTCGATGGGTGCCAGATGTTCTTAGACTCGCGTCGTGGACGCACGCATTCTCGTTGTCGAAGACGACCTGACCGTGGCGGAGGTTGTCGTGGACTACCTGCGCCACGCCGGGCTGGAGCCCCGGCACGCGGTGGACGGGCATACCGCACTGGAGATCGCCGCGACGTGGCGGCCCGATCTGGTGGTACTCGACCTGATGCTGCCGGGAGTCGGCGGCCTGGAGGTGTGCCGGCGGCTGCGCGAGGGGCAGGACGCGCAGGCGCCGCTGCCGGTGATCATGCTGACCGCGCTCGGCGAGGAGAGCGACCGCGTGCTGCGGGCTTGAGAGCGGCGCCGACGACTACGTGACCAAGCCGTTCAGCCCGCGGGAGCTCACCCTGCGGGTGCAGGCCGTCCTGCGCCGGGCCCGCGCGGCCAGCACAGCGGCGGCGGCCGCGCCGCAGCCCGTGCGCTCGGGACGGCTGGAGGTCGACGTGGCGGCACGGCGCGCCCGCAGCGACGGCAGGGAACTGGACCTGACGGTGCGCGAGTTCGACCTGCTCGCCTTCTTCGTCTCCCATCCTGGCCGGGCGTTCACCCGTGCTGAGCTGCTTGAGCAGGTATGGGGCTGGTCGTTCGGCGACCTGTCGACCATCACCGTGTACGTGCGCCGGCTGCGCGACAAGGTCGAGCAGGTGCCCGCCTCGCCGACCCAGCTCCAGACGGTCTGGGGCGTCGGCTACCGCTGGGAGGCGGACCCGTCATGAACGACCAGATCCAGATTGTCCTGATCGCGGCGGGCTGCACCAGTGCCGTGGGGCTGGCGGGCATGGGCGTCATCCGGCTGCTGCGCCGGGCCTCGCTTCGCCTGTCCATCCAGGCGAGCGGGGCCGTGCCGGTGCTCGCGATCGTGGCAGGAACGCTCGGCACCGCCGAGGCGATGTTCCTGTCCCAGCACGATCTCGGCGTCGTCGTGATGGTGTGCGTCATCGCCGGCATCGTGGCGTTCGCCTTCAGCTGGCTGCTCGGGCGGCAGGTCGAGTCGGGCAGCGCGGCGCTGCGGCAGGCCGCGCGGTCGCTCGGCGACGAGGCGGGCCAGTTCCGGCCGCCGGCGCTGCCGCTGGCGGCGGAGTTCGCTGCCCTGTCCCGGGAGCTGACGGACACCAGCGCGAAGCTGGCGAAATCGCGTGCTCGGGAGCGCGCGCTCGAGCAGTCCCGGCGGCAACTGGTGGCCTGGGTCTCCCATGACCTGCGCACCCCGCTGGCCGGGCTGCGCGCGATGGCCGAGGCGCTCGAGGACGGCCTGGCCGCCGACCCGCCTCGCTACCACAAGCAGATGCGGGTCGAGGCCGAACGACTCGCGACCATGGTCGATGACCTGTTCGAGCTGTCCCGCATCCAGTCGGGCGCCTTGCAGCTGTCCACGGACCAGATCGCGCTCGATGACCTGGTCAGCGACGTGCTCGCGAGCACGGAGGCGCTGGCGCGGGAGCACGGCGTACAGCTGGACGGCACGGCATCCGGGCAGCTCGCCGTCCGCGCTGACCCGCGCGAGCTGTCCCGCGCGCTCACTAACCTGCTGGCCAATGCCATCCGGCACACCCCGCCGGGGGGCTGCGTGCACGTCGAGGCGAGGCCGGAGGACGGGGACGCACTGCTGGCGGTCGTCGACGGCTGCGGCGGCATCCCGGAAGCCGACCTCCCTTATGTATTCGATCTGGCCTGGCGCGGCACCGACGCGCGCAGCCCCGAGCCGGACAGCGGCGCCGGCCTCGGCCTCGCGATCGTGCGCGGCGTCGCGGAAGCCCACCGGGGCAGCGTGCGCGTCGTGAATACCGGGGCCGGCTGCCGCTTTGAGATGAGGCTGCCCGCCTGCTCCTGAATCGCCTGCCCCGTCAGGCGGGCACGCGGCCGGTGCCCCGTCCGGCCGGCCTGCGTCCGGCCGGCACTGCGGCGAACTCCGCGACCCCTTCGGCGAATGGCACGGCTTGCCCGCCATCGCAGTTCCCGCCAGATGCGCTCGCTGGACGCGGTGACATGCCGGACGTCGCCGAGCCGGTACTCGCCGGTGACCACCGGGCGGGGGCCGCCGTAGGCGTCGGCCAGCGCCGACGCCAGCTGACCCACGGTGCGCGGGGTGCCGCTGCCCACGTTGTAGGCGCGCAGGGTGCTCGGGCCGCCGGGAACACCGGTCCCGGTGACCGTGTCCAGCGCGGCGGCGGTGGCCCCGGCGACGTCGCGCACGTGGACGAAGTCCCGTCGCTGCGCTCCGTCCTCGAAGACCCGCGGCGCGCGGCCGGCCGCAAGCGAGGAACGGAAGAACGACGCCACCCCGGCGTACGGCGTATCACGGGGCATCCCCGGGCCGTACACGTTGTGATAGCGCAGCGCCACCGCCTGGCCCCCGGTCGCCCTGGCCCAGGAGCCGACGAGGTGCTCCTGCGCGACCTTGGTGGCGGCGTAGACGTTCCGCGGCCCGAGCGGCGCGTCCTCGGGCACCAGCTCCGGTGACAGCGGCTCGCCGCAGCGCTCGCAGCGCGGCTCGAACCTGCCGGCGTCGAGGTCGGCGGCCTGTCGCGGCGGCGGCGCCGCGGCCAGGCCGTGCTCGGCGCAGGAGTAGGCGCCCTCGCCGTAGACGACCATCGACGAGGCCAGCACGAGCCGCCCGACCCCCGCGCGGGCCATCGCGCGAGCAGGACCGCGGTCCCCAGGTCGTTGCAGCCGGCGTACAGCGGCGCGTCGTCGAAGTCGACGCCGAGCCCGACCATCGCCGCCAGGTGGCAGACCGCGCCACGCCGCGCAGCGCCACGTCGACCGTCTCGCGCGTCGCGGACGTCGCCGTGCACGAACTCGAAGCCGGGATCCCCGGAGAACGGGGGGACGCCGCCGGGGTGGACGCACGGCAGCAGCGCGTCAAGCACCCTGACCTCATGACCTGCGCTCGACGAGCGCCTCGACAACGTGGGACCCGATAAAGCCGGCACCGCCGGTCACTAGCACTCGCATGCCCCGAGGCTACGTACGGTCACGCCCGGGACCCGCCGCGAACCGGGCGTTATCACCAGTTTGTAAGGAGCCAACTCCTTGCCGCGCCATGGGGCGAGCTGCATGTAATACACAGCGTGACCTTTAGCAGCAGCCCGGACATCAAGACGCGTCCACCCGACGCTGGCCAGCCGGCCCTGGCCAGGCCGCCCTGGCGGCAGAGCGCGCCTCGCGCCGCGCGTCTGGCCGCGCGGCGCTGGCTGGCCTCGTCGCGATCTGCGCCTACCTGTTCATCGCGCTGAGCCGGCTGGACCTACCCGTTTGCCGTCGAGTGGCTGGAGGGCAACTCGCTGGTCGAGGTGCACCGCATCCTGGCCGGCCAGCCGCTGTACACGGCACCGACCGTCGGGTACGTCCCTGACGGCTACCCGCCGCTCTACTTCGCCGTGTCGGCCGCGGCGGCCCGCGTGCTCGGCGTCTCCTACCTGCCGCTGCGGTTGGTGTCCCTGGTGTCATCGCTCGCCTGCTTCGCCCTGCTGGCCCGCCTGGTCCAGCGCGAAACGGGGAGCATCGCGGCCGGGACCGGCGCCGCGGGCGTGTTCGCCGCGACCTACTTCGCCACGGACACGTGGTTCGACGTCGGCCGGGTCGACTCGCTTTTCCTCGCGCTCAGCATCGGCGGCCTGTACGCCGCCCGGTGGATGCGCGGCACGCGCGGCGCCATCGCCGCCGGGGTACTGCTGGCCGCTGCGGCCCTCACTAAGCAGACCGGGCTCGCCGAGGGGGTCGTGGTGATCGCCGCCTGCTGGCAGGCCCGCGCCGCGGGCTCGCCTGCGTCGCCGCGCTGGCCGAAGTCACGGTTCTCGGCGTCAGCACGCTCGTGCTCGCGCTCACCAGCGGCGGCTGGTACGTCTACTACGTCTTCGAGCAGATGGGCGAGCACTCGCTGAACGGCAGCGGTTTCGGCTGGTTCTGGACGGCCTTGCTTTCCACGATGGGCATCGCCGCGTGCGCCGCCCTGGTCGGCGCGCGACGGGTGCCCCTCGTGCTGCTCGCGGGCTGCGCCGCGCTGGCGGTCGAGGGCTATGCCGCCCTGGTCCACAGCGGCGGCGGCATCAACGACGTGCTGCCCGCGTACCTCGCCGTGGCGCTGCTGGCCGGCCTGGCGCTTGGCAGCGCAGCGGCCTGGTGGGTCCCTGCGGTATCGGGCGTGCTGGTCCTCGCCCAGTCGGCCTTCCTGCTCACCGGCTTCCACCCGTCTCAGGCGATCCCCACCAGCGCCGACCGCGCCGTCGGCGAGCGGCTGATCGCGGGCATGCGAGCGCTCGGCGGGACTATCGCGGTCCCCGCCGACCCCGGCCTGAGCGTGCTGGCGGGAATGGCGCCGACCGCGCACCAGGACGCGGCGTACGACGTGCTGCGGGCCACGGACCAGGCCGCGATCGCGAGCTTCAGGCGCAGCGCCGCGGAGGCGGTCGCCGCCCGCCGGTTCAGCGCGATCATCACCGATGGCCCGGGGCCGCCGCTCGGGTACCCGCCCTCGCTCAGCCAGTACTACCGCCAGTGCCCGCAGCCGCTGCTGGCCGGGGTCCCGGCCGCCCTGTTCCGCCCGGTCGCGGGGATCGACGCCCGCCCGGTCTCGGTATGGCTCCCCGCAGGGCGGCGGTTCCTGCCAGGCCGCCGTCAGCATCCTTGACGGAGCCGGTAAGGGGAATCGCTCGTGAAATGGCGCATGGAGTCGCGCATGGCCAGCCCTCCCGGGCCGTTCCGCCGGTCGTTCTGGCGCAGCCCGATCCGCGGCCCCTGGCTGACCTCGGTGTTCGGCCTGGTGCTGCTGGCGTCCATCCCCGTGATGTTCGTGACCGGCCTGCTGTCCTACGCCGCCTACAACCCGGACCTGAGCCCGGTCAACGACGAGACGCCGGGCAAGGGGCTGCTCGGCTTCTACCTGTTCTCCTGGCCCACCCATCCGGTCTGGCTTTACCGGCTCAACCAGGGCATCCACGTCACCCTTGGGCTGGTGCTGGTGCCGATCCTGCTGTTCAAGCTGTGGTCGGTGCTGCCGAAGCTGTTCGAATGGCCGCCGCTGCGCTCGCCCGCTCACGCCCTGGAACGGCTGTCGCTGTTCCTGCTCGTCGGCGGGGCGGTGTTCGAGTTCGCGACCGGGATCTTGAACATCCAGACGTGGTACAAGTTCCCCGGATCCTTCTACCCGCTGCATTTCTACGGCGCCTGGGTGTTCATCGCCGGCTTCGTCGTCCACGTGGCCCTCAAGCTGCCGGTCATGATCAGGGCGCTGCGCAGCCGCAGCCTGATCGGGGAACTGCGCACCAACCTCGCCCGGACGCGCCCGGAGCCGCCGGACGCCGGGTACCTGGTCCCCGTGGACCCCGCCGAGCCGACGATCTCCCGGCGCGGCGTGCTGGCGTTCGCCGGCGCGGGCTCGCTCCTCATCGGGGTCCTGTCCGTGGGCCAGTCACTGGGCGGGCCGCTGCGGCGGACCGCGCTGCTCGCGCCGCACGGCCAGGACGTCAGCGGCGGGCCCGGCGACTTCCAGGTCAACGAGACCGCGGCAAGCGCCGGGATCAAGAAGTCGGAGACAGGCACGGCCTGGCGGCTCACGCTCTTGAACGGCAGCCGGGCTGGCAGCACTCCCGTCGTGCTGCGCCGGGCCGACCTGCTCCGCATGGAACAGCACACCGCCAGCCTGCCGATCGCGTGCGTCGAGGGCTGGTCCACCGATGACCAGGCCTGGACCGGTGTCCGGCTGCGCGACCTCGCCGTGCTCGCCGGCGTCCCCCGCCCGTCAAGTGTCCTCGTTCAGTCGCTGGAGCGCGGCGGCGCGTTCAGCCAGGCGGCCCTGTCCGCGGGGCAGATCATGGATCCGGACTCGCTGCTTGCCCTGCGGGTCAACGGTGCGGATCTCTCACCCGACCACGGCTACCCGGCCCGGGTGATCGTGCCCGCCAACCCCGGCGTGCACAACACCAAGTGGGTCGCCAGCCTGACATTCCGGAGCTAACGTGTCCCGGTTCCTGCGCTGGTACGGTGCCAGCCCGCTCCACCTGCTCGCGATGATCGCCTGCCTCGCGCTCGCCGGGTACGCCGCGGCCGAGCTGCTGCCGAACAACTTCGTCGGCATCCCTCTCTGGCTCGTCGGCGCGGTCATCGGCCACGACCTGATCCTGATGCCGCTGTACACGCTCGCCGACCGGTCCGTCATGGCGGTCTTCAGGCACCGCCCGCTGAGTTTGCCCGTCAGTGCCGTGGATCAACTACCTGCGCGTCCCCGCGGCGCTTTCCGGCATGCTGCTGCTTATCTGGTTCCCGCTGATCCTTCGGCTGCCAACCCACTTCCCGGCCACGACAACCCTGTCGCTGAACCCCTACCTCTGGCACTGGCTCGCCGTGACCGGAGCACTGTTCCTGCTGTCCGCCACTGCGCTTGCGGTGCGGATAGGAGGGGTCCGCCGCGGTGCACGCGATGGGTGTGCGTCGGGCCGGGGAGCCGCCGGTTCTCCTGCGGAGGTAACTCCTGGTCATCTCGACCAGCCGGGACCTGTCGGCCATCACAATCAAACCCGCGCAGGTAAGACACCGCTCCAGCGTGACGCTCACGCACTGAAGGGCGTCGCCCCGCCGACGCTCCGCGACCCGACTACTAGCGGCAGGAGCCCAGGAATGACCAGCCCCTCCACGATCGCCGAGCGCGTCGCCGAGATGCACGCCGCGAGGGCGGCCGAACTGCCCGGCGAGGCCATGAGTGCCTTCGCACGCGAGCAGACTGAGCTGGCGGCCAGCGCTCCGGCCGGCATCGCCCCGGCCGGGACCGTACTGCCCGACGCGGACCTGCTCGACGCGCACGGAGCGGCGACCACGCTGTACGCCGCCGCCGGCGACGGCACGTCGGTCCTGGTCTTCTACCGGGGCGCCTGGTGCCCGTACTGCAACATCGCCCTCTCCGCCTACCAGGCGCAGCTGCTCCCGCAGCTCACCGAACGCGGTGTCCGGCTCATCGCGGTCAGCCCGCAGAAACCGGACGGCTCGCTGAGCGTGCAGCAAAAGCACGGCCTGGCGTTCACCGTCGTCTCTGACCCCGGCAACGTCATCGCCGGCCGCCTCGGCATCCTCACCCGGCCATCGCAGGAGGCCCGCGCCGCCCAGTTGCGGCTCGGACTTGACCTGGCCACCGTCAACGCCGACGGCACCGTCACCCTGCCGATGCCCGCTACCGTCATCCTCGACGCCAGCCGCACCGTCCGGTGGACCGACGTCCACCCCGACTACAGCACCCGCACCGAACCCCGGCAAGTCATCGATGCCCTCGACGCCCTCGACCACCTCGGGCACTGACCAGCGCCGACCGCAGCACTGCAAGAGCCACCGTTCTCATCATTCCGAACGGAGGCGGCTGACTCTTTGGGCTAACGCCTGCTGGCCGTCGACGCCGCCCCCGGGGGAAGGCGGCTTCTGCAGCAGCCGCCCACGCTGGTCCCCGGCCGCGGCTCGCCCGTGCCGCGCCTTTTAGGTCATCCGGAACGGGCGCGGCTTACTCCCGTCCGCCTCATTTCACTCCCGGGCCAGACCGAACGAAAAGCGTGCTGCGAAGGCGCTGATCGAGAGCGCCCTCGCCGTCTTCAGGACCAGGGCCAGCTCGATGGTGCCGATGATGAACGCGGCGCCGATGGACAGCCCGGTGATGACGAGGTTGTAGTAGACCTTGCGGACCGGCCGGGCGAACGCCCAGCCGTAGGCGAAGTTCATGAAGCAGCCGTCGAGGGTGTCGAACAGCATCATCCCGCCGGAGAACAGGAACGGCAACGCCAGCAGGGCGAAGATGAACGGGCCCGACCGAGGACTGGCCTCATCCGGCAGCATGTGGCGGGCCGCGCCGGGCGCGGGCGCGGCGCTTGCCCTCGTGCATGGCCTGTACCCGGGCGACCGGGATCGTGTGACCCTCCGCGACGAGGTCCTCAGGCAGCGCCTGCGGCGACGGCAGGGCAACGGCCCAGGGATCAGCGCCGGCCAGCAGCCGCGCCGCGTTCCGCACCGTGAAGTCCTCAGGCGACACCTCACCCAGTGAATCCCAGGTCACTGGGAACGAGACCGGCACGCCGGGGCGCGCTCGCGGGCTGTAGGCGGCCACCACGGTCGCGCCGTGCGCCCGGGTCGAGTCGATGAACACCAGGCCGCCGCGATCGGTCTTGATGAACGCGGTCGTCGCGAGGCAGGGGTCCAGCCGCGCGGCCCGCTCCGCTAGGGCGCGGGTCGCTGCCGCCGCGTCGTCCGCTGAAACCGACTCCTGAACGGGAACGTAGATGTGCACGCCCTTGGCCCCGCTGGTCTTGACCGCGCCCGCAAGGCCCGCCCCGGACAGCGTTTCCCGGACCAGCCTGGCCGCTGCCACCGCCCGCCCGAACTCGCCCGCAGCCGGGGGGTCGATGTCGAGCACCAGGTAGGAGGGCCGGTCCAGGTGCTCGGCGGTGCCGAGCGTGACGTGGTACTCCACCGCGCGCTGATTGGCGAACCAGATCAGCGTCGGCTTGTCCTCGCACAGCGCATACCGCACCTCCCGGTGCGACGATTCCGCCCACATCGTGACGGTCCTGATCCACGGCGGCGCGTAGTCCGGCAGGTTCTTCTGCATGAACGGACGCTGGCCCGCGCGCACCCGGATCACCGACAGCGGTCGGCCGCTCACCACGGAGACGATACGGTCCCCGGCCGCCTCCAGGTAGTCCACCAGATCTCGCTTGGTCGCGCCCGCCCCGCCGAACAGCGGCTCGTCTAGGTGCGTCAACGTGATCTCGGGCGATGCCATGCGTAACGTCTACCCGTTCCGCGTCCAGGCACCACCGGCGCCATGAGAATCAGGGGTTTGCGAGTCACCCGCCCAGCCGCCACCTCCACTCGTCATCTGACTTCCGGGCCTATTCCCCGCGGTGGACGATCCCGAGCCGCTCGCAGATGGCGACCGCGCGCCGAGCGTTTCATCACGGCTTGCCGGCAGATGGCGGCACCGGGGCGCGGCAGGCCGTGGATCGTATCTCCGACGGAACGTTCATCGGCTGGTGCAGCCTGAACCGGTGGAATCCGGACTACCGCAGCGCGTCGCTGGGCTACTGCTTTGATGATGCAGCGTGGGGCCGCGCCTACGCGACGGAGGCCGCGCGCGTGTTGCTGCGGTGGGCATTCGACACGCTGGTCCTGAATCGCGTCCAGGCTGAGACCGATACGCGCAACGTGGCATCTGCCCGCGTGCTGGAGAAGCTCGGCTTCGTGCGTGAAGGAACGTTGCGGGAAGACTGCGTCATGAACGGCGAGGTCTCTGACTCGTGGGTCTACGGGCTGATCAGGCGGGAATGGCGGCCGTCGTCCGAGCCGTTTCCCGCCCGCTGAATCCTCCCTCCCTCGCGAGACGTCGCCCGGCACCCGGGTGCTTCGCTTCGCCACGTCGAGGGGCCGGCATCGGGCTCTCTCATGCCGCGATGAGGATCACGCCGATCGACGAGGGGGCGCACAGAACTAGAGCGTCTGCCGCTCGGCTCTTGCGCCGCGGGCTGCCAGTTCCGCGGACAGGTCGTCCAGGGGCGCGCGGATGTCCTCCCGCCCGAGACCGGCACTCATGCGCGTCGAGCGCCCCATCGGTGATGAAGACGCCGCGGCGGCGAAACGAGGAAGGCGACTCCACCAGGGCGCGCGGGAGTAGATCGCCGGACACGTCGAAAAGCAAGGGTCATCCCTGGTGTGAACCTACATACGTACGTGTAGGTTCACACCGCGGATTTCGCTTCAGATCCCCCGAGCTGCAGATCTGTCAGCTTCTCATCGATCAGTCATCGACCTTTCTCTTCATGCACTTGGCGCTGTAAACATTCAGGTCCCTGGGATTGTCGCTGCGGTGAGTGATGGATGGTTACGTTTTGGCGGCGGGCGTGGTGTTGCCGTGGTGGCTGTGCGTGGTTCCGGGGATGATTCCGTGCTGTGACCGATACGCCGCCGGGGGATCCACGTGATGCGCTGATCCGGGAGCAGGCGGCAGAGATCGCCGGGCAGGTGGAGCGGATCGCGGCGCTGGAGGCGGTGGTCGCTGACTTGCGGGAGCAGTTGTCGTCGGCGATGCGGGCGGGGTCGCGGAACAGCGGGAACTCCTCGATGCCGCCGTCGTCGGATGACCTTCCGGGGCGGAAGCCGCCGCGGAGGCAGTGGCGTGCCGCGGAGCGGGCGGAGAAGAAGAGGAAGCCGGGGAAGCAGCCGGGCAGCCGGGCAGCCGGGGCGCCGCGATGCGCTGGGAGGCCGCGGACCGGACCGAGGACCACTATCCCGCGGGTGCCTGCTCCTGCGGCCGTGACCTGTCGGATGCCGCGGACCCCCTAACCTTCGCTGTTTCGACTGCTGGTACGTCGTGGGCCGCCCTCTGCCGCCGTGTTGCTCTGCGAGGCCGCGTTCCCGCAGGGAGCGAAGTGCGCGCCGGAGGGTGTAGGCCGGGATGCCGGTTGCCTCTTCGAGTTGGACGACAGTGCGTGGCCCGGCTTCAAGTGTGGTGAACACCAAGCTCTCCAACGGGCTCATCGCCGTTGGCTGCGGTGCCTGCCGGTGGAGTACAACGGTGAACCGGATGCCGGAGTCGGTGTAGCGGGCGGGCGGGAGACCGGCCTCGGTGATCGCCTCGGTCACGATGGGGATTCCGCTGGCGAGTGCCTCGATGGCGCGGGCCCCGGTCTCGATGGAGTAGACGTGCTGGCAGATGGCGACCAGCCGGGCATTGCGGGCGGACGTGACGGCGTCTTGGCCGAGGCGGTCGACAGTGATGCCGTAGAGGCCGCCTGGGTTGCCGATGACGAGGCGATCGCGGCGGAGCCTGACCTCGATGGCGAGCCCGGCGGACCAGGGGTTCAGGTCGCGGTGGATGATTGCGTTTGCGATCAGTTCGCGGAAGGCATCGAGCGGGTAAGCGTAGCGGTCGTGGACGGTGCCGTCCGGTGCGTTGACGATGTATGTGTCGAAGGTCCGGCGTGCCCAGGCCATTGCCTGGTCGAGCATGCGGGGGACGGGGCCGTCGATCGTGACCTGGTTGCGTGCCCGGGCGTTCGCGGGCTCGCGTGGTGCGGGCTCGGCGGCCGGCCTGGATCACGAATCTGGGGAACCACTGTTGCGGGTAGAGGCCGAGCGCGAGGACGCCCGCCACGGTCGGGCGTCCGTCGGAGTGCAGGACCCCGCTGCGACGCAACAGTTCGCTCTGGTCGCTGAACCGTCCGCGGCCCTGTGGGTCGAGGCGACGGATGCTGGCGGTGAACGCCTCTACCAGGTCAGGATCCAGGTCTTCGGGCGTGGCGTCGGGGACAGGCTGCCGGTCGGCCATCGGCGCGCTGCGTGCGGAGAGGAATGCCTGCTCCTCCAGAGCGGACAGGAGGTAGTCGCCGTCGTACCCTCGCAGGTACGCCTTGCCCGTTGAGGCCACCCGGCATGGCTTGAGAGACTGATCGCATTCATGCACATGCGCGACGACGACCGGCATCCCGTCAACCTTCGCGTCGAAAATGTCGAGGCGAACGGGAGGGATGAAGCCCCGCGCCTTCGCGGCCAGCCCTTGTTTGAGCTTCTGAGGGTCGGCCAAGGGCACCGGGTGGAACCCCGTACGCTCGTCCAGTCCCAGGATGATAGTCCCGCCGCCAGGCATGTTGGCCAGTGCGGATAGGGTGTGAGGCTCTCCGGCAGCCCGCCCGCGGCCGCCTTGACCTCTATACTGGTGTTGTCGCCGCCCGACGCGCGGAGCTCAGCGGCGAGCGCGGAAAGATCCTCAGCCATGTACAGCAAATGTGCACTCTGCCCTGTACATTTGCTGCACATTTTCACCAGCCGGATCCAGTGCTCCCCGCCCCCGGCGGATTCTCGCGACAGGTTGCTGGTACACCGAAGGCGCTGGTGGAGTTGCTAGCTCGTCAGAGACACCGCCTGGAACGCGCTAGAGACACCGCCCGGTAGCATCTCGCAAAGCTACGAACACGTTGACGCATGGATTTCCGCCCGCTAGCATCTCGAAATGGCATCACCGCCTCCTAAGCGGTAGGTCCCGCGTTCGAGTCGCGGTCGGGGCGCTTCACCCTCTCTGACCTGCGCAAACTCGCGATCCTGCCGCTGCGGGCGGGGTGCTTTAGCTAAGCATCTCGTGGCTGCAGATACCGCTTCCCACAAGGCAGTGTTCGTAGCTGCTCCTAAGCAGCATAAAAATTTGCCGGGTCAGCTCCCCACATCACCGTCCCGCAGGCGAGCTCGGGCACCTCACCGGCAGCCAGTTCACCGTTGACGGCGGCGTGCTGCCGGTCGTCTAGTCAAAGAGCCGCAATCGTTCCGGGCGGGCAGCCAACAGCCGCGCTAGTACCCGCAACACGCGCCGTGGACGTGGCAGGGCGGGTCCCGGGGCGGCGGGGAGGCGCAGCCCCACAGAGATTCGGGTAGCGGGACACGGCTCCCGGCCTCAGTAAGAAGACGTACTCCCTAGATGACTGAGTCCGAGGGGTGTGGTCTCGGTTAGTGATCGTAGGCGGTCAGTGATCGCTTGATCGGCTGCCCGGTCTTGTCGTTGAGCCGGATCGCGGCGGTCAGCGCGAGGATGCGGGAAAGGACCCGGGCGATCACGCCCGCCGGTGTCTTGCCGCCGTGCCGTTCCAGGCCGAGCTGTCCTTTGAAGGTCTGGTTGATCGACTCGATGACCTGCCGTAGCGGCTTGAACAGGCGGGCTCCGGCCCGTTCGGGCTCCCCTTTGCGGGCCGGCCGCAGCAGCTCCAGGTGGCGTTCGGCGAGGTCGTGCTCGAACTCGCGGCCGAAGTAGTTCTTGTCGCCGATGATCGTCTGCCCGGGGTGGGAGGCCGCGACGTCGGGCGCGGTGTCGAGCATGTCGCGCAGGGTCTCGCGCTCGTCGGCCTTCGCGCCGGTGAGCGCGAACAGGACTGGCAGCCCGCCGAGGGTGCAGACCAGGTGCAGGCGCAGGCCCCAGAAGTACCGCGAGTGCGACGCGCAGTAGCCGTGCTGGGCCCAGCCGGCCAGGTCCGAGCGCTTGGCGGTCTCGCGGGAGCAGCCGCAGCCGACCGGGGTGGAGTCGACCACCCAGACGTCGTCGCTCCACAGCGAGGTGTCCTGCGCCAGCATCCTGATCATGTGCGTGACCAGGGAGCATGCCGCCCGCAGGCGCTTGTTGTACCCGGACTGCTGGGGCAGGTAGGGGAACAGGTGCCGGAAGTCCCGGCCCGCGCGGCGCAGCCAGCGACGCTCGGAGGTGTAGCCGAGCAGCGCCGACATGACCGCCAGCGTGACCACCTCGGCGTCGCTGAGCGTGGGCGCGATCCCGACCGCCGGGCGCCACGGAGCCAGTTCCGGCGAAGCCTTCAGGGCGTCATCTACCTTGACGTAAAGTGCAGTCGCGAGGGTGTCTATGTCGGTCGTCACAAACTGACCATGGACGCCCTCGCTCTATGTCCGCAGGCGATCCCTTGGACTCAGTCATCTAGTCTCTCCGCATCGTTGATGACTGTGACGCCAAGGCGCTGAGCGATGCGCCGGGCTGTCGCCTTCCTGCGAGCGGTGAGTGCCGCCACAGACCGTTTGGCGGCTTCCAAGACGGCAGGCGGTGCCGTGTCTGGCCGCCCGCTATTGAAGGGCGGGTCGGGTGCGTAGGCGATGGCCAGCTGGACAGCTTCCGCTGCTGCCTTGCCTCGTAGTTCCGCGGCCAGCCGCAAGGCGCCGTCGATGCCCGCCGTGACTCCGGCGGCGAAGATCATGTTCCCGTCCGCAGCGACCCGCTCATCGACGGGGCTGGCGCCGAAGTAAGGCAGCAGGTCCAAACTGGCCCAGTGGGTGGTAGCGCGGCGGCCTCTGAGCAGCCCCGCCGCGCCGAGCAGCAGTGCACCCGTGCATACCGAGAAAACGCAACTGCCTCCAGCGACTTGATTGCTGAGCCATCCGAGGACCTCGCTGTCGTCCATCAGCGCCTCCTGGCCAGGTCCGCCTGGCACGTGGAGCACGTCCAGTTGAGGCGCCTCGGCGAGGGTTGCGTCGGGAGTCAGCTTCAGGCCATTGATGTCCCGCACCGGGCTCGCCGTCTTGGCGTAGATGCGGTACTCACCGTCGGGATACGAGAAAGCACCTCAAAGGGACCGGTGAGGTCGATCTGGTCGATGCCTTCAAATAGCAGTGCGCCGATGCGAAGGTGCGCAGAAATCATCAGATGATCAGCTCTCTCGTAGCTGCGTCGGAGTGTTCAGGTTCGGCGCTGGCCGCGCCGGCTCAGTGGAAGCGGCGGAAGCCTCGCTCGGTGTTTCGGCACGCAGGCGTACGGCCGACGGCAGTACCCAGTGGCGCCAGCGAGCGACAAGGTAGAGAACGCCGCCGATGGCGGTGCCGCAGGCCAGTCCCGCTCCCGGATACCGGAGACGATAGGCGATGATCATGACCACGGCGCTTGCTGCGGCGCAGGTCGCGGACAGGGTGTTACCACCGAAAATCTCTGGTACGCGCCTAAGCACCACGACGTCGCGGACCGCGCCGCCGCCCACCGCGCTGACCACGCCTAGCAGGACGGCCGAGAAGGGGGCAATGCCCAGGGTGGCCGCCTTCTCCGTGCCGGTCACAGCCCATGCCGCGGTAGTGGCAGCCTCGGCTACCGGTGCCAGAATGCGCCAGGCTGCCCCGCGTGGAGAGGCGAAGCACAGAACGGCACCCGCTGCGAATGCGGCGGCGGGGTTCCAGGGATTGGCGATGCTGGCGGGGACCCCATCCTGCAAAAGGACGTCACGGATCATGCCACCGCCAAGGCCGGTGATGCAAGCGCAGCAGAGGACGCCAACAGGATCTAGTCCACGGCGGCGAGCGGCGGTACTGCCGGCGAGGGCGGCGCAGGTGATGGCGATGAGGTTGAGGGTCTGGTAATCGGTGGCGGCGCTTGACATCGCGGCCAGCCTCCTGGGGGTCGGGGGCGCCGCCAGGGCCGGTGCGGGTGGGGATTGAGGCGCGGCCCGCGCCGTGCCCTGGCGGCTGCTGCCGGGAGCCCGTGCCTAGTGCGGCCGGGGGTGGCTACCGCGTGAGCGGGGGCTGGCCGGCGGCCGGGGGGTGGTCAGCGCTTGCCGGCGGGGGTGGGGACGACGACGGTGTCGATGGTGCCGACTGCGGTGTTGTAGACGTACCCGCTGATCCTGATGTTGGGGGATATCTGTGGTGCGGTGACCAGGGTGTTGACGTCGGCGCGGACGGTGGCGGCGGGGTCGGTGGCCGGCAGCCAGGCCAGGTCGGCTTCGTCGAAGCCGCCGCGGGCGGCGAAGTCGCGGCGCAGTTCCGGGTCGGCCAGGAACGTCGAGCCGCAGTCGGTGTGGTGGATGACTGCGAGCTCGAACCAGGGCCCGTCGGGGGCCTTGGTGTCCAGCAGGTAGCTGATGTAGGCGACGTCGCGCAGCACGGCCGGGGTGACCCGGCCGCCGACCACGCGCTGCACGATCGCGTCGCCGAGGTCGACGCCGAGGAAGGCGGCGGGCTCGGTACGCGGGTCGATGCAGGTGATGACGTAAGACAGCTGGTTGGGGATGAACGGGATCTGCGGGTTCTTCGCCACGGCGTCGGTGGCTGCGAAGGCCTTGTTCCGGTCCAGCAGCGTCGCGAGAGACATGAGGGTACCTTCCGGTCGATGAGAGCTGTCGGTGATGATCGCCGGGCGAGCCTGCGCGGGCCTGCCGGCGGGCTGCCCGGCCGACCCTCCTGCCCGGGAACGCTTTCCATGAAGAGAAAGACCGTTCGTTCTTCATGTGAAGCTAGCCCCTGCCGAACCCACTGTCAAGCAAGGCCGCGAGGTATCGGCGCGCTCAGTGAGGATCAACCGCACCTCGGCGTCGTAGCCGCGCAGCTTGGCCTCCTGCGCACCACGGAGGCCTTGAATACCGGTGCCGCTGCCGGGTTGACGCTCGCCGTCGCCGGCATGTACCTTCACGACAAGAACGATCGTTCTTTCTTCCTGGAGGTCATCATGAGTAACGGCACAGCAGCGAGCATGCTCGCCCTGACGATGGATGTAGCCGACCGCGCTGCGGTCCGCGCCGCAGGTCTACCGCTGCTCTTCGTACCGGTAGCGGAGGTCCGCCAGGTATGCCTCGTCGGCCCCCGAGAAGAACTCGTCGTTGACGCCGTGCCGTGCCAGGGTCACCGTACTGATCGAGTGGTACCGGTCGGGCCGGGAAACCGACCCGGCCAAGCTCGCTTACGCCCTGTGCAAGATCGCCTTCGACGAGCTTGCGCATGGCTCCCGCCGATCCCCCGACACCGCCAGTTGTTGGAGGAGCTGGGTCAACGACGGCCCCGCCCGAGGGGCAAGGCCCCGGTTACCATGACAGCGGCGGGCGCCAGGAAAGGAAAACTTGATTTCATCAGGCGCCAGTCCCTCTTCGCCGTTCCTCCGATATAACGACCTTTATGACGGCGGGAACGTCCGCCCGGTTGCGGTCCGGCACAGGAATGAACGTTCTGTTAACTTAGTTCTGATGAACATGACGACCAACCCGCGAGAGCGCCTGCTCACAAAGGCCTCCGAGCTCTTCTACCAGGACGGGATACACGCCGTGGGCGTGGACCGCCTGGTCGCCGAGGCCGGGGTAACGCGGGCGACCTTCTACCGCCACTTCCCGTCCAAGGACGACCTGGTGGCCGAGTACCTGCGGACGGCTGATCACGCTCTCCGTCGGCTCGTCGACCAGACGGAGGCCACCTCGCCCCCGGAGGCGGCTGTGCTCGCGGTCCTGGACCTGGTCGGCCAGCGGGTGTCCTCCGCAGACTTCCGTGGCTGTGAATTCATCAACGCCGCGGCCGAGTACCCTGACCCCGCCCATCCGGTACGCGCGGCGGTCGCCGACCACCGCACCTGGTTCCGCCAGCGGATGGAGGCCCTCTCACGCGCGGCCGGGCACCGCGATCCCGAGTACGCGGCATCCCTGCTGGTCCTGCTGCACGACGGCGGACTCGCCGCCGGGGAACTCGACGACCCTGTCGAGGTACGCGCTACCGTAAGCCGCGCCGTGCGAGAGCTATTCAGCACCTCACCCTTAACGCCGCGAAGCGCGTGCGACGGGGGACCCGGGCTGGCCGACCTACGGTCAAGAGCGGACGGTCCGGTATTACGGCGAGCGCGTACAGACGCGAACCGATCCGGACACCGCCCGCCGATATGGGACACGGCCCGCTGAGCGCCGGGGCGGCACGGCACATCATTCTGCGGCTTCACGATCACCGGCCTCAACGAGGCCTCGGGCTGCCGAGGGACTACCTGCACGCGGTAGCGGAGGGAAGGCAGCCGGAACCGTACCCGGTAACCACCGGAGCACGGCTAGCGCGCATAGAGAAAGGTCGACGACCTCAGAAGCCTCGTGCGGAACGGTTCCCCCGCACCGTAACCGCGAGGGAAGCCGCCAGCGGGCTTTACCGCTCACCAGGGCGCAAGGCCCCGGTCGCCTGGGAACCGGCGACCGGGGCCTTCTTGCATGTGACACAGATCACGGTGACTAAGCCGCAGGTCAGCGCAATGCAGGAACTGCACTAAAAATTAGTGGGTATATAGCGGCCATAACGCCAAAGGTCTTTTCGAACTTGGTTCATATATAGCGATATTTCGGGCGCTCGCCGACCGGAGCGTTCAGAGAAGGGCACGGACGCGCGCTTAACTTAATGGCATTTTCTATTCGCCAGGCTCCAGGATCGGGACGCGATGTCGGCCATTCTGGACGCACAGCGGCGCGAGCAGGATGCTGCGGAGCAGCATGGCGAGCGTGACCTGAAAGACCGGCTCGATGAGGTTGAGCGGCTCGCATCCGGGCCGGGTGCTCTCGTCGAGGCCGGGGCCAGCGGCGGGACTGACTATCCCGCCCAGCTCGCAGCGCTGGCGCACGCCAAGCAGCAGTTCATCGCGGCCTTTGGCATCGTGAGCAAGGATCATGACGTGACCCAGCTTGAGCGCATGCAGGCGATTGGCGCGCAGGTTATCGCGCTGGCGCGACCGCTCGGCCGGAGGATCAAGAGACCGCCAATGTCGAACTGTGGTCCTTCGCCGCTGCCGGGTTCCTGAAGGTACTCGAGGAGGCAGGCCAGGGCCGTGGGGCCTCCGCTCGCGAGGCATTCATCGACGAGCAGGGCCGTGAGCCGCTGGAGCTCTCCGGAGAGTGGGTCGACCGGATCGGCGCGCTGGCCGAAGGCGCGCGGGGGCTGCTGATGGCCCGGCAGTTCGAGTCCCGGACGCCCGCCGTGAACGGAACGAAAACGACGACCGTTCGATGGGATGACCCGATCGCGGTGGGCCCGGCGACCTTCGTGTTCGAAGACAACCCCGAGAACGCCGCTCTGGAGGGTGAGGTACTCGCGATCTTCAGGCACAAGCTCGGCAGCTTGACACCAGAGCAGGCACACCTGCCAGTCGGCATGGACATGGGTGAATGCCGTCGTGGACTTCGCGCTCACTACCCGGACTTGCCGGACGACGCCGAAGTCGATGTCGTGATGTTCACTGTCTCAGCGCGTCCGTAGATGGACCGCGCGAGAAACGACTCGGGTTGCGCGTGCTCACGCTCTGTCACGTGACCACCATCATGCCGCTGGAACCCGGGAAATGACATGTTCTCGGCACAGAGGCTGCTCGGTAACTGGCCATCGCCTGGACTAGTTGCCGGGCTGAGACGAAACGGGGACAGGGTGGCGCAGCGGACCGACCAGTGTCCGCTCTGCGACCCGGCGCTCGACCTCGCTGTCGAGACCGCCGACGGGCGGGTCGCCGGCTCTCGCTGTACTGGTTCGACCCGACAACAAAGGTGGGACTCGTCGAGCCCGTCAGGGTCGAGGACGAGTTCCAACGGCGAGGTCTCGCACGAGCGATGCTGTCCGCCGGGATCGATCGGCTTGTCACGAGAGGCGCCCAGCGGGTGAAGATCTCCTACGAGACAGCCGCAGCCGCCGCCCTGTACCAAGGTGTCGGGTTCCGGCGGACATCTAGAGCCACTTGGTATCGGGCGTTGCCCGAGTAGCGGGAGGGTGCCGGGCGAGCCGCCAGCTGACATGTCTACCGACATGATGCCTGAGATTCGACATGCTCCGCGAGACGGGACAAGCATCCAGCGGGTGTGCCAGGACGGTTGAGACTGGGACCCTGTGGTCGTTGACGAGCTGTTTGCGCAAGTCGTGCCGCCACGTGCCGTGGACACGGGTTCTGTCGAGCACCATGTCGACGCGGCTGTCGTAGACGGGGATCAGGAGCGTGCGCTTGCGTGCTAGGAGCTTGCCGGCCGCGACGGGGCCGATCTGGTCGTCTTGGGGGCGGGGCTTGATGCGGCAAGGACCAGCGTCGTAGAAGCCGTCGTGCAGCGGCGGCTTGACGGCAAGCGGCCCGAGGATCTGCCCGATGCTGTATTCAGCCGTAGCAGCGGTCGAGAATCTCGGCGCTGGCAGTTACCGCTTGCGCCGGTAGCGCCTGTTGGGGCTGCGGGGCGGGGCGGTTGCCTCGACGAGGCCATTGGTGATGAGTTCCTCCAGTGCCCTGGTGACGCCGCTCCTGCTGGCACCAGTTGCCTGCTGCAGTTCTTCGCGGGTGGCGGATTCTGCTTCAGTGAGTGCGGCGAGGATGCGGCTTCCAACGCCGTTGCCGGGTTCGGGCGCGGGTTCTGCTGTAGCTTCCGGAAGACCCGGCGACAGCCGGTAGGAACCGGCGTCACGGGCCTTCCGGGGGAGAAGAAGGCCGAGGTCTAGCAGTTGGCTAAGCTCGCGGTGTGCGTCAGCCGCGCTGAGTCCGAGTCTGCGCATGAGGGCACCGTCGACGTCGTAGCCTCCGTTGGCGAGCGCGAGGGCGGATATCTGTGCCTGGGAGAGTTCCTGACCACCGCTGATCCGTGCAGCCCAGTCGCGGAGCCCCGGAGTGACCAGGGACGTCCGGGGGATGGTCACGCGGAAGAAGTCCAGGTTGGCGTTGAACAGGGGAACTACGCCGGTGTCGCGCCGTACCTGGCTGATCATCAAGCCGATACCGGAACCGCGGTTCTCGGCTACCGGCCGTCCCGTGAACGGATCACCTGCCTCTTGCAGTAGCGCCGCCAGTCTGGCGTTCCTAGATGTGGAGGTTCTGCTTTCACCGAGCGTCTCGAGTCGGACATTGCCGAACAGGCCGCCCGGGCTGGTCACGGTGAGCCGGTCAGGGAAGAGCTCGACCTGGATCTGAGTCCCTCGTGACTGCGGACTGTAATCACGATGCATCAGCGCGTTCACGATGGCTTCGCGGATTACATCCGGCCCGATTTCCCAGAGGTCTTCGCGGCCGACTCCGACAATGCGGCTGGCCCTCCGCAGATTACGCAGCACTGCCTGGACCGCGTCGCTCACCATGGTGGGGACATTGCCTCCAACCGCAGCACTGTCCAGAAAACGGATCCCGCCGGGACCTGGTTCGTCGGGATCGGCGTTCGGGTAGACGGCTAGGGAGACCATGAGCTGCGGGAAGAACTGCTGCGGGTAAGCTCCGACACTGAGCAGGCCGGCGAGGGAGGGGATGGGGGAAGCGTCGTCCGGCATGAGAACCCCGAGTCGGACCAGTGACTCCTGCTCGGTCAGTCCGGCGAAGGCCTGCGGCGAGTTCCTGCGTGCCGCCGCGATGAGGCGGAGCACCGCCCCCTGGTCGAGATCCTGCGTCGTTGCCTGCGGAACCAGTTCCTCGTCCCATCGCGGCTGGCCCGCGTTCTCCCGCAGTCGGTCGATCTCATACGGCGTTAGTCTCTGGTCTCCGTCGCCGACTCGGATGAACGCGCCGTTATAGACGCCGCGCGTGGTGACATAGCACGGACGCTGCGACAGCGGGAGTGCCCCGATGTCGACTACCACGAGGGTTGCCCCCTCAAAGGGCACGATCTCAATGCTCGGTGCCAGCGCAGGGGTGAGCTTGCTCCGGGCGACCCCGGCCACCTGGTCTCGCATGGCAGCGGGATCGGATACTCCGACCGCGGCGAAGTCTGCCTTCTCGTCGAGGCCCAGGATGATGATCCCACCCCTGGTATTCGCGAAGGCGGACATCGTTTCAGCTAGGCTCTGCGGCACGCCGCCAGTCGCCCGCTTGACCTCGACGTCCTCGAATTCGGCCCCGACCGCACGCAGGTCCGCCACGATCTCCGCGAGTTCCACGGCAACCTCCGCCCAACATGCTCACCTTGCCCGCAGCTTACCACTATATCGCCCAGATGAGTGGTAAGCTGCGGGCAAGTCGGCCCGGCGCTCACGCGCTGTCCGTGGATGTGACCTGAGACTCTGGGAATTAGTAGGCCTCAGTTCGCTCGAGAACGTCATACTCAGGCACGGTCAGATGACTGGGTGGCGTTCGTCCCACCGGATGAGGTCGCGCGGATGGTTAACGCCGCTGCTGGCGCGGCGGGTGGCATCGTGCCTGGATGTATCGGCAGTCCGGTGGAGTTCCGTTCCAGCTGGCCCTTGTGCGGACCTGGGATCGCGAATAGGGCGGGGCTCTAGCCTCGATCATCCAGGGGGTCGGCCGAGTCTGGTTACTGATCGTGCTGGTGTCTGTTTTTGATTCTCATGTCCGTTTCCCTTGATCGTGAGGGGTGCGTGACTGGCCCGGTGTGCCCGGGTGCGCACCGGCTCCGACCGCGCCGGGGTGGCCTCCTTCCGCGTCGCTGGGATGGTTCGCTGCTGGTCATGAGGGTGCGGGCAGGGCGGAGATCCGCTGCCAGCAGGTGACGAAGGCGTTCTTCCACGCGCCAGTCGCGGCTGATTTTCAGGGTGCGGCGGCGGGCGTGGCGGACGAGCCGGGCCGGCACGTGCCACAGCCGGTAACGCAGGGTATCCGGCTCTGCGTCTTTGAGGTCCTCGATGTCGTAGAGCCCGAGGAGGCGGCACCAGGCCTGCAGGTCGGCGGCGATGTTCGCGGCGACGGTCCAGCCGCAGTTGACCCGCCAGGACTTCGACGGAAGGCTGCGCAGCCCGGCGGCCTTCCCCGTCCGGACGCCGTCCTCGACGACGGCGTGCTGGCGGTGCAGCACGTCGATGAACTGGGCATGCCGGCTGCCCGGGAACGCCTTCCAGCCCTTCCTCCGGGATATTCGTGCAGATAATCGAGTACTTCCAGCCGGTCTCCTTCTCATAGGCGGTGAGGTTCTTCAGGTGCCGGCGGGACGGCCTGACCCGGCGGATGATCCAGCGCAGCCCGGGCGGCCAGTTCCCGGCCCTGCTCATCAGGCCGGTGATCTCCGCGACGTCGCTGTCGTCCTCGGCGTGCCCGTCCTGCGTGACGCCGGGCTTCCACGCCCCGCCCGGGATCTGCCGGATGTCGCGCTCGTCGGTCTCCGGTGATGGTCCAGCCGCTGGTGAACAGCAGTTTCCCGCCGGGGATCTCGAGGGTCATCATGTGCGTGATGAAGTCGTGGCTGGTGCCGGCGCCGTCGAGGCGGACCAGGATCTTGCGGCGGTAGCAGGCCGGCACCTGGAACAGGGACGCGGACAGCCCGGAGATGTGATCCGATGCGGTGTTCGACCCCGCGTTCCCCGGCCGCAGCTCCATGTGCAGGGACTCGCTCGTGTTCGCGCACCAGGACCCGAGCGGGTGGAAGCCGAATCCGGACTTGTACGTGCCGGCCGCGTTCTCCTTCCGCGAGTACGCGGTGATCAGCGTGGCGTCCATGTCGATGACGGTCCAGCCCTCCAGGATCCGGCCCGCGATCTCCAGCCAGGGGAACCCGCCCGCCCGCGCCGCGATCAGCTCCCAGACGTGCGCCCGGATCCTCGCCCTGGCCTGCGCGATCTTCCCCAGCGTGACCGGGTCGGCCAGGTCCAGGGTCCGCCGCAGCGTCTGCCAGGTCACCGGCTCGCCCAGCACCGCGGACAGGTGCTCCAGGACCGCGATGCCGCTCATCGACTCCCCGCCCAGCGCGATCATCACCGCCGCCGACACCATGGCGACCCCGCGGTCGATCTCCGGGAACCTGTCTTCCCTGGCCAGCGCGTCCTTCAGCGCCGCGGTCAGCCCCGACCGGTCCGCCATCTCCCGCAGGATCACCCCGCCGGCATGCCCGGCCAGCCCCTCCCCGTCAGCGGTGACCGCCAGCCCGTGGTCCCACGGCATATCCTTCATCGCGAAGAGCGCTCCAGTTCCTGGAAGTTACAAGGTGTGGTAACCCGTAATCTCCCAGAACCAGGGCGCTCTTCGCCTTCCGTACGCAGGAACCAGGCCCGTCGCCGTGAGATGCCCCGCCGGCGTCCCGCACCCCCCGGGTGCGCTCCCGGGAGCACCGGAACCTCCGGACCAGCCAGAAACCCCCAGGTCAGGAAAACACAAAGAATTTCCCGGCCATAAACGACCGATAAGGCTGAATGCCGGAGGCTAGAGACACCGCTTCGAACCCGCTACAGACACCGCCTGGGAGCATCTCGTAAAACAACGAACACGTTGACGTAAGCGATTCCGCTCGCTAGCATCTGGAAATTTCGGCACCGCCTCCTAAGCGGTAGGTCCCGCGTTCGAGTCGCGGTCGGGGCGCAGGTCAGAGGGGGTTCACCGGGGAGCGGCGGTTTCGTGCCATTCGCGTGCCAGATGGCCGAGACGACTTGCGGTTCTGTGACTTGGCGAGTTCGGCCCGAGCTGCGCGCCCACCGCATCAGCCAGGGTGCGCTGACGTTCGGCGGATGAGTGCAGGTAGATCAGCGCGGCGCGTTCGCTGTCGTGTCCCATCCGGACCATGAGTTCCGGCCCTTCAGGCGAAGGCTGCTCCTCGCGATCACAGTCGAGCCCGGCGACTGAAGGGACTGGGGCGTCAGTGCCGGGTGCCGATGACCGCCTTGAGGCCAGGGGGGAGGGCTTCTCCGCCGAAGGAGGTACTGATGGTGGCGGATACGCCGAGTGGGCGGAGCAGGTCCGGGACTTGAGAGGTGTCTATGAGGACGTTCTCGTGGTGCTCGCTGTCCCGTCGCCACGCGCCATGGCCGTCGGGGACGAAGGTGGTGATGTCCCTGACGAACTTGTCCGGCGCGGGCATGGAGAACTCGGTGATGATGGCCCAGTCCGGGCCGACGCGTCCTAGGTTGCTCGCAGCGGTACCGGCCGTGCCCCACTCGAGATCACAGATGTCGATGGCGAGCACTCCGCCGGGCCGCAGCGCAGCGGCCATCGCGGTCAGCGCCTGGCCGACCTCGGCCGCCGAGGCAAGGTAGCTGAGCGGATGGCCGATCGACACGACGGCGTCGGCCCCTGGCAGCGGGTCGTCCGGCAAGGCAAGCAGCGCGAGTTCTGCGGCTGGCCCGAGGGATTCCCTAGCCACTTCAAGCATGGCCGGCGATGCGTCCGTGGCGAGCACACGGTGCCCGGCCGCGAGCAGGTGCCTGGTAAGTGCGCCGGTTCCGCAGCCGATCTCAAGGACGAGCCCGCCACGGACCGCTTCGAGCAGTCCCAGCAGGCCGGGGGCAACCCGGTCGCCGTGGAAGCCGTAGCCCCGCTCATGCACCAGGGCCAGATCGCGACGGTAGTACGGATGAGCGGTCACAAAGCCATAATAGTTGCCATAATCCTCCGGCACGATCGGCTAGCTAACATCACGATCTGAGGCTGGAGTATCTAGGCTCCGGGTGGATTGCTTCGCCCGCCTAGGTGCCTAGGTCCAATGCCTAGGTCCAAGGCTGTGACAACTTTCTTTACGGTTTCAAGGGCGCGCCTTCGGCACGCCAGCGCGGGCCGAGTCCGCGCAGGGATCGGGAGATGAAGGCGCGAGGTGCCGGAGAGGAATGCGTGGGGGAGTGCGAGCATGACCACCTGGTCCTCAGGGGGAATGACGGGGAGCTGTCCGCGCCCGGGGTGGCGCGCCCTGCCGCGCTGTCGCGCTCTGGGCGCGCCACCGACGCCGGGCGACTGGCGCCGCTTCCCTGACTCTGTGGTTGCTCGCCGTTACGCGGTCTCCGGCACCGCGCCAAGCGGATCAGTGCGGGTGACCCGTCCAACGGTGCCGACGATTCTTTTACCGTTCAAGATCACAGTCAAGGGCACGCCTAGGGCGCGTCCCTTCGAGGCAGACCCTTGACAGTGATCTCGCCCGGCAAACCCATTGGCACCTATCAAGTTGGACGGGGCAGAGTCGCGGACGGGCAGAACTAAAGCTTGAATTTTTTCGATTCCCAGCGCCGCTTCGTATCCTCACGCAAGCAAGCTATGAGTTCCGTGTCTCGACCATTCCAGAAAGCTGCTGATTCAATTCCGAGGAGAGCCGATACGAGCTGTTCGGCTTGTTGCGCTGCCTGTCGAAGTTGCTCATCCCGTTGTTGCTCTATCGGCTCATCATAGCCTTGCCATTTATAGTGTACGAAAGAATTTCGCAATTCTATAATCTTATTCATCAACTTAAGGTTATCTTGATCGATAGCTGGGAGCTTGGCCATCTCCCAAAGTGTAATAGCCTTTGTCGAAAGGCGCAGCTCTTTGATAAGTGGAACACTTATGTCCTCGTAGTACCCAAGGCGCTCAAATGTACGCATTAGTATGCCATTAATAAAATGTTCAAGCCATATCGCATAGAGTGAGGGTTATTCAGCGCATTCTGTAGAAGTGTAGTCCGATAACCGCCGAGATGGTTGTGGCGAAGGTCCCGAACGGTCGCCGGTAGTCGGTGCTCGCTATCTTCCAGTTCTTGAAGTGGGAGATAACCCGCTCGATCATCCAGGGGATCTTGTTGACGCCAGTATTGAACTCCTTCTGCCAGTCGAGAAGCTCGCCGCCCTGCGGCTTCTTGAACGGGGTGATGATGTCGTTGCCGACGTATCCCTTGTCACCCATCCAGTTCCCGGGATCCATCGTCTCCAGCACCCCGGAATCGCCGAGGCAATAGTTGTCGTGATGGTTCCCGCTGACCGGATCCGAGATCCATGCAAGGCGGCCGTAAATCGAGCACGCGAGCTGGAGGTTCACGCCTGTGGTCTTGTGCTTGCCTGAGTAGAGCTTCGGGTACGCCTTCCATGACCAGCACGGGAGCAGAGTTCCGTCCACGATGTACTGCGCGTCCTCGTCCAGGTCGTCCGCCGTGGGCACGAACTCCCGCATACACTCGGCCAGGAGCGGCGTTATCACGCATATGGCACGGCTAATGGTCGGCTGGGAGACCCCGAATGACTCGCCCAGTTCCGACTGAGTGCGATTGTGGCGCTTGTAGGTCAAGGTCACCACCACGGAGTCGTAGAGGCCGAGGCTTGGCGGCCATTTCTTCTGGTCTTCAGGAACATCGGCGCACGCGACCCGCGTGCAGATGTCAATGATCTCGCTTTTGTCAAATCCCGTGGTATAGTACATGCGCGGCCTGTTTCTGGTGGACTGAGTGTGGTAACCCAATCCTTCCAAGAAGCAGGCCGTCTTTGATGTAGGCGCACCGTCGCAATGCATAAATTTCACATAACGAACAAAGTCCGTGAATAACCTTCAGTGTTACCGCCAGCTCGTAATGCTTGTCTTCGACGCCTGTCCTTGCTTCGTCTAGTAGGCTACCGCGATGATCTGTAGCGTTGCGGAGTATGCTGGGGTCGGAAGCGTACCGACTGACGAGATTGCGCATTTAATCATCAAATTCTTCTAGGATTTCTTCGGGAGTTCTGTCGTTGATATCTATTTGACGAGCCTCCACGGCCCCGCGAAACATGTATTCTATGACCCAATGCCGTTAATTTAAGGATTCGCGCGTCAGGCGTCCACATTTCCACAGGCGACACGCCGTGCTTGTTGTGGATAACGTGTTCTATTTCTCTTTTCTGGCTGCCGGGGCTATTGCCTGGTCGTGGCTGAGAAGGACTCGGGGATAGCGGTCCCCGTGATGGCGTCGCTGACCGACAGGGTGGCGCTGGGGGTGCTGACCAGGCTCATCACCCGGGAGCTGGTCGAGGACGTGATCGCGGTCAGCGGCCGGGCGGAGAAGCGGAGGAGGCTCCTTCCCGCGCGGGTCACGGTGTACTTCGTGCTCGCGCTCGCGCTTTTCTACGGCGACTCGTATGAGGAGGTCATGCGGAAGCTGGTCCAGGGCCTTTCCTGGCTGGCGATCTGGAGGAAGGACTGGCACGTGCCGACCGCGTCCGCGCTGGCCCAGGCCCGCGAGCGGCTCGGCCCGGAGCCGCTGCGGGACCTGTTCGAGCGGGTCGCCGAGCCGTGCGCGGAGCTGTCCACCGCCGGGGCGCACCTGGGCGGGCGGCGGCTGATGGCCCTGGACGGCGTCGAGCTCGACGCCCCCGACACCCCAGAGAACGCGGCGCACTTCGGGTACTCCACGCTGAAGACCGGCACCGGGCCGTTCCCGAAGGTCCTGGTCATGGCGCTAGCCGAGTGCGGCACCCACGCCATCACCGCCATCGAGACCGGCGGCGCCGACGGCAGCGAGCACCCCCTCGCCCTCGCCCTCGCCCGGGCGCCCGGCAACCTCGCGCCCGGGATGCTGGTCATGGCCGACCGCGGCCTCTACAGCCGCGAGATGATCACCGCGATCACCGCCGCGGGCGCCGACTTCTGCCTCCGCGTCCCCACCCGGCTCCAGCTGCCCGTCCTGGAATGGCTGCCCGACGGGTCCTACCTCAGCTACATCGCCGACCCGAAGGCCAAGAACGCCAACCGCAGGCGGCTCCTCGCCGGCACCCTGCAGGTCACCGACCTGCCCGGCGTCCGCGTCCGCGTCGTCGACTACGACGTCCCCGGCCGCGGCGGCGGCGAGGTCATCACCATCGTCACCAGCGTCCTGGACCACCAGGACATGACCGCCCCGGACCTGGCCGCCGCCTACGACCAGCGCTGGGAAATAGAGATCACCTTCGACGAGATCGAAACCCACCAGCGGGGCCCCGCCGTCATCCTCAGATCCCGCAGCCCCGGCCTGGTCCTGCAGGAGCTCTACGGGCTCCTGATCACCCACTACGCCATCCGCAGGCTCATGACCGAGGCCGCCGACCAGGCAGAACTCGACCCCGACCGGCTCTCCTTCACCCGCGCCCTCAACATCGCCCGCCGCCAGGTCACCGCCCAGGCGGCCTTTTCCCCCCTCACGCCTCGCCGCTGCGACAGCTGAGGCCATCGCGGAGATCCTCCGCCACCCAGCAAGGGCCGCCGCAACCGCACCTGCCCCCGCGTCATCAAACGCGGCCGCCACAACAGCTACCTCATCAAACGCCCCCGCGACACCACCACCAGGCACAACGGCCCACCCGAAATCCGCATCCACGCACCAGCCGCCTTAACTTAACGGCATTGTCCCATGACCAGCATGGCAGCAGCGTGCCGTCCAGGATGTACTGGGCATCCGGGTCAAGGTCGTCGGCGGTCGGCACAAATTCGCGCGTCGCCTCCGGAACGAGCGGCGTTATGGCAGATATGGCGCGGCTGATAGTCGACTGGGATACGCCGAGCGACTCACCGATTTCCGCCTGTGTGCGATTGTGCCGCATGTAGGTCAGCGTGGCCACTACTGATTTGAAAAGACCGAGGCATGGCGGCCAATTCTGGGATCCTGTACCAGGCTGCACGGAATTTATCCGGATGCAGAGGTCGATGATTTCTTCGCGGTCGAACCCGGTGGTATGATGCATGTGATGGCCTGTTCTGCGGATTAAGTGTGGTAACTCAATCCTTTCGTGAACGGGCCATCTTTTATGGCGCCACACCGCCGGACACGATAAACTTCACATAACGTTCCTGTCGCCTGAATAACCCTCATTGTATGCATGAATGTTCATGCAATTCGCTGCATTGACATGCCCGGTCGCGGTTTGAGGCGCCACGGCCGTGCTTCAGCAGTGAGTGCCGCGAGGCATTCTTGCCTCCTTTTGTTTAGCAAGAGATTATGCCGAATCTGAACAACGGAGCCCATCGAGTGATCTGTCGGCCCGGCGGTATAGTTCCAAAGGGCATGCTGATTGTGATGATTGGCGCGATTTTGAGGGATCGTGTGGATCGGATTCGGGGGATGTCGATGATTGTTCGCCGCCCGTAACGGAGTCATCGGCAGAGGGAGTGCGCTGTACTGGTTCGCGGTGGCCGACATCGTCGGCCAACTGGAACAATGAGTGGGGTACCTCAAAGGCGGGGGAGGTCGGTCGCGTGGATCCGGTCGCGCTGATCGTGACGGCGCTGGCCGCCGGGGCCGCAGCGGGGCTGCAGGACGACACGAAGTCGGCGGCAACGAGAGCGTACGCGCGGGTGAGGGGACTGGCGAAGCGGAGATTCTCGCATCCGGACCATGGCGACTACCTGATGAACAAGCACGCGGAGGACCCGCAGACCTGGGGCATGGCGCTGGCTTCTGAGCTTGAGCAGGGAGGTGCAGCCCACGATGCCGACTTGCTCTCGGCGGCCCAAGAGCTGATGGGGCTGCTCGACGCCATGGGCTCCCAGGAAGGCAAGTACTTCGTCAGCGTGCAGGGCTCGCGAGGCGTCCAGCTAGGCGACGGTAATAGTCAGACCAATCGCTTCGGCGGCACCAGGGTCCGGACTGGCCGCGATGCCTACTTCGCAGGCGGGAACATATACATCAACGGCCCGATGCTCCAGCCCGCCGACGTGGCCGCCGCGGCGGGAATGAATAACCTGCCGCGGCCCCCTGCGGCGGTGTTCGTCGGCCGAGAATCGGCAATGGCGCGACTGCAGGCGGCGCTGTCAGGCCAGGGCAGCGCCGTGGTGACGCAGGCGGTACACGGACTGGGCGGCGTCGGCAAGTCCGAGTTGGCCTTGCAGTTCGCCCACCGTCACCGAGACCAGTATCCGGTGATCTGGTGGGTGACTGCCGACAATGCCGCGCATACCGAGACCGGCCTGGCGGCCCTGGCCGACCGACTGTGTCCGGATTTCGCCGCGACCGCGACAACGGCCGAGGCTGCGGGGTGGGCGGTGACATGGCTGCAGGTCCACGCCGGGTGGCTGCTGGTCCTTGATAACGTGATCGATCCGGCGGATATCAGGTCGCTGCTGGGCCAACTGCACGGTGGCCACATCTTGCTAACAACGCGCCGTGATGTCGGGTGGCACAAGGCCGCTGCCCCCGTCCGCCTCGATGTCTTGGATCCGAGCCCGGCCGTGGACTTGATCACCGACGTAACCGGGCAGGCTAGCCCGGAGGACCGGAAGACCGCGGCCGAGATCGCTTCAGAACTCGGGTTCCTTCCGCTGGCCCTTGATCAGGCGATCGCTTATATCGCCCAGATGCGCATAACGCTGGACTGGTACTTGGGCCTACTACGTCAGCATCCCGCGCGCATGCACGCCGCCGTGCCCGAGGGAAGCGATGCTCAGCGGACCATCGACCGGATCTGGGACATCACCCTGGATGCTATGCGCGAGGCCAGTTACCCGGCTGTTTCCCTGCTGCACGTCATCGCGTGCTACGCGCCAGACAGCATCCCGCGCGCGCTGTTCACCGAATCCGACGATGATGAGGCGCTGGGCCTGCTGGCGTCCTACAGCATGATCACTCTCACCCCTGACGCAGTCAGCATCCACCGCCTGCTCCAGGCGGTCATCCTTGCCCGGCCCGGCGCCGGTGGTCTTGCCGCGGAAGCTGCCCGTAACACCGCGCTGAGGCGGCTGGCACGAGCTATCCCAGGCAACCTGCAAACGGACGTGACGGCGTGGCCCATGGCGCGTGCCCTAAGCACACACATCGACAGCCTCGCGAGTCGGTACCCGCCCGGAGGCGAACCCGCGGCTCTCGGCTCGCTCCTGAGTAATATCGGCGTATTTCACCGTAGTCAGGGCAGCTATCAGCGCGCCCACGACCTATGTGCCGCCGCCCTGGCCATCACTGAGGCTGCCCTCGGCCCTGACCACCCCGACACCGCCTTGCGCCTAGGCAACCTCGCCGCCACCTACAGCGACCTGGGGCACCCGGCCGACGCATTGCCGCTGGAGCAGCGGGCCCTGGCCATAACGGAAGCGGTTCTCGGACCCGACCACCCCGATACAGCCTTGCGCCTGGGCAACCTCGCCGCCAGCTACCGAGACCTGGGTCGCTCGGCAAGCGCATTGCCGCTGGAGCAGCGGGCCCTGGCCATCACTGAGACGGCCTTCGGTCCTGACCACTCGGACACCGCCCGGCGCCTGGGCAACCTCGCCGCCACATACAGCGGCCACGGCCAGCACATCGATGCCCTACCGCTGGCGCAGCGGGCCCTGACCGTCACTGAGACGGCCTTCGGTCCTTACCACCCCGATACGGCCCTGCGCCTGGCGAACCTCGCCGCCACCTACCGCCACCTGGAACGCTACGCCGATGCCCTACCGCTAGCGCGGCGTGCTCTAGCCGTCACCGAAGCCGCCCTCGGACCTGCTCACCCTGACACCGCGCAGCGGCTTGGGAACCTCGCCGCTATCCATAGCGCCTTGGGTCAGCACACCGAAGCCCTCTCTTTGGAGCAGCGAGCCCTGGCCGTCACCGAGGCCGCGCTCGGCCCTGACCACCCCGACACCGCCTTGCGACTGGAGCACCTCGCTGGCACCTACAGCGACCTGAGACGTTACGCTGACGCCCTCCGGCTGGGGCAGCAGTCCCTGACCATCACGGAAGCTGCGCTCGGCCCTGACCACCCCGACACCGCCCGGCGACTGGGACACCTCGCCGACATCTACCGCGTCCTGGGTCAGTACACCGACGCCCTCTCCTTGGGGAAGCAGGCCCTGGCCGTCATCGAGGCCGCGCTCGGCCCTGACCATCCTGAGACCGGTCGGCGCTTGGGGAACCTCGCCGCCATCTACCGCGACCAGGGAAACCCTAGCGACGCTCTCCCGCTGGCGCGGCGGGCGCTGGCCGTCGCCGAGGCCGCATTCGGCCCTGACCACCCCAGCATCGCCCGGCGGCTGTGGAGCCTCGCCGCCATCTACCGCGCCCTGGGTCAGTACACCGACGCCCTCCCGCTTGAGGAGCGGGCCCTGGCTGTCGCCGAGGCCGCGTTCGGCCCTGACCACCCCAGCCTCGCCCGCCGACTGAGGAGCCTGGCCGCCATCTACCGTCACCTAGGACGCCATGCCGACGCCCGGCCACTGGAGGAGCGAGCCTTGGCCGTCACCGAGGCAGGAGCCATGCTCGGCGATCGGCTCAGCCCAGGTGATCCGAGTTCGTAAGCCACCTGGACGGCTGCGGGGAGAGCATAGTATTGTTTTAGGTTCGTGAATATGACATTACTATTGAAGAGTAAGCACGCGGCCCAAAATCTCTGGGTGACAAAGGAATGCATAGTCCTGAGGAAGGCAAGGTATGGAGGATGAAGAACTGCCGCCGGAGGAGAGCGAGAGCGGCGACGCGCCTATCCAGGTGCCGACGGCTGATGATGATACTGACGAGGTGGAGAACGTTGAAGATGAATCTTCCGACCCCGTTCATCCCAGCGATAGCCCAGCCGTCAAGGACTCGCCAGGCAGCTGGACTAGCTGGGGTGGTTTCAACAACTAACTCGGGTACGAGTCGTGGAGACTGACGGGAAGGACGCCTCTGTCGGCCCACTCCATCAACTCATCGTACAGGGTACTCCCTATTGCAATCTAGATTGCGGTTACTGCTATCTGCCAGACCGTTCGCCAAGGTCGTATCTTGAAATTGCCACCACGCGCCGCCTTGCGCAGATCATCGCGGATAGCGGACTGCTAGCGGGCCAGATCGATATCAGATGGCACGCGGGCGAACCGCTGGCCCTGGATCCCGGTTTCTACGATGAGGCCGCTACGGAGATCTCGGCGGTGCTCGGCCCTCATGTACAGATCCGGCACTCAGTCCAGACCAACGGCATTTTTCTGAATGACTCCTGGATGAATCTTTTCCAGAAATGGGATTTTCGAGTTGGATTGAGTATTGACGGGCCCGCGCACATTCACGACCAATGGCGGAAGACCAGGAAAGGCAACGGTACCCATGCCGCGGTAACCCGGCGACTCGGGCTCTTTGCCGAGCATGGCATGGAATTTGACGTGATCAGCGTAGTCACTCCGGTCACACTGGACCACGCGGAAGATTACCTGAAATATATGGCGGCCCTGGCACCCCGGTCACTGGGGATCAATGTCGAGGAGTCAGAAGGGCCGCACATTTCAACAGCCCTTGGCGACGAATCTTTTCTGAGCAGATTTCGAAGTTTCGCGGATCGCCTGACTGCCTGGTCCGCCGGTACTGGTATCCCGGTGCGTGAGTTGCGATCAATCGAGCGGATCTTGCGTGATAGGCCCAGGTGGGTGCGAAACACTCAAAATGTACCTGGCGCCATCATAACCGTGACCGCCGATGGCACGCTGTCTACATTCTCCCCGGAACTGGCAGGCCAGCAGGATGGGCGGCTGAAGTCGCTTTCAATCGGCAACGTATTTGATACGGATATCCTTAGCAAGCTTGCCAACTGTGGATCCGGGGAGATCGCCGACTCGATCCGAAGGGGAGTGGCCCAATGCCGTGCAGAGTGCGCTTACTTCATGTTCTGCGGTGGCGGCGCCCCGGCGAACAAGTTCTATGAAAATGATTGCTTCGCGTCGACCGAGACTCTGATGTGCCGCACCACCGTCATGGCTTTCACTGATGCCTATATGACTGCGGCCAGTCAAGAATGACAGACTTCGGGAATGCTAAGTCAGTTCCGGGTGAATTGGTTGGCATGACGACAGCGGCGGAAGGACCCCGAATCGAGGTCGAAGCGCTGGATATTTCCTGGGACAGCAAGCCGAGTCTTGAAGATCTTCCCCCAATGATCCCGATCTATGACTTGCGCTCATCGGGCACAGTTATCAACTTGCGAGAGTTTGTCGAGAAAACGAGGCGCGAGGAACTCAGATCCCTGCTTGGACTGAAAGAGTTCAAAGTCGCCGCGGAACAATACTGGAAGTCAGTGGGAGCCGCAGACGAAGGCTGGTCATGCGGGATTAAGATGGACCTACCTGGCCAGGATCTATTGACCGGGAACCCGGCCAGCGGGCGTCTGATAGGTCTTCACCTCGATAATTGGCGCGGATTTCCAGCTCGCTTGCGATATCTAAGTCCACAGAGATTGGCATTGAACTTGGGGCCGGGGGCCCGCTGGCTGCTCTTGATCGACACTCGGGAGTTCTGGAGGAAAATCTGCGCCAGTGGTGACGGCGAGAAAGTAGTTGGGACACCCCGATTGCGCTCGTCGCTTTTCGCGCGTGGCGAGCCGGTATACCGATATCGCGTGGACCCAGGTTTTGCATATCTAGCCTCGACAGAGTTCTACGGGCACGATGGCTCAACAAGATGGACTGAGGAGCCATCCATCACTGCCCAATGGTGGAACTTTATAAACTTAACTGAGGCTGTGCCGCCTGACCTCGATTGTTGAGCGCTCCTGATTTGTGGTTACTTATCGCGTCGACGTTCGGTTTCAAGCTTGGTTCCTGGTTGCTGCCGATAGTCGGACATGACGTTCACCCGACGTGCCCCGGCGTGCAGCAGATCCGACCGCGCCGGGCTATCCTCCGACTCATAGTCTGCTGGCGGCCCACAGCAGTGCCGTAATGGACGTTCTGCGTAACCATAGAGCCTGTAGATCGGTTCGCTTGACAAGTACCGAATCGGCGTTATCTGGAGTCATCCGCGAAACAGCCCTCTGACCTGGCACTCTGCGGCGTAGACATGTCGCAGCAGGCCGTCCGCGCGCGAGGCGTACAACGAAAAAGCGCACCGACAAGGGGATATGCGCGGGGCCGCGGAGGAGACACCGCTCCAGATAACGTGTCTACGCGGCAGCCCAAAGGCCAGGCCAGCTACAGAGGAGACACCCAGAAAAGGACTCCAGATAATCGGCGATATGTGTGGTGTCGGTGGCCGATGAAGCGGTGCGTGACGTCACGTCCCGTCGGTAGCCGGGAGGTTCGATGTCGTGTTATCGAGGGTTCCGCCGGGGTGGGTTCAAGGACCAGCCGGTGATGGCCGTGCGAGGGGAGTGCGGCTCTGGTGGTGACCGCTGGCTAGACAGGTGAATCGGCCGGGATCCCTGCTGCGATGACCGCGTCCAGCAGTCGCTTGTCGTAGGTGACGAATGACGTCAGGGCTTGGCGGGCGTGCAAGGCGGTGCCGAGGTGGATCGCGTCCAGGCTGCGCACGGTGGCGGGCCGGGCGGTCTGGGCCAGGATCCGGATGGGCGGGTCCAGAGGGATCAGGTCGATGAGGTCCAGCACGGCGGGGAGCCTGGATGCGGCCTCGGGCGCGTACCTGGCGAGCGCCCGGAACGACTCGATCTCTGTCAGCACCGAGCTGATCCAGCCCGTCTCTGCCCGCTCGTCCAGCCAGCGGCGCAGCGCCGCCGATTCCGCCTCGGCATGGACGAGCTTGACCACCGCCGCGGAGTCCAGGTAGATCATCAGCGCTCGCCGGAGCGGTCCCGGGCCAGTTCTTCCGCCACGTTGACGCCGTCCGGCTCGCCGAGTTCCATCCGCAGGACCTCCCGGCGCATCCGTGCGGCGCGCTCCCGGCGGCCGGCCGTCTCCAGCACTGCCTGCCGGATGGCGGCAGACCGCGAGATGCCCCCGGTGGTCAGCACGTCGAGGGCGTGCTCGGTCTCGTCATCGGTGCGAATGGTGATCGTGTCGGCCATGCTTGAACTGTAAGACAAAGTGTCTTACAGTTCAAGCCCCGGACACCGGACGTCCGACAATCGTTATACCGGTCCCGCGATTCCGTTTGCCGCCCGTCCCGCCTGATGCGCGAGGACCGGACCCCGTCGGGCGCCGCGCCGGCGATGCGTTCCCGCAGGAAGGCGAAGAAGTCCTCCAGCCGTTCCGGGCCCGGCGGGGGCTCCGCCGCCGGGGAGTCCGCGCTCACGTGCCGGGCCGCGTTGAACTCATCGACCGGGTCCTCGAGCCGGATGCCGAATGCCGCCTCGATCTCCGCGGCCTTGCGCACCGCCAGGAATGCGTGGAAGTTCTTGAACGCCTGCACGTAGCCCCGCCGGGTCGATGCCGCCAGTCCCTGGGCCGCGAGCTCGCCGACCACGCGGTCGACGTCCTCCCGCGTCACCTCCCACGCCGGGCGCCCGCATGCGTCCAGGAACCGCTGCAGCGTGCCGCTCCCGTTGACGATCGTCAGCTCGCTGAACCCGCGGGCGACCTGGGATGCCCCGAATGCCCTCAGGCACTCCTCCTGGAAAGCCGCCGGGTCTGGAGACGTACCGACCGCCTCCGCGGCCGCGCCGCCCGCGACGATCCGTAGCCCGCCCCGCTCCACCTGTGTTGCTCCCCCCTGAATGATCAAGGTGCCACCTTACGATCAGTGACCGCTCCTTGACATCAGCGACGCGCCGGGAACACGCCTCTGACCTCGGGAAAGGGAACAATCCTGCGTCAGGAACCTGTATCAAGCGCAGAAGAGTGGGCGATCACGATGGTGGCGTCCAGGTCGACGATGACCGGGCCGTCCGCGCCGGGCGCGTTCTCCCCGGCCAGCGCCCAGGCCCGCTCCCGCGCGGCGGAGCGGGCGGCGCGGATCGCCTTAAGCGACCGGGACAGGTCCCCGGCCAGCACGCTGACCAGCCGGGACACCACCGGATCGGACGCGACCGGCCCGGCCAGCTCCGGCTGCTCCCGCAGCACCGCGATGTCGGCCAGGCAGTGCCTGATCTCTAACGATCTGGCCTGTTGTGGCGGGTGCTCACTGGGAGGCAATCCATGGCCAGTCTCTCTTTCCATCTACCACAACCTGTCCGAGCACGTGGAGAAGGCGGCCGCCCGGCACCGCGCCTGCCTGGAAGAACCGTCCCCCGAACCGGAGCCTGAGGTGCCGGAGGGAGCCGCCGGCCGCCCAGGACGCCGCTGACCTGCAGCAGGCCGCCATCGAGGCCGCCGCCGGCGGGCGGAGGACTCCGCGCTGGCGGTCCGCACCCGCCAGCGGTACGACCAGGTCCAGGCACTGAAGGCACAGGGCAAGGGCATCAAGCCGATCATGCGGGAAACCGGCCTGGCCAAGGAGACCGTCCGCCGCTTCTACTACGCCGGCACCGTCAGCGAGCTGCTCACCAAGGTCAGGGACGGCCGCCCGTCACTGCTCGACGACTTCAAGCCCTACCTGCACCAGCGGTGGAACGAGGGCTGCACCAACGTCCGCCAGCTCCACGCCGAGCTCAAAGAACGCGGCTACAAGGGCAGCTACGGCACCATCCGCGACTACGTCCTCCCGTTCCGCCAGGCCGGCGCCGCCCCGCCCGCCGTCCCCGGCCCGCCCAAGGCCCGCGACCTGGCCAGATGGATCCTCACCGACCCGGACAACCTCGACGACGAGGAAAAGGAGAAACTCGCCCGGGCCCGCGAGCGCTGCCCGCACCTCGACTCACTCGCCGGCCACGTCACCGAGTTCGCCAAGATCCTCACCGGCCTCCACGGCGACCGCCTCGACGACTGGCTCGCCGCCGTCGAAGCCGACGACCAGCCCGACCTGCACTCCTTCGCCCGCGGCATCAGACACGACTACCAGGCCGTCCTCAACGGCCTTACCCTGCCCTGGAGCTCCGGCGTCGTCGAGGGCAACGTCAACCGGCTCAAGACGATCAAAAGACAGATGTACGGACGCGCCACCTTCCTGCTGCTCCGCAAACGCGTCCTGCTCAGCTAGAGACCGCGCTGCGACAGGGTCGAGACCGTCACGATATACGGGTCAGATCCAGTTTTCCACCGTCGCCGACAACTGCTGAATCTGACAGACGCTGCGCGCCAGTGACAGACCCTCTCCTAAGCGGTAGGTCCCGCGTTCGAGTCGCGGTCGGGGCGCTTTCCATGTTCTGACCTGTGCAAACGCCGGAACCTGCTGCTGCGGGCGGGGTGCTTTGGCTGAGCATCTCGTTGCTGCAGACATAGCTACACCGCTTGAAAGTGTCTGTAGCTCCCCCTGAGCGACAGGAGGGCCGCCGCGTGAAGATGATCTGGCAGGCGTGCGGCGATACCGCCTGATCAGCAGCAGGAAAGGATGACAGATCGCCTAATCGGCGTGCGGACCAACACATCGTCGAACAGGTACTACTGCTGCCCTTCCGCTGCCAGCCTGGGAACCCGCCCCACACAGACGGGATGCCCAGCTCCGGGCGGTCCGGGAGACTGGCCGAGGGGCGCCGCTCCGGCCGATCGCTGCACCCCTACACACGACAGCCGCGCCGCCAGACCTACCGGAGTCGTCCGGTTGCACGTCGAACACACGTGGCCGATGCCTCGGCGCGCCCGAATCGGCAGGTCGTATTGAGACCCACGTAAGCCGTGTTGTCGGGTGCTGTTCGTGGCCAGCCGTTAGCGCTGCATGGAGTCCACGATTTCAGTGAGGAGGAACCTCACTTTTGGCGGGATTGGCCGGCCGGGGTAGGCCTGCTCGACTAGGTCGAGGCCTTCGTCAACCGTGGTGAATCCGAGCTGGCGGTAGAGCAGGATAATGTCGTCGGCGTCGATCTCGGCGCGGGCTGCGAATAGCTTCATCGCGAGCAGGTAGCGCGGGGACGCGACGTCGACGATCAGCGAGTCGCTTGACTAGAAGCGCTGCGCGTTCGGGTCAGGGCCGGGCAGGAAGCCCTTCACCGCGTCATTGAGCCAGTCTTCCGCGAGTCCCTCGCGTTCTGCGACGGCGGCCGCGGCCTGCCGGACCACGTCCGCAGGGATGAACACCGCGTCGAGGTCGCGGGTCGCCCTGGTGGCGTCATACGCGACTGCCAGGGCGGCGCCTCCGACGAGGAAGAGTTCGGCTCTTGTGCCGCGGCCTGCCAGTTCTGCGGACAGGTCATCCAAGAGCGCGCGGATGTCCTCCCGCCCGAGGCCGGCGCTCATGCGCGGTCGAGCGCCCCATCAGTGATGAAGACGCCGCGGCGGCGGAACGAGGAAGGCGACTCCACTAGGGCGCGCGGGTGAAGGCCGCGCAGGTCGGTGACGAACCACCACGGCCACGCCTCACGCTCCGGCAGCCGGGCCCACAAGGGAACAGTCCACCCGTCCCTGCGGGCCAGGTATTCGGCCATCGCCGCGAACGCGGCATCCACCCGGGCGTCTCCCGTGCTCCTCGGGGCGCCGGCCCACATCCGCGCGGCAGCCGCGATACCTGCGTGGCGCAGGACGCTCGTGTAGTCGTCCAGCATCTGAACGAAGACGTAACGCCAGAGCCTGCTGAGCCGCTCGCCATCGGCGAGCATGGCGACAGCGCTGCCAGCCGCCTGGTCAGCCGTCTCGAACGCGCGCATCGCCACGCTAGCAATCGTAGCGATGCGCGCGCGGCATGGCATCACGCAACGTCCCCGGCTTCGAGAGCCGCCGCCCGGGGAACGCATCTGGCAACAGCGGTCCGGCCGATGTGCACGGCGTCGCATTCCAGCTGGTGAAAGCCGCCAGCGTTTCCGCGCGAATGTCCTGCCACGCCGCTGCTGGCGGTCAATGCCTACGCTGAGGACCGATTAGCTGGAAAAGGTCACCGCGACCCGCGGCTCGCGGACTAGGACGCGCGGCTCGCCGAGCAGGGCAAGACCATGGCCGAGCAAGGCGGGGTTAACTGAGCTGCCGCTGCTTCGCTGGTGGTAGTTCGGAAGTTCCGGGGGCTTGCAGCTCGCTATCGCCACTCGCCGTTCCGTTGTTGCTCGTGCCCAAGGGCCAGCCGGGTCAGCCGCCCGATGAACGGCCGTGGGCCGGCGAATAGCTGGCCGCGTCGGTCTGTAGCCGGCGCGCCACCGGGCATTCGTCCGGCCGGCCGTGGAATCATCGAACTGCCTTGCCATCGTGGCCACCGGTCTCGGCAACGCGTGCCGCACTGGCACCGATCCTTGGGCGTCGTCCTCCAGCAAGAGAGTGTCGTCCGCGGGTCGGCGCTCACGGTAGCGAAAGAAGATCACATTCATGAACAGGTTCCGCGCCGTCACCGTGGCGGCCGTGTCCGTGTCCGTGTCCGGGCTCGCACTCGTCGGCGCCATTGCCCCGGCGTCGGCTGCCAACGCCGATGTGGGCGAGATAATCGTCCACCAGCTGAATGCCGAAGGTCAGACTGTGTGCGCCCAGTCCTACATCGTCGCCAACCTCCTCGCCCCCGAAACGATCACCGATGACCTTTGCCAGGGTACGGAGACCATCGAGGAGACCAACCTCACCTTGGAGCCCGTCGAGGTCATCATCGGCGACCCCGAGGACTACTGGCTCCAGTCCGGCCAGACGGCCAGCTACCCAGGCGTCTACGCCAGGGTGGGCTCCTTCGTTAACTGGTTCGACGGGGGTGCCTAACCAGGATTCTCAGTGCCTGTTTTCGAACTGCGGATCAGATCTTGGTTCATGCCCCCACCGCTAAGTGACCATCTTACCGGCAGCCTTAGCTTCCCAATTGGTGCTGCCTCGGCTGCGGAAGCGGTGGTTTCTTCGCGGCGGGAGAGAACCAACTCGCTTGCGTGGCCATCGCTGGTACCGCGAGCTGGCGAATAGTAATTGGCCGCATGCGAAGGAAATTCTTGGTGGCCTGCCCTGTGTCCGGCGTTGCCCGGCGATTAGCGTGCACTCTTGTTCTTGAGGGACAAATGTCCCTACAATCGGGGCAAGGCGTGGCAAGGGGAACTGCTGGTGCTATACCTCCCGTGATGCAGCTTGCGTTTCTGCGGACGTGGGGCGTCCGCGTCTTCTCGGGTGCTGGAGTGGGGTTTTGAATGAGGCTTAGCCAGTTCGTCCAGTCTGGCATGGCGGTCGTGGCGGTCGTGATTAGCCTGATGACGGCAACGGCGGAGGTGTCCATCGCGGCGCCCCCGGCGGCTGTGCCTGCCGCCGCCGCGCCCAGGCCCGTGGTCGGCAAGCTCAGCCTGACATCGGGCCCGGTCGCCGGCGGCGTGCGGGTCACCGTCACGGGAAGGTATTTCAGCAAGGTCACCAAGGTCGTCTTCGGATCGTCGGCCGGGAAGTCGCTCAAGGTGCTATCGGTCACCAAGCTCGAGGTCACCGCGCCTGGTCACCCAGCGGGCACTGTCAACGTCGAGGTAGTGGCCAAGGCGGGCACGTCCAAGGCCGTCACCGCCGACCGGTTCACCTACGTGGCGGCACCCGTGATCCGCACGGTGAGCCCCGCCCGAGGCTCCACTGCGGGCGGCACCCGGGTGACGATCACCGGGTCGAATCTCACCCGCGTCACGAAGGTCACCTTCGGTCCTGCGCCGGCTCAGTCCTACACCGTCAACTCGGCCGCATCCATCACCGCGATCACGCCGCCGGGCAACGGAACACAGGCCGTTCAGGTGCACACCGCCTACGGGGTCAGCGCCGCTAACCCGGCTGACAAGTTCACCTACCAGACCGTGACCATCAGCCCGGGCGCGATCTACCTGGGCTACCACGCAACACCGCTCTACAGCTGGGTCCATATCGCGGTCGCCGACTTTCCGCCGGACTCTGCGGTGACCTACACCTGTACCACCGGCTCCAGCTTTTACCAGGGGACTGCCGGAACTACCTACAGCACCGATGCCGCAGGCGCCACTGTAGAAACGGACGCCAACGGAAGCGCATCGTTCGACTCCGCCTACGTCATGGGCGTGCCCCCGGGATCCGTTACCTGCACTAGCGGCAACGTCTCCGGTACCGCCACATTTTCGGATCCGTCGCCATGGCCGGGAGGCTCCGTGTCCATCAGCCCGGGCGCGGCGGCGGCCCCTGCGGAATGTATCTTTTATAATTCCCCGCCCGGCGCGTGCAACTACGTACACCTCGTGGTTACCAATTTCCCCGCGAACTCCATAGTCGATTACGGGTGCACCGGCAATGGGGATGCGGGGCCGCCGGTCAGCGACACCGACTCTGCCGGTGCGATAGCGGTGACGAATGCTAGCGGATATGCATCCTTCGACGCTTCGCTGGCTTTCCCGTCCACTTTCTTCGCTCCCCCCACTGCTAACGGCGAGGTGTCATGTTATACCAACGGCATCTCGGTCACCTACGGCTCTTAATCCTGGTCTGGGTGTCCCCTCCGAGCCTTGGCAACGGCCTGGTTGTCACATGACGTCGCGGGCGGAGGACTCGAACGGTCCGCCGTTAATGCCCACGGCCACGATGCGGCGCGGGCGGACGCGTATCCACGCCGGGGCGAAGCGGAAAGGGGCGCCCAGCCGCGTTCCGGCGTCCTCGCCGCCGTAGAGGTGGGTTTCGGCTTGTCCGCGGACTTCCAGGATGCGGTGGGTGACGCCGGGCGTGCCCGTCGGCGGTCGACTGCCTCTGCCGTCTGGGCATATGGAACAATCAGCCCATGACGCCGGAATCCTCTGATCAGCCAGGCGCTGTAGCGGGAGTGGTCAAGCAGTTCGACGCGGACGAAGGCTGGGGCGTAGTCGATTCCCCGGAGGTGCCGGGCGGCTGTTTCGTCCACTTCTCCCACATCGAAGCATCCGGCTACCGGGTGCTTCATGCCGGTCAGCATGTGCGTTTTACCTTCGAATGACCCGGCCAGGATGGCTGCGCCTACCGCGCCATCTCTGTTTGGCCGGAACAGTGACGACCGATCACAAGAACCGGAACCGAGCCCGCGCATGCCTGCCGGGCACTGTGAGTTCGATCGACTAGACGACCATCATCCGACCGTCCAGGTGACCACGAATGTACCGTCCAGATAACCACGCTATGACCGTCCAAGTGACCACGGCTCCCATGTTCTTAAGGCACACTTGACGTGTGGCTAACATGTCTGACCTGGTACCCCGTCATGCGCAGAGCATCGTTTCCGAGGCGCTCGAGGACACTCGTGTGGTACTTGTCAATGGTGCCCGTCAAGCTGGCAAGAGCACGCTCACAAGGTTGGCGGCTGATGGTCGGCCGGGCACCGTCGTGCGCCTCCTCGATGACGCTGCCACACTGCGGGCCGCGCAGGACGACCCGGCAGGGTTCGTCGAGCACGACCGGCTCATGGTCATCGACGAGATCCAGCTCGCGCCTGAGCTGCTGAGGGCGATCAAGGTTCTGGTCGACCTGGATCCGCGCCCAGGACGCTTTCTCCTGACCGGGTCCTCCCGGATCCTCGCTCTGCGGAGCCTTCCGGATGCGCTGCCGGGTCGCATGGAGGTCATCGAGCTCTGGCCATTCTCCCAGGGGGAGATCAACGGCGGGACCGACCTGTTCGTCGACGCGGCATTCCGGCACGGCGCCGCCGTCGAGCATTCGTCGCGGATGCGCAAGCGTGACTACCTGGAACTGGCTGTTGTCGGCGGCTTTCCGGAGGCGGTTCGCCGCGCCCCGAGACGCCGGGGGGCCTTCTTCTCCTCCTACCTATCCACGCTCATCGAGCGCGACGTTCTTGAGGTGAGCAGCATCGAGCGGCAGGGGGACATGCTCAGGCTGCTGTCCCTTCTGGCAGGGCGGGTAAGCGGACTGCTCGTCCCAAGCACCCTCGCAGGAGAGGCGGGAATCCCGCGGACAACCCTGGTGCGCTACCTGGAGCTCCTGGCAACAATGTTCCTCATCAAGACCATCCCGGCCTGGTCGAGCGGGCAGACCGCAAGGGCCATTGGCACTCCGAAGCTGGCCTTCGTCGACAGCGGGATCGTCTGCCACCTCATCGGCCAGGACGCCGTCCGGCTCGATGAGCCGGACGGCGCTGCCGGGCCGGTCTTGGAGAACTTCGTCGTCATGGAGTTGGCCCGGCAATTGACCTGGGCGGACGAACGCGCCCGCCTCTACCATTACCGGACGAAGGACAAGCTCGAGGTTGACGCCGTGATCGAGACACCCGATGGCCGCGTCATAGCCGTGGAGGTCAAGGCAGGCGCGACAGTCCGAACTGAGGACCTCGCGGGCCTGCGGAACCTGGCGAGCCACCTGGGCGACAAGTTCCTCGCAGGCTATGTCCTGTACACCGGCCAGCAGACTCTCTCTTATGGCGGCAGGATCAAAGCACTGCCGATGGACGCACTCTGGTCTTTGGGGCCGTGACGACGGCGGAACGGCCACCCGCTTTCAGACAGATCCGCCTGCTTCAGGTGACGGCCGCCACGACGGCCTGCAAGAGTCGACGCCGAGGGTGGGATCCGGCCCGCCGGGCCACACCGCTTAGAAGGCGTTACATACACCGCCCACTAGCATCTCGTAAATCGCGAACACGTTGACGTAGGGATTCCGGCCGGCTAGCTCTCGAAATGGCATCACCGCCTCCTCCGTCAGTGTTTTCAGTGTTCGTCGTAGTGGCCTTCGTGGGCGGCGTGCCGGTGTCCGTCGTGGACGTAGTCCAGATGGTCGTCGTGGAGGACGGGAGCGTGGCCGCATCCCGCACCGTGCACGTGAATGTGCTCCTCGGCAAGCTTGTGCCCCGGTGACGCGCATTCGTCGTAGTGGTCGCCGTGGGGGCGGTGGACGTGCTCGTCGTGGAGGTAGTCGACGTGGCCGTCGTGGCGTATCTGGACGTGTCCGCAGTGCTCGCCGTGTTCATGGTCGTGGGGTTCGGAGGGCATGTGACCAGCGACATCGCACTCCTCGTAGTGGCCGTCGTGGGCATGGTGCAGGTGCTCGTCGTGGAGGTAGTCGACGTGGCCGACGTGTTCTATCGCGCTGTGCCCGCAGTCCGGCCCGTGGATGTGGGTGTGGTGTTCGTGGATCGAGTGCGTGGTTACCGTTGTCATTTCTGATCCTCGCTTCTCTGATCCTCGCTTCGTACCCGGGTCGGCGCGGGTTTACCGCCAGCGGGTCACTCGCGCATCGACTGCTGCGCGAGCGGTTGCCAAGCTGGCTGGGCTGGGGCTGGCCGGGTACGTGCCGGTGGACGGCCGGGCGCAGCCGGCCCGCGACCTGGTCGACCACGCGCTCAGGACCCGCTCCGGGTCAGTCTGTCCCCGTCGCCGCCAACCATAGTGGAATGGTTTTCATTTTCATGTAAGGATAGGGGCGTCGCTACACGCACACGGCCGGCGCCGATCCGGTGACCGGCTGGAGAGAAGGGACACACTCATGTCGCTTTCGGTTCCGGGGGACCTGCTCGAGCGGGCGCAGCAGGGCGAGGTGGACGACGCCGCGTTCCTCGACTGCGTCCGCGCCTCGCTGCCGTACGCGTGGTCGGTGATCAGTGGGCTGATCACCGAGCTCGACGCGGGCGAGGCGCAGTTCGCCGACAACCAGGTGGCACCGCCCGACGAGGCGGCGCGCGGCCAGCTGCTGCGGCTGATGGCCAGCGACGCGATGCGCGCCGCGGTCGAGCGGCGCTATGGCGTCCGGCTCGCCTTCCAGAACTGCCACCGGGCCGCCGTCTTCCGTCCCGGGGCCGCCGCCGCGCTCGCGGAGTTCACCTCCGCCCGGTCCCAGCTGCTCAACCAGAGCCCCGAGCTCGTCGACTGCTAGCCTCCCCGAAATTCACGATCACTCTCCTGAACGGGCCGTGGTTATCTCCGATTCCGCCGGCCGCTCCTCCAAGGGCGGCCGGCGGGAAAGGATGAGACCACGGCCCGTTCCATATGACTTGACTTTGTTCTATAGGGGACGCGGCCGGACGTTTAAAGGACGGGAGCGAGCGCCGGCGTCGGCTGGCGCGCCGACCAGCGGCGGCGGACGGCGGTCCAGCCGGAGCCGGCCAGGAAGAAGCCTGCGGCGATGACGCCCACGTAGAACCCGAGCGGCCAGTTGGTGTGGTAGGAAGCGACGATCGCGATCCAGACCGTGACCAGGGCGATGGCGACGGCCAGCGCGATCGCGGGGCCGGGCCGCTTGACGAAGGACCGCGCGGCGGCGGCCGGGCCGATCATCAGCGCGAACATGAGCAGCGCGCCCACCACGGGGACGGTCATGCTGGCGGCCAGGGCCATCACGAGCAGGTAGCACAGCTCCATCCGGCGGGTGCTGACCCCGCCCGCGTCGGCGATCTCCGGCAGCGCGGAGGCGAGCAGCAGCGGCCGGTACATGACCGCGATGAGCCCGATGGCGACGATGCCGAGCGCGGCGATGGGCGCCAGCACGTTCTGGTTGACGCCGAATACCTCACCGAACAGCAGCGAGTAGGTCACCTCCGCGTACTCGGTGCTGAAGCTCACGAACAGCGCGCCGAGGCCGAGCATGAGCACGAGGACGAGCGCGGTGACGACGTCCTGCCTGGCTCGCCTGCCGAGCGCGCCGATGCCGAGCGCTCCGGCGATCGCGAAGACGGCCAGGCCCCAGATGACGTTGAGCCCGAGCAGGCCCGCGCCTGCCGCCCCGGCGAACGCGCCGTTGGGGATCGCGTGGGCGGCGAACGTCTGGCCGCGGATCACGGCGAAGAACCCGGTCACGCCGGCGATCACGGCCACGATGCTGGCCGCGATCCAGGTGTTGAGCATCAGGCCGGTGAACATGCCGGCGCCTCCTGGAGTTTGTCGGCTGATTCTGCGCGGGCGTCCGGCCGGCGCCGGGGCGGCGGGCGTAGCTCAGCAGGTAGGCGATCAGGACGAGGGCCACGACGAAGAAGCTGACCGGCCAGCCGTGCTGGTCGGGCGGCCAGTAGTAGCTGTCGTAGGCGAGCAGGATGCCGATCCAGGTCGCGACGGTGCCGATGGCCGCCGCGGCGGCCATCGCCATGCCCGGGCTCCTGGCCAGTCGCAGCGCGGTCGCGGCCGGGCCGATCAGCAGCGCGGTGGACAGCACGGCGCCGATGGCCACCGCCGACAGCGAGACGGCCACGGCGAGCGCGGCGAGGAAGGCGGCGCCGACGGCCCGCACCCGCACGCCGCGGGCTGCGGCGAGCTCCGGGCTGAGCGAGGTCAGCAGCAGCACCCGGGAGAGCACGGCCACGATTGCCAGGGCGACGGCACCCGAGGCGATCAGCGCGGGGACGGTGTCCGGGCTGATCACGAACATCGAGCCGAACAAGATGGTGAACGACGCTCCGGTGGTGCTGCTCGTCTGCGTGTCCAGGTAGAGGAAGAGCGCGGCGGTGCCGAGTGCGGCGCCCAGCACCACGCCGGTGGCGACGTCGCGCCCGCGGCGGCGTTGCACGCCGATGCCCTCCATCAGGGCGGCGGCGACCATGCCCGCGATCAGGAACCCCCAGAACTGGTTGAGCCCGGCCAGGAACGCCCCGGCGCCGCCGGTGGTCGCCACGTCGGCGAGGGAGTGCCCGGCGAACGACTGGCCGCGGATGACGGTGAGCACGCCGACCACGCCCGAGGTGATCGCGACGACCGTGCCGACGAGGAGCGCCGTGCGCACCGGCTGGCTGCCGGCGAACCCGGGCTCGACGATGTAGCTGAAGAAGTGACCCATGGCGGCGGCTCAGCCTCCGGCCCGGCGGGCCGGGCCGGCGACGATGCCCGTGTCGAGCGGGTGGTGCGCCGGTTCGCCGTCCCGCTGCTCCTCGCCGGAGACCACGAGGACACGGCCGTGCACGCGCAGCACGTCGACCGGGCTGCCGTACAGGGCGCTCAGCACGTCCGGGCGGATGACCTCGTCGGTCCGGCCGGCGGCGGCCTTGCCCGCCGCCACGTACACGATCTTGTCGGTCTCGGCCATCAGCGGGTTCATGTCGTGCGCGGAGATCAGCACGGCGATGTCCTGCTCGCGGGCGAGCCGGGCGAGGACCGACGACGATGCCCTGCTCGCTGCGCAGGTCCAGGTTGGCGAGCGGCTCGTCGAGCAGCAGCAGCCGTGGCTGGCTGATTACGGCGTGCGCGATGAGGACCCGCTGCTGCTCGCCGCCGGACAGCTCGCCGACGCGGGCGTCGGCGTAGCGCTCGGCGTCGACCGCCGCCAGTGCCTCTTGCACCCGCTGGCGGCGGATCCGCGACGGCAGCGGCAGACCGAGCCGGTGCCCGTCCAGCCCGAGGGCGACCACGTCGCGGGCGCGCAACGGCATGTCCTGGTCGACGACGATCTTCTGCGGCACGTACCCGATCAGCGCCCCGGCCCCCCGGGGCCGGGGCCTGCCGTTGAGCAGGACCCGGCCATTGGTGGGCGGCTGGAGGCCGAGGATGATTTTCAGCAGGGTGGTCTTGCCCGCGCCGTTCGGCCCGATGAGCCCGGTGAACTCACCGCGCCGGACGGCGAAGGAGACGTCGCGCAGGATCTGCCGGCCGCCGAGCTGGACGCCGATGCCGTCCAGCCGCAGCAGTTCGTGCCCCGCCTGGTCTCGTTCGTGCGGTCATCACAGGTGCTGGGTCGAGATCTTGTCGGCAACGGCCTTCTTGAGGGCGTTGACCTCGGCGAGCATCCACGACTGGTAGTCGTACCCGGGGGTCGGCATGGTCTCGTAGACACCGACGACCGGGATGTTGTTCTTCTCCGCCAGCTTGATGAACGACTCGGTCAACGAGTCGGTGACCTGCTGGTTGTACAGGAAAACCTTGACCTTGTGCTGGGTGAACAGGGAATCCTCGAGCGCCGTGTTCTGCGGCGAGGGGTCGACGCCGTTCATGATGTCGGCCTGGAACGTAAACGGGGTCAGGTTGTCCGCGCCTACGGCCTGGAGCATGTAGTCGGCCACTGGCTCGGTGGTCGCGACCGGGACGTCCGGGTACGCGGACTTGAACGCCGAGATGGCCGGGTTCCAGGCGCTGAGGCTGGTGATGAAGAGGCGGCGTTGGCCTTGAAGTAGGACGCGTGCGCGGGGTCGAGCTGCGCGAGGTCGGCCGCGATCGCGTTGGCCACCGTCGGCATCGTGGTCGGCTTGTACCACAGGTGCGGGTTGGGCGTGGTGACCGGCAGGCCGAGCAGCTGCTGCACATTGATGACCTTGCGGCCGTGTTCGGGTCGGCGCTCTCGATCGTGGACATGAACGTGTCGTAGCCGACGCCGTTCTGCACGACCAGCTGGGCGGCGCTGACCTCGCGGGCGACGCGGGGCTGGCCTCGAACGTGTGCGGGTCGGTGTTCGGGTTGCTCATGATCGCCTCGGCGTGCACGTACTTGCCGCCGATCTGGCTGATCACGTCGGCGTACTCGTTCTCGGCGCCGATCGCCGTGATGGTGGTGGCCGACACTGCCTTGGCCGAGGTGCCGCTGGACGAGGCCGATGACGAGCAGGCGCTCGCCAGCAGGGCTGCCGCCAGCGGCAGGGCGACGGCGACGGCGGCGTTGCGGGTTCGCATGACCTTTGAACTCCCTGTATGGGGACGCGCCGGCAGGACGGCGCGCGGGTTGGCAGATGAACACCGTTATGGTAATCATTTCCATTAAAGGTGGCAAGCCACAGAGGATCGCAACTCGCGGGAGTCCGGTGCCGCAAGCTCGCGGGACGAGAGTCCGCTCCACCAGGCAGGCCGCTGCCATCGTCGAGGTCATGTCGGCGACGCCGGCTTCCGCGGCGCGCAGGACATTTACGACGCGCTGCGCCCCGGCGGCCAGCAGGTGGGCCTCGCGACGGTGTACCGGCACCTGCGCGTGCTGGCCGAACGCGGCGACGTCGACATGATCCAGGCGGCCTGGCGGCGAGAGCCGCTACCGCCTGCGCGCCAGCAGCGCGACCTGTCACCTCGCCTGCCGGGCCTGCGGTCAGGTCGTCGCTGTTGACGGGAGCGAGATCCGGGTCTGGGCCGGGCGTTTCGCCGCCGGGGCCGGGTTCACCCTCACGGGGTACACGGTCGCACTATCCGGCCTGTGCCCCGCGCATTCGGGACAGCTGCGCACCAGCCCGTCAGTGCCGCTCCGGAGTGAGAACCGGGCGCGCCTCTGATTGGCTAGTCTTCGGTCGCGTGCCTGATGGCGTCCAGCACGATGTGGGCGACGTGCTCGTCGGTCAGCGAGTACTCGATCTCGCGGGCGTGCCGCCGGGCGGTCACGATGCGGGAGGTGCGCAGTACCCGCAGATGCTGGGAGACCAGCGGCTGGCTGACCCCGAGCGCCGCGACGAGCTCGTGCACGGCCCTGCCCTGCCCTGCCAGCTCCCGCACGATCCCGAGCCGGACCGGCGAGGCGAGCGCCCGCAGCAGGTCGCTGGCGGCCTCAAGCGAGGGATCGGGATGGACTGGCGTCGTCATGTGCGCAAGTTAGCATATGGCGCGAATTCACCATATTCCCCAGCGGCAGCGGCAGCGGCAGGACCGCGGCGTGCGCAGAGCTTCCCGCGCATCCGCCGTCCTGCCGCCTCCCCTCCCAACGGGGCGACATCAGCATGTCGATCGAGTCCGTGGCTCCTGCTCCCGCCGGACCGTTCCCGTTCGCACGGGAAGCGCTTAGTGCTCGTCCCAGTGGCCGGCGTGGGAGGCGTGCCGGTGGCCGTCGTGCACGAAGTCGGCGTGGTCCCCGTGCGGGACGGCGACGTGACCGCAGTCGGCGCCGTGCCGGTGCTCGTGGCCTTCGTGAGCCGCGTGCCCGGCAGCCTCGCACTCGTCGGCGTGGTCCTCGTGCACGCGGTGAATGTGCCCGTCGTGGGCGTAGTCGGTGTGCTGTTCGTGCGGGAAGGCGACATGCCCGCAGCCCTCCCCGTGGACGTGCGGATGGCCGGGGTGTTCGGCGTGCGTACCTGAGTCAGTCATGGTGAGGTCCTTCCTGGAGTATCCAACAATACACATATTAGAATATCGCAATGTATTGATGCAACACCTTCGTCCGGTGTCCCGGTGTCCGAGCGGTTGCCCTGAGGAAGGAACCATGGACCCGGGCTGCCTCGCCCCGCGCCTGCGGTATACGGCCGCGCGGGCAGCGCAGAGTCGCGCCGCCCGCCGTCCAGGGCGGTAAGCCCCCGGCTTCGGCCGCCGCTGGCCCCGCTCCAGCGGACGCGCGATCACCCGGGACTGGCCGGCTGCCGCGCCCGGGCAGCAGGGGCAGGACCTCGGCGCCGAGCCGGGCGATGTCCTCCAGCACGGCGGCCTCGTCGCCGCTGCCTTCCACCATGCAGATCAGATGGTCGATGCCGGTGCGCAGTGCGGTCGCGGTGATGGTAGCGGCGCAGTCGGCGGCGGTGCCGACCGGGTGGATGCGGCACAGCAGCTCGGCGTACTCGTCCGGGTCGCGGGCCGGGCGGGGCCTGCCGTCCACGGGTACGTACCCGGCTAGCCCCGGCCCCAGCCAGCGGGGAAGCCGCTCGCGCAGCAGTCGCCTGGCCTCGGCCCGCGTGTCGGCCACCTGCGCGACGACCGCCGCCATGTGCCCGCCCTGCGGCCGGGTCCCCTGCCGGGCGGCGACGGCCTCGTAGCAGGCCATCAGGTCCCGCTTCGCGTCGTCGTCGGCGTGCAGCCCCAGCAGCACCGGCAGTTCCCGGTTGGCGGCCAGCTCGACCGTGGCCGGCGAGGTGGCCGCGACCACGACCGGCGGCCGGGGCCTTGTCAGCGGACGTGGCACGACGGGCACCTCGCGGAACCGGAAGAACTCGCCCGCAGCTCCAACCCGGTCCCGGGTCAGCGCGGCAAGCAGCAGGTCCAGCCCTTCGGCGAAGCCCCGTTCGTACCGGGCAAGCCCGGTGCCGAAGACCTCAAGTTCCAGCCACGGGCCGCCGCGCCCTACCCCCAGCCGGAACCGGCCGCCCGACACCTGGTCAAGCAGCGCCGCCTGCTCGGCCAGCGCCACCGGGTGCCACGTCGACAGCACGCTCGCTGCCGTGCCCACGGTGACCCGCTGTGTCCGGCCCAGGATGTACGCGGCGAGCGTCACCGCGGACGGGCAGATGCCGTAGGACATGAAGTGATGCTCAGCCAGCCACACGTCATCGAAACCCGCCTGCTCGGCCGCGACCGCCGCCCGGACCGTCGCCGCCAGCACGTCGCCGTCGGACTGTCCGGGGAACCGCGCCGCCAGCAGGAACACCCCAACCCGCATGCTCTCACTGTGTCACCGCACGGCAATAACCGCACGGTTCCCGGGATCTCACGGGCCGAGTTGCCGGCGGTACGACGCGCTGGTCGGCGCTGACTACTTCAGCTACTGATCATGGGCAAGTAAGCGGCTTCGACGCCAGAACCACCGCAGCCAAGCTCGTAGGCTGCGGTGGTGGACGACGAGACTAGCGCCGGCATTCGCTCGCGCGGTACAGCAGATGGCGCGCCAGTTGACGGCAGGGCAAGGGGTTCTAGGCGAACCGCCGCGTACGGTCGTCCTTGGAACCAAGGAGAAACCATGTCAGCTGAAACCGAACGGCCGGACACGCTTCCCGCTGAAGGACCGCTCGCCGGGCTGCGGGTCATTGACCTGACGCGTGCGCTGGCCGGGCCGTTCTGCACGCTGGTGCTGGCCGGGCTCGGCGCCGACGTGATCAAGGTGGAGGACCCGGCAGGCGGCGACGTCGCCCGCGGCAACGCCCCCTACCTGGGACCCGACGGTCTCACCATGGCGGCCTCCGGACCGGACGACCTGTCCCTGGCCGTGCTCAACCGGTGCCGCGGCAAGCGCAGCATCACCCTGGACCTCAAACGGCCAGGGGCCGCCGCCGTGTTCGAGGACCTCGTCCGTAACGCCGACATCGTGGTGGAGAACTACTCAAGCGGCACGGCCGACCGGCTCGGCATCGGGTACCAGACGGCCCGTGCCGCCAACCCCGCGGTCATCTACTGCTCGATCAGCGGATTCGGCGCCGAGGTCAGCCCCGGCGTGCGCGCCATGGACACGATCATCCAGGCGCTCAGCGGGGCCATGCTGACCAGCGGCTCGCCCGACGACCCGCCGATCCGGATCGGCGTGCCGATGGCCGACGTGCTCACCCCGGTGTGGGCCGTCGTGGGCATCCTGGCGGCCCTGCACCGCCGTGATCGGACGGGCTCCGGCGAGCACGTCGACGTGTCGATGCTCGGCGCGGTGACGTCACTGGTCGCCACCGAGGACTGGTCGGCGATGGAACAGCTCGGCCAGATGATCCGCACCGGTCCCACCCTGCCGCGGCTCGCGCCGTTCGGTATCTACCGGTGCGCCGACGGCTGGGTGTCGATCGTCGCTCCGCAGGACAAGCTGGTCGCGGACCTCTTCGCCGTCATGGGGCGGCCGGACCTGCTCACCGACCCGCGGTTCGCCAGCCGGGACCGGCGGGTGAGGCACGACCAGGAGCTGACCGCGGAAATCGAGGCATGGACCGGCGTCCTGACAGCGGACGAGGTGGTGACGCGACTGGCGGCGGCCGGGGTGCCGACGGCGCCGGTCCGGAGCCCGCAGGAAGCCGTGCTCGACGAGCGGGTCACCGCCCGGGGGGAAACCCTGCCGGTGGACCATCCGGTACTTGGGGAGTTCGCCGAGCTCCGCACCAGCGGCATCCCTGTCACGATGGCGAACGCGAAGGTGGGCTTCAGCCGTCCGGCGCCCCGGCTTGGCGAGCACACAAGTGAGATCCTGGCCGAGGTGGCGGGATACACGGCCGCCATGCAGGCGCGGCTGCGGGAGGCCGGCATCATCGGCTAGGTCGGCGGAACGGACGGTGGCTTCGATTCCGACCGTCAGGCTGTACGCCGTTACGAGGCGACGAAGTGGCCGGGGCCAAGTCCCTAGTCGCGGAATGCGAACTCATTGGATGGCCAGGCGACGCGGGCTCCAATAGGTAGGCCGCCAGGTATTTAAGATGTATCGTGACGCTGTGGATCCGGGCCACCTGCGGCTACCCGGTAGGAGCAGGCAATGATGACCGGTCTCGCGTACATGCCGCACTTGCCCCGTTACGTGCCCTACGCATGGGTGTTTGTAGTCGTCGTCCTTTTCCTAATCGTGCTGATCTTCGTGCGCATGTACGTGCTAGGAGACTGGTTCAGGCGGCGGGCTGCGCACCGGTCCGGGCAGCGGACTGTGCACCGCGTCAGTCGGGTGCCAAAACGAGGCGGCAACCACGGACATCGAGCGGCCTCCAGACGACGACCGAACCGACCGTGACCAGGAAAGCTATAGTTATCCCCTGTTCGTGACACGATTAGGGGGGACCACCATGCACCTGATCATCGGCACCTACACCGAGCAGCTGCCGCACGTCCACGGCAAGGCTGACGGCATCCTCGCCGCCAGCTTCGATCCTGCTAGCGGGCGCATCGGGCCGGTCACGTCGCTGGCTGCGACCCGCAATCCGTCCTACCTCGCCGCCTCCGCCTCGGGCGAGAACATCTACGCGGTAAACGAAACCGCCACTTTCGAGGACCAGCCGGGCGGCGGCATCACCGCGTACGCCCGGGACCGGAGCACCGGGAACCTGACCCGGCTCAACGCGCGTGCCACGCTCGGGGAGTCGCCCTGCCACGTCGCGCTCGACCGCACCGGCCGCTTCGTGCTGACCGCCAACTACGGCCTGAACGCGGGATCAGTCACCGTGTACCGAATCGATCCCGACGGCCAGGCTCGGCGATATGACCGACCACGTCGAGCACACCGAGGCCGGCCCGGACCCCGTCCGCCAGACCACCTCCCACGCCCACATGATCGCCAGCGACCCGGTGACCGGGGACATCCTCGTGGCCGACCTCGGTTCCGACACCGTCTTGGTCTACGCGCTCGATCGCGACGGCCGCCTCGCCCCGAAGACCGCTAACCTGACGGCCCTCCCGGCCGCGGGGCCGCGGCACCTCGCCTTCCACCCGGACGGGGGCCACCTGTTCGTTGTCAACGAGCTCGACAGCACCGTCTGCACGCTGCGCCGCGAGGATGACCATTTCGTGATGACGGACCGTGTGCCGAGCTGGCCCGCCGGCGCAGGCGGGCGGAACCTGGCATGTGCCATCCGCGTGACCCCGTCCGGTCGGCACGTGCTGGTGTCCAACCGGGGTCACGACAGCCTGGCCGTGCTGCGCTTCGACCCGGGCGCCTCGGCGCTGTCCCTGGTCGGTATCACTGAGAACGTGGGGGAGTGCCCCAGGGATTTCACCATTGCCCCGGACGGGCGGCACGTCATCGTGGCCGGTCAGGACAGTGACCACCTCGCGTGCTACGCGTTCGACGACGAATCCGGAGCGCTCCGTCTCCTGCACTCCGCGGTCGCGCCCACCCCAGCGTGCCTAGTGCTCGCCTGAGCGAGCCCCGCTGCAAGCTGAGCGGGGCCCACCCTGTACCTGGATGCGTGACCCTGCCTGGATGCGTGACGTCGCAAGCTGCGCCGCTGTCGATCTGTGACGCGCGTCTCTATGCCTTTTCCCGACCGCAGGGAGGACTCCTGACGATGAAGAGGTAGAAAAGGTAGGTACGACAACTACAAAGGAGGCGGCTTAGTGCCCGTTGAAGACCCGCGCCCGTGGCGGAACAGCAGATCACCGTTACCGGGACCGTGCAGCAGCGGGCTTGGCGCGACCACGTCCTTCCGCCGGTTGAGCAGGTCAGGCCGGGGATTTGGTCGGTGCCGACGCCGTTCCCGCGCAGCCCGCTGCGTTACGTCCTCGCCTACCTTGTGGAGACGGAGCGCGGCCCGGTGCTTGTCGACACGGGCTGGCCGAGTGGCGAGGCATGGGATGGTCTGGTGGCGGGCGTCGCAGCAACCGGCCACCAGATAGCCGACGTCACGGCGGTCCTCGTCACGCACTTCCACGCCGACCACTTCGGTCTCGCGCACCGCGTTCGGGAGGCCTCCGGCGCCTGGGTGGGAATGCACCCGGCGGACGCGGCCATACTCAGCGAGTTTCCCGCGCGCGATGGCTGGGCAGACGAAGATCGGGTTTGGATGGCCCGCCGGGGCGTGCCCGACAGCGAACTTGACGGCTTGATGCCGCCGAAGAACTTCAAGATGTCACGCCGCGCCCGTGGCGCCGATGTGCTCATCGAGGACGGCGATCGCCCACTGGGCGCGGATGCGCCGCTGCGCGCGCTCTGGACCCCCGGTCACACGCCGGGCCACCTGTGCTTCGCCGACGAGCGGTACGACGTTCTGCTCTCCGGCGACCACATCCTGCCCAGGATCAGCCCGAACATCAGCCCCGCTCCGGGTGGCACCGAGGACTCGCTCGGAATCTACCTTGGCTCGCTGTCCGCGATGGCGGACCTCGACCCCGATGAGGTGCTCCCCGCCCACGAGTACCGCTTCGCCGGCCTGCCCGCCCGCGTCCGTCAGCTTCAAGAGCATCATCGCGCCCGGCTTGACGAAGTGGTCGCCGTCGTCTCCGACGCCGATGGCTGTAGCACGCTTGAGGTAGCCGAGCGCCTCACCTGGTCCCGTCCCTGGGAGCAGTCCCAGGGCCTCGTCCGCCGCTCAGCGATTGGCGAGACCTACGCGCACCTGTTCCACCTGGAACGGCGCGGCATACTTTCCAACACAGAAAATCCCGATGACCACTGGAGTGTCGTCGCTAAAACGAGGCCCGATAGTCACAACTGACTAACAAATCCATTTGGAACGGTCCCGTGCTTCGAGTTCACCCGCGCACGTTGCCGGACTGCCGTTTAATTCGTGCAGAATTTCGATGATGTGGCCCGGATCGCTGCCGAACTCCCCGAGGTGACGGAAGCGACGAGCGTCTGCGCGCTATCCTGTCCACAATATGAGACAGATTTGCTCATCATTCAAGACAATTTCTACTATGGCGACATGTCAGACGTATACACACACGGTCATCATGAGTCGGTGCTGCGGTCGCACCGGTGGCGTACGGCGGAGAACTCGGCGGCGTACCTGCTGCCGCACCTGGCTCCGGACGCGAAGGTCCTCGACGTCGGCTGCGGTCCCGGCACGATCACGATGGGCCTCGCCGATCGCGTTCCGCAGGGCCATGTCACCGGCATCGACGCCGCGCCGGAGATCATCGAGCAGGCCCGCGAAGCTGGCCGGAGACCGGCGAACCTCGACTTCGCCACCGGCGACGTCTACGCCCTCGACTACCCGGACGACGCCTTCGACGTGGTCCACGCGCACCAGGTCCTGCAGCACCTGGGCGACCCGGTTCGCGCGCTGCGCGAGATGCGCCGGGTTACCAAGCCCGGCGGGCTGGTGGCGGTCCGCGATGGTGACTTCGGCGGCATGACCTGGTACCCGGAGCTGCCCGATCCTGGACGAATGGCGCCCGCTCTACAAGCGGGTCGCGCGGGGCAACGGCGGCGAGCCGGACGGTGGCCGCCGCCTGCACGTCTGGGCGCAGGGAGGCGGGCCTGACCGATATAACCAACTCCTCGTCCAACTGGACGTACGCCACCGAGGCCGAGCGTGCATGGTGGGGCGGCCTCTGGGCTGACCGCACGGTCAAGTCGACCTTCGCGGCCACCGCGATCTGCGGCGGCCACGCGACCACTGAGGACCTGGAGCGGATCGCCGACGGCTGGCGCGCCTGGGCCGCCGACGAGGACGGCTGGTTCCTCGTCCCGAACGGCGAAATCCTCTGCCGGGTCCACTGACCGCCACGCGGCCACGAATACCCGCGTGACCGGACGACCTCAGCCAGCTGCTGCACGGGCGCTAACCTGCGAGGTATGACGATCCGTCCCGTCCGACTGTTCGGCGACCCAATACTGCTCACTGCCGCCGACCCCGTCACGGACTTCGACAAGCAGCTGCGCAACCTGGTCAAGGACCTCACTCAGACGCTGGATGACGCGGAGGGCGCGGGGCTCGCCGCGCCGCAGATCGGCGTCGGGCTGCGGGTCTTCGCCTACGCGGTGCGCGGCGAGCGTGGCCATCTGGTCAACCCGGTCCTTGACTTCCCCGACGAACAGGAGCAGAACGGCGAGGAGGGGTGCCTGTCCTTCCCCGGCATCTACTACGACGTGAAGCGCCGCCTGAACACCGTGGCCCGAGGTTTCACCGACCGGGGCGACCCGATTCAGATTGTCGGCACCGAGGTGCTCGCCCGCTGCCTACAGCACGAGACAGACCACCTGGACGGCGTGCTATTCATCCACCGGATGGATCAGGCGACCCGGAAGGCGGCGATGAAGGCGATCAGGGAAACGAATTGGGACGGTACCGTAAAATTCAGCCCGCATCGGATGAATGACCGCATATTCTGACTTTCGGCGCGGCGGCCCGCGCTCCGGGATTAAACACCGGAAGCGCAGATAACGCAGCTAGCTGCGATGTAGCGCTCGTCAGGAGTTCTTCATTCTCCGATGGGTAGCCTCCCTGTGGGATGAAGCTACGCGGGGAGGTATGCCGAAAAATGTCGCAAACGGCACCTGAGGGCGCTCACTCCGAGGCGTTTACACAGCCCGACAAGAACGACGGGAACGACGGGAACGACGGCCCGAAGCTCGACGAGGGCGCCGAGCCGGCGGCCAGCGGCCCCCGGCCCGGAGGGTCCGGTTTCGCCGCACTCGCAGGTTTTTCAGCCGCCGCACGGTCCGGGTCGTCTCCGCCCTGATCGCCGTCTTCGTCGTCTGGGTCGCGTTCTCGGCCGGCCAGGCGACATTCCAGAACAATGGCCAGAGCTCAGCCGCCAACCTGTCCGAATGGGTCCGCAACCACCACCTGGGCCCCGTTGTCACCTTCGGCGAGTGGCTCTCCTATAACCCGCCGAAGGTCGGCGGCAAGCCGAGCATGTCCCTGGCGGTCCCGAAGGGCGAGCTGGTCACCCCGGTCACGGTGACCAGGGCGAAGGCGAAGCAGCATCAAAAGGAATTCGTGCCGGACATCCCGGTCTCGCTCAAGTCGCTGGCTGGCGGATCGGTCCCAGGCGAAGGCCAGTGGCGCGTGGTGGAGAAGGTGCAGGGCGAGCCGGCCATCCTGACGACGTTCCTGCGGGACGCGACCTACACGTCCTACGTCAACGGGATCGCGTCGATAGACCAGCGGCTCGTCCGGTTCTACCTGCGGCCGGGCTACGAAGACCCGGGTTACGGCAACTGGAACGCCCCGTACGACGTTCCTGCGGGTAGCCGCAAGAACCTGCTCGCCACGTTCAACGGCGGGTTCGTGATCGCCGACGCGCAGGGCGGCTTCTACCTCAACGGCGGCTATCATGACTCGCTCGTCACCGGGGCCGCGTCGGTCGTCTACTACAAGAACGGCACGATCAAGATCGGCGAGTGGGGCCGGGACTTCACTATGAACTCGTCCATCGTGGGCGTCAGGCAGAACCTCAAGCTGCTCGTCGACAACGGGCAGATCTCGCCCAATCTCGACCAGGACGTGGAGACCAGCTGGGGCGCGACGCTCGGGGGCGGGTACTTCGTGTGGCGCTCCGGCCTCGGCATCACCAAGGACGGCCGGATCGTCTACGTCTACGGCCCGGCCCTTGACGTGCAGGACGTGGCCGACCTGCTGCAGCGGGCGGGCGCGGTCGAGGGCATGCAGATGGACATCAACCCGGCCTGGATGAAGTTCGACTACTACCATGCCAACGGGGATCCGAGCGACCCCGCGCCAGTCCCGCTGCTGTCGGCCCAGGAGCCGAGCCCCTACTCCTACTACACCCCGTCCGCCCGTGACTTCACTGCGGTTTACGCACGTTGACCAGCAACAAGTCCCTGGTGCCTGGCGAGGACACGGGACCGATGCCGGTACCCACTGCTATCGATGTCCCGTTCTCGCCCGGCCGCTGGCTGCGCGCAGTCATCTTCACCACCCGGCCCCGGCAGTGGCCGAAGAACCTGCTGGTGTTCGCGGCCCCGCTGGCCGGTGCCTCGCTCGGTCGCGACCACGGCTTCGACTACGCGCTGCTCGCGATGTTCGCCTTCTCCTGCGCGTCGGCGGCGGTGTACTTCGTCAATGACGTCGTCGACGTCGAGCGGGACCGGCGGCATCCGGTGAAGCGGCGCCGGCCGATCGCCTCCGGCGCGCTGCCCGAGCGGCATGCGGTGGTGCTCGCCATGGTCGCGACCGCGTTCGCGGTAGGGGCCGGCGTGGTGATCCGCGAGCCGCTGCTCGTCGTCGTGGCGACCGGGTACCTGTGCGAGTCCTTCCTCTACTCCTTCCGCCTCAAGCACGTCCCGTTCGTCGAGATGCTGCTTGTCGCGGCGGGATTCCTGCTTCGCGTGCTCGGCGGCGCGGCGGCCACGCACGTGAAGCCGTCCATCTGGTTCCTGTTCGTGTGCAGCCTGGGCGCGCTCGGTGTGGCGATCGCCAAGCGGTACACCGAGCTGACCAGCCTGGGCGAGGACGCGGTACGGCACCGCCCGGTGATGCGCTGGTACCGTCCTGGCGTGCTCCGGGTCGGGCAGCTGCTCGTCGGGCTCGCCATGCTGGGGACCTACCTAATGTGGGCGGTCGACGAGACCACGGCCGCCAGGCCTTGGGACCTGCTGTCCGCCCTGCCGCTTGCCGCCGCGCTGATCCGGTTCGGCGTGCTGACCGCGCGCCGCACGGTCCGCGCAGTGGAGGAGCTGATCATGCGGGACGCGATCATGTTGTGGTTCGAGGGCGGGTGGCTGGTGCTGTTCTCTATCGGTCTTTACGTAGCGTAGGAGAAGGCGCTGAAGAGCTAGCGGCTATTTCGCGGTGATCTTGGTGCCGATGCCGTCGTCACCCTCGCAAATGGCCCGCATCGCGCCGGAGGCGGCGACGTCGAAGACGTGCATGGTCAGTCCCTGCTCGTTGGCGAGCACGAACGCGCTGGTGTCCATGATCCGGATGTCGGCGGCGATGGCCTCGTCGTAGGTGAGCTTGGTGTACTTGGCCGCAAGCGGGTTGTGCTTGGGGTCGGAGTCGTACACGCCGTCGACTCCGTGCTTGGCGACGAGGAGCGCGTCTGAGTCCAGTTCAAGCGAGCGCTGCACCGCGGGGTAGTCGGTAGTCACGTAGGGCTGGCCGATGCCGCCTGCCAGCACGACGATGAAGCCGCGCTCCAAGTGATGCACGGCGCGCAGCCGGATGAACGGCTCGGCGACGCTGTGGATCGGAACTGCGGTCATCACCCGCACGTCCGCGCCGGTCCTGGCGGTGAGCGCGCCGCGCAGCATGAGCGCGTTCATCACGGTGCCAAGCATGCCGATGTTGTCCGCCTCGGCGCGGCTGATACCCCAGCCGTCGGCCATCCGCCCGCGGAAGTAGTTACCGCCGCCCACCACGACCGCGACCTGGACGCCGAGGTTGTGCACGGACAGCACCTCATCGGCTACTCGGGCAAGGCTCGCAGGGTCGGCGCCGCTCCCGGCGTCACCTGCCAGGGCCTCGCCGCTGAGCTTGACCACCACTCTGCGGTATCGCGGCAACGTCAAGACCCCTTCCAGTACCGTCCCATCTGCACGCCACGGTATCAGGCCGCAGGTGGGCAGGCATCGCGAGACCTACCGGTTACCTAACCTTTCGCATCCGCCCAGCAGCGCACGGTGCTGATGTCGGCGATGAACCCAACCCGGCCGCCCGGTGCCCAGCGCTTGGCGGTCTCGGCCAGGCAGGCGCCCACCAGGTCCGCCGTCTGCTCCGCCCGCTCGGCCGGGACGTGCACGAGCAGCTCGTCGTGGAGGCAGAGCACGATCCGGGCGTCGAGCGCTGCCGCCCTGGCACGGACGGTGACGGCCCACATCTTGAACAGCTCGGCGGCGGCGCCCTGGATCAGCGCGTTCCGCCCGTACCGGCCGCGCGCGGCCCTGGCGGCCGAGGACTCGGTGGCCGCCCGGTCTGCGCCGCCGGACATCCGGACCAGCCGGCCGCCGTAGGTGCGCAGGTCCTTCCCTGCCCGTGCGGACCGGTCGGCGGTGTCGAGGTAGCCCATGGCGACCGGGTACGCGGCCCGCATCCGCCGGCCGGCCGCGCCGCCGTGCCCGGTGGTCTGCCCGTACATGGCGGCGATCATCGCGACCTTGGCCGTGGGCCGGTCAACGCCGAGCTCGGCCGCCACTGGGAGGTACATGTCGGTGGCGGCGGTGGCCGTCGCCAGCGCGGCGTCGCCGGAGACGGCGGCGAGCACCCGCGGCTCGATCTGCCCGAGGTCGGCGCGGACGAACACGTGCCCGGGCTGGGCGATCACCGCCCGGCGGAGCACGGCCGGCATGTTGTGCAATCCGCTGGACGCGGTCATCCGCCCGGCGGCGCCGTCGCATCCGGTCCAGGTCCCGCGCAGCCGCCCGTCGGGGCCGAGGTGCTCGTCGAGCCAGGCATACCCGTAGGTGGTGGCGATACGCTCCGCCTTGCGCCAGTCGAGCAGCGCGGCGACAAGGGGTGAGGAATCCCTGAACTCCTCGAGCCGGTGCGCGCGGGTGTCCGGCACGTCGATCCCCGCCGCGGCCAGCAGCGACCGCACCTGGCCGGGGCTGCGCAGGTCGGCGGTCACCCCGTCCGGCGCGTGCCGAGCACGACGCCATCGCGCGCTGCCCGGGTGGCCGCGGCGTCCGCCGCGTTGTGCGGCCGCGGTCCGACGATCTCCGCGAGCAGATCCTCGGCGGCCGCCCTGTCCACCGGCAGCCCGTCGGCCGCCAGTTCAGCGCAGAGCAGTTCTGCCGTGGATTCCGAGCGCGCGGTGGTGACCGCGATACCGCTGCCTGACTCGGCGAGGGCGGCCTGCTGGAGTTCGGCTGCCTCGAGCGCCTCCGACGCTCCAAGCGCCTTTACCACCGCGTCGTCGTCCGCCGCGCTGAACAGGTCAGGCGCTCCGGAGGCCATCCCGGGAACCTGATCGTCGGGCACCCCGTGCAGGCGTGCCCACACGTACTCGGGGTCGGCCCGCCATCCCCCGGACAGCAGCCGGTGCACCGCCGCGACGTCCCAGCAGGTGGTCACCCGAACCCCGTCGCCGATAAGCCGCCGCGCCGTCTCCTGCGACCACATCACCCACCGGGGCCGGATCTCGGAATCAGCGAGCTGGACCTGCTTGGCGGTGGTGGCAAGATCGCCGTCCGCCACCGCCAGCGCGACGGACCCATCGGCAGCAATGGCGAGCCCCACCAGGTCGCCCTGGCTCACCCGATTCGCGTGCAGCCAACCAAGGACGTCCACATCCACATTCTCCGCCCCACGTCGCCCAGCCCCGCGAAGACGGGTGGTCTAGGCGGCACCCGGGCCGGCGGCGGGGGCGTGCCGGGCCGGGTGCCGCTACGCCCGGGCAGCCGGGGAAACCAGCCGGGCGCAAGCCAGGCGGATAGAGCGGGAACTCACCGCCTGGCGGTGCCTACCAGCCTAGCGCGCGGTAAGGCGTCGCGTCCGCCGTCGGCCAGCAGCGCCAGAACCTCGTCGTGGAGGTGGCCGTTGGTGCAGACCGCGCTGCCCCCGTCCGGGGTCGCCTCCCCTGCGAGGCTGGTGAACCGCCCCCCGGCTTCCTCGACGATCACCTGGAGCGCCGCCAGGTCCCAGAGCGAGACGTCTGGCTCGGCGGAGACGTCCACCGCGCCCTCCGCGACCAGCATGTGCGACCAGAAGTCGCCGAACCCCCGGGTCCGCCAGACCGCCCGGCTGAGCGACAGGAACCCGCCGCGCCGGCCCGTCTTCGCCCAGCCGCCGACGCCTGAGTAGGAGAACGACGCGTCGGCCAGTTCGGTGACGCCGGAGACCCGGCAGCGGGAGGCGTTGGACAGCGACTTGCCGGTCCACGCGCCGCCGCCCGTGGCCGCCCACCAGCGCCGTCCGAGGGCCGGCGCGGTGACCACGCCCGCCACCACCTTGTCGCCGTCCATGAGGCCGATGAGCGTGGCCCAGACGGGGACGCCGCGGACGTAGTTCTTGGTGGCGTCGATCGGGTCGATGACCCAGCGCCTCGGCCCGATGCCTGTCTGCCCCGACTCCTCGCCGAGCACGGCGTCGCGAGGCCGTGACCGGCGAAGGATGTTGCGGATCGAGTCCTCGGCGGCCCGGTCGGCGTCGGAGACGGGCGTCAGGTCGGGCTTGGTCTCCACCCGCAGGTCGAGCGCCTTGAACCGCTTGGTCGTGATGTCATCGGCGGCGTCAGCGAGGACGTGCGCGAACCTCAGGTCGTCGTCATAGCTTCCCACCTGCGAAACGGTACAGGTATCCCGTCCCGCTGACCAGCGGAGAGCATTTTTGCCCGTGCGGCCTGAGCCGGGAAGCGGCATAATCGCTGCGATGAATCCGCTCGGTGACCTGCCCAGTGAGCTGCGCCGCTACGTACGCGACGGACGGATCTCTGTCATCCCGGCCAGGCGCGCGCCTCGCCTGCTGCTGCTCGACCAGGTGGCGCAGGCCTTCGAGCCGGGGCGGCGATACTCTGAGCTCGCGGTCAACGAGATCCTCAAGTCCGTCTACGACGACCATGCCACCTTGCGCCGCTACCTGGTGGACGAGGAACTGCTTTCCCGCACCCCGGACGGCACGTACTGGCGTTCGGGCGGCACCGTCCCCGTCAGTCCGTGAGCCCCGGTGCCTCCCGTTAGTCTGTTGGCCCCGGTGCCTCCCGTTAGTCAGGTGGCCCCGGTGCCCCCGGTGGGTCCGTGAGCCTCGGTCCCGCCGTCGGTCCGTTGGCCCCGCCGCCCCCGGTTGATCCGTTAGCCCGGTGCACTCCGTTAGTCCGTTAGCCCCGGTGCCGCCGTGGTCCCTGGGAACAGCGGCCGTGACCAATTTTCATCTTCCTATCGGTTCTGACCATTTCTGTGTCCGCTTTAATGCGATTTGTCCAGTCAAAAGTGATAGGAAGATGGGTCGCGTGGTCGGAACTGGGTGCGGCGTCGTGCACGGGCGGGACAAAATGGGGCGGGTGGGGCTGGTGTGGGCTCAGGGGAGACGAGCCAAGTGGCCAGGCGGTGGCTAGTCGGCTGACTCGCGGGAGCGGAGCAGGCGGCGGAGGGAGTCAAGGCGGGGCTTGGCGTCGTGCGCGGCGGCCCACTCGTCCAGGGCGCAGTCCGGCGACAGGTGGTCGCAGCCCGGCGGGCAGGCGGCGGTCCCCTCGGCCAGGTCGCCGAAGGCCTCGATGAGCCGGTCCGGGGTGACGTGGCCGAGGCCGAAGCCGCGGACGCCGGGTGTGTCGATCAGCCAGCCGGAGTCGCCCGGCAGCGGGAGCGCGATCGCCGACGATGACGTGTGCCTGCCCTTGCCGGTCACCGCGTTGACCGTAGCCCACCGCCCGGCCCGGCGTCCGGCACCAGCGCGTTGACCAGGGAGGACTTCCCGACGCCGGACTGGCCGATCAGCACGCTGAGCTGGCCGTCGAGCGCCTTGTGCAGCCGGGCCAGCGTCTGCGCGGCCAGCGGCTGCCTGGTGGTCAGCATCGGGATGTCCAGCGGCCGGTAGAACGCCCGGAGCTGGCGCGGCGACGGCCAGGTCGGACTTGGTCAGCACCAGGAGCGGGTCAAGGCCGGCGTCGTAGGCGGCGACAAGGCAGCGGTCGATGAACCGGGTCTTGGGCTCGGGGTCGGCGAGCGCGCAGACGATCACCATCTGATCGGCGTTGGCGACGACGACCCGCTCCAGCGGGTCGGTGTCGTCGGCGGAGCGGCGCAGCACGCTGGTCCGCTCCTCCACCCGGACAATCCGCGCGAGCGAGCCGGTGCTGCCCGAGGTGTCGCCCGCCAGCGCCACCCGGTCGCCGACCACGATCGAGCCCTTGCCGAGCTCGCGGGCCTTCATCGCGGTGACAAGCCTTCCCCGGCCGGAACCGAGGTCCGCGGCTGAGCCCGCGCCTGGGTCCGGGTCGGATTCGTCGTCGATGACGCACCCGTACCGGCCCCGGTCGACGCTCATCACGAACGCCTCGGGTGCGGACTGGTGCGCCGGACGGCGCCGGGTGCGCGGCTTGGACCCGCGCCCGGCGCGGACCCGGACGTCGTCCTCGTCTAGGTCAGCGGAGCGGTTCCTCAGGTCGACGGCTCCGTGTCAGGCGCCCCGGCCAGCTCGCCCCAGAAGGCGGTGAAGTCGGGGAAGGTCTTGCCGACGGTGGCCACGTTGGGCACCTCGATGCCGGGGACGGCCAGGCCGAGCACCGCCGCGGCCATCACCATCCGGTGGTCGTCGTAGGACTCGAACTTCCCACCCGGCTCGGCCCGCAGCGGCCGGGGCCGGATGACGAGGCCGTCGGGCAGTTCGCTCACGTCGCCGCCGAGGGCGTTGATCTCCTTGGCGATCGCGGCCAGCCGGTCGGTCTCCTGCGCCCGGGTGTGCCCCACCCCGGTGAACGCCGAAGGGCCGGACGCGAGCGCGGCGACCGAGGTAAGCGGCAGGCAGAGCTCGGGGATGTCGCGCAGGTCGGCCTCGATCCCGTTGATGACGCCTGACCCGGTGACGGTCAGCCCGTCCGGACCGGACGAGACGGCGCCGCCCATCCGGGTGAGCACGTCCAGGATCGCGTCCGCGGCCTGCAGCGAGTTCGACGGCCAGTCCTTGATCGTCACCGAGCCGCCGGTGACGAGCGCCGCCGCGAGGAACGGTCCCGCGTTGGACAGGTCGGGCTCCACGGTGAAGTCTCCGAGGTTGAGCCGCCCGGGCCGGACCCGCCAGAAATCCGGTCGTTCCCCCGCGCCGATCTCCACGTCCGCGCCGGCGGCCCTGATCATCGCCGCGGTCATCTCGATGTGCGGCAGCGACGGCACCGGAGGCCCGGAGTGGTGCACCTCGACGCCGAGGTCGAACCGGGCCGCCGCCAGCAGCAGCCCTGAGATCAGTTGCGATGAGCCGGAGGCGTCCAGCGTCACGGCGCCGCCGCGGACCGCGCCTGAACCGTGGATGGTGAACGGCAGCGACCCGCGCCCGTCGTCGTCGATCGAGACGCCGAGTGTGCGCAGCGCCGAGAGCAGCGCTCCCACCGGCCGTTCCCTGGCCCGGGGATCGCCGTCGAACGCCACCGAGGCGGGGGAGAGCGCGGCGACGGCGGGCAGGAACCGCATGACCGTCCCCGCGTTGCCCACATCGACGCCGACCGACGAGCCGGGGGCAACTGAGCCGCCAGAGACTGCGAGGTCCGTTCCATCCTCTTCGACTGAGCAACCGAGGACACGGAGCGCCGCGATGGCGAGGGATGTGTCGCGGGCCCTCAGCACTCCCCGCACCGTCGACGGCGAGTCGCTTAGCGCAGCCAGGAGCAGCGCCCGGTTGGAGATCGACTTGGATCCGGGCAGCCGCAGCGCCGCGCGCACCGGTCCGTGCGCGGTAGGTGCGCGCCAGGTCCTTGAGTCCATAATCTTGAGAGTATCGGTTGACGCGTGAAGGAGGCGCTCATGTGCGGTCGGTTCGTCTCAGCGCGCAAACGGGCTGAGCTCCTCGAGGAATTCGCCGTCCAGCGCGACGCCGTCGCCGCGGACCGCGAGCCCGACTACAACGTGGCGCCGACCAAGCGGATCTACACAGTGCTCGACCACAAAGACGAGCGAGAGCTGCGGCTGGTCCGCTGGGGCCTGGTGCCTACCTGGGCCAAGGACACCAAGGGCGGCGCCCGGCTGATCAACGCGCGAGCCGAGACGGTGGCGGTCAAGCCCGCCTTCCGCGCCGCGTTCGCCCGGCGCCGCTGCCTCATCCCCGCCGACGGCTACTACGAGTGGCAGACCGAGAGCGCCAGCTCGAAGGCAAAACAGCCGTTCTACATCCACCGGACGGACAGCGGCATCCTCGCCTTCGCCGGCATCTACGAGCTGTGGAAGAACCCGGAGGTACCGGAGGACCACGAGGATGCCTGGTACTGGTCCGCGTCGATCATCACCACCGACGCGACCGACGAGATCGGCAAGATCCACGACAGGACGCCAATGGTGATCGCGCCCGATGACTGGGCGGAGTGGCTCGACCCGGCCAACCGGGAGAAGGAGCACCTGCTGAAGACCATGCACCCGGCGATGTCCTCCGGCCAGGGCGGCCTGACCGCCCGCCCGGTATCGACCACCGTCAACTCGGTCCGCAACAACGGCCCAGAGCTCATTATCCCCGGGGGACGACCCCCCGGTGACCCCCCGATATGGGGGGCCCGCCCCCCATGCCCCCCGGGGGCCCACTCGCCAAAACCGCGAGCCGACCCCATTTGCCCAGGGTGGCCGCTACCCCGCTAGGGCTGGCATGAGGTAACACAGGCCGGACCGCGCAGGCGACCAGCTGGGTTCCCACCGAGTCGTCCGAACGGGCCCGTAGCTCCGCGCTCACCAGCTCCCCGAACCGTGCCGGGTCGCGGGCGAGCAGGTAGCTGACCGTCTGCGGGGAGAACACGGTGCGCGGCCTGATCCAGCTCACCTCGAGCCCGCAGCCGGTGAACAGCTCGCGGAGCTGCTCTGCGCCGTAGCAGCGGGTGATGGTGCCGTCCGGCCACGGGATGAGCACCACGTCCGCGTTGGGCACGTCCACCAGGTGCGGCCAGCGGTGCTGCTCGGCCAGCACCGCCATGCCCAGCATCAGCGAGTCCACGCAGGCGAGCACCTGCCCGCCGGGGCGGAGCACGCGCGCGATCTCGGCGACGACGTCCTCGGCGGCCAGCCGCAGGGAGAGCGCGCGGTCCTCGGCGATCACGCCGTCGGCGCAGCCGTCGGCCAGGAACTCAAGGCCGGTCCCGTCGGCGGCCACGGTGGGGAGGTCGTGCTTACGTCCAGGGGCCGGGGAGGACGGAAGACTGGAGCCCCCCATGCCGGAAGGCTGGAGCCCCCCATCCCGGAAGACTGGAGCCCCCCATGCCGGAAGACTCGAGCCCCCCATGCGAGGAGGCTGTCCGCTGGAGTAGACGGCGTTGGCCGGCTCCGGCGGTACGGCCGCCGCATCAATGACGCGCAGCACGTGGTGCCCGGCGTGGGCGGCCATCTCGGCCGCGCGCGAGCCCGGACCTGATATGTCGACGAGGAGCTGGGACGACGGCGGCAGCCAGTTGTTGAGCTGCGCGAGGGCGACCGCAGCGTGAAAACGAAGGTAGTAGTCGGCGGCAGGACCGGTGTCCTGGTAGGCGCTGGCGATTGCCTGCACGGAATTACTCCTGGCCGGGCGCCCGTTCGCGTGGCGCCCCACGCTGTTTACCTTCCCCGGCCCGTGCGTTCCATCCCTGATACCGGAATTGCGGGGGCCAACATGGTGTTGAACGCCACATGGTCCTAGCCCCACCACGACAGGCACGGTCACGCCGGCCAGCCCCCCGCTCTGCCGGGAAGGTATCCTCTTACGGTTACCGAGAGGGGGTGGGTCCCGTGCCAGAGACACTAGCCGAGCGCGGCGAGCGCTTTGAGGCAGATGTCATGCCATACCTGGACCAGCTATACTCCGCCGCCCTCCGGATGACGCGGAATCCCGCGGATGCCGAAGACCTGGTGCAAGAGACGTTCGCCAAGGCGTACGCGTCCTTCCACCAGTTCCAGGAGGGGACGAACCTGAAGGCTTGGCTCTTCAGGATCCTGACCAATACCTTCATCAACACCTACCGCAAGCGGCAACGGGAACCGCAGCGGTCCGGGGCTGACGAGGTCGAGGACTGGCAGCTAGCGCGGGCCGCGTCGCACAGTTCCGGGGGGCTGAAATCTGCCGAGGCGGAGGCGCTTGAAAGGCTTCCCGATTCTGACATCAAGACGGCGCTTCAGGCGCTGCCTGAAGAGTTCAGGATCGCCGTCTACCTGGCAGACGTGGAAGGGTTCGCATATAAGGAAATCGCCGACATCATGGGAACCCCGATAGGTACCGTGATGTCACGGCTCCACCGCGGCCGCCGCCAGCTGCGCGAGCTGCTCCAGGACTACGCCGCAGACCGGGGCCTTGTCCGGGCGCAAGCCGAGGAGGGGCGGCCATGAGCTGCGGAAAACCGCACGAGACGCCGTGTAGCGAGGTACTCGAGCAGGTCTACTGGTACCTGGACGGGCAGGTTTCGCCGGAGGACTGCCACCATATCAGGCAGCACCTTGAGGAGTGCGGCCCGTGCCTGCGCGAGTTCGGCCTCGAGGAGGCGGTCAAGCGCCTGGTGGCCACGCACTGCGGCTGTGACCCGGTGCCGACCGAACTGCGCAGCAAGGTGCTGGTGCGGATCAGGCAAGTCCAGGCGGAGATCGAGGTAAGCGAATAACCGCCCGCTTTTAGGTCTGCGCGAATTCGCGTTGCCACGTTATCCTGACATGGGCGCTCGCGCAGTGGGCGGTCGTTTAGCATTCCGCGAGAGAGGACTGTCCTGATGAGGGCTTCCGGGGTCTCCTGGGGGTAGCGACGGCGATTGGTGCGGGTTCGGGTCAACTCCGGCTGGCTGCTTGGGGGAAGCGTGGGCAAGCTCTCGCGCGTCGCGTGGCTGTACATCGGCGTGGTCATCGCCGCCGCCGTCGCAGTGGTTGCCATCGGCCCGTTCGGCGGGCCTTGACTGGGTCCAGGTCGGCGCGCTTGGCCTGCTCCTGGTCGCCTGTGAATCCTCCGCCACCCTGCTGAACTCGCGCGGCCTCGCCTGGTCCGCCAACAGCATCGCGTCGCTGGCCGCCGTCGTGCTCTGCGGCCCGGTCGGCGCCGCCCTCGTCGGCTCCTGCACCCTGCTCGGCATCCGCCGCGGCCCGTCGCCTGCCCAGCGGCTGTTCAACGCCGCCATGTTCACGCTGAGCGCGTACCTCGCCGGGCCGGACCTTCCTGCTTTTCGGCGGGCACGTCGGCGTCCCGGGGCCGAGTGCGTTCCCCGGCGTCATCGGGCCGTTCGCCGCCGCCGCCGCAGTGCACGTGACCGTCAACTTCGCGCCTGCTTCGGGGCGTGTTCTGGCTGACGAGGGAGCCGGGCACCGCGCTCGGGCGGCTCGGGCTCGATACCAAGCTCTGGCTGACTGATCTCGGCTACGGCGCGTTCGGCCTGCTCATCGCCGCGGTCTGGTCAGTGCTCGGTCCGTTCACGCCGTTCCTCGTGCTCATCCCGGTCTTCGTCGCCCGCTGGGCGGTCGCGCAGTTCGCCGCGCAGCAGCGGGCCTATGAGGCCACGGTAAGCGCGCTGTGCCAGGCCGTGGAGACCAAGGACTTCTACACCAGGGGGCACAGCGAGCGGGTGTCGCGCGGCTCCGTGATGATCGCCACCGAGATCGGGATGCGCGCCGAGCGGGTGGCGGCCATCAGGTACGCCGGGCATGCTGCATGACGTGGGCAAGCTCGGCGTGCCCACGTCGGTGCTGCAGAAGCGGTCCACGCTAACCGACGACGAGTACGCCGCGATCCAGCTCCACCCGATGCGGGGCCTGGACATCGTCCGCGAGATCGGCTTCCTCGACGAGGCCCTCGCCGGGATCATGCACCACCACGAGCGGATCGACGGCAAGGGCTACCCGATGGGCCTGGCAGGCGACGAGATCCCCGAGTTCGCACGCGTGCTCTCGGTGGCGGACGCGTTCGACGCCATGACCTCCGACCGGTCCTACCGAGGCGCGCGGCCGGTGCCCGAGGCGGTGGCCGAGCTGCGCAAGTGGGCGGGCAAGCAGTTCGACCCGGCCTTCGTCGACGCCTTCGTCACCGCGATCGAGCGGGACAGCTGGACGGCGCCGGATCCCGCGCCGGCGGAGGAACCGCTGTTCTCCGCCGGCGTGACGTTTCCCGCCGCGGTGACGCCCGACCGCGCCCCGCAGAGCACTGCCAGAAGGAAAGCCGACATATCGGATATGCCGACCATCGAGAGTCTGTGACGTCGTGTTCGCCCGACGGTCGCGAGCCGCGCGGCGCGCGCGCGGCACGTCCTGGACTCCGGGCGGTGGCTGCTCGTCGTTTTCGCCGGGTTGCTGCTGGTCTGGTCGGTCGCCCAGACCGCGGTCACCGGCGTCCACGACGTTCACGCGGCGCTCGCCTTCGGCGCGCTGATCGCGCTCGGCGAGCTGCTCCGGCTGAACCTGCCGGGGGACCGGGAGGCGGCCCCGATGGCGACGGCCGGGGCGCTGGCCTACGCGCTGCTGCTGCGCATCGGGGACATTCCCGCCAGGCACAGTGCCGAGCAGGTCATCGCGGTAACCGCGATCGCCATGATCGTCGGTGCGCTGCCGCACCTGGCGGTCGGCCGACCGGCCAGGCTCAGTTCCATGTCCGCGCGGCTGCTCGCGGTGGCCTGCGTGGCGCTCGCGTTCCGCCCGCTGGCGAACGGCTCGCTGATCGGCGGCAAATGGTGGGACGAGCTGCCGGTCATGCTCGCGCTGGTGGTCGTCGCCTGGCTGGTGGAGGCGGTGGTCGCCGCCCTGATCAGGACGGAGGCGCTGCGGACCAGGTTCGCCGTCGCGCTCGGCGACGAGTTCCGCGTCCAGCTGGCGGTCGGCGCCGCGACCGGCGCGTCCGCGCTGCTCATCGCCTTCGCCGCCGAGGTCATGGGGCTGGCGGCGGTCGCGGTCTTCGCCGCGCCGTTGCTTGTCACCCAGGTGGCGCTGCGCCGGTACGCCGGGATCAGGGCCACCTACCTGCAGACGGTCCGCGCGCTCGCCCGGGTCGACCGAGATCGGCGGGTACGTGGAGGCGGGGCACTCGGCCCGGGTGAGCAGGCTCGCGGTGGCCATCGGACGGGAGCTCGGGCATGCCGGAGGCCGCGCTGCTCGAGCTCGAGTACGCCGCGCTGATGCACGACATCGGCCAGCTCTCGCTGCGCGACCCGGTGCCCGGCGGCGCCACCGTCCTGGTCGCCCGCGACGGAGCAGCGGCGGATCGCCGAGTACGGTGCCGAGGTCATCGGCCAGGCGCGGCGTGCTCGACTCGGTGGCCGACATCGTGCGGCGGCAGTCCGACCCGTGCCGTCCTGCGGACAGGACCCAGCCGCCGCCGCTGTCCAGCCGCATCATCCGCGCCGCCAACGCCTACGACGACCTGGTGGGCAGCTCGGACGACCCGAGCCAGGCGGCCGAGGCGCGTTGAGCGGCTGCGGCTCGACACCGGGTCCGAGTACGATCCGCGGGTGGTTGAGGCGCTGAGCAAGCTGGTGGTCCCGTAGCTGGGTCCGTCCCGTAGGCTGCTTGGGTGTTCGACTCCGTTCTGATCGCCAACAGGGGCGAGATCGCCCGCAGGATCATCCGCACCGCCCGCCGGATGGGCATCAGGTCCATCGCCGTCTACTCCGACGCGGACGAGGGCCTGCCCTACGTCAGCGAGGCGGATGAGGCCGTCCGCATCGGGCCGGCCGCCCCCGCGCAGAGTTACCTGGACGCCGCGGTGCTGCTCGAGGCGGCGCGCAAGGCCAACGCCGCCGCCGTCCATCCCGGCTACGGGTTCCTCGCCGAGTACGCCGGGTTCGCCCGCGCCGTGATCGACGCGGGCCTGATCTGGATCGGCCCCGATCCCGAGTGCGATCGAGCGGGATGGGCGACAAGATCCGCGCGCGGAACCTGATGGCGGCGGCGGGCGTTCCCGTCGCGCCGGGGACCACTGGCGCCGGTCGCGGACGCCGAAGCGGCGGTGGTCGAGGCGGAGCGGATCGGCTATCCGGTCATGGTGAAGGCCGCCGCGGGCGGCGGCGGTATCGGGATGAGCGCCGCCTACGACGCCGACGCGCTGCGCAAGGCTTTCGAGACCGCGCGGACCCGCGCCGAGCGATTCTTCGGCTCGCCCGAGATCCTGCTCGAGCGCTACCTGTCCCGTGCCCGCCACGTCGAGGTGCAGATCCTCGGGCTCGCCGACGGCCGGGTGCTCGCGCTCGGCGAGCGTGACTGCTCGGTGCAGCGCCGGCATCAGAAGGTGGCCGAGGAGACCCCGTCGCCGGGTATCTCGCCCGAGCTGCGCGCGCAGATGCTCGCCGCCGCCGTCCGGGCGGGCGAGGCGGTCGGCTACCGCGGCGCGGGCACGGTCGAGTGCCTGGTGGACGCCGAGGCGGGGACGTTCGTCTTCCTCGAGATGAACACCCGCCTCCAGGTCGAGCACCCGATCACCGAGCTGGTCACCGGGATCGACCTGGTGGAGCAGCAGTTCCTGATCGCGTCCGGTGAACCGGTGTCGTTCGACGCGTCGGCGCCGGTAAAGCCGACCGGTCACGCGATCGAGCTGCGGGTCTACGCCGAGGACCCGAAGCGGTTCCTGCCGAGCCCCGGCGAGATCACCGAGTGGCGGGAGCCGTCTGGCCCGGGGGTGCGGGTGGACTCCGGTTACGCGGCGGGCACCACGGTGACCCCGTTCTACGACCCGCTGCTGGCCAAGCTCTGCGCGTACGGCGCGACCCGCGACGAGGCGCATCGCCCGGGCCAGGCTCGCGGTCGCGGACTTCCGTGGTGACGGGGCCGAAGACCAACCTGCCGTTCCACGCCGAGTTGCTCGGCAACGCCGAGTTCGTCAGCGGCGACTACGACACCGGACTGGTGAGCCGTATGCGGCAGGCGTGAGCCTGTTCTAGTACGCTCCCAGCAGTAATGACCGGGAAAAGAAGGAGTTTGCTGTGGCGGAAGTCCGCGCGGAGATGGTCGCGAACGTGTGGAAGGTGCTCGTCTCCGAGGGCGACCACGTCGATGAGGGCGACACGCTTGGTCATCCTCGAGTCGATGAAGATGGAGATCCCCATCCTCGCCGAGGAGGGCGGCACGGTCACCAAGCTGCACGTGGCCGAGGGCGACGTCGTCCAGGAAGACGAGCTCATCGCCGAGATCGGCTGACTGCTTCGGGGCTCGAAAGTCCAAGTCACAGTCAAAGGCTTAACCCCGGACGCGCGGCTGGGGGCTTTGGGGTAGATTTCCGGCGGCACTCCTTCGGAAGGCCGACGGAGAATCTCCCCCGGCGCCCCCTTGCTCAGACCCCGGTGGTGGTGCGGGGGTAGGCGGCTGAGACGTCGGTGATCACGTTGATCAGGTAGGGGACGCCGGAGTCGAAGGCGCGGCGCAGCGCCGGGGCGATCTCCGCTGGCGCGGTCACCAGCTCGCCTGCGCCGCCCAGGGCGCGGACCACCTCGTCGTACCGGGTGCCGGGGCGCAGGTCGGCGGCCACGTCGTAGCCGTAGACGGCTCGCATCGGCTCCTTCTCCAGGCCCCAGGCCGAGTTGTTGCCGACGATCATGACCACCGGCAGGTTGTGGCGGACCAGGGTGTCGGCGTCCATCAGGGACAGGCCGGCCGCGCCGTCGCCCAGCATCAGCGCGATCTGCGACGACGGGTGAGCGAGTCGGGCCGCCATCGCATAGCCGAGGCCGGTTCCCAGGCAGCCGTAGGGGCCGGGGTCGAGCCAGCGGCCGGGGAACGCGGGCTCGATGACGCGGCCCGCGAAGGAAACGAAGTCGCCGCCGTCGCCGATGACGACCGCGTCGTCGTCGATCTCGCGCAGCAGTTCGCCGTAGACGCGCATCGGGTGGATCGGGGAGGCCTCGGTTTCCAGCAGCGCGGTGTCCGCGGCCACGGCAGCCCGCGCCGTGCCCCGCAGCCGGGCTAGCCACTCCATGTCGCCCACGGGACGTTGCCCGCACGCGTCGGCGAGCGCCGTGAAGAAGGCCGCCAGGTCACCGGACGCCGATGCCGCGAGGGGGCAGTGGGTAGCGATGCCGCCGGGGGAGTCCGCCACGTGCACCACCCTGGACGGCGCGTCCGGCGGGCCGAAGTTGCCGTAGCGCAGCCGGAAATCAAGCGGGACGCCGACCACGATTACCAGGTCCGCCTCGGCCAAGGCGACCGACCGGGCCCGCGTCACCAGCAGCGAGTGGCCGCGCGGCAGGACCCCGCGCCCCTGCCCGTTGGTGACCGTCGGCAGCCGGAGCGCTTCCGCGCAGGCCAGGGCGGCTGTCTCCGCGCCGCCGAGCCATACGTCCGAGCCGAGCACCAGGACCGGCCGTCGCGCCGCCCCAAGCAGCGCGGCGATAGCGGCGACATCGTCGCCATCCGGGGGCGCCGCCGCGGGCATCCGGCCCGCGTCGGGCGGCAGGTCCACCATCTCGGTGCCGTAGATCGCCTCCAGCGGGAAGTCGCAGAACACCGGTCCTCGGTGCGGGGTCAGCGCCAGCCGGAACGCCTCGTCCACCGACCCGGCGATCCCGTCGACCGTATGCTCGGTCCACGCCCGCTTGGTCACCGGGGCGAGCAGCGGCCCGTGGTCAATCTCCTGCAGCGCGCCCTTGCCCCACAGGTAGTCGGGCGCCCGTCCGCCCAGCACGACCAGCGGCGCGCCGTTGAACCAGGCGCCGGTGACCGCGCTGACGCTGTTGGTGACCCCGGGCCCGGCGGTGACCACCGCGAGCCCGGGCGTCCTGGTCAGCCGCGCGGTGGCCTCGGCGGCGAACACGGCGGTCTGCTCGTGCCGCACGTCCACCAGGCGCAGCGGCGGGTCGGCCTTGACCGCGCCGTCGTAGAGCGGGAACACGTGCCCGCCGGACAGGGTGAACATCGTCGTCACGCCGTATCGCTGCGCCACCGCGACTGCGTGCGCGCCCGCATGTCCTTGAAGTGAGGTCACCAGAGCGACGTTACCGCCGCGTAATCAATTTGTGGAGGGTGCCAGTCGGAGCGCGGGACCGTTCAGCATCAAATGCCTTAAATCTTTTCTCCTGAACGGTCCCGTGCTCCGCCTTAGCCGTCCCGTCGCGCCCCGATCCCGGCGGGCACCAGAGCGGGTACCTGCTCCGGGTCGGCGGTGTACTGGTGCGGGAGGGTCTCGTCGGCGCCCTCGGGAACCCTGGCGGCCCTGAGGATGGGCGTCAGTACGACCGCTATCACGATGTTGATGATGATCGCGGTGATGCCGATGTAGATGGTGTGCCCGAATACGATGTCCGACGACGCCGCCCAGTGCGAGGTGGTGGCGTTGCTGACGTTATAGGCGGCGAGCGTGCCGTAGACCATGCCGACCAGCCAGCCCGCGAGCAGCGCCCACCGGTGGAACCATCGGGTGTACAGGCCGCCGACCAGCATCGGGAAAATCTGCAGTATCCAGACGCCGCCGAGCAACTGCAGGTTGATGGAGAACGTATGCGGCAGTTCGATCGCGAAGACAAGCGCGCCGAACTTGACCACGAGCGACGACCACTGCGACATCCGCGTCTCCAGCGCCGGGCTTGCGTCCGGCTTGAAGAACTCCTTGAAGATGTTTCTGGTAAACAAGTTCGCGGCGGCGATAGCCATGATCGCGGCTGGCACCAGCGCGCCGATGATGATGCCGGCGAAGGCGATGCCGGTGAACCAGCTCGGGAACATGTGCTGGAACAGGTACGGCACCGCGAGCTGCGCGTTGCCCGACTTCTTGACGTTCGCCGCCGTGACCGGGTCGGCGACCGCCATGTAGCCGAACAGCGCGATCAGGCCGAGCAGGACCGCATACGTGGGCAGCAGCGACATGTTCCGCTTGATGATGCCGCGCCGTTTCGAGGCCAGGGTGCCGGTGATGATGTGCGGGTACACGAACAGCGCCATGGCGGAGCCGAGCGCCAGCGTCGCGAAGTCGAACTGGGTGCTGCCGGTGGACTTGGTCGTGGGGATGAACGTCCCGAGTGGCTTCTTCGTTTCCGGGTTGATCGACGCGAAGTGCGTCTGCGCGGTGCCGAAGATGTGCCCCCAGCCGCCGAGCCTGGTCGGAATGTAAAAGATCGCCACGAGGACGAAAACGTAGATGAGCGTGTCCTTGATGAACGCGATCGCGGCCGGCGCACGCAGCCCGGAGACGTAAGTGAAGACGGCGAGCACGAGGAACGCGATGAACAGCGGCAGGTCCTTGACGTACGTGTTGGTGGAGCTGGCGTTGACCCCCATGACGGTGAGCACCGCCTGGATGCCGACGAGTTGCAGGGCGATATACGGCATCAGGGCCAGGATGCCGGTGAAGGCCATGGCGAGCGCCAGCCCGCGTGAGCCGTACCTGCCCCTGATGAAGTCGCCCGGCGTAACGTAGCCGTGCACCCGGGAGACCGACCACAGCCTGGGCAGGAAGATGAACGCGATCGGGTACGCCATGATCGTGTACGAGACCGCGAAGAAGCCGATCGAGCCCGAGCCGAACACCAGCGCCGGCACGGCGATGAACGTGTAGGCGGTGTACAGGTCGCCGCCGAGCAGGAACCACGTGATGAACGTGCCGAACCCGCGGCCCGCCAGTCCCCACTCGTTCAGGTGCGCCATGACCTCAGGGCGGCGCCAGCGGGCCGCGAAGAAGCCGACCACGGTGACGATGAGGAAGAGGACGAGGACGATCGTGAACGTGACGGTGTTGACGTTGCTCATCCCGTCACCTCCGCGTCGCTGCCGATCGCGGCCGTCGGCACCTGTAGCCTGCGCTGCAAGAGGGTGGCGACCCAGAGCGCGATCGCCACGGCCGGCATGTAGGCGAGCAGGTAGAAGTAGAAGAAGGGGAAGTCGCCGATCTTCGGCGTGATGTGGGCGTAGATCGGGACTATCAACGTGCCGCAGATCGCCGCGGCGACAAGCAGGCCGATGACGGCCGAGGTGACTGGATGCGCGGCTACTGGGTTCTTCGCCGCTGTGATATCGGGATCTTGCGGGCCTCTTGGAGCGCTGGGGGTTGCGTCTGGCTGAGTCATCTGATCCTCTCGGCGTCCTCGCACGGGCGGATGTGACAGAGGTCACGTAGTCACCACCATGTTGCGCCCCGTTAGGTGATCAGGCAACGCCTAAATGGGACAAATATGACCCTTTGCCCGTGGCCGACGCTGTGGACCGGCGTGCTGAGCGGTTAGCGCGAGCCGCCGAGGCCCTGACCGAGACCGCCGAGACCGAGACCGCCGAGACCGAGACCGCCGAGACCGAGACCGAGGCCGAGACCGCCGAGGCTGCGACCGAGACCGTGGAGCGCGGCAGCGCGGAACGCCTCGCGCGGCAGCGAGCCGCTGCCCTCCGCGAGCAGGCCGGCGAGCGGGCCGCCCGCGACGGTCTCCAGGTCGGCCAGGTTCTCCCGCGCGGCCAGGTCCGGCTCGCGCGGCCAGGTCCCGATCACCACGCCCGCGAGCCGCAGCTTCCGTGCCGCGATGGCCTCGAGGGTGAGGGCGGTGTGGTTGAGGGTGCCGAGGCCCGCGGCGGCGACCACGAGCACCGGTGCCCCCAGCATGGCGGCGAGATCGGCGATCGTGGCCCCGGCCTTGTCGTAGCGGACGAGCAGGCCGCCTGCCCCCTCCACCAGGACAAGGTCGCGGGAGTCCGCGAGCTTGGCGATGTACTCGGCGGCGTAGGCCAGGTCGAGCGGCGGCAGGCCGGACACGCGGGCGGCCGCCTCCGGGGAGAGCGGGTCGGGGAACCGGGCGAGCTCGTGAGTGTCGGTGACGCCGGAGAGCCGCTCGATCTCCAGCGCGTCGGGCACGTCGGAACCCGGGCCGGTGAAGACGCCGGTCTGGGCGGGCTTCACCACGGCGACCGCGGCGCCGCCCGCGCGGGCGAGGGCGGCGATCGCGGCGGTCACCACGGTTTTGCCGATGCCTGTGCCGGTGCCGGTGACGACGAGGATCCCGCGCGGTGCGGTCCCGGTTTCGGCAGTCGTCTCAGCAGTCTCAGAAGTCTCAGGATTCATAGAGTCTTCGAGATTACCTCGATTACCTCAGGGGAGTCCGCCGCAGCCGGGTGATGAACTTGTACCGGTCGCCCCGGTACCACGACTGCGCCCACTCCACCGGCTGCCCGGTGGTGTCGATCGCGTGCCGGGATAGCAGCAGCAGCGGGATGCCCGCGTCCACGCCAAGCAGCCGGGCGTCGTGCGGATCGGCGAGGATGGTCTCGATCGTCTCCTCGGCCTCGGCGAGCTCGATGCCGTACCCGGTGCGCAGCGTCTCGTACAGCGAGGCGTGCCGCTCTAGCTGCCTGCGCAGGCCGGGGAAGCGGCGGGCGGGCAGGTGCGAGGTGTCGATGGACATCGGCTCCCCGTCGGCGAGCCTGAGCCGGTGCACGCGGAGCAGCCGGCCGCCCGGCCGCACCGCGAGGAGCGCCGCGAGCTGCTCGTCGGCGGTGACGTAGCCGATGTCCAGGATCTTGGTCTGCGGATGCAGGCCGTGCTGCCGCATGCCTTCGGTGTAGCTGGCGAGCTCGAGGGACTGCGCGACCTTCGGCTTGGCGACGAAGGTGCCCTTGCCCTGCATCCGCAGCAGCCGTCCCTCGATGACCAGCTCGGCCAGGGCCTGCCGCACGGTTGTCCTGGACGTGCCGTAGAGCCGGGCCAGCTCGCGCTCCGGCGGCACCGGGCTGCCGGGCGACATGGCCGCGGTGAAGTCGAGCAGATGCTTCTTGACCTGGTAATACTTGGGCAGCCGCAGCAGGGCAGGCGACGAGTCGAGACTCCCCAGCGGGCTTGGGGTGCCATCGTTGTCTTCGGTCGGCATCGGGAACGCGGTCATGGGTGCTACCTCCCCGCTTTTGCGGTGTTCCGGCCATGATGACAGTGTTCTCGCACTTCGGCCAGTACACGGGAGGCCAGGGTACCCGCTCGGCGCATGTCATTATGGGAGCGTGCCGACGCTCAGCGATCTCGCCAGGAACCTCACCAGCTTGTCCGCGCCAGACCTAGAGTGGCTACATTCCCTCGTATCGGACTGGCAGCTCCTCGCGGACCTCTCCTTCGCCGACCTCATTCTGTGGGTGCCGCTGCGGGCGCCCGATGGCGCGGGCAGCTCCGGCTGGGTGGCGGTGGCGCAGATGCGGCCCACGACCGGCCCGACGTCGTTCCCCGACGACGTGGTGGGCTCCCTGCTCAGCCACGGCGAGCGGATGGTGCTTGACACCGCGCGGGCCGAGCGGCGCATTCACCGGGAGAGCGATCCTGACTGGACGTCCGGCGTCCCGGTGCGCGCTGAGGCGATCCCTGTGACCAGGCAGGGCCAGGTGATCGGGGTCATCGAGCGGTCGACCAACCTGAACGGGGCGCGCACGCCCAGCCGGCTCGAACTGACGTACCTGGCCGGCGCCGACGACCTTGCCCGGATGGTATCCGAGGGCACGTTCCCCTACCCGGGGCAGGACATCACGCTGGTCCGTTCGCCGCGGGTGGGCGATGGCCTGCTCCGCCTCGACACCACGGGCCGGGTCACCTTCGCCAGCCCGAACGCGCAGTCCGCCTTCCGCCGGCTCGGGCTCGCCGCGGACCTCATGGGGGCGGAGCTTGGCACCGCGACCGCGCAGCTGACCGCATCGGGCAAGCCCGTGGATGAGGGGCTGATGCCGGTCGCCCGGGGGCGGGTGCCGCGGGAGACCGAGATCGACGTCAACGGCACAGTGGTGCAGCTGCGTTCCATCCCGCTAGTGGTGGGCGGCCAGCGGACGGGCGCGCTCATTCTGGTCAGGGACGTCTCCGAGTTGCGGCGCAGGGAGCGGGAGCTGCTGACCAAGGAAGCGACGATCAGGGAGATTCACCACCGGGTGAAGAACAACCTGCAGACGGTGGCGGCGCTGCTGCGGCTCCAGGCGCGGCGGCTGCAGGCGCCGGAGGCGCGGGCCGCGCTTGAGGAGGCAGTGCGCCGGGTCGGGTCGATCGCGGTCGTGCACGAGACGTTGTCGCAGGCGCCGGAAGAGATCGTCGACTTCGACGGCATCGCGGACCGGGTGGCGATGATGGCCGGCGAGGTGTCCTCGCCCGAGGTGCGGGTGACGCCGAAGATCTCCGGCCAGTTCGGGATGCTGCCCGCGCCGGTGGCGACGCCGCTGGCGATGGTCCTCACCGAGCTGCTGCAGAACGCGCTGCAGCACGGCTTCGGCACCTCGGCGCGTTCGGCCGGCGGGATCATCGAGGTGGTGGCTGCGCGTGCGCCGGAGCAGCTCACCGTGACGGTGAGCGACAGCGGCGCGGGGCTGCCTCCGGGGTTCGACCTGGAGAACACCACGAGCCTCGGCCTGCAGATCGTCAGGACGCTCGTGGAGGGGGAACTCGGCGGTCGGCTGATCCTTACGGACCGGCCCGGCGGCGGCACGATAGCAACCATCGACCTGCCGGTCCGCTACGAACCGACGCCTCGACCAGTCTGAGGGCGTCGGCCCCTGCAGGGCCCCGCAGGGTCCCGGTTTTGCCGACCGGCTGGCTCAGACGGCGGCGCGGGCGCGCAGCCGGACGGTGCGGCGCTTGAGCGCCCGCCGCTCGTCCTCGCTAAGGCCGCCCCAGACGCCTGCATCCTGGCCGCTGTCGATGGCCCAGCGCAGGCACTCGTCGAGCACGCTGCACCGTCGGCAGACTTGTTTGGCCTCTTCGATCTGCTGGAGCGCGGGGCCGCTGTTTCCGATCGGGAAGAACAGCTCTGGATCTACCTCGCGACAGGCGGCGATATGGCGCCAGTCCATGGTGTCCACTCCTTCTCGGCGTAGCGGCTGGTCACCGGTGAGGTCCGCCACACGCCACTCCAGTGCTTGTGAAGTATTTCACGAGCCATGTCATATGTCGGGAATGTTGTTTATTCCCGATCTTGGTGGTGCCAAGGTGACCGCGTCCAGGCATCGGATAGAGCCCGGCTGCGGTCCGGAGGTGACGTACCCGCGTCAGTCATGTTCGAACACGCGGTGATGTCGCCCCAGGCACCGGAACTAGCCTCTCAACAGCAAAGAGCCAGCGCAAGAGGGCACGACAAACCAGTCTGACGAATTTGATGTCAGATCGATCACAGCACGAGAGTTACGTCACGCTACAACACACACAGCGTCCGGCACAAACCGGAACGCGACCGATTCTCGTTCGCCCAGGTACTCGCCGTCGATGTGAAAGGCCATCGGACGCTCTGCCTCGAACGCCAGCTCGGTCAGTGCGGCGGCGCTGACGATGTCCCGCCCTGACGGGAGCTCCTCGTTGTTGGTCTGCATCATTTGGCTGAGGGCGGCCAGCGTGGACAGCGTGCGCATCCGCCGCAGCGCGAACAGGTCGAGTCCCGAGCTGAAGTCGACGTGCGCGAGACCGACCGGGTGGCTGCCCAGGTACGTCCACGGCGAGCTGTTCGTGACTACGCCCATGAACAGGCCGGAGACCGGCGGCTGGCCGGGGGTGCGCAGGGTCAGCGCCGGGCGACGCCGGTCCATGCCGTAGTACCTGCGCACGGTCGTCCGCAGGTATGCCGCCACGGAGGCGCGGCGGCCCCGGGCACGCTGCCGCTCCATGTCGGCGATGACCTCGGCGTCGATCCCGAGGCCGGCGCTGAACGTGAAGTAGCGGTCCCCGGCGAGGCCCAGCCCGATCTTGCGTCGCGTCCCCGCCGCCACGGCGGTCAGGATTTGCTGGACCGCCCCGCCCGCGTCGGTGGGCAGCCCGAGCGTCCGCGCGAACACGTTCGCGCCGCCGCCCGGTATCGGCGCGAGGACCGGCCGATGGTCGGCCGTCTGCATGAGACCGTTGACGACCTCGTTCACCGTTCCGTCGCCGCCGAACACCACGATCAGGTCGTAGCCTTCCGCTGCCGACGCGGCGGCAAGCTCGCCCGCGTGGCCGCGATACTGTGTTTGTCTGGTATCCAGCTCTAGCCTGGAGCCGAGCGCGCGGACCACCAGCCCGGCGTCGCGTCCGCTCATAGCGGTCGCGCGGGGGTTGATGATCAGCAGCGCGCGCACGATGCTCAGGTTAACGGTGCCCGAGAGGAAGCGAGACTATGGGTATGCGCTCAGCCGATGGCGCTCCGAATTTGCTGCTGCTCGGGGCGGCGGCGCAGGGGCTCGAGGCGGCTGGGCTGTTCGTGGTGATCGTGGCGAACCTGATCGACCTGGCGGACGGGCACACCTACCAGAGGTCGGGCGCGATCGCGATCATCGTGATCGAGGTAATCGTCGCGATCGGCGTGGCCTGGATCGCGTCGGGGATCGTCCGGGTAAAGCCCTGGACCCGGACCCCGGCGGTGATGACCCAGGTGTTCACCTTCATCGTCGCCGTCTGGCTGCTGGAAGCCCACCGGCTCGCCTGGGGACTGCCGACGCTGATCCTCGCGATGGCAGGGCTCGCGGGGCTGTTCGCCCCGACGAGCCTGCGCGCGCTCAATCGCCCCCGGGGGACAGATTCCCCGCATGGGGGGACCCGCCCCCCCATTCCCCCCAGCCCCCGGTGACCCCCCGGCATGGGGGCTGACTCCCGGCATGGGGGGCTGACTCCCGGCATGGGGGGCTGACTCCCGGCATGGGGGGCTGACTCCAGCATGGGGGGCTCCCGCCCCCCATTCCCCCCGGCGCCCCCCATTCCCCCCGGCCGGGCCTCCCGCAAAAACCGCGTGAGACCCGGGCTCGGCGTCCTGGGCACTGAACGGCGGCTGCGCAGCCGTTCAGTCGTCCCCGGTAAGGCCCTCCCGTAGCTGCGCAAGGGTCCTGGCGAGCAGCCGGGACACGTGCATCTGGGAGATGCCGAGCTCGGCGGCGATCTGGGACTGGGTCATGTTCCCGAAGAACCGCAGCAGCAGGATCTTCTTCTCCCGGGGCGGAAGCCGCTCGAGCAGCGGCTTCAGGGACTCCCGGTACTCCACGCCCTCGAGCGCGTCGTCGATCATGCCGAGCGAGTCGGCGACGGCGGGCGCGTCCTCGTCGCCGGAGTCGGGGGCGTCGAGTGAGACGGTCGAGTAGGCGTTGGCCGATTCGAGGCCCTCGAGTACCTCCTCCTCCGACATCTGCAGGTGCGTGGCGAGCTCGCTGACGGTGGGCGCCCGGCCCTCACGCTGTGCCAGCTCGCCGATTGCCTTGGTCAGCGACAGCTTCAGCTCCTGCAGGCGCCTGGGCACGCGAACGGCCCAGCCCTTGTCCCGGAAGTGGCGCTTGATCTCGCCGACGATGGTGGGCGTGGCGTAGGTGGAGAACTCGACGCCCCGCTCCAAGTCGAACCGGTCGATAGACTTGATAAGCCCGATGGTCGCGACCTGCGTGAGGTCGTCGAGCCACTCGCCGCGGTTGCGGAACCTGCGGGCCAGGTACTCGACCAGCGGCAGGTGCAGCTCCACCAAGGTGGATCTGATCTTTGCGCGCTCGGGATCGTCCGCGGGCAGCTTGGACAGCCGCTCGAACAGTTCTCTCGCCTGCGTCCGATCTGGCGAGGAGTGCTCGGACCGCGTCGGCGGCAGCGGGACATCCTCGCTCACCGTCACCTCGAACTCGTCCGTCACCTGGACCTCGTATTCGCTACTCACCCGGACCCCTATCCGCCCCGGCGCTTGGCCAGCATGATCGAGACCCGGTCGTCCGGACCAACCCGGGAGTCCACGCTCCCGGCGAGTGCGGACAGCACCGTCCACGCGAAGGTGTCGCGCGCGGGCATCCTGGCCTGCGCCGCGGTCACCGAGACGGTAATCTTCACCTGGTCGATGCCAAGCTCGAAGACGCACTCCAGGTCGGTTCCCGGGATGGCCTGGGCGAGCAGCATCGCGCATGCCTCGTCGATGGCGATGCGCAGGTCCTCGATCTCGTCGAGGGTGAAGTCGAGCCGGGCGGCGAGCCCGGCTGCGGCGGTGCGCAGCACGGAGAGGTAGGCGCTCTCCGCTGGCATCTTGACCTGCACGTAGTCGGCGGTATCCCGGTCCCCTGGGGGCGCGGTCGTCGCGGCAGTGTCTTCGGTCACGTCTCTCCGTCGGTCAGCTCGCTGGCCGGCGTCGCGTCGGCCACTGATTGCAACCTACCGCCATCCGGGTACGGAACGCGGCAGCGCCGCCCCGGTTACCGGGGCGGCGCTGCCCTGTCGATCCTGGTGTGACCCGTCAGGCCTGCTTGGTCTCCCAGAAGATCTTGGAGATCTCCTCGATCTTGGCGAGTAGCTGGTCGGCGGTGGCCACGTCGTTCGACCCCTTGGTGCCCCCGGCCCCGGCCAGCTTGGTGGCCTCGTTGAAGAGCGTGTTCAGCTGGGGGTACTTCTCGAAGTGCGGTGCCTTGAAATAGTCGGTCCACAGCACCCACAGGTGGTGCTTGACGAGCTCCGAGCGCTGCTCCTTGATGATCAGCGCGCGGGTCCGGAACGCCGGGTCCTCATTAGCGGCGTACTTTTCGGCGATGGCCTTCACAGACTGCGCCTCAATCAGGGCCTGCGCGGGGTCGTAGACGCCGCAAGGCAGGTCGCAGTGGGCATGAGCGACGAACTTCGGCGCGAGCAGCCGGGTGAGCAGCCTCATCGTTTCCCTTTCTCCGTACCAGATCGTAAGGTTTCACTTCTGACACTACTCCGCCAGCGTGGAGGTAAACGTGCGCGCCCGCCCGAAGTGCTGGCCGATCATGCGGGTCGCGGTCGCGGAGCACTCCATGGTGCCCGCGTTGCGCCCGGGCGACTGGCTGCTGGCCTGGCGCACCCGCCGGGTGCGCCCCGGCCAGGTGGTGCTGGCGTGGCATCCAGGGCGGCCGGGGTTCCTGCTGGTCAAGCGGGTGGCCTGGTGGGAGAAGGGGGATGGGCCAGGGGGAACGGGGGGCACCAGGGGGGATAGAGGCCAGGGGGTATGGGGGACGGGTGCCGCCCCCCATGCCGGAAGCCCGGAGCCCCCCATGCTGGAGGTCAGCCCCCCGTGCGTGGAAGGCGCGGCTGCGGGCTGGTGGCTCTCCTCGGACAACCCAATCGCGGGCGCGGTCGACAGCGCAGTCTTCGGCCCCGTGCCCCAGGAGAAGATAGTGGCGGTGGTGCTGGTCCGCTACTGGCCGATCCGTCGCCGTCGGCCGTCTTGAGTCATCCCGAACGGGAGCGTGCTTCGCGCGGCGGGCAAGCGCAGAGCCCCGCCCCCGGTGCGCGCGGGGCGGGGCTCTGCGTTGTCAGGCGACTGCCGTGACCAGCTGGTAACCGGTCAGCCAGCCACACCAGGATCGACCGCCGCGATGTCTTCCGCCACGCTCGCCTGCTCGCCGATGACCAGCTCCATCTCGTCCCTCGGCAGGGACGCGAAGTAGGCCCAGGCGAAGATGATCAGCGACCACGCCGCGACCACCGGGATGTCCACCCAGAACGGGATGCGCCCGGTGTTGAGCGGCGGCAGGGTCGCGCCGCCGGAGAACTGGCCGTTCCAGGAGATGAGGCCCATCCCGATGATGTACACCGGCAGCCACGCTGCGGCGACGACTTCCTTTCGGCCCAGCCTCGGCCGCTCCGCGTCGAAGGCCATGCAGACGCCGATGATCACGTAGCCGATCACGATGCAGATGCCGAGCTTCCACAGGGCCTCGAAGCCTGACCAGTAGATGAGCAGGCTGGCGACGATGAACGCGAGCGGGGAGATGATGAAGGCCGCCGGCATCCGGTACGGCCGCGGCGCGTCCGGCAGTCGCCGGCGGAACGCGGTGAGGGAGAGCGGAGCACCGCAGTACATCAGCACGCTCGCGCCGGTGGTCAGCGCCACGATGCTCTGCCAGGTCGGGAACGGCAGCAGGAAGGCGCAGCCGGCGATGAAGGCGAGGATCATGCTGGCCCAGGGCACGCCCCGTCGGTCGGTCCGCTGGAAGATCTGCGGCAGGTACCGGTTCCTGGACAGCCCGTAGCCGACCCGCGAGGTCGAGGTGAGGTAGATCAGCCCGGTGCCGTACGGGGAGACGAAGGCGTCGACCCGGAGGATGGTCGCCAGCCAGCCGAGCCCGATCAGGCCGGCCAGTCCCGCGATCGGCCCGGACAGAACGTTGGTGTCGCTGATGCCGGGGAAGCCGTTCACCAGCTGGTGCGGGTCCATCGCGGCGATGAACACGACCTGGACCATGATGTAGACGACCGTCCCGATCAGCATCGCGCCGATGATCGCGCGCGGCAGGTTCTTCTGCGGGTTCTTGATCTCGCCGGCCAGCTGGTCGGCCTGCTCGAAGCCGAGGTAGGAGAAGACGATGCCCGCCCCGACCACGGCGTCGAGCACGCCCTTGGCCCCGAACGGCGCGAAACCGCCGGATCCGTTGATGTGCGCGCCCTTGACGATCGGGCCGGGAGCGCCGATGGTCCAGTTCCCCGAGTGCCACTTGAAGAGCAGGACGACGATGGCGAGCACCGGAATGATGAGCTTCCACCACATGATCCCGCTGTTGATCTTGGAGAGCCAGCCGATGCCGAAGAAGTTGATGAACGTGAAGCTGGCCAGCAGCACGACGGTGATGAACAGGCCGAGCCCGGTGGGGACGCCCGTCGTCGGGTTGTAGATTGCGGGCCACCAGTAGTGCGCATAGTGCATGACCGCGTAGCACTCGACCGGGGCGATGCAGACGGCCTGCAGCCAGGAGAAAAAGCCGAACTGGATCCCGGCGATGCCACCGAACGCTATGTGCGGGAACCGCGCGGTCCCGCCTGGCCACCGGGAACATCGCGCCCAGTTCAGCGTGCACAAACGCCAGGATCAGCACGGCCGCGCCGCCGATGATCCAGGCGTAGATCGCGCTCGCCCCCGCGTCCTGGGTGGCGTACAAGGAGGCGAATAGCCACCCGGAGCCGATGATCGAGCTCTCGGATGACCAGATGGCGCCGATAAGCCCCATCTCGCGTTTCAGTCCGACGTCCGCCGGCCTGGTGACGGTGGCTCCGGCGGAGCCAGTCTCAGTTGCCATGATCGATAGCTCTTCTCTCGTTATTTCGGTCGCGCCCCTGAGGGCTTTGCCACCCGCGCGGCGAGGATCCCGCACCAGCGAGTGAGCGTGCCATGTATGCAGAGTGAGAACATCGTAGGGATGATCCACACCATTCGGAAGCGTTCTACTGATTCGGTTTTATAACGCAGGAGGTCATTGCCCTGGTGGCCGCCTCACAGCCCGCATAATGACATCCTGGCCGCGTCACGTCCTGATGTCGCGCGAATTACCTGCCGGTTTCCAGTTATTCTGGTTTGCGCTCCGCGCATTAGGGGAATCTATCTGACATCAGAGCTTGTGAAAGCATTCACGAGCCGTGTCGCGAGTTTGCCAGCCCGGAAATTCGGGTAATCGCACCTATCAGGGGCTAGATGTCCTCGCCGCGCTTGCGGGCCCGGTAGGCGGTGACGTTCGCCCGGCTGGCGCAACGGTCCGAGCAGTACCGCCTGGTGCGGTTGACCGAGGTATCGATGAAGACCCCCTGGCACGGCGCTGCCTGGCACACGCCAAACCGGTCGATGCCGAGGTCGGCGAGGCGGACGGCGAGGCCCATGCCCGCGCCGGCGGCGTACTTGTCGGACATCGAGCCGCTCTCCGTGTAGTGCACGTGCCAGGCCTGCCCGTCGTGCCCGGAGAGCTGGGGGTGGACCGGGTACTGGATGAGCAGCTCGTTCAGCCGGGCTGCGGCTTCCGGGCCGTTCCCCTGCGAGCAGGACACGAAGAATCCGCGGAACTCCTCGCGGAGCATGAGCAGCGCCTCGAGGTCGGCGCGCTCCATGCCGTGATTGAGGTGCTCCCGATCGGTCACCAGCGCGTGCAGCCCATCCATCGATGTCAGAATGTCGCCGCCCTCGTGGCCGAGGCCGGCCGTGTTCACGAGCCGGACGGCGAGCTCGGCGTAAGACGATAGGTCCACGCGGTTTCCTCCCGGGGGAAGTCTCCCCTGGCATTGGGGGCTCCCGCCCCCTCCAATCCGGTATGGGGGCTCCCGCCCCCATACCCCCTGGCTCCCCTGGCCCCCGTACCCCGGGTACGCACCCCGGAAGGCCCGATGGCAAAGGCCGCCATCGTATCGGGCCTGCCGCGCCGCGCGAACGCCTAGGGTGGGATGGCTGATGTAATAGTCTGGTGGTGCTGCTGAGTATTACACAGAACAAGGCTCACGGCGCAAGTGCACTATGTAAGCGGGCAACCCCCGTGTCTACAGTGATCACCGCCCGTCAGGGCGTGCCGGCTGCGCCACCCTGCCGTCGGCAGTCCAGGGGCACTTGATCCATCACAAGCTTTCCCGCGCTTTGGGGGTTACCGTGGCCGACGAGGCTGCCTCTTTCCGTACACCGACTTCCTCTGATACTCCGACTTCGTACGACACTGATCCGGTCTTCGTGATGCACCGGGGCGGCAAGATCGGCATCGAGCCCACCGTGGACGTGCCGGACCGGGCCTCGCTCGCCATGGCCTACACGCCGGGCGTGGCCCGCGTCTGCAGCGCCATCGCCGACGAGCCCGAGCTCGCCAGCGAGTACACCTGGACGGGCAACACCGTCGCCGTGGTGAGCGACGGGACCGCTGTGCTCGGCTTGGGTGATATCGGCCCGGCCGCCGCGATGCCCGTCATGGAGGGCAAGGCGCTGCTCTTCAAGAAGTTCGCTGGCATCAACGCGGTGCCGGTGTGCATCGACGTCACCGCCGTGGACGACGTGGTCCGCGTGGTCGCCGCGCTTGCGCCCAGCTTCGGCGGCATCAACCTGGAGGACATCTCGGCGCCGCGCTGCTTCGAGATCGAGGACCGGCTCCGCGACATGCTCGACATCCCGGTGATGCACGACGACCAGCACGGCACGGCGATCGTGGCGCTGGCCGCGCTGCGCAGCGCGGCCCGGGTCGTCGGCAAGGAGCTGAGCAACATGCGGGTCGTGGTCGTGGGCGCAGGGGCGTCCGGGATCGCGGTGTCGAAGATCATTCTTGCGGCCGGCATCGGCGAGATCGGGGTGGCGGACAGCAAGGGCATGATCTACCACGGCCGGGACGGGCTCAACCCGGTCAAGACGGAGCTCGCCAAGGTGACCAACGCCTCCGGCTTCGCGGGCGCGCCCGAGGCGGCGCTGCGCGGCGCGGACGTGTTCATCGGGCTGTCCGGCTGCACCCTCCCCGAGGAAGCCCTCGCCCGAATGGCGCCCGGCGCGATCGCCTTCCTGCTTTCCAACCCCAACCCGGAGGTCGACCCGGAGATCGCCCGCAAGCACGTCGCCGTGGTGGCCACCGGGCGCAGCGACTTCCCCAACCAGATCAACAACTCGCTGGCGTTCCCCGGTGTCTTCCGCGCCGCCCTGGACGTCCGCGCGACCACGATCACGGAGAACATGAAGCTGGCCGCCGCCGACGCCCTCGCCGCGCTGGTCTCCGATGATGCCACGCCGGACTACGTCATCCCGAGCCAGTTCGACGAGCGGGTCGCCCCGGCCGTCGCCGCCGCGGTGGCCGCCCAGGCCCGCGCGGACGGTGTCGCGCGCCGCTAGCCCGCTAGCTCCCCAGTTTCCGAAGCGCCAACGGGCGCCGCATATCCCGGTCGGCGGGGGCGGCGCCCGTTTCGCTCGGCAGACCCGCACCGCTCTGTCCCGGCCGGCCCGGCCTTCGACCCCTCTGTCGCGGCCGAAGTCACCGTCGACCATGCTGTGTCCCGGCAGGCCCCGCCTTCGCCTCCGTCCCGGCCGAAGTGGCTTTCGACCTCCCTCCGTGCCGGCCGAAGTCACCGTCCACAGCACTGTGTCCCAGGTCGGTCCCGCCTGCCGGTCCCGGCTGTGCCGATCGCCGGATCTTCCGGCGCCGGACATGCGGCCGGTATGGTCATGATCATGTTCGCCGTCTACGCAGCGCGTATCGATGCAGAGGACCCGCTGAGCGGGCTTGAGTCGGGAGAGCGGCCGGATCCCGAGCCGTCGGCCGGCTGGACCACGGTCACCGTCAAGGCCACCGCGCTCAACCATCACGACGTATGGTCGCTGCGCGGCGTCGGGCTGCCCGCCGACCGGCTGCCGATGATCCTCGGCTGCGACGCCGCCGGGATCGACTCCGACGGTAACGAGGTCGTCGTGCACGCGGTGATCGGCGATGCGGCCGCCGGGGGCGGCGACGAGACGCTTGACCCGCGCCGTTCGCTTCTGTCCGAGGTACACAACGGCACGTTCGCCGAAAAGGTCGCGGTCCCCAAGCGGAACCTGCTGCCCAAACCGGCCGCGCTCTCCTTCGAGGAAGCGGCCTGCCTGCCGACCGCGTACCTGACCGCCTACCGGATGCTCTTCGACAAGTCGGGCGCACAGCCCGGCACGACGGTCCTTGTCCAGGGCGCGAGCGGCGGCGTGGCCACCGCGCTCATCCTGCTCGGCCGGGCCGCAGGCTACCGGATCTGGGTGACAAGCCGCAGCGAGGCCAAGCGCGACGCGGCGCTCAAACTCGGCGCCGACCAGGCCTTCGCCACCGGCGCCCGGCTGCCCGAGCGGGTCGATGTCGTGATGGAGACGGTTGGCCAGGCGACCTGGTCCCACTCGGTCCGCTCGCTTAAGCCCGGCGGCCGCATCGTCATCTCTGGCGCCACCAGCGGCGATATCCCGCCCGCCGAGCTCACCCGGATCTTCTTCACCCAGCTCTCCGTCGTCGGCTCCACCATGGGCACCCGCGACCAGCTCGGCCGGCTCCTGCGCTTCTGCGAGCAGACGGGTACGCGCCCGCTCATCGATCGTGTTATTCCGCTGGCGGATGCGGCTCAGGGGTTCGCTGCCATGATCGACGGTGCGCACACAGGCAAGCTCGTGTTCGTGCCCTAGAGACGAGGTAGCGCGGGCTCGCGAGGTTGCAACTCGCTTGATTGTCCCTTTAGGGCTAACGCGGGGCCGCCTGAAGTTATCCGACGTCACGCGCGTGCGCCGGCGCATCAAGCGCATCCTCAGCCAAGAGGAATACGGTTATAGCCGAATGCCGACCGATTCCAGGTCAGGCTCAGAACCATCATCGTGTTCCCTTTAGGGCGCGATACGACCCGAAGGGAACACGATGATGTCCATTGACCGAGGTGCGCCCCGACGTGCCGGATTTTAGATTCACATCGGTCACTTCCGTTGGCTTTGTAGGAGTACTGGCGAGCAGGTGGGGAAATTCACGGCTTTTGTCCATGCGGAACTCATACAAAGCCAACGCCCGGGGCTAATGTGACTTAGTCCCGGCCGTGCAACGGCGGGCCGCGGCCAACAAAGGCGGCCTTGTGCAGCAGGAACCCGGACGGAGAATGGGAACGTGCCAGAAAAGAAACCCTCAGCCTGAAATGTAAGCGTCAGCTCCCCCAAGGAACCCCTCAGCCTGAAATGTAAGCGTAGCTCCCCCAAAGAACCCCTCAGCCTGAAATGTAAGCGGTAGCTCCCCCAAGGAACCCCTCAGCCTGAAAACGCACGCGTCTAGCCGGTGGACGCCCAAGCCTACGGATGGGTCTTCCCTACAGACCAGAGAGGGGTGGGCGGCGCAGGGAAATTCCCGCTGGCCTTCCGAAGGAGTGCCAGCGGAAATTTACCCTCGCCGCTCAACCCCCGCCCGGGTTCTTGACTTTGACTTTGATCTGCTACGAACCCTTGGAATCAGACTCATCTGCCGGAGGCGTATCCGACGATGCTGGGGTGTTCAGCGGCCCCAGAACTTCGGTCCGAATCCTCTCCAACGTATCCGCGAAGATGTCCCGCAGCACCGGGATGACCTCGCTGCCGCGGACGTTGCTCGAGTCCCACGCAACTGAGCGCAGCTCGCTGACGAAGTCCCTCGCCAGCCGCTCGAAGTCACGGAGCGCGGCCAGGTCAGGAGCGGCGCGGCCTGGCTTGTCGGTCCAGTGGCTCCACTCGCTCCAGTTGCCCCAGCCGCCGAACTGCTCGCGGGCGTCGTCGCGGAGCTGGGTGGCCTCCTCGCGGAGGCGCTGGGCGTGGCCGAACGCCTCGTCTCGCGCCTGCCGGGCACGATCGCGGGCCTGGCTCAGATTCTGCCCCGGCCAAGCGTCCAGGCGCTCTCCTTGGCCTGCTTGGCCTGGTCACGGGCCTGGTTGGCCTGGTCGCGGGGGGCCTCGGCCGCCTCGTGGGCGGTGTCGCGCTCGGTCTGGCGTACCTCGCGGGCCGCCCTGGTCAGTTCCTCGCGCAGGCTGCGGACGGTGGCCCGTACGTCCTCCCCGAACTCACGGGCGATGTCGCTGACCGACTCTGACAGCTCCTCCTCGAGCTCGTCGAGCTCGGGGCCGCGGCTGCGCAGCTCCTCGCGGCCCGCCTCGGTGATCCGGTAGACCTTGCGGCCGTTCTCCTCGTCGTGCGTGACCAGGCCCTCATCCTCAAGCCGGGACAGCCTGGGGTAGATCGTGCCGGGGGAGGGAGCGTAAACGCCCATGAACCGGTCCCGCAGCAGCCGGATCACCTCGTAGCCGTGTCGCGGCTCCTCGTCCAGCAGTCGAAGCAGGTACAGCCGGAGCCGTCCATGGCGGAAAACCGGGGTCATCGGGTCTCGCTCTCTTTTCCTTCCCGGCCGAGTCGCCGCAGCAACGTCACCGAGCCGGACATGGTGCTCACTGACACACGCCCGGTACCTGCACCTACGTTACCGCTTACGGTATGTGAGGCAGGTGCCTTGACCGAGCGGAGCGATTCGAACTCGCTGCGGACCGCGCCTGAGGTGGACTGGAGCAGCACCTTGGCGTCGCTGACTGCGGGTAGCCGCAGGGTCACGTCGCCGGACATCGTGCTGACGTGTACGTCGCCCCCCTCGCGCAGCGCGACGTCGGCTGCGATCGGCCCGCTCATGGTGTTCGCCTCGAGGCGGTCGAGCCAGCCGTCGGCTAGCACGAGCCCGCCGGACATGGATTTGAAGCGGACCTCGCCGTCGATGTCGCGCGCCGCGACCTCGCCGGACATGGTTTCCGCCTCCACGTTCCCCGCGACGCCGTCCAGGGTGACGTCGCCTGACATTCCCTTGACCGCCGCACCGGAACGCAGGCCGGAGACGATCGCCGACGCGCTGAGCACCCCAAGCTGGATCGGGCAGTCGGCGGGCACGGTGATGGTCACCGCGGCGCTGTAATGGCTCGGCTTCAGGAAGCCGAGCAGCCCTTCCCACGAGAGCGACTCGTAGGCGATCGTCAGCTCCCCGTCCTCGTTCTGGCTGACCTGCAGCGGGCGCCCCTTGAGCTCGGTGACCACCAGCGACGGCCGGTCATCGGAGGCGAGGACCGCCACCGATCCTGCCATCAGGCGCACGTTCAGCGCCGTGACGTCGTCGAAGTCCAGACGCTTGGGCGCATCGACAGTCCAGCTTGGCATGACAAGTCCTCCCGGGCGATACCTTGACCTGTAACCAAGATATATCGCGTCTTGGAGAAGTCAAGATGTATCGCGTTAACGGCCGACCGCTCCCTCGGCCTCCCCGCTGACGAGAGCAGGGAGAGCCGAGGCGCGAAGTCACGGTCCGTTCATGATGACTTGTTTGGTATTTCTACTCGTCTTCCGGCTCGGCATCGAGGTCAGAGTCGGAGTCAGAGTCGTTACGGGCGAGCCATTTGGCCAGCCGGTCGATAGCCGTCTCGAACTCGGGATTGAGGTCCACGAAGTCGCGCATCCGCTCGGCAAGCCAGGCCATGGTGACCTGCTCATCGCCGCGGCGCTCGTCGAGTTCCTCGATCCCGGCGTCGGTGAAGTACATCGCTAGCCCTCCGCTGGGATAGCCGTCTCGATCAGTTCACGATGGGATGAATTGTGTACCTTGGCCGAGCCGTACGCGGGCGCGGAGCTCGCGGGCAGCGAGACCGCAGACAGCGGCCGTCCGAGCAGCTCGGGCAGTCGCAGCGCCATCCTCGGCCAGGCGCCCTGGTTCTCCGGCTCCTCCTGCGCCCAGACGAGCTCGGCGTCGCCCGGGTACCGGGAGAGCTCGGCCCGCAGCTGCTCGTGCGGGATCGGGTAGAGCTGCTCGACGCGGACGATCGCGGTCGAGTTCGCGTTCGCCTTGGCGCGGTATTCGGCCAGGTCGTAGTAGAACTTGCCGGAGCACAGCACCACCCGGCGCACCGCCGAGGCGTCGAAGGCGGCGGGTTCGCCGATCATCGGCTGGAACGCGCCGCTGGTGAAGTCGGCGGTCGCCGACGTGGCGGCCTTGGCCCGCAGGATCGACTTCGGGGTGAAGACGACAAGCGGCTTGTGCCGGCCCGACAGCGCCTGCCAGCGCAGCAGGTGGAAGTAGTTGGCCGGCGTGGTCGGCAGCGCCACCGTCATGTTGTCCTGCGCGCACAGCGCCAGGAACCGCTCGATCCGGGCGGAAGAGTGGTCCGGGCCCTGGCCCTCGTAGCCGTGCGGTAGCAGCAGCACCACGCTGGACCGCTGGCCCCACTTCTGCTCGCCGGAGCTGATGAACTCGTCGATGATCGTCTGCGCGCCGTTCATGAAGTCGCCGAACTGCGCCTCCCACATCACGAGCGCATCGGGCCGGGCGACCGAGTAGCCGTACTCGAAGCCCATCGCGGCGAACTCGGACAGCAGCGAGTCGTAGATGAAGAACCGCGCCTTGCCGTTGTCGAGCTTCTTGAGCGGGGTGTAGTCGACGCCGGTGTGCCGGTCGACGAGTACCGCGTGCCGCTGGCCGAACGTGCCGCGCCGGGTGTCCTGACCGACCATCCGCACCGGTCGGCCGTCCTGCAGCAGCGAGCCGATGGCGAGCAGCTCTCCGGTCGCCCAGTCGATCGAGTCCTCGGCGACCATGGTCGGGCGCCGGTCCAGCTGGGGCTTGAGCCTCGGGTGGACCGTGAACCCGTCGGGGATGTTCACCTGGGTGTCGATGATCTGCTTTACCGCGTCCACGGTGATCGCGGTCTGCACCGCGGCGTGGTTCACCGGGCGCTCGCCGATCTCGGCCGGCAGCACCGTGCCCGGCTGCGCCGGGAGCGCCGCCGCGTCCCTGGTCTCGGTGAACGCTCGCTCGAGCTGCTGCTGGTAGTCGCGCAGCGCCGCCTCGGCCTCTTCCATCGTGAGGTCGCCGCTGGCGATCAGCGACTCGGTGTAGAGCTTGCGCACGCTTCGCCGCGCCTCGATCAGGTCGTACATCAGCGGCTGGGTGAAGCTGGGGTTGTCGGTCTCGTTGTGACCCCGGCGCCGGTAGCAGACCATGTCGATCACGACGTCCTTGCGGAACGTCTCGCGGTAGTCGAACGAGATCCTGCCGACGCGCGCGACCGCCTCCGGGTCGTCGCCGTTCACGTGGAAGATCGGCGCCTGGATCATCCGCGCCACGTCGGTGGCGTACACGCTCGACCGCGAGTACTGCGGCGAGGTGGTGAAGCCGACCTGGTTGTTCACCACGATGTGCACGGTGCCGCCGGTGCGGTAACCGCGCAGCTGGCTGAGGTTCAGCGTCTCGGCCACCACGCCCTGCCCGGCGAACGCCGCGTCGCCGTGGATGAGCACGGGCAGCACGGTGAAGCCGTCCTCGCTCTTGTCGAGCACGTCCTGCTTGGCGCGGACCACGCCCTCGGTCACCGGGTCGGAGGCCTCCAGGTGGCTGGGGTTGGCGACCAGGCTGGTCGGGATCCGCTTGCCGCTCGCGGCGGTGAAGATGCCCTCGGCGCCCAGGTGGTACTTGACGTCACCCGAGCCCTGGGTGGACTTGGGGTCGGGGTTGCCCTCGAACTCCTTGAAGATCTGCCCGTAGGACTTGCCGACGACGTTGGCGAGCACGTTAAGCCGGCCGCGGTGCGCCATGCCGATCACGGCCTCGTCAAGGCCGGCATCGGCGGCCTCGCTGATCACGGTGTCGAGCAGCGGGATCAGCGCCTCGCCGCCCTCAAGGGAGAACCGCTTCTGGCCGACGTACTTGGTCTGCAGGAACGTCTCGAACGCCTCGGCCACGTTCAGCTTGGAGAGGATGCGTATCTGCTCGTCGTGGCTGGCGCGGGTCGGCGGGACCTCGATGCGCGCCTGGATCCACTTGCGCTCTTCCGGGTCCTGGATGTGCATGTACTCGATGCCGAGCGTGCGGCAGTAGGAGTCGCGGAGCACGCCGAGGATCTCGCGTAGCCGCCGGATGGGCTTGCCGCTGAAACCACCGGTGGCGAACTCGCGCTCCAGGTCCCACAGGGTGAGTCCGTGCTTGATGATGTCCAGGTCCGCGTGCTTGCGCTGGACGGTCTCGAGCGGGTTGGTGTCGGCCATCAGGTGGCCGCGGACCCGGTAGGCGTGGATCAGTTCCTGCACCCGGGCCGAGCGGGTCACGTCGTCCTCGTGCCCGTAGGGGAAGTCCCGCACCCAGCGGACCGGCTCATACGGGACGCGGAGGGACTCGAAGATCTTGTCGTAGAACTCGTCCTCGCCGAGCAGCAGCGAGTGGATGATCCGCAGGAAGTCGCCGGACTGCGCGCCCTGGATGATCCGGTGATCGTAGGTGGAGGTCAGCGTCACCGTCTTGCTGATCGCCAGCTTGGCCATGGTCTCCTCGCTCGCGCCCTGGTAGGCGGCGGGGTACTCCATGGCGCCAACGCCGACGATCGTGCCCTGGCCGGGCATCAGCCGGGGCACCGAGTGCTCGGTGCCGATCGTGCCCGGGTTGGTGAGGGAGATCGTGGTGGACTGGAAGTCAGCGACCGTCAGCTTGTTGTTGCGCGCCTTGCGGACCACGTCCTCGTAGGCGGTCCAGAACTGGCGGAAGTCCATCTCGTCGGCGGCCTTGATGTTCGGCACCAGGAGCTGCCGGCTGCCGTCCTTGGCCTTCAAGTCAATGGCCAGGCCCAGGTTCACGTGGTGCGGCCGGGCGAGGATCGGCTTGCCGTCTTCCTCGGCGTACGCCGCGTTCATCTCCGGCAGCGCCTTAAGCGCCTGCAGCACCGCGTAGCCGATCAGGTGGGTGAAGGAGATCTTCCCGCCCCGGCCGCGCTGCAGGTGGTTGTTGATCACGATCCGGTTGTCGATGAGCAACTTGGCGGGCACCGCGCGGACGCTGGTGGCGGTCGGCACGGACAGGCTCGCGGCCATGTTCTGCGCCGTGCGGGCGGCGGCGCCGCGGAGCTTGCTGAGATCGGCGTCGCTCGGCGGCGGGGCAACCGGGGAAGCCTGCGCGGGGGGAGCTGCCGGGGCGGCCGGCTTGGGCACGGCGACCTGGACGTTCGGCGTCGCCTCGGGCGTGACCGGCGCCTCCGTCGTCGGGGTCAGGTACGCTCCCGCGCCGTTCTGGTTGCCGCTCGCGCGGACGGGCTTGTAGTCGGCGAAAAACGACCACCACGCGCGGTCGACCGAGGCGGGGTCGGCGAGATATTGCTGGTAAAGCTCATCGACAAGCCACTCATTAGTGCCGAAATCGGCATTAGCCGGGGTGGCGCCAGCCTCCGTCGGCTCGCCCGCACGGCCGGAGCCCGCAGCGGAGGAGGTTGCTGATGGCGCGCTGGGATCCGCGGCGGCGAGCGGCGTCTTAGAAGACACGGCGGACATCGCCTTCTTCCGAAAGTTTGGTGATTGCTGGTTACTGATTCCCGCCCCCAAGGCTACCTGTCGGTTGCTCAGGCCGGTGGTGCGATGACCGTCCAGTGACCAGGCTGATGTATGTGGCGTCAGTCACGCGCTCGGGGGACGTTCTGAAGCGCTTGGCGGCTTAGGAAATAACGAATCAAATCTGGGACCTGCGCGCCGCCCCAAGAGCGTACGCTCATCCGTAAATGAACGAAAGGCCGCGTGAGTTCGGCGAGGTTCCGGGCTACGAGTTCGATGCGCCGCGCGCATCCGGTTACGCCAGACAAGGGTCCGGCATGGGACAGGCGCGCCGTCAGACGTGGCAGCAGGAACGGCCGCCAGAGCGGCGGGAAGAGTGGCGCCAGGCACCGCCCGAGGCTGCCCCGCCAGCCCGCCCCGCTCGATCAGCTGGCCACGCCCGATCGCCCGATCCCGCTCGGTCGGGCCGCCTGGGCCGAGACGTTCTCGCGGCGATGCGAGGCCGCAACTTGGTCATGAGCCTGGCGCTGCCGCTGCTCGCCGCGATCGCCGTCGGCATCGCGGTCGTCGTGGTCGTCGGGGCGAACAACAACATGGGTACCGCCCCCACGGCGATCGACGCGGGGTTCCCGCCCGCCCGGTTGGCGACGACGGATTTCGGCGGCGGCGCCGGCGCCTCCCCGGTGCAACTGTCCGCGATCGCGGCGGCCGGCCCCACCCAGGTCGCCGCGGGCAGCGCGGCCGGCGGACTCGCGCTGTGGGTATCCGAGGACGGCGGGTCCACCTGGCAACGCGGCGTTGTGACGCCGGCCGGCGACGTCCGCCGGGGCACCGGGCAGCTCGCCGGCGTGGCACACGGCGCGTCCGGCTGGCTGGCGGTGGGCGACGCCACGGCCGGCGCAGCCGAGGCAACGCCCGTTGTGCTCGGCTCGCAGGACGGCCGGACGTGGACGGCCGCAGGCGGCACTTCCGCGTTCGCCGGCCCGGGCCGGATCGTCACTGCCGCGGTGGCGGCAGGGGGTGCCGGGTACGTGATTGTCGGCCACGCGTCGGTCGGCGCGCGCACGGTCGCCGCCGCCTGGTACGCGCCCGGCCGCACGGGCTGGCGCCGCGCGACCGGGGCCCAGGCGGTCGCGCTCGACGGCCCGGCGAACCGGGTGATGAGCGCCGTCAGCGCAACCAGTCGCGGGTTCGCCGCGGTCGGGGCGGTCGGCGCGCGCCCGGCGGCCTGGCTGTCCGGCACCGGCCGAACCTGGACGCTGGTGACGCTGCCGCTGCCCGCTGGCGCGGCGAGCGCGGCGCTTAACTACGTGGCCGCCGACGGCCGCACCGTGGCGGCGGTCGGCACCGAGGTCACGGCCGCGGGGCAGCGCCGTCCGTTCGACGCCGTCTCGGCGGACGCGGGCGCCACCTGGACGCTCGCGTTGCTGCCGCTTCCGGGCGGAAGCACCGCCGCCTCAGCCGTCTCGGCCACCGCGCTGACCGCTGCAGGCGGCGGGTTCACCGCGACCGGCACCTACGGCAGGCCCGGCGAGACGGACGTCGTCGTGTGGACGCTGCCCGCACGCGCGGTCGCGGGAACCGCGTGGACAGCGGTGGCTCCCCAGGGCACCGGCCTGGCCAGCCCCGGCATGCAGGCGATCACCGCGCTCACGGCGAGCGGTGACACGCTGATCGGGGTCGGCAGCACCACGATAACGGCGACCGCCACGGCCAGGGAACCGACCATCTGGCAGTCTCCCGTTCGGTCCTGACTACGATTATGTAACTATGACAAGCACCAAGCCAGACACCGTCCTCGTCACCGGCGCGAGCAGCGGTTTCGGCGCCGCAGTGGCCCGCCGGTTCGCGGCCGATGGCGCGCGCGTCATCGCCGCCGCCCGCCGCGCCGACCGGGTTCGGGATCTCGCGGGCGAATTCGGCCCGCGGGTCCTCCCGCTGACCCTGGACGTCAGGGACGGGGCCGCGGTCGCCGCCGCCGTCGACGCGCTGCCGCCGGAGTTCGCGGCCATCGACCTGCTCGTGAACAACGCCGGCCTCGCGCTCGGCCTTAAACCGGCCCAGGACGCCGATTTGGCTGACTGGGACCAGATGATCGACACGAACTGCAAGGGCCTGGTCCACTGCACCCGCGCGATCCTGCCGGGCATGGTGGCCCGCGCCGCGGGCACGTGATCAACCTCGGCTCGGTGGCCGGCAGCTACCCGTACCCGGGCGGGAACGTGTACGGCGGCACGAAGGCGTTCGTGCACCAGTTCAGCCTCAACCTCCGCAGCGACCTGCACGGCACCGGGGTACGGGTCACCTGCGTCGAGCCCGGCATGGCCGAGACGGAGTTCTCGACCGTGCGGTACGGCGGGGACACGGCCAAGGCGGACGCCGTCTACGCGGGCATGCAGCCGCTGACGGCGGACGACATCGCGGAGTCCATCCACTGGGCCGCGACCCTTCCGCAGCACGTCAACGTGAACACGATCGAGGTGATGGCGACCGCCCAGTCCTCCGGGCCCTTCCAGGTCGCCCGCGAAAGCTGATTACTCTCGGGAAACCTAATTACTCTGGTCCGGTGACCCGACCGCTGCTCAACCGCCGCCTCGATGGCCTCGGCAACTCCATTTTCGGCGTGATGTCCGCCCGCGCCGTCGCCACCGCCTCGATCAACTTGGGCCAGGGCTTCCCCGACGTCGACGGCCCGCGCGACATTGCCCAGGCCGCCGCCGACGCCATCCTGGCCGGCCACGGCAACCAGTACCCGCCTCCCACCGGCATCCCGGAGCTAAGGCGGGCCGTGGCGCGGCACCAGCAGCGCTTCTACGGCCTCGGCTTCGACCCCGACACCGAGGTGCTGATCACCGCCGGCGCGACCGAGGCCATCGCCGCCGCGCTGCTCGCCCTGCTCGAGCCGGGCGACGAGGTGATCGCGTTCGAGCCCTACTACGACTCCTACGTGGCGATGATCGCGATGGCAGGCGCGACCCGGGTCCCGCTCACCCTGACCCCCCCGAACTTCCGCCCCGACCTGGGCAAACTCGAGGCCGTGATCACCGCAAGGACCCGGCTGCTGCTGCTCAACAGCCCGCACAACCCGACCGGCATGGTTCTCACCGCCGCCGAGACCGAGGCGATCGCAAGGATCGCCATCGACCACGACCTCCTCGTCGTCACCGACGAGGCCTACGAGCACCTCACCTTCGACCGCGAGCACATCCCGCTCGCGACCCTCCCTGGCATGCGCGAGCGGACCGTCTCCATCGGCTCGGCCGGCAAGACGTTCTCCTTCACCGGCTGGAAGGTCGGCTGGGCCACCGGCACGCCGGAACTCGTCGGCGCCGTCCGCACCACCAAGCAGTTCCTCACCTACGTCAGCAGCGGCCCCTTCCAGTACGCGGTCGCGCAGGCACTCGACCTTCCCGACAGCTACTTCACGGCCATGGCCGACGAGCTCAAGGCCCGCCGCGACCTCCTCGCCAGCGGCCTCAAGGCGATCGGTTTCGAGGTCTACTCACCCGACGGCACCTACTTCATCACCACCGACATCGCCCCCCTCGGAGAGAAGGACGCGATGGACTTCTGCCTGGCACTCCCGGACCGCGTCGGCGTGGTCGCCATCCCAAGCGCCGTCTTCTACGACGACAATCCGGCCGAGGGCGCGACCATGGTCCGCTTCGCCTTCTGCAAGCGCCCCGAGGTGCTCAAGGAGGCAATCAGCCGCCTGTCCGCACTCACCACCTGAGAAGGATCAAAACCAAACAGCCCAGGAGTAACGGACCGTTGCTTCGCGTTTCACCGCACGGGTCCCGTAGCCAGCCTGCGGACGTCAACCGGCCTCGCATAAAACGGCCCAAGTGCGCTTTCGGGCGGCACGAGCGGGCTTGGACCCCAGACACAGCCCCGGCGGCCACGGTAGGCGCCAGTATCCGGTCAGCGCTGAAAGTTCGGCCGGTCATAGGCGGCCGAACTTTCAGCGCTGTCGATTTTCCGGAAGGATGAGCCGCGGAACAGGGGGCATAGGCCCATGGCGGCGGGCCGGGCTGACGGCCAGGATGAATCGCGTGACGACATTCGGCAGTCTTTCGGTGAACGGCCAGCTCCTTTCGGCACCGGGCCACCGCCCCTCGCTACGGGGCTACCTTTGGAGGCTGCGCGCGAACTGGCCCGCCTTGCTGCTGCCGCTGGTAACGGTGGGCGCGCTGGCCGTGATCCACGGGCTGACGTCGCTTGGCCCGGGCGAGATACGGGGTGTGTGGCCGGTGCTGCTGATCGCGGCGGCCGGGTCGCTTGCATTCCTGGCGCCCGAGAAGAGCGCGCGGATCGCTCCGTTCGCGGTGGTCGCCTACAGCGCCCTCGGTATCTACCAGGCGCATGTCCTGCTGGTGGATTTTGGCGGCCACCAGCTGTACTACGGTCTCGTTCACGTTTCCGGTGGGCTCCGGTTCTCCCAGACTTTCAACGTCTCGGAGCTGCACCACCTTGCGCGCTCCGGAGTCTTCGGCGATTTCGTGCAGGTGGCGCCGGGTATCTGGCGGAGCTCGTTGACCAACAACGGACAGGTGGATCTGGTACTCGCAGAGGCGTTGGCGTTCCTTGCAGCCGGGGCGTGGCTGCTCGCGCGGACGGGCGCGCCGGGCGGCGACGGGCTGCGCCGGGCCGTGGCCCAGTTGCGCGGGACCGTCGGTCAACCGAGGACGGTGCCACCGCTGCTGCTGCTCCCGGTGATCTTCCTCTGGGAAGAGCTGTTCGGCCAGCATCTCTGGTTCGGCCAGCAGGGCGGTCTCGGCTTGCCGGTCCTCTGGGCGCCCGTGATAGCGGCACTGATCTTCGCCGCCGGGGCGGCCTCCGTCGTCTGGCTGCCGCGTACCGCCGCGATGGCGGCGGTGGCCGGGATGATGCTCTTCGGGCTCTGCGGAGTGCTGCCGCCGCGCCTGCTGACCGACGCGCCCGCACTGCCGTTCTACGGCGGGGTGGTGCTCGACGGCGGGGTCACCTCGCTGTTCGCCGCCGCCGTGCAGGGACTCGCGCTGCTCGGGATCGGCTGCGCGCTGGCGCCCCGGCTGCTGACCTGGGACGCGGACCATCAGCTGGCGCAGCATGCCCAGGCGCTGGCACGACGGGTAGACGGCCTGACCAGGACCCGCAGTGACGCGACGGAGGCGGCGGTCGCCGAGCTGCGCCGGATCGAGCGGGACCTGCATGACGGGGCGCAGGCCCGGCTGGTCGCGGTCGGCATGTCGCTGCGCGCGGCCGAGCAGCTGATGATCGCCAACCCGGCGGCGGCGCTGGCGCTGGTCGCGGAGGCGCGCGAGACCTCCTCCCGGGCGATCGACGACCTGCGCGACCTGGTGCGCGGCATCTACCCGCCGGTGCTGGCCGACCGGGGGCTCGCGGACGCGGTGCGCGCCGTGGCGCTCGACGCCGTGCTGGACATGGACGTCGACGTTGACCTGCCCGGCGAGCCGCCGATGCCGGTCGCGGCGGCGGTCTACTTCGCGGTGGCGGAGGCGTTGACCAACGCGGCGCGGCACGCGGGGGCCTGCACCGTTCAGGTCAGGCTGGAGCACTTCGACGGGATGCTGCGGGCGACGGTCACGGACGACGGGCACGGCGGCGCGGACGCCGCGCGGGGGACCGGGCTGGCCGGAGTTGAGCGACGGCTGGCCACGTTCGATGGCATCCTCGCGGTAAGCAGCCCGGTCGGCGGGCCGACCATCGTCGCTATCGAGGTGCCGTGCGCGTTGTCATCGGTGAAGATCTCTTCCTGCTGAGGGACGGCCTGGTCCGGCTGCTGTCGGCGCACGGGTTCGAGATCGCCGCCGCGGTCGGCACCGCCCCCGAGCTGCTGACCGCGCTGACCGAGCTGAAGCCGGACGTCTCCATCGTCGACGTCAGGATGCCGCCGTCGCACACCGACGACGGGCTGCGGGTCGCCATCGAGGCCCGGCGGGTTGTGCCGGGCCTTCCGGTTCTGGTGCTCTCCCAGTACGTGGAGCAGCTCTACGCCCGCGAGCTCCTCGCCGACCAGGCGGGCGGCGTCGGGTACCTGCTCAAGAACCGGGTGTTCAGCGACGCCGCGTTCGCGGAAGCCGTCCGCGATGTCGCCGGGGGCGGCACCGTCCTCGACACCGACGTCGTCGCGCGCCTGATGGCCCGGCGAACCCGGTCGGGCCCGCTGGCCGCGCTCACGCCCCGGGAGCGCGAAGTGCTCGCCCTGATGGCCGAGGGCCGATCCAATGCGGCGATCGCCGCCCGGCTGTTCGTCACCGAGAAGGCGGTCAGCAAGCATGCCGCGGGCATCTTCACCAGGCTGGGCCTTGTCCCCTCGGATGACGACAACCGCCGCGTGCTCGCGGTCCTTGCCTACCTGAACTCCTGACGCCTTGAACTCCTGACGCCTTGAACTCCTGACGCCCTGACACTCCTGACGCCCTGCACTCCTGACGCCCTGCACTCCTGACGCCTTGAACTCGTGACGCCCTGAACTGGCGCGCGGCCCGCTGGGTGCCAGGTCCGGTGGATGCCGGGCTGGCGTCCCCAACGCTGGCCCGGCACCGTCCCCCGTGTGCGTCCAGACGGGTTCCGGCCGGAGCTCCCCTTGCCCCTGGCCGGAACCCGCTCCCCCTACAGGACCCGGCTGGGGGCCGGAGCTGGTGTCCCCCCTGGGACTTAAGCTCCGTTTTCCCCGCCGTCCCCCGTCCTGCACCTGTATGAGTGCCGGGCACGCCGGACGCCAACAACTTTTCTTCAGGATTTTTTCAAGGTTTTCTGGCTCTCCGTCGCAGCGCGCCGTCGCCTCGCCCGTCCCGGTGCCTCCCGGTGATGGCGCGGTCGGCTGGACGCGGTCCCCTAAGCTTTCGGCGTGGGAGAACGTGCTGAGTGGGATGTTGCCGTCGTCGGCGGCGGACCGGCCGGGCTGGCCGCCGCGAACGCTTCCGCCGCCGCCGGGGCGCGGACCGTCGTGCTTGAGCGGGCCGAGCATCCCCGGTACAAGACGTGCGGCGGCGGCCTGCTCGGCGTCTCCCGCGCCGCCGTGGCGGGCCAGATCACGCTGCCCGTCAAGGACGAGATCAGCTCGGCGACGTTCACGCTCCGCGGCGGAAGCGAGTTCACCCGCTCCAACGCCGAGCCGCTGCTCGCCATGGTGATGCGCGATGAATTCGACGCGGCGCTGCTCGGCCGGGCGCAGCAGAGCGGCGCGGTCGTCCGGCAGCGGGCCCAGGTCCGCGCGATCGACCGGGCCGACGGGCACGCGGCCGTGCGGCTGGCCGACGGGACCGCGGTCACCGCGACGGTGATCATCGGGGCGGACGGGTCCTCCGGCGTCACCGCCAGGCACGTGGGCGCGGCGTTCGCGCAGGTGGACCTAGGCCTTGAGCTGGAGATCGCCGTGCCAGAACCGGTCGGGCGTCAGTGGGCGGGCCGACTGCTGCTCGACTGGGGGGAGATCCCCGGCTCCTACGGCTGGGTCTTCCCCAAGGGCGACCGGCTCACGGTCGGCGTCATCGCCGCCCGAGGGCAGGGGGACGCCACCAAGGGGTACCTGCGTGAGTTCGTTGACCGGCTCGGGCTCGCCGGATACGAGGCGGTCAGGGACTCGGGCCACCTGACCCGCTGCCGCACCGACGACTCCCCGCTGCGGCGGGGTCATGTGATCGTGGCCGGCGACGCCGCTGGCCTGCTCGAACCGTGGACCCGCGAGGGCATCAGCTTCGCGCTCCGCTCGGGCGCGCTGGCGGGCGAGCATGCCGCCAAGGCCGCGACCGGAGGCGACCCGACAGCCACGGCGTCCTCCCTGGAGGAGTACGTGGCCGCCGTCAACGACGACCCTGGTCCCCGAGATGCGCGCCGGCCGGGTCCTGCTGTCGGCGTTCACCCGGCACGCCGGCACCTTCCACAAGGGCCTGTCCACCGCCAAGGGCTGGGGCGCCTTCGTGAAGCTGTGCCGGAGCGAGCGAAGCTTCGCCGAGCTGGTCAACCGCCCCGCCGCCCGGCTGGCGCTGTCACTCATCAGCCGCGTTTAGGGCGGCCAGCGAGCGAGCCTCCGGGTGAAGTTCCAGGGTTTGTCGTCACCACCACACCCTGTCACGGCTTGTCTGTGCACACCGCTCATTTTTTGCGGCCGCAGCCATCGGCCGCGGCTAAGCTGACCAATCCTGGTGATCTCAAGCTGACCAATCTAAGCCCAGAGGACCAAGCGGCGGGCGTTACAGCGCATACTTAAGAAGATGAAGCCTGCCCGTGCCGCAACCCGGCGCTTCCTGCCCACCAGCCCCTTCAAGCCACCGCCCGACGAGCCGCCTCCTGAGGTGTTCGCCGTGCAGGACCAGGTGACCCATGACAAGTACGGCCTCGGCCGGGTTGTGACGGTCGAGGACGACACCGCTGTGGTCATCGACTTCGGCACGCAGCGGGTGCGGATTGCGACGCCGTGCGCCAAGCTGAGCAAGCTCTGATTCCAGCTGGCGCTATGGTGCCTGGGTGGAAGAAGAGCTAAAGCGGGCGGCTGAGGCGGCCACCGGATTCATGCCGGTGGCCGAGGGGCTGGCCCTGTACGAGACCGCCGAGGCCTACGCCGCAGTCGGCCCGGTGCTTGAGGTTGGCAGCTACTGCGGGAAGTCGGCGATCTACCTGGCCGCCGCCGTCCGCGCTGCCCGTAAGGTCGGCATCAGGCAGCAGGTCGTGACCGTGGACCACCACCGCGGCTCGGAGGAGCACCAGCCGGGCTGGGAGTACCACGACGCCAGCCTCATCGATCCAGCGTCCGGGCGATTCGACACGCTGCCCCGACTTCGGGCCACCCTCGAGGCCGCCGGCGTCGAGGACGACGTGGTCGTGATCGTGGGCCGGTCCGTTGACGTGGCGCGGCTGTGGCGGACGCCGCTCGGCATGCTGTTCATCGACGGCGGGCACACCGACGCCGCCGCCCAGTGGGACTACGAGGGATGGGCGCCCTGGGTGGCGCTGAGCGGCGTGCTCGCCATCCACGATGTTTACCCCGACCCGGCCGACGGCGGCCAGGCCCCGTTCCGCATCTACCAGCGCGCCCTCGCCTCGGGCGCCTTCACCGAGGTCCGCCACGAGGGCTCGCTCCGCGTCCTGGAACGGACCGCCGAAGGCATCTAGTTAAGTTAGTGCTTGTGGCGGAAAAGCTCCGCCGGCCGCCCCCGCGTGCCCGACGTCATTTTTCCCGTCCCCGTCAGCTGCGGCTCCATCAGCCGCCGGAACGTGTCCCGCTGGAACTTCCGGCCCACCACCGCCTCGTGCAGCAGTCGCAGCTCGAGGATGGTGAACGGCCCGGCGATGAGGCGCTCTGGGTCCGGTGCCAGCTCGTAGCTGGCGCGCACGGTGGCAACCGCCCGCTGGATGATCTCGGTGTGATCGTAAGGCAGAATGCCAAGATCATCAGCTGGAACGATCCGTGTTTGCTCGTCGATCCGCCCGTTGAGGCGCTCCGGGCGGACAACGTCCATGTGGGCGACCGATAGAACCCAGCCGCGGTCGTCGCGGTCCGGCTTGTCGAACACATGCAGCTGCCGTGGCCGCGTCCCCTCGACTCCGGCCTTCTCCCGCAGGCATCGCTGCACGGCGTCGAGCAGCCGCTCGCCCTCGTGCAGGAACGTCCCGGGCAGTCCCCAGCCGGCCGGGTCGCCGTTGGCGCCCTCGGCGCGGTGCACCTGGAGGACGGACAGGCAGTCCTCCCCGGGCACCACGGTCAGCAGGGCGGCGTCCACCGCCACGGACGGGCGGGGGTAGTCGGCCAGGGTCCGGCCGGCGCTGTCCCGGTAAGGCGTGGTCTCGCGGGGTTCCATACACAACAGTCTAAGCAGTTAGATCAGCTTTGCTCTAATATTCTTTTGGGGCAACGTTGCGCTAAAGATTTCCCGGCCGGCGGCCGTTCGTAATTGCACGCCGGGCAGACCGTCTGTAATCTTGTCCTATGACAATAGATAAAGGGAACAGCGCGATCGAGTTCCGGCTGGACCCGGACTCTGGAGTGCCGACCTACCTGCAGCTCGTGCAGCAGGTGGAGCATGCGCTGCGACTCGGCTACCTCAAGCCAGGCGACCAGCTGCCCAAGGTCAGGGACGTCGTCGCCACGCTGACCATCAACCCGAACACGGTGCTGAAGGCCTACCGCGAGCTTGAGCACAAGGGCCTGGCCGCCGGGCGGCCGGGCCAGGGGACGTTCATCGAGGCGACCTTGGAACAGGTGACGCTGCCCGAACTGGCGGGCCTGCGGCGGACCCTGCTCGGCTGGCTCGCGTCGGCGGAGGTGGCGGGCCTTGACGAGGACGGGATCGTGGCCCTGTTCACCAGCGGGCTCCGGGATTTCTTTAAGACCAGCGGCGGCAAGCGCAGCGGCAGCGCCGCGGACCGCGCGGGCGCGGTCGGTGCCATCGACCGCGCCCGCGCCGCAGGCGGCGGAGCGGAGGGCGCGGCGTGAACGTCATCGAGACCAGCGACCTGGGCAAGCGCTACGGCAAGACGTGGGCGCTGCGGGACTGCACGCTCGCGCTGCCAACGGGCCACCTGGCCGCGCTCGTCGGCCCGAACGGCGCGGGCAAGTCGACGCTGATGAACATGCTGGTCGGCCTGACCGTCCCGACCTCGGGGACCGCGGCGGTCCTCGGCGGACGGCCCGCCGGGTCGCCGGCCGCGCTCGACGGCGTCGCGTTCGTCGCGCAGGACGCGCCGGTTTACAAGAACCTGTCTTCCGGGGACATGCTGCACCTGACGGCGAACCTGAACAGGCGGTTCGACCTGTCATTCGCGAAGGCGCGGCTCGCCGACCTCGGCATCGGCCTGAAGAAGAAGGCAGGCAAGCTATCCGGCGGCCAGCAGGCGCAGCTCGCGCTCACCCTGGCGCTGGCCAGGAAACCGCGCCTGCTCATCCTCGACGAGCCGCTCGCCTCGCTCGACCCCATCGCCCGGCAGGACTTCCTGTCGGCGGTGCTGACGGCGATGGCGGACGACGGGGTCTCGGTGCTGCTCTCCTCGCACCAGGTCGCCGAGCTCGAACGGGTCGCCGATTACCTCATCGTCTTCTCCCGCGCCCAGCTTCAGGTGGCCGGCGAGGTCGACGACCTGCTTGCCCGCCACCGGGTGCTGACCGGCCCGGCGGCCGAGGCCGAGGAGTACGCGGCGCGGCTGACCGTCGTGCAGGCACGGCGCGGTGAGGCGCAGGCCCACCTGCTGGCCAGGACCAGCGGGACGGCCGACCCGGTGCCGCCCGGCTGGGAATCCCACCCCGTCAGCCTCGAGGAACTAGTCATGGCCTATCTGCGCTCCCCGGGTGTCAGCGAACCGACAGTTCTCGCCCGCGTTCAGCGCGCGACGCCGACGGAGGCGACCCGATGACCGTGCTCACCATGCCCGTGCAGCCGGGCCAGGACGCCGCCCCGCGCCCGCTGCCGTGGCGGCGGATGGCCTGGGTCACCTGGCGGCAGCACCGCGCCACCCTGATCAGCGTTCCCGCCGTGCTCGGCGCGGTGGCCATTTTCCTGGTGATCGCCGGGCTCAAGGTGCACCATGACTACGCCGCCATCGTCAACTGCCCTTTGGGCGGCCAGCCCGCAATCGGGCACCTGCCAGCGGCTGTTCAGCAATTTCAACTCCACCGACTGGACGCTGGCGAATACCTGTGCCATCTTGATGCAGCTGGTGCCGGTGCTGATCGGCGCGTTCGCGGGCGCGCCGCTGCTGGCTAGGGAACTGGAGACCGGCACCTACCGGTACGCCTGGACGCAGGGCCTCGGCCGGGAGCGGCAGGCGATCGCCAAGCTCGCGTTGGTCGGGGTCACCCTGGCCGTCGTGGCCGGGGCGTTCGGCGAGCTGTTCGCCTGGTTCTTCCAGCCGTTCCTGTACGTGGAGCAGATGAACGTGCTGACGGAGACGGTGTTCGATACCCGCGGGCTCGTGTTCCCCGCCTTCACGCTGGCCGCCTTCGCGATCGGCGCGTTCTTCGGCATGCTGCTGCGCCGGGTCGTTCCCGCGATGGCCGCGACCCTCGGCGTCTACCTCGCGCTCCGCCTCGCCGCCTGGGGCGTGCGCAAGTACTACCCGGTGGCGGTGGTCACGAGCAACGCCAAGATCTTCAGCCAGTTCCAGACGCCCAGCCTGCCCGGCTTCCCATGGATCCTGAGCACCTGGGTCACCGGCCCGGGCGGCAAACCAGCCAGCGCGTCCGTCGCCAACCAGATCCTGAATGGCCCGGGGCCGAACGCGCGCGCGTCGCTCCTGAATGGCCCGGGGCCGAGCACAGGCGCGTCGGTGCCGCCGGGGTACACGGAGTGGACCAGATGGATCCCGCTCAACCACTTCTGGCCCATGCAGTTCATCGAAGCCGGTTGGCTGCTCGTCCTCTCGGTCGCGCTCTTCGCCGCTACCGTCTCTCTGGTCCGCCGCCGGGCGGCCTGAACCGGGCGGAGCGAACCCGATGGAGACAACCTGATGACGGTCTTCACCCGCGCAGTCCGCCCAGTCCGCGCAATCCACCCAGTCCTCCAAGCCCGCGCAGTCCGCCCAGTCCGCCCAGTCCACCCAGTCCTCCAAGCCCGCGCAGTCCGCGCAGTCCGCGCAGTCCGCGCAGTCCGCGCAGTCCGCCCAGTCCGCGCAGTCCGCCCAGTCCTCCAAGCCCGCGCAGTCCGCGCAGTCCGCCCAGTCCGGCCCGGCCGGGCTGACGGCACCGAACCGCGGCCGGTGCCGTGGCGTGGAATGCTGTGGGTCACCTGGCGGCAGCACCGTGGCCTGCTGATCAGCGTCCTGGTCGTGTTCGCCGTCGCGGTGGCCGACATGCTGGTCTACGGGCAGCGGATCCACCACGACTACGCGATCCTGACAGTCTGTCGCCCGGCGGCCTCAGCCGACTGTCAGGGGCTGAGCAATTACTTCAACAGCACGGACTGGCATCTGGGGAACTACCTGCAGGTCGCCGTGCTGGCCGCCCAGGTGCTGCTGGCGATGTTCGCCGGCCCGCCGGTGGTCGCCAGGGACCTGGAGAACAGCACGTACCGCTACGCCTGGACCCAGGGCATCGGCCGGGTGCGCTGGACGGTCGCCAAGCTCGTCATCATCGGGGCTGTGGTCACGATCGCGGCGTTCGCGATCGGCCAACTGTTCGCCTGGTTCTTCGCCCCCTTCCTGACGACGGAGAACCTGACCGTGTACACCCCGTCGGTCTTCGGCACGCACGGCGTCTCCTACGCGGCCTGGACGCTGACCGCGTTCTGCCTCGGGGCGTTCCTCGGCACGCTCGTGCGGAGAATCCTCCCGGCGATGGCCATCACACCGGTCGTCTACGTCGCCCTAGCCGCGCTGACCTGGTTCTACCTGCGCCACCACTACCTGGTCAGTACGTTCTGGCCCATGCAGCTCTTCGAGGGCGCCTGGCTCCTGGCCCTGTCGGCCGCGCTGACCGCGGGCACGGTCTGGCTCGTCCGTCGCCACGCCGTTTAGCCCTCGCCCGCTACCCGCTCCGCCGGCCCGATACCCGATCGCCCTCGCCCGCTACCCGCTCCGCCCGGCCCGATACCCGATCGCCCTCGCCCGCTACCCGCTCCGCCGCCCGATACCCGATCGCCCTCGCCCGCTACCCGCTCCGCCCGCCCGATACCCGATCGCCCTCGCCCGCTACCCGCTCCGCCCGATACCCAGCCACCGCGTGACCCCTCGCCCCGTCCCCCCGGAACCCAGTCAGCCCCACCCGGCGCACTAGCCACGCCCGTGCGCGGTCCGCACGCGGCTCTGACCGCTATCTTCGCCTTCCTATCACTTTTGACTAGACAAATATGGTCAAAGCGGGCGCAGAAATGGTCAGAACCGATAGGAAGGTGAAAAATGGTCAGAACCGATAGGAAGCTGGAGGGCTTCTGAGAAGACGGGCTGTCACGTCTCAGGGGCCGTAGGCCAGTGTGACGGTTGCGCTCAATGGGATGAGACGGGGACGGTGGGGTGGGGTGGGACGGCGGGGTCAGCGTTGGCCGAGTGGTGATGGTGCGGGGGGCGGTGGGGTGGGGTGGGGGCGAGGGGGGGCGGTGGCGGGAGTGTTGGCCGAGAGTGGTGATGGTGCGGGGGCGGTGGGGTGAGGTGGGGTGGGACGGCGGGGTCAGTGTTGGCCGAGAGTGGTGATGGTGCGGGGGCGGTGGGGTGGGACGGCGGGGTCAGCGTTGGCCGAGTGGTATTGGCGTGGTGGCGGAGTTGGGGTCGCAACCGCAGGATTCGGGATCGACGGGCGGACCGGGGTCGATGTGGCGGGGGAGGTCGCGGAAGATCCCGGCGCCCGCGCTGAACCCGGTCAGGGCGTCGGCGGCGAGGATCACGGCGGCGGAGGTCCAGGTGGACCGCTCGGCCGGGAAGTGCTCCTCGTTGACGTACTGCCAGCCGGTCCAGTACGAGCCATCCTTGTGGCGCAGCCGTCGCACCGTGGCGAACACCTCGGCCGCCTGCTCGCGCTGGCCGCAGGCGTCGAGGGCGAGCACCAGCTCGCAGGTTTCCGCGACGGTCACCCACGGCTGGTCGCTGACGCACCGGACGCCGAGGCGCGGCACGACGAAGGTGTCCCAGTCGGCGGCCAGCAGTTCCGCGCCGGCGCCGTCGCGCAGCGCACCGCCGAGCACCGGGTAGTACCAGTCCATCGCGAACCGGCTCTTGTCGGTGAACGCCTCCGGGTGGCTGGCGAGCACGTGGCCGAGCAGGTCGGCCGCCAGCTCCCAGTCCGGCTGCGGCTCGCCGGCCAGGTCCGCCAGCGCGAGCGCGCAGCGCAGCGCCTGCAGGATGCTCGAGCACCCGGACAGCAGCGCGAACTCGCCCGGCCGGCCGGCCACGTCGCGCTCCCACGCGACCTCGCCGCGCGGCGTCTGCAACTCGAGCACCCAGTCGATCGCGGCGCGAACGGTCGGCCACATCAGCATGGCGAACGCGCGGTCACCGGTGACCAGGTACTCGTGCCAGACGCCGACGGCGACGTACGCTGCATGGTGGCTCTCGGCCGCTTGATCGGCCACCGCATCCGGCCCGGCGGCGTTCGGGCCGCCGGTCGTCCGCGGCCACGAGCCGTCCCGGCGCTGCGCATCGAGCAGCCACTGGTACGCACGCCGAGCCGGGCCGACCAGGCCGCAGGCGCTGAGCGCCATCGCGCACTCGACGTGATCCCACGGGTCCACGTGCCCGTCCGGCCACCGGACAGCGCCGCTTGACGATTGCATCGCCACGATCGAACGCGCGGTCCGCAGCAGGTCGAGAGGTGGCGCCGGACGGGTCGGCCGAGATGGGTCAGCTGGCCGCATCCGCCCAGCCATGATCTCGTGGGGACGCGGCACCCTCTTCGCGTAGGCCCGGGAGCCGGGTGGTTGCGCGGCTGCCAGGTGAAACCACGCGTCCGTTCGGGATGGCTGGTATTTCCTCTTTTTTCTTCGCGTAGATGACGAGGCTCTTGCCGATGACGGGGTTGAGCGCGGCCTCGGCCACCCGCGTCAGCGCTGGCTTGCGCATGATGTCCCAGACGAGCAGCCGATGGTAGCCGCGGACGGCGGGGTGCGCGTCGTCCTGCACGCCGACCGCGCACTTCAGCCACCAGTAGGGGGAGTGCAGGCCGTGCGCGTGGTGGCCGCCGGTCGGGGTCAGTCCGGCCGCGGTGAGCTTCGCGCTGAGCTCGGCGCGGGTGAAGATGCGCACGTGGCCGCCGGGGACCTCGTGATACTCGCTGGACAGTGCCCAGCACACTCGCTCGGGCAGCCAGGCGGGCACGGTCACCGCGACGGTGCCGCCGGGGCGGAGCACGCGGGCGACCTCCTTGAGAGCGGCGGCGTCGTTCGGGATGTGCTCGAGCATCTCCGCGACGATGATGCCGTCGAACGATCCGGCAGGAAAGGGCAGGCGGGTCGCGTCCGCGGTGACCGCGGCGGCCTGCGCGGGCGGACGGGTCTCGCCCTCCGCCCGCATCGCGGCGAACATGTCGCTGACCGGCGCGAGCTCCTTCAGGTCGAGGTCGGCGGCGATGACGCGGGCGCCCCGGCGGTAGGCCTCGAACGCGTGGCGCCCGGCGCCGCAGCCCAGGTCAAGAACACGATCGCCTGGATTAATGGGAAATTTCGCGAAATCGACGGTTAGCAAGCGAGTTCTCCGTTGATGGCCTTCCGGTACAGCCCGACGGTCGCGGCGGCGACCGCGGGCCAGGCGAACCGCTCGCGGACCCGGGCCAGTCCGCGAGCCGCCAGCTCCGCCCGCTGAGCGCCGTCGTCGAGCAACTCCCGCAGCGCGGCGGCGAATTCCTCCGGGTCGCCCGGCTTGACCAGCACCGCCGCGTCCGCGACAACCTCGGGCAGCGCTCCGGCCCGGCTGGCGACCAGCGGAGTGCCCGACGCGAGGTGCTCCACCGCGGGCAGCGAGAACCCCTCGTACAGCGACGGGACCACCGCCACCTCGGCGGAGGCGAGCAACTGCGCGTACTCCTCGTCCGGCAGGCCGCTGGCGAACGTTACCTTGTCGCCCAGGGCCAGCAGCGCCACCAGCTCGCGGGTGGCGTTCGACGGGCTGCCGACGACCACGAGGTGGGCATCGCGCTCGGTGGCCAGCTTGGCGACCGCCCGGAGCAGCGTGGACAGCCCCTTGAGCGGGGAGTCTGCGCTGGTCACAGTCACGATCCTGCCCTTTACGCGCGGTCGGTCGGTGCGGGGGCGGAACAGCCGGGTATCGACCCCCAATGGAACGATCTGCACATTATCGCGATATATGCCGAAATCCCGGCATATATCGTCCTTGGACGATTCGGACACTGTGATCAGTGGTCCCACCCGCCTCGCTACCCGCCCCTGCATGCGCACGAACCCGTACCAGCGCGCTTTGTTCAGCCGCTCAAGCCACCCTCGGTCGGCCATGTCCAGCCGCCGGTCGACGGTGATCGGGTGATGGATGGACGTCACCAGCGGCAGGCCGACTCGGCGCACCCCGAGCATGCCGTAGCCGAGCCCCTGGTTGTCATGGACGATGTCGAACTCGCCGGGGCGGGCGCGCAGCGCCCGGAGCGCCCGGATGCTGAACGTCAACGGCTCGGGGAACGCGCCGCCCCACATCATGGCCACCTCGAGCGCGTCGGCCCAGTCCCTGATCTCCGAGGGGCGCGGCGTCCGGAAGGGGTCATCGTCTCGGTACAGGTCGAGGCTCGGCACCGGCCGCAGCAGCGGGCCGTCGTCGAGTTCCGGGTAGGGCTGGCCGGACAGCACCTCGACGTGGTGCCCGAGCGCGGACAGTTCCCTGCTCAGGTGGCGCACGTAGACGCCCTGGCCGCCGGAGTGCGGCTTGCTGCGGTACGACAGCAGCGCGATGCGCAAACGGCGATTGACAGAGGCCACGGGGCACCTTACCAGTCGGTTTGAGCTATCATCGCTATTTGTGCAGGTCAACGACCTGCCGATCCTGTCTCAGTCAGGTCAAAGTCAGGAAGCAGTGCGTCATGGCTCTCGCAGTGAACCGAAGCGGCGTGATCTTCAAGAAGTGCGACATGGCAGCTCATCGCCCAGACTCTAACAGCAGATGCGCCGCCGGTACTTGCCAGCACTCATGCACCAACATCGAGAAGTGCTCTCACGCCTGGACGCTGCGCTACACCGTGAACGGCAAGCAACGAGAGCAGTCGTACAAGGACGCCGTTCACCCGAGCACCGGCCGCACCCTCTACGGTTCGGGCCGCAAGCTGGCGCAGGATGCGCAACTGAAACTGACCGTGGACAAGCGCTCCGGCGACGTGACCTTTGCCGACCACGGCAAGAGCGGCAAGGCCAACTTCGGTGAGGCGTGCCTGGCGTTCATCACGCGCCTGTCGGTCGGCGACAACAGCCGAGAGCAGTACATGAGCACGTACCGAACGCATGTGAAGCCGGCGTTCGGCGACATGACGCTCGCCCAGGTCGCCAGGGATCGAGACGGCGTGCTCGACCTCGTTGCGGTCACCATGAAAGACAAGAGCGATACTCTGCGGAAGCGGGCGATTTACCTCATCGTCGGCACGTGCGATGAGGCGGTTAAGGCAGGAAAACTCGGCAAGCATCTGCTGTCTGACATCGAGACAGAGACAAAGGGAACTTTGAAGTCACGCACGGACTTTGTGTTCCCGGCGTTCGCGCAGGTCAGAACTGTTGCCGAGGGTGGGGTTAGCTCAGCATCGGGCCGCACCTTGCAAGGTGCCGGTATTTGCGTATGGCTGATGCGCGCCTGTGGCCTGCGGATAGAAGAGGCGCTATCAGTCGAGAAATCAGACTTTATCGAAGATGGGACAATTCTCCGGGTGATGTGGCAGGCGACGCGTGACGGAACAGGGAAGACACCGCCGAAACATCGCAAGCAAGGTGACTATCGCGATGTCCCCGTTCCCTCGTGGCTGTGGGACATGGTCAAGGACATGCCTCGCGGGCCGCTCATGCCGGGCAGCAACGGCAAGACGTACGAACCGTATAGCGCAATCCGGAAGCGGTTCATGCACGCCGCCAAGGAAGCAGGTATCCCAGCGGGGTTCACGCCTCACAGTCTGCGCCACGCCTACGCTTCCGCCATGCTGGCACGCGGCGTGCAGATCACGGAGCTGGCCATGTTCCTAGGCCACCGGGACATCAACACCACGCACGCCGTCTACGGGCATCTGCTACCCAGTGCTGCCAAGCGCGCTGTCGCCGCACTGAACGCCGAGTATGCCGAATGGTCCGGCGCGGTGGAATAGAAAGCATGGTCCAAGCAAAGATCCCCGCCCGGGATTCGGGCGGGGATCTTTGCTTGCGTGTTACGCAGCCTGTCGATAGATCCAGGCGTACACATCGCGTTCGCGCCATCGTAGGTGTTTTCCGATTCTGTAGGCCTGCAATCCACATTCCCGCCATTTGTCACGCACCGTGCGTTCTGGAATGGCGAGGATCGTTGCGACTTCGCGGGATGACAGCATTCGGTTTGAGCCGCCTAGAGTGCCCTTTGAGGGGCGGGGGTCGTTGGCCGAGGGATCACCTTCCCCTCTGTTGCGTCAGGTGCGTTCGGTGCTGGTCTCCCGTCCTGTGATGCATGAGCACGACCCTGCCTGCGTCCCAGCCCAGGGGTTGGCGTGGAGGCTGGCGGTCATGTGCTCGCGGTATTGCGCGTGCTCATCGCGGCCGAGCTTGTGGACCGGCTTCGCGTTGCCATCTGCTACCACAATCGCGTCTGTCTCGCCTTGGTCCAACTGGGATTGGTTGTTCACATCACGATCTAATCGCGTGTCATTCCGTGAACGCAATTACACGGTGAGATATATCCACAGGTTCACGGCGAGATATCGCAAGGTCTCGCCCCCTGCCGGGGTGAGAGGCGTGACGGCGCGGGTTCACCGAGGTAGGGAGAGACAGTAATGACGTCAGCCGCGCAGAACGACTCGGTGCGTACGAAGGTGATCGCCGCGAGCCTCTTCGACGACCGGAGTGTCCCGGCCGGGGCGGAAGAAGTGGTGCCGATATGGGGTCGCTACGGCTGGGATCTGTGGGCCACGGGCCGTTAACCACTCCTTCGTCGATCAGGTGGCCGGGATAGCAGTAGTGGGCGCAGCGTGTCGGGGAGCGGACGATCGCGTCCCGGCCAACCAGCTGTATCCGCTCATCGCGAGTGGACCAAGGAGACCTTGATGGCAACCGCAGTTCACGACGCTGCACCTGATTAAATCCCTGCCCGGTGATAAGAGTGAGTCCGGCCAGCCCGGAGACCGGCGGGTCTCCGGGCTGGCCGGGATCGGGATTTACTTGAAGGTGAATATGGCGGTGTGGCTGGTGCCGTCGGTGAGGGTCAGGTTGAACTGCTGGCAGGTACCTGACCAGCTCTTGAGGGTCTTCCACACATAGGTGTAGGTGCCGGTGGAGGAGTCATACTGCAGGCCGCTGCCGCCGGCCGTGTCGGTCAGCGTGGCGGTATTCACCGGGGTCCCGGTGCTGCAGCTGACCTGGGTTGCGGTGGGGTACCCGGCCGCGATGACGTCCAGGCCCTGGTTACCGCCCAGGCTGAACTTCATTGGGATGGCCTGCCCGCCATTGACCTGGTTGAGGGTGGGCGAATTATCCACCGGGGACTGGTAGCCGGTGAAGGCGTAGGTGTAGGAGAACTGGTCGGCGCTGCTGGTCGTGCTGGTCCCGGCCGGGGTGGTCACGGCGACGTCGACGGGCCCGGCCCCGGTGGCGGCGGGGCTGGTGGCGGTGATGGAGGTATCAGAGTTGACGGTGAATGAGGCGGCCGGGGTGGCGCCGAAGTCCACCGCGGTCGCGCCTGTGAAGCCGGTCCCGGTGACTGTCACCGTGGTGGCGCCCGCGGCCGGCCCGGAGGAGGGGCTGACCGAGGTCACCGTCGGCGCGGCGGCCGACGGCAGCGCGATCCCCAACGGGCCGCTGAATCCGGGGATGGTGGCGGTCACCGTGTCACTGCTAGTGCTGAGCACTGAGACGGTGCCGTCGCCGTTGTTGGTGACGTAGGCGAGGGTGCCGGCCGGGTTGACCGCCACCCCGTAGGGGCTGCTGCCGACGCCGATGGTGGCGGTCACCGTGTCGGTGGCGGTGCTGATCACCGAGACGGTGTTGTCACAAGCGTTGGTGACGTATGCCGAGTGCCGGCAGGGTTGAGCGCCACCGCGGAGGGGCAGCTGCCGACGCCGATGGTGGCGGTCACCGTGTCGCTGCTGGTGCTGATCACGTAAACGGTGCCGACGCCGTAGTCGGTGACGTAGGCGAGGGTGCCGGCCGGGTTGACCGCCACCCCGTTGGGGAAGATGAGGCCGGGGATGGTGGCGGTCACCGTGTCGCTGCTGGTGCTGATCACGTAAACGGCGCCGTCGCCGGGGCTGGTGACGTAGACCTGGGTGCCGGCCGGGTTGACCGCTACCGCGCAGGGGCTGCCGCTACGGCCGTAGCAGTTGCCGCCGACGCTGATGGTGGCGGTCACCGTGTTGGTAGCGGTGCTGATCACCGAGACGGTGCCATCGCCGGCGTTGGCGACGTAGGCGAGAGTGCCGGCCGGGTTGAGCGCCACCGCGGAGGGCGAGTTGCCGACGCTGATGGTGGCGGTCACCGTGTTGGTGGCGGTGCTGATCACCGAGACGGTGCTGCCGTTCGAGTTGGTGACGTAGGCCTCGGTTCCGGTCGGGTTGACGGCCACCGCCCAGGGGCCGCCGCCGACGCCGACGGTGGCGGTGATCGCGTCGCTGCTGGTGTTGACCACCGAGACGGTGTTGGCGCCGAGGTTGGCAACGTAGGCGAAGGGGCCGGCCGGCCGCCCGGGCGGGCGCGGCCAGGGCGAGCAGGCCGGCTGCGCCGAGGGCGACAGCCATGGCCAGGGCGACCAGCCGGCGGCGGCGGTGTCGGGCCGGGCCATGGATGGTGACGGTGGACGGTGACACGCAGTTCCCTCCCCGCGCCGTCGCGGTCAGACCCGGGCTGGGTCCCTTCGTCCGCGCGGCGCTGCACGCACGCGCAGCAGCTGCCCGGCACGAGAAAGATTGGCTCGATACAGGAGCACCTGCCGGACACCGGCTCAGCCGTGACAGCGTTGTCCGGGCTTCCGCCGACCTTAAGCGCACGCCGGTGGCCTGGCCGCCAGCGTGTCATGCGTAATACGCGTTTAACATGGCATGACCCGCGCGGCCGGTCAATGCCTGGCAGCCATCCCGGGACGACCCCTGGTGCCGCGGGTGCTGCCGCCCGAGGTCCTCGGCTGCTGGTCGGCCGCGGCCGACGAGGTAATCGTGTCGGCGCCGGTGCTGACCTCGCGCCCGTCTTTGGCTGTCGCGGCCGTAGAGATACTGGTGCCGGAGGCGACCTGCACTGCAGGAGCGGCCGTGACGGTGCGGCTGATCGCAGCCGATAGCGCCCGTGTCATCTCAGCTGTGGATGCGGCTACCGCAGGTCCCCTCTAGAGATAAGCAAGCGCGCCCTCGGCGGCCTCGGGCTGCTCGCCGACGCCGGGACCCTCATCAGCCCGCAGGACGCGGGCGCGGCCGGCTGGGCGGACCGCGGCGCTGCCGCCGTCAACGGCGGGTTCCTGACGGCGGACCTGCTCGGCGCGGAAGCGGTCATGGACGTTATCCCGGGCGTGGGGGAGATCGCCATCGCCGCGACCGGCGTCTACCTGGCCAGGATTTGCTGTACCACCACCGGGCGCAGTTGCGCGACGCCGCCGGCGCGGCCGGCCACATAATCGTCAAGGCGGCCGACGACAGCGGGCACGAAGCCGTGCAGGGCGGCCGACGATGCCGGGCCTGCCGCGAGCGCCGCCTGGGACGTCGACATCACCGGGCTGCTGGACCTTCCCGGCTGGCCGGCCGGGATGCGCGTCATCGTCCGCAAGGAGCGCCCGCACCCGGGAGCGCAGCTGCGGTCCACGGACATCAACGGCCACCGGTTCACCGCCTTCGCTCCCGACACGCGCAAAGGCCAGCTCGCCGACCTGGAACTCCGTCACCGCCGCCGGGCCCGGTGCGAGGACCGGATCCGCTGCGCGAAGGACACCGGGCTGCGGCCCCCCGCTCAAGGGCTAAGCCCAGAACCAAGGGTCTGGTGCGAGATCGTCGCCCTGGCCACGGCCAAAGCCTAACCGGAGTGCACATGATCCGAGGATTGGTGCGATGAGTGGTGAGCTGACTGGAACTGGTGCGGTAACTGCTCCAGCGCGCGCCATGGCTGTCCGGCCTTGTCCGGGTAATTCGCCTGAGCTTCCTGGCCCGCAGTCGATGTGGAAGGCTTCGGACGAAATGTCGTCGTAATTGAGGGGGTTCGCAGATGCGGCGGAACGGCATCTCTGGGGTTACTACGCGGGCTTGCAGCATGGCTGTGCGGGCTGGCGCGGCTGTGGTGGTGACGGCGGGGATCGGCCTGCCTGCGGTTCCGGGTCCGGTGGCGCATGCGGCGACCGCGCCGCCGAGGAAGGGGCTGGTCAGCGTCTCGTGCGTGTCAGCGGCGGACTGTCTCGCTGTCGGCATGGCCGGGGCCAATGGCGAGGCCCTTGTCGAGCGGTGGGGCGGCGCCAGGCGGAAGGCGAGCAAGGTGCCGCTGCCCTCCGGTGCATAGCCAAGCCCGCTGGGCGGGGTGTCGTGCCCCTCGGTGACCGCCTGCGTCGCGGTCGGGACCTACACCAAGTCCGCTGCGGGCGGCGCCATTCCCTTCGCCGACCGGTGGAACGGGAAGAAATGGCTGGTTAGCGCCCTGCCTGTTCCCAAGGGTGCTAGCGACGCGTCCATCAACGCGGTCGCGTGCGTCACCGCGACAAGGTGCGTGCTGGTCGGTAGCTATTTCGCCGGAAGCAACTCGGCCTCGCTTGCCGAAGTATGGAATGGCAGTGCCTGGAAGCTCACCACGCCCGGTGGTGGAGCACTGCGGGGAGTGACCTGCACGACGGCGACCCGGTGCTTCGCGGTCGGCGCCAGCGGAAAAGGGCTGCCCGCGATCGAATCGTGGAATGGCGTGAAGTGGACGGCTGCCAAGGCTCCGTACCCGGCCAAGGCAGCCGGCGGAGTTCTCTTCGGCGTCTCGTGCCCGGCCGCGACAGCCTGTACCGCGGTCGGCGGGTACTACCCGAGCACCGGCCAAGGCGGCGCGCTGGCCGAGAAGTGGAACGGCAAGACGTGGTCCGTCGTCTTGCCGCCAACGCCGAAATTCACCACCGGAGTGCCGCTCACCGACCTATGGAGCGTTTCCTGCACTTCGCTGAAATTCTGCATCGCGACCGGCTCGTATGGCGGCGGGGGCTACGAGCTCGGCACGGCCTTCAGCGAGCTGTGGAACGGCGCGAAATGGAAGATCGTGCCCGTTCCCGCCGCCCCTGTCACCGGTAACGGCTACGGCAGCATCCTCACAGGTGTCAGGTGCCTGTCCACGAAGGACTGCGTTGCAGTCGGCCAGTACGCCCAATTCAACGGCGGCGGCTGGGCCTACTCGGCCCACTGGGCAGGCAAGTCCTGGAAACTCATCCCTGCCTGAAGCTGCCTGGAGTCCGCGCCCCAGCCTGGAACGCTTCGGGTGCGGGCGCCCTGACCAAGCGTGGATGCAGGTTAGGTGCTTTTACCTATCGCCGATAGTGTCTTGAACTCCTATCAGCGATAGGCTAATCTCCTATCAACGATAGGAACTAGGCAGGAGGGCCGAGATGATCCCGATCTACATGGCTCGCGGACTGGCGGACGGCCGGCAACAGGAGCCGCTCGCCGAGGCGGAACGTCACCGGCTGGTCGCGGCACTGCCCGCCGGGCCCGGCACGCTCCAGCGGGTCGCCCTCCGGGTGGCCGGCTGGGACGGCGGCCTGCGGTGGCCCCCAGGCCGGCGGCGCTCCTGCCGCGGGCGTGCCGGCCGTCGGCGATCTGACCGGCTCGCTGTGGCGGACTCGGTCGCGAAGCGCCGTGAAGAGAAGATCGCCGGGATCGTCGCGTGCGCCTGGACGCTGGCCCGGGAGGACGGGATCGCCGGAGTGTCGCTGCGCGGCCTGGCGCGGGCGGTCGGTATGCGCCAGCCCTCGCTGTACGTGTACTTCGACTCGAAGCACGCGCTGTACGACGCGATGTTCGCCGACGGCAACCGGCAGCTCCTCGAGCGCCTGGACGCCGTGACGTTCTCCCCGAAGCCCCGCGAGGCGCTCAAGCAGTGGCTGCACACGTTCGCGGCGTTCGGCAGTGAGAACGCCGAGCTCTACCAGCTGCTGTTCCACCGGCCCATCCCCGGCTTCACGCCCTCGCCGCAGTCGTACGCGCTGGCCGAGAGGGTACTCGGCGACGCGTACACGCTGATGCGGGCGGCCGGGCTAACAGAGCAGGGCGACATGGACTGCATCGTCGCCATGACCGCCGGCGTCACCGACGCGCAGATCAGCAACGATCCCGGCGGTGACCGCTGGCTTCGCCATCTCAACCGTCTCGTCGACCTCCTGGCCGACGATGCCATCGCAAGGGGGAGGACCCAATGAACACTGACCGCATCGGCCGCGCGGAAGCCCGCCGCCTCGCCGAGGACGAGTTCCGGCGCTTCGCGGAACTGACCGCCTCGCTCACGCCAGAGGAGTGGGCGATGCCCACCGACTGCACCGCGTGGGACGTCCGCAAGATCGCGCTGCACGTGCTCGGGTCGGCCGACGCGCAGGCCTCGGTGGGCGAGTTCGCGCACCAGCTGCGCCGGGGGCTGCCGCTGAACAAGCAGATCGACTCGCATCACTGGGTCGACGGCCTGAACGAGCTGCAGGTCCGCGAGCGCGAGCACCTGTCCAACGCGGAGCTCGTCGGGCAGCTGAAGACTGCCGGCCCGAAGGCGGTCAAGGGCCGCTGGGGGACCCCGGCGCCGATGCGGTTCGCCCCGCTGCCGTTCGGCCCCCCGGTTGGCTGGCGGCCGCTGAAGTACCTGCTCGACGTGGGGTTCACCCGTGACGTGTGGTGCCACCGCATCGACATCTGCGCCGCGACCGGCAGGCCGATGGACCTCAAGCCGGACCACGACGGCCGGCTGGTCGCCGACATCGTCGCCGAATGGGCGGAACTCCACCGGCTGTCGCTCGACCTGGTGCTTGACGGGCCGGCCGGCGGTACCTTCCGCCACGGCCGCGACGGCGAGCACGTCGAGATCGACGCCATCGACTTCATCCGCACGCTCGCCGGCCGCCGGCCGGGCAGCGGCGTGCTCGGCAACCCGCTGCCCCTGTAATCCCGTATTACCGCCACACCACCGCCACATCACCACCAGGAGGAAAATCATGGCCACCGTCATCATGCAGACGTGGGACGGCATTACGCCCGACCAGTACGACGCGCTCCGCGAGACTGTCGGCTGGGACCGCGACGTGCCCGCCGGGATGCGCTTTCACGTCGCCTCGTTCGGCGACGGCGTTCTGCGCATGACCGACGTGTGGGACAGCGAAGAGCTGTTCGGCGCGTTCGTCCAGACCCGGATCCTGCCCGGAATCCGCCAGCTCGGCATCCCCGGCCAGCCCGACGTGATCACCCAGGCCGCGCACGAGGTCACCGCCGTAGACGGCACCTGACAGGGAAAGTGGCGGTGCCGGGCCGGGCCAGGCACCGCCACGGCAACCCATCCCGCGGTGGGCCCGCGTGCAGGGTGCCCACGGCCGGATCGCGGTCAGGGCGAGCGCACGACAAGCCACACCGGCGTCATGTTCACGCCGCCCGCAGCAGGGCGGCGGCCGAGGTTCGGGCGGCGGTGCGGCCGGGGATGGCCGCGACCAGGTTCGCCGTCGCCAGGGCCCCCGCGATCACGGCGATGACCCTGAGCACGGTGACCGACGGCTCGGGAACGACGCTGATCTGGCGGAGAACAGAACCCACAGGTAGCGGCCGAGCGCGATGCCCAGGGGACACAGATGAGGGTGCCCGCGGCCACAGTGACGGTCGACTGGCAGGCGACCGTCGTGGCGAGCTGGCGCCCGGTCAGGCCGAGCGTCTCGAGCAGGGCGAGGCCAGCGCGGCGGCGGACGGAGACGGCCAGGGTCAGCCAGAGCGAGGCGACTGCGCCGGCGGCCAAGGCGCCGGCCAGGATGAGCGGCGCCACGCCCATGGAGCGGTAGTCGGTGATCTCGGCGGGGCGCTGGACGCCGCTGATCACGCCGCCGTCGGCGATGGGGACGATGCGCTGCAGGCGTGCCCGCGCGGCGGCGAGGTCCGCGCCTGGGCGGAGGGTGACGAGGATCTCGTTCGGCTCATCCGCCGTGTCGCCGGGGATGTACTGGTAGTCCAGGACAGCACCGGCGCCCATCTTGGTATGCAGGGTCTGCGCACGCCGAGCGAGGGCAGCGTGGCGGTGCCCGCGACCCGCAGCCGGAACGGCGCGGTGCCGCCGCCGGTCACGGTCACCCAGTCGCCTACCTGCCGCCTCCGACCCGCGCGAGGCGCTGGCCCTCTACGCCCGGCTGGGCCGCGAGATCGCGTCCTGAAGGAGTTCGTCGAGCTGATCGAGGCCCAGCGCAGCCGGCACCGCCGCTGCCGCCCGCCACCTGGCCAGCCGCTTCGAGCTCCGCGCCGGGGTCAGCGAGCAAGCCGCGGCCGACATCTTGTGGACCCTCACCGATTGTCTCTGTCTCAATCTAGACCCGCAGGCCGTCGATGAGCGCTGGTCGCCCCCCGGCTGATCGTCACCCCGCACCATAGAGTCATGAGAAAGTCATGGTTGCAAGCAACCGGAACCGCCTAAAGCGGACAAAACGGTCAACGTCAGGCCCTGGTCAGCCTGTTCGATTCGATGCCGCTGAGTAGTGGCTCTATCGCGTTCACTCGTGTTGTGGTCAGTACCGGTTTTCTGAGTTGTCATACCAGTCGGTAAGGACGCTACGCGGGGTCAGCCGGCCGCCAGCCCTCCGACGGCGAGGCCGATCAGGTAGGTCAAGCCGGCCGCGATCGCCCCGAGCGCAAGCTGCCGCAGCGCGCCGCGCCAGAACGGCCGGGCGGTCAGTCGCGCCACCAGGCCGCCGCCCACGATCGCGGCCAGCGCCGACAACAGCAGCGCCACCCAGAGGGCGTCAAACCCAACGAGGTAAGGGAACAGCGGGATGATCGCGCCGATGGCGAACGACACGAGCGACGCGCCCGCGGCGACCAGCGGCGACGGCAGCTCGGCGGGGTTGACGCCGAGCTCCTCGATCGCGTGCATGGCGAGCGCCTTGTCCGGGTGCGCAGAGATCTCGGCGGCCGCCAGCCGCGCGGTGGCCGCGCTGATGCCCCGCTGGCGCAGCATCCCGACGAGTTCCAGCTGCTCGGCGGCGGCGTTGGTGGTGAGCTCGTGCTGCTCCTTGTCCACCTCGGACTGGACGAGCTCGTTCTGCGAGGAGACCGAGACGAACTCGCCTGCCGCCATCGAGAACGCGCCGGCCGCCAGGCCGGCCAGGCCGGTGAGCACGATCGCGTGCTGTGATCCGCCGCCGCCGCCCACGCCCGCGATCAGCGAGACATTGGTGACAAGACCGTCCATCGCCCCAAAAACGGCAGGTCGCAGCCATCCGCCCGACACGTCCCGGTGCTCGGGGCCGTGGTGCGGCGAGGCGTCCGTGTGTTCTCTCCCAATGGTCATCATCGTGAATTCTACCCAGTGCTCTTCCGCTCGGGACTTACGGGAATGCTGTGCTTGTGACAACAGTCGAGGCGGCCGGAGCGCCGCGCCGCTGGCACGCCAAGCTCGCCTGGCTCGGCCGCGGCGCGGTGGCCGGCGATGTGCTCATCGAGAGCCACGGCGAGCGGTTCACGGCGGTCACCCCGGGCATTCCAGCCGAGCAGGTCCCGCCGGATACCGCCCGGTTGGACGGCCTTACGCTGCCCGGCCTGGCGAACGCGCACTCACACGCGTTCCACCGCGCGCTGCGCGGCGGCGCCGCCGGGAGCGCGGAGGCGGCGGGCGGCGACACCTTCTGGACCTGGCGGGACCGCATGTACGCGGTCGCGGAGCGGCTTGACCCCGGTACCTACTTCACCCTCGCCCGCGCCGTCTACGCCGAAATGGCGCTGGCCGGGGTCACCTGCGTGGGGGAGTTCCACTACCTGCACCACGGCCCGGAGGGGAAACGGTACAGCGATCCGAACGAGATCGGCCGTCTCCTGATAGCGGCCGCCGCCGCCGCCGGCCTGCGGATCACCCTGCTCGATGCCTGTTACCTCGCCGGGGGGGTCCTGCCGGGCGGCGAGACGCTGCCGCTGTCCGGCGTCCAGCTCCGGTTCGGCGACGGCTCGGCGGCGGCCTGGGCCGAGCGGCTCTCCGGATTCGGCTGCGACTGCCACGGCATGGTGGCGCCGCATGCCCGCCTCGGCGCGGCGATCCACTCGGTCCGAGCGGTCCCACCTGACCAGGTACCCGAAGTGATGGCGTGGTCGCACGCGCACGCGGCGCCGGTGCACGCGCACCTGTCCGAGCAGCCGATGGAGAACGCCGAGTGCCGGGCGGCGTTCGGCGCGACCCCGGCCGAGGTGCTCTACGAGGCGGGCGCGCTCGGCCCTCGCTCGACCCTGGTGCACGCCACGCACCTGACGTCGCCAGATGTCGACCTGCTAGGCGGATCGCGGTCAACCGTGTGCATGTGCCCGCTCACCGAGGCCGACCTCGCCGACGGCGTCGGCCCCGCTCCGGCGCTCGCCGCCGCCGGGTCGCCCATCGCGCTCGGCAGCGACGGGCACAGCGTCATAGACCTGATCGAGGAGGCGCGCTGGCTGGAGCTGTCGCAGCGGCTGGTCGACCGGCGGCGCGGCCACTTCACCCCCGCCGACCTGGCCGGGGCCATGACGGTGGGCGGGCACGCCTGCCTGGGCTGGTCGGACGCTGGCGAGATCATGCCTGGTGCCTACGCTGACCTGGTGACAGTGTCGCTCGACTCGCCGCGGCTGGCCGGCGCGCCGGTGAGCGACCCGCTGGCGGCGCTGTTCGCAGCCGGGACCTCGGCCGACATCAGGCACGTGGTCGCCTCGGGCATCGACGTGGTCCGAGAGGGACGCCATCTGCTGGTGGACGACGTGCCCGGCGAGCTTGCCGCCGCGATCAGCGCCGTGCTCGGCTGAGCGGGACGCGCGTCCGTGGGTGGATCGCTGCTGATCGCGCGGATCGGCGAACTGGTAACGAACGCCCCAGAAGCGGACGGCGCGGCGCGACCGGGCCTCGGCCCGTTCGCGGTGATCAACGACGCGGCGCTGGTCATCGAGGGGGACCGGGTCGTCTGGACCGGCCCGTCATCCCGGGCTCCCGCCGCCGACGAGCTGGTGGACGCGGTGGGCCGCGCCATCCTGCCCGGGTTCGTCGACTCGCATGCGCACCTGGTGTTCGCGGGGGAGCGATCCGCCGAGTTCGCGGCGCGGATGGCGGGCCTCCCGTATGCGGCGGGCGGCATCAGGTCCACGGTCGCCGCGACCCGCGCGGCCACCGACGCCGAGCTGCGCGCCGGGCTGCACCGGCTGGCGGGGGAGATGCTCGGCCAGGGGACGACCACGTTCGAGTGCAAGTCCGGGTACGGGCTCACGGTCGCGGACGAGTCCCGTTCGGTGGCCCTCGCCGCCGAGATCACGCGACGAGGTAACGTACCTCGGCGCGCACGTGGTCCCCGCCGAGTTCGACGGTGACGTCGGCGCGTACGTGGACCTGGTGTGCGGCCCGATGCTCGAGGCCTGCGCGCCGCATGCCCGGTGGGTCGACGTGTTCTGCGAGCGCGGCGCCTTCAGCGCCGATGAGGCCAGGGCCGTGCTGACGGCCGGCCGGGCGCAGGGCCTGATTCCCCGGATACACGCCAGCCAGCTGGGCCCGGGACCGGGAGTGCGGCTAGCCGTTGAGCTCGGCGCGGCCTCGGCGGACCACTGCACGTTCCTCACCGACGCCGACGTGGACGCGCTCGCCGCGGCGGCACCGTCGCCGTCCTCGGCCGGAACCGTCGCGACCCTGCTGCCCGGCGCGGAGTTCGGCACCCGCCAGCCTTACCCGGATGCCCGCCGCCTGCTCGACGCGGGCGTGACGGTCGCCCTGGCCAGCGACTGCAACCCCGGCTCGTCCTACACGTCGAGCATGCCCTTCTGCATCGCGCTCGCCGTCCGCGACATGCACATGACCACGTCGGAGGCGGTCTGGGCGGCCACCGCAGGCGGCGCCCGCGCGCTGCGCCGCGACCGACATCGGCTACCTGGCCGCCGGCGCGAAGGCCGACCTGATCATGCTCGACGCCCCGTCCCACGCCTACCTCGCCTACCGCCCCGGCGTCCCCCTCATCCACGCCGTCTACCGATCCGGCCTAGATCAGCCTTAAGGCGTGTCATGTGGATTGGTTGGTCTATGCCGCTGAACAGGTGCGTCGCGTGGCTGATGCCCGCGTCGATCGCCTCGGCCGCGCCGGGCAACTCGGGGGCGATCGTGATCCAGGCGGTTTGCCGGGACGCACGGCCTCGATGCGGCCGTGGGCGATCCGGATCCAGCCGGGAGCGAGCACGCCGTCGGGCGTCACCACGTGCTCGGCGGCGATGATGGCGGGATCGCCCGTCGTCACGCCAGGATCACCGACCGGGACAGATCACCGACCGGGACAGATCACCGACCGGGACAGATCACCGACCGGGACAGGGGAGGGGCCGGTCCGGGTCGATGCCAGCTGGTCAGTCTGACCCCGAGCCGAGCGAGCCGAGGAGCCCGGCCCGGGCCTGCACGAGGGCCGACTGAAGCGCGCCGCGGAGGACCGGTTCGTCCGGGACGGACGTGGGCACGACCGCGGGGCGGGCCAGGCAGATCCGGGCGACTTCGGCCGCGACGCGGGTAGCGAGTTCCGTGCCGCCGGCCTTGCCGACGGTGCCGCCGAGGACCACGAGACTGGGGTCGAGCACGACGCAGATCGCCGCCACGCCGATCGAGACCCGCTGCGCGAGCTCATCAAGGAACGCGGACCCCTCGGCCCCCTGGGAGCCGCCAGAGCTGCTCTCCGCGCGCGTCAGGTCGGCTATCGCGGCAGCGATGGCGTCGGCCGGGGCGGGGCCGCGGAACCCGTACTCCGCGGCCAGCGCCTGCACCGCCAGGCCGCCGGCCAGCGCCTGCAGCCCGGCCTTGCCCGGATGCTCGTTGCCGACCGGGAGCGGAGCGCCGTGCACCGGCATCCAGCCGATCTCGCCCGCCGCGCCCCCGAAGCCCCGGCGCACCTCGCCGCCGATGACGGTGGCCAGGCCGAGGCCCACGCCGAGCCAGACGAACGCGAAGTCATCAAGCCCGGCCGCGGCCCCTCCTGCCCGCTCGGCCATCGCGGCGAGGTTCACGTCGTTCTCAATCAGGACCGGCGTGTGCAGCACCTCGCGCAGCCCGTCAAGCACGCCCTCCTGCCAGGTCGGCAGGTTCACCGCCAGCCGGGGGGCGCCGGTTCGCGGGTCGAGCACGCCGGGGCTGCCGATCACGACGGCGGACAGGTTCTCCACGCCGATCCCGGCGGTCGCGCAGGCCTGGCTGATCGCCTCGCGGACCAGGCCGACCAGGTCGCCGCCCCCGTCAGGATTCATGCTCACGTCCGCGACCCGGTTCCCCGCGACGTCCGCGACAGCAACCCTGACCAGGTCAAACTCCACATACAAACCAGCAACGTATGCGCTCGAGGGGATGACCGAGTACAGCGCGGCGTTCGGCCCGCGGCCGCCCGCTTGCTCTCCCGCGATCATCACCAGGGCGCGCTCCTCCAGTCGGGCGAGCATCTGCGAGACGGTGACCTTGGAGACTCCGGTGCGCTCGGACAGTTGCGCCCGGGTGAGCGGACCCTCGGCGAGCAGCAGTTCGAGCGCCGCCCGGTCGTTCAGTTCGCGCAGCAGGCTGGGCGTGCCCGGTTTCTGGCGCATGACGTCCCCCCAATTACGGCCGGCCCGAGTGAGACGGCCTTTGTTAAATTCTGGCAACGGGTCTATTTTATAGGAAAGTTTCCAGTTAGTTTTTGTGTTACGGGTCACTGAATCTAGTCTGACCGCAAAGTTCACCCTCGCAGAAGGAGTGCCAGCAGTGGGACTCAGGAAGAGATCTGCCGCGCTTGGCGCGGCTGCGGGCGTCGCCGCGGCGGTGCTGGCCATCGCCGGCTGCGGCTCCAGCGGTTCCAGCAGCAGCTCGGCTTCCGGCACGCCCGGAAGCACGTCTAGCAGCACGTCTAGCAGCACGTCGTCGGCCCCGTCGACACTCACCGTCTGGCGGATGGGCGGCTCCGTCCCGACCCAGGTGACCTGGATGAACGGCGTCGTAGCGGAGTTCCACAAGGACTTCCCGCAGTACGCCAACACCCAGGTCAAGGTCGACTGGATCCCGTGGGGCAACCGCACCACGGACTGGAACAACGCGCTGTCCAGCGGCAAGAACATCCCCGACATCACCGAGCTTGGCAACACCGACACGCCCACCGAGGCCGCGAGCGGCATCCTCGCCCCGCTCACCAGCGACCTCGCGTCCTGGTCCGGCACCAAGGGCCTCGTCCCCGGCATGCTGGCCAACGACACCCAGAGCGGCACCACCTACGCCGTGCCGTGGTTCGGCGGCGTGCGCGCGGTGTGGTACCGCACCGACCAGTTCAAGAAGGCGGGCATCACCGCCGTGCCCACGACCTGGGCAGAACTGCAGGCCGACGCGGTGAAGCTGCAGCAGACCTATCCAGGCAGCACCGGCTTCGACGCGATCACCAACGACACCAACGCGTTCGCCAGCTTCATCTGGGGCGCCGGCGGCCAGCTCGCCACCCAGAGCAGCGGCGGCCAGTGGACCGCTGACCTGACCTCGGCGCAGGACGAGGCGGCGATCAAGTACTACGTGGGCCTGTACACCACCGCCAAGGTCTCCCAGTCCAAGTACATCGGGGAGACCGAGCTCGGCAACGCGGGGGCGACCTCCGGCGGGCCGAACGAGGACTTCGGCCTCGGCAAGCTCGACCTGTACATCGACGGGCCGTGGGCGAAGGCGACGCTGCCGAAGAACTCGGTGGACACGAGCAACATCGCGTCCTTCCCGATCCCGAGCGAGAACGGGCCGAACGCGGCCCCGGTCTTCTCCGGCGGCTCCGACCTCGCGGTCTTCAAGACCAGCCCGAACCAGACGGCGGCCTGGGACCTCATCTCGGTCATGGACAATCCGACCAACTCAACCAGCTTCGCCGCGCTGTCCGGCTTCTTCTCGCCTTACTCCGCGCAGATCTCCGCCAGCGAGAGCACCGGCGGTGCGTTCATGGCGGGCTTCGCCAAGGCCGCGCTCAATGGCCAGACCGCCCCGCTCAACGCCAAGAACTGGCCCACCGCCGACAACGGCAAGCTCAACATCATCCCGACCATGCTGAAGTCGCTAATGCAGGGGGCGCCGTTTGCCTCCACGGTGGCCTCCGCCAACACCCAGCTGCAGAGCGTCCTCAACACCGGCAGCACCAGCTAGCCGTAGCTTCCGATGGTGACCTCTTCGCACAGCCGGCCGGGGACCTCCTCCCCGGCCGGCTCCACCCCCCAGGACACGAGCCTGGCGGCTTGCGTAACACAACAGACCGTTCGGTACCGTCCGCTCGTGGCTTGTCGTTCCGGCAGCGCGTAGGGATCTGGATCAGGAAGCGGGGACTGGGCCCCTACCTGCTGCTGCTGCCCGCGACTGCGGTCATCGCCGCGCTGATCTTGTGGCCCGCCGTGCAAGTCGGCCTGTTCTCGTTCCAGAACTACGGGCTGATGCAGATCAGCGGCGTCCTGCCCTCTCAGTGGATCGGGTTCGCGAACTACAGCCAGATCCTGCACGACCCCGAGTTCTGGAGCTCGCTCAAGATCAGCCTGTACTTCGCGGTGGTCGTGGTGCCACTGACGCTGATTGCCGGGACGCTCGTCGGGCTGCTGCTGGAACGGCTCGGGCCGAGGATGCGCACGTTCGTGTCCGTCTCCGCGATCCTCGCCTGGGCCACGCCCGCGGTGTCCGCCAGCGTGATCTTCGCCTGGCTGGTCGACCCCGACGGGGGCGTCGTCGACTGGGCGCTGGAGAAGCTGCCGTCCTGGCTGGGCGGCGGCGCGTCCTGGGCGGGCTTCAGCTGGACCAACGCGCCGGTGCCGGCCTACACCGTGCTGACCGTGATGCTGGTCTGGACCGGCTTCCCGTTCATCGCGGTCACCGTGCTGGCCGGCCTGCGCACGCTCCCGCCCGAACTGCACGAGGCGGCGCGGGTGGACGGCGCGGGACCGTGGCGCGACTTCTGGAAGGTGACGTTCCCGCTGCTGCGGCCGATTTTCCTGGTGCTGGCGCTGCTGTCGACGATTTGGGACTTCGGCATGTTCACCCAGGCGTACATCGTCACCGGTCAGCTCGGGAACCGGGACGAGTACAACCTCGGCCTCTATGAGTACTCGCAGGCGTTTACCCAGCCGCCGCACTACGGGCTCGCCTCGGCGGCCGCGTTCGTCCTCACGATCATCCTGCTCATCGTCACGGTCGGGTACGTCCGTGCCGCGATCAAGCAAGGAGCATTCGCATGACGTCCGTCTCCGTGTCCGCTCACCCCGGCCGCGGTATCCGGAGGTTCAACCGCGCGACGCGCAAGGCCGTGCTGAATCTGCTGGGGCTGCTGGTTGCCCTGTTCTCGTTGTTCCCGGTGCTGTGGATGATCTCCACGGCGTTCAAGCCGGCCAACGAGATCTACTCGCTGACGCCGCAGCCGCTGCCGCTGCACCCGACGCTGGCCAACTTCCAGGCGGTCTTCAGCGGGTCGGTGATCGGGATCTCGTACTGGAACTTCCTCAAGAACAGCCTGTTCATCACGCTCGTCGCGGTCGCGTTGTCGTCGCTGATCGGACTGCTCGCAGCGATCGCGCTCGGCCGGTTCAAGTTCAGGTTCCGCACCACCTACCTGATCGTGCTGCTGATCGTGCAACTGCTGCCACAGCAGGCGCTGGTCGTCTCGCTGTTTATCGACTTCCGCAAGTTCAACCTGCTCGACAGCCTCGTCGGGCTGATCCTCGTCTACACCGCCTTCGCGCTGCCGGTCACGATCTGGATGCTGCGCAACTTCGCGGCTACCGTGCCGCGCGACCTCGAGGAAGCGGCGGCGATCGACGGGGCCGGTGCCTGGACACGCTTCTGGCGCATCCTGCTGCCGCTCATCTCCCCCGGGCTGGTCTCCACGAGCGTGTTCGCGTTCATCTTCGCTTACAACGAGTTCGTGTTCGCGTTGACCTTCCTCGGCACCGATACCGCTAAGTTCACCCTGCCGTTGTATGTCGAGTACTTCTACGGCCAGAACTCCACCAACTGGGGCGCGATCATGGCATCCTCCACCCTCTTCACCATCCCTGTCCTCGCGTTCTTCCTGGTCACCCAGCGACGGTTGGCGAGTGGCCTGGTTGCAGGCGCGGTGAAGGGGTGACGTCGCTCGAACCAGGTATCGACCCGAGCCTCGCCGTGCTCGCCGATGCCATCCTCATCCCGCCTTTCACCGGGACGACCCCGCCGCCCTGGATCCGCCGGGCGCTTGAGCGGGGGCTGGCCGGCGTCACGCTGTTCGGCCCGAACGTCGTCGGCGACACGGCGTCCCTGACCGAGGCGCTTCGATCGGCGGCCGGGGTCGAGCCGGTCATCGCCATCGACGAGGAGGGCGGTGACGTGACCCGGGTCGCGTACGCGGCGGGCAGCCCCTACCCGGGCAACGCCGCGCTCGGCGTGGCCGACGACGTGGCGCTGACCCGGGAGGTGTACGCCGCGATCGCCGGCGACCTCGCGCGGCTTGGCATCAACACCGACCTCGCGCCGTGCGCCGACGTGCTCGCGCCCGGGGGTAGCTCGGTGGTCGGAACCCGGTCATTCGGATCGGACCCCGACCTGGTGGCCCGCCACGTGACGGCGGCCGTGGCGGGCCTTCAGAGCGCTGGGGTAGCCGCGTGCGCCAAGCACTTCCCCGGGCACGGCAGCACCGCCGGCGACTCGCACCTGACGCTGTCCACGGTCTCCGGCACGCTCGCCGAGCTGCGCGCCCGCGACCTGCCGCCGTTCGCGGCGGCCATCGCGGCCGGGGCCCTGGCCGTCATGCCGGGGCACCTGCGGGTGCCCGAGCTGACCGGCGACCTCCCGGCGACGCTGTCGGCGGCCGCGGTCACCGGCCTGCTCCGCGGCGAACTTGGTTTCGGCGGCGTGGTGATCTGCGACGCGCTTGAGATGAAGGCGGCCAGTGCCGTGCACGGGATTCCGGCGGCGGCGGTGCTCGCCGTCACGGCCGGCGTTGACCTGGTCTGCCTGGGGCGGGACACCGACGAGGCGATGTACCACGCCGTTCGCGCGGCGCTGGCGGAGGCGGTGGCGTCCGGCGCGCTGGCGGGCGCCCGGCTGGAGGAGGCGGCCAACCGGGTGGCGGGGCTACGGGCCTGGCTCGCCCACGCCCGCGAGGCCCGGGCCCGCCGGGACGGCCCGCCCGACGGCGCCGGTGGCGAGGGCACTGCTGGCGAGGGCACTGCTGGCGACGGCATCGGGCTGCTGGCAGCACGGCGCGCGCTGCGGCGGTCCGGTCCGGTCCCCGCCGCGCTCGCCGACCCGCTTGTCATTGAGGTCGAGCCGGCCGAGAACATCGCGGCCGGCCGGTTCACCTGGGGCTTCGCCCCGTGGGCGGACGTGCGGCGGGTCGATCCGGCGGCCGGTGACAGGGCGGCGGCCGGTGACACGGCGGCGGCCGACGACAGGGCGGCGGCCGGCGTCATCATCGCGGCGGCCGACGGCAGGCCCCTGGTGCTTGCCGTCCGTGGCGCCCTTGAGGCGCTTCCGCTGGTCACCGAGCTGCTCGCGGCCCGCCCTGACACGATCGTGGTGGAGATGGGGATACCCGTCTGGGCGCCGCCACCCGGCACCGCCTACCTGGCCACCTACGGCGCGTCGCGGGCCTCCGCTCAGGCGGCGGCGGAAGCACTCGGCCTGGCTGAGCGGAAGCGGGCTTTACCGGTACCCGGGCTAGACGGCGCCGGTACCCGGCGCCTTACGGCGCCGGGTACCGGCCGCGGAAGCGGACCAGCGGGTCGCCTGCCTCGGCCACGTAGACCACGCCGGCCACCGAGGAGATGACGAGCAGATGGTCGCCCGCCGGGACGCGGCGGGCGACCGAGCATTCCAGCGCGGCCAGCCCGCCCAGCGGGATCAGGGCCCCGGAGTCGGTTCCGCGAAGGTGCGGCACGGCGTCGAGGATCAGCCGCGCGCTCGGCCGCCCGGCGGCGGCGAACTGCCCTGCCAGCAGCTTCTGGGACGAGGCGAGCAGCGTCACGGCGAACCGCGCGGCGGGCAGCGACGGGCGGCTCAGCACCTCGGCCGGGTACGAGTCCGCGATCAGCGACACCAACACCATCGGCGGGTCGAGGGAGACCGGCATGAACGCGCTCACCGTCGTGCCGATGTCGTCGCGGTCGTCCGCGATCGTGAGCAGCGTGACCCCCGCTGCCCAGGCCGACAGCGCTGAAGAGAAATCGTTGCCTGCGGCAGACATCAACGGTCCGTTCAATATCAGCTGATTTTCCATACCCCGGGAAGGGCGAGCGGTCCGTACGGCGGGAGACCGGCCGCGGCCGCGAACTGCCACGCGGGACCCCAGCCGTCGGTGAACAGCGCGGCGAGCGCGCCCGCGCCAAGCGGCGCCGCGGCGGCGGGCCGCGACTCGCTCGACTCGGCGGGCCGCAGCTGGTCGAACGGGCCGAGCCTGGGGTAGACCCGGACCGGCGCGTCGTCCGGCAGCCCGGCGCGGCGGCGGGCGATCGCGATCGCCTCGCGCATGCCGCCGGTCTCGTCGGCCAGGCCGTTGGCCACGGCGTCGGCCCCGGTCCAGACCCGGCCGCGGGCGAGCTCGTGCACCCGCCCGATGTCCATCCGCCGGCCAGAGGCCACCTTTTCCGTGAAGTCCGCGTAGACGGCGTCGAGCCAGGAGTTGATTCGCGACCAGTCCGCCTCGGAGAACGGCCGGGACGCGGAGAACATCGTCGCGTTCTCGGCCCCGTCGGCCACGGAGTCGGTCGATACCCCGGCCCGCCCGAACAGCTCCTGCAGCACCGGCTTGCCGAGGATGACCCCGATCGAGCCGGTGATCGTCGCGGGCTGCGCCACGATCACGTCGGCCGGGGCCGAGATGAAGTACCCGCCGGACGCCGCCACGTCGCCCATCGACACGACGACGGGCTTGCCCGCCGCGCGGACCCGCACCACCTCGCGCCAGATCACATCGGACGCGGTGGACGAGCCGCCGGGGCTGTTCACCCGCAGCACGACGGCGCGCGCGCCCTCGTCCGCCGCCGCCGCGCGCAACGCGGCCGCCACGGTGTCGGAGCCCATCGCGCCGCCGCCAGGGCCGCCGCGGCCGCTGCGCCCGCTGCCTGATCGCGCCGTGCGCGTAGATCATCGCGACGAACCGCTCGGGCTGCCCCGGCGTCAGCTCCCTGGACGCCGCTGCGCAGGCGGCGCGGCAGGTCGCTCAGCGAGTGCGTGCGCTGGTAGCGCTGGAGGTAGAGCAGCGTCGCGTCGGCGATCTGTCTCCTTGCGGACCTGGTCGTAGACCTCGTCCCGGTAGAGCAGCCCGTCCACCAGGCCCTCGGACAGGGCCTGCGGCGCGAGGAACGGGCCGCGCGCGAGCAGCGCCGTCGCCTGCGGGGCGGTCAGCCCCCGGCCGGCCGCGATCGCCGCGGCGAGCTGCTCGGTCACGGACTCGGCCAGCCGGGCGGCCGCCTCCCGGGCCGGGCCGGTGAACCCGGTCTCGGTGAGCTGGTCGGCGGCCGACTTGTACTCGTACCGCTTGGCGGACTGGAAGTCGATGCCGAGCTTCTCCAGCGCGCCGTGCAGGAAGACCTGCTCGACGGCGACGCCGGTGAGGCCGAGCGTGCCCGAGGGCTGCAGGTAGATCCGGTCGAACCCGGTGGCCAGGAAGTAGGGCACGTTGCCGCGGACGAAGTCGCCGAACGACTCCGCCCAGGCCACCGCGAGCTTCCCCGACTGCCGGAACTCGATCACCGCGTCGCGCAGTTCCTGGATCTTGGCGAGCCCGATCCGCGACCCGCCGACCTTGACCACCAGCGCGCGCACCCGGTCGTCGGACCCCGCCCGCTTCAGCCCGTCGAGCAGGTCGGGCAGGCGCGTGCGGCGTATCGTGAGAAGCGCCGCCACCGGGTCCTGCGGGGGGCCGTCGGCGATGCCGTCCGTCAGGTCAAGCTCAAGGATGAGTGGCCCGGTCCTGCGCTGCCGCATCCGGACGATCTGCCCGGCAAGCTTCGCGTCTGCCATGCCGTTAGCTTACGCGGGACGAGAAGATCATATTTAGCTATCCGAACGTAAGGGGGTGACAGCGAATCGCGAGCATCACGAGCACGGTGGTGGTCGACGTGGCCAACGTGATGGGCGCGCGGGCCGACGGCTGGTGGCGGGACCGGGCGGGCGCGGCCCTCCGGCTGTGCCGCGAGGTCGACGCGCTGGCGCGCCGCGGCGACGAGCGCGACGTCCGAGGTGGGCCGAGTGGGTCCTCGTCCTTGAGGGGCAGGCGCGCGAGGCGGTGCGCGCTGCTGCTGGCGGACGAGGGCGAGCCGCCGCTGGTGCGCTTGGTGTCCGCGCCGGGATCGGGGGACGACGCGATCGTCGGCGTCGTCGCCGAGGTCGTCGCCCGAGCCGAGACGTGCCTGGTGGTGACCGCGGACCGGGAGTTGCGGCGGCGCTGCGAGGAGCTGACTGCCGCGGCTGTCGGGCCCGGGTGGCTCCTCAGGCTCCTGTAGCAGGTAATATCGAAGTCATCACCCCCATCTCCGGATCGCACGATGTGGTCAACCTGTCCGATCTATCGACCGAAACCTGATGCGCATGTACGTAATTTTGTGGTAGTCGCCGTCCTTCTCGTCGCCGGGCTCCTCGTCCTGGCCGACCGCGCCACCGAGATGGTCAGGAGAGCCAGAAAACGTCGCGCCGTCGCCGAGCGGCTGGCCGCCGCCGCCGCGCGGGCCGAGGAGAAGAGCCGGGCCCGCACCGCCGCGGCCGAGGCGAGCGGAGCGCTGACCACGGTCATGCCCGCGATTCTGGTGGAAGACCACGAGCCCCGCCACGTGGCGTTAGCCAGCGCGCAACGTCGTCAGCCGGGTTGCTCGGGCGTTAGCCAGAGCACCGAGAGCGGCGGCAGCACGATCGAGGCGGAGGCCGGCCGGCCGTGCCAGGGCTTCGGTATGGCGTGGACAACCCCCAGGTTGCCCATGCCGCTGCCGCCGTACCCGGTCGCGTCGGTGTTGAGCACCTCGCGCCAGCGGCCGGCCAGCGGCAGCCCGACCCGGTAGTTCTCGTGCGGCATCGCGGAGAAGTTGGCGACGCAGGCGAGCACCGGGACGCCGTGCTCCTGGTCGCCGAACCGCAGGAACGACAGCACGTTGCCGTGCGCGTCGTTGGAGTCGATCCAGCCGAAGCCGGCCGGGACATAGTCCTGCGGTCCAGAGCGCGGGCGATTCGCGGTAGGCCACGTTGAGGTCGCGGACCAGGCGCTGCACGCCGGCGTGGTAAGTCGAACTGGAGCACCCACCAGTCCAGGCCATCCTGCTCCGACCACTCGCTCCCCTGGCCGAACTCCGACCCCATGAACAGCAGCTGCTTGCCCGGATGGGCCCACATGTAGCCGAACAGCGCGCGCAGGCCGGCGAACTGCCGCCACTCGTCGCCGGGCATCTTGCGCAGCAGCGAGCACTTGCCGTGCACGACCTCGTCGTGCGAGAGCGGCAGCACGTAGTTCTCGGAGAACGCGTAGACCATGGAGAACGTCAGCTCGTCGTGGTGGTACTGCCGGTGGATCGGGTCGTGCTCCATGTAGCCGAGCGTGTCGTTCATCCAGCCCATGTTCCACTTGAAGCCGAACCCGAGCCCGCCGAGGTGCACCGGCCGGGAGACCCCCGGCCAGGCGGTGGACTCCTCGGCGATCATCATGATCCCCGGGACGCGCTTGTAGCAGGTGGCGTTGACCTCCTGCAGGAACGAGATCGCGTCGAGGTTCTCCCGCCCGCCGAGCGCGTTGGGCGCCCACTCGCCGTCGCGCCGCGAGTAGTCGAGGTAGAGCATCGACGCGACCGCATCGACCCGGAGACCGTCGATGTGGAATTCCTCGAACCAGTAGACGGCGTTGGCGACGAGGAAGTTCCTGACCTCTGAGCGGCCGTAGTTGAAGACGAGCGTGCCCCAGTCGGGGTGCGAGCCGAGCCGCGGGTCGGCGTGCTCGTACAGCGCGGTGCCGTCGAACTCGGCAAGCGCCCACGAGTCGCGCGGGAAGTGCGCGGGCACCCAGTCGACGATCACGCCGATGCCCGCCCGGTGCAGCGTGTCGACGAGGAACCTGAAGTCGTCCGGGCTGCCGAACCTGGAGGTCGGCGCGTAGTACGAGGTGACCTGGTATCCCCACGAGCCGCCGAACGGGTGCTCGGCGATCGGCAGGAACTCCACGTGCGTGAACCCGAGGTCGGTCACGTACGCGGCGAGCTCGACGGCGAGCTCCCGGTAGGACAGGCCAGGCCGCCATGAGCCGAGGTGCACCTCGTAGACGGACATAGGGCTGGTCACCGGCTGCCGCTGCGCGCGCTCCGCCAGCCAGTCGCCGTCGGCCCACTCGTGGGCCGACTGGTAGACCACAGAGGCGGTCGCGGGCGGCATTTCGGCATAGGTGGCCATCGGGTCGGCCTTGTCGCGCCATATCCCGTCGGGTCCGCATATGGAGTACTTGTAGCGGGAGCCAGGGCCGACGTCGGGCACGAACAGCTCCCAGACTCCGGCGCCGCCGAGCGAGCGCATGGGGTGCGCCCGCCCGTCCCAGAAGTTGAAGTCGCCGACGATCCTGACGCCGCGCGCGTTCGGCGCCCAGACGGCGAAAGCGGTGCCGGTTTCTGAGGCCCGCGCGCCGAGCGCGTGCCACAGCTGCTCGTGCCTGCCCTCTCCGATCAGGTGCAGGTCGATCTCGCCGAGCGTGGGGAGGTGCCGGTAAGGGTCGTCCTGCAGCCGCGGCTCCCCGGTTACGTACTGAACCTCAAGACGGTAATCAGTAACGGGCCCGGCTGATTCTGGCACCGTCACCTCGAACACCCCTTGGTGGCGGTGCGGCATCGGGTAGCGACTGCCGTCGGCGAGCACGGCGGTCACTTCGGCGGCCAGCGGGCGGAGCGCGCGGATGGTCACGCCGTCGGGGCCCGGGTGGGCGCCGAGGACGGAGTGCGGGTCGTGATGCTGACCTGCGACGATACGTTCGATCTGGCCGAGCAAGACTGCTTCGTTCTTCGATAGCACTTCAGAACTCTGCCAGTGAGTCAAGCGGGATGGACAGCCAGGACGGGCGGTGCCTGGCCTCGTACAGCACTTCGTAGACGGCCTTGTCGAGCTCCAGGGAGATCAGCAGTACCTGGTTGGCCTCCGGGTCGAGCCCGCCGGCCTCGGCGTACCCGGCGCAGAACGCCGCGGCGTTCCTGCGCACCCAGTCGCGGGCGACGTCGTTGAGCGCCGCCTGGTCGGGATGGCCGATGAGCTGGTGGCGGGCGGCGTAGTCGAACGACCGGAGCATTCCCGCGACGTCCCGCAGGGCCGACGATCGGGCGCGGCGCTGCGCGAGCGGGGTGGCGGGCTCGCCCTCGAAGTCGAGGACGACCCAGCCGGTCTCGGTGCGCAGCACCTGGCCCAGGTGGTAGTCGCCGTGTACCCGCTGCACCGGGAACGGCCCCCGGAGCTTGGCGAGCGCGGCGTAGGCATCGCCGATCATGTCGGCGTGCTTGCCGAGTTCGGGCACCGCGGCGACGGCCAGGTCGAGCTTGCGGAACATCCGCTCGGTGAGCTCGCCGACCGCTTCGGTGCCGAGTTCGTCGGTGCCGAACGCGGCGGCCAGGTCGGCGTGGACCTGGGCGGTGGCGGCGCCGAGCCGGCGGGCCTCCCCGGAGAAGTCGCCGCCGGCGTCCGCCGCGCGCGTGTCCGCGCTTGCGTACAGGTCCCGCACGCTCGTCGCGGCGAGCGTCCAGCCGTCGGTGGCGAGCCGAAGGTACCTGGACAGGATCGCCAGGCTGGTGGGCACGCCCTCCAGCCTGGTCTCGATCCAGCCGAGCGGTTCGACCACCTGCGGCGAGCCGAGGCTGGCGAGCGCGGTGGTGACCTCAAGATCCGGGTTGGGCCCGGGCGAGAGCCTGCGGAAGACCTTGAGGATGGACTCCTCGCCGAAGACCAGGCTGGTGTTTGACTGCTCGCTGGTGAGGACGAGGCTGTCCAGGTCGGTCTCGAAGTCCGCGCCCTCGACCTTCCGCAGCTGCAGCGTTCCGAGGTTGGCGTTGGACGCGATGGCCGCAAGCAGCGGCTTGGTCAGGTCGGCGTCGTGCAGCGCGTCGTAGGCGATCCTGCCCCCGGCCTGGCCGTCTCCGGTCGGGCCGATCCTGACGTGCTTGAGCCGGGCGGGCAGCTTGCGGCGCAGCCCGACCAGGATCTGGTAGTAGTCCACCGTCGTGCCGTGCGACACCGCGACGATGAGGTGCCGGAGCTCGGGATCGCCGGCCACGAGTTCGGTGTCCGCCACGATCGCCAGATCGCGAGGTCCCTGTCCCTTGCCCGCAAACCAGCGCTGGCTGCCTAGCCATGCTGCTAGTGCGTCCTCGATCGCCATTGGCCTCGCGCGCTCCTGTCCTCCGGGGGGACGCCCCCCCGGTCCCCCGGCTATCGGGTTTTCTAGGTAGACGACAAATTAGAGCACATGCGGCGCATCGGTCATTCTCTGCGTCGCGGTTCATCGGTCATGATCCTCCCTCGCGAGAGGGAGCTGAAACCAGTAGAAACCGTGGCCGGGCAAAGTCAGCAGGTACGGAAGCTCCCCGATCGGCGGGAATGTGACGCCTCCCATGCACTCCACCGGGGTAACGCCGATGAACCGGCGCAGGTCGAGTTCGACTGGCTGCGGGAACCGCGACAGGTTGTTAACGCAAAGGATCCGGTCCGTTGCGTCGTGCTCCTGCCAGGTGGTCGTCGCGTCATGCTCCCTGACGAAGGCGAGCACGCTCGGGTTGGACGAATTGAGCTCGTCGTACGCGCCGAGGCCGAAGACCGGGTGGCGCTTCCTGATCTCGATCATCCGCCTGGTCCAGTGCAGCAGCGACTGCGGGTGGCGCTGCTGTGCCTCGACGTTGAGCGACTGGTAGCCGTAGATCGGGTCCATGACCGGCGGCAGGTACAGCCGCTGCGGGTCGCTGCTTGAGAACCCGCCGTTCCGGTCCGGCGTCCACTGCATCGGGGTGCGCACGCCGTCGCGGTCGCCGAGCCAGATGTTGTCGCCCATGCCGATCTCGTCGCCGTAGTACAGCACGGGCGAGCCGGGCAGGGACAGCAGCAGCGCGGTGAACAGCTCGAGCTGGTTGCGGTCGTTGTCGAGGAGCGGGGCCAGCCGCCGCCTGATCCCGATGTTGGCCTTCATCCGGGGATCCTTCGCGTACTCCTTGTACATGTAGTCGCGCTCTTCGTCGGTGACCATCTCGAGGGTCAGCTCGTCGTGGTTGCGCAGGAAGATGCCCCACTGGCAGCCGGCCGGGATCTTCGGCGTCTGGGCCAGGATCTCCGAGATCGGGTAGCGCTGCTCGCGCCGGACGGCCATGAAGATGCGCGGCATCAGCGGGAAGTGGAAGGCCATGTGGCATTCGTTGCCGCCTGTCTCCGGGTCGCCGAAGTACTGCACGACGTCGGCGGGCCACTGGTTGGCCTCGGCGAGCAGCACCCGGTCGGGGTAGGCGGCGTCGATCTCGCTGCGGACCCGCTTCAGGTACTCGTGCGTCTCCTTCAGGTTCTCGCAGTTGGTGCCCTCGCGCTCGTACAGGTAGGGCACCGCGTCGAGGCGGAAGCCGTCGATGCCGAGATCGAGCCAGAACTTGAGCACCTCGATCATCGCGTCCTGGACCTTGGGGTTCTCGAAGTTCAGGTCCGGCTGATGCGAGAAGAAGCGATGCCAGTAGTACTGGCCGCGCACCGGGTCGAACGTCCAGTTCGAGGTCTCGGTATCGACGAAGATGATCCGCGCGTCCGCGTACTTGTCCGGCTCGTCGTCCCAGACGTAGAAGTCGCCGTAGGGGCCGTCCGGCTCCGACCTGCTGGCCTGGAACCACGGATGCTGATCGCTTGTGTGGTTCATAACCAGGTCGGCGATGATCCGCATGCCGCGCCTGTGCGCCTGCTCGACCAGCTCCACGAAGTCCGCGATGTTCCCGTACTCGGGAAGGATGCGCAGGTAGTCCGCGATGTCGTAGCCGCCGTCGCGGAGCGGTGACTCATAGATGGGCAGCAGCCAGATGCAGTCGATCCCCAGCCACTGCAGGTAGTCCAGCCTGGCGGTGAGGCCCCTGATGTCGCCGGTGCCATCTCCGTTGGCATCCTGGAACCCTCGGATGAGCACCTCGTAGAAGAGGGCCCGACGGTACCACTCGGGGTCGCGCGGTTGTTCGAGAGTGAAGTCGGGCACCCGTTCGCCGGGCGGCGCGGCGAACGGAAGTGCCGCCACGGGAGGTTCTGATGCGGCTGCTTGCAGCCCGATTGCCGGCTCGTGTTCTGACACGGCGTGAGTCTCCTGAGAGTGCGCCACCGCCGCATGCCAGGCTAATCGCGCATCGCTGCGGCCTAGTCACGCTTAACGGTGAAGATGTGTGCTGTCCGCACAGCAGGATCAAGGCGCACGTAGTTGGCTTGGCCCCAGCTAAAGATCTCGCCGCTGAGTTCATCGGTAACCGTGAACCCCTCGTGCCAGTCCATTCCAAGCGCGGGCATATCAAGCCACACCGTGGCCTCCCTGGCCTGGTGCGGGTCAAGATTCACTACAACCAGAACGGTGTCTGCGGCGTCCCCGTCCTGCTCCCCCGACTGCAGCGCTGCCTGCTCGGAGGATCTCTCCGAGATCGTACTCGCACCGTAGACGCGTTTGGAGAAGCAGATCAGCTCCGGCTGATCCACGGTATGGAAGCGTAGATTACGCAGCCAGTGCAACGCCACATGGTGTTTTCTGATCCGGTTCAGATCGGTGATAAACGGCGCGATACCTAGCCCGTCGCGGGCCGCGGTCTCCCAGTCCCGGGGACGGTACTGGTACTTCTCCGAATCCAGGTACTCTTCGCTGCCCGGACGGAGCGGCGTATTTTCGCATAGCTCATAGCCGGAGTAGATACCCCAGGATGGGCTGAGCATGGCAGCCAGGACCGCGCGGATTTTAAACGCGGGCACCCCGCCGTGCTGCAGGTACTCGTGGAGGATGTCGGGGGTGTTGGCGAAGAAGTTCGGCCGCATGTACGCGGCCGAGGGCCCGGACAGCTCGGTGAGGTACTCGGTCAGCTCGTCCTTGGTGTTGCGCCAGGTGAAGTACGTGTAGGACTGGTGGAAGCCGACCTTGGCCAGGGTGGCCATCAGCGCCGGGCGGGTGAACGCCTCGGCCAGGAACAGCACGTCCGGGTCGGTCTTCCTGATGCTATCGAGCAGCCGCTCCCAGAACTTGAGCGGTTTGGTGTGCGGGTTGTCCACCCGGAAGATGCGGACGCCGTGGCTCATCCACAGCCGGACGATGCGCTCGACCTCCGCGTAGATGCCCTCGGGATCGTTGTCGAAGTTGATCGGGTAGATGTCCTGGTACCTCTTCGGCGGGTTCTCCGCGTAGGCGATCGACCCGTCGGCCCGGGTGGTGAACCACTCCGGGTGCTCCTTGACCCAGGGGTGGTCGGGCGAGGCCTGCAGCGCCAGGTCGATCGCCACCTCAAGGCCGAGCCGGCGGGCCCTGGCCACGAACGCGTCGAAGTCCGCGAACGTGCCGAGGTCCGGCTCGATGGCGTCGTGCCCGCCCTCGGGCGAGCCGATCGCCCACGGCGATCCCGGGTCGCTCGGCCTGGCCGCCAGGGTGTTGTTCCGCCCCTTGCGGAAAGTGGTCCCGATCGGGTGGACGGGCGGCAGGTAAACGACGTCGAACCCCATGTCGGCGACCGCCTCGAGTCGGCGGGCGGCGGTGCGCAGCGTCCCCGAGACCGGATCCTTGCGGCCCATCGGGTCGAACTGGACGCCCTCGGAGCGCGGGAAGAACTCATACCATGCCCCGTACAGGGCGCGCTTCCGCTCCACCAGCACCGGCAGCCACCCGGACCTGGTCACCAGCTCGCGGAGCGGGTACTCGTTGAGCAGCGCCGCGATCTGCCGCGTCTGCGCCGCCGCGAGCCGGTCCCAGGGCGGCAGGCTGCGGTCGCTCAGCTTCCTTGCGAGCGCGTTCAGCGCCGTGCGCGCCGCCGCCGGCCGGGACGCGCCCGGCGGCTGCCTGATCGACCGCGCGGCCCGCTCGAAGAGCAGCGCCCCCTCGGTCAGCATGAGCTCGACGTCCTGGCCGCGCGGGATCTTGATGTCCGCGTCGTGCGCCCAGTGCGCGATCGGATCGTTCCACGACTCGACGTGGAAATGCCAGGTGCCCTCGCTGGTCACCGTGACATCGGCACCGTAACGGTCCGTCCCCGGCGTCAGCTCGCGCATCCGGACCGGCGGGCCCAGTTGGCCGGCGGGATCTCGCAGCACCACGTCGGCTCCGAGTACGCCATGTCCTTCTTTGATGATGGTTGCGCTGACCTGGAAAGTCTCGCCCGCAACGGCCTTGGCCGGGCGGCGCCCGCACTCTACCAAGGGCTCGATGTCAAGGATGGGGATGCGTCCGATCACGCCGTCACCGTACCCAGTTATGCTTCACAAAGGAACGCCGACCCGGTGGTAACACCGAGCCTCTATGATAACTGCCCGTGAGAGCGATCCGACGTTTCACCGTCCGCGTGACGCTTCCGCAGCCGCTAGCGCCGCTGCATGACCTGATGCTCAACCTCCGCTGGTCCTGGCACCCGCCCACGGTTGAGCTGTTCGAGTCGATTGACCAGGCCGGGTGGGCCGCCTCCGGTGGTGACCCGGTGGCAATGCTCAGCTCGATGCGACCAGGCCGACTCGCCGATCTCGCCGCTGACGAGGATTTCCTGCGCCGTCTGGACGCGGTCCTCGCCGACTTGCGCGGCTACACGGGTGAGCCGCGCTGGTACCAGTCGGGCGGGGCAGGCGCGCCTGGGTCGCTGCCGAACGCGATCGCCTACTTCTCGCCGGAGTACGGCATCACCGCCGTTCTCCCGCAGTACTCGGGTGGCCTGGGAATCCTCGCGGGTGATCACCTCAAGTCGGCGAGCGACCTCGGCGTGCCGATCATCGGGGTGGGCCTGCTCTACCGGCACGGCTACTTCACCCAGTCGCTGTCGGCCGACGGCTGGCAGGCAGAGCGCTACCCGGCCGACGACCCGAACGGCCTGCCGCTGACTTTGCTGCGCGGCGCAGGCGCCGCGGGCGGCCCCGCCGCCTTGCTGCGGACACCCGACGGCGAACCGGTGAAGGTCTCCGTCGGGCTTGCCGAGGGGAAGCTGCTCACCGCCCAGGTGTGGCTGGCGCAGGTGGGCCGGGTGCCGCTGCTGATGCTCGACTCCTACGTGGAGGAGAACGAGCCCGCGCTGCACGAGGTGACCGACCGGCTGTACGGCGGCGGGAGCGAGCACAGGCTCCGCCAGGAGCTGCTGCTTGGCATCGGCGGCGTCCGCGCGGTGCGCGCCTTCTGCGCGATCACCGGCCACCCCGAGCCCGAGGTGTTCCACACCAACGAGGGGCACGCCGGCTTCCTCGGCCTGGAGCGGATCAGGGAGTACGTGGCGTCCGGGCTCTCCTTCAACGAGGCGCTCGAGCTGTCCCGGGCGGGCACGGTCTTCACCACGCACACGCCGGTGCCGGCCGGCATCGACCGGTTCCCGCGCGAGCTGATCGAGCGGTGGTTCCACTCGGGCGCAGACGCCGGGCTGGAGCTTGACGCGGTGCTCGCGCTCGGCGCGGAGACCTACCCGGGCGGCGACCCGCACATGTTCAACATGGCCGTGATGGGCATGCGGCTGGCCCAGCGGGTCAACGGCGTGTCGGTGCTGCACGGCCAGGTGAGCAGGGAGATGTTCGCCGGCCTGTGGCCCGGGTTGGACACCGCCGAGGTGCCGATCGGGTCGATCACCAACGGCGTGCACGCGCCCACCTGGGTCGCGCGTGAGGTCACCGACCTTGGCGACTCGGCCGAGGCCGCGTCCGCCGACGCCGGGCAGCTGTGGGCCATCCGCCGCCTGCTCCGGGCCCGGATGGTCACCGAGACCAGGCGGCGGCTGCGCGAGTCCTGGCAGCAGCGGGGCGCGTCCGGCGCCGAGCTGACCTGGATCGATGACGTGCTCGACGAGAACGTCCTGACGATCGGGTTCGCCCGTCGGGTGCCGTCCTACAAGCGGCTGACGCTGATGCTCAACGACCCGCAGCGGCTGGCCGGGCTGCTCCTGGACCCGGAGCGCCCGATCCAGATCGTGATCGCGGGCAAGGCGCACCCGGCCGACGAGGGCGGCAAGCGGCTCATCCAGCAGATGGTCCAGTTCACCGACTCAGAGACGGTGCGCCGCCGGATCGTCTTCCTGCCCGACTACGACATGGCGCTGGCCCGGTACCTGGTCCAGGGGTGCGACGTCTGGCTGAATAACCCGCTGCGCCCGCTTGAGGCCTGCGGCACCTCCGGCATGAAGGTAGCGCTCAACGGCGGGCTGAACCTGTCGGTGCGGGACGGCTGGTGGGACGAGTGGTACGACGGCGCCAACGGCTGGGAGATCCCCACGGCCGACGGCGTCATCGACCCGGACCGCAGGGACGAGCTCGAGGCGTCCGCGCTTTACGAGCTGATCGCCAAATCCGTCGCGCCGTTGTACTACGACGTCGGCGCCGACGGCGTGCCGCACGGCTGGGTCGAGATGATGCGACACGGTCTGCGTAGCCTCGGCCCGCTTGTCCGGGCGGACCGCATGGTCGGCGATTACGTGACGAACCTGTACGCGCCGGCCGCACGGGCCTCGCGAGCGCTCGCGGCGGAGGGGAACCGCCCGGCCCGCGAACTCGCCGCGTGGAAGGACCGCATCCGGCGGGGCTGGGACCTGGTGCGGGTCGAGCACGTCGAAGCCGACGGCGTGGAGCCTACTCTCGGCGCGGTGCTTGACGTTGTGGTCATCGCCTCGCTCGGCCAGCTGACCCCATCCGACGTCCGCGTCGAGTTGGTCTACGGCCGCCTGGGCGAGGATGACGAGATCGTTGAGCCGTCCTACGTGACGCTCACCGCCGACACTGCGTCCGATTCCGATCACGCGCCCTGCCGGTTCTCCGGCTCGGTAGAGCTGGGCCATCCCGGTCCGTTCGGCTACACCGCCCGGATTCTCCCCGACCACCCGATGCTCGCCACTCGGGCCGAGCTTGGCCTGGTCACCTATCCGGAAGGGCCGGCCGGCATGTCGACGGGGGACCTGCGCTAACCGACCGTCATCAGCGTGACCCATTTCGCATGCGATCCATCTTCCTATCGGTTTTGACCAGACAAATCATATCAAAGCGGACATGAAAATGGTCAGAACCGATAGGAAGGCGAAAAAGTGTGGTCAGAAATCATGGTGTGTGGTCGGCCGTGATGCGTCAGGGGCGGCGCTGTAGCTTAGGGATGCCGCAGGTTCGCGGGTGGTCTCGGGCGTGGAGGTGGCGGGCGTGGGCGAGTTCGTGCGGGTTGAGGTCGCGGATGGGATCGCGACGATCCGGCTGGACCGGCCGAAGATGAACGCGCTTAACGCGCAGGTTCAGGACGAGATCGCGAGCGCGGCGGCGCAGGTGTCGGCTGACAGCGCGGTTCGCGCGGTCGTCCTCTACGGGGGCGAGCGGGTCTTCGCGGCGGGCGCCGACATCAAGGAGATGGCGTCCATGGGCTATCCGGAGATGGCCGAGCGGTCGGCCGCGCTCCAGACGTCGTTCACCACCGTCGCCGACATTCCGAAGCCCGTGGTGGCGGCGGTCGCCGGGTACGCGCTCGGCGGCGGGCTCGAACTGGCGCTCTGCGCCGACTTCCGGGTGCTCGGCGAGAGCGCCAAGGTCGGGCAGCCGGAGATCCTGCTCGGGATCATCCCCGGGCCGGCGGGACGCAGCGGCTGCCGCGGCTGGTCGGGCCGGCGAAGGCCAAGGATCTTATTTTCTCCGGCAGGCACATGGGCGCCGCCGAGGCCCTGGCCATCGGCCTGGCTGACAAGGTGGTGCCGGACGCCGACGTCTACCAGGCGGCCAGGGACCTGGTCGCCCAGTACGCGGCCGGGCCGGCGCTGGCGCTGCGCGCCGCCAAGCAGGCCGTCAACCGGGGCCTTGAGGTCGATCTGGTCACCGGGCTGGAGATCGAGCGGGTCCAGTTCGCGGCGCTGTTCGCCACCGAGGACCAGAAAAACGGCATGCGCAGCTTCATGGAGAACGGCCCGGGAAAGGCCGTCTTCGAAGGCCGCTGACAGTTTCCGTCGGTGGGCAGACACCGGCCGCCAGATTCTCGACCGCGCGGAGCAGGATGACACGACGGTTCCGGCAGGTGCGATACTCAAGACGTGACTGAGCCTGATGACGCGCTCTCGCTGGACATGGTGACGGCCGCGCTGCGAGTGGACGGCAACGACGCCGCCATATACGCCAGCGTCCTTGCCCAGTCCCTGAGCGAGGCGTTGCCACCGGGATACGTGACGGTGGACCGCAAGCAGTCGATGTCCGACCGGATGCGGGGCCGTCCGGGCGAGATCGCCAAGGTGGCGGTCAGGCTCGGAGACCAGGTCATGACGCTCGCGGTGAACAACGGCCGTCCCGTTGCCGAGATCGGCCGCGAGGTCCGCGGCGTGATGCTTTCCCGGCAGCCGGTACCGCTCCAGCAGTGGGCGGCCGCGCTGGCCAGCGCCCTCGTCGCCAACGCCGAATCAAACGCGCAGGCAGCCGAGGCCCTGCGTCGTCTTGTCATCGGCTCGTTACATACAGCTGCTAGAGAGTAATCAAGGCTTTATAGAAATCCCGGATACTGGACATACTCTGAGAGGACGATGCCTGCACTGGACTCCCTCCCGCGCAAGATCGGCCCTTACCGAGTTCTGGAGAAGATCGGCGAGGGCGGCATGGGCGTGGTCTACCTCGCCAGGGACGCGGCCAACCGTCAAGTCGCCGTCAAGGTCCTCGGGCCTGCGGTGGCCAGCGATCCCGCCGCCCGGCTCCGCCTGGCCCGCGAGGTGGAGACCATGCGCCGGGTCAGCAACCGGCATGTGGCCGCGGTCCTCGACGCCGATCTCGACGGGTCGTCACCCTATGTCGTGACGAGGTACGTCCCCGGCCAGACGCTGGAAGCGGCGGTGCACCAGAACGGCCCGCTGCGCGGGGGAGCGCTGCAGCGACTGGCCAGCGGGCTGGCCGAGGCGCTTGCCGCCATCCACGCGGCCGGGGTGGTCCACCGCGACCTCAAGCCGGGGAACGTCATGCTCGACGACGGGCAGCCGGTGGTGATCGACTTCGGCATCGCGCACATCCAGGACTCCACCAGGCTCACCAAGACCGGCCTGGTGATGGGCACCCCCGGCTACCTTTCGCCGGAAGTCATCGAGGGCAAGGAGGCCAGCGGGGCATCCGACGTGCATTCCTGGGGCACCACGATGGCCTTCGCCGCCACTGGCCGCCAGCCGTACGGCACGGGTGACTTCCAGACCGTCTTCTACCGGGTCCTCGCGGGCAGGCCGGAGCTAACCGGCGTCCCGCCGGCGCTGCTGCCGCTCGTCGCCGCCGCGCTCTCCACCGATCCGCTGGCCCGCCCGACCGCGCGCTCGCTGGTCAGCCTGTGCGCGGCGTCGGCCGCGAACGGCACCGTGCTGGCGAACGGCACCACCCGGATGCCAAACGGCATGCAGCTGACGATGGCCGACCCCGGCGGGGCAGCGCTCGTCCCGATGCGACCCAACGTGCCGCCAAGACCTAACGTCGGCCCTCCATACGGCCGTACGGACTGGCCGGAGTACCGGTCGCCTGCCCAGGCCGCACCGGAGGTGATCGACATGCTGCCGCCGGTCGACTACGCACGGCCGGGCGCGCAGTTCACCCATCGACCGCAGGGGTCGCCGGCGGCGTATGGCCCGCAGGGGACGCAGTCACAGCCTCCGCAGTCGCCCGGAACCGGCCGGCCGCAGTCAGAGGCGCCGGTCCCCCCAAGATCGCAGGCATCACCCCCGGTCGTCGGCCATGGCCTGATCGGCCTCGCGGCGGCGGTCAGCGCCGTCGGGCTCAGCCTCCTGCTGCCGGTCGCCGGGATGATCATCGCCCTCGGCGTCATCACCCTGCTCCGCGCGGCCGACACCGCGCAGGCGTCGATGTCGGGACGGCGCAGCGTGCGCGGCGCCCGGCCGAGCGACATCCTCCTGGTGATCGTCACGGCCCCGTGGACCGTTGCCCGCGCGCTGCTGAAGACCGCGATCCTGGCACCGCTCGCGTTGGTGGTGGCGGTGCTGGCCGCGATCGCGTCGGTCATCCTCGTCCAAGCAAGCACGCTGCCCGCCGCGCTCAGCTGGGGCGCCGCCGCGGCCGTCGCCTTTTACTGCGTCGGCCCGGGCTCGCGCGCGCCCCGGCGGCAGCTGCGGCGGATGTCCGCCGCGGTGATCCGCTCCCGGGGCGCCATGATCGCCGCCTGCATCTCGGCCGTGGCGCTGGCCCTCGCGGTGCTCTCCTCGGCCTTCTCCCAGCCGCCGCTGATCTGGCCGGCCACCGCCTCGACGATCCCGCACCTGCTGCCGACGATCAACATGCTGCCTTCACTCGGCGGGACGCTGCACGCCGTCCAGGGGTGGCTGCTGCACAACACCGTGGGCATGCTGCACCTGCCCTGAGCCGTAATCGGCCAGCGGCCTGACAAGGCCGAGGGATATGACCAGGTTGGCCAGCCGGGCGCGCCGGTTCGTGCCCTCCGGCACCCGCAACTTCACGTACAGCCGGAGCAGGTGCTGCTTGACCGCGGCCTCCGACACGACCATGTCGCTGGCGATCTCCCTGGCCGTGGCGGGCGTGATGAACGGGTCGTCAGACAGCGCCGGGCGGCATAGCGAGATCAGCACGTCAAGCTCCCGGCGGGTCAACTCCGGTGCGGTCGAGCGCCGCTGCTCGACCTCGGCAGTCGCTTCCTCGGAGGGGAGTCCCTCGATCCGGCACCTGGCCGAGCCGAAGGTCAGCACATCGCCGTCCTCAAGGACCCGGCGGGCGATCGGCCGTCCGTTAACCCGGGTGCCGTTCCGTGATAATCCTAGGTCGGCCAGGTAAAAGTAGGGTCCTCGGCGCACGATTTCGGCATGTAGTCGGGATACGCTCGGGTCATCAAGCCGGACATCCACCGCCAGGCCCCGCCCGATCGTAGTTACCTCGTCGCGCAGCGGAATTGCTTCCCCGGTGTCTTCAATGCGAATATAAGGCTTGTCCACGCCAGACCTTCCCGTCTATAGGCGACGTGACGCTTATCTCACTGTATCGTTAGTCGGGGATTTCCCCCAGTGCGTGCGTCCGCGCTTAGCCGCCGACCGGTAAACTCCCTGGCGAGCAGCCATAAGGCCGGTCGGCCGCACACGGCTGACCGCGGGAGACGATCATGACGTCCGAGTCCAAGCACGCGTCGGCCACGGACCACCGCGCCCGTGGCGACGGGAGTATCGTCGTTGTCATCCCGTACCTGACTGTCCTGGTCTGCGCGTTCGCCGGCGTTTACATCGCCTGGCGTCAAGGCTCGGCTGGCGGCGGACAGGGGGCTGTCGTCGGCGGCGTCGCGCTGCTGATCGGCGCTCTCGTCCGCCTGGCTCTCCCCGCCCGGCTCGTGGGCCTCCTCGGTACCAGGAAACGGGTAACCGACGTGCTCACGCTCACCGTCTTCGGCGCTGGCCTGGTTGTCGCGGGCATGGTACTGCCGCGTTAGGGCCAAGCCGGCTAGTTCGAGGCGGGGCACAGCGTTTTCCTTCACCGGGACGCGGCGGTATCTTGACGTCGAGAAGAAATCTCCAGAGCAGGAGCTGGCAACACGATGGCCGCGATCATCTACAGCAAGACCGACGAGGCGCCGCTACTGGCGACGTACTCCTTCCTCCCCATCGTCTCCGCCTATGCCCAAAAGGCCGGCGTCGAGATCGAGACCCGCGACATCTCGCTGGCGGGGCGCATCCTGGCTCAGTTCGGCCTGGCCGACGACGCGCTAACCGAGCTGGGTGAGCTGGCCGAACGACCCGAGGCCAACATCGTCAAGCTGCCCAACATCTCCGCCTCGGTCCCGCAGCTCAAGTCCGCGATCAGGGAGCTGCAGGCCAAGGGGTATGCGCTGCCGGACTACCCGGAGGCGCCGTGGACGCCGGAGCAGACCGAGATCCGGGCGAAATACGCCAAGGCCATCGGCTCGGTGGTCAATCCGGTGCTGCGCCAGGGTAACTCCGACCGCCGGGCCCCGCTCCCGGTGAAGGCCTACGCGCGCAAGCACCCGCACACCAACAAGCCCTTCGGCGAGCGCTCGAAGACCTCCGTGGCCACGATGGGCTCCCACGACTTCAAGGCCAATGAGAAGTCGGTCACGCTGCCCGCCGACGACACGCTCAAGATCGTCCTTGAGACCACTGCGGGCGAGCAGAAGGTGCTGCTCGAGTCGCTCCCGGTGCTGGCCGGCGAGGTCGTCGATGCCACGGTCTTGCAGGTCGCCAACCTCCGGGCGTTCCTGATCAACGCGTTGGCGAAGGCGAAGGCGGAGGACGTCCTGTTCTCGGTGCACCTCAAGGCGACCATGATGAAGGTCTCCGACCCGATCATCTTCGGCCACGTGGTGAAGGCGTACTTCACGGACGTCTTCGACAAGTACGGAGACGACCTCGCCGCCGCCGGTCTCTCGCCCAACGACGGCCTTGGCGCGATCTTGGCCGGGCTGCCGTCGCTGCCGAACGGCGACGAGATCAAGGCGGCCTTCGAGGCCGCCCTGGCGTCGGGACCGCGGCTGTCCTACGTCAACTCCGACAAGGGGACCACCAACCTGCACGTGCCGAGCGACGTCATCGTGGACGCCTCCATGCCGGCCCTTATCCGCAACGGCGGCAAGCTGTGGGGGGTCGACGGCGCCGAGGACGACACCCTCGCGGTCATCCCCGATTCCTCCTACTCGGGGGTCTACGCGACCGTCATCGAGGACGTGAAGACGAACGGCCCGCTCGACCCTCGGGTGATCGGAACCGTCCCGAACGTCGGCCTCATGGCGCAGGCCGCGGAGGAGTACGGCTCGCACAACAAGACCTTTGAGATCCCCGCCGACGGCACCGTCACCGTCGTCAACCAGGCCGGCGAGGTCCTGCTCGCCCACGACGTCGAGGCCGGCGACATCTGGCGCGCCTGCCAGACCAAGGACATCCCGGTCCGCGACTGGGTGAAGCTCGCCGTCACGCGGGCCCGCGCAGCGCAGACCCCGGCGATCTTCTGGCTCGACGAGGCCCGCCCCCACGACGCCGAGCTGATCAAGAAAATTAACGCCTACCTGCCCGAGCACGACACGACCGGCCTGGAGATCGAGATCCTCTCGCCCCAGCTGGCCACGGCGTACTCGCTGGAGCGCATGCGCCAGGGACTAGACACGATCTCGGTCACCGGCAACGTGCTGCGCGACTACAACACCGACCTGTTCCCGATCCTCGAGGTCGGCACGTCGGCCAAGATGCTCTCCGTCGTGCCGCTGATCGCGGGCGGCGGCCTCTTCGAGACCGGCGCCGGCGGCTCCGCCCCGAAGCACGTCCAGCAGCTCGTCGGTGAAAATTACCTGCGCTGGGACTCGCTGGGTGAGTTCTTCGCGCTGGTGCCCTCCTTCGAGCAGTACGCCGACTTCGCCGGCGTGCCCGCCGCGAAGGTGCTGGCCGACACGCTCGACCGGGCGACCGGCGTATTCCTCGACGAAGACCGAAGCCCGGGGCGCAAGCTCGGCACGCTCGACAACCGCGGCTCGCACTTCTACCTAGCGTTGTACTGGGCCCAGGAGCTGGCCAAGCAGACCGCCGACGCCGAGATCGCGGCGGCGTTCAAGTGGCTGGCCGAGACGTTGGCCGCGAAGGAGTCCACCATCGTCGCGGAGCTCCTCGCGGTCCAGGGCAAGCCGGTCGACATCGGTGGCTACTACCTGCCCGACGCCGAGAAGACCGCTGCCGTGATGCGTCCATCGAAGACCTTCAACGACGCGCTCGCTGCCCTCTGAACAGAGTGTGGCAAGCTCGAAGACAGGCTAAAAAGAGAACAGGGAGAGTTCACGAATGGCACGCAAGGGCAAGGTAGCCGTCATCGGGGCCGGCTTCTACGGGTCCACCACCGCGCTGCGGCTGGCCGAGTACGACATCTTCGACGAGGTCGTGCTCACCGACATCAGGGACGGCTGGGCCGAGGGTCTCGCGCTGGACATGAACCAGGCGCGGGCGATCGAGGGCTTCGAGACCAAGGTGACCGGCAAGACGACCGGGGCGAGCGGCGAGGGCTACGAGGTGCTGGCCGGCGCGGGCGTCGTGGTGATCACCGCCGGGCTGCCGCGCAAGCCGGGCATGAGCCGGATGGACCTGATCGAGGTCAACGCCAAGATCGTCCGCCAGGTGGTGGAGAACGTCGCCAAGCACGCGCCCGAGGCTGTGCTGATCATCGTCTCCAACCCGCTCGACGAGATGACCGCGCTGGCGGCGAAGGTCTCCGGTTTCCCGACCTCGCGCGTGCTCGGCCAGGCCGGCATGCTCGACACCGCCCGGTTCTCCTTCTTCGTGGCGGAGAAGCTCGGCGTGCCGGTCGGCTCGGTCAAGACGCTGACCCTCGGCTCGCACGGCGACACGATGGTGCCGGTGCCCTCGGCCTCATCGGTCGACGGCAAGCCGCTCTTTGAGGTGCTGCCCGAGGCCGAGATCGAGCCGCTGGTCACCCGGACCCGCAACGGCGGCGGCGAGGTCGTCGCGCTGCTCAAGACCGGCTCGGCGTACTACGCGCCGTCGGCCGCGGCCGCGCGGATGGCGAGGGCCGTGGCCGAGGACACCGGCGAGATCATGCCGGTCTGCGCCTGGGTTGACGGCGAGTACGGCATTTCCGGCGTCTACCTGGGCGTCGAGGCCGAGATCGGGGCCGGCGGAGTCAAGAAGGTCGTCGAGCGCGACCTGACCGAATCCGAGCTCGCAGGCCTGCGCGCGGCGGCCGAGGCCGTCCGCGCCAAGCAGGCGGATGTGGCGTCGCTCTAAAGTCAAAACCCAGGGCGGGGCCAGGCGGCCAGGGTAAATTTCGGCCGGCGCTCCTTCGGCCTTCGGAAGGCCGGCCGAAATTTCCCTGAGCCGCCCACCCCTCTCTGGTCACCAGGGATGCCCTGGTCAGCCGCTGGCTGCCACCGGTTCAGGTTTTTACCTGTCTGCGTGGCCTAGCCGGCGTGCCGCCGGCGAGGGGACAGCGTCTAGGAATTCCGGCGCTGCCCAGCCGCGCTCCTTGAAAGTCATCGAGAGTATGGAACGGACCGTTGCTTCGCGCTCGCTGGGAATGAGAGCCAGCACCGAGCCGCCGAATCCGCCGCCGATCATCTTCGCCCCGTATGCGCCCGATCCGATGGCGGCGTCCACGGCGGCGTCTGCCTGCGGCCAGGAGACCTCGAAGTCGTCCCTTAGCGACGCGTGCCCCTCGGTCAGCAGTGTCCCGACATACCGGAATGTATCGGTACTGTTCTCGCCCCCGCCCGCGTCGCCCGCCGCCGCCGCCCGCCCCCGCCCCCGCCCGCGCCCGCGCCGCCCTCCCCCTCGCCCTGCAGGGCCGACGCGATCGCCCGGGCCCGGGCGCTGTCGGTGATCACGTGCCGGGCCCGGCGCCGCAGCACCGGATCGGCCAGGGCCTCAACCGCGCTAGTCTCACCCCGACCCGCGCCGCCCTCGGCCACCGACCCGAGGGCCGGCACGCCAAGCAGCCGCGCCGCCTCCTCGCACTCTGCTCGCCGCGCCGCGTACTCGCCCGATACGAGCGCGTGGGCGACGCGGGTATCGATGATGAGGGCGACCGCTCCCGCGGCTGACGGCCGGAACGGCACCTGCGTCCGCGCCAGCGTTCCGCAGTCGAGCAGCATTGCGTGCCCTGCCTGGCAGAGCAGCGCCGCGGACTGGTCGATGATGCCGGTGGGCGCGCCGACGAACTCGTTCTCGGCGCGCTTGCCGATCAGCGCGAGCTGCTCGCGCGCGACCGTCAGGCCTGACAGCGAGCACAGCGCGAGCGCCACCGAGCACTCCAGCGCGGCCGAGGACGACACGCCCGCGCCGGCGGGCAGGTCGGAGTCGATGTCGATCGAGGCGCCGATGATGTCGAATCCGGCGGCGCCAAGCGCCCAGGCCACTCCCGCCGGGTAGGCCGCCCAGCCGGTGACCGAACCGGGCGCGAGCGAGTGCAGCGCGACCGTGACCGGGTCCTCGGGCTTCTGCTTGGACCGCAGCACCAGCAGCCCGTCGGCGCGCGGGGTGGCGGTCGCGGTGACGCCCTGGGCGAGCGCGAACGGGAGGACGAACCCCTCGTTGTAGTCGGTGTGCTCGCCCATCAGGTTGGCACGCCCCGGCCCGAACCAGATCTCCGTCCTCATTGCCGCCTCATATCGCGTCTTCCGGCAGTGCTCGTCTCCACGGGCGGAAACGCTATCCGGTCTAGACTGTCGCCAGGAACTGGCTACCGGCTTTAAGGCAAAACTGTGCGGGTAACCTGCCGGGACAGCAGTCAAAACGGGTAGGTAGCGGAGGAAGTCGGCGATCGCAGCGTGAGCAGGGTCGTCCTGGACGTGATCATCGTCCTCGTCATCGTGTCCATTGGCGGGTTCTTCTCCGCCTCGGAGATGGCGCTCGTCTCGCTCCGCGAGACCCAGGTACGGTCGTTGAGCAGGCGCGGCAGGCGCGGCGCGAAGGCCGCGCGGCTCGCGTCGGACCCGAACAGGTTCCTGTCGGCCGTGCAGATCGGCGTGACGCTGGCGACGCTGGTGTCCGGTGCCTTCGGCGCGGACACGCTCGTCGGGCTGCTGCACGGCTGGCTGGTGCGGCACCAGGTGTCCGGCGACGTGGCGTCCCCGCTCGCGTTCGGGATCGTGACCGTGTGCATCACCTTCGTCAGCCTGGTGCTCGGCGAACTCGCGCCCAAGCGGATCGCGCTGCAGCGAGCGATGTCGCTCGCGCTGTTCTCGGCTCCGCTGCTCGACCGGATCGCGACGCTCGCCCGTCCCGTGGTCTGGCTGTTGTCGGTGTCGGTCAACGTGGTCGTCACGCTGCTCGGCGGCGACCCGAGGCAGGGCCGTCAGGCGATGACCGAGCAGGAGGTCCGCGAGCTGGTGACCGGCACGCAGACGCTCAGCGCGGACGAGCGGCGCATCGTCGGTGAGGTCTTCGACGCCGGGAAGCGGCAGATCCGCGAGGTGCTCATCCCCCGCACCGAGGTCGAGTTCCTCGCGGCCGGCACCTCGGTCGGCGAGGCCGCCCAGATCGCAGCGAGCGTCCCGTACTCGCGGCTGCCGGTCTATCAGGACTCCTACGACAACGTCGTCGGGTTCGTGCACATCAGGGACGTGCTCGGCCCGTCCGCGCCGGAGCGATCGACGCTGGTCGACCAGGTGGTCAGGCCGATCAAGTTCCTGCCGATCAGCAAGACCGTGCTCAGCGCGCTCTCGGAGATGCGCCGCGAGCGGGCCCACATGGCGATCGTGGCCGACGAGTACGGCGGCACCGCGGGCATCATCACCCTCGAGGACCTCGTCGAGGAGCTTGTCGGCGACATCAAGGACGAGTACGACACCGGCGAGGCGGCGGCCAAGAAGCTCCCGCGCGGCGAGGTCGAGGTGGACGGCCTGCTCAACCTGGACGAGTTCCAGGAGCAGACCTCGATCCGCCTCCCCGAGGGCCCCTACGAAACGGTCGCCGGCTTCGTGCTCGCCGCCCGGGGCGAACTCCCCGAGCCGGGCGCCTCGGTCGCTGTCCCCGGCTACACCATCACCGTCACCGAAATGGACGCCCGCCGCATCTCCCGCCTCCGGGTAACCCCCAGCCCGGCGCCGGAGCCAACCTCCCAACCGGAGAACCCCGAGACCAGCCCCACCGGAGACAGCCCCTCAGGGACCGGCTCATAAGCGGCTTGAAACCTCGCTGACAGGCGCGGGATGGGGACCCATGGCGGTTCGCAGCCCGGCGATCCCACTCCAGCCTTGGATAAATGCGGCTTTTGTCACTATATGTCTAAACTTAACCTTTAGACATATCTACCCATCACAATGATCGTGTGCCGTTCGGGTCGTAGAGAGCCCAAAACGGCACACGATCATTGACTGATGCTGGGCGGTCTGCCATCAGTCGTACATCAATGAAGTTGCGTGCATCTCCGGACATTTTGGGGGAAGCGGTATCGGGTCGGCCCATATCAGGTCGTCAATGCCTTCCTAGGGAGCCGGAACGTGGCAACACGGACACATCGCTATGCCAGGCGGACCAGGGCCGGGGGAAGCGCGGCCAGGCGGACCGCGAGCGGCGGCGGCGCGCTGGCGCTGCTCGGCCGGGCGGGGTTCCTGGCCCGCGGGGTCATGTACATCGTCATCGGCTGGATCGCGCTCCAGATCGCGGTTGGCAACACGCGCAAGCAGGCCGACCGGACCGGGGCGCTGCATGCGATTAGCGCAACGCCGTTCGGGGCGGTGGCACTATGGGTGCTGGTCATCGGCTTCTTCGGCATGACTCTATGGCGGCTGTCCGAAGTGATCTGGCCCACCGGCGAAGGGCGGAAAGCCAGCGCGCGGGCGCTGGCGTTCATCAAGGCGGTGCTATGCGCGGTCATCGCGTACGGCGTGCTCAAGTACGCGCTTGGCGCGGGCGCCCCGCAGTCGAGCAACAAGCAGTCGGTGGACCTGACCGCCACGCTGCTGCGGCACACGGGCGGCCAGGTGCTGGTTGTCGTGATCGGCCTGGCCATCGTCGGCGCCGGCCTGTACCTCGGCTATCAGGCCTGGCGGGAGTGTTTCCTCAAGGACATGCAGCTTGGACAGCTGAAGACGCGGACGCGGAAGGTCGTCGTGTGGCTCGGCCGGGTGGGCGGCGTCGCCCGGGGGATCGTGTTCATCACGGCGGGCGTGTTCCTCGTCGTCGCCGCCGCCGAGGCGAAGCCGCAGCAGGCCAAGGGCATCGACTCGTCATTGCGGGTGCTCGCGACGACGCCGCCGGCCCTGGCTGCTCGCTCTCGTCGCGATCGGGCTGGTCATGTTCGGCCTGTTCTCCTGCTGCGAGGCCCGCTTGCGCCGGTTCTGAGGCCGGCCCGCCTGGCGACTAGAGGCAACTACACTGTGCCGTTACACGGGATGTACCAGGTGGAAGGCGGTCGGTGTGTCTGGGGCTGGTGGGTTTGACACCGTTCTGGTGGTCGACTTTGGGGCGCAGTACGCCCAGTTGATCGCCCGCCGGGTGCGTGAGTGCCACGTCTACTCGGAGATCGTGCCGTCGACCATGCCGGTCAGCGAGATGCTGGCCAAGCAGCCGAAGGCGATCATCTTGTCCGGCGGCCCGTCCTCGGTGTACGCCGAGGGCGCGCCCAACGCGCCCGAGGGGCTCTTCGACGCGGGCGTGCCGATCTTCGGCATCTGCTACGGGCACCAGGTGCTGGTCAAGGAGCTTGGCGGCACGGTCGAGCGGACCGGCGCGGCCGAATACGGCGGGACGCCGCTGCAGGTCCTGTCGGCGGGCGGGCGGCTGCTTGGCGGGCTCGGCCCCGAGCTCAGCGTCTGGATGTCGCACGGGGACACCTCCACCGCCGCGCCGTCCGGGTTCACGGTGACCGCGCAGACCGAGGCCACGCCGGCGGCGGCCGTGGAGAATCCGGAGCGCGGGTTTTACGGTGTGCAGTTCCACCCCGAGGTGATGCACACCGAGTACGGGACGCGGATCCTCCGCCGGTTCCTCGAGGCGGCGGGGTGCCGGCCCACGTGGACCATGCTGAACATCGTCGAGGAGCAGACCGACCGGATCAGGGAGCAGGTCGGTGGCGGGCGCGCCATCTGCGGGCTGTCCGGCGGCGTCGACTCCGCAGTCGCCGCCGCCCTGGTCCAGCGGGCCATCGGGGAACGGCTGACCTGCGTGTTCGTCGATCACGGGCTGCTGCGCAAGGGCGAGGCGGAGCAGGTCGAGCAGGACTTCGTGGCGGCGACCGGGGTCAGGCTGCATGTGGTGGACGCCGCGGCCGAGTTCCTCAGCTCGCTCGCCGGGGTGACCGACCCGGAGGCCAAGCGGAAGATCATCGGCCGGGAGTTCATCCGCGCCTTCGAGCGCGCCGCCCGGGACATCACCCAGGAGGCGGGCGCGCACGGCGAGTCGACCGAGTTCCTCGTTCAGGGCACGCTCTACCCGGACGTGGTTGAGTCAGGCGGCGGCACCGGGACCGCGAACATCAAGTCGCACCACAATGTGGGCGGGCTTCCCGACGACCTGAAGTTCCGGCTCGTCGAGCCGCTGCGCTGGCTGTTCAAGGACGAGGTGCGCCGGGTCGGCGAGGAGCTCGGGCTGCCGGCCGAGATCGTCTGGCGGCAGCCGTTCCCCGGCCCCGGTCTGGGCATCAGGATCATCGGCGAGGTCACCGCGGAGCGGCTGGCGATCCTGCGCGAGGCGGACGCGATCGCCCGGGCGGAGATGACCGCGGCCGGCCTCGACAATTCCGTCTGGCAGTGCCCGGTGGTGCTGCTCGCCGACGTCCGCTCGGTGGGCGTGCAGGGCGACGGCAGGACCTACGGTCACCCGGTGGTGCTCCGCCCGGTGACCAGCGAGGACGCGATGACCGCGGACTGGGCCAGGCTGCCCTACGACCTGCTCGCGCGAATCTCGACCCGGATAACGAACGAGGTCCGTGAGGTCAACCGGGTGGCTCTCGACATCACCAGCAAGCCGCCGGGCACCATCGAATGGGAGTAGCCACGCGGCGGCGGAACGGGCCGGTGAACTCGGAGCACGCGGCGTTCGAGCTGAAGATCTTGACCGCGGCCCGATACCTCTTTGACTTCCGACCCCCGGAAGGCTGTCCCCGGGAGATAACTGCTACCGGATGGGCGGGCGGAGCAGCGCCTCGGCCAGCGTGAGCACGGTGTCCTCCAGGGACGCGATGCGCGCCATGATGTCGCCGCTGGCGGCCTCGACGGCCTTGGCCACGGCCTGGTCCAGGCTCATCGACTGCCCCTCGACGGCGGCCTCGATCGCGCGCACCCGGTCGTACTGATCGTCGAGCCGCTCGTCCAGCCGCTCGAGCCGGGCGGTGAGCTTGCTGTCGAGCGCGCCCAGGCTGGCCGCCAGGCCGTCAAGCGTGGCCGCGATCGCGGTGGCGCCGTCGAGGGCGTCAAGCCGCTGGCGAATGTCCTGCAGCGCGGCGGCCGTGGACCGCTCCTCGATGATGTGGTCATGCACCGTCCGCGCGAGCAGCTCGCGCATCCGGTCGGTGGCCGCATGCTGACCGTTGTACGAGGGGGGGCCGGACTGGCTGGCACGCAACAGCAAGTGGTTGTTGCCCGACTGGTCCATCGTGCTCCTTCAAGCGAGCGCTCCTGTGAGTGAGGGTGGAGCGTGATTACTGTAGTAGCTGAACGTGGTCGCTCGTGCGCAGGCAGATAAAACTCATCGCCGGCGCGCAACGTGGACGACGGGCCGGCGGGCCGTGTTGACTGGGGTCAGCGGCGGCGGCTAGTGTTCGGGATTAGCACTCACTGATGTAGAGTGCTAATGCGACGAGGCAGGTCTGACCCCCGCGACGGCAGGCTGACCCTGGTCGCCATGCAATCAAACTTTCCATTACCGTTCCGGAGGGGGAGGTCAGATCGTGACGACCGCCACCAAAGTTGTTATCAAGCCACTCGAAGACCGCATCGTGGTAAAGCCGCTCGAGGCTGAGCAGGTTACTGCGTCCGGGCTGGTCATCCCGGACACCGCGAAGGAGAAGCCCCAGGAGGGCAAGGTCCTCGCGGTTGGTCCGGGTCGTTTCGACGACTAGGGTACGCGCGTACCCGTCGACGTCAAGGTCGACGACGTGGTGCTGTACAGCAAGTACGGCGGCACCGAAGTGAAGTACTCGGGCGAGGAGTACCTGGTGCTCTCGGCCCGCGACGTGCTCGCGATTATCGAGAAGTAGTTCCAGCGCCCGTGCGTGCGCCCGGGCGGCCCGCCACGTGGGGCGCCCGGGGGCCCGTCGGCGGCAACCAGGTCCAAGACCGCACCTGATCCAACCGTAGGTTGAGGTAAGTCAATGCCCAAGATCATGGAGTTCGACGAGGACGCCCGACGCCACCTTGAGCGTGGCGTGGACAAGCTCGCCGACACCGTTAAGGTGACGCTCGGCCCGCGCGGCCGCAACGTCGTCATCGACAAGAAGTGGGGCGCTCCCACCATCACCAACGACGGCGTGACCGTCGCCAAGGAGATCGAGCTGGAGAACCCGTACGAGAACCTTGGCGCCCAGCTCGCCAAGGAAGTCGCCACCAAGACGAACGACGTCGCCGGTGACGGCACCACCACGGCGACCGTGCTCGCGCAGGCGATGGTCCACCTCGGGCTCCGCTCGGTCGCGGCCGGCGCCAACCCGATGGACCTCAAGCGCGGCATCGACCTCGCCGCCGCCGAGGTATCCGAGCGGCTGCTCAAGTCCGCCCGCGAGGTGGAGGAGCAGACGGAGATCGCGCACGTCGCGACCATCTCCGCGCAGGACCCGAAGATCGGCGAGCTGATCGCCGAGGCGTTCGCCAAGGTCGGCAAGGACGGCGTGGTCACCGTCGAGGAGTCGCCGACGATGGGCCTCGAGCTGGAGTTCACTGAGGGCCTCCAGTTCGACAAGGGCTACGTCTCGCAGTACTTCGTCACCGACCAGGAGCGTCTTGAGGCGGTGCTCGAGGACGGCTACGTCCTCGTCCACCAGGCCAAGATCTCCTCGATGGCGGACTTCCTGCCGCTGCTCGAGAAGGTCGCGCAGACCAAGAAGCCGCTGCTCGTCATCGCCGAGGACGTGGAGGGCGAGGCACTCGCCACCATCGTCGTCAACAAGATCCGCGGCCTGCTCAACATCGTCGCGGTGAAGGCGCCGGGCTTCGGCGACCGCCGCAAGGCCATGCTCGCCGACATCGCGACGCTGACCGGCGCGACCCTCGTCAGCGAGGACCTCGGCATCAAGCTGGAGTCCGTCGGCCTCGACGCCCTGGGCACCGCCCGGCGCATCGTGGTCACGAAGGACAACACCACGATCGTGGACGGCGGCGGCGACCAGGCCGCGATCCAGGAGCGGATCCGCACAGATCCAGACCGAGATCGAGGCCACGGACTCCGACTGGGACCGCGAGAAGCTGCAGGAGCGGCTGGCGAAGCTCTCCGGCGGCGTCTGCGTGCTCCGGGTCGGCGCGGCCACCGAGGTCGAGCTCAAGGAGAAGAAGCACCGCCTTGAGGACGCGATCTCCGCGACCCGTGCCGCGATCGAAGAGGGCATCGTCGTCGGCGGCGGCGCCGCCCTCGTGCACGTCGCGGTCGGCCTCGACGACCTCGGCAAGACCGGCGACGTTGCGACCGGCGTGACCGTCGTCAGGAAGGCGCTGTCCGAGCCGGCCCGCTGGATCGCGCTGAACGCGGGCCAGGAGGGGTCGGTCGTGGTGGCGAAGATCGCCGAGCTGCCCGCCGGGCACGGCTACAACGCCGCCACCGGCGAGTACGGCGACCTGATGGCGCAGGGCGTCATCGACCCGGTCAAGGTCACCCGCTCCGCGGTGCAGAACGCCGCTTCCATCGCCGGCATGCTCCTGACGACCGAGACTCTGATCGTCGAGAAGCCGGAAGAGGACAAGCAGGAGGCCGGCGACGGCCACGGCCACTCGCACGGGCACTAGCGAGCGCACTAATCTGCGGGCACCAGCGCGATGCATTACCCCGAACGCGGGGGCCACGGGACACCGTGGCCCCCGCTTCGCCGGCGCCCCAGGACCGGGCACGAGCCCATCCCCATGACAATGTCTGACCTTAGGTAGAAATTATACTGTTGATGGCGTTTGTAGGCATCGATCCAGGGTGCTCTTGCAGTGGTGAGCGGCGCCACCCGCTGGCCCGGAAGTCTGGCCGGGTCGTTCCTGTTAGCTAGGATGGGACGCATCCCGCCGTTACCTGCTGTCACACCGCGCAGCGTCGAGCCGTGAGGGCATCATGACCGAGTCACCGAAGTTTTCCCCGGTAGGGCTTACCTACGACGACGTGCTGCTGCTGCCGGCCCACTCGGATCTGATGCCGAGTGAGGCGGACACCGGCACCCGGATCACCCGCAAGCACCGGCTCCGCATCCCGGTCGTCTCCTCGCCGATGGACACCGTCACCGAGGCCCGGATGGCGATCGCGATGGCGCGCCAGGGCGGCGTCGGCGTGCTGCACCGCAACCTGTCCATCGAGGAGCAGACGCAGCAGGTCGATCTGGTGAAGCGGTCCGAGGCCGGGATGGTCACCGACCCGGTCACCTGCGGCCCCGACGCGACGCTGGCGGACGTGGAGCGGCTCTGCGGGCATTACCGGATCTCCGGCGTGCCGGTCACCAGCGATGACGGCACGCTCGTGGGTATCGTGACGAATCGCGACATAAGGTTCGAGTCGGACATGTCCCGCCGGGTCGGCGAGGTCATGACCAAGATGCCTCTGGTCACCGCCCCCGTCGGGGTGCGAGGGGGACGCCGCGCTCCAGCTGCTCAAGCAGCACAAGATCGAGAAGCTGCCGCTCATCGACGGCGCAGGACGGCTGCGCGGGCTGATCACCGTCAAGGACTTCACCAAGAGCGAGAAGTTCCCGAACGCCACCAAGGACGCGGGCGGCCGCCTTGTCGTCGGGGCGGCGGTGGGCGTCGGCGAGGACGCCAAGGTCCGCGCCCAGTCGCTGATCGAGGCCGGCGTGGACTTCCTCATCGTGGACACCGCGCACGGCCACGCGCAGTCGGTCCTTGACATGATCGCGCAGATCAAGGCGAACGCGGACGTCGAGGTGATCGGCGGGAACATCGCCACCCGGGCGGGCGCGCAGGCGCTGATCGACGCGGGCGCTGACGGCGTGAAGGTCGGCGTGGGCCCCGGCTCGATCTGCACCACCCGGGTCGTCGCGGGCGTCGGCGTCCCCCAGGTGACCGCGATCTACGAGGCGAGCCTGGCGGCCCGGCCGGCCGGCATCCCGGTCATTGGCGACGGCGGCCTGCAGTACAGCGGGGATATCGCCAAGGCGATCGCGGCCGGGGCCGACACGGTCATGCTCGGCAGCCTGCTTGCGGGCTGCGAGGAGAGCCCGGGCGAGATGGTCTTCGTCAACGGCAAGCAGTACAAGATGTACCGGGGCATGGGGTCGCTCGGCGCGATGCGCAACCGGGAGCGCGGCAAGTCCTACTCCAAGGACCGCTACTTCCAGGACGACGTGCTGCGCGAGGACAAGCTGATCCCGGAGGGCATCGAGGGCCAGGTGCCGTTCCGCGGGCCGCTGTCCGCGGTGGCCGACCAGCTCGTGGGCGGCCTGCGGATGGCCATGGGCTACTGCGGCGCCCGCACCATCGAGGAGCTGAAGGAGGCCCGGTTCGTCCAGATCACCTCGGCCGGCCTCAAGGAGAGCCACCCGCACGACGTGCAGATGACCGTTGAGGCCCCGAACTACAGCGGCCGGAAGTAAGGGAAGCTAAGAACTCCAGTGACTGACATCGAGATCGGGCGCGGCAAGACCGGGCGCCGGGCGTACTCACTCGACGAGATCGGCATCGTGCCCGCCCGGCGGACCCGCGACCCAGAAGAGGTCTCGATCGCCTGGCAGATCGACGCCTACCGGTTCGGCATGCCGCTGATCGCCTGCCCGATGGACAGCGTGGTCTCGCCGGCGACGGCGATCGCGATCGGCAAGCTCGGCGGCCTCGGCGTGCTTGACCTCGAAGGGCTGTGGACGCGCTTCGAGGAGCCCGAGCCGCTGCTGGCCGAGGTGGCCGAGCTCGGCGAGGAGGCCGCCACCCGCCGGCTGCAGGAGATCTACGCCGAGCCGATCAAGGAGGAGCTGATCGGCCGCCGCATCGAGGAGATCTCCCGGGGCGGGGTGGTCACCGCCGCCGCGCTCTCGCCGCAGCGCACCGCCAGGTACTACAAGGCGGTGGTGGACGCGGGCGCGGATATCTTCGTCATCAGGGGCACCACGGTCTCCGCCGAGCACGTATCGGGCCGGGCCGAGCCGCTCAACCTCAAGCAGTTCATCTACGAGCTCGACATACCGGTCATCGTCGGAGGCTGCGCCACCTACACGGCGGCGCTGCACCTGATGCGGACCGGCGCCGCGGGCGTGCTCGTCGGCTTCGGCGGCGGCAGCGGCCACACCACCGCCGCGGTGCTCGGCGTCGCGGTGCCGATGGCGTCCGCGATCGCCGACGTGGCCGCCGCCCGCCGCGACTACCTCGACGAGTCCGGTGGCAGGTACGTGCACGTGATCGCCGACGGGTCGATGACCCGCAGCGGCGACATCGCCAAGGCACTCGCGCTCGGCTCGGACGCCGTGATGGTCGGCTCGCCGCTGGCCCGCACGCACGAGGCGCCCGGCCACGGCTACCACTGGGGGAGCGAGGCCAACCACCCCGAGCTGCCGCGCGGCGCCCGGCTGCGGGTCCCCGCGATCGGGACGATCGAGCAGATCCTCAACGGCCCCTCGACCGTTCCCGACGGCTCGATGAACCTGATGGGGGCGCTGAAGCGCACTATGGCGACCGCCGGGTACACGGAGCTGAAGGAGTTCCAGCGGGTGGAGGTCGTGGTGACCCCGCCCGACCCGAGGCGGCGTTAAACTTCGTGCCCATGACCACTCGCCGCGTCCTCTCCGGCATCCAGCCGACCGCTGATTCGTTTCACCTGGGCAACTACCTGGGGGCGGTCAGGCAGTGGGTGGACCTGCAGGCGACCAGGGACGCGATCTACTGCGTGGTGGACCTGCACGCGATCACCGTGCCGTACGACCCGCCGACACTGCGCCGCCGCACCCGGGTGGCCGCCGCGCAGTTGTTCGCCGCCGGTCTTGACGCGGAGCGGTGCATCCTGTTCGTGCAGAGCCAGGTCCCCGAGCACACGGAGCTGAACTGGATCCTGGGCTGCCTGACCGGGTTCGGCGAGGCCAGCAGGATGACCCAGTTCAAGGACAAGTCGGCCAAGGGCGGCGCCGACCAGGCGTCGGTCGGGCTCTTCACCTACCCGATCCTGCAGGCCGCGGACATCCTGGTCTACCAGGCCGACGAGGTGCCGGTCGGCGAGGACCAGCGCCAGCACCTAGAGCTGTCGAGGAACCTCGCCCAGCGGTTCAACCACCGGTTCGGCGAGACGTTCACCGTGCCCGAACCGTACATCGTGACCGCTGTGTCGAAGATCACAGACTTGCAGGACCCCACGAGCAAGATGTCCAAGTCGTCGTCGGCCCCGCAGGGCATCATCGACCTGCTCGACGAGCCCGCAACGATCCGCCGCAAGATCAACCGCGCGGTAACCGACGCCGAGTCTGTGGTCCGCGCCGACGATGAGGCGAAGCCGGGCGTGACCAACCTGCTCCGGATCTACTCGGCCCTGTCCGGCGACCCGATCGACGGCATCGCCGCCCGGTACGGCGACGGCGGCTACGGCGGGTTCAAGAAGGACCTCGGCGAGCTCGTGGTGGACACTTTCTCCCCGATCAGGGAGCGCACCGCCAAGTACCTGGCCGACCCCGACGGCCTCGACGCGCTGCTCGCCGAAGGCGCGCGCCGCGCGCGCAAGATCGCCGGCCAGACGATGGTCGCGGTCCGCGACCGCTGCGGCTTCCCTCCGCTGAGTTCCTAAAGTCAGACGGAGGAACGGTCCGAGGCTTCGCGTAACAGGAGTAACTGGACGTCAACCGCCAATCAGCACTATTGCGGGACGATTCAATATTCCGAGGGTGGAAACGCTAGGGGAGCACCCATCTCGCACATTTCTGTCGCGAGATGCTCCCCCGGCGCGCCACCTGGAGGCCTGTCATGACGATCGAGTGGAATCCTTCCGCCGGACCGACGCTCGGAGTCGAATGGGAGGTGCAGCTCATCGACGCGGAGACGCGCCTGCTCAGGCAGGATGCGGCCACCGTGCTGGCGGACTTGCCTGGCCTGCTTGAGAGCGGCGAGCACCCGAAGATGCGCCATGAGCTGATGCAGTCCACCATCGAGGTAGTGACCGGCATCTGCGGGACCGTCGCCGAGGCCAAGGCCGACCTCGCCCTCTCGCTGAAGGATTTGCAGCGCGCCGCCGAGCCGCACGGCATCGTGCTCGCCAGCTCGGGGACTCATGCGATCAGCCATTGGCGGGACGGCAAGATGGCGCCGAGCCAGCGGTACGCCGAGCTCGTCCAGGAGATCCAGTACCCCTCCCGCAGGCTCCAGACCATGGCCGTGCACGTGCACGTTGGCTTGCGGGACGAGCACCGGGCGATGCCGGTGGTCAACGCCCTGGCCGTCTACCTGCCGCACCTCCTCGGCCTCACCGCTTCCAGCCCCTACTGGTGCGGCGAGGACACCGGGCTGGCCTCGAGCAGGTCCGTGGTCTTCGGCTCGCTGCCGCACGCCGGGCCGCCGCTTGGCCTGCCGGACTGGAAGTCCTTCGAGGACTTCATGGCGGGCCAGCTGCGGGCGGGGACGATCCGGACCATCAAGGAAGTCTGGTGGGACGTACGGCCGCACCCGGACTTCGGCACGGTCGAGGTCAGGATCGCCGACGCGGTTCCCACCTTCCGCGAGGTCGGCATGCTGGCCGCGCTGGTCCAGTGCCTGGTGCACTTGTTCGACACCCAGATTGACCGAGGGTACCGGCTGCCGTCGCGCGCGGCCTGGGTGATCGCCGATAACAAGTGGCGGGCCACCAGGCACGGGCTTGACGTGGCCATCATCACCAGCGATTCCGGCGCGACCGCCCCGCTGCGCGACGAGGTCTATGAACTCCTTCGTGACCTGGAGCCGGTAGCATTGCGCCTCGGCTGCGCCGAGGAGCTCGCGGTCGCCACCGAGGTGCTCGAATGCGGCGCCCCGTACGAGCGGCAGCGAGCCGCGCTCAGCGCCGACGGCGATCTGACAAGCGTGGTGGACGCGCTCGTCACCGAGTTCGCGGAGGACAAGTTCGTCCTCCGCGGGGATGGTGGTCATGGTGGATGACCTGGGCAGGGAAGGTCCGTGAGTAAGCACCCCGACCCCGACCACGACCCCGACGCCGACAGGCAGGTGTTCCGCTCGCCTACCGCGCGGGTGGTCTGGTGGCTCTGGGCGCTGTTCGCGGTCGCCAACCTGATCGATCTGGCGGTGCAGGGCCGTGATCATCTCTCGGTGGTCGCCGCGTGCACCCTGCTGCTCGTCACCGGGATCGTGTACGCGACCGCGCTGCGTCCGCGAATCATCGCGGACGCCGACGGCGTGACGATCGTCAACCCGCTCCGCGAGTACCGGGTTGGCTGGCCCGCCGTGGTGGGATTCGATGCCACCGAGCTGCTGCGGATGCGCTGCTCGTGGTTGACCGAGGACGGCACCGAGAGCGAAATGCGGGGGTTCTACGCCTGGGCGGCGCACTCGCCCCGCCGCAGGCGGATCGCCGCGGAGCAGCGGGCGCAGGGCCAGGCGCAAGGCCGCACCCCTCGGCTCAGCATCGGGGGGTTCGGCGGCGCCGCGGCCCGCGACGACGCCCCGCCGCCCGCGCCACTGGGGCTCGACGTCGACGTCGTGGTCGCGGCGCTCGGCGAGCTCGCCGAGCAGGCCAAGCTGGACGCGCCTGCCGCACGGCCGCAGCCGCCGGTCTCCACCTGGTCCTGGGCCGCCATCGCCGCGATCCTAGCCCCCGCCCTCCTGCTGGCGATCGTGGCAATCATTTAGACAAGGCACCGGAATTCGGCGGCGCCGGGGCCGCGAGGCCAGGTTGAAGGGTGGTACCGGGCATGCGGAGAGCGCCGTCTGGGGCGCGGGTGCCGCTCGCGGCCGCGGCGGCGAGGCGCGTGAGCGCCCTGTGGCGACAGCGTCCTGTGGCGCGACCCTCGGCGGGCAGGGTTGCTGGTGGGGGTCTATTTCCTGCTCTCGCTGGCGACGGGCCCGGCCATCTCTGTGCGCATCGGGACTGGCGCTCTGTCCAGGCTTGTCGACTGGGCGTTGCTGGCGTTCTTCGTCTGGCGTGTGACGCGCGGCGGCCGCATCTCGCGGCTGCTGCTCGTCGTTGTCGCAGAAGCCGGCCTCATCGCGGCGGTCATCGTGCTGGCTATCCGCTTCTCTTGGGGGGAACTGGGTCTGCTCGCGGCCTGCGGGGCGCAGGTCGCGCTGCTGCTCAGCCCGGCGGTATACCGACGCACCCGGCCAGCGGACGAGAGCCACGGGTCGGTCGCGCTGTGGCGGAGGCGGAGGCCCGCGCCGCTCGTGGCGGCCCTCGCGGCCGGCGCGGTGCTCGGCCTGGCCGGGGCGGCCGCCTCCGCCGCGGTGATCCACGCCTGACTCCACGTAGACGGTGTAGTTGACTACCTCGCCCGGCCAGAAGGGTGGCTGCCGGGTGACAGCGGACGACTGGTACCCGACGGACACACCCTCTCGCTCCAGCACGGCCGAATTGGCGGGGGCGAAGATGAGCACGTCGCGGATGCCATAGCTGGTGTAGCCGACGCCGATGCCATGACGCCCGAGCCTGTCGGTCATCGGGCCGAGCGATTCCACGCCGGGGAGGCTCGCGATCAAGTGGAAGAGCGCGGCCCGGACCTCAGGCGGGGCACCAGACTGCAAAAACGTGCCCGCGAACTGGAACGTCGCCTCCGCGACGATGTCGGCCGCGTCGTCCGCCGACCCGGCCCGGTTCACCGCATAAGCCTGGATCGAGCGGAAGTTCGCCTGGTAAAGCTGGTGAAACGGGAGCTCGCGCTGACTGCGGTCGTCGGCATCCACCACAAGCGCTCCTCACGTTGACCTTCCCGGCACTAGGCACATCTCCGGCGGCGGCGGAGAACTTTCACCCTGGCGAGGAAGGTTTCGCGGGAGGCTGGCGCGTGACGCGCTAGCCCTGCAGTTACGTGGAGTTAGGCGTGCGGGCCGGATGGCGGGTTGGACGGCCGCGCGCGGACCCAGTCGATGTAGTCGGCGGGAGCGCCGGCCTTGACGGCGGCGTCCACCAGGATGGACAGGCGCTCCGCGGAGGGCAGGCCGCCCTCGTAGGCGTCGAGTACGTACAGCCAGGCGAGGGTGTCCCCGTCTAGGGTCTGCACGCGGACCTTGATCTTGCTGTAGAAGCCGAGGTTAACCCCGTCCCAGACGTCGAGTTCCTTCTCGTCGTTCTCGGGAACGTCGTACAACATTACAAAGACACGCCCCGCGGCGTCCTCAACGACGGTGGTTAGCGCACCGTCCCAGCCGAGCTCCTCACCACCGAAAGTCAGGCGCCAGCCCTCTAGCCACCCACTGCCCCGCTGCGGGGAGTGGGGGCAGCGCAGGAGCATCTGCGCCGGATCCATGTTGCTGCCGTAGGCGGCGTAAAGGGCCACGGTCCCCAAGCCTACGGCGATTCCACTGCCGCTGGGCGTTCTTTTCATGCCCTGCGTTGGAGTCCCTGACGGAGCGGCGCAGGACGTCATCGCAGGGCAGCACGGCGTGTCGCTGCGCAACCGATCAGAGAGCGGAAAGGCACCTCGGTTCCGCTCCGCTTCGCGGGCGCCGGATCTCCTCCGGCCGACTACGGAACACCCGCGGACTCAGATGACCCGGTCAAGCCGTAGAGAGTTGCTGAAGCTGCTCGCGCAGCGTGCTGAGGCTGATGCTCACCACGAACTCGTTGCCGACTTCGGTGGCGACGTTCATCGGGATGTCAGGGACCAGGTCATCAGGGGTCTGCGTGCCCTGTCCGGCTACCATGCTGACGGTGAAGTCCTCTCTTCGGACCACGAGGGCACTGATCCCGGCTGACTTGAGGCATGCGTGACGTTGCTCGTCGTCCATCTCCTCCCAGTGCTGCCGGAAGGTCTTCCCGGTCGAAATCCGGCGTACCTTAGGTTTCTCTCTGGGCAGGGCTGAGATATACGCGTGCTCTGCTTCCAACTCGGCCATGCGCTTGTGGAAGTGGGGGACTCCGTTGTGCATGTAGTGCTGGGCCGTCAGGTCGGCGATCTGCATGCCGAGCTTCTTGAGCGTGGCTGAGTGATCGTCGCCTTCGATGACACGGATTTCGGTCAGTTCGTAGCTGCCCACGACTTCTAGTAGCTTTTCGGCTACTGCCTCATTGAGGGCATCCCTGGGCACTGATCCGAGCTTGACGCACTTCTGGCGTGCCGTTGTTCTCGCTTCTTCTATTTTTGCGGTGGTAGTAACGGTATGCCTTGCTAGCGCGGTTGCGTTCCGGATTGAGCGGCGCGCATCGTAGAGGCCACCTGGAGCTCCATCCCTGCTGCCTCACGGGTGGCCCGCTATTCCCGTTGACATAGTGCATCACGTAACCGCGTATCTGGTCGGACTTGAGGAGTTGTATCACCCGGGTCGATGTCCACAGATATATTTTCTCTGGCGGCTTACCTGGTTGCAGGCTCCTAGCGGTAGGTATCCCACGGCGGTTGAGGTCAACAGCTATGCTCGCGGCTGACATCCCGGAAAGCAGCGCTAGGGCCATTCGCCCGACTTCCTTGGAGTAGACGGGATGCGGGCGGAGATACCAGTGATTCCAGTCCTGGAACGGCTGGTAGCCGAATGTGACTGATCCCCCGCCCCATCGCGCTGCACGGCGTATAACGTTCTGTCCCTGTCGGCGGCGTTCGCGGATAGTGAGAAGCTCCCATTCAGCGAACTGCACGAGGATCCCTGCGAACATCCGGCCCATGGGGGTGGACATGTCAAGGCCCTCTTCGCCAACGGAGACTATCTTTTTACCGTACCGCTCGCAGTACTCGTGATAGAACGTGACGAAGTCCAGGTGGTTCCTGAAGCCGCGGTCGAGCTTGTAGATGATGAGTAGGTCCCATTCATCGAGGAATTCCAGGCTCAGTAGCTTTCCGATCTTGGGGCGCTCCCTGATCGGCTGGCCGCCTGATACGTCCAAGTCTTCGGCTTCGGCCCACACGTATATGTTCTTCCTCTTCACGTACTTATCGATGGCTTCGGTTTCCGTGACCAAGTGGGTCGTGCTGTCGGTCATGCGTGAGAGTCGCTTGGCCACGATGGCCCTGAGCTGCTTCTTTTCCTCCATGACTAACATGATACCTGCTTCTAGCATTCAAATTCGACATCATGAGAACAGTGGGAAATTATTCGATAACTGATACGAAGAGTGTCGGCTTCGACTGCGGCCATGGACCGAGTCGGACGGGCGGCGTGACGGTGATGGTGGCCGACGTCCAGGAAGCGGGCAATCACGCGGGCGGCCAGTGCGGTGGTTATCTCCCGATATCTCCCTGGGAAAAGCCGCCGCGGTGTACAACCCAGTGGTGAACGTGCGTGATAATTGCTTTACGTGACCCTGCCACGTCCACGCGTCGTTATCCTGGGCGGCGGTCCCGGCGGCTACGAAGCCGCTCTTGTGGCCTCCCAGCTCGGTGCCGAGACAACAGTCGTCGATGAAGACGGCCTTGGTGGCGCCTGCGTGCTTACCGACTGCGTTCCTAGCAAGACGCTGATCGAATCGTCGTCGACCATGACCTCGCTCGCCCGCGCGGCCTCGCTCGGGATCGAGCTTGCCGACGGCGCCAATCCCGAGCTCGGGGTCGACGCGCCCGCCCTATACGCGCGGATCAAGGCCCTGGCGGCCGCGCAGTCCAACGACATCGACGAGCACGTGGCCGGCGAGGGCATCAGGATTATCAAGGCCAGAGGACGGCTCACCGGGCCGCACACGATCGAGGCGGCCGGCACGACCGTGCAGGCCGACGTGGTGCTCATCGCCACCGGGGCGTCGCCGCGGGCCCTGTCCGACGCGGTTCCCGACGGCGAGCGCATCCTCACCTGCCGCCAGATCTACGACCTGCCTGAGCTGCCGGAGGAACTGATCGTGGTCGGCTCCGGCGTGACCGGGGCCGAGTTCGCGAGCGCCTTCCTTGCGCTCGGCTCGCAGGTCACGCTGGTGTCATCGCGCGAGCGGGTGCTGCCGCACGAGGACAAGGATGCCGCCATGGTTATCGAGGGGGTCTTCCGGCGGCGCGGCATGAACGTCCTGGGCAAGTCGCGGGCCGAGGCGGTGCGCCGCAAGGGCGACGGCGTGGTCGTGACGCTGGCCGACGGCCGGCAGGTAACCGGCTCGCACTGCCTGCTCACCGTCGGCATGGCGCCGGCCACCTCCGGGATCGGCCTCGCGGAGGCGGGCGTCTCGGTGGACTCCCGCGGCTTCATCGAGGTGGACCGGGTCTCCCGCACGGCCGTGCCCGGCGTGTACGCGGCAGGCGACTGCACGGGCGTGCTGATGCTCGCCTCGGTCGCCGCGATGCAGGGCCGGATCGCGATGTGGCACGCGCTCGGCGAGGCGGTGCACCCGCTCAGGCTCAGCCACGTTGCGTCGACCATCTTCACCGACCCGGAGATCGCCTCGGTCGGCGTCTCGCAGGCCGCCGTCGACCGGGGCGAGGTCGCGGCGCGGGTCGTCAAGCTGCCGCTGGCCACCAACCCGAGGGCGAAGATGGGCGGGTTCCGTGACGGCTTCGTCAAGCTCATGGCCCGCCCGGGGACCGGCATGGTGCTCGGCGGCGTGATCGTCGCGCCCCGGGCAAGCGAGCTGATCCTGCCGCTGTCGATCGCGATCGAGCAGAACCTGTCGGTCGACCAGATCGCGCAGACCTTCTCGGTCTACCCCTCGCTGTCCGGCTCGGTCACCGAGGCCGCCCGCTCGGTCATGGAGTTCGCCCCCGACGTCATCTTGTAACAACCCCGGTGCCCAGCGCCCGCCCAAGCGCCAGCACCCTGTCAACTACGCCACGACCTAATGATGATGTCGGCCCGGTCTGGGGTGCGCTCGCGGGCGAGCATCGCATCCTCCTGGGCGGTCCACTGGTCCCAGTAAGGGGCGAACGTCTCTCCGTCCCGGTCGATTGCCCGCTTCTTCCGGATGGGCGCGGGGACCTCTAGCCACACGAGCAGGCTCTCGAAAGCGGCGGCGCGGCGCGCCCCGGCCCCGACCCCCTCGACGATCAGCACCTCCGGGGGTTCGAGCACTGCGGGCTCGGCCCACTCCCGGGCAACCCAGTCGTACATCGGCACGCGCGCCACCTGCGCCGGCCGCCAGCGGCTCGAGAACGTCGCCGACGAGCAGGCCAATCCCATATTCGAGCCCGTCCCAGCCGCCGTACAGGCCCTCAAGCGACACAACGGGCGCGTTCAGCTGGTCCGGCCAGCGTCGCCGCCAGCGACGTCTTCCCCGCTCCCGACCGCCCGTCGATGGCCACCACCCGGGTGGCGCCGGCCCTCGGCGCGGCCCGCCGCAGCGCGAGGACGATCCGCCTTACCCCGTCGCTCACGCTGACCGACGCCATTACTCACGCGTCCCTGAGTCGGCGGCCCGGCCCGGGTTGGAGCCGCTGTCCATCAGTGAGCCTGGTCCATCAGTGGGCGGGGCGGCCGAGGTCGGGGTCGTCGGGACCGGGAGGCCGTGCTGGTGCAGCCGGGCGGCACGGATGTCAGTCGGCGCTGATCGCGACCGTGCCGATGCTCGCCGACCAGAGCGAACAGCGGGACGGCGACCCGGAGCCAGAGCCGGTCCTGGCAGGAACGCGAGCGCTATGCAGATCGGGACCATGAGCACCAGGAGCCGCCTGATGGTCCGGCCGCGCCAGCCTGCGTCGGTCAGCTCGTGGCGCACCCACTCCCGGTTCTCCGGCGGCAGCCGGAATCCGATCGCGAACAGCAGCCAGCCACCGATGCTCGGGTCTCCAGGCAGCCGCGGCACCCCTCAGTCCCCTTCGGTTGCACAGTCCATCCGGTTACCAGCCCCTCTGGTTACGCAGTCCCTTCGATTACGCAGTCCCTCAGTTACTCCTTGATCTGGCAGATCTCGGTGTCGGCCGAGACGGTCTGGCCGACCTCCACGGCCAGGCCGGTCACCGTGCCGTCCTTATGCGCGGCCAGCGGCTGCTCCATCTTCATCGCCTCGAGGATCACCACCGTGTCGCCCGCCTTGACCTGCGGTTCCCTCGCCGGCGACGATCTTCACGATGGTGCCCTGCATCGGCGTGACCAGGGAGTCGCCACCCGCGCCGCGGGCCGCGCCGCCCGCGGGCGCCGCGGCGGGAACCGCGGGACCGTTCCTGCGAAGCCGAGCCCGAACCGGAGCGGCGCCGGCGGCCGAAGCCGACAGCACCGCGGGCACCACCACCTCAAGCCGCTTACCGCCGACCTCCACGGTCAGCCGCTCGCGGGCGGGCTCTCGGCTCGGTCGCCGCGGTCGGCTGCGGCACGAGCTTCGCGGCGAACTCGGTCTCGATCCAGCGGGTGTGCACGCCGAAGCTGGTCGCCGGCGAACGCCGGGTCGTCGACCACCGCCCGGTGGAACGGCAGCACGGTGGGCATCCCGCCGACGGTGAACTCGGCCAGCGCGCGGCGGGACCGCTCCAGGGCCTGCGCCCGGCTGGCCCCGGTGACGATCAGCTTGCCGATCAGCGAGTCGAACGCCTGCGGCACCGTCTGCCCCGCGCTGTACCCGGCGTCGAGCCGCACGCCGGGCCCTGACGGGGGGTTCCACTCGGTGATCGTGCCCGGCGCGGGCAGGAAGTTCCGCGCCGGGTCCTCGGCGTTGATCCGGAACTCGATCGAGTGGCCGCGCAGCACCGGGTCGCCGTAGCCGAGCGGCTCGCCGTCGGCGATCCGGAACATCTCCCGCACCAGGTCGAGGCCGGCTGACCTCCTCGGAGACCGGGTGCTCGACCTGGAGCCTGGTGTTCACCTCGAGGAAGCTGATCGTGCCGTCCTGGGCGACGAGGAACTCGCAGGTGCCCGCGCCGACGTAGCCCGCCTCGCGCAAGATCGCCTTGGACGCGGCGTACAGCTGCTCGATCTGCGCGTCGGACAGGAACGGGGCCGGCGCCTCCTCGACCAGCTTCTGATGGCGGCGCTGCAGCGAGCAGTCGCGGGTCGAGACGACTACCACGTTCCCGTGCTGGTCGGCCAGGCACTGGGTCTCCACGTGCCTGGGCCGGTCCAGATAGCGCTCGACGAAGCACTCGCCGTTGCCGAACGCCACGGTGGCCTCGCGGACGGCCGACTCGTAGAGCTCGTCGATCTCGTCCATCTCGCGGGCGACCTTGAGGCCCCGGCCGCCGCCGCCGAAGGCGGCCTTGATCGCGACGGGCAGGCCGTAGGCCGCAGGCGAACTCCCTGACCTCGGCCGGACCGCTGACTGGGCCATCGGTGCCAGGGGCAAGCGGCGCGCCGACCCGCTTGGCGATCTCCCGCGCCTTGACCTTGTCCCCGAGCGCCTCGATGGCCGCGGGCGGCGGCCCGATCCAGGTGAGCCCGCTGTCGATCACGGCCTGCGCGAAGCTGCGTTCTCGGCGAGGAAGCCGTAGCCGGGGTGCACCGCGTCGGCCTCGGAGCGCCGGGCGATGGCGATGATCTTGTCAATGTCCAGGTAGGTCTGCGCCGGCGAGGTCCCGTCAAGCGCGTAGGCCTCGTCGGCGGCCCGCACGTGCTGGGCGTCGAGGTCTTGGTCGGCGTAGATGGCGACGCTGGCCAGGCCGGCGTCCCGGCAGGCACGCGCCACCCGGACCGCGATCTCGCCGCGGTTCGCGATTAGAACTTTGTGCAATTTCGGCCCCTGGGGAGAGCTGGCATTCCGATTCGGCTTAGCTGGGTGGAGTCTAGATCAGTACCGTGGGGGCCGTGCTTATGTGGGTGCTGCATGTGGTTCGCATGGTGACCGCAGAGGTTGCGAGCGGGCGGCTGCGCGCCGCGCTCGATCTGACGGATCCTGAGCCGCTGCCGCCTGACCACACTAGGGTCCTGGATCTTTTCGGGGGCCAGCGCGTCCCGGCGTCACGTTACCCGTACGGGACCCAAGCGCAACCATTGTGTGATGTGCGTCACTACATGTGACGAGTTGTCCTGCTCGCGGCATTATCGAAGTTTGTCGATGATGATAAGGCTCGAAATTAAGCTTGCCGACGCATAAAACACGTGTGATCCTGTGCTTATCTGAGCGGAAGGGGAGGTATTGTCACAAAGTCGCGCATTCGCACATCACGGCAGTTGCAGGAGCGGTTATTGATAAAAGAGGTGTGCGCAGTTACTGCTCGTCCTGCTGATTTCCGGAATCTTGGAAGATTGGCGACACGCCGCACGAAATGACAGGCAAACGACGCCTCCCCATGATATAAAAGGGTTACCACGCATAACTTCCTGCGCGGGAGAAGCCGTTGCGGTTCGCTCCTATGTCAGGGCGGGGCGAAGTGCAACTCGTCGAATTTGAATATTGCGTAGCCGAACTACTCGAAGGACCGTGGGATAAGGTGAGTTTTGCATAACCCTCTGAAAATCCGGGCGGTGGGGCTGCATTGCTATCTTTTCGCGAGCCTGTCGGCTACTGTTGCCATTATCTACCTGTCGGTTCTCGGGAAGCGATATGGCCTAGACCTGATGGTTTACCGGGATGCGCTTCTCTCATGGGAATCAGGGCATAACCCATACGGGGCCACCTTCACAACGAGTCACCTCGCCTTCACATATCCACCGTCCGCTCTCATCATTCTTTCGCCGCTCGCCTGGACTGGGTTCACCTTGACCCGACTCCTCCTATGGATTGCGAGCATTGGCGCAGCAATCGGCGCGGTAGCACTGGTGATTCGCGCCTCCGGTGTTCAACTCACGCGGTACCGGTGGTGCCTCGCAATCGGATGGTCATGCATTTCGATTCTGGTACTTGAACCTGTCAGGAGCGACATTGACTACGGACAGATTGAACTGCTCCTCATGTTCGTCGTCGTCGCCGACATTCTTCTGGTACCGCATCGGTACCGCGGGATCCTGATAGGTCTCGCGGCAGCCGTAAACCTGACGCCGTTCGTGTTCATTGCCTATCTTCTTGCCGTGCGGGACTTCAAGTCCGCTAGCCGCGCTGTCGCATCGTTCTGCGCCTGCACCGCCCTCGCCTGGGCATTCTGGCCAGCCGAGTCATCTGGTTACTGGTTCCACGATATTCTTCACCCGGGCCGGATCGGAAGCATCAGCTATGCCGGCAATCAATCCTGGGATGCGATAGTCAACCGCCTGTCAGTCCTCGGCAGTGCAACAGAGATCGTCTGGATCTTGCTCTCGCTGGTAACCGTAGCGGTCGGGGGTTTCGTCGTATGGCGCGGCCGCAAGGCGGAGCGTGCCGCACCAGGCATATTCGCGACCACCCTGATGGGCCTCCTTGTGAGCCCTATCTCGTGGACGCATCACTGGGTCTGGGTCCTGCTGATTCCGCCGATGGTGTTCATTCGCCCTCCGTCGAGCGTCACGCCTCTTGTAGGACGACTGCTGACTTGCATCCTGTTGGTGACGTGCGTCGCACCCTACTGGTGGTTTCAGCGAGGAGCCGTCGCGGATGCCCTTGATGCCGTCCTGCCGGTTTTCACGGCCGCTGCCCTAGCCGTCTGGGCCGCGGCTGAATGGAAGGCGTGGCGGGCAGCGGAAACAAGGACAGGTGATCTTTCACCTACCCCTTCAGAGGTGTACGCGGACGTAAGCACTCAGGCCGGCGCTTCAGCGTTATCACCGCTTGCGCTGTGTAACTGCCGGCGACCAGGGCCATGCGAAATCGCGGATGGATGGCATCAAGAAGTTTCGGTTCGGCCCTGGGGAGAGCTGGCGTTCCGATTCGTCGTGGCTGGTGGAGCCTAGGTCGGTACCGTGGGGAGGGTGCTGATGTGGGTGCCCGCGAACTGGGTTGCAGCCGGGCTGACCGGGCTGCCAGATACGGATGTGGAGATCGTCGCGCTCGGCCGGGATATGGGGCAGACCGGCGATGTCGGCGACGTCGCCGTCCCCGCGAGCGTGGCTGACGTCGAGTTTTACGTGCCGAGCTTCTTCCCAAGCCCGGCGGGCAGCGCGGTGCTGAGCCAGATGCCGCGGCTCAAGGTAGTGCAGACGCTGACGGCCGGGGTCGACTGGCTCCGCCCGCATCTGCCGCCCGGGGTCGCGCTCTGCAACGCGCGCGGGGCGCACGACGCGTCCACCGCCGAGTGGGTGGTCGCGGCCATGCTCGGCGTGCTCCGCAGCTTCCCCGCGTTCACCCGTGAGCAGGGCGCGGCGCGGTGGGCCTATCAGGGGACCGACCAGCTCGCGACCAAGACCGTGCTGATCGTCGGCTACGGGGCGATCGGCGCCGCGGTGGAGCGGCGGCTCGCCGGGTTCGAGGTGACGGTCGCCCGGGTAGCGCGCAGCCCCAGGCCCGGCGTGGCCGGGCTGGACGACCTTCCTGACCTGCTGCCGTCGGCCGACGTGGTCGTGCTGCTCGTCCCGGCTACGGCGCAGACCGCCGGGATGGTCGATGGCGCCTTCCTGGCCGCCATGAAGGACGGCGCGCTGCTCGTCAACGCGGCCAGGGGGACGGTCGTGGACACCACGGCGCTGATGACGGAGGTGGCGAGCGGGCGGCTCCGCGCCGCGCTCGACGTGACCGCCCCCGAGCCGCTGCCGCCTGATCACCCGCTCTGGTCGCTGCCCGGCGCTTTCATCACGCCCCATGTGGCCGCGTCCACCCCGGTATCACGGCAGCGCGCCGCCCAGCTGGTGCGGGAGCAGGCGGAGGCGTACGCACGCGGAGGGCCGCTCTGGAACGTGATCAGCGGCGCGTATTAGCCGCCGACTGTCTTAGTAGGATGTGCGGAGGATGTCTGCTACACGCGATCTCAGCCGATGCCCGGCCAGTGCCCCGCGTTCGCACTTGTCTCCCGGTGGAAGCCCTTCCTCAACCGAAGCGTGATCTCAAGTACGTAGAGTGAGCGCTACGGTCGGGGCCAGCAAGGTACCCGCTGACGGTGACGGATCGTTGTCGATCCGTTGCCTGATTCCCAGCCGCAGGACAACCTCGCACCGCACGCTACGCACTAGCGCCCCGCGACCGAACGAGAGCCCGGAAGGAGTCCCGGTTGCACCTCAAGACCACGGGGGACCTGCCGTGAGCATCCTCGCCATACTCGCCTTCGCCGGGGCGGCCGTCGCCTTGTGGGCGGGTGCGACGCGCCACACGGGCCACGGTAGCCAGGGGGTACCGCTGGCTTGGCGGTGCCGCGCTCTTCTGGTTCGCCGGGCTAATCGTCAGCCAGGTCCTGTCCGGGCCGATCAACTCGACCGGGCTCCCGCTCTCGCTGGCCGACGTGGCGCCGCTGCTGGCGCTCGCGGCGGCGGCGACCGGGGTCATGGTGCTCGCCGAGGGAGACAGGAAGAGCGATTCAGGCACCGTGCTGCCCGGCCTTGCCGACGGGTACGTGATGGCGGTCGCCCTGCTCGTCATCGGCTGGGTGCTGGCCTTCGGCGCGGAGTTCCACCGTTTCCCCCGCCGAGCGGCCGCAGACGTTCCTGCTCGACCTGCTGCACCCGCTGGCCGACCTGGCGGTGCTCGGCGCGCTGCTGCCGGTGCTGACCGCCGCGTGGCGTCGGGTGCTCGTTCCCTACGTGGCGCTGCTCGTGCTAACCGGCGCAGACTCGCTCGGGGTCGGCGCGCGGATCTCCGGCGGGCACCAGGGCGATCCTTGAGCAGCTTGCCATGATCGTGGCCGCGTGCCTGTTCGGCCTGGCCCCCTGGGTGGAGACGATCGCCGCGCGGTTCGACCTGCTGCCGGCGCGCATCTCCAGCGCGGCGCGAGACGCCGACGGCGGCCTGCCCGGACTACTGGGCGTGCGTCGATCGCCCGATCACCAGCACGGGCGCGGCCACCATCATCGCGGCCGTCGCGGTGGTCATCGCGACGTTCGTGGTCATCGTGAACGGGCTGGCGAGCGCGCCCGCGTCCGGACTCGCGCTTGTCATCGCGGGCGGCGCGGCGGTGCTGGTCATCGGGGTGCGGATCCTGATGCTGGTCAGGGAGAACGGCGTCGCCGTGCGGATGTGGCGCGAGGCGAGCAACAGCCTGCGCGATCTTGCCGACCGGACCGGCGACATGGTGCTGATCTGCGACCTTGACGGGACCATCAGTTACGCGAGCCCGCTGGTCTCCGCGTTCAGCTACGCGCCTGAGGCCCTGGTCGGCAAGCCGCTGAGCGAGTTCGTCCATCCCGAGGACATCGGGACGGCGCGGGCCGTCGTGGCGGCCGTGGTCGGTGTGCCCGCCGATGAGGCGCTGATGGCCGCCCCGGCCGACGGCGCGCCGCAGCCGGGCCTGGCCGCGCGCAGCGGCACGGGCGAGGCCGCGACCGGCGCAGCCGACGGCGACGGCCGCTTCGGCTGCCGGGTACGGGCCGCGGACGGCACCTGGCGGCACGTGGAGTGCGCCGTCCTGCTCTACCGGCTGCCCGGTGAGCCCGCCCGGCTGCTGGTCAGCGTCAGGGACGTCTCCGACCAGGTCGCGCTCCGTCAGCAGGTGACGCATCTCACCTTCCACGACGGGCTGACCGGGCTGCCGAACCGCGCCTACGTGGAGGAGCGCGCACGGGAGGCGCTCGACCCCTCGTCCGAGCGGCCAGGCCGGCGTCATCTTCCTCGACCTAGACGGTTTCACCGAGGTCAACGACCTCGTCGGCCACGGCGCGGGCGACCTGGTGCTCGCCCAGGCGGCGCGGCGGCTGCGCGAGGTCGTGCCGGCCCAGGAGACCGTCGCACGCTGGGGCGGCGATGAGTTCGCGGTGCTGCTTGAGAACGCGGCGGGCGCCCAGGAGATCATCGAGCTCGCCGAGCGGCTGGCCGTCGTCGTCGCGGGAGCGCCGTTCCGTATCGCCGACCGTGAGATAGGGCTGACCGCCAGCGTCGGCGTCGCGCTGGCCGACGAGCAGCGCGCCCGGCGTCGTGCTCCGCAACGCGGACGTGGCCATGGCGCGGGCGAAGGACAGCGGCGGCGGCCGGGTCGAGGTCTACGCCGCGCACATGCACGCGGACGTGGTGCGCCGTCTTGACATGGCCAGCGACCTGCAGCGGGCGATCACCCGGGAAGAGCTGGCCCTGCAGTTCCAGCCGATCGTGGAGCTCGCCACCTCCCGCGTCATCGGCGCCGAGGCGCTGGTCCGCTGGTGGCGCGGGGACGAGGCGGTATCGCCGCGGGCGTTCCTGACGGTGGCGGAGGACTCCGGGCTGATCGGCGCGCTCGGCGAGTGGGTGCTGCGCAAGGCCTGCGCTCAGGGCGCCGCGTGGCGGGACGCCTCGTGGGACGTCGGCGTAGCGGTGAACATCTCGCCTGCGGCAGCTGAACGCGCCGCAGTTCTCCGCCCAGGTGGCGGCGCGCTCGCGGAGAGCGGCCTGCCGCCGAGCGCGCTCGACCATCGAGGTGAGCGAGCGGATGCTCGTGGAGGACGCCGGGCTGATCGGCGACCGGCTCGCCGAGCTGCGCGAGCTCGGCGTCAAGCTCGCCATCGACGACTTCGGCACCGGCTACGCCTCGCTCGCCCACCTGCGCCAGCTTCCCGCCGACATCATCAAGATCGACCCGTCCTTCGTCTCCGGGCTCGGCGACGATCCGGTGCTCACGCTGCTGACCAGGACGATCGTGCAGGTCGGCCGTGACCTGGGCATGCAGGTGGTGGCCGAGGGCATCGAGCAGCCGCGCCAGCTCGCCGAGCTGAGGGAGATGGGCTGCGGCTACGGCCAGGGGTTCCTCGTGGCCCGGCCGATGGCGCGCCGCCGCGGCGTAGGAGGCGCTCATCACGGACCGGGAGCGGTCCAGGATCTGCGAGAATCTCTGGACAAGTCGTCTCAGATGATGAGACGAAGCCGTGATAATTTGACGGAGGCAGGCTTGTGGGTGAGGGTGGTACCCGTGAAGCGGAACCACATCCTAGTACTTGGCTGGCGCGCAGATAGCTGACCAGCCAGCTTCTGCGCGCGCCCCTCGACTGCCGCCCGGCACGAGGGGTTTTTTAATGCCCACCGGAAGACACCCCGCGCACGTCGTGACAAGGAAGCCACCCGATGACCGAGCAGACGAGCCCAGTCCCACCCAAGGCGCACGCTCCCTCCCCGTTGGACATCCCGACGAGAGCAGCCGCTACCAAGACACCGCCGGGCCGGCCGCAGTCCGCGCACGGCCACGCCCGAGCCAGCCGGCGGCGGCCACAGCCGCAGCCGGCTCGCGCCGGCGGCCTCCGGCCAAGGTCACCGGGGCGCAGGCCCTCGTCCTCGCCCTTGAGCGGGTCGGCGTCGACGTCGTGTTCGGCATTCCCGGCGGCGCCGTGCTGCCCGCCTACGACCCGCTGCTCGACTCCAAGCAGATCAGGCACATCCTCGTCCGCCACGAGCAGGGCGCGGGCCACGCGGCGACCGGCTACGCGCAGGCCACCGGCCGGGTCGGCGTCTGCATGGCGACCAGCGGCCCGGGCGCGACCAACCTGGTCACCCCGCTCGCGGACGCCTACATGGACTCGGTCCCCGTGGTGGCGATCACCGGCCAGGTCGCCACCAGCCTGATCGGCACCGACGGGTTCCAGGAGGCGGACATCTCCGGGATCACGCTGCCGATCACCAAGCACAACTTCCTCGTCACCAAGCCCGAGGACATCGCCCGCACCATCGGCGAGGCCTTCCACCTGGCCGCGCACCGGCCGGCCAGGCCCGGTGCTGGTCGACATCGCCAAGGACGCGCTGCAGGCGACCACCGAGTTCAGCTGGCCGGTCCCGTTCGACCTGCCCGGCTACCACCCGGTGACCCGGCCGCACTCCCGGCAGGTCCGCGAGGCGGCCAAGATGATCACCGAGGCCAAGCGGCCGGTGCTCTACGTCGGCGGCGGCGTGATCAAGGCCGACGCGTGCGGCCGAGCTGCGGAGCCTCGCCGAGCTCACCGGCGCCCCGGTGGTCACCACGCTGATGGCGCGCGGCGCGTTCCCCGACAGCCACCCGCTGCACCTGGGCATGCCCGGCATGCACGGCACCGTCGCCGCGGTCGGCGCGCTGCAGAAGGCGGACCTGCTCGTCGCGCTCGGCGCCCGCTTCGACGACCGGGTGACCGGCAAGCTCGACTCGTTCGCGCCCGACGCGCTGGTCGTGCACGCGGACATCGACCCGGCGGAGATCTCCAAGAACCGCCGCGCCGACGTGCCGATCGTCGGCGACTGCAAGGAGGTCATCGCCGAGCTGATCGCCGCCGTGACGACCGAGCACCAGCACGGCCGCAAGGGCGACTACAGCGCAGTGGTGGGAGCAGCTCGACCACCTGCGGGACAAGTACCCGCTCGGCTACGACGAGGCGGACGGACGGCAGCCTCGCACCGCAGTACGTGATCGAGCGGATCGGCAAGCTCGTCGGCCCGGACGGCGTCTACCTGGCCGGGCGTCGGCCAGCACCAGATGTGGGCGGCGCAGTTCATCGGCTACGAGAACCCGCGGACCTGGATCAACTCCGGCGGCGCGGGCACGATGGGGTTCGCGGTCCCGGCCGCGATGGGCGCCAAGGTGGGCATGCCCGACGCGCAGGTGTGGGCGATCGACGGCGACGGCTGCTTCCAGATGACCAACCAGGAGCTGGCCACCTGCGCGATCGAGGGCATCGCGGTCAAGATCGCGATCATCAACAACGGCAACCTCGGCATGGTCCGCCAGTGGCAGACGCTGTTCTACAACCAGCGGTACTCCAACACCAACCTGGGTGACAAGAAGACCGAGGTAAGGGGCACCCGGATCCCCGACTTCGTCAAGCTGGCGGAGGCCTACGGCTGCATCGGCCTGCGCTGCGAGCGCAAGGAGGACGTGGACGCGGTCATCGAGCAGGCGATGGCGATCAACGACCAGCCGGTCGTGATCGACTTCATCGTGCACGAGGACGCGATGGTGTGGCCGATGGTCGCGGCCGGCACCAGCAACGACGACATCAGCTTCGCGCGCGGCATGGCGCCGCGGTGGGAGGCGGACGGCGAATGAGCGAGCGCGAAACCAGAGGCCGGGAAACCAGAAACCGGGAAACCAGAGACCGGGAAACCAGAGACCGGGTTAGGAAAACAGCATGAACGACAAGCACACCCTCTCCGTCCTGGTGGAGAACAAGCCCGGTGTCCTGGTCCGCATCGCCGGCCTGTTCTCCCGGCGCGGCTTCAACATCGAGTCGCTCGCGGTCGGGCCGACCGAGCACGCGGAGATCTCCCGGATGACGATCGTGGTGAACTGCGAGGAGCACCCGCTCGAGCAGGTCACCAAGCAGCTCAACAAGCTGATCAACGTGCTCAAGATCGTCGAGCTCGAGCCGTCGCAGGCGGTGCAGCGCGAGCTGATCCTGATCAAGGTCCGCGCCGACACCGACAGCAGGTCGAAGGTCCTCGAGGCGGTCGCGCTGTTCCGCGCGCACGTCGTCGACGTGGCGCTCGACGCCGTTACCGTCGAGGCGACCGGCGGACATGACAAGCTAGACGCACTGGTCAAGGTCCTTGAGCCGTTCGGCATCAAGGAACTCGTCCAGTCCGGCACGATCGCCGTCGGCCGCGGCGGCCGGTCCATCACGGACCGCACGCTGCGCCCCCTCGAGCGTTCTGCCTAAGAAAAAGAGATCCAGACAAATTATCCGGAACGGTCCGTGGCTTCGCCCACGCCGTTCATTACTACGATACAGAAAGGCCATTCCAGTGGCAGAGATCTTCTACGACGACAGCGCCGACCTCTCGCTGATCCAGGCGCGGCACGTCGCCGTGCTCGGCTACGGCAGCCAGGGGCACGCGCACGCGCTGTCGCTGCGCGACTCAGGCGTGGACGTCCGGGTGGGCCTGCCCGCCGGGTCGTCGAGCCGGGAGAAGGCCGAGAGCGACGGCCTGCGCGTCCTCACGCCCGCCGAGGCGTGCGAGGAGGCCGACCTGGTGATGGTGCTGATCCCGGACACCCTGCAGCGCGAGGTGTACGCGGAGGCGATCGCGCCGTCGCTGGTCGAGGGGGACGCGCTCTTCTTCGCCCACGGCCTGGCCATCAGGTACGGCCTCATCCAGCCGCCGGCCAACGTGGACGTCTGCATGGTCGCTCCGAAGGCTCCTGGCCACCTGGTCCGCCGCCAGTTCGACGAGGGCCGCGGCGTGCCGATGCTGGTCGCCGTCGAGCAGGACGCCACCGGCAACGCGCTCCCGCTCGCGCTCTCCTACGCCAAGGCCATCGGCGGCACCCGGGCCGGCGTGCTCAAGACCACCTTCACCGAGGAGACCGAGACCGACCTGTTCGGCGAGCAGGCGGTGCTCTGCGGCGGCGTCTCCGAGCTGATCAAGGCCGGGTTCGCCACGCTCGTCGAGGCCGGGTACCAGCCGGAGGCGGCTTACTTCGAGTGCCTGCACGAGATGAAGCTGATCGTCGACCTCATGTACGAGGGCGGCATCTCCAAGATGTACTGGTCGGTCTCCGACACGGCCGAGTTCGGCGGCTACACCCGCGGCCCGCGCCTCATCAACGACTCGACCCGCCAGGAGATGCGCAAGATCCTGGCCGAGATCCAGGACGGCACGTTCACCCGCGAGCTCGTCGAGGAGATGGACGCCGGCAAGCCGAACTTCCTCAAGCGCCGCGAGGCCGAGCAGTCCGAGCAGATCGAGCAGGTGGGCGCGCGGCTCCGCCCGCTGATGAGCTGGCTCAGCGAAGAAGAGTAATGAGCCCGGGAAGAGTAGGCCGCGACCGTTCCATATGACTAGGGGCTGACTTCCTGGACGGGGGCTCCCGGATGGGGGGCACCCGCCCCGCCTTTCCCGGATGGGGGGCACCCGCCCCCCATCCCCCTGGCACCCTGGCCCCGTGCCCCTTGGAATCCCCGAAGATAGGGTTTGACTTTATGGGTTCAACAATCAGGCTCGCCGTCATCGGCGGCGACGGCATCGGCCCCGAGGTGACGGCCGAGGCGCTGAAGGTGCTCGCGGGCGGCGACGCCGGACGTCACCTTCGACACGACCGACTATGACCTGGGCGCGCGTCGCTGGCACCGCACCGGCGAGACGCTCCCGGACGCGGTGCTTGAGGAGATCAGGGCGCACGACGCGATCCTGCTCGGCGCGGTCGGCGACCCGACCGTGCCGAGCGGCGTCCTCGAGCGCGGGCTGCTGCTGCGGCTCCGGTTCGAGCTCGATCACTACGTCAACCTGCGGCCGGTCCGGCTCTACCCGGGCGTGACGTCGCCGCTGACGAAGGGGACGCCGGAGACCATCGACATGGTGGTCGTCCGCGAGGGCACCGAGGGCCCGTACACCGGGGCGGGCGGCGTGATGCGCCGCGGCACCGCGCAGGAGCTGGCCACGCAGGAGTCCTACAACACGGGGTTCGGCGTGGAGCGGGTGGCGCGGTACGCGTTCGAGCAGGCGATGAAACGGCCGCGCAAGAAGCTCACGCTGGTGCACAAGACCAACGTGCTCACCTTCGCCGGCGATCTCTGGCAGCGGACGGTGGACTCGCTGGCCAAGGAGTTCCCCGAGGTGTCCGTCGAGTACCAGCACGTGGACGCCGCCTCGATGTTCTTCGTGTCCGCGCCCGAGCGGTTTGACGTCATCGTGACCGACAACCTGTTCGGCGACATCCTCACCGACCTGGGCGCGGCCATCGCCGGCGGCATCGGCCTGGCGGCGAGCGGGAACATCAACCCGACGGGCGCCTACCCGTCGATGTTCGAGCCGGTGCACGGCAGCGCGCCGGACATCGCCGGGAAGTCCAAGGCCGACCCGACCGCGGCGATCTTGTCCGCGGCGATGCTCTGCTCGCACCTGGGCCTTACGGCCGCGGCGGCAAAGATCGAGCAGGCGGTCGCGGACGACGTGATCGAGCGCCAGGGCCAGTGGCAGGCACGCACTACCGTGGAGATCGGCGACGACGTCGCAGACCGAGTATCCGGATAGCGGACGGACGCCCCGGCACCAGCCGGGGCCCCACGCGGAAAAAACCGATATATCCAGGTACTGCAGAGGAAAGGAACGATCAGTAATGACTGCCAGCCCCGCCACCGAGATCGACTTCGAGATCCGCCCGTCCCAGGCACGGGTGCCAGCCGCCGAACGTGAGCGGATACTGGCGGCGCCGGGGTTCGGCCAGGTCTTCACCGATCACATGATCACCCTGCGCTGGTCGGCCGAGCGCGGCTGGCACGACGGCAAGCTAGAGCCGTACGGCCCGTTCGCGCTCGACCCGGCCACCGCGGTGTTCCACTACGGCCAGGAGCTCTTCGAGGGGCTGAAGGCCTACCGCCAGGCCAGCGGGTCCGTGGTGATGTTCCGGCCGCAGGCCAACGCGGCGCGGTTCAACGCAGGCGCCCGCCGGATGGCGATGCCCGAGCTGCCCGAGGAGACGTTCCTGCACGCGCTTGAGCTGCTCGTCGCGCCAGGACCGGGAGTGGATACCCGAGGGCGAGGGGAACAGCCTCTACCTGCGCCCGTTCATGATCGCGACGCAGCGCGGCCTGGGCGTGAACCACCCGTCGTCGGAGTACCTGTTCTGCGTGATCGCCTCGCCCGCGGCGTCCTACTTCGGCGCGGGCAAGACCGTCCGGGTCTGGCTGTCGGAGGACTACACCCGCGCCGCCCCCGGCGGGACCGGCGCGGTCAAGTGCGGCGGCAACTACGCCGCCGCGTTCGCCGCCCAGCAGCAGGCCGTGGACCAGGGCTGCGACCAGGTGGTCTGGCTGGACGCGGCCGAGCACCAGTGGGTCGAGGAGATGGGCGGCATGAACCTGTACTTCGTGTACGGGTCCGGTGCCGATGCGCGGATGCTGACGCCCACGCTGACGGGGTCGCTGCTGCCCGGGATCACCAGGGACTCGCTGCTCCGGCTGACCCCGACGCTCGGCATCCCGGCGTCGGAGGACCGGATCTCGGTCTCCCAGTGGCGCTCTGACTGCGCGTCCGGCGCGCTGACCGAGGTTTTCGCCTGCGGCACGGCAGCGGTGATCACGCCGGTCGGCGCGGTGGACGGCGCCTCGGGCGGCTGGACGATCGGTACCGGCGCGCCCGGCCCGATCAGCCTCCGACTTAAGGAGGAGCTGATCGGCATCCAGTACGGCCACCGCCCCGACCCCTTCGGCTGGGTCTACAAGGTCGCGTAACCCCTCAAGCCCCTCGTCCGAGCAAGCCCGACCGACATTGCGGGAATGTCGGGCGGGCTTTCTTGTGACGACCATCCCCGATGACAGCGATGACCGTGACGCTCCGTGACGGGCGTTGGGAACGTCGCTCTGTGGGCGTGATGGATTTGCTGGGTGGTTGGTGCTAGTTGGCGGAGATCTGGGCGGCTGGAATGCCTGCCCAGAAGGGGTTTCGGGGCGGCTCGGAGGGTCGGCCGCGAAGACTTTTTATTTTCTGATCACGGAAAGCAACCATCGGAGCACTCTTTGGCGTCTTAGAGGATGACTGAGGCTCGCTTGGGGGGTTGCGGCCCAGTCATCGTGAGAGCCGGGCCTCATCTCGGGGGAGGCCCGGACTTCATGGCCGGCTCCGACCCTGCCGCGGCCCCCGTGGGCGCGTCTCGGCCACCGCCAGCGCCCGCGGGGGCCATCTCTCTTTCTGGACCGCAGCCGGAGCCGCAGGATAGCCGCAACCCCAGGCGCCCCAAGTGGGTCTCCGTCGCGTCAGGAATCCCTGTTGGCTCTCCGCTGCTAGTGCGAGTAGACTGCTAGCTGACGGTCGTGCCTCGCGTGACCGTCTACAACTAAACAGGGGGATGAACGGTTTCGACTTCGGTGGTTGATCTAGGAGAAGCGAGCCGAGGGTGGCGGACGTAACCTCGTAAAAATGCGACCGCAAAACACAAGTGCCAACTCAAATAGCACTGTCACGGCCCAGCGGGCCACTCTTGCTCTCGCTGCCTAAGCGAGTTTAAGAGGACTGTCAGACCGGGAGTGCCTTCGGCCCGGACCCTGGCATCAGCTAGAAGGCTAAACTAGCCAGCCCGGTCACGGGGCAGGCTAGGAAACCAAACAGTGACTGAGCCCGTCGGCGTCTTGCCTGCGTGATCGCCGGGGCTAAGAAAAGCAAAGCAGGCTGCGCTCGGAGAAGACCTAGAGAGATCCCGAAGGACCAGGGTTCGATTCCCTGCATCTCCAAGAGCGCTCAGAATAAAACAATTCTGAGCGTTGTTGGAGATGAATTAGGTGACGCTTGGTCACCTAATTCCCCTGTGTCAATTTCACCGCCGTACCTGGCGATGATCTCGTGTGCCCACGCGAGGGCGTCGTCGGCGCGGATGTGCCGCGTCTGCCCGCCGCGCCAATTGTTGTTCGCTGCCCCGCTCTCGCTGTGGCAGGCGGATCAGGTAGCCGCCTGATATTGCTTACGTGCCCCGCACGCGCAGACATTGTGGGATCGGCACGACGGGCAGCGCAGGTGGCGGCTTGACGGCTGGAACTCGTGCCCGCACTCGGCGCAAACTCGAATGTTCATGACATCATTATATCGAATATTAGTTCATGTGCCTTCCAAAAATGAGGTGTATAGGCGAACATCTGATTGTAGCGTGGGTGCTAACCAGCGCGCGTTGGCCGAGGACCACACCTTGACGTTGTGCGCGGCTATGTTGCCCTTGAGCAACTCCCGTCATGCGCAGCCCCATCGCCCCACCCATCATCAATCGCGACACTTCACCCATTAAGTAACAAGCCGAAGGTGTCCCAGCGGCTGGCGACCAAAACAAGCGAGCGCTCGGGGCGGCATCCTGCGCTGGCGGGCGTGGATTATTGCGCAGGCCCTACAAGCATGTCCTGTGGGGCGGCGGGTTGGCGGTGTAATGTTCCTTCTAATGACGCACGAGCGACAAGGGGCTGGCACCGTGGCTTACTCGCCTCCGCCGGGACAGCAGTACTATCCGCCTTCTCAGCCCTACCAGCCCTACCCGCCTGCGCGGCCCACGAATGGTCTGGCTATTGCGGCGCTCGTCTGCGGTATCGCCGCGTTCGTGACGGGGTTCACCTGCATTCCGGCGATTATCTGCGGGCATCTCGCGCGACGGCAGATCCGCCGGACCGGAGAGCAGGGCGACGGCATGGCGATCGCGGGTCTCATCCTCGGCTACGTCGGCGTCGTCTTGTTCGTCGTGGGGGTGGTGGTCATCGGCCTCGTGATGGCCAAGGTCGGGAGCGCCGTTTCCGGCGTGCCCAGCACCAACCCGTTTCCGGCTATCCCAGGTCCCGGCAACTGACCGTCGCGGGTTGCGGTCCGGGGCAGGTCGGAGTCGTCGCGCCGCGTCCCGGTGGGGTGACGGTCGGGCCGTTGCGGCGGACAAACGCGGTTCTTGGGCGGCGCGCGTAGCCGATCATTACCATTCTGCGTCCGAACACGGGATAATAGGGCGACGGATCGACACGGTTGTTGTTGACCGGTGACGCCGTGGCGGGGCCTGGCCGTCTGCGGTTCGCTTGAGGTTTGCGTCAGGAAGGGGATGCAGCATGGCGGCGATGAAGCCGCGGACGGGCGATGGCCCGCTCGAGGTGACCAAGGAGGGCCGTGGCATTGTGATGCGCGTCCCGCTTGAGGGCGGCGGCAGGCTCGTTGTCGAGTTGTCCGCCGACGAGGCCGCGAAACTTGGCGCCGCGCTGCAGGAGGTGGTCGGCTAGCGGCCGCATCATCGGCTGGGCTGCCGCTGCGAACCGTGACCCAGTGACGTGGAGCCACGCGTGCGTTCGGGCTGATTGATTTGGTTTTATCTCTTGATTGCTGCGAGTATGCCGCCCGCGATGGGGAGCAAAAGCGGTACCAGACGCTCATCGGCTGCCACCATGTCGGCCAGCTCGCTCGCACCGTCCTCGGCCGGCCCCGCGCTCGGCGGCAGTGCGTCGTTGAAGACGACGATGCCGCCGACGCGGAGCAGTCGCAGCCCGGCGGTCAGATAGTCCGGGTAGTGCGCCTGGTCCGCGTCGCAGAACACCAGGTCATACGCGCCGTCGGAGAGACGTGGCAGCACGTCAAGCGCGCGGCCGAGGATGAGGCGGGCCTGGTTGGTGGCGAAGCCGGCCTGTCCGAACGCCTTGCGCGCCAACCGGTGATACTCGGGCTCGGTGTCGACGCTGGTCAGCACCGCGCCGGGGCGCATGCCGCGCAGCAGCCAGATGCCTGAACTTCCGCAGCCGGTGCCGATCTCGACGACGGCGCGTGCGCCGATGGCGGCCGCGAGGAACCGCAGCGCGGCGCCGACAGCCGGCGCGACCGGCTCCGTACCGCCAAGGTCGGCGGCGTTGGCTCGGGCGGTGAGCAGTGGTTCGTCCTCAACCACCTGAGCCGCCTCGTCATAGTCGATGACTGGGCCCCCTTAGCGAAGCATTCTCTAACTTCCAGGGCGGACTTCCTGCATGGGGACCGACCCCCATGCCCCCCGCCCCGGTACCCCCAGTGGGTGCGTTCGATGAGGCAAAAATATCGGACGCGCCTACGCCGTGAGCCTAGCCAATTTCGCTGGGCTGCGGAACCTTATGCTGCTGGTCCACGGAACCTTATGCTAGTGAGGACCGTTGGATAGTCGATGAGCGAGAGCCTCTTTCTGGTGACAGAACCGGTGATCACCGGACAAGGTGGTCAGGACGCAGACGCAGAGCCCGAGTGGGCGCCGCCCAGCTGGGATGAGATCGTGCGCGCTCATTCGACCCGGGTCTACCGCCTCGCCTACCGGCTCACCGGTAACCAGCACGACGCGGAGGACCTGACCCAGGAGGTCTTCGTCCGGGTCTTCCGTTCCCTCGACAGCTACACGCCGGGCACCTTCGAGGGCTGGATGCACCGGATCACCACCAACCTTTTCCTCGACGGAGCGCGGCGGCGGCAGCGGATCCGGTTCGAGGGCCTCGGCGATGAGATCGCCCAGCGGTTCCCCGGCAGGGAGGCGTCGCCCGCCCAGGCGTGGGACGACACACATCTCGACGGGGACATTCAGGCGGCGCTGCAGGCGCTGCCGCCCGATTACCGGGCCGCGGTGGTGCTTTGCGACATCGAGGGGTTCTCCTACGAGGAGATCGCGGCCACCATGGGCGTGAAGCTCGGCACGGTGCGCAGCCGCATTCACCGCGGCCGCGCGCAGCTGCGCGCCGCCCTCCCGCACCGGGAACGGGCGGTGCGGGACCGATGAGCCATCTGGGGAACCTGATCTCGGCCCTTATCGACGGTGAGCTTGGCGGCGTGGAGCTTGACCGGGCCAACTCGCACCTGGCGGGGTGCGCTGCCTGCCGGGCGGAGGCCGCCCAGCTGCGCGAGCTCAAGCGCGAACTGAGGACTCTCGGCGACCTTGACGGCGCAGACGCGGTTATCAGCCGGCTGCTCGCGATCGTCGGCACGGGGTACCCGGGCACCGGGGGCACCCCGGGAGGCGTGGTGACGGCACGGCCGCTTGCGCGGCAGCCCGGTCGGCGCGCGCGGCGTCGGCGCGGCCGTTACGCGGTGTGGAGCGCGATGTCGCTCGTCGTGGTCGGGGTCGGGGCGGCGGCCTTCGGCATGGGGGGCACGCCATCCGGCAACGAGCCGCAGATCACGCCGCAAATAGAGGTGTTCGACGTTCAGCACGCCATCACCTCAGGCGATGTCCCGTTCGCCGACCCCGCAGCCACGCGGGCCAAGGGGCGGGCCAAGGGGTCAGCCAAGGCAATCGTGAAGGGGCCGGTTAGCGAGTCACTCCTGCGGGCAGCTGCGGAGGCGACAAGGCCGTGAGGTGCCGCCCTGGACTCCTCGTCAGCGCTGCGGTAACGGTGACCATCCCCGGCGTGCTCGCCGTTCTGGCGATTCTCGGGCACGAGCACGCGGTCGCCGGGGCGGATGCGATGGCGGTGACCGCGCTCAGCGGAGATTCGACGGTCGGCCCGACCCCGACCCCGACCGCGCCGACGTGGACGGACGCGGCGGTGCGCAACTCGGTCGCCGAAGGGCTGCGGACGTCCGGCGCACCGGTCACGGTGCTCAGCGACGTGGCCGCTAGCCAGCAGGCGTTCGCCATGAGCCTGCTGGGCAAGGCCGCCGTCGCCGGCCAGGAAACGTCGTACCAGGGCGTTGAGCAGGCCTCGCAGTCGGGCGTGGACGGCACTGTGACGATGGTCTCCCAGGTGTGGCACCAAGGCGGCGGGCTGACGCTCATCCGGACGTCGTCGAGCGGCGCGACCTCGGTCGTCTCCTACGAGTCCGGCGGGCAATCGCCGGCGGCGTCTTCGGGGTCACCAAGGCGATGGTGGCGCTGCTTGGCCAGCACTACGTCGCCGTCTACCGGGGCACCGGCGCAGCGGACGGACGGGTTGCCTCGATCATCGAGGTTTACCGGTTCGACGGCACCCTGGCCGCGCGGTTCTGGCTGGACAGCCGGACGCTGGTACCGCTGCGGCGTGAAGTCTTCGATACGTCGGACAAGCTGGTCAGCGACGACGCGTTCGTCCAGGTGCGGATCGGCGCGCTTGCGGGGCGCCCGGCCACGGCGGCCGTCAGCGCGGCGCCTGGCCAGGCCTGGGTCACGGCGAGCTCTCCGGGCACGCTGCTCGCCTCGCTGGCCGGCCAGGGCTGGCGGTTGCCCGCCACCTTGTCGGGCGGCCTGCCGCTGTACGCGGCGTCGTGGCACGGCACCGGGACCCGCCAGGTGACCGACCTCGAGTACTCAGACGGGCTCAACGTCATCTCGCTCTTCGTCCAGCGCGGGACGCTGGCATCGTCGATGCCCGGCTGGCGGCCGATGAGCCTGGACGGCCACCACGTCTACGTCTCCGGGCACTCGATCACCTGGGCGGGGTACGGCCTGGTTTACACGATGATCGCGGACGCGCCGCCGCAGACGGTGATGGCGGCCGTCGCCGGGCTGCCAGACAGCGGGCAGACGGGGCTCGTCGACCGGCTCAGGCGCGGGCTGGACAGGCTCGCTCACCTGGTTGACCCGTTCGGATGACGGTCTACAGTGGTTACCAGTGTCGATCGTCGCAGGAGAGCTGAGTGTTTGACCTATCCCTGACCAAGATCTTGGTCTTGGCCGTGATCGCGCTTGTCGTCTTCGGGCCGAACGAGCTGCCCGAAGGTGGTCGCTCAGGCCGGGCGGATGCTTCGCGACCTGCGGAAGATCGCCGAGGGCGCGAAGGCGGACCTGCGGGAGGGGCTCGGCCCCGAGTTCCAGGACTTCGACTTCGACGATCTGAACCCGAAGACCTTCGTGCGCAAGCACCTGTTCGACGAGGCCGAGCAGCAGGCGCTGTTCGAGCAGTTCACGTCCACCACGGCCGCCAAGACCGCGGCGATGGCGCCCGCCATCGCAGGCGGGGCAAACGGGAACGGGGCGAGCACCACCTTGCGGGACGGCGAGCAGCCGCCCTTCGACTTCGAGGCCACCTAAAATCTTCGAGGCCACCTAAAATACGGCGACCCTCAATCAACGCGGGCTGAGGCTCAGCATCCGGCCCGCTAGGCCGCGGCCCTTGCTGGCGAGCGAGTCGGCGAGCTTGGTCAACTGCAGCGCAGCCGGCGACGCCGGGTCGGCCAGCACCAGCGGCATGCCGTTGTCGCCGCCCTCGCGCAGCCGGACATCCAGCGGCACCTGGCCGAGCATCGGAACCGTGGTCCCGAGCAGCTGACCGAGCGCCGCCGCGACCGTCTCGCCGCCGCCGCTGCCGAAGACGTCCATCTGCTCTCCGCAGTGCGGGCAGAGCAGGTACGACATGTTCTCGATCACGCCGGCGACCCGCTGCCTGGTCTGGGTGGCGATCGCCCCGGCCCGCTCGGCTACCTCCGCGGCGGCGAGCTGCGGGGTGGTCACCACGATCAGCTCGGCGTTGGGCAGCAACTGGGCGAGCGAGATCGCCACGTCGCCGGTCCCCGGCGGCAGGTCGAGCAGCAGGTAGTCGAGGTCGCCCCAGAACACGTCGGCGAGGAACTGCTGCATGGCCCGGTGCAGCATCGGGCCGCGCCACACAACCGGCGTGTTCCCCTTGACGAACATGCCGATCGAGATCACCTTCACGCCGTGCGCCGAGGGCGGCATGATCATGTTCTCGACGGGGGTGGGGCGGCCGGTCACGCCGAGCATCCGCGGCACGGAATGCCCGTAGATGTCGGCGTCGACGACGCCGACCTTGTGCCCGGCGGCCGCAAGCGCCGCCGCCAGGTTCACGGTGACCGACGACTTGCCCACGCCGCCCTTGCCGCTCACGATCGCGTAGACGCGGGTCAGCGAGGCCGGCTGGGCGAACGGGATCACCGGCTCCGCCTTGCCGCCGCGCAGCTGGGTCTGCATCGCCTTGCGCTGGTCCTCGCTCATCACGTCGAGGTCGACCCGGACGCCGGTCACCCCGGGCAGCGCCGCGACCGCGGTGGTGACCCGGGAAGTGATGGTCTCGCGCATCGGGCAGCCGGCCACGGTCAGGTAGACGCCGACATCGACGAGGCCGTCAGCGCCGACGGACACGGACTTGACCATGCCGAGGTCGGTGATCGGGCGGCCGATCTCTGGGTCGTTGACGCCGGCCAGCGCGGCCGTCACCTGCTCGGGGGTGGGCAGCGGGGAGCTCATGCCCTCATGTTATGCGGCGGCCAAACGCGACGGGCTCCTGCCCTCCCGGCGGCTGGCTTAGTCGCCGGGAGAGCAAGAGCCCAGGGCATATCGGGTGAGGAAGGCCTAGCGGCTAGTTCTTCCCGTTCTTGCCCTTCTCGCCGTCACTGACCACCGCGCCGGTCGTCGGGTTGAGGATGACCGGCTGGAAGTGCGGGGCGGTGTTGAAGTCGAGCAGTCCGCCGCGGGCGTCGAGGCTGCCGGAGATCGCGTCGAACGAGCCGGGGATGCGCTCGCCGTTCAGCCAGTTGTCCTCGATGAACTTCACGACCGAGGTGGTGTCGGTCAGGTTGTCGCTGACGTAGTTCTCCCGCGTGTACGGCGAGATGACCACCAGCGGCAGCCGCTGGCTGAAGCCGCAGCGCCCGTTGGCGGTGCCGACCGTCACTGCGGCCTCGGTGCACATCGCGGTGTCGACCTGCGCCGAGTTGGTCGTGCTGGTGTTGGCGTCGCTGGACCCGTTGATGATCGTCGGCGCCTGGTGGTCGTACCAGCCGTCCGAGTCGTCGTAGGTGATGACGATCGCGGTCGACGACCAGTACTTGGACTTCTCGATCGAGTTGATCGTGTTGACCAGGAAGGTCTGCTCGTCGAGTCGGGTCGGAGTAACCCGGGTGGCCGTCCTGGTAGGCCGGCGGCTTGACGTAGCTCACGGCCGGCAGCGCGGCGCCGCCGGCGCCGTCAAGCGCGTCGGAGAAGTACGACATGTCGTACTGGTGGTTGGCCTGGTCGGTGTAGCCGATCTGGGCGAGCGAGCTCGGCGCGAGGTGGGCCGGGTTCGCGGTCGACGCGTAGTACTCGAACGGGTTGTGGTGCGGAACGTAGTCGGGGGTCGAGGCGCCGCCGACGTTCGCGTGCGCGGTGCCGCAGACCGGCAGGGCGTCGGTCGTGCCCGGTGCGTCGGAGGTGCCGGTGGGCGCGAAGCCGCCCTGGAACCAGCCCCAGGAGACGTGCGAGTTGTTCAGCAGGTCGCCGATGTTCTCGCCGGTCACCGCGGCCAGGGCGCCGTCGGTGGCGTGGTTGCTGTTGGAGCAGTCGTCGTAGTACGGGTCCTCGTCGCCGTACAGCGTGCCAAGGCCGGTGGACGAGTTCACGTCCACGACGGCGCTGGAGGTCGTCTCCGTGCCCGCGTTGGTCGGCGACCACGCCGGGAACGAGCGCCTTCGCCCCGCTGGTGTTACCCGAGGTCACGTTGAGCGCGCCGGGGGTGGACGGGCCGAAGCCGGTGTCCCAGTCGTTGTCGCTCATCGAGTAGTACTGGGCGTAGTTCCACATCGCCGGTGACGGTGTTGCCGTCGTAGTAGTCCATGACGATGCCGGGCGGGCAGTACTCGACGGCGCTGCAGATGAGGGGGTTCGTCTGGGTGTCCTGGACGAACATGTCCATCTTGCCGTTGTCTTCGGCGTCCTCCTCCGCGGTGTAGCCGTGGTTCTGGTCGGAGGTGAGCGCCTGGGAGTGGGTCAGCCGCTGCGGGTTGTACTCGTTCGGGTTGTTCGTCAGCAGCGGGCCGACCGGGCCGCTTGGCGTGATCTTGGCGTAAAGGCCGTTCACCTTCGGCGTGCCCGGCTTGGCGGAGAACGGGGTGCCGTCCGTGTTCGCCGCGTACGGGTAGGTGCCGAAGTAGTGGTCGAACGACACGTTCTCGTCGAAGATCACCACGACGTGCTTGATCGGGGTCTTCGTCTGGTCGTGGTACAGCGACTTCGACACGAGCGAGGGAGTGTGGTATGCGGCGAAGGACACCTTCGCCGCGCCCGTGCTCGCGCTCGCCGCGGTGGCGCCCGCCGCCGCGCCGGCGCCAAGGGCGACCGCCGCCGCGACCGCGAGGTAGGGTCGGAGCCGCCTTCGCCTGCTACCGGCTACTGGGCTGATGCCCATTCTTAGCCTCCTGAGATTCTGCTGGACTTCATCGGCCGGCGCCACCGAAAGGCCGCCGCCAGGGAGCGCTCGGGCGCTACCCCGTCCCAGACCGTTTCATAGTTGATTTACGTGGCAACGCGGTCAATCTGACGTCCAGGCAAACGAGAGGTCAACAATCAGAGCAGGGGCAGGGTTTGCCTAGAGTTTCCTCCGGGTTGAGGACGTGCTCAGGCGTTTGAAGGACGTGTTCAGGCGAGCATCGCTCGGCCGTAGTAGTCGCTCGGCCCGGTCACGCCGGGCAGCGCGAGGAAGTACCCGCCGCCGAACGGGCTGATGTAGTCGACCAGCGGCTCGCCGATCAGCCGGGTCTGCACCGCCTCGAACTGACGGCCGATGTCCTGCTGGAAGCAGGTGAAGATGAGCCCCATGTCCAGGTCGCCCACCTGCGTCGAGGCCCCGGTCGTAGTTGTAGGCCCGGCGCAGGATCTGGCTGCGGCGCGCTCTGCGGCGTGCGCGGGTTCGCAAGCCGGATGTGCGCGGTCAGCGGGATTACGTCGCCCGTTGGGTCGAGCGTGTAGTCCGGCGTCGCGAAGAGCGAGTCGCCGTCGAGCGGGAAGCCGGTGTCGCGCCGCCGCCCGATCATGTTCTCCTGCTCGAACACGTCCACCCGGTCCCAGAACTCGACGAACATCCTGATCAGCCGCACCACGAAGTAGCTGCCGTGGGCGGTCCAGGCCGGCTCGCGGGCCGCGCCCGGCTCCACCCAGACCAGGGAGTCCATGGCTGCGGCGGAGGTGACCGACGGGTTCGCGATGCCGTCCATGAACCCGAGCAGGTTCCTGCGGCACCGTGCCGGTCGGCCGGGCCGGCGATGCGAAGCCGTCGATCCGCCAGTTCGCCTGCATGCCGCCGCGGGTGTTCTTGGCGATGTCGCGCAGCGCGTGCAGCACGGTGTCGGCGTGCCCGGCGCTGAGCTGGAGGATCAGGTCCCCGCCGCACTGCGCCTGGTCGAGGTCGTCGTTGGGGAACGCGATCATCGGCGCCAGGTGAGCGGGGCGCGAGCGACGCGAGCCCGTACCGGTCGTCGAACAGCGTCGAGCCGACGCCGAACGTCACCGTGAGCCCGTCCGGCACCACCGTCGGCCCGAGCACGCCCGAGTCGGCCGGGGGCCCGCCGATGCCTGTGAGCGGCGGCGTCCCGCCGACGGTGAGGAACCGGGCGCGGTCGGTCACGGTCTGGAAGAGTTCGGTGAGCTCCGCTCGGCTCTGCGCGGTCGCGTTGAACGACACCACCGCCGTGGCCTGCGAGGGCGCGGGCAGGATGCCCGCCTGGTACTTACCGTGGAACGGTACCGCGGGCAGCCGGCCGGTCACGAACGCCTCGTTGGCGGCCGCCGCCGGGTCGGCCGGGGCGCCCCGGTAGGCGTATCCGGCCGCGGTGCCCGCGGCGCCGCCGGCGATCACGCCGCCCGCGACACCGCCGGCCATGCCGCGCAGGAACGACCGCCGTCCCGGCGCCGCCGGCGGTCGTGGGTCCGTCGGGTCCGTCGGGTCCGTCGAGCTTGTCGGGTCTGTCGGGCTAAGCGAGTCAGAAGGCATTGAGGGTGTCCCTCGGCTCGGCGATGGATGCGATGGGCGCGAGTTCCTGCAGCACCTGCCCGCACGCCGCGTCGATCGCCTGCCTCGACGAGACCGGGAGCGCCGAGACGGGAACCCACCGGCCGTTCGGAAGATGCTCCTTCTCCAGCAGCGACTGGAGCAGCGCCAGACCGGAGTAGACGGCGGGCAGCCCGGCGTACCGCGGTGCGAGCAGCGGATGCAGCAGCGAGAGCAGCTCGCGGGTGCCCGCGATGTTGGCCAGCGTGGTCGCCAGCGTGGTGCCGCTGCCGTAGTCGTCGTGGCCGGTGAGCTGGAACTCCAGCGCGTTCTCGAGGATCTCGTGGGTGCGCAGGCCGATGCTGAGCAGCGCGATCTCCTGCGCCGGCCACCAGGCGAGCAGCGCGTTCACGTCGCTCGACAGCGTGTCGCGCGACCGGAACAAGCGTGCGCGCGGACTGCCCGTGCCAGAGGCCGTACTCCAGCCGGTAGAAGCCCGTCCACTGCGGGCTGTTGACCCCGACCGCGTCCGCCCGGCCGTCGATCTCGTCGTCGTAGTTCCCGAACGAGCCGTACGCGGCCCCGAGCGTCTGGTACTGCAGGTGCGCGGTCAGCCAGTCGCGCTTGGCCGCGGCGAGGTTGCCGGCCCGCACGTCGGCGGCGAGCGCGCCGGTCTCCCGCGCGAGCACCTTCAGCCCGGCCTCGGCATAGGCCTGGTACTTCTTGGCCAGCGGGACGATGTCGTTGGCGGTGATCGGCAGGATCGCCGGGGTGCCGGTCGCGTGCCCGGCCACGGTGACGATGTCCCCCTGGATCGGGTTGTAGTCGCTGAACAGGCAGAGGAACGCGTACCTGCCCGAGCCGACGTCGAGGGTCATCGCGTTGGTGGTGCCGGGGCCGGAGTTCTCGAGCTCGGCGTAGATCGCGCCGTTGGCCGGGTCGACCAGGTCGACCTCGCCGCCGCCGGTCGACTGGTTATTGATCTCGAACGTGTGCCAGCCGGGTCCCGGGCAGGTGCCAGGCGCCGCCGCACTGGTTGCTGCTTACGGTGATCACGTTCGACGGCTGGCCGCCGCCCGAACTGCACGCGGTGAGGCTCGCCGCGAGCGCCGCGCCGACGGCGGCGAACTGCGCGGCGACGCGCAGGCGTCTGGTGCCCATGGGCACAAACGATAGGCACCGTTTCGGCGGTGATGTCCGCCGAGATGGCGCTGAGCTCAAACGTTCACCTGCTCCTCAACTCCCGGACACAAAACGTCAAAAGCACAAAATCAGTCATCCGGAACGCACGCGGCTTACTCCCGCCGCTCAACTGCCGTCGCACCCGCGATATCGTGCGCAGGTGGAAGTAGAGCAGTGCGTACCGGCCGCGCCGGACCTGCATGTCGGTGCCCGCCAGCAGCGAGCGGTTCCTCGCCAAGGCGCGGGACCTGCCGGCCGACGAGGTGATGCTCGACCTGGAGGACTCGGTCGCCCCGGCCGCCAAGCCCGGCGGCGCGCGACCTCGCGGTCGCCGCGCTGCAGGCGGGCGGCTTCGGCCGGGAAGCTGGTCGCGGTCCGGGTGAACGGCGCGACGACGCCGTGGGCGTACCAGGACGTGATCGCGGTGGTCGAGGGCGCTCCCGGCGCGGTCGACTCGCTCGTCCTGCCGAAGGTCAGCTCGCCCGCCGCCGTCGTCTGGCTCGACGTGCTGCTCACCCAGGTCGAGCAGGCGCCGGGCTGCCGGCCGGCCGGTCGGGATCGAGGCGCAGATCGAGGACGCGGCCGGGCTCGCCGCGGTGGAGGCGATCGCCGCCGCGTCGCCGCGCCTGGTCTCGCTGGTCTTCGGCCCGGCCGACTTCATGGCGTCCGATCGGGATGCGCTCGCTCACCATCGGCGGCCAGCCCGAGGGGTACGAGTTCGACGCGCACCACTACACGCTGATGCGGATCCTGGTCGCCGCCAAGGCGAACGGCCTGCAGGCGATCGACGGCCCGTACGCGAAGATCGCCGACACCGACGGCCTGCGCGACGGCGGCGACCAGCGTCGCCGCGCTCGGCTTCGACGGCAAGTGGGTACTGCACCCCGCCCAGGTCGACGTGGTCAACGAGGTGTTCACCCCGTCGCCCGAGGACTACGCCCGCGCGGTGCGCATCCTGGACGCCTACCAGCGGCCACGGAGACCGACCGGCGCGGCGCGGTGATGCTCGACGACGAGATGATCGACGAGGCGTCCAGGAAGATGGCGCTGATGATCGCGGCCAAGGGCGCCGCCGCCGGGCTGTCGTAGCCCGGACGGGACGTAGGGCCAGAACGGGACGTAGGGCCAGAACGGGACGTAGGGCCAGAACGGCGCGGTCCGCACTGGCCCTCGTACGCCGTACCCCGCCCAAAAATGGCATAAATCGCCCCGCCTTGACCGGACCGCCCACCTGTAGGGCTCGGGCGGTCCGGTCGGCGTGTCCTGGCGTCCGCGCAGTCCGCCTGCGGCGACTAACTTAGCGCAGCCGCAATCGCGCGATCACGATCTGATCTCCGGCAGGAACCGGGTGACTTGATCTGACTAAAGATTCCAGAGATCGTGCACGTTGCTTGGATCGAAGGAGTCTCGGACCACGGCGCTCTTGACGCTCTGCCATATGCAGGCGGTGGAGTCGTCGAGCAAGCAGATCTTTTCTGGCGGGTTTACGCCATTCGCAGGCATGATATACCATTCCTGCGCAGGTGAGGCAGGATAACAGGTCAGGAGTTCCACCGACTCATCGGTGCCGTTCCAAGTAATGCACAGGTGGCTGTGCGCGTTCTCATACTCGTAGGAGTCCCCGGAATACGATTCCCAGTAATCGGAAGAGTTGCTCCCGCACGGGTCGAGGTAGAGACCGGAACTGGTGCCGTCTTCTTGCATGCAGTAGTAGGGACTTGAGTCGCTCGTGATCTGGAAGGTGCCGCTTGCCTGAGCCGTTCCGCTCAGGACGGGGATGCCGATGCATACCGCGGTGGCGACGGCGGCCATGATCATTGCAGGCTTCCGAATCATCAATCGATTTCCTCTTCTTTCCTCTGCTTGGGCCTCACAGGTCAAAGGATGCCATCAAGTAGCGACAAATGGCAACTAATATTATCCGCAACAGTCTGACACGTAAGGATCCTGATGAAGTCATAGCTATAGAAAAGTATTTCTACTTGAAATGGCAATGGGCTTTTTCTTAAAGCCAAGTTATGGCAGGTCAACGCACAAATCAGCCGACACGGGCGATCACTTCGAATCCGTGCTTGAGGCCGGCGGGGAGGACGCCGGGGGCGCGTGTGCGGGCAGGCCTCGCGGGTAAGCCTGTAGCGACGTGATGGACCGAGCGGTATGCCCGCGTTGCGGACGCCGTGCGCACGCCCCTACGGCGTGGTCGAGCGCATGGCGCTGCGACTTGCACGGCGAGATCAGCCCGCTGGCCCTGACCCGGCTGCCGAACCCGGACGGTCTGCGCTTGCTGGCCGGCCGCGCCCGGGTTCCGGTCTGGCTGCCCTGGCCGCTGCCGGCGGGCTGGCTGGTCAGCGGGTTCACCGGGGCCGGGGATGAGCGCACCGGCACCACCGCGTCCGCCGTGGCGCTGTCCGGGCCTAATCCGCTCGGCGGCCCGGCCGACCTGCTGATCGTTGCCGAGGAGCCGGGGGTCGGCCTCGGCGCCGGCCTGGCCGGACTGGTCGGTCCAGACCCGGGTGACGGGTTCGCCAGCCGGGCCCCCAACGCCACGGTGAAGGTCGCTAACCACGAGGCACCGCTCTGGCTGGTGGAGTCGGCGGGCAAGGCGGTGTTCGCCGGCGAGGTGGCGGCGAGCTGGCTGTGGGTCGTGTTCTGGCCGGACACGGCGGGCGCGCTGCTGGTCGAGCCGCTGCCCCTGCGTGACCTGCGCGATCCCGAGCAGGACCTGTTTCTTCCCTTCGGAGCTCTCTCCACCCGCCTGCCAGCCTGACGCACGCGGGTCGGCGGCCTGATAGAAAGAAAGCACCTGGCCGTCATCCCGATACGATGGCGGCCGTGCGCATAGACCTGCATGTCCATAGCAACGCCTCGGATGGTACCGACGACCCGGCCGAGGTGGTCCGCCGCGCCCGCGCGGCCGGCCTTGACGTCATGGCGCTCACCGATCACGACACGCAGGCCGGGCTCGCCCGGGCGCAGGCAGCGCTGGTCCCCCCATCCCCCCTGGCAGATGACCTGACGCTGGTCCCCGGCATGGAGCTGTCGTGCCTGCTCGACGGGCGGAGCGTCCACCTGCTCGGCTACCTGTTCGACCCCGAGGACGCCGAGCTCAGGGCGGAGACGGCGCAGATCCGCGACGACCGCACCTACCGCGCGAAGGCGATGGTCGCCAAGGCGCGGGAACTGGGCGCGGACGTCAGCTGGGACCAGGTGGCGGCGATCGCTGGCGGCGCGGTCATCGGACGCCCGCACATCGCCCGCGCGCTCGCCGAGGCCGGCGCCGTCGATACCCCGGCCGACGCGTTCACCGCCGACTGGATCGGCGACGGCGGCCGCGCCTTCGTCGACCGCTACGCGGTCGAACTTCCGCGCGGGATCTCCCTGGTCAGGGCGGCGGGCGGCGTCCCCGTGCTGGCCCACCCCCGATCGGCGGGCTACGAGATACCCGACGACGTCATCGCGCGACTGGTCGATTCGGGGCTGTGCGGGATCGAGGTGTTCCATCCCGATCACGACCCTGGGGAACGGGACCGGCTGACCGCGCTGGCGAGATCACTGGGCTTGATCACCACCGGCGGCAGCGACGACCACGGATCCTTCAACAACCACGGCCTCGGCGTCGAGACGACGCCGCCAGAAGAGTACGAGCTGCTGCTCGCGCTAGCCGGCCCGCGGCCGTGACGTTCTTCCTGCAGGCGTTCGTCACCCTCTTCGTGATCATCGACCCGCCGGGCATCGTGCCGCTGTTCCTCGGTCTGACCAGGGGCCGGTCGGTGCGGACGAGGCGGCGGCTCGCCTGGCAGGCGGCGGTCGTGGCGTTCAGCGTGATCGTGGCGTTCGCGCTGTTCGGCCGGGTGATCCTGAACTACACGCAGGTGCAGATCGCGGCGCTCGAGGGGCCGGCGGCCTGCTGCTGCTGCTCGTCTCGCTCCAGCTGCTGACCGGCAAGACGGAAGAGCCGACCTCAAGCGAGCGGGCCAAGACCAACGTCGCGTTCGTCCCGCTCGGCACCCCGCTGCTCGCCGGACCGGGCGCGATCGTGGCGACGATGCTCTACGTGCAGCGCATCCACAGCCCGCTGAACGTGGTCGCGCTCGCCCTGGCGATCGTCGGCGTCGCGCTGGCCGCCTGGCTGTCGATGCGGTTCGCCGAGGTTATCCACCGCGTCCTGACCGATAACGGCGTCGAGCTGCTCACCAGAATCGCCGGCCTCCTGCTGTCGGCGATCGCCGTGCAGTTGATCGCCGAGTCCGCCCTAGCCTTCGCCGCCCAAGCCAGCTAACCTTCGCCGCCCAAGCCAGCTAACATTCGCCGCCCAAGCCAGGTAACCCTCGCCGCCCAAGCCAGGTAACGTTCGCCGCCCAAGCCAGGTAATCCGCGTAATAGAGTGACCAGGGCGCATACGGTCGGCGCCCGGGTTGGGCGCTTTTGGGCGGAGGTGTGGTCGTGGAGGCTCGGGTCGAGCGGGTGTCGGCGCCGGAGGTTGCGGGGCAGGTGTCGCTGGCAATCGGTGCGGAATGCAACGCCTGGCTTGTCGGGGACGACGACGAGGTGATCGTCATCGACCCGGGGGAGCACGCGGGCGCCGTGCTCGAAGCGGCAGGCGACCGCGAGATCATCGCCGTGATCTGCACCCACGGGCACGCCCGGCACGTGGCCGCCGCGGTCGAGGTGGCGGAGCGGGACGAGGCGCCGGTGGCGCTGCACCGGTCGGACCTCCTGTTCTGGCGGATGACCTATGACGATGTCGACCCGGAAATCGAGATGGCGGCCGGCGGCCGGTTCGACGTCTCCGACGTGGCGCTCGAGGTCATCCACACGCCGGGTCACACGCCCGGCTCGGTCAGCCTGTACTGCGAGGATCTCGAGGTCGTGTTCACCGGGGACACCCTGGCGGCGGTCGGACCCGTCCCGCACGAGGGGGAGTACCCCGACTTCGCCAAGCAGCTCACCGCGATCGGCGAGCGGCTGCTCGACCTTCCGCCGGCCACCAGGGTGCTGCCGGGTCACGGCGAGGAGACGACGATCGGCGACGCCGCGAAGCGCTTCGACGGCTGGGTGACGGCCGGGCCGACCATAGCGGACCGGTTATGGAGCAGCTCGGCTTCGAGGGCATGCCGAGGCGGCTCTACTCGTGCACGCCGACCCGCCTGTCGACCTGGCTGGACTGCCCGCGCCGCTACCGGATGAGCTACCTGGATCGGCCGGCCCCGCCCAAAGGACCGCCCTGGGCGCACAACAGCGTCGGCGCGAGCGTGCACAACGCGCTTGCGGGCTGGTGGCGGCTGTCGCTGCCGAGGCGCACGGTCGCGGCGGCAGGCGCGCTCGTCGCGACGGGCTGGATCAACGAGGGGTTCGCGAGCGACGCGCAGTCGGCCCGGTACCGGGACTGGGCGCGCGGCCTGGTGGAACTCTATGTTGCCGGCCTCGACCCGGCGGACGAGCCGGTCGGCGTGGAGCGGACGGTGGCGACGCGCACCGACGTGATCGCGGTCTCCGGGCGGATCGACCGTCTCGACACAAGGCCGCGCGAGGACGGTGCGGAGGGGACCGAGCTCGTCATCGTCGACTACAAGACGGGCCGCCGCGTGCTCTCGGTGGACGACGCGCGCAGTTCGCTCGCGCTTGCCCTGTACGCGATCGCCGCCTCGCGCACGCTGCACCGCGACTGCTGGCAGGTCGAGCTGCATCATCTGCCGAGCGGCCAGGTGCTCGCCTGGACGCACACCGGCGAGAGCCTGGCACGGCACCTGCGGCGGGCCGAGGAGGTAGCCGAGGAGTGCGCCGCCGCCGATGAGCGGATGCGCGCGCCGCTGCCCGCGGCCAGTTACGACGAGGTGTTCCCGCCGAAGCCGTCGCCTGGCTGCGGCTGGTGCGACTACCAGCGATTCTGCCCCGAGGGCCAGCAAGCCGCCGCACCACACCGCCCCTGGGACGCCCTGGCCGAGCTGTTACCCAGAAGCCACTCCACTCCCCGTCGCCTGGGCCGCGCCCCGGCCACTCCACTCCCCGTCGCCTGGGCCGCGCCCCGGCCACTCCACTCCCCGTCGCCTGGGCCGCGCCCCGGCCACTGCACTTCCCATCGTTTCGGACTGGACAAACCACGCGAATCGGGCGTGAATGTGGTCCGAACTGATGCGGGACCCCCCGTAACGACATCTTCCTATCGGTTTCTGCGCCACAAACCGCAACAAAACGGTCATGAAAGTGGTCAAAACTGATAGGAAGGCGCTGCTGAGTGGTCAGAACTGATAGGAAGGCGGGCCGGGAGCTGGCAGGTGCCGGCGTGGGAGGGGTAGCGGGGGGGGTGTTGTCGTTGGTGCGGAGCTTGCAGGTGAGGCGCCTGCGGTAGACGAGGCTGGCGATGCCGCAGAGGATTGCGGTGCCGCCGGAGAGCGTGACGTCGGGCAGATCGGCCGTGCCGCCGCCGCATGATGGGAGGCGGGTGCCGATCCAGGTTCGCGCTAGCGCTCTGCGGCGTTCCGGAACGTGGTGATGGCGTGCGCGGTGGTGGCCGGGGCCTTCACGTTCGGGTTCGCGCTAGCGCTCTGCGGCGTTCCGGAACGTGGTGATGGCGTGCGCGGTGGTGGCCGAGGCCTTCACGTTCGGGTTCGCGCTAGCGCTCCGTGGCGTTCCAGAACGTGGTTAGGGCATGCGCGGTGGTGGCCGGGGCCTCCACGTTCGGATTGTGTGCCGCGGCGGGGATGCAGGTGCGTTCCGCGTTCAGCCGGGCGGCCATGTCCTGTTGCAGCGCGGGGGGCCAGGCGTTGTCGTCCTCGCCGTAGAGGACGAACGTCGGGATGGACCGCGCGGCCAGCTCGCCGGTCCTGTCCTTGGCGTTGAGCAGGTCGGCGGCCATGGTGACCAGGCCGGTCGGGTTATTGCCGAGCATGCGCTGCTCGAGGAACGCGAGGATCGGCCGGGCCACGCCGGCCGCCACCGCCTGCGGCTTGAGCGAGGCGTGCCACATCTCCGCGACCTTGTCCTTGAGGTCGGAGTCGGGCGTGCCGCCGACGTAGCTCAGGAAGAGGCGGAGCTCTTTTGCGCGGGGGCCCGGCAGCGCGCCGGGTCCTGAGCTGAGCAAAGTCAGCGAGTCGGGGGCGTAACCGCCGAGGACGGCCGAGCGCGCCACCAGGCCGCCGAAGGAATGGCCGAGCAGGTGCGATGCCTGCGTTGCCTCGGCGACCGCCGTGATGTCGGCCCCGAGCTCCGCGATGTCGTAGGCGGCGGGGTCGTCGGGGCCGGAGGTCTGGTACTGGCCGCGCATGTCGATGGCGATGACGCGCCTGCCCGCGGCTGCGAGCGGGCCGAGGATCGCGGTGAAGTCTTCCTTGCTCCCGGTGTAGCCGGGAACGAGCAGGGCGGTGCCGAACTCGCAGGGACCGGCCGCGGGCACCGCGTCGAGCGCGGCGAACTCGCCGCGAGCCGTCTCGATGGTCGCGCGCCGCGTCCCTTCGGGAAGTTCAAGGGAACTGGGGGTGGACACGTCAGGACTCAGCGGCGGCCTCGGGGCCCACCTCGTGGCCGCCGCGCGTGCGTCGCCTGCGGCGGGCACGCGGCGCGGCAGCCGACGCGCCGTCGCCTGCGGACTCCGTCGCCGTGGTGCCGGCGCTGTCGCCGCCGCGCGCGGACGCCGTGCCGGCTGTGGTCTTCCTCGTCCGTGACCGGCCGCGCGGCCGAGCGCCGCCGCCGCCCTGGGAATGGGCCTTGCCGGTCTCGCCGAGGTCCTCTTCCACCTCGGCGGCCAGACCGGCCCGGGCGCCCCGCAGCTCACGGGGGAGGGTGCCGTTGACGCCGGGCGGGATGGACAGGTCGGTGAACAGGTGCTCAGAGGTCGAGTAGGTCTCCGCGGGCGCCGGCTGGCCCAGCCCGAGTCCGTCGTTGATCAGCTTCCAGCGCTGCATGTCGCGCCAGTCGACGAAGGTGACCGCGACGCCCGTTCGCCCGGCCCGGCCGGTGCGGCCGATCCGGTGGACGTACGCCATCTGGTCATCCGGGCACTCGTAGTTGATGACATGGGTCACGTCGTCGACGTCGATGCCGCGGGCCGCCACGTCGGTGGCAACCAGCACGTCAACCTTGCCGGCGCGGAAGGCGCGCAGCGCGCGCTCGCGCTGCGACTGGCCCAGGTCGCCGTGAACGGTGGCGGCGGCGAAGCCGCGGTCGGTCAGCGCGGTGGACACCTGGTCGCAGGCGCGCTTGGTCTGGCAGAAGACCATGGCGAGGCCGCGGTCCTTGGCCTGCAGGACGCGCGCAAGCACCTCGACCTTGTCCATCTGGTGCGTCCGGTAGACGTACTGGGCGGTGAGCGGCGGTGGCGCGGACTCGCCCGGGTCCTCGGCGCGGATGTTCATCGGCTGCCGCAGGTGCCTGCGGGCGAGCGTCACGACTTCGCCCGGCATCGTCGCGGAGAACAGCATTGTCTGCCGGTCGCCCGGGGTCAGCCGGAGCAGCCGCTCCACGTCGGGCAGGAAGCCGAGGTCGAGCATCTTGTCCGCCTCGTCGAGGACGAGCGCGCGGATCTGGCTGAGGTCAAGGTTCTTGCGGTTGGCGAGGTCGAGCAGCCGCCCGGGGGTGCCGACGACGACGTCGACGCCGGCCGCGAGGGCCTCCAGTTGCGGTTCGTAGGCGCGCCCGCCGTAGACGGTGAGCACGCGGGCGCCCAGTTGCGCGCCCGCCTGCTTGATGTCGTCAGTGACCTGAATGGCAAGTTCCCTGGTCGGCACGATGACCAGTGCCGATGGCTGCTTCGCGGCGCGGTCGTCGGCGAATACGGTGGTCAGCCGGTGCAGGATGGGGACGCCGAAGGCCAGGGTCTTGCCGGTGCCGGTCCGCGCCTGCCCGATGATGTCCTGGCCGTTCATGGCCAGCGGCAACGTCAGTGCCTGGATGGGGAATGTCGTGTGGATGCCTGCGGCTTCGAGCGCGCTGCAAATGACCTCATCGACACCGAGATCGCGGAACGGCACCGCATGCTTTGGTTGCGTTGTCAGGGGTTCCTCCGTGCGCTGGGTGCCCGGTGCCCGCACCACTTCTCTAGGCGCGGCGGCAGTCAGACAGCAGCGTCAATGTCAACGCGAACTGGCATGACGGCATTCCAGTCGCCCAATTGTTACCCACGGTACCAGACGCACCCCGACTTGCCATTAGACCCGTTAGCCGATGTTGCCAAACCCTACGCGGCGGGCCTGGTCGGTGCTGAACTCGACGTAGGCGATCTTCTCCGCCGGGATCAGCACCCGGCCGCTCTTCTGCGTGCTCAGGGCGAAGATCCCCTTGCCGTCCTTGGCGGCGAGGGCGGTGGTCAGGTCGCGCTCGACCTCCTCGGCGGTCGCGTCGCTCTCCAGCACGAGCTCGCGCGGGATGGACTGAATTCCGATCTTGACTTCCATGTCTCTCCTCTTAATTTGGGGTCAGTGGTGCGGCCGGGCCGCACCGCTGCCGCTCCCCTTAACTAGGGTCGTTGGTGCGCGGCCAGCCGCTGATGCCGCGCCAGGCCAGCCGTGCGACGAGCTGCTCGGCGGCTTCCCTGGGGATGGAGCCGACCGTGCTGAGCCAGTACCTGGCGCTCACCTGGGCCATGCCGAGCAGCCCGATGGAGAGCAGGTGCGCCTCGTCGTCGGCGAGGCCGGCGTCTTCCTTGATTATCTGGCTGATCAGGTCGGCGCAGCGTCGGTCGGCCGCATCCAGGCGCTCGCGTACCGCGGGCTCGCTGGTCAGGTCGGACTCGAAGACGAGCCGGAAGGTCCCGGTGTGCTCCGCGATGTACTCGTAATAGGCGCCGAACGTTGCGTTGACCCGCTGCCGGTTGTCGGCGGTGGAACGCAGGGCCGCCTCCACTGCCTCGATCAGCCGGTCGACGCTCTCGTCGAGCAGCGCCAGGTAAAGCTCCTGCTTGCCGGGGAAGTGCTGATAGAGGACGGGCTTGCTGACCCCGGCGCGATCGGCGATCTCGTCCATCGCGGCCGCGTGATAGCCATGCGCGACGAAGACCTCAAGGGCCGCGTCGAGCAACTGGCGGCGGCGGGCCAGCCGGGGCAGGCGCGTTCCACGAGTGCGGGCGGTTGAAGTGGCGGGCACCATGTTCTCCGGGTCTGGACGATGGTTACTAACGATAATCCTCATCGTCGTATCCCACGTCCCGGGTTTGCTCGGCCGCGTCCCTCTCGTCAACCTCGAGTGGCACCTCCCCGAGCTGCTCGGTTTCCGCTCCGTCGTCTTCCGCCGCTACCGGGCGGGCCTGCTCGGCTGCGTCTTCGCTCGGTGTTTCCATGTTTAGCTCGCTCACTGACAGCCCTCCCGTGTGACCGATAAAGCCCTACCCCGTTCCCATCATCGCAGTCCGGCTGGGGGCCGGGAGGAAATGCGTGAGAGCGGAATCGGCCTTCGAAAGCATTGCCGACTTGCAAAAACGGACAACGACGGATGTATCAGCACGGCCGCGTTCTGGGTAGAGGTTGGACATGCGGAGCATCTGGGCCGGCGCCATCTCGTTCGGCATGGTCGTGATCCCGGTCAAGCTCTACGCTGCCACCGAGCAGCGTGACGTGGCCTTCAGGCAGGTGCATCGGGAGGACGGCGGCCGGGTGCAGTTCCGCCGGTTCTGCTCGGTGGACGGCCAGGAGGTCGCGTACTCCGACGTGGCCAAGGGATACGAGCTCGCCACCGGCGATGTCGTGGTGCTGACCGACGACGATCTGAAAGAGCTGCCGCTCGCCACCGCGAAGCGGATTGACGTGCTGCACTTCAGCCCGGCCGGGCAGCTGGACCCGATCCTGGCCAACAAGGCCTACTACCTGGAGCCCGAGCCCGCCGGGGTCCGCGCCTACGCGCTGTTCCGCGACGCGCTTGAGCGGTCGGGGCGGGTGGCCGTGGCCAAGGTGGCGATCAGGCAACGGGAGGCTCTGGCGGCGCTGCGGGTGCGGGAGGGCGTGCTCGTCCTCGAGACCATGCTCTGGCCGGACGAGGTGCGCGCGCCGGACTTCAAGTTCCTTGACGAGAACGTCGATGTCCGGTCGCAGGAGCTGAAGATGGCCGCCTCGCTGATCGACACGATGACCGAGGACTTCGATCCCTCGCTCTACAAGGATTCCTACCGGGAGGCGCTCGAGGCGCTCGTCCAGGCAAAGATCGAGGGCAACGAGGTCGTCCGTCCGGCCGGCCAGGCGGCGCCCGCGGGCAAGGCGGGCGGCCCGGCCGACCTGGCCGAGACGCTCCGTGCCAGCGTCGAGGCCGCCAAGGCGAGCCGCGCGAAGCCAGCCGAGAAGCCAGCCGAGGCGAAGCCAGCCGAGAAGGCAACGGATGAGCCCGAGCCGCAGGCCAAGGCGCCCAAGCCCCGCAGGCCCGCGGCCCCCCGCAAGAAGGCGTCCGCATGACAACCGAGCAGGAGCAGCCTGTCCCGCACTGGCCGGGGCGGATCGTGAAGCTCGGGGAGAACGAGCAGGTGTACCTGGCGGAGACACCACGGTCCGTTAATGAAGATAAAGATCTTGTCCTCTGCGTGCACGGCATGTCCGGCGCGGCGACGAACTGGACCGACCTGATGGCCGAGCTCGCGCCCGACTTCGACTGCGCGGCGGTTGACCTGCCCGGGTCCGGGCACTCAGCGCCGCCGGCCAAGCGGTCCGGGTACTCGGTCAGGGCGCTGGCGGCGACCGTGATCAGGCTCATCGAGACCCTGGCCCGCGGCCCGGTCCACCTGGTCGGCAATTCGATGGGCGGCGCGGTCTCGATCCGGGTCGCCGCCGCCCGCCCGGACCTGGTGAAGACGCTCACGCTGGTCTCGCCGGTGCTCCCTGACCGGCGGCCGCACCGCTCGACGGCGCACTTCCCCGTCCTTGCGCTGCCGTTCGTGGGCGAGCGGCTGGCGCGGAGGTTTGCCAAGGTGCCGCCGGAGAACCGGGTCGCCGGGGTCTACGGCGTGTGCTACTACAACCCCGCCCTGCTGCACCCTGACCGGTTCGCGCAGGAGGTGGCCATGCTGCGCAGGCGCGATGAACTCGGCTACGACGCGGCCACACTGGTCGAGCGCCGCGCGAACGCTGGTCGGCGAGACGCTCAGCCTGCGGCCGTTCTCGCTCTGGCGGGCGGCCGAGCAGATCACCGCCCCGACCCTGGTGCTGTTCGGCGGCCACGACCGGCTGGTGAGCCCGGCGCTGGCTGTCCCGGCGGCGCGCGCCTTCCGGAACGCCCGGGTGGAGGTGCTGGCGGAAACCGGCCACATAGGGCAGATGGAGCGCCCCGGCATTGTCGCCGCCCGGTTCCGCGAGATCGTGGAGCGGGCGGGAATGCCGGACGCCGGGACCCGGTTGTCGCCAAATGAATTGACTTCCACCTGACTGGAGTTTGCACAGTGTCGCTGCCACCCCTGGTCGAACCGGCCGCGGACCTGTCGGTCGATGAGGTGAAGCGCTACTCGCGCCACCTGATCATCCCCGATGTCGGCATGGCCGGGCAGAAGCGCCTTAAGAACGCGAAGGTGCTCGTCGTGGGCGCGGGCGGCCTCGGCTCGCCGGCCCTGCTCTATCTGGCCGCGGCGGGCGTGGGCACGCTCGGCATCGTGGACTTCGACACGGTCGACGAGTCGAACCTGCAGCGCCAGATCATCCACGGCGTCTCCGACGTGGGCAAGTCCAAGGCCGAGTCCGCCAAGGAGTCGATCGCCGAGGTCAACCCGTACGTGCAGGTGATCCTGCACAAGGAGCGCCTCGAGTCGGACAACGTGATGGAGATCTTCGCGCCGTACGACCTGATCATCGACGGCACGGACAACTTCGCCACCCGCTACCTGGTCAACGACGCCGCCGTGCTGCTGCACAAGCCGTACGTGTGGGGCTCGATCTACCGGTTCGACGGCCAGGCGAGCGTCTTCTGGGCGGACTACGGCCCCTGCTACCGGTGCCTCTACCCGGAGCCCCCGCCCCCCGGCATGGTCCCGTCCTGCGCCGAGGGCGGCGTGCTCGGCGTGCTCTGCGCGTCGATCGGCTCGATCCAGGTCAACGAGGCGATCAAGCTGATCACCGGCATCGGCGAGCCGCTCTCCGGACGGCTGATGATCTACGACGCCCTAGAGATGTCGTACAAGACGGTCAAGATCAACAAGGACCCTGAGTGCGCGGTCTGCGGTAAGAACCCGACGGTCACCGAGCTGATCGACTACGAGGCGTTCTGCGGCGCGGTCTCCGAGGAGGCCGAGGCGGCCGTCGTCGGCTCGACGATCTCCGCGAAGGACCTCAAGGCGATGATCGACTCAGGGGACGACTTCTTCCTCGTCGACGTGCGCGAGCCGAACGAGTACGAGATCGTCTCGATCCCCGGCGCCACGCTGATCCCGAAGGGCGAGTTCCTGAACGGCTCGGCCCTGGAGACGATGCCGCAACGACAAGCAGATCGTGCTGCACTGCAAGAGCGGCGCGCGCAGCGCCGAGGTGCTCGCGGTCCTCAAGTCGGCCGGCTTCTCCGACGCGGTGCACGTCGGCGGCGGCGTCCTGGCCTGGGTCAACCAGGTCGACCCGACCCTGCCCACGTACTAAACAAGTTCGAGCACAGGCGGCCGGCCCTGCGGGAAGTCCCGCGGGTGCCGGCCGCTCGTCGTCATAGGTCCTCCAAGGCCAGAGCCAAACAGCGGATGAGTAACGGGCCCGGCTTACTCTGAGCCGCCCATTGCCCGCGTTCATGGCCCGCGGTTGGCAGCGGATGGAACTCCCGCTGGGGGGTATGCCCTGAATGTGCGTGACTTGCGGGGAGGGGTGCCGTGAAGGGGGACCGCGTGGAGATCGTGGTCGACGCCGGCGAGGGAACCAGAACCTATGAGGTATCCGCGACGCGGGCCGGGCGGCGGGTTGAGGTCAGCACCGGCCGCGGCATCGTCGAGGTGACCGAGGTCACCCGCACCGGGACGGCAGTGCGGACCGCGCGGTTCATGGCCAGCCGGGTGATTGCCCTGGTCGAGCACCCCCTAGACACCAGGGCAGCGGATTAGCGGGCGGGCGCTCGGGCCCCCTGCCCTCTCCCTCAAAACCGCCGCGCTCCTCAGTCGAGGACAGGGGCGCGCCCTTTGGCTCGCGGACGGTGCGGCGGATTAGCGGGCGTGCGCCCGAGCCATTAGCATGCGCGAATGGATTCACTAGAGCCGGTAACGCAGCCATACGCGTGGGGGTCGCATACGGCCATCGCCGAACTTCAAGGGCGTCCTGCTCCGACTCCGCAGCCGGAGGCGGAGCTGTGGATGGGCGCGCATCCGTCCGCGCCGTCCGGGGTGGAGCGGCCGGGCGGCCGGACGATGCTCGACGCCGTGATCGCGGCGGACCCGGTTGGCGAGCTCGGCGCGCAGTGCGCGGCCGAATTCGGAGGGCGGCTGCCGTTCCTGCTGAAGGTGCTGGCGGCCGAGAAGGCGCTGTCCATCCAGGTGCACCCGTCGCGGGCGCAGGCCGAGGCCGGGTTCTTGGCGGAGAACGAGCGGGGCCTTGCCCCCGGCGACAAGTCCCGTAACTACACCGACGACTGGCCGAAGCCGGAGATCCTCTGCGCGCTCACCCCGTTCGAGGTGCTGGCAGGGATGCGCGCCCCGGAGGACGCCGCCGCGCTGCTGACGGAGCTCGCGGTCCCTGAACTTGACCCGATCACCGAGATCCTGGCCGGGGCAACCGGCCCGCAGGCGCTGACCGAGGCCCTCGCCGCCATCCTGGCCTGGCCCGACGGCCGCCGCACAGCGCTGGTCGATGAGGTCGTGCGGGGCTGCGCGGGGGTTGCCGCGCGCGGCGGCCCGTACGCGGCGGCCTGCGCCGCGGTGGTGCGGGTCAGCGGCGAGCACCCGGGTGACCTCGGCGTGGTCGCGTCGCTGCTGCTCCGGCATGCCGTGCTCGAGCCGGGCGACGCGGTCTTCATGGCGGCCGGGGGGCTGCACGCCTACCTGCACGGCACCGGCGTCGAGCTCCTCGCCAACTCCGACAACGTGGTGCGAGCCGGGCTCACGCCTAAGCACATCGACGTACCCGAGCTGCTCAAGCTCACCGATCCGGCGGTCGCCGTGCCATTGCTCGAGCCGCGCCCGCTCGGCGGCGGCGTGTTCGGCTACGACTCGCTCGCACCGGAGTTCCGGCTGTACCGGGCCGAGCTGGGCGGCGCCGAGGTCGAGCTGCCCGGGTCCGGCGGCCCCCGGATCGTGCTCTGCACCGAAGGCACAGCGGTGCTGCGGGCCAGCGGCGGTGGGGTCGATGGCGCTGCGGTAGGTGGCGGCGCGGTCGACGGCGGGGACCTCACGGTGGGGCGCGGCGAATCGTGCTTTCTGTCGGCCGCCGACGGCGTGGTCGCCGCGACCGGTCCTGCGGCCGTGTTCATCGCCGCGAGCGGCCGCTGGCCGTGCTGACGCGGGCACGGCGTTCGTTACCGGAGTGAGCTCGTTACCGTGAGGTCTTAGTAACAAAAACGGTTCGCTGACGGGTTACCGGTCACCCCAAGCCCTACCATTTGCATGTGGCAACGGAATACGGCGGCACATACGGCGATCAGCCGTGGCGCGATGCCCAGCCGCAGTACCCGGACCAGCCAAGGCAGGGCGACGGGCCGCCCCGGCGCGGGGCGCAGCAGCCCGAGGCGGAGCAGCCCAAGGCGCAGCCGCCCGGGTCGCGACCGCGCCGCCGCCCGCCCGCCAGCACCGCCATCGCGGGCGTCGCGCTCGTGCTCGGCCTGATCGGCCTCATCGTCTCGATGTTCGGGGTGGCCACGCAGCTGCTGCCCCGGCGGTTCACGGCCGAGCAGCAGCGGGAGATCGTCAACTGGGAGTTCGGCGGGAACTGGCGCACGCTGTCGGCCGGCGCGATCTTCCCGACCTCGGTTAGCTACTTTCCGCCCGCCGTGCTCGACGGCGGCTCTCCGCTGACGCTGACCGCCGGGCGGATCGGCATCGCCCGGCAGGCCGCCTGCCGGGCTGCCACCGACCCCGCCGCCGCCGCGGTGCTCGTCCGCAACGGCTGCTCGGCCGTGCTGCGGGCCACCTACACGGACGGGACCAAGAGCTACGTGGTGACCGTGGGCCTCGCGGTGCTGCCGTCCACGGCGCAGGCGGCAACGGCTGCCAGGGAGCTCGGCCGCGCGGCCGATGTCGGGGGGATCGCGCCTGGTGTGCGCACGGTGCCCTTCAAGAACACCGTGGCAGCCTGGTTCACCAACCAACGGCGGCAGCTGTCCGGGTCCGCCTGGGCCGGCACCTACGTGGCGCTCTACACGGTCGGCTACGCCGACAGCCGGCCACGGGAGCCGGTCTCAGGTGACAGCTACGCCGGCGGTGAGATGACGAGTGTGGGCCGGGGGGTGGCCCAGGCGGTACTGGCCGCCGTCGCACCCCTGGTGCCGACGCCGCACTGCCCCGGGACGCACGGATGCTGAGTCCCCTGAGTCCCCTGAGGGGCCTGAGCGGCCTGAGCCGTGCGCTGGTGGGCGGCGGCCTGGCCGTGGCGCTGGCGGTCGGGCCGGCCGTCTCGGCGTCGGCGGCACCCTCGGACTCGGTCAGGGACCAGCAGCAGTGGGTGCTTGACATGCTCAACGTGCAGTCTGCTTGGTCGCTGAGCGAAGGCGCCCACGTTACCGTCGCGGTGATCGACAGCGGCGTGGACCCGGACGTGAGCGACCTGACCAACTCGGTGATCACCGGCACCGACTTCACCGACCTGAGTACCCCGCGCAGCAACCCGAACTGGGGCCAGCACGGGACCTGGATGGCGTCGATCATCGCCGGCCACGGGGACGGCTTCGGCGAAGGGGACGGCATCATCGGGGTCGCGCCGGACGCGCAGATCCTCTCCATCCGGGTGATTCCGGACACGTCCGATCCGGGTTACAAGAAATACGACAGCGAGCCGGAGCAGACGATCCAGGATGAGCTGGCCGAGGGCATCAGGGAGGCGGTCCGTGATCACGCCCAGGTGATCAGCATGTCGATCGGCTACTCGGCGCCAAGCGGCGCCGTCCGCGCCGCGCTCCAGTATGCCTACTCCCGAGGCATCGTCTTGGTGGCGTCCTCGGGTAACTCGGGCAACAACGACGAGCAGCACGTGCACAGCGGCGCACATGGCTGGGCGCCGGTGTCGTTCCCCGCCGAGTATCCGGGCGTGCTCGGCGTGGGCGCGGTCACCATCGACCGCCAGCCAACCTCGTTCTCAAGCGGCAACCTCTCGGTCCAGGTCGCGGCCCCGGGTAAGTCGGTGCCCGCCCAGGGCAGGAACGGCCTGTACTACACGGTCAGCGGCACCAGCCCGGCGTGCGCGCTGGTGGCGGGCGTGGCCGCGCTGATCAAGTCCAAGTACCCGAATATCTCGCCTGCCGAGGTGATGGAGGCGCTGACGACCACGGCGCAGCAGTCGCTGCCTGGCGGCAGCTACAACGTGTTCACCGGGTTCGGCATCGTGAACGCGGGCGCGGCGATGATCGAGGCAGGGAAGCTAATCCATGAGCACCCGGCGGGGACGCGGGTCGCGCTGTCGGCGCATTTCGGCGGCGGCGCGGCGGCGGTCCCGGCCGCGCCGGTGGGGCCGCGCGGCCCGGGTCAGCTGGTGATGTTCGTACTGCTCGCGCTCGTCTCGCTGGCGGCGGCGGGCGGCGGGCTCGCGGTGCTGCGCCGGCGGTCGGACCATGGATGAGGAGCTCGACGACTACTCGGCCCGGGTGCTTGACGTAGTGGACGCCATCCCGCCCGGGCAGGTGATGTCCTACGGCGACATCGCCGAGTACCTGGCGGCCGGCGGACCCCGCCAGGTCGGCCGGGTGCTGGCCACCTATGGCGGCGGCGTGGCCTGGTGGCGGGTGATCCACGCCGACGGGACGCCGGCACCCGGCCACGACGCCTCGGCGCTCAAGCACTACCTGGCTGAGGGGACGCCGCTGCGGGCGGCCCCGCACATCCCCCCGGGCGGCCCAGTCCGCGTCGACATCCGCCGTGCCCGCTGGACGGGCAACCGCTAAACCGGCTGAATTCGCTGACCCCGCCGAATTCGCTGGACCTGCTGGACCTGCTGGACCTGCTGGACCTGCTGGACCTGCCGGACCTGCTTTCCGCCCTGGACCGTCCGCCCGACGTCTCCCGCCCTAGAAGCGTCCGCCCGACGTCTCCCGCCCTAGAAGCGTCCGCCCGACGTCTCCCGCCCTAGAGCGTCCGCCCGACGTCTCCCGCCCTAGAAGCGTCCGCCCGACGTCTCCCGCCCTAGAGCGTCCGCCCGACGTCTCCCGCCCGAAATTTCACCATATAAGCACCAAGATCGAATAAATCCATGGCGAAACCGCTGTTATAGTGACGGTTTCGCCATGGATTTCGAAGAAATGATCTTCGCTGTGGGCTGACCGGGCGCACGTTGACTGTGCGGGTAGCCGAGATCATCTCAGTGATCATGCTGGTAAGGCGATTTTTCGGTCTGGTTGTGTTGGTGCGCCGGGCAGCAACGCCAAGCGCCCGAATTGCTGCGATTTGACCTCGTGGCTCTTCCCGCAGTGCCCGGCGGTGGGTTGTTCGCGTTCCTCGGGCGGCACCAGGTCGTACTGGCCTCGCCGTATTCGCCCGCTGAGTGCGGCCGACGGCTGGAGGCGATGACGGGGGGCGGCCTGGCCTGGAGGGCCAGCCGCTTGCCACTGGGGGGCCTGGTCAGTCCGGCCCTGATCCGGGTGGCCAGGCGCCAGCCAGCAAACAGCCGTAACAGCCTGCTGGCCCGGTTCAGCGGCCGGATCGAGCAGGCGCCGGACGGCGGGACCCTTGTCGTCGGGATGATCGGCCCCGACCCGGCAAACCGCGTCGTCTTCGCGGTGATCTCGGTGGTATGGCTCGTGATTGGCGGCCTCATGTTCGCTACCGGGCTGTCGTCCCTCGTGACCGGTCCACCGGAACTGCCCTTCCTCCTGATCCCGATGGCGTTTGCCGCCGTCTACGTGCTCATTCTTGTGGTCAGCCCGCAGCGGGCACGGCGGGAGATTCAGGAACTGCTTGCTGAGCTCAACACGATCCTCGACTCGACGGCCACTTTCGCCGAAGCCCAGGACCCTCCGTGAACCTGCGCGTTCGGTCTCGAATGTCAGTGGGACGTGGTGGAATGCGATCCTGATGAACGGTTACCGACTCGTCCGCCGCGCGCCGGCCGCCGGTCCCCCCGCGCCGCCGGTCCTCGACGAGGCGCAGCAGCGGGTGGTCGACCACAAGGGCGGCCCGCTGCTGGTGCTCGCCGGGCCCGGCACCGGCAAGACCACGACCATCGTGGCCGCGGTCGCGGAGCGGATCGAGCGGCGCGGCATCGACCCCAGCCGCATCCTGGTGCTGACCTTCAGCAGGAAGGCGGCGGGGGAACTGCGCGACCGCATCACCGCCCGGCTCGGCCGCACTACGTCGGCGCCGCTCGCGCTGACCTTCCACAGCTATGCCTACGCCCTGGTCCGCCGGGAGTTCGTGCTGGCGGGCGACCAGCCGCCGCGGCTGCTCTCCGCGCCCGAGCAGCTGCTTGAGATCCGCCGGCTGCTCCGCGGCGAGATCGCCGACGGCGCGGGCGACTGGCCAGAGCGGTTCCGTCCCGCGCTCGGGACCAGGGGCTTCGCCGAGGAGCTGCGCGACGTCCTGATGCGCGCGGCGGAGCGGGGCCTGGACGGCAAGGCCCTGCGCCAACTCGGCAGGCAGTGCAAGCGGGACGACTGGGTGGCGGCCGGCGCGTTCCTTGACCGGTACTCCGCGCGGTTCGACCTGGCGCCGGTGCCCGCCTACGACTACGCGGAGATCGTCAGGATCGCCGCCGGGCTGCTCGGCGCGGCGGCCACCAGGCAGCGGGAGCGGGACTCCTACGACGCGGTGTTCGTCGATGAGTACCAGGACTGCGACCCGGCGCAGGAGGCACTGCTGCAGGCCCTGGCGGGGGATGGCAGGGACCTGGTGGCGGTGGGCGACCCCGACCAGTCGATCTACGCCTTCCGTGGCGCGGATGTGCGCGTGCTGACCAGCTTCCCCGACAAGTTTGGCGGCCCTGACGGCAGGCCGGCCCCGGTCGTCGCGCTGCGCACCTGCCGCCGCAGCGGCCCGGTGCTGCTCGCGGCCTCGCGGCGGATCGCCCGTCGGCTGCCGGCCGCGCCGACGCCGGGGCGCGCCACCCCGGGCGACGACCGCGACTCCAGGTCGCACCGCGCCCTCGTTCCGGTCGGCGGCGGCCCGGTGGGGGGGACTCGGGCGGGTGGAGGGGAGGTGCGGATCTGCGTCGCCGACACCCAGGCGCAGGAGGCCGCCGTCGTCGCGGACACGCTGCGCCGGGCGCACCTGGCCGACGGGGTGCCGTGGGGGCGGATGGCGGTCCTCGTCCGCTCCGCCCAGCGCCAGGTGCCGTCGCTGCGGCGCGCGCTCGCGGCCGCCGGGGTCCCGGTGACGGTGGCGGGAGACGAGCTGCCGCTCCCCGACGAGCCGGGCGTCCGTCCGCTGCTCACGCTGCTGCGCTGCGCGGTGCGGCCGGACCGGCTCGACGAGGAGACCGCAGTCGAGCTGCTGACCGGCCCGCTCGGCCAGACCGACACCCTCGGCCTGCGAAAGCTGCGTCGCGCGCTCGACGGCGCGACGCTGCGCGAGGCGCTCGCCGATCCCCGCTGCCTGCACACGGTCAGCGACCGGGTCGCGGCGCCCGCCCGCCGGGTCGCGGCCCTGCTCGCAGTGGCACGCGAGCGGCTCGATGGCGGCGGCAGCGCCGAGGACGTGCTCTGGGCGGTCTGGGACGCCTCTGGCCTGGCGGTCCTGTGGGAACGGCAGGCCGAGCGCGACCCGGCCGCCGACCGGGACCTGGATGCGGTGCTGGCGCTCTTCGAGTCGGCCGCGCGGTTCGCCGACGACCTGCCGCCCGGCCGCCCGCAGCTGTTCCTCGACAGCCTGAGCGGCCAAGAGATCGCGGGGGACACGCTCGCCGAGCAGGCGGTGCGCGAGGACAGCGTGCGGGTGCTGACCGCGCACCGGTCCAAGGGACTGGAATGGGACGTGGTCGTCGTCGCGGGCGTGCAGGAGGAGGTCTGGCCAGACCTGCGGCTGCGCGGCTCGTTGCTCGGCGCGGACGAGCTCGCCGATGCCGTCGAGTCGGCCGGGGCGTCGGGGACGGCCGGCTCGGCCGGGACGGCGGGGCAGCTCAGCGACGTCGCCGTCGCTGCGCGGGCCGCCCGGCTGCTCGCGGAGGAACGGCGCCTGTTCTACGTCGCTGCGACGCGGGCAAGGCGGCTGCTGGTGGTGACCGCCTCGGGAGGCGACGAGCAGGACAACCGCCCCTCCCGGTTCCTCGCGGAGCTCGCGGGAGATGCCATCGAGATCGGGCGGGCGGGCGCGGCGACCCGCTGGCTGGCGCTGCCCGCGCTCGTCGCGGACCTGCGCCGGACCGCCGCCGACCAGGGGCGGTCGCGCGCGCTGCGGGACGCGGCGGCCGGACAGCTGGCCCGGCTGGCGGCGGCGGGCGTGCGCGGCGCGGACCCACGCGACTGGTACGCCCTGACCGGGCTCTCCGACTCCGATCCGGTGGTCGCGGCGGGGGAGCGGGTCCGGCTATCGCCGTCGCATGTGGAGACCTTCACCCGCTGCGGTCTTCGCTGGCTGCTCGAGTCGGCGGTGGGCGCGGGCCGCCCGGACGTGCTGCGCCATCTGGGCACGGTCATTCACGCCGCCGCCCAGCTCATCGCCGAGGGGGAGAGCGAGTCGGCGGTGGCCGCGCGGATCGACGACATCTGGCACCACCTGGACTTCGGGTCGGTCTGGTACGGCAACCGACAGCGGGAACTCGCCGAGCGTATGGTCCGCAAGTTCCTCGACTGGCACGCGGCCAACCCGCGAGAGCTGCTCGCAACCGAGCAGGCGCTACGGGTGCGGGTGGGCCGGGTGGAGATCACCGGCCGGGTCGACCGGCTCGAGCGGGACGGCGAGGGACGCGGGGTGATCGTAGACCTGAAAACCGGAGGCACCGGGCCCCGCGAGGAAGAGCTTGACCGGCATCCGCAGCTCGGGGTCTACCAGCTCGCGGTCCTGCTCGGCGCGTTCGAGCGGCTCGGCGTGACCGAGCCGGGCGGAGCCGAGCTCGTCCAGGTGGGCAAGGCCGGGCTAACCGCGAAGGCTCGGGTGCAGCACCAGCGTGCGCTGGCCGAGGACCCGGACCCCGCCTGGGCCGGGGAGCTGGTTGCCGCGGTGGCCACGGGCATGGCGGGCCCGGTCTACCGCGCCCGAGTGAATCCGGGCTGCCGGACCTGCCCGGTGGCGTCCTGCTGTCCGGTGCAGCCGGACGGCGCGCAAGTGGGTGAGTAACCCGTCAGTAACGGAAGATCTACTGCCTAGTACATTTACGGCAGGAGGTTGCACCCGTGGATCACGTGACGAGCCGGGCACCGGCCAAGGATGACCGGCACGCCTGGGCTGAGCCCGGAGTGGAAGACCTCGGCAGGGGCCTGTACCGGATACCGCTGCCGCTGCCTAATGACGGGCTGACCGCAGTCAACGTTTACGCGATCACCGGCGAGCACGGCGTGGACCTGGTCGACGCGGGGATGGCACTCGATCAGGCGCGCGACCGGCTCACCGAGGCGCTTGGCCAGCTTGGCTACGGGCTGCCCGACATCAGGAACTTCTTCATCACCCACATCCACCAGGACCACTACACGCTCGCCGTCCAGCTGCGCAGCACGCTGTGCGGGCAGATCACGCTCGGCGAGGAAGAGCGGATCAACATGGTGGCGATCAGGGATGTCGCCGAGGGGCGGCACGAGCCCGGGTTCATCGAGATGCTCCCCGCGCTCGGCGCCGCGGAGCTCGCCGGGCAGGTCCGTGCGATCCTCGCCCCCGGGCTGGCCAACCCCACGCCCAAGCTGGAGTGGGATGACCCGGACCGCTGGCTGGCCGACGGCGCGGTCATCGACCTCCCCTCGCGCTCGCTGCGCGCGATCCACACCCCCGGGCACACCCGCGGCCACGTGGTTTTCCACGACGAGGCGGGCGGCCTGCTGTTCGCGGGTGACCACGTGCTGCCGCACATCACCCCGTCGATCGGCTTCCAGCCGGCGATCACGCGCCAGGCGCTCAGCCAGTACCTGGGATCGCTTCGGCTGATGCTCACGCTGCCCGACTCGCGCCTGCTGCCCGCGCACGGCCCGGTCTGCGATTCCACCCACACCCGGGTGAAGGAGTTGCTCGCGCACCACGAGTCCAGACTCGCGCATACGCTCGAGGTAGCGTCGGCCGGCCCGGTCACCGCCTTCGCCGCGGCCGCCGCGCTGCCCTGGACCCGGAGAAAGCGCAAGTTCACCGACCTGGACCCGATGAACCAGCTCCTAGCGGTCGGCGAGACCGCCGCTCACCTAGAGGTGCTAGTAGTCCGAGGCCAGCTCGTCCGCGTCACGTCCCCCGAGGGCCTCGACTTCTACTCACTCCCCAACCGTTCCTCCAGGCCGGCTAGCCAGCCCGCCTTCGTGTTACCCGATCGGGGGTCATGACAGCGTCGCTCTGATCGGGGAAGCTGACTATGCGCCAGCCTGCGGCCGATTCGCCTGGGGGGGCAGCTCCGGGGGGCTTGGGTGTCCCGGGCCATTCACTGGCCCGGGGTACCCAGGCTGGGGCGGTCGGCCGCGGCGCGGGCGAATGATTCGTACGGCATGATCTCGCCCGGCTTGATCACGCCGTCCTCGATCGCGCGGGCGAGCAGCGCGTCCTTGCTGGGCGCGGTCCGCCCGGTGGCCGCGTACTTGGCGCGCGCGCGGCTGATGTACTGCCGGACCGTGTTCTCGGTGATCGACATGCGCCGCCCGACCGATGCTTTCGACATGCCCTGGAACCACAGCAACAGCGCCTGCCGCTCCTGCTGCGACAGCTCCGGCCGGGCCGGGCGCTCGTCGGCGAGCATCGCCCTGGCCTGCGACCGGGTCACGTACGGCCGGTCGGCGCCAGCCGCCAGCACGGCCTCGACCAGATGCTCGGCGCCCTCCTCCTTGGATACGTAGGCGTGCGCGCCGTTGTCCAGCGTCTCCATCACGATCACCGGATTGCTGTGCCCGGAGAAGGCCACCACCCGGTATCCGGCTGCCACCAGCCCGGGGATCTCCGCGGTGACCAGCTCGCCGGACAGCTCCAGGTCCAGGATGAGCACATCGGCCGACGGCCGCGGCAGGCCGCGCAGACCGGTCAGGTCGCGCGCCGTATACACCAGCCGCACCCGCTGGTCGGGATCTGACCGGATCCAGGACGCCACCCCCTCGGTGACGACCGGATGGTCTTCGATGATCGCCGCCGTCACCTGCTGTTCCATCGCGCCTCCGCCCAGAGCATGCCGTCGTCTTCCTGCTGTTCGATGGCGACCCCCTCGCCGGCTGCGGGCAGTCGGACGACCGCGCCGGTATCGGCGACAAAGCTGACCGCGATTCCGGCGGCAACCACCGCCAGGGTGATTCGCGCCTGGCTGCGCGCGGCGGTCAGGATCGCGATGGCGGCGTCAGTGATCACCCGCCGGGCCGGGCCGGGTACGTGGGGCAGTGCCCCGGCAGTCTCGATCTCGATGGCGACCCCGCGCCGCTCGGCGACATCGGCACTCGCATGCAGTTCGTGCACCAGAGATCCGAGTACCTCATCGCCCTCGGCCAGCAGTCGGCGCAGCCGGGCGGCCTGGACAGCGCACCTGATGCGCACCTGCGCGTCGCCCGGGTCGGCCGTCCCCGCCGCTAGCTGGGCGACCAGCGGCACGGCGCTTTCCTGCAGCGCCAGCCAGCGGGCGTGCCGGGCGGCCCGGATGATCTCCGCGGTGGCGGCCCGCTCGCGCGCGGCGTCCTCGCTCCGCGCCGCCGCGGCGGCCTGGTCGGCGGCGGCATCCAGCGCCCTGACCCCAGCGGCGACGGCCACCTGGGCGCCGGTCGACCAGGCGAGCAGGGCGAGGAAAGCGGCCAGGTCGGCGCGGTCAAGCCCGTCCCACAGCTGGACGCCCAGGATGGCCACGGCCTCGGCGGCGAGGAACCACGCAAGCTCGGCGAACCGGCGGCGGAGCTGCACGAGCACGCCGATCCAGCCGGCGCTCCCCCACGACCAGTTGACCGCCAGCATCTGGCAGGCCGGGCTCGCCGCCGCCGCGGCCGTGCTGGCGACCAGCGCGATCAGCGCCACCGCCCAGGCCGAGCGCCAGCTTGGCGCTCCGCGCAGCACCAGGACGGACCCGGTGGTGATCGCCAGTGCCATGATCAGCCACATGGCACCTTGGAAGGCGAACGAGCTGTAGGCCGGGCGGTAATCCAGCAGCTGCCCGCCCCCGCCGGCGAGGTGCCAGCCCGCGACAAGGACGACCACAGCGATGGTGAAGGCCCGCTGATAGCGGCCGGACATCGTCGCTGTCGGCTGCAGGGCGGTCATGCCGGCCAGCTCACGGTGACTGTGGTGCCCGCGCCAGGACGGCTGGCGATCGCGGCCCGGCCGCCGGCCGCCAGCATCCGCCCGGTGATCGACTCGCGGATGCCCCGGCGGGATGGCGGGGTGGCGGCCGGGTCGAACCCGCGGCCGCGGTCACTGATCTTGACCACCGCCCAGCCCGCACCGCCAGTGACGGTCACTTCCGCCTGGCCGGTTCCGGCGTGCTGCTCGACGTTGCGCAGCGCCTCGCCGACGCAGGCGACGAGCTGATCCGCGACAGGCGAAGGCAACGTGACCGGGACGAGCTGCAGCCCCACGGCCAGGTCATCGGTGCTGGCCGCAGCCCGCTCCAGCTTCGGTCTCAGGTCAGTCAGCTGTTCCCACCCGCCCGACCCGCCCGACCCGCCCCGCCCGCCCGACAGCGACGGGGCGCCCGCCAGCCCTTGGAGCACGCGCAGGTCCCGGTCCGCCTGCGCGGTCAGCGACGGGGACCGCTCGGCAAAGGCGCCCGCCGCGACCATGGTCAGGGTCGACAAGACGGTGTCGTGCAGCTGGCGGTGCTGCTCGCGCTCGTCAGCACGCCGCGCCTCCTCGGCCCGGATCTGCCGCTCGGTCTCCAGCCCGGCGGCGACGATAGTGTCCGCCTGCCGGGCGCCGCCGCGGATCACCGTCACCAGCCCCGCGACGACGATCGTCTCAACCACCAGCAGCCAGCCATCGGTCAGGTCACCGGCTCCGAGACCGTACGCGATGACAACGATCGAGGCCCCGGCCAGCCCGAGCCACGTCCGCAGCGCGATCTGCATGATGTACAGCGACGTGCAGGCCAGCGGGAGCATCCAAGTCGTGTTGTCCTGGATCAGCGTCGCCGGGACCAGGTGCTGCTGGGCCAGCGCCAGCGCCGAGATAACCGCGGCGTCGGCCAGTACCACGATCGGCGTCAACCCGGATCGCCGGACCCGCCAGGCGAAGAAGGCTGACCACAAGCACAGCGCAGTCAGCGGCGCGCCCAGCCACCAGCCGGAGATCTGCTCCGTTGCGGCCAGCACGGCTATCGCGGTGAACAAGACCGCTCCGCCCAGCCGCAGGGCGATCGCGTACCAGCCGGCCAGCCAGTGCAGGGCTTGGTCGGATGGCCCGGCTACCCGCGCGCGGCGCGGCGGCATGCGGCGGCCCGCGGGGGGCTGGGGCTGCCCCCCAACGGAATCAGCTGGGGGTTCCACCGGACCAGTATGCGGCAGGACCACGGAACCGGGAACGGTAACGTTTCAACAATTGCCGGGCTGAACGACTTGCGATGCTTCTGCTGTTGAGCCGCAGTCGTTCCAGTCGGCCCTTTGACGTACACCCTTGGTCGGGCGGGTGCGCATCATTTTTGTAGGCGAGCAAGATCGTTTCGCGGGTGGGACTTGGGTGGGACTGGTCAGGCGGCTGCCGGTTAGGGCCATCGGGAGCAGAAGCCGAGGAGGCCCTAGGCGCGGGGGAAGGTGGCAGTCGAGTCGAGGATCGTGTTGAGCTCATCCAGCAGTTTGCGAATCTCGTACCGTGCTATCGGCGGGCCGACCACGAGGACGAGCACGTAGACGGCGGCAAACCCAATCGGGATCAGGATGAGAGGCAGTTGCCGGTGACTGGACCCGAGGGTCGACAGCCCTGCCGCGAGCATGACGCCGAAAACCAGGAGCCATCCCAGCGAGATCAGCGTGAAGACCGCCGCGACTGCCGGGTTGGGTCCGACCGTCCCGGCGACAAGGCCTCCGCCGTTCGGCGCCTGCTCGATCCGGCCGCTGAACCAGGCCGTTAGGCTGTTACGCGACTGACGCCTGACCACCCGGATCAGGTCGGGGCTGACCCGACCCTCCAGTGGCAGGCTGCTGGCGATCCAGATTGGGCCGCGCCCTGTCGCCGCCGCCAGCCGTCGGCCGCACTCAGCAGGTGTATACGGCGAGGACAGTACGACCTGACGCTCCCCGAGGAACGCGAACAGCGAACGGCCGGGGACTGCGGGAAGAGCCACGATGCCGGATCGTACCAATCAGGGCGATTGGTGATGATGTCCGGCACTAATGACACAACCAGACCGAAGTCGCCTGACTGGCATGATCACCAAAATCATCGTGACTACCTACAAAACTGACGCACAGTGTGCGGCTGCCGTGGCGGCTGCGGAATGTCGGTGGGCTCTGGTGGAATGACATCGTGACGACGTATACGCCGGGGCAACTGGCGCGGGTGCTTGGGCTACCCGAGCCGACCACCGAGCAGGCGGCGGTTATCGGGGCGCCGCTTGGGCCGCTCGCGGTGATCGCCGGGGCGGGATCGGGCAAGAGCGAGACGATGGCGGCGCGTCTTGTCTGGCTGGTGGCGAACGGCATGGTCCGGGCAGACCGGGTGCTCGGCCTGACGTTCACCAGGAAGGCTGCCGCCGAGCTGGCCGACCGGGTGCGCAACCGGCTGGACCGGCTGTACCGTGCGGGGCTCGCCGACGTTCAGGCCGGCGCCGAGGCCGAGCCGGTGATCAGCACGTACCACGCCTACGCCGGCCGCTTGGTCAGCGACCACGCCCTCCGCGAAGGGCTCGAGCCGTCGATGCGGCTGATCACGTCGGCGTTGTCCTGGCAGCTCGCGGCCTCGATCGTGGCGGCCTACGACGGGCCGATGGACGCGGTGCAGTGGACGCCGCAGACGGTGACCGCGGCGGTGCTGCAGTTGACCGGGGACCTGTCTGAGCATCTGCGGACGCCCGACGAGGTGCGAGCCGTGGGGGAGTGGCTGGCCAGGCAGCAGGCCGCGCTGTCAGGCAAGGTGCCCGCCGCGGTCCGGCGGGTGCTGGAAACCCAGCGGGCCCGGGAGCAGCTGCTGCCGCTTATCGATCGGTACATGGCGGCCAAGAAGGCGCGCGAGGTGCTTGATCACGGGGACCAGGTCGAGCTCGCTGCGCGAATAGCCGCGCGCCATCCCGAGGTGGGGGCGGCCGAGCGCGGCCGCTACCACGTGGTGCTGCTCGACGAGTACCAGGACACCAGCCACGCGCAGCTGGTGCTGCTGCGCGCCCTTTTCGGCGGCGGCCACCCGGTTACGGCGGTCGGCGATCCCTGCCAGTCGATCTACGGTTGGCGGGGCGCGAGCGCGGGCAACCTGCGCCGGTTCACGCATGACTTCCCCACCAGATTGGGCGGGCGGGCACCGGTCCGCCTGCTCTCCACCAGCTTCAGAAACACCGGCCGGGTGCTTGACGCGGCCGCGAGACTCCAGGCGGAGCTTCGGGCCGAGGCGCCCGACGTGCCGCTGCTTGTCCCCGCGCCAGGCCGCAGCGACCGGGGCAGTGTGACGGCGGCGCTGCTGCCCACGGCGATCGACGAGGCCGACTGGCTGGCGGGCCAGGCGGCGGCGCTGCTTGCGCTCCCGGTCGGCTCGGCGCCCGACGGCAGGCCCTGGCCGGACGGGCAGCCCATCGGCGTGCGCCCGTCTGACATCGCGGTGCTCTGTCGGAAGCGGTCACAGTTCGCGGAGATTCGGCGGGCGTTGGAGGAGCGTTCCATCCCGTGTGAGGTGGTCGGCCTGGGCGGGCTGCTGTCCGTGCCCGAGGTGCAGGACGTGGTGGCCACGTTGCGCGTGCTGCATGACGCGTCCGCGTCAGACGCGCTGGCCCGGCTGCTGACCGGGCCGCGCTGGCGGATCGGCCCGCGCGATCTGGTGGCCCTCGGCCGCCGCGCCCGCGACCTGGCCAGGGGCGTTGATGAGCGTGACCTAGTGGGCCCGGCGACGGATAACCCCACGGATACCCCCGCCGCATCGATGCCCGCACCGTCCGCACCGTCCGAGCCGGACGAGCCGGACGGTCCCGGTACCCCCCGGCTCGTGTTCGGGGGTGACGAGGTGAGCATCGGGGATGGCGACGTTCCGGTCACGGACGCACTGTCGGAAGCGCTTACCGATCTCACGGCGGAGACCGGCTCGCTGGTCGAGGCGCTTGATGACCTCGGCGACCCGGCGGGGTACTCGGGAAACGGATACGCACGGCTGAGTGCGCTGGCTGACGAGCTGCGCTGCCTGCGCGAGCATGTGTCCCGGCCGCTTGCCGATCTGATCGCCGAGGTGGAGCGGACGCTCAGCCTAGACATTGAGGTTGCCGCACGGCCGGGTGGAGATCTGGCGTCCGCGCGGGCGGACCTGGACGCGTTCACCGACGTGGCCGCGACGTTCGCGGGTGACCAGCCGGAGCCCACGCTCGGCGCGTTCCTCGCCTACCTGGCCGCGGCGCAGCAGGAGGAGTTCGGCCTTGAGACGGGGCGGGTCGGCGAGTCGGACACGGTCAAGCTGCTCACCGTGCACGCGGCCAAGGGGCTGCAGTGGCCCGCCGTTTTCGTCCCGGGGCTGGCCGCCGGCGACAGGTCGCAGGTCTTCCCGGCCCGGCCCCGGGTCTCCACCCGGTGGATCGACAACGCGCGGCTGATCCCGTTCCGGCTCCGCGGCGACGTGGCGGACCTGCCTGACCTGCCATCGCTCGAGGCCGGCGCGCTTGAAACGTTCACTGCGGCCTGTGCCGTCCGCGACCTGGCCGAGGAGCGTCGCCTCGGCTACGTCGCCGCGACCCGGGCCGCGTTCTGGCTTGGCTGCTCGGGCTACTGGTGGGGCGAGGCGACCGCGCCGCTCGGCCCGTCGGTGTTCCTCACCGAGGTCCGCGAGGTGTGCGAGGCGGGGGCAGGTGAGGCAGTGGGGACGGGTGAGGCAGCGGGGACGGGTGAGGCAGCGGGGGCGGGGGAGGCGTCGGGGGCGAGGGAGTCGCGGGCGGGGGCGATGACAGTGGCGGAGTGGGCGGAACGGCCGGCCGAGGACGCGGAGAACCCGCTGCTGGCCGAGGCAGACGAGGCGGAATGGCCGACCACCCCGGCCGGCCAGTACTACACGGCGGTCCGCGAGGCCGCGGGTCTGGTCGAAGCCGCCAGGATCGCCCGCGCCTGGGAACCGGCGAACAAGTCGCCCGCAGACGGGGCCGACATAGACCCCGCAGGCGGGGCCGACATAGGCCCCGCAGGCGGGGCCGACACGACGCCGCAGGCGGGGCCGACGCAGACGAGCTCACCCCGGATAATCTCAGTCAACTGGAGCGCGAACTGGTGGCCACGTGGGAGCTGGACGCGGGCCTGCTGCTCGCCGAGCGCGGCCGGCAGCGGGATCGAGGCGACGGCCCGGTGGAGGTGCTGCTGCCCGACCGGCTGTCGGTCTCCGCGCTCGTCACGCTTGCCCGCGACCCGGACGAGCTGGCGCGTCAGGTGCGCCGCCCGATGCCGCAGCCGCCGGCCAGGCAGGCCCGCCGGGGTACCGCGTTCCACCTGTGGCTTGAGGAGCGGTTCGGCCAGCAGCGGCTGATCGACGACGACGACCTCTTCGGCGGCGGGGATGACGAGGAACCGGACGAGAACCTGATCGAGCTCAAGGCCCGGTTCGAGGCGGGCGAGTGGGGCGGCCGGTGGCCCCGCGAGACCGAGGTCCCGTTCGACATGCTCATCGGCGATCGCCAGGTCCGCGGCCGGATCGACGCGGTGTTCGCCGACCCCGACGACGGCAGCTTCGACGTGGTGGACTGGAAGACCGGCCAGCCGCCCCGCGGCAAGGCGGAGAAGGACGCGGTGGCCGTCCAGCTCGCCGCCTACCGGCTGGCCTGGTCCGCCCTCGCCGACGTCCCGCTTGACGGGGTCCGCGCCGCCTTCTACTACGTCCGCCAAGACCGCACGGTCCGCCCCGCCGATCTCCTCGACGGGGCGGACCTGGTCGCCCTGATCAACCAGGTTCCGGTAGCCGGTTAGGGCTCGCCGAGCCCGGCTAGGGGCTCAGCGTTCGATCATGCGCATCTGGTCCTCGGTGTGGTGGCCGCCCGCCGCCGCGGGCATCTCGTTGAGCTTCTGGATCTGCTCCTTGGTCAGCTCGACCGCGTCGGCGCCGACGTTCTCCTCGACGCGGGGGACGCGCCGGGTGCCGGGGATCGGCGCGATGTCGTCGCCCTGGGCGAGCAGCCAGGCGATCGCGACCTGCGCCGGCGTGGCGCCGACCTCGGCGGCGATGGCCTCGACCTCCCCCACCAGGCGCAGATTGTGCTGGAAGTTCTCGCCGGAGAAGCGGGGGTTGCTCGCCCGCGAGTCGGTGGCGTCGAGCTGGTCGGCGGAGCGGATGTTCCCGGTGAGGAAGCCCCGGCCAAGCGGGGAGTAGGCCACGAAGCCGATGCCGAGTTCGCGCAGCACCGGCAGGACCTGCTCCTCCTGGTCGCGCGTCCACAGCGAGTACTCCGACTGCAGGGCGGTGATCGGGTGCACGGCGTGCGCGCGCCGGATCGTCTCGACCCAGGCCTCGGACAGGCCGATGTGCCGGACCTTGCCCTCGGCCACCAGGTCAGCCAGCGCGCCCACGGTGTCCTCGATCGGCGTGTTCGGGTCGACCCGGTGCTGGTAGTACAGGTCGATGTGGTCGGTGCCCAGCCGGTTGAGTGAGCCCTCCACGGCGGTGCGGATGTTGGCCGGGCTGCTGTCGACATGCCACGGGCCCTCGCCGGCGTGCGAGACGAAGCCGAACTTCGTGGCCAGGACCACCTGGTCACGCTTGCCCTTGATGGCCCGCCCGACCAGCTCTTCGTTGCTGAAGGGACCGTAGATCTCGGCGGTGTCGATGAGGGTGACGCCCAGCTCGATCGCCCGGTGGATCGTCCGGATCGACTCGGAGTCGTCCAGGCCGTCCGCGCCGTAGAGCCCGGCCATGGTCATCGCGCCAAGGCCGATCCGGGCGACGTCCAGGTCCCCCAGCTTGATGTGCTTCATCGCGGTATTCCTCCGCGAACAGATGCGAGCAGATGCGAGCAGATCCTTCGTGTCACGTTCCATCTAAGCTAAGACCGTGCCGCCTCGACGAGGCAGTACCTGCTGGTCCAGGTAATGGCAGGCCCCCCCAGCTCGGCCCCGCCTCACGTAGCTTCGTATCCATGGACAGCCGAAACGAGATTCGTGACTTCCTCATCTCCCGGCGTGCCAGGATCACACCCGAGCAGGCGGGCCTGCCCGCGTACGGCGGTAACCGGCGGGTGTCCGGGCTCCGCCGCGAAGAGGTCGCGATGCTAGCCGGGGTGAGCGTCGATTACTACATCCGCTTGGAGAGGGGCAACGCCCGCGGCGTCTCCGACGGCGTTCTGGAGAACCTGGTCCGCGCTCTCCACCTCGATGAGGCCGAGCGCGCCCACCTTTATGACCTCGTCCGCGCGGCGAACAACGGCGCCCGCCCGCCCCGCCCCGCCAAGCAGCAGGTGCGGCCCACGGTGCAGCGCCTGCTCGACGCGATGACCATGGCCCCGGCCTACGTGCGCAACGGGCGGCTGGACATTCTGGCCGTTAACCGGCTCGGACGCGCGGTGTTCGCGCCGGTGTTCGACAGCCCGGCCAAGCCCGTGAACATGGCCCGGTTCCTATTCCTCGACCCCGTCGCGCCGGAGTTCTACCACGGCTGGGACCGCCACGCCATCGATACCGTCGCCTGCTGCGGGCCGAAGCCGGGCGGAATCCGACCGATCGGGCGCTGTCGGACCTTATCGGCGAGCTCTCCACGCGCAGCGAGATCTTCCGCATCCGCTGGGCCGACCATAACGTGCGACAGCACCGGGCCGGAGTCAAGCATTTCCATCACCCCGTCGTCGGTGACATCAGCCTGGCCTACGAGTCGATGGAACTCGTTGCCGACACCGGCCTGGTCCTCAACGGCTACAGCGCCGAGCCGAGGTCGCCCTCCCAGGACGCACTGAACCTCCTCGCCAGCTGGGCGGCCACCGCCGATCAAGAAGTCGATCACGAAACGGACTCAGAAGAGCAGGCGCGCTAACCCAATTCGGGCGGGCAGTTGCGCGAAGATGTAGCCATGGAGATCAGCGCTGCACTCGACTACGTCCGCACTCAGCACCACGCGGTGCTTAGCACGCTCAAGGGCGACGGAACACCCCAGCTGTCACCGGTGACCGTCGGCGTCGACGACGACGGCCACGTGATTATCAGCACCCGGCAGACCGCGTACAAGGTCCGCCACATCCGCCGCGACCCGAGGGTGTGGCTGTGCGGGTTCCCTGACGCGTTCTTCGGCCGCTGGGTGCAGGTCGAGGGCACCGCGGAGATCGTCGAACTGCCCGAGGCGATGGAACCTCTGATCGCGTACTACCGGTCTATCTCCGGCGAGCACCCCGACTGGGACGACTACCGCGCCGCGATGGAGCGGGAGCAGCGCGTCATCCTCCGCATCACCGTCACCAAAGCCGGCCCCAACGTCAGCGGCTGACCCCACGCAGTGAACACCCGGCGAGTCTAGATTCGGACATATCTACTCACCGACATGATTGGGTGTCGTTAGCGGCGGATATCACCGCTAACGACACCCAATCATGGCAACGACACTGGCCCCGAGCGCCGATATGGGGAGATAGCGGAAATTACGGACGGACGGACGGACGGGCGGACGGGCGGAAGCGGTGGCGTCGGCGCCAGCACGGAAGGAAACCGGCGGACCGGTGACGTGAGCGTTAGCCCAGAAGGAAACCGCAGGACCGGTGACGTGAGCGTTAGCCCAGAAGGAAACCGCAGGACCGGTGACGTGAGCGTTAGCACGGAAGGAAACCGCAGGACCGGTGACGTGAGCGTTAGCACGGAAGGAAACCGCGGGACCGGTCACGTGAGCGTTAGCCCTGGAAGAGACGGCGCCTGGGCGGGTTTTCGGTCTGCCCTGGAGACCCGAGAAGCGGAGGGCGCGAGTAGTGCGCCCCCGCGCGTTCGGTCCTGCCAGAGTGGTGTTCTCGGGCGGGACCGACCAGCGCGGGAAGCACCACCGCGACCCCAGCGACGACACGCGTGCACCGGCCGACACGCGTGCACCGGCCAACCCCGCACAACCCGCATAACCCGCCGAGGTACCGCTCGATCGTCTCGACCTTGGCGGTCATCGCGCCGGTGACGCCGGGACGGAGGTCGGCCTTGATGACGAGGCTGACCCGAGGCGCCAGCGCCGCGACGGCGTCGGTGGCCTGCTTGACCACGGCCATGACCTCGTCCCAGTCGCCCTCCAGGCTGGTAAACATCGCGTCGGTCTGGTTGGGGAGCCCGCTGGCGCGGACCACGCGGACGGCCTCCGCGACGATCTCTCCGACGTCCTCGCCGACGCCGATCGGGGTGACAGAGAAAGCGATAAGCATACCCCCACGCTAGCGGAGCGGTCGCGCGCCAGCCCCGTAACGGGCTGACCGGGCATGATCGGCTAATCTTGCGGGCATGAACGCGACGCCGCAGCCACCGGAACACGCGACCAACCAGCTACGCGCAGGCCGGCGTGGACGAGGAGCGCGAGCAGGAGGCGTTCGCCCGGGTGATGCGGCCTTGGCTGGCCCGCACCAGGGTCAGGTCCCCGATGGTGACGGCCATAACCGGTCTGGCCAGCGGCTACTTCGCCACGCTGATGCACCTGCCGCCCGGCCCGCCGATCGCGCTGACCACCGACGGCGTGGGCACCAAGATCATGCTGGCCGAGGAGGCGAACCGCTGGGAGCCGATCGGCGTCGACTGCGTGGCCAACAACGTCAACGACCTGATCTGCGTCGGCGCGGTGCCGCTGGCGCTGCTCGACTACATCGCCACCGACCGGATCGACGAGGCTGTCCTCGACGAAGTGGCCCGCGGCCTCTTCCTCGGCGCCGAGCTCGCCGGGATCGCCATCCCGGGCGGGGAGATCGCGCAGATCGGCGAGATGCTCGCCCGGTCGCCCAGCGGCGGCCCGACGCTCGACCTGGTGGGCACCGCGATCGGCGCGCTCCCGCCGGCCGAGGGCACCGCCGACGGCTACCGGCAGGCGCTGGACGGCAGCGCGGTCAGCCCCGGCGACGTCGTCATCGGGCTGCCGAGCTCGGGGCTCCACAGCAACGGGTACTCGCTGGCCAGGCACGCCCTGTTCAAGAAGGCCGGCCTGACGCTCGACGACACGGTGCCCGGTTCCGGCCGAAGGATCGCGGACGCACTGCTCCAGCCGACCCGCGTGTACGTGAACGCGGCCGAGTCGCTGTGGGCGGCGGGCGTCACGCCGCACGGCATGGCGCACATCTCAGGCGGCGGCCTGCTCAACATCACCCGGCTCGCGGCCAACGTCTCCTACAGCTGGACACCCTCCCGTCCGCGCCCGAGGTCTTCGCCTTGATCGCGAGCGCGGGCGACATCGATAGCGCCACCATGTACGCGACGCTCAACATGGGCATCGGCTTCTGCATCGTGGTCGGCGCGGACGACCAGCAGACGGCGCTTGACGCACTCAAGCAGTCGGGCGAGGATGCGGTCCGCATCGGGACGGTAATGGCGCGCCCTGGTCGCACGGTGGAGATCACATCGGCGGGCCTCATCGGCAAGGGAGACGTGTTCCAGCCGGTACGTTAGGGCCATGGACGTCAGGGATTACATCGCGGCAAGCGCCGCGGACTTCTCGCGCGCGCTGCGCGAGTGGCTGGCCATTCCGTCGGTCTCAGCCGACCCGGCCCACCAGGGCGACGTGCGCGCCTCCGCCGAATGGCTGGCCGACTACCTGAGGGAAACCGGGTTCCCCGTCGTCGAGGTCTGGGAGACCGACCGGGCTCCCCGCGGTCTACGCGCACTGGCCCGCCGCCGACGCGAGCTGCTCAGCACGTTCTCGTCTACGGCCACCACGACGTCCAGCCCGCCGCCCTCGACGACGGCTGGGACCACGAGCCGTTCGCGCCGCAGGAGAAGGACGGCAAGATCTTCGGCCGCGGTGCCTCTGACGACAAGGGCCAGGTGCTCTTCCACGCCCTCGGCGTCCGCGCGCTGGTGGCGACGCGCGACGACGGCGCGCCGCCGGTCTCGATCACGATGCTGATCGAGGGCGAGGAGGAGTCGGGCTCGCCGAACTTCGCCGCGCTCCTGCAGGAGCGCAAGGACCAGCTGAAGCCGGACGTGATCGTGGTCAGCGACACCACGATGTGGGCCGCCGACACCCCGTCGATCTGCACCGGCATGCGCGGCCTGGTGGACGCCGAGATCACGCTGGCCGGCCCGTCCCGCGACCTGCACTCGGGCTCGTTCGGCGGCGGGGTGCCGAACCCGGCGCACGTCCTGGCCAGCCTGATCGCGGGTCTGCACGACGCGGATGGCCGCGTCACGCTGCCCGGCTTCTACGACGACGTGGTCCCGCTCACCGAGCAGGAGCGCGCGCTGCTGGCCAAGCTCCCCTTCGACGAGGAGAGCTGGCTGGCCGACGCAGGCGACAGCGGCGCCAGCTACGGCGAAGCCGGCCACAGCACCCTCGAACGGATCTGGGCGCGTCCGACGGCCGAGGTCAACGGCCTGTGGGGCGGGCACACCGGACCGGGCGGCAAGACGATCATCCCGAAGGCGGCGCACGCCAAGCTCTCGTTCCGGCTGGTCGCCGACCAGGAGCCCGCCAAGGTCATCGAGTCCCTGGAAAAATACCTGCAACGCCAATACTCCGAACGGAATCGTGACTACCGTCTCCGCTGGCAGCGGGGTCCGTCCCTGCCGCTCGGCGATCGACTCGCCGGGCGTGGCGGCGGCCCGCCGGGCCATGCAGCGGGCGTTCGGCACCGAGGTGCTCTTCACCAAGGAGGGCGGCAGCGGCCCGGAGGCAGACCTGGCCGACATCCTGGGCGCGCCGCTCGTCTTCGTGGCCGTCGGGCTTGACGCGGACCGCATCCACGCACCCAATGAGTACGTGGATCTTTCCCGGCTGCTGCGCGGCGCGGAGTCCGTCGCGTACCTATGGGAAGAGCTCGCAAGCGTCAGCGTGGCGGACCGAGTGAGCGCTCCGGCGGAGGTCGACGGGCTGGATGACGGGCCGCTAGGGCGGCTGGCGCTCTCCCGGTCGACCGTGGACCGCGCGACGCAGCGCCGCGCCGACGCCGAGTGGATCGAGGCGGCCTGGGCGGACCCGCGCAGCCGGGTGATCGTCGTGAGCGAGTCGCAGGCCCTGGCCAGAGACGACGACGGCCGGCTTGAGCTGATGTTCGCGGCCCCCGCCGACGCCCCGGAGGGGACCAGGTTCTTCCTCGGGCTGGACGCTGACGAGCGTCGCCTACTTCGGGGTGAGCGCGGCGGTCGAAGGCGAAGCATGGGACCGTTCCTCCTCCGAATCGGATGTCAAGCCGGCCTTGCTCCGGCAGGTGGGCGCGGTGCTGAGCGACCGCGACGCCGGGCTTCTCACCCATGCCGTCGCGCTGGCAAACTGGCATGAAACGCACACGCACTGCCCGCAGTGCGGAGCGGCGACGGTGCCGGCCCCGGCCGGCCACCTGACCGTGTGCCCGGTGGATGGCACCGAGCATTTCCCGAGGCTGGACCCGGCGGTGATCATGCTGGTCATCGACGCCGACGACCGGCTGCTGCTGGCGCGGAACGCGCTCTGGCCGCAGGGCCGGATGTCGGTCGTCGCGGGGTTCGTCGAGCCGGGGGAGTCGGCCGAGCACGCCGTGGCGCGCGAGGTCTTCGAGGAGACCGCGATCACCGTCGGGCAGGTCAGCTACCTGGGCAGTCAGCCGTGGCCGATGCCGCGCAGCCTGATGCTTGGCTACCAGGCGATGGCTGAGTCCGGGCAGTCGATCGCGGTCGACGAGGACGAGATCGGCGAGGCGCGCTGGTTCAGCAGGGCCGAGCTGCGCGCCGCGATCGACGCGGGCGAGCTGGGCATCGCGCCGACGTCCTCGATCGCGCGGCGGCTAATCGAGCACTGGTACGGGGCGGAGCTTCCCGACGGGCCGGCCTGGACGGCACCGGCCCGGTAATGTATTTGTTCGCAGCTATTTCACGGGTTTGTGACGCCATTTTCTTGACTAAAGCGACCTATTTAATAGACTATATGCGAGGAGTGCGGAACGTGGAGGAGGTGGCGGGGCACGTGCAGATCGGAGCGCAACTGCTTGGCCGCGCGGACGCCGGGCCTGAGGCCAAGGACGGCTCCGAGGCGGCCGAGGTCCCGCATCCGCTGTCTCGGCAGAAGTCGGACGGGACGCTGCTCGCGGTGGTCCCGATTCCCGGTACCGGCACGTCGATGGCGATCGTCGGCTACCCGGTCACCGTGCCCGGGGCGATCAACGCCGCCGGCCGCTGCAGCGGACCCGGCGGAGCGGTCTGCGGGCGGGCGGCTGGGCCTGCTGCTCGACCACGATCAGCGCCGGGTCTGGGTGGACGGGGACGAGGTCACGCTGACGTTCCAGGAGTTCGAGCTGCTCGCCTTCCTCTCGGCGCACCCGTCGGCCGTGTTCACCCGGGCCGACCTGGTGCGCCAGGTCTGGCAGCGCGACTTCGCCGCCGACAGCCGGACGGTCGACGTGCACGTCAGCCGGCTCCGCCACAAGCTCGGCCCGTCCTACGGCAGGTACCTGGTCACCGAGTACCGCGTCGGCTACCAGTTCCGCCCAGTTGTCGGCTGACCCCCTGCCCTAGCATCGGGGGGATGGACCGGTTCGAGTCGGTGGCGCAGGCGCGGCGGCGGGCGCGGCGGCGGCTGCCCCGGCCGGTGTTCATGGCGATCGAGGCCGGCGCGGAGGCGGGCGTCACCCGCGCCGACAACACGGCCGCGTTCGGCGAGATCGGGTTCGCGCCGCCGGCTGGCTCCGCCCCGGCCCCCGGCCCAGCCGGCCACGCGTGATCTGCGGACTTCGGTGCTCGGGGTGGAGATCGACCTGCCGGTGCTCGCCTCCCCGGTCGGCGCGCAGGCGGTGCACCCCCTGGGCGAGGTCGCGATCGCGATGGGCACCCGCGACGCGGGGACGGCGATGGGGCTCAGCGAGTTCGCGAGCAGGCCAGCTGCCGAGGTGACGGCGGTCAACCCGAACCTGTTCTTCCAGGTGCACTGGTCCGCGGACCGCGACACCCTGCTCGCCCGCGCCGAGGCCGCGCGATCGGCGGGCGCGAAGGCGCTGATCCTCACCCTCGACTGGTCGTTCCCCGGCGGCCGGGACTGGGGCAGCCCTGCCATCCCCGAGCGGCTCGACCTGGCGACGCTCGCCCGCCTCGCCCCGGCCGGCCTGGCCCGTCCCGGCTACCTGATCGACTGGCTCCGCCATGGCGGCCTGCCCGACCTGACCGTGCCGAACATGGGGCGCCCGGGCGAGCCCGCACCCGGATTCTTCACCGCCTACCGGACATGGGCGGCCGTGCCCCCGCCGACCTGGCGACGATATCGCCTGGCTGCGCGAGCAATGGGGCGGGGGGTTCCTCGTCAAGGGGGTCATGCGGCCGGACGACGCGCGCCGCGCGATCGACGCCGGGGCGACCGCGATCTCGGTCTCCAACCACGGCGGCAACAACCTGGATGGCACGCCGGCCTCGATCCGGGCGCTGCCTGGAGTGGTGGCGGCGGTGGCGGGCGAGGCCGAGGTGCTGCTCGACGGGGGCATCCGCCGCGGCGGCGACGTCGTCAAGGCGCTGGCCCTCGGCGCCCGCGCGGTCATGATCGGCCGCGCCTGCCTCTGGGGGCTGGCAGCCGGCGGCGCCGGCGGGCGTCCGCAACGTCTTCGACGTCCTCCGCTCCGGCATCGACTCCACCCTGCTGGCCCTGGGCCGTGAGTCCATTCATCACCTTGACCCGGCCGACGTGATCGTCCCCGATGGCTTCACAATGTGACCCATGCGCGGCATGGGTATGTTTCCGCGCAGCGGGGTAAAGGGCACGCATGGACGAGAGCAGGGCGCGGGCTTTGTTGCGGGCTGAGCGGGCCGAGGTGGCGACGCTATTGCGGGACACCGAGGAGGCGGCGACTCTGGATGACCAGGCCTCTGACATTCCCCAGGACTTCGGGGACGCGGGTCTGCCGCTGACCGAAGAGGCGGATGACGAGGCGGTCGCCGCGCAGCTTCGCGACCGGCTGGCGGCGATCGACCGGGCACTGGCCAGGATTGAGGCCGGGACATACGGCCGTTCGGTGCTCAGCGGCAAGCCGATCCCCGAGGCGCGGCTTGAGGCGGACCCGGCGGCCGAGCTGACGGTGGAGGAGGCCAGCGCCCACCGGTAGGGGCCCTTTCCGCCTCAGATGCAGGAACCGTGCGCGGACGGGGCGACGGTCAGCCGGGTGAGCAGGCCGCGCAGCTGGGATTGCTCATCGGCGGTGAAGCCGCTGAGCAGGCCGGCCTCGACGCGGTCGCGGGCGCTGGTGACCTCCGCCTGGACCCGCGGCCCTCTCCAGTCAACTCGGGGATGCGGGCGCGCCGGTCGTGGCTGTCGGTGACCCGGATGATCAGACCGCGCGACTCCATGCGGTCGGGGCTGGGACCACTCCACCGGCTACCTCCGCCGCATCATCACCGACGTGTGGGGCGCGGACCTGACGCTGGTCGAGCGAGAGTTCACCCTGGTCGGCGTCCACCCTGCGCTCGACGACTTCAAGGAGCTCGCGGGCCAGTTCAAGGACGCCGCGCACGCTGCCGCGGCCGAGGCGGGCAAGGCCCTCGCCGCCGCCTAGCACCGGGCCGAGCCCAAAACTAGAGGAGGTTGGCGGCGACGGTGGCGCCGAGGTCGTAGCACTGGCGGTCGATGTCCTTGCCCACCGAGCCGGTCGAGACCACGGGATTGACGACCTCGGTCCAGCCCAGGCCCTTGGCGATGGCGGCCACCGCCCGCACCGCGCCCGTGGTGTCGCTGGCCCCGTGCACGTAGAGGCCGTAGGGCGCGCCGACCTTGACCTGCAGGCACGGATAGTAGATCTGGTCGAAGAAGTGCTTGAGCGCGCCCGACATGTAGCCGATGTTCGCGGGCGTGCCGAGCACGAACCCGTCTGCCGCGAGCACGTCGGGGACCGTCGCCGCCAACGCCGGCACCACCGAGACGTCGATCCCCGCAAGTTCCGGGTCGCGCGCGCCCGAGACGACCGCCTCGAGCATCGACTGCAGCGCGGGCGACGGGGTGTGGTGGACAACGAGCAGTCGCGGCAACGCGCGTACCTCCTGATCGGGTTACCGGCCGCTAGTGGCGCGGCTGCCAGCCGAGAGCCGGGCCGAGTTTCGTCGCCATGTCGGTGAGGATCTGCACGTAGTCCTCGGGGGCGAAGGTGAACGGCAGCGCGAACGCGACCTCGGTGACCTCGCGGAACCCCGCGTGCTCGTACAGTGCCTCGGCGATCTCCTCCGACGTGCCGATGATGTCCCGCGCGAACATCATTCTGGCCGGCCCGACCGGCGCGCCGGTGCGCGGCGTGCGCGCCGCGACATAGGCCTCGTACCTGGCGCGCTGGTCGGCCGACGCGGTGTCGGTAGGGATCACGACGAGTCCCTGCGACACCCGGGCCGCCGCCCCGGCGGGGTGGGCGGCACGGAACATCCGGATGTGGGACTGCTGCACCGACGCGAAGTCCTCCGACTCTTCCGCCCGCACCACCGATGACGTGAGGAAGTGCCGAACTCGATCCTCCGGGTCCGCTGCGATGCGGCCGCGAGCACAGCGATCGGGGAGGAGATGCCGTACTGCAGATGCCGGCAGCGCAGCCACGCGGAGTCGAAGCCGAGTCGCTCAGCCAGTTCGATGATCTCCAGCGTGTACTGGTGCCCGGGCCCGGGATCCTGGCCGTCGAATAGCCCGATGGTCAGAAAGCCAAGCTTCTCCAGGGCGACGCCCCGCTCCGGCATGTGTAATCCTCTCCGATATTGATTGATCGTAAAGATAACAGTGGGTGGTGATCGGCCCGCAGCGAGCCCGTCGCGTGCGATGAAATCCAGCGTAGGGAACGGGCGCGGCTTACTCTCTTCGGCATATGATTCCTAGCGGCCTTTATCGCCGCGAACGGGAAGATCCTTTGGGATACTGCGATGAATAACGCCCACGGTGGGAGGGGTGCTGCGGCGATGATCCGCTTCAGCCATGGCGCGGCCACGTCCGTGGGCCGCGTCCGCCAGGTCAACGAGGACAGCTATCTCGCAGTTCCGCCCCTTTTCGTGGTCGCGGACGGCATGGGCGGGCACGGGTCGGGCGACCTGGCGAGCCGGATCGCGATCGAGGAGATGAGCGCGTGCGTCGCGCTCCGCCCGCTGTTCGCTGAAGCGGTGCTCACGGCCCTTGAGCACGCCAACCGGCAGATCATCGAGCGGGACGCCGCCAACCGGATGGGGACCACGGTGACCGGGCTCGCCGCCTTGGAGACGGCGCGCGGCGACCACCTGATGGTCTTCAACATCGGTGACTCGCGTGTTTACCGCCTCGTCGGCAACCACCTTGAGCAACTGACCGTGGACCACTCCGAAGTGCAGGAACTCGTCCTCGCCGGCGCCATCACCAGGGAGCAGGCGCGGACCCACCCGCGCAGGAACGTCGTCACCAGGGCCCTGGGCAGCGATTCCGGTCGGCTCCCTGACCACTGGCTGCTGCCCGCTATCGGCGGCGACCGGTACCTCATCTGCTCGGACGGCCTGTTCAGCGAACTGCCCGATGAAGTCATCCTGCCGCTGCTCGCGGCCGGTTCCCCGCAGCAGGCCGCGGAAGCGCTCGTGGCGGCGGCTAACGACGCGGGCGGGCGCGACAACGTGACCGTGGTCATCGTCGACATCGACGTCGACTCCGACGACGACGGCGCGGACGAAGCCACCGTGCCCCGCGAGGCCCTGTCCAAGCACTGGGACGGCGATGCCTGACGTCAGCTACGTGCCGGGGCCGCTGACGGCGGTGGCAGGCGATCAGTGCTGGGCGCTCCTCGATGCCTCGCCGGATTCCCCGGCGGTGACCAGGATCTGGCAAGGGTTCGTCCAGGGGGCCGCCGCGGACGTGCTGCTTGCCGGCCTGCTCGCGGACGGCGTCGGCAGCGTGCCCGGCTTCGCCCTGCTGACAGCGGGGACGGACGGGCGGCACCGGCTCTTCTGCCGTGGCGCGGTCGGCGCGACCGTGGTCGCCGCCCCGCCGGCCGACGCCGAGGCTGCCGGGGCCGTGGCGCCGGAGCACGTCGACGGAGCCGGCCTGCTGACCTGGCGCGAGCGGGTTGTTCAGGAGAACACCGAGCGGATCTTCCTCGGCGTGCCGCCCGCGGACACCGCGCTGCGCCTGCCCGCGGCGTCCGGGGTGCTGCTGGTCGGCTGCGTGATCATCGAACTCACCAACCTCGCGTCCAAGGAAACCGCGTCGTACCAGCCCGATCGGCCCCCGGCGCAGGCTCCAGCTGCGGTCGCGGAACCCGACTGGCCACCGCAGCCTGTACTCGACTGGCCCCCGCAGTCCGCGCCCGAGTGGCCGCAGGCCGCGTCCGACTGGCCCCTGCAGTCCGCGCCCGACCCGCAGTCCGCGCCCGACTGGCCCCCGCAGTCCGCGCCCGACCCGCAGTCCGCCCCCGACTGGCCCCCGCAGTCCGCGCCCGAGTGGCCGCGGGCCGCGGCGGCGGGAGCGGACAGGCCCCGTCCTGAGAAAACGATCGTCTCCTTCCCGGACACCGTCACCATCACGGACCACGGTGGCCTCGCCGGTAAGTCGGCCGCCGGCGGCCCGTCTCGTTTCCCCGGCCCGTCTCGTTTCCCCGGCCCGTCCGGTGGCGGTCGGGCAGGCGGTGCCGACGGGCCACTGAACGGAGGCGGCGGGGCCGGCGACAACTTGGAGTATGACTTCCTCTGGGGCTCGACGCAGGAGCGGTCGGTCGCGGATGCCGCGATCAGGCCCGCTGACGGCGACCCGGCTCCGTGGGGTCCCGCTCCGCTGAACGGCCATCCCGTGCCCGGTGCGCTTCCCGGCGTGGGCGCGCCGCCGCCGGTCCAGTTCCAGCCGCCGCCGGTCCAGTTCCCAGGGAGCCCGCCACCGTCGGGGCGTCCCGGGGAGGCGCCCGGCGCCGGAATGCACTCGATGCCGTCGGCACCCGCACGAGCGCCCGTCTGGCCCGGCCCGTCTGGCCCGTCTGGCCCGTCCGGCCCGCCGGGCGGCCTGATCGACGTCCCGCCGTGGCTGTCAGGACCCGGGGGGCCGACCCCGGGCAGTGGCAGGCCGGGCGAGTCGCTGTTCGCCCCGCCCGCGCCGCGAGGTGAGGCCGGACCCGGTGACACAGGGTTCACGGTGAAGCGCGGCGATCTGTCCGCGCTCGCCGCGGCGCAGGCACCGGACCGCATCGGCCCGGTGGTCCCCGCCCTGATCTGCCCGGCCGGCCACCTGAACCCGCCAAGCGAGACGACGTGCCGCCGGTGCGGCGCGGCGCTGCCGCACGATCCGGCGCTCGTGCCCCGGCCGGTGCTCGGCGCGCTCCGCCTGTCGCTCGGCGACGTGATCGCGCTCGACCGCGACGTAGTCATGGGCCGCAACCCGCGCACCGACTTCGCCGGCCACGACGGCGAGGAACGGCCGCACGTTGTCAAGCTGCCGAGCGCGGACGGCGACATCTCCCGCACCCATCTGCGGGTCACGCTCGACGGCTGGCACGTCATGGTGACCGACCTGAACTCGACCAACGGGACTCTGGTCACCCTGCCGGGACGCGACGCCGAGCAGCTCCGCCCCGGGGAGCCGGTCCCCATCAGGCCAGGCACTCTGGTCACGCTCGCAGAAGGCATCGATTTCCGCTACGAGGTAACAGATTGAGCCGAATCCCGTCCAGCGACGTCCCGCCGCCTGACCTTCCCGGGTACCGCTTCATCAGCCACATCGGCGCGGGCGGCAACGCCCAGGTGTACCTGTACGAGCAGCAGTTGCCCAAACGCGAGGTCGCGGTCAAGGTACTCAACGAGTCCGCGCTGTCGGAGGCGGCCCGCAGCAGGTTCACCGCCGAGGCGAATGTCACGGCGGGCCTGCAGCACCGGCATATCGTGCAGGTCTTCGACGCCAAGGTCACCGAAGACGGCCGCCCGTACATCGTGATGCCGTACTACCCGCAGCCCAACCTGTCCGTCCGGGCCCGCCGCTCGCACTTCTCGATCGCGGACGTGCTGCGCGTCGGCATCCAGATCGGCAGCGCGGTCGAGACGAGCCACCGTCGTGGTGTGCTGCACCGCGACATCAAGCCGCAGAACATCCTGACCGACTCCTACGGCGAGCCCGCGCTCACCGACTTCGGGATCGCCACCACCACGGGCGGCGACGGCCCTGAGGGCCTTTCTGTGCCGTGGTCGCCGCCCGAGATCCTCCTCGGCACCGCGCCGGGGGACAAGCGCTCCGACGTCTACTCGCTCGGCGCCACGCTCTGGCACCTGCTCGTCGGCCGCTCGCCGTTCGAGGCGCCCGGCGGCGACAACGGGCACTACGCGCTGACGAACAGGATCAAGACCGGCGCCGTCCCGCGCACGCAGCGCGCCGACGTGCCCGACAGCCTGGAGCGGCTGCTGCGCCGGACGATGGCGAAGGACCCGGTCGCGCGCCCGCAGACCGCGATGGAGCTCATCAGGGGCCTGCAGTCGATCGAGCAGGAGATGCGGCTGCCGGTTACCCAGCCGATCCTGCCCGCCGACGGGCCCCGGCAGGGCGACACGGCGGGCGGCGACACGATCTCCCGCCTGCCAGCGCACAGTGGCGAGACCACGTTCCGACGAGGGCTCGGCCAGGGTCCCCGGCCAGCCCGGCCAGCCCGGCTGGGGTGACACGAGCCAGCCCGCCTGGGGCAGCACCAGCCGGCCCGGCTGGGGTAACACGAGCCAGCCGCCGCGCGGACCGGACCCCCGCGGGGCGACCAGTGCCCGCGGCGCCGCCGCCCCGTGGGCGCCCGCGGCGGGGCCGGGGGCGGCCGAGGACAACGACACCCGCAGGCGCGATCCGGTCCGGATCGACCCGAGAGGCTCGGCGGCCGCCGCGGAAGAGCAGGCGACCCGCGCGCGCGGCCCGGTCAGGCTCGACCCGTGGGGGAGCGCGCCCGCACCCGGCACGGCCAGGGCCCGCCAGTTCCCGCCCGAGGTGCCCGAGGATGCCACGCTGGCGCGGTCGCGCAGGGTCGCACCCGACGGTGCGGATCCCTTCGGCGCGACCAATGCCGGGTTTCCCGGCCGGGCCGGCGGCGACCTCGGCCGCACCGACTCGGCCGGCCCCAGCGGGGCGGCGGACCCGGACCAGCGCAGGAGCGGGCGGGGCCGCGTGCTCGCCCTCGTCGGCGGCGGCGCGGCGCTTGCGGTCGTGGCCGGAGTCGCCGTGCTCTCCCTGTCACCCGGCAGCGGCCAGCCGGGCAGCCCGCCGGCCGACGCCGCCCCTGCCACGCAAGCGAACAGCGAGCAGAACGCCATCGGGCCGGACGCCACCGATCCAGGCACGCCCGTCCTCTCGGTGACCCGGCTCAGCGCGACCCAGGTCAAGTTCACGTGGACCTACGAAAACCCCGTCTCAACCGACACCTTCGAGTGGACGCGCGAGACGGCGGGCAATCCGTCGGGCGAGACGAACAAGGCCGAGCTCGTCGTCGCGGTGCCAAGCGGCCAGACCGCGTGCTTCGAGGTCCGGGTCGTGCGCGACGACGGCACGGCCTCCGACGAGTCCCCGCCGGAATGCTCGCCTTAGAGTTCGCGCGGATAGCCGCGATCTGCGGCAGGCCCGGTCGGGCACCATCTTGGCGCGGATGAGGAGTTCGCAGCGGTAACTCAGTTTTGCGTCGTTAATTTGATCCGTCCTGAGCGGATCATCAGGCTGGCGGCATTGATAACGCGCGAAGGATCCGTCTGCGCATCATGATGCATGGATGATATGATGCACGTATGCGTACCACCGTTGACCTTCCCGCTGATCTCCACGCCCAGGTCGTGTCGATCGCCCGAGACACTCACCGGACGCTGAGCGAGACCGTCGCATTCCTCATGCGCCGCGGGCTCGGCGAGAGCCGAGCGGCCGGACTGGCGCATAGTCCGGCAACCGGGCTGCCGGTCGTGCGCCTGGGCCGGATGGTTACCACCGAAGACGTTCGAGCGCTCGAGGACGACTAATGCCAGCCGTCCTGCTCGACGCCAACGTGCTCATCGCGCTCGTCGTCGAAGACCACGTTCATCACGGCCTGGCCGAGACGTGGTTCACTGCGTCCGGAGCCAGCTTCGCTACCTGCCCGATCACCCAGGGCAGCCTCATGCGCCTGCTGATCCGCGAGGGCCAGTCCGCCGAGTCCGCCCGGTCAGTGCTGCAAGAGATCGCCGCCAGTCCGCAGCACGAGTTCTGGCCTGACAACGCTTCCTGCCATGACATCCCTGTGGCCGGGATCATCGGCCACCGCCAGGTGACCGATGCCTATCTGGCCCATCTCGCCCGTTCCTGCTCCGCCCGCCTGGCCACCTTCGACCAGGCCCTGGCCAAGCTCCACCCAGACGTCGCCGACCTGATACCGACCATCTGACCCCCCTCAACACGTCCGGCGAGGCTCTTCCCGACGTAGACGACGGACAGATTGCCAGGCAAAATCGGCCGGCGTCGCGCCGCATGTCCTCGTCGCCGATCCGGCCGGTCCAGCCGGCCATCTCCCGCGCCCACGAGATCGTGACCGCCCCGTCGGCGGCGGCGTCGTCCAGCAGCGGGTGCCGGCCCCAGGCGCATCTGCCGGACGGCGGCCTTGGCGTCCCTGCGCCCCAGGCCGGTCCGGGCGGAGAGCCAGGGGCAACGGTCCGCAAGACCGTCGGCTTAGTAACGCCAGCGTGACCGCTGGCAAGTCGGCCACTTCCTAATCGGGTCTGAGCAGGCTGGGCGGCGGCTAGATGATCGAGTCCAAGGGGTGTCGTCGGCGAACCCTTGGACTCAATCATCTAGCCCGGCACCGTCGCGTCCCCGATGCAGGAGAGCTTTGGTTGTTTGCCTTTTTGTTTGTTTTTGCATATTCAATTATCTGGCAGATTTTGTTGAATTGGCACGTACCGCGAATGCGCCCCCTACGATCTATCCCGTATATTCGCCCGGGCATGGACGGCTGGAATTCTCTGGCAGGCCACTTACCGTAATGACACGGGCGTGATATGCGTTCGGATCGGGGTGCTCGGGTGGGGGCTCCGCGCAGGGGGAGGGGCTTTCGCCGCATGCAACTGCGACGCCTGGTGACGCCGGTGGCGATTGGCGTGGCGATGGTGACCCTCGCGGCGCTCGCCGCGTCCGCGCACGGCAACCCCGTCCAGCATGTCAGCCTGAACGACGGCGGCATCTGGGTGACGGACAACACGGCCGGCCAGGTGTCGCTCGGCCGGTTCGCCAAGCCGATCGGGGAGCTCGCCGGTGAGGTGGCGCCCAAGTCCGCGACCAGCGTCGACGTGTGGCAGAACGGCCCGCTCGTCGCCACCTTCGCCAACAGCCTCGCGGGCGGCCACATGTACGCGGTGGACGTGGACGAGACGAACCTCGCCGATCCCGCGGGAACCCTGGTCTCCCCGGTCGTCCCGGACACCGGCGGGGTCGCGCTCGGTGGTGACGCGGACACCGCGACGCTCGTCGTGCTCGGCACCGATCACTCGCTGCGGCGGTCCGTCACCACCCCGGGGTCGGGCGGCAGCCTGAACCTGGACGCCCTGGCCCTGACGGCCCCGGTACTCGCCAAGAAGCTGCCTGCCAACTCCGCCGTCGCGGTCGGCAGCGACAACACGACCTGGGTGGCCGGCGGCGGCAAGCTGTTCGAATGGGCCGAGGGCGCCACCACGCCCGTGGTCACCAGCCTGCCGTCGGTGATGCAGGCGACCGACCCGATGCAGGTCACCACGGTCGGAAACGTTCCGGTGGTCGCCGACGCGACCAGCAGGTGGCTGTACCTGCCGGACAGCGGCCAGCCGACGGTGCAGCTACCGCCCGCAGTGACCCCGGGCGGGTTCGAGCTGCAGCAGGCATCGGGGACGGGCGATGTCGTTGTCGCGGCCTCAAGCACCGCGCTTTACCTCGTGAACCTGACGACCGGCCACCTCGTCACGCCCAGGCCCAGCCTCGGGCTTTCCGGGACGGCGGCCGCCCCGGTGCAGGTCGGCGGGTGCGTGGAGGAGGCCTGGGCCAGCGGCGAGGCCGGCAGTTACGTGCAGGCGTGCGGCGCCGCGCTGCCCGCCACGGTCGACGTGAAGTCGTTCTCCACCGGCGACGCCAGCCCGCAGCTCGTCTTCCGAGTGAACGACGGCGAGGTGGTGCTGAACGACACGGCCAACGGGGGCGTCTTCCTCGTCGACCAGAAGGTCACCAACGTCACGCCGAAGTGGCAGCAGGGCACCAGCGGGGCGCAGAGCGCCACCGTGGTCCAGACCCAGGGCAAGCAGCAGAACAACCAGTTCCGCGCGAACCCGCTCACCCAGGGCGTCCGGCCCGGCGTGACGACGGAGGTGCACGTCCTCGACGCGGTCAAGGGAGACCCGCGGCTGACCTACGCGGTGACCGAGGTCGGCAACCCCGATCAGCCGGGTGTCACCGTGTCGATCGCGCCCGACGCGCAGACCGTGCTGGCCACGGTGACGTCGCTGGCCGGCGACGCGCACTTCCAGTACACGGTCGATGACGGGCACGGCCACAGCGCCACCGGCGAGGTGACGCTCGTGCCGAGGACGCCAGATGAGAACAGCGCGCCGTACCTCAAGCAGGACTACCAGCCGCCGCCCCTGTCGGTCGCCTCGGGCGGCGCTCTGGTCGTCCCGGTCATCGGCGACTGGCGCGACGGCGACGGCGACCCACTCTTCATCGATAGCGGCTCGCTGAGCGCGAGCGCCGGGGCGGTGGCGGTGACCAGCGGCGGCGCGCTGTCCTTCACCGCGCCGCACACCGCGGTTGGTGAGACCGTGACGCTCAGGTACGGGGTCAGCGACGGCCGGGTCGCCAGGCCGACGATGGCGGAGCTTAGCGTCTCGGTGCTCGGCTCGTCGTCCGCCAAGTTCGTCGCGCCCGTCGCCGAGCCGGATGCCGCGCAGGCCGAGGCGGGGACGCCGATTACCCTGCGGCCACTGGCCAACGACCTGCCCGGCGTCGACTGGACCAACCCGAACGCGACGCTCAGGCTCGCCGCGCCGGTCTCCCTGGCGCCCGGCACCGCCGCGGCCGGCACCAAGGTGTCCACCGACCTCGCCGATGGCACGGTCACGTTCACCGCGCAGAACGCCGGCGACTACTTCCTCGAATACACCGACGCCTACGGCGCGGCGCCGACAGCGAAGGCCGCGATCCGGGTGCGCGTGATCCCGGCGTCAGGAAAACCCGAGCCCCCGGTCACAACCCCGGACGTCGCGGTGCTGCACGGCCAGCAGCCCGTCCTGGTCGATGTCCTGGCCGACGACTCCGACCCGCAGGGCTGGCTCCTCGGCGTCACCGGCGCGACCTCCGGTACGCCCGGTGTGCAGGTCGCGGTCATCGACCAGGAGTGGCTGAGGATCAGCGCCGACGACGCGCAGCCGGGCCTGACGGCGACGGTCTCCTATACGGTCAGCGACGGCAAGGGCAGCGCGACGGGCACGGTGGCGGTCACCGCGGTGGCCGCCGACCCCAGCGCCGACCAGATCACCACGACCAACACCTCGATCACGGTCAGAGCCGGGGACAGCGCCGCCGTAGGGGTGCTCGCCGGTGACGCCAGCTCCACCGACCTGCCCCTGTCGCTCACCGGGGTGCCGCCCACGGCCACGCCGCCGATTACCGGGCTGATCGCCTCCGCCCAGGGCGCGAACCTCCGGATTGACGCGCCCGCGGCGGTCAAGTCCGAGGAGGAGACGGCGGTCAGCTACGTGGCGACCGACGCGGACGGCACGACGGCGGCCGGCGAGCTTGACGTCACGATCATGCCGGCGCCGTCTAAGGCGGACCCGGACCAGGCGCCGGCGCCGCAGGAGGTTGACGCCAGGGTGGCGGCGGGGGACACCGTGGTCATCCAGGTCCCGGTCTCCGGGGTCGACCCGGACGGCGACTCGGTCACGGTTACCGGCGTGACGGTGCCGCCGGCGCTTGGCCGGATCGTCGCGGTGGGCCCGGACTCGATCTCCTACCAGTCCTACCCTGGCTCGCTCGGCACCGACACGTTCACCTACCAGGTGACTGACCCCTACGGGCTCACCGGGACGGCGCAGGTGGGGATCGCCGTGCTGCCGCCGGCCCGCCGCAGCCGCCGGTCGCGGTCGATGACGTGATCAGCGCGCCGCCAGGGGCGTTGCTGCACTGGGACGTGCTCGCCAACGACTACGTCGCCCCCGGCGACAAGGTAACCGTCGAGCCCCTGAGCAAGACCAATACCACCGTGCCGCCGACCGTGCGGCTCGCCGGGTCCTACGTCTACCTGCGGGTCCCGGCGTCCCCGCAGGACCCGCCGGTGCAGTTCACTTACGGTGATACCGACGGGGCAACTCCGTCGCTCGCCCAGGTCGTAGTGCACGCCGTGACCGGGGCGCAGATCCCGCCGATCGCGAATGACGCCATCGCGCCGCCACCGAGCGCGGGCGCGAAGAGCGTCACGGTGGACGTGCTCAAGAACGACGACGACCCGCTCGGGTCGCAGTCGGACCTCAAGGTCAGCTGGGTGCCCGCCGGGGTCACCGTCAACGGCGCGGACCTGACGATCAAGCTCGCCTGCTATCCCTACGCGGTGCCGTACCAGGTCACCGCGCCCGACGGGCTCATCGCGACCGCCGTGGTCTACGTCCAGGGCACGGTTCCGTGCGCGAGCTCGGCCAGATCATCCACCATCACGCTCAAGCCGGGCGCGCGGATCACGCTGCCGGAGAACGGGTCGGTCAGCGTGCCGCTCGGCTCGGTGCTCACCGACTCGGCCGGCCGCCAGCTCAGGATCACCACGACGACCGGGCTCACCGCCTCTCCGGCGGGGGACCTCGCGGTCAGCGCGAACCAGGAGAGCGTGTTCACCCTGCACGCGCTGGGCGGGTATAACGGCCCGGGCGCGGTTACGGTCCAGGTCTACGACGGTGCGACGATGCAGGACAAGAACGGGACCACCGCCACGGTGACGATCCCGGTCCAGGTCGGCTCCGACGCGCCCGTGCTGCACTGCCCGGTGACCCCGTTGCAGGTCGTCGAGGGCGGCGCCGCGCTGTCCTACGACATCGGCCAGCTCTGCCACGTCTCGGTGAGCACTCAGTCCCCGCCCCGCTACACCATGAGCTGGACCAAGGCGGCCGGCGGCGTCAGCGCCAGCGTCGTCGGGGGTACGTCGTTGCAGCTGTCCGCAGCGAGCAGCGCCGCCCCCGGCATGATTGGCACGCTGAAGATCACCCCGGCCGGCGCTGGCTGGCGCCCCGGCCCGGGCAGCACGCTCAGTGTCGAGGTCGTCAAGGCGCCACTGCCCACCGGCCGCCCGGCCAGCGCTTCCGTCAAGGTCGGCCAGAGCGTCACGGTCGACCTCAGGCAGTACGTGACGAGCCCGCTCCCGCTGCCGGTCATCTCCGTGCTCGGCGTCACCACCCAGGCAGGGTCGACCGCGACCGCCACGGTGACGCACAGCGGCTCGAAGGTCATCGTGACACCGGATGCGGGCACCAGCGGCACGCTCAACCTCATCGCGAGCGTGAGCGACCAGCCGGGCCGGACCGACCGGGCGATCGACGTCGCGATCACGGTCACGGTCATCGACGCCCCGGGCAAGCCCGGGACGCCAACGCTGACGGCGTCGAGCGGTGCTCTGCAAGTGGCGTTCGCCGCCGCCGTCGCCAACGGCGCGCCGGTCGAGTACTACGACGTCTACGCCAACGGCACCCCGCACCGGTGCCCGGCCGCCCCGTGCCTGATCACCGGGCTGGTTAACGGCACCTCGTACACGGTGTACGTCAAAGCGACCAACGGCGCTGGCACCGGCCCGGCCAGTGTCTCGGCCACTGCCGTACCCTACGGGGTGCCCAGCCAGGTGAGCGGGCTCACCGCTACGCCAGGCGACGGCACCGTCGCGCTGACCTGGCAGGCGCCGGCCGACAACGGCAGCACGATCACCGGGTACTCGGTCGAGGTCAGTCCGCCGCCCGCCGGGCAGCCGCAGATCACGACCGTCGGTGTCACGACGACCGACCAGTTGACCGGGCTGACCAACGGGACTCCGTACACGTTCACCGTGATGGCGACCAACGCGGCGCCGGGCCACAGTCCGTGGTCGCTCGGCGTCACCACGGTTCCGTTCGGCAAGCCGCTGACCATGGCCGCGCCGACCGCCGTCGGCGCAGCCGTGCCCGACCCGTCGGCCGTCTTGGCCATTACCGTCTCTTGGGCGGCCGTGACCGGCACCGCCGACAACGGCTCGCCGGTCACCGGCTACACGGTGTACGAGTACAAGGCGGACTCCGAGGCCGGGCCATTCGGCGGGACCCCCGTCGCCACCCAGAACGTGGGTGCCGGCACCGACGCCGCCTCGTTCACGGTGAACAACGACGGCTCCTGGTACGAGTTCGCCGTCACCGCGACCAACGCGGCGGGCGAGTCGACGCGGTCTCCGCTATCGATCCCGGCCATCCAGGCGGCCGCGCCGCCAGACGCGCCGACCGGCGTCACGGCGACCGCCACCGGGCAGAGCGACACGATCCAGTTCAGCTTCACCGCAGGGGCGGCGAACGCCCATGCGGTCACCTCCATCGAGTACGGGATCAACGGGGCCGCGGAGAGCGGCAGCATCACCGGTGGGTTCACGGCGGGCGCCCCCTATACGGAGACCCTCACCAACGCCTCAAGTGCCGCCATTGCCAACGGCAGTCCGGTGACCGTCTACGTCGCCGAGTGCAACGACGCCGGCCTGTGCAGTTCCTTCACCGGCCCGTCCGCCCAGGTCGTCCCCTACCAGCCGATCGCCACCCCGGCGGTCACCGCGACCCAGGTCGGGGAGTCGATCGCCTACACCTGGAGCGCGCAGAGCGACGGGCTGACCGAGACCCTGCAGGTCTGCATCGCCGGCGCGTGCACCAACTACACGGTCCCCGCGGCCGGCGGCTACAGCGGCTCGGCCACGGACGGCTACGGCTACAGCGACACCGAGACCATCACCGCCCACCTCACCGACACGGCGGGCCAGTCCAGCGGCACGGCCACGGCCTCCGCGGAGACGGTGGCGGCACCCCCGCCACCGGCGGCCGTGGCCGTCAGCGAGCACGGACCGATAACCAACGGAAGCGGCACCTGCTCGGGCAAGACCTGCTACGACTTCAACGTCACGGCCACCAACTTCCCCGCGAACACCCAGCTGTCTTATAACTGCGCCGATAACGGCGGTGAGTACTGGCCTCCGGGCGGCGCTACCACGAGCGAGGTGCTGGGCGGCAGCACGACCACCAACGGCAGCGGCACGGCGACCTTCGTCACTTACTGCATTCACGCCAACGATGGCGAGACAGTCACGATCAACGTCACCGGCGGTGGAAAGAGCGCGTCGGGAAGCTTCGGGACATAGCGGCGAGAGACCTGGAACCACGGAAATGCGGAGAAAACCATGACCACAGCAACCGCGGGCGTACCGACGGTGACGTCCGAGCAGGCGAACTGGTTCGCCCGCGCCTTCGGCGCGCTGGTGAGCAACGTCGAGCTGGCCGTGCTCGGCAAGCAGCACATCGTCCGGCTCGCGCTGACCTGCATGGTGTCCGAGGGCCACCTGCTGCTTGAGGATGTCCCCGGCACCGGCAAGACGTCCCTCGCCAAGGCGATCGCCAACTCGGTGCAGGGCACGCACAACCGGATCCAGTTCACCCCCGACCTGCTGCCGAGCGACGTCACCGGCGTGACGATCTACGACCAGCGCAACGGGCAGTTCACCTTCCACAGCGGGCCGATCTTCGCGACGATCGTGCTCGCTGACGAGATCAACCGGGCCTCGCCGAAGACCCAGTCCGCGCTCCTTGAGGTCATGGAGGAGGGCCACGTCACCGTGGACGGCACCGCGCACCCGGTCGGCCGGCCGTTCATGGTGATCGCCACCCAGAACCCGATCGAGCAGGCCGGCACCTACCGGCTGCCCGAGGCGCAGCTCGACCGGTTCCTGATGAAGACCAGTCTCGGCTACCCCGACCATGCCTCCACCGTCGCGCTGCTCGCGTCCGCGGCCACCAGGGACCGGTCCGCCAACATCCAGAACGTCATCACCACCAGTGCGATCACCCAGATGTCGCAGCTCGCCGACCAGGTGCACGTGGACCCGGCGATCCTCGGCTACGTCGCACAGCTCGCCCAGGAATCGCGCAGCCTCCGGCACATCCGGCTCGGCCTGTCGGTCCGCGGCTGCCTCGCCTACGTCCGCGCGGCCAAGACCTGGGCCCTGGCGGACGGCCGGGGCTTCGTCGTGCCCGACGACATCAAGGAGCTCTCCATCCCGGTGCTCAGCCACCGCCTCCTGCTCGACGCCGAGGCCGAGTTCTCCGGCGTCACCGTGGAGGACGTGGTGGCGCAGCTGCTCAGCCAGGTCCGCCCGCCTACATACCGAGGAATGTAGGGCATGGCGCAACGAAACCTACCGTTCCGGACTAATTTCAAAGGTCTTAACCGGCGGATACCCGCAAGCGGCGCGGCGGCCGCGCTGACCGCGCGCCTCGCCCCGGTAGCCCGCGGCCTGCGACCGGCCTGGCGGGCGACGACGCCGGCCGGGCGTGCCGCCCTCGTCGTCGCCGTGGCCGCCTGGATCCTCGGCGTTCAGCTCGGCTGGCAGGAGCTGTTCCTCATCGCCGCCTGCTGCGCGATCGCGCTGCTGATCGCGGTCGGCTTCGTGATCGGCCGGCCGTCGCTCGAGATCATGATCGAGCTCGACCCGGTGCGGGTCAGCGTCGGCACGCCGGCGACCGGGCGCCTCGTCGCGACCAACCGGTCCCGGGCCCGGCTGCGCGCGCTGGGCGTCGAGGTGCCGGTCGGTCTCGGTCGCGCGCTGTTCCCCATCCCGTCGCTCGCCCCTGGTGCCGCCCACGACGAGCTGTTCGTGGTGCCGACCGACCGGCGCGCGGTCATCCCGATCGGGCCGCCGACCGCGGTTCGCACCGACCCGCTCGGCCTGCTGCGACGGGACGCGGTCGAGCAGGTCGCCGTCGAGCTGTTCGTGCACCCGAAGATCATCGGTCTTGACTCGCTCAGCCCGGGCTTGCAGCGCGACCTGGAGGGCCAGACCACCCGTGACCTGTCCACCAGTGACCTCGCCTTCCACACGCTGCGCGACTACACCGAGAGCGACAACTGGCGGCACGTGCACTGGCGGTCGTCCGCCAAGGCGGGCCGGCTGCTCGTCCGCCAATTCCAGGACACCCGCCGCTCGCAGCTGACCGTCGTGGTGGACGGGGCCACCGCGAGCTACCGCACCGAGGAGGAGTTCGAGCTCGCGATGAGCGTGGCCGCCTCGATCTGCGTGCGGGCCGTCAAGGACCAGCAGGACGTCTGCACGGTCGCCGCGAGCCACGCGGTGACCGCCGCGTCGCCGCACCGGATCCTCGACACGCTGGCGCGCGGCACGCTCGCCGAGCACGGCCAAGACCTGTCGACGCTCGCCGGGCGGGCCTACCGGCTGGCCAGGGACACGACCGTGCTGATGCTGCTGACCGGCAGCGTCATCCCGTTTCGCGCACTCAAGGGGGCGGCCACCTACTTCGGCCCCGATGTCCGGGTCATCGCGCTGCGGTGCGAGCCCGACGCGCCGCCCGGGCTCAGCCGGTCGGGCGACCTGACCGTGCTCGCGCTGCGCACCCTCACCGACCTGCCGATGCTACTGAACGCCGGGAGCGCGTGACATGGCACCGGTGACGCTTGCCGTGGACGCGTCGGGGCGGTCGCGGCCGGCCGACCCCGCGCACCAGATCGTGCCTGGCCGCGATGAGCTGATCGACGCGCTCGCGCTGCTCGCGCTCACCATGATCGGGATCGTCGGGTTCCGTCCCGCCTACGGCGGCCACGGGTACCTGGCCGTCGGGGCGGTCGGCGTCATCGCTGGCCTGCTGCTCAGCCACGCAGGCCAGCGCGCCAGGCTGCCGCTGCTCGCCGTCCTCGCCGCCAGCGCGCTGGCGTTCCTGCTGTTCGGCTGCGTCATCAGCCAGACGGGGACGGTGTCACTGCCGACGCTCCGGGCGGTCATGGACGCGGCCATCTCCGGCTGGCAGCAGCTGCTCACCACGGCCCGGCCCGTCGGCAGGACCGCCAGCCTGCTCGCGCTGCCCTACCTGCTCGGCCTGTTCAGCGGGGTGGCCGGGCACGCCCTGGCGCGGCGCACGGCGACGGTGCTGCTGCCCGCCGCGGCGCCCGCGGTCGTCGTCGCGCTGTCCATCCTGTTCGGTGCCCCCAAGCCGGTCGACGCCGTGCTCCAGGGAGCCGGCTTCGCCGTCGTCGCGCTGGCCTGGGCGGCGGTCCGCCAGGAGCGCGGCGCCGGCAGGCAGATCACCATCGGCAGGCAGCGGCCCTGGCAGCGGATCGGCGCGGGCGCGGTCGTGCTCGCGGTGGCCGGCGCGGGCGCTGCCGTCATCGGCCCGCACCTGCCGGGCGCGGGCGCGCACAAGCGGGTCGTGCTCACCGTCGTGCCGCCGTTCGACGTCAGCCAGTTCCCGTCCCCGCTCGCCGCCTACCGCGACTACACCAAGGACGTGCCGCCGACCGTGAGCGTCGCCACCAGGGAACTGCTGGCCACGAGAGGGCTGCCGCCCGGCGCCCTGGTGCGCATCGCCGCGATGGACACCTACGATGACCTCTCCTGGGGGGTCGCCAACGCGGCGACGACGGCGGATGGCGCGTTCGGCGGCTTCCAGCAGGTTGGCGCGGTGCTGCCCGGTCAGGTTCCCGGTCAGCTGCCCGGCAGCGCCAAGTCGGCGACGATCAAGATCGAGCCCGCCTACGACCAGCCGTGGCTGCCCGACGTGCCCGGCGTCACCGGGATCTCCTTCTCCGGTGCGGGCCAGGCGTGCGGCGGGCCGGCGGCGTCCGCGCTCCGCTTCAACGTCGCGACCGGGACCGGCATCATCCCCTGCTACGTGCCGGCTGGGCTGAGCTACGCGGTCAGCTACGTGCCCGGCTACACGGTAGCGGTCCCGCACGCCCCCGTTGTGTCCCCCGCGCTGTCGCTCGCCCAGCTCGGTGCCGCGTCCCCTGGCGGTGCGTTCGACCCGGCGCAGGTGTGCACGCAGGGACAGTGCCCGCCGGAAATCAGGACGTTCGCCACGGAGCACTCGCAGGCGCAGACCGCCCCCCTGGCCAAGGTAGTCGCGCTCGCCACGTACCTGCTGAAGAACGGCAGTTACAGCAACGGCGCCGGCGACCAGGCCGCGGTCACCGCCGGCCACAACGAGCGCAGGCTCGACGACTTTCTCGACTCCAAGCAGATCGTCGGCGATGACGAGCAGTACGCCGCCACGATGGCCCTGCTCGCCAACGTGGTCGGCGTGCCCGCGCGGGTCAGCCTCGACGGGACTGTCGAGAAGGACGGCGTGATCAAGGGCTCGGATGTGCGCGCCGACGTCGAGCTCGACACGACCGAGTACGGCTGGGTGACGCTGCCGGCCGCCCTCTTCACCGGGAACAAGAAACCCACCGTGCAGCAGCAGCAGATCACGCCGCCGCAGCAGCCGGTCAAGGTCGTGCCACCCCGGCAGAACCAGGCCGCGCCGGTCGCGGCGGCCAACGAGAGCAGCGCCGTGGCGCGCAGCTCGGCCAGGCCGTCCACCGGCAACGGGTTCACCATCCCCCCGATCGCGATCACCGTCGCCACGGACGCGGGGATCCCGTTCCTCGTGGTGGCGGGGCTCGCCGCGGCGCTGGCCGCCGCGAAGGAGGTGCGCCGTCGCCGCCGCCGGTCGTTCGGGCCGCCCGCGACGCGGGTCGCCGGGGCCTGGCGTGAGCTGCTCGACCTGAGCTGCGATCTGGGCATCGTGGCGGCGCGGCCGGACGCAGCGGTCAAGCCAGGCATACCGCGCGCACCGGGCGCGTCAGGCGTCCCGGGCGCGTCGGGCGTCCCGGCCACGGTCGGCGCGCCGACACGCCGGGAGTTCGCCGCGTACGCCGAGAGCCGGGGCCTGCCGTCCGCCCGGGCGGTGGCCGACGCCGCGGACGCGGCCACCTTCGGACCGGCGGACCCGGACGGCGCGGCGGCGGCCCGGGTGTGGCAGCTTGTCGCGACGGCGCGGCGCGACGCGACGGCGGCGCTGCCCCGGTGGCGGCGCGCGTGGGTCGTGGTCAACCCGAGGAGCCTGTGGGCATCTCGCACGGAGGTCGATCGCGCCATCGCCCAGGGGCGGCGCGCGATCCGCGGTTCCGGCGACGAGCGCGACGAGCGCGGCGGGCGCGGCCAGGGCGGCCACCGCGCGCGCAGTCAGCGGCGCGGCCGGCGTGATCCCCGGAGGTGCGTACCGGTGAAGCTTAAGATCACGCTGGACCGGACCCAGGGTCCGGCCGACCTGGTGCTGACCGCCGCCGCCGACGCGACGGTCGGTGATGTCGCCACGGCGCTCGCCACCAGGGACCCCGACGGCCGTGGTGCCGGTGCCCGGCAACACGGTGCGGGCCGAGGGGGAACCCTCCCCGGCAGCGCTGCCGCGGCGGGCGCTTCCTCAGCCGGCACCTCCTCGGCCGGCACCTCCTCGCCGGCACCTCCTCCAGCCGGCACCTCCTCAGCCGGCACCTCCTCGGCCGGCACCGTCACGCTGAAAATGCTCGGCGGCCAGCGGGTCACCCTCGACCCCGCGCTCCCCGTCGCCGACAGCGGCATCAAGTCCGGCGACCGCCTCGCCGTCGTCCAGTCAGGCGACCGGTACGCCGACCGCACGGCCCGGCCGGTCGCGCAGGTCACCGTCCTGCAGGGGCCGGACGCGGGGAAGCGGTTCCAGCTCCCGGCCGGCAACCAGACGATCGGCCGTGCGGCCGACTGCGACCTGCGGCTGTCGGACACGCTGGTGTCCCGGCGGCACGTCCGGGTCTTCCTGTCGCCGGGCTCGGCCGAGATCCTCGATCTCGGCTCGGCCAACGGGATCACGCTGAACGACGAGCCGGTCACCCGGGGCGCGTGGCTGCGCGGGGACAGGCTGCGGATCGGCGACACGGTGCTCGCCATCGAGTTCGCGAGCGCCCCGCTCGCCCCGCCCCGGGCGCTCGCCCCCGGCGCGGCGCCAGGCGCGCACGCCGGGGCCGTGGCGTTCAACCGGTCGCCGGTGATCACCGGCAGCTACGCGGGCCAGGCGCTCGAGACCCCGGAGCTGCCCGAGGCCGAGCAGCATCCGCGCTTTCCTGTGATAGCGCTGATCGTGCCGGTCCTGCTCGGCGTCGTGCTCTATGCGGTGACCGGGGGGAGGGAGCCCGAGCTGCTCCTCATCACCGCCCTCAGCCCGATGATGATGGTCGGGAACGTGGTCGAGGGCCGGATGAACGCCTCGCGCGGCAACAAGGGCTCGATGGCGGCGCTGCGCCGCGAGATCGCGGACCTCGGCCGGGTAGCCGACGCGGCGCACGCCGCCGAGTGGCGCGCCCGCAACGCCGAGCACCCGCCCACGACCGACTGCCTCCTCGCCGCGCAGCAGCGGTCCCCGCTGCTGTGGTCCCGCCGCCCGGGCGCGCCGAGGTTCCTCGACCTCCGGGTCGGCAAGTCCCTCCTCGATTCGCGGCTGCGGTTCGAGACGCAGCGCAACCGGCGGGCCATGCCCGCCGCCCAGACCGAGCTCGACAACCTCGTCGCGCGCTACCGGGCGATCCGCGACGTGCCGTTCACGCTCTCGCTGGCCGACCACGGGGCGATCGGCATCGCGGGGGAGCCGGGCGTGGCGCTCGACGTCACCCGCGCCCTGCTCTGCCAGCTCGCCGCGCTCCAATCGCCCGCCGAGCTGGTCCTCGCCGCCTTCTGCGGGGGCAGGTCGGCGCCCGACTGGGACTGGCTGAAGTGGCTGCCGCACACCTCCTCCGCGCACTCGCCGCTCATCGGCCCGCACCTGGTCTCGGGACCCGAGTCGGTGCAGCTGCTCGCCCAGCTCGAGGACCTGGTGCGGGCCCGCCTCAACGCCACGCAAAGCGGTGGCGGCACCGGCGGTTACGGTGCCGTGGTCGCCGGGAGCGGCCGCGGTGAGCCAAGCGTCCCGGACAGCGGCGCCGTGGTGCTCGTGCTCGTCGACAGCCGCGCCCCCGGCGACCGGGCCAGGCTCGTCGAGCTCAGCCGGGCCGGCCGGCGCGGCCGGCGTCTACTGCGTCTGGCTGGCGCAGCGTGCCGAGCAGCTGCCTGCCGCCTGCACGGCCTTCCTCGACGTGCGCGGGGACGGGAAGGTCACCGTCGGCGACAGCCTCACGTCCACGTCAAGCGCGGGCATCGAAGCCGAAGTCGTCGACGCGGCGACCGCCGCCGAGTTCGCCAGGACCATGGCACCGCTCATCGACGCCGGGGCGGTGGTCGCCGATGACAGCGACCTGCCGCGCTCCGTCTCCTGGCTTGAGCTGAACGACCCGAAGATCGCCGAGGACCCCGCCGCCATCATCGAGCGCTGGCAGGAGTCCAGGTCGATCCTCACCGGCCCCGCCGCGCCGAGCGGCGGCCCGCCGGGTCCGCCGGCCGCCCCGGCACGCTGCGCGCCATCGTCGGCTCGGCGGGCGACGGCCCGCTCGCCCTCGACCTGCGGCTGCACGGCCCGCACGCCCTAGTAGGCGGGACCACGGGCTCGGGCAAGAGCGAGCTGCTGCAGACCTGGATCCTCGCGATGGCATCTGCGCACAGCCCGCAGCGCGTCACGTTCCTGCTGGTGGACTACAAGGGCGGCTCGGCGTTCCGTGAGTGCGTCCACCTGCCGCACACGGTCGGCCTGGTCACTGACCTGAGCCCGCACCTGGTCCGGCGCGCGCTGCGCTCGCTCGGCGCGGAACTGACCTACCGTGAGCACCTGTTCGCCGCCAAGGGAGTCAAGGATCTGCAGGAACTGGAGAAGACCGGCGACCCGGAGACCCCGCCGAGCCTGGTGATCGTGGTAGACGAGTTCGCGGCGCTGGTGCACGAGGTGCCGGAGTTCGTGGACGGCGTGGTCAACGTCGCACAGCGCGGCCGCTCGCTCGGCCTGCACCTGGTGCTCGCCACCCAGCGCCCGGCCGGGGTGATCAAGGACAACCTGCGGGCCAACACCAACCTCCGGCTCGCGCTGCGGATGGCCGACGAGTCCGACAGCGACGACGTGCTCGGCTCGGCCGTGGCCGCGCACTTCGACCCGGCGCTGCCGGGCCGTGCGGTGTCCAAGACCGGCCCGGGGCGGCTGGTGCCGTTCCAGGCCGGCTACGTGGGCGGCTGGACCGATTCCGGCCAGCGCGATCCGGACGTCGCGGTCGAGGAGCTGGTCATCGGCGAGGCACTCCCCTGGCGTGCCCCCGAGCCGGCGGCCCGCCCGGCGCACCGCGAGCAGGGGCCGAGCGACATCGCCAGGATCACCGCCACCATCAGGCAGGCGAGCGCGATGGCAGACCTTCCCGCGCCGCGAAGGCCGTGGCTCGACGAGCTCGCGATGCGTCTACGATCTGGCCAAGCTGCCGACCCGCCGCCGCGACGACGAGCTTGTCTTCGGCGTCATCGACGAGCCCGACGCCCAGCGCCAGTCGGTCGCCGCCTTCTACCCCGACCACGACGGAAACCTGGCCATCTTCGGGACCGGCGGCGCGGGCAAGTCGACGGCACTGCGCTCGCTCGCCATCGCTGCGGGACTCACCGCTCGGGGCGGCCCCTGCCAGGTCTTCTGCCTTGACTTCGGGTCCAGGGGCCTTGACATGCTCACCGAGCTGCCGCACGTCGGCGCGGTCATCGCCGCCGACGAGGGCGACCGGCTGCGGCGGCTGCTGCGGATGCTGCTGGCGACGGCCGATGACCGGGCCCGCCGCTACGCGGCCGTGCGGGCCTCGACCACCAGCGAGTACCGCCGCCTGGCGACCGAACCGCAAGAGCCGCGCCTCCTCATCCTCCTCGACGGCTTCGACGCGTTCCGCCAGCAGTACGAGGCGGCGGAGAACGGACGGTGGTTCGACGCGCTCGCCAACCTGGCGACCGACGGCCGCCCGCTCGGCATTCACCTCGTCGTGACCGCCGACCGCCCGGCGTCGCTGCCGGCGCGCCTGTCCTCGCGGGTGCAGCAGCGCCTGGTGCTGCGGCTGGCCGAGGACAACGACTACTACATGGCGGGCGTTGAGGCGGGCGCGCTGACGCCGGACTCGCCGCCGGGGCGCGGGCTCCTCGGCCGGTCGGAGTTCCAGGTGGCGGTGTTCGGCGGGGCGACCGGCAGCACCGCGCAGGCCCGCGCGATCGGCCAGCTGGCTGCCGCGATGCGCCGCCAGCAGGTCCAGGACGCGCCGCGGGTGGAGCAGCTGCCCGAGATCGTCAGGCTGAGCGACTTGCCGGTGACGGCCGATGGCCGTCCGGCGATCGGCATCGCGGACGACACCCTGGGCCCGGTCGGCTTCAAGGCCGACGGTGCCTTCCTCGTCTCGGGGCCGCCGTCAAGCGGCCGGACCTCGGCCGTCGCCGCCGCGATCATCGCGCTCGACCGGGCCGCGCCCGGAATCGCGCCGGTGTTCTTCGGCGGAAGCGCTCGCCGCTCGCCAGCCTCGGCATCTGGCAGCAGACGGCGACTGACCCGGCCGAGGTGGCGGAGGCCGCGAAGAAGATCGACGAGGCGGCTGCGCAAAGCGGCGAAGCCGGCCAGCGGTACGCGGTGGTGATCGAGGCGGTCAACGAGTTCCTCAGCACCCCGGCGGACGCGCCACTCACGGCCATGATCAAGACCCTCACCGGCTCGGGCACGTGGTGATCGCCGAGGGGGAGACCTCCGTCCTCGGCGGCGCCTGGCCGCTGCTCAACGCGGTGAAGGCCGCGCGCACCGGCCTGGCCCTGCAGCCCGAGCAGAGCGACGGGGCGATGGTCTACAAGACCGACTTCCCGCGCAGCCGCCGCGGCGATTTCCCGCCGGGGCGCGGCCTGCTTGTCGAGGGCGGCAAGGTCCGCCTGCTGCAGGTGGCGCTGCCGGAATGAGGACGCATCAACGAGATGCGGCACCCACAGAAAAGAGATGGAGAAATCTCATGGCAATGGAAGGAATGGACCTCGAAGCGGTCCAGCCCGTGCTCAGCACGCTCACCAACGCGGTCAACGAGCTGCAGACCCTGATCAGCTCGACGCAGAACGCGTACGCCGCGATCGAGTCGAGTTGGAAGGGCCCGGACGCCCAGCAGTTCCAGGGCAACTGGCCGTCTTTCGCGAGCGCGCTGACCACGGCGCACACCCAGCTCACGACGCTGCACCAGCACCTGCAGACGAACTACACCGCGCAGCAGGGGGCGTCCCAGGGCTACTAGGCCCACGGCCGCCAGCGGGCCTGCGGTGCCGCCGGGAACCGGCAAGTTCCGGCGGCACCACGGGTCCCTGGCATCTCATAAGACCCAAGAGACAGGAGCACGCCGATGTCCTTCGAGGGCATGGACGTTGATCAGCTACAGGGCCTGGCGAAGCAGATTAACGCGGACGCCCAGGCGCTATCCAACCTGGTGACCACCCTGACGGCCGTCGCCGCCCGGCTCACCGACCTCTGGCACGGTCCCCTGGCGGCCGCCTTCGAGCAGGACTGGCAGTCCGAGCTCAGCCCGTCGCTCCAGGCCGCGACCAGGACACTCATGGACCTGCACACGCACCTCCCGAACAACATCAACGCGCAGGTCTCCGCGAGCGCCGCGGATGCCGGACTGCCGGTACGAGCACAGGAACGGGCGCCATCCTCCCTGCCGTTGTCGTCGGCGCCGGCGTGATCGGAACGGCGCGCAGCTGGCCGGGCAATTCACCTCGCCGGTCGACACCATGGCCAGTCTCATCCCCGGCGCGTCCGACGACCTCCCGGTGCTCGGCGCGACCGGCGATTTCGACACCGGCATGGCGATGGTCACCGCCGGGGTCGACGGCGCAAGGCCGGCGACGCGCTGGCCAATCACCAGTACGCCGCCGCCGGCGGCAACCTTGTCGATGGCACCGCCGACGCCCTCAAGGCCGGGGGACCGAGGACCCGGTTCCCTATCTGGCAGGGGTGACGCTCGAACTCGGCAAGGAGGACTACGATCTCGCGGGGCAGATCGACTGGAGCCAGGGGGTGCCGAACCCCTCACCGGCAGCAACTTCAGCACCATCTATGCGCCCGCGCTTGAGGCAGTGCCACGCGAGATGGTCGATCCGCTGATGAAGGCGTTCTTCTGATGGCGGCCGACACGCTGAAGCTCACCGACGAGGAAGCGGCCGCCATCGCGGTCCTAGCGGACGGTGCCTGGCGGACCCCGCTGCTGACAATCAACGAGGCGAGCAAGGTCGAGCTGGCCGCCTCCGTCCTGCGCGGTCGCCGTTCCCTCGTGGTCCGCGAGCTCGCCGACGCCGACGGGATGCCGACCGGCCTCGCGGCGGAGGTGCTCAAGCGGCTCGGCACCGGGCTGTGCGCGATGTTCATGCTGGTCGACGAGTCTGACGCCTGGCTGCCCGGAGCGCAATTCTACCTGTACGGCGCGTCCGTCGCCGAGATCGAGATGACTCAGGTGGTGGGGGCGACGGGGGTGCACCACTTCCGGGTCGCCCCACCGCCCGGCCCATGGACGCGCTCACCGAGCTCGCCGGGGCGATCTACGCCAGCGGCTTCCGGCCGGCCAGGACAACTCTGGCGGCCCGCCGGCCGCGGCCGTCCTGCATGTCGTCCGCCCGAGCGGCATTCGCTCCGTCCGGGTCGCGCGCGGCACCGTGACCACGGGCCGAGGCCCGGTCCGGCCCGCTTCCCGTCTGTCCCCGACGCCGTATATTGGCTCCTCGCATAGTCGGCTAAGAGCGCAAAGATAATTGGTCGGAAAGTTAACAGAGGGTGCCGGTCGGCCTGTAGCTCTCCGTCGCGCCCGACGAATTCAAAGTTATGGAACGCACGCGGCCTACTGGTCGTCCGCACTATCCGCTACCAGCGGGGATCACCTTCCACCAGCCTTTATTATCGCAAACCAGCAGATCATCTGGCATACTGCGACGAATAACGCCCACGCTGGAGGGTTCTTGCGGGCGGTCTCGCCGCCGCGACCCGCCGCCGCTGTTGTCTCCCGAGGGCTCTGTTGATACCATCCGGAGCGTGTCCGATAGATGGCACAGACATCGGGCATGCTCTCCGCCCCCCGGCAGGTGACATGATCCGCTTCAGCCACGGCGTCGCCACCTCGGTAGGCCGCGTTCGCCGGGTAAACGAAGACAGCTATCTCGCGGTGCCGCCGATCTACGCGGTGGCCGACGGCATGGGCGGACACGGCTCGGGTGACGTGGCGAGCAGGCTCGCCGTCGAGGCGCTCGCGCGCTGCGCCGAGGCTGCGCCCGCTGTTCGTCGAGGCGGTGCTCGCCGCGCTCGAGGAGGCCAACCGGGTCATCATCGAGCGCGGGCGAGGCGAACCGGATGGGCACCACGGTGACCGGCGTGGCCGGGCTTGAGCCGCCATGGGCGGCGATCACCTGATGGTGTTCAACGTGGGGGATTCGCGCGTTTACCGGCTGGCCGCCAATCGCGTCGAGCAGCTGACCGTGGACCACTCGGAGGTCCAGGAGCTCGTATTCGCCGGGGTGCTCACCCCCGAGCAGGCGCGCGTCCACCCGCGCAGGAACATCGTCACCCGCGCGCTCGGCAGCGCGCCGACCTGCCCGCCGACCACTGGCTGCTCCCCGCGACCGGCGGCGACCGGTTCCTGATCTGCTCTGACGGGCTGTTCGGCGAGCTGCCGGACGAGGTGATCCTGCCGCTGCTCGCCCTCGCGACCCGCAGCAGGCGGCCGAGGCCCTGGTGGCGGCGGCCAATGACGCGGGCGGCCACGACAACATAACCGCCCTC